>NZ_JAEOXH010000001.1:968108-1409142 GCF_016632315.1 Oxynema mangrovii CENA135 | reverse complement strand
TCAAGCACCATCAGATTCCAGCATTCACTTAAATCATTCTCTATTATGCAACGCCAAAATAGGGATGATGTTAGCGCCGATTTGCTCGTGTAACAGGCAAGTCAATGTCAAGCTATCCTTTCTCTTTTTGCCTATAGTTGTTGTCACTTAACCCAACATAAACGCATCTAATTCATCAATATTGTGAAGAATCTCATCATCGGCAACTTCATAAGCCTCCGCTAATTCGATACTCGCTTGCAACCTCAATTCTAAGTTTAAAGCTGGATCGAAAGCGGCTTGAGCCAAGTTGCCCAATCGTTCGTATTTGGCCAAAAGATCGGCGACGATCGCCCGATATTCTCGGTCAACAGTAGCGATAGAATTTCGATCGTACTTTTCAATTTTTTGAATAACAGAAGACTCTTGTCCTAATAAATTTTTGCAAATATCCGTCACCATGCGACCCGCGATCGCGCCAATAACGATACCCACCACGGGAATCGGAATTATTGCTTGTCCGAGGATTGCTCCCGCCGCCACGATCGCCGAATCCGCACAGGCAAATAAACTTAATTCTACAAAGCGATCGCCCGTAATTTCTCCGGAATTCAAACGACCTATTAAACTCGCAATTTCTAAAGTCGCACTAGTAAAAGCCCCCGCCAAGGGAGCTGAGAGATTCGCAAAATTTGTCAACCCATAAATCGCCGTCGCCGACACCCCACCTAGCGCACCCCCTTTGACCGTATCGAGGCCAATTTCTTGCCAATCTTCTCGGGAAAGTTCGCCCTTAAAAACATTTTTCCCTTGTTTGTATTTAGCATAAATTTGGAGGGAAAATCGTATACTCCCAGCCAATACTGCCCCTTTGAGGGCAACTCGACCGACATCCCCTAAATTAGGTTGGGCGCGATCGCTAATGGAGTCCTTAATATTTTCATTTTCTTCTTTTAATTCCCGTTCTCGCCGTGCTAATGTATCCTCAACTTTATCAATCCGAACATCTTCATAATTGGAAGATGCGGGTTTAACAGTTTGTTTGAAAGAGTGACCGGAAAGCTCTTCAATTTTTTGCGCTTTTTCTTGTACGTTTCGCGCCAGTCGGCTACTGACCCCTTCAACTGATTCACCGTTTAAGATTTTGTCGATCGTTTCGTAGTGATTTTTAGGAATATGATAATATGAATCCTTTCGACCAAAATGGTCGTATTTTCTCATGTGATCGAGCACTCGATCCAAACTATTACCAATCCCGTTAACAAATTTAGATTGAACTTGAACGCCATCGATTAAATAATCTTCCGGTGCCGTTCTCCCCACCCCTTCAAACGTGGCGTGCGATCGCACTCCCTGTAAAAGCGATTTAGCATTATGAATTCCCACTTCTACTTGCTCGGCAATTTCCCCGTGTTTCGTCGCCGGACTGCCGAGAATATGTTCGGGAGTCCCGACAAACTCGCGCACCTTGTCAAACTCTCCCACGGCTTCAAGAAAAATACGATCTTGGGCGCTCAGTTGGGTTGCTAATGCTTCCGCTTGTTGCAGGTTATCGCTGTTAACAATTGCCGCAATAAATTGCGTAGTTTGATGTTGGTTCTCTAAATCCGTCATGATTTAACCAATCACAGTTATTCAATTCAAAGATAGAAATTGCTTCGCCTATCTCTAAATAGGTAGAGAAATCGTTACGTGTCATTTGCGATCGTGGCGAAATCAGCCTAGGGGCGGAAAATTCTTCGCCCCTAAGTATGAGTCAATTCAAATTAAGCTCTATATTTTTTTGTAAAGATATGCTTAAAGAACGAATCGTATTAATTAAGATATTCATTCTATATTTTAATGATTCATCAAATTTTAAGTAATTTGATGGGGCATTTTCTTCAAAAAAGAATAGCTCTTGTTTGATAAAATTAACGAGTCGAACGGTTTCTCGCTCAAGCAAATTAACTTCCTGGTTTGCAGTGTTGACCTTAACCGTATATCGTTCAAATTGCTCGGCGTTTTCGTTCGCTTCGCGAGCAATTTCCTTATTTTTATGGTTGGTCCACATTCCACTGCCTACCAAGGTCGCACCACCGATCGTCCAACCAATCGGCCCCGCCATTGCTAAGAGTGCATTTCCGGCAGCCATCCCGCCACCTCCGGCAACAAGGGCGCCACCCCCCAACCAGGCTAAAGCCGCATTGGTCGCCGCCGCACCTGATAAGGTAGCGATCGCCGTTCCCGTCGAAGCCGTTCCGAAGGTGGTTGCAAAGGCGATCGCCGCACCCGGGCCAAAACAGGCCACCCCTGCCCCTGCAATCACTCCGGCGCCCGCCGCCTTCTGTGCCAAATTGCCGGGATTGGCATCGATGAGATCTAAATCGTATTCTGCTATTTTTTGAAGTTCCTCTTTGAGATCGGCAACAACCTTGCTAAATTCTTTGGGCCTGTTAGCCAGGGTATTAATATAGTCTTCACACCGTCGAATCGTCTCAACCCCTCGATTGACCCGTGTTTGATATAGACTTTCCGCCGTAACTTTTAACTGTTCCCCCGCTTGTTCGTATTGTTCCGCCGCCTTTTTCAGTCTGGTTTGTGCTTGTTTCCGAGATTCGCTGTTCAACATAATTCGGCAACTCCTGAATGAGGGGGAAACTCCGATTGCATAACTCAGTCCAGTCTATTCGTTGTCTTTTGGCCGCAGCATCCGTATAAACACTATATTCCTCCCTCAAAGGATAACGCGATCGCTCTAGCACTTTCATCCGGTGCCGCCGTAAAAGATCGCGGCTCACTTGTGGGAATTGATATTGAAATAGAGAAAGCGATCGGGGGCAAAATGATTGCTAAAATCCGGAAGTTTAGGAATACTCAATGTAGAAATTGTCAATGTTTGACGCGCTCAAACAATTAGCCGATCGCGGAGATTCGAGGGCGATACGCTTAGGTCGTCGCCGTGGGTTTGCGTAGGGTTTCCAAAGGAGAATCGCCCCTTTAGATTGCGATCGAGAAGATCGGAAAAATAAGATAAAATAAAAGTCAATTGGCATTGCCACTTTAATTTAAAAATTAAAATTAAATATGGAGATTGACCGTAAACCTCCCTCCGATATTCCGACTTCCTTCGTCGATCCGAAAACAGGCAGGCACGTTCTCGATGTTATTTACGAACGCTTCTCAAAACCACAAGCAAACAGTATTTTTGATACAGACGATCCCTCCATTTATGTCAAGCATGAAGTAGGCGATCGCCTCCTCGGCGGCTATCGAGTCGAAGCGGTGTTTGAAGATAGTAAGACTGGGTTTTATGCCGAAGCAAGAATGCCGGAAGATCGAGAACATCCACCCGTTTTAGTCATTCGCGGTTATGGGTCTTGGTATCCGTTCGATGGGGTTTTACAAGATACGCCGGATGTTTTTATTGCCGAATTGGAATGGCAAGTAGAGGCGGCGGAAACCGTGGGAGTTGGGGAGTGGATCGAGACTTATTATCGGCAAGATCGCCCGCCGGACGCGATCGGGGAAAGTTTGGGGGGTAAAATTGTCCAGCAGTTGGCGATTCGCTATCCCCATGCTTTGCGTTCGGTAGTGACGTTTAATTCTTTGGGAATTTCGTCAGAGTTAGCGAAAAATCATCAGATTAAAAATGTTTTTCATTACTTTACTTTAGGCGAAAAATATGCTTTCTGGGCAAATCGAGGGGATTATTTACCCGGATCTTGTTTTGAAATTTCTAAACGAGGGAAAAACTGGCAATATCGGCTGACACAGATGTGTTTGTGTTTGGATATTTTAGCGGTGGTCAGATCGCTCGTCCAACGACAACGCAAGCGAGTCAAGTTATGGCGATTTGCCCGAGGCTTATTCTCGCAATTTATTTTACTCAAACGCCATAACGAAGTTATTTTAAATCGGGATAATCCGGTAGTAGTTCCGACCACGATCGCGCGTCTGCGAAAAAGTTAGATCGATCGATTAATTTTTCCAAACGCCAGCAAAGATACTTTCTACGCCTTTGGCAACTCGTTGTAAATCTTCTTTTAACAAAGGGGGCCAACCGACACGCGATCGCACGCCTTGCTCGAACAGTTGCTGACTTTGAATCGCTAAAAGATAGAGGGCTAAAACCAACGGGCGATCGAGACTATCGCGTCCTTGGACGTCTTCAAACAAGCGTTTGAGCGCCAATAAAATCGACGTGAGTTGTCCGGGGATGGGTGCTTTTCCGTCTTGCAAGCGGCGCAAGAGGTCATCGGGGTTGCGTTGAGTTTGTAGGGCCATTCCCTGATCGATCAAAAAATTGCGAGCGGTTTCGTAATCCATAACTAACCCAGACCCTCCGTGGTAAAGAGAATCGCGATCCTCTTGAGAGGCGATCGCGCGACCTCCACATTGTAAAGCTGCGACGACCCCACACGGGTTCTCGGTCCGGGCGAACAAAACCGAGCAAACCTCGTTAAAATTCGATCGCCCTCCATTAAACCGAATCTATGGAACTCAAAACCGTTGCGATCGAACTTCCCGAGGGAGCCAATCTCATCCTCGGTCACGCCCACTTTATTAAAACCGTCGAAGACCTGCACGAGATCTTTGTGGGGATTTCCGGTTCGGTCAAATTTGGGATTGCCTTTTGCGAAGCCTCCGGACCGTGTTTGATTCGCGTCAGTGGGAACGACGAAGCGCTGCAGGCGTCGGCGACGGAGAACGCCAAAGCCTTAGGGGCGGGACATACTTTTATCATTCTTTTAAAAGATGCCTTTCCCATCAACTTTTTAAATGCGATCAAACAATGTCAAGAAGTCTGTACCATTCACTGTGCCACGGCGAATCCCGTACAGGTTATCTTGGCCGAAACCGAACAAGGTCGGGGAATTTTAGGCGTGGTCGATGGATTTTCGCCGAACGGCGTGGAAACAGCCGAGGATGTGAAAGCACGGAAAGGATTTCTCAGGCAAATCGGGTATAAGCTGTGATAGGCGAGGGCGGGTTCGACCCTCTCGACCTTCAGTAAGCGGAACACGGTGCTGGAAGCATGACGCTGACGCAAGTTTGGGGAGCATTACTCATTTTCACGGTTTGTCCCCTCCTCGGTGGACTGCCCTTAATTCGCTGGCTCGTGCGGGCCGTAAGCGGGCAGGATCTCAAGACGGTGGGGACGGGAAATATTGGCGTGTCGGCGGCGTTTTACCACGGCGGACGAGTCGCCGGAATTCTGGCAGTGCTGTCGGAAGCGGCGAAAGGCATGGCGGTGGTGTGGTTGGCGCGCCAATTTTTCCCGGGGGATCCGGAATGGGAACTCATCGCCCTGTTGGCGTTGGTGATGGGGCGCTACTGGATGGGACAGGGAGCGGGAACCACCAATGTCGTTTGGGGTTTTTTGGTTCACGATCCGATCGCCTGGGGCTGCATTGTGTTGATGGGTGGGGTGAGCTTTACCCTGTTTCGACAACGGGAACAGGGACGCACCCTGGTGTTGATATTAATGCCGTTAGTGACCCTGTTGCTTCATGCCAGTGACGGGCCGAGAATCGGGGCGGCGATCGCCTTAAGCCTGCTGCTGTATTGGATTTATCGCAAAATGCCTGACGATTTGGATTTGCCCGTGGGAGACAGCCATCAAGAGTCCGAGAAATTATTTCGCTTTTTCCGGGGCGATCGCGCGATCGTCTCCCTCGACCAAACCCTCGATCCGACGAAAGTGGGAGCGAAAGCGGCTCATTTATCCCAACTCAAACGGTGGGGATATCCGGTTCCACCGGGGTGGGTGCTGCCGCCGGGAGACGATCGGGCCGCGTTAATCAGCTTTCTGGAAGTGTCCCCGCAACATCCCTTGGTGGTGCGATCGTCGGCAATTGGCGAAGACTCGGAAATTGCCTCGGCGGCGGGTCAATATGCCACCGTCACCGGAGTGACCTCGAAAGCCGAACTGCAAGGGGCGATCGCCGCCTGTCTGGCATCCTACGATCGCGCCAGTGCCGCACAATATCGGCGCGATCGCCACTTGCGCGAAGACGCGATGGCGGTGTTGATTCAACCGCAAATTCGCGGCGTCTTTTCCGGAGTCGCCTTCAGCCGCGATCCCCTCGAACGACAGGGGGATTGGGTGGCGATCGAAGCCCTCCCGGGAGAGTGCAGCCGCGTCGTTTCCGGTCGCTACACCCCCGAACGCTACCGGGTCGAAATTAGCGCCGATCGCGTCGAACCCCAAGCCAGTCCTTATCTCCCGTCCGACTTAAACTTAGAAGTCGTCGGAAGTGGCAACATTCCGGCGATCGTCCTCGAACAAGTGGCCTATCTCGCCCGTCACCTGGAAAACCGCTACCACGGCATCCCCCAAGACGTGGAATGGACTTACGACGGCGATCGCCTCTGGATCTTGCAAACCCGCCCGATTCCTACCTTGCTGCCGATCTGGACCCGCCGGATCGCCGCCGAAGTGATTCCCGGGGCGATCCGTCCCCTCACCTGGTCGATCAACCGTCCCCTGACCTGTCGCGTGTGGGGAGAAATTTTTACCGTGGTCTTGGGCGATCGCGCCCAAGACCTCGACTTCGAGCAAACCGCCACCCTGCACGACTTTCACGCCTATTTCAACGCCACCTTACTCGGGGAAATCTTCCGGCGCATGGGTCTGCCCCCGGAAAGTTTGGAATTCCTGACCCGGGGAGCCAAATTCAGCAAACCCCCCTGGCAGTCCACCTTACGCAACCTGCCCGGCTTACTGCGCCTCCTCGGGCGCGAACTGGCACTGCTGCAAGACTTTCAACAAGCCTATTTCCGGCGGCTGACCCCGGCGCTCAACGATTTGGGACGCACCCGGGAATTGGCCGATCGCGATCCCGGCAGTCGCGAGTCTCGACTCTCGGAGCCCGCCGCACTGCTCGATCGCGCCGACACTCTTCTCGAACTGCTCGAACAAACGACTTATTACAGTATCCTGATTCCCTTAAGCGTCGCCTTACGTCAAACCCTCTTAGGGGTCAGCGACAGCGAACTCGACTACAGCAAAACCCCCGAAGTCGCGGCGGTGCGATCGCTCCAAGAACTCGCCACCGCCACCCGCTTGATGATTCCCGACCTCGAAGATCTCAGCCTTCCCGGGGAAATCGGCGACTGTTCCCAACTGTTTGCCGTTTTAGCCGAAATGCCCGACGGTCAGACCGTTTTCGAGCAGTTCGACCAGTTCCTCGACCGCTACGGCTACCTCAGCGACGTGGCGACCGATATCGCCGTCCCCACCTGGCGCGAAGACCCGCGTCCCGTGCGCGCCCTGTTTTCGCAAATGCTCTTTCAAGAACCCCCCGCCGCGCCGCCGCCCAAATCTCAAGGGATCAAAGCCCAAATTCTCCAGCGCCGGATCAATGTCAAAGCCAGGGTCAGTGAAGTCTACAGCAAACTGCTCGCCGAGTTGCGCTGGACCTTCGTTACCTTAGAGCGCTTGTGGATCGATCGCGGCGAGTTGAAGGCCCCCGGGGATCTGTTCTTTCTCGAATTGGCAGAAATTCGGGCGTGGATTGACGAACCGACTTCGCAACGCGGCGATCGCTTCCGGGATCTGATTGCGGCGCGCCAGGATGCCTATCAAGGAACTCTAGAACGGCTCGCTATTGGCGCGGCAGGCGATCGCGCCTCGGTCCCCAACGTGGTCTACGGCAACGATCCGGTCACCTTCTTCCGCCCGAGTGGCGATCGCCCCAGCCGCCAGCAATGGCAGGGGATCGGGGTCAGCCCGGGACAGGTGGAAGGACGGGTCAAAATCCTGCGATCGCTCCAGGGAAGTGGGGCGATCGATCGCGATACCATCCTCGTCGTTCCCTATACCGATTCCGGCTGGACGGCAGTTCTGGCCCGCGCGGGCGGTTTAATTGCCGAAGTCGGCGGACAACTCTCCCACGGGGCGATCGTCGCCCGCGAGTACCGCATCCCCGCCGTCATGGACGTGACCGATGCCACTAACTTTTTACAAGACGGACAGCGCGTTCGCCTCGACGGTCGCCGGGGAATTGTCGAGATTCTGTGAGCGGAAGCGTCGGGGGGAAGCAGGGAATCCCCATTCCCGCCCTCTAAACTCTAAACTCTAAAATCTTCTGCCCCCACTTTTCCTCAGTTTTTGGTAAAACAGTCGTAGCCTTACCGTGGTCAACTCGTGGCGATCGCTCGGCGATCGCGGCTCCTTGACAATTCCTTTTGCAATGAACCCCTATTCCGCCGATCTCGATCTATTGTTAATGTCACCACCATTGCCAATCTTATTTGCTGTAAGTTTCTCGGGTTCCCGTGGGTAAGATGGATAGCATCGTATCGGTCTCGCCATCCCAACTCGCCCGCCGTCGCCGCCAACTGCGACGCGCCCGACGAGTCAAGCTGTTACAAAGGACTTGGCAATTCTTCGGCGCGATCGTCCTGGCTGGGGGGTTGGTGGCTCTGGCGCGATCGCCGATCTGGGTGATCGGTTCTGCCGAGCAAGTGACCGTCGAAGGAAACGAACTGCTTTCAGACCGCGCAATTCGCTCCTTACTCTCCCTGTCTTATCCCCAATCCCTGTTCCAAGTGCGTCCCGATACTCTGGTGGCCCAGCTAGAATCTAGCGGACCGATCGCCTACGCCAGCGTCACTCGCCAATTATTCCCCCCCGGACTGACCGTAGACGTGCGAGAACGCGCCCCGGTGGCGATCGCCTCGATCCCGGCCACGACCCCCACCCCTTCCGGGTCGAACGCCCCGACTGTCCCCGCCACCTCCCGCCAACTCGTCTTACTCGACGAAGAGGGGATGTGGATGCCTGTAGAAAGCTACACCTCCCTCGATCGCGGCTTGAAAATTCCCGACCTCAAAATCGTCGGCGAACTCTATCAATTCCGTCCCTACTGGCGTCCCGTTTATCGGGCGATCGCCGATTGCGCGGTTAAAATCTACGAATTAGATTGGCAAGATCCCAAAAATTTGATCTTGAAAACCGAACTGGGAAACGTTCGCTTAGGACCGTACAACTCCCGTTTTAGCGAGCGTCTCGAACTGCTCGAACGTATGCGAAAATTGCCCGAAGCGGTCGATCCCGCCCAAATCGACTACATCGACCTGACCAATCCCCAATCTCCCGCCCTTAAAATGAAGCAGCCCCCCAGTTCCCCTGCCTCCGGCGATCGCTCCTGAGGAGTTACCGACCCCTCACCGACCCGTTCGCTCCCGGTTTGGCTCTGGCCTAAATCACCGGATTGCCGCCCAACTCAATCCGTCTGCGGGTAGTTGGTTTTCTCCCCCAACTTACCCTATAGTTGAGCTTTAACTGTCTATTATTAACAACCCGTTGTATTTCTACTGTTGCCCATCCCAATGACACTTAATAGTAAACTAGGGCTTAGTCCTAAAAACTCTCATTCTGAAGGACAATCTGGTTTTCCCTCGGCAGTGGATAATTCTAATCCTTTTAACAATTCAGGGGTATATTCCGGCCAAAATCAGGACGAGCGGGTTCGACAAGAAGACACTAGAAATAACGAAATCGTGCCTAGCAGCGTAGCGAAAATTAAAGTCATTGGCGTCGGCGGCGGGGGGTGCAATGCCGTAAACCGCATGATCGCAAGCGAGTTATCCGGGGTCGAATTTTGGGCAGTCAATACCGACGCTCAAGCTTTAGTCCAATCTTCGGCGTCCCAACGGTTACAAGTCGGACAAAAATTAACGCGCGGTTTGGGCGCCGGAGGGAATCCGGCGATCGGTCAAAAAGCCGCCGAGGAATCCCGCGACGAAATCGCCCAAGCTCTCGATAATTGCGACTTGGTATTCATTACCGCCGGGATGGGTGGCGGCACCGGAACAGGCGCGGCGCCGATTATCGCCGAAGCGGCCAAGGAAGCCGGAGCCCTCACCGTCGGCGTCGTCACCCGCCCGTTTACCTTTGAAGGACGGCGGCGCACGGGTCAGGCGGAAGAAGGGATCGCCGCCCTCCAAAGTCGTGTGGATACCCTGATCGTCATTCCCAACGACAAACTCCTGACGGTCATTTCCGAACAAACTCCCGTGCAAGAAGCGTTCCGCGTCGCCGACGATATCCTGCGCCAAGGGGTTCAGGGGATTTCCGATATTATTACGATTCCTGGATTGGTTAACGTGGACTTCGCCGACGTTCGCGCCGTGATGGCGGATGCGGGATCGGCGCTGATGGGGATTGGCGTCGGTTCGGGCAAATCTAGAGCCCGAGAAGCTGCCCTGACCGCGATTTCTTCACCCCTACTGGAGTCGTCCTCGATTGAAGGGGCGAAAGGGGTCGTCCTCAACATTACCGGAGGCAGCGATCTGACCCTTCACGAAGTTAATGCGGCGGCGGAAACGGTTTATGAAGTCGTCGATCCTAATGCGAATATTATTTTTGGGGCGGTCATCGACGAGCGCCTGCAAGGGGAAATAAGGATTACGGTGATTGCCACGGGCTTTTCCCTCGAACCCCAAACTGTGGCGCCGAGAACGACGGCAACCGCGCCGCAGAAACGCTTTTCCGCTCCTTCTGCTTCGCCACCGCCACCCCCGCCAGCTCCGGAACCGAGCCCAGGGAAACCCCCGGGTTTGGATATTCCCGAGTTTTTACAACGGCGCCGTCCGCCGCGCTAGTCCCCTGGGGAGTGGTCTGGCTCCTGCGCGATCGCTCCCACTGGCTCAAAGGGTTAAATTTAGGGGTATTTAAGAATGCTTCGTTACTTTTGTCGTAGCGAAAGTTTTTCTGTTTTATAGAGACAGCGCGGTTTGGCGATCGTAAATTAGAGCGAAGTTAAGCTGTAATTTGCATTTTTAATTGGCATTGTAAGGTAAAGCCAGCAACTCAGCAGCGTCCTTCACGAAATTGAGCAGCGCTGTAACTCTTCTTTTATGTGTAGTGTTTTCTGATGAAAATGTCGCTCTCGATCGCCGCACTGGCTCGATGGAGGGTGGCGATCGCCCTGTGAACATTGTGACCGTTCAATTTTGAATTGGCAAAATTAGAAATTGCTTCAATGAAGCGGCGATCGCCGTTCGCCCCCAATTTTTTAAGGAAATCATTAACTCGAAAGCCCCAGATCGGGCGATCTCCCAACATCGAACGGTGACGACATCTTTTAATCTGTTAATGAATCAAATAAGATTCTCTAATTCCCCTTAAAAATCAACTATTTTTCTCTCCAAAAAATCTAAAATCTCAACTCTAAACTTTAAACTCTAAAATTCCCCATGACCTCGATCGCCTCCCCAACGATTCCCATCGCCCTGACCATCGCCGGATCGGATAGCGGTGGCGGCGCCGGAATGCAAGCCGACTTACGGACTTTCGCCGTTCATCGGGTTCACGGAACTTGCGCGGTGACCTGCATCACCGCCCAAAATACCCTCGGCGTCACCCGGGTGGATGCTTTACCCCCGGAGGCGGTCGTCGCGCAAATCGATGCCGTTGCGGACGATATCGGCTTTGATGCCGTCAAAACTGGGATGTTGCTCGATCGCGCGATCGTCGCCGCCGTCGCCGAAAAAGCGCGCCAAGCCGGATGGTCCAAGCTGGTGGTCGATCCAGTAATGGTCTCGCGAACCGGGGCGCAACTGATCGACGATGACGCCGTCGCCGCCTTAAAAAACCACCTCCTCCCCCTCGGGGCGATCGCCACCCCCAACCGCTACGAAGCCCAAATCTTAAGCGGTTTGGCGATTGAAACTCTCGACGACATGAAAGCCGCCGCCGAAAAAATTCACCACCACAGCCGCCACGCCGTCTTAGTCAAAGGGGGTGCCATGTCCGGAAACTGCCACGGCGTCGATGTTTGGTTCGACGGCGATCGTCTCGAAGTCCTGCAAACGACGGCAGTTAACACCCGCCACACCCACGGAACCGGATGCACCTTATCCGCCGCCATTACCGCCAATCTCGCCCGAGGAAACGACCCCCTCAGCGCCGTTAAAGCGGCAAAAAAATATGTCACCGAAGCATTACATCGGGGGTTAAATATTGGTAACGGTCAAGGTCCGGTGGGGCAAGGGGATTTTAGAGTTTAGAGTTTAGAGTTTAGATTTTAGTGCGAGGAGAACGGGAGATGACCGACGCGATCGCCTCAAAAATTCTCACAATTACAGATACTTTGCCAGGCCAAACAGCGATCGTCACTGTATAAGCTGCTTCTCTTTAACTATACATATAAGCGTCCTCAATCTATTGTATCTGAGATCGACCTAAGCAAGTAGCCAAATCCCCCTAGGGACAAGGCATTGCCATGTCTCTACAACCATCAATTTTACAACCGATTGAGGGGGCTATAATAGTTGATGAGGTGGGTATTCTACCCGCCCCACCAAAGATTTTATTCGATGGTGCTTTTTAAAAAAAATTACTGGTTTTTCTAATGCAGTTTAAATCTCTAACAGGTTATAAATCCCTGGCCACGTTAGGATGGCGACCATTTTTTCAGCAACAATTAACCCTTGAAGAGTATAGTCTTTACTTTCCTGTTCGAGTCATTGAGCAACATAAATCAATGATTACAGTTGCCAGTGATGCTTTTGTGGCGAACGTCGATCTTCAACATTCTATGCCTGAGATGGTCGTTGGCGACTGGTTGCTTCTGGATCGAGACAATCACTTTTACCGATTGCTCGATCGCAGCACCTGCTTCAAAAGAAAAGCAGCAGGTTCCAGAGTTGATTGGCAGTTGATATCTGCCAATGTTGATACTGCCTTTATTGTCTGCTCGTTGAACGCTAATTTTAATCTAAATAGAATTGAAAGGTACTTATCGCTAGTAAATGAGGCAGGTGCTCAGCCTGTTGTCGTCCTGAGCAAATCCGATCTGAACCCTTGCGCGCAAGATTTTGCGTCACAGGTTCGCCATCTCGACAATTCCTTATGTGTGGAAGCGGTCAACTGTCTGGATCGTGACAGTGTCAGTAAACTCCACCACTGGATCGGGGAAGGTGAGACGATCGTTGTTCTGGGTTCCTCTGGCGTGGGTAAGTCTACCTTGATTAACTCTTTGCTGGGGGCGAACAAGCAGAAAACCAATAGTATCCGGAAAGACGATGAGAAGGGCCGACATACGACGACCCGGCGATCGCTCATTCCCATACCGGGTGGTGGATTGATACTCGACACACCAGGGATGCGAGCAATTCAACTGGCCGATTGCAGAGACGGTATTCTGACAACCTTCTCAGATATTGAAGAGCTGGCAGCTCTATGTCGCTATAGAGATTGCCAACATCAAAGTGAACCCGGATGCGCGGTACAGAAAGCGGTTGAGGCTGGGGAAATCGATCGCAGGCGGCTGGAAAATTATCTGAAACTACTCAAAGAAGAAGCCTTTAACTCCGCAACTCTCTCGGAGAAACGAGCCAAAGACAAAGCACTGGGCAAGTTTTACAAACGAACTCTCACTGAGTCTTACAAGCAAAAAGGGAGAGAGTTTGGGTCGTATTGACAAAACATCAGCAAAACATAATGAGAAAGAGATGCGCGAGATCGCGTCTCTTTCTCATTTACCTACCGTTCTATTGCCCCTCTAGAAAGTTTCAATCCTAGTCGATGCCTTCGATGCGGTCTTCGACCTCTTGATACAACTGACGCAAGCGGTCTAAATTCTCCTCACTAGTTTCCCAGTAACCGCGACCGTTGGCTTCTAGCAAACTGGTCACCATCTTGCGGAACGAGTTCGGATTGAGATTGAGCAGACGCTTCTGCATCTCCTCATCCTTCATAAAGGTTTCGTTCGTTTCCTCGTAAACCCAGTTATCCACGGCCCCCGCCGTCGCCGACCAACCGATCGTATTGACCAGGCGTTTCGAGAGTTCGCGAACTCCCTCATAGCCGTGAGAGAGCATTCCCTCGTACCACTTGGGATTGAGCATTTTGGTGCGGGCGTCGAGGCGCACGGTTTCCGACAGGGTGCGGACTTGGGCGTTCGCCGTGGTCGTGTCGGCAATGTAGGCCGCAGGTTTTTTGCCGTCGCCGCGCAATTTTTCGACCACCTTGGTCGGGTCGGAGTCGAAATAGTGGGAAACGTCGGTGAGGCTGATTTCGGAAGAATCCAGATTTTGGAAAGTCGCGTCCGCCGTTTTCAACGAGGACTCGAAAATACCGCGATCTTGTTCCATCATCCCCGGATTGTCGGAGTTAAACGCAAACGACTTGCGCTTGAGATACATCTCTTGCAACTCGGATTCGTCTTCCCAGGTGCTGTTTTCCACCGCCAGGTTGACGTTGGACGCATAAGAACCGGAAGCGTTGGAGAACACGCGGGTCGCCGCTTGGCGCAAGTTGATGCCCATTTCTTCCGCTTGTTTCAAGGCGTGTTTGCGAACGAAGTTCATTGCTACGGGTTCGTCCGCTTCGGCGGCCATTTTCACCGCTTTATCGAGTAAGTTCATTTGGTTGATGAACAGGTCGCGGAAGACGCCGGAACAGTTAATGACGACGTCAACGCGAGGACGGCCCAATTCTTGGAGGGGAATCAGTTCCAATTTGTTGACGCGACCGAGGGCGTCGGGAACGGGTTTGACGCCGACCATCCACATGATTTGGGCGAGGGATTCGCCGTAGGTTTTGATGTTGTCGGTTCCCCAGAGGACGCAGGCGATCGTTTCGGGATAGTGACCGCCGTTTTCCTGACGTTGCCGTTCTAAGAGACGGTCTACGACGATTTTCGCCGCTTTGACCGCCGCCGCCGTGGGGATGGCTTGTGGGTCGAGGGCGTGGATGTTTTTCCCGGTGGGTAAAACGTCGGGGTTGCGGATGGGGTCGCCACCGGGTCCGGGGAGGACGTATTCCCCTTCGAGGGCGCGCAGGAGGGCGCCGAGTTCGTTGTCGGCGCAGACTTGTTCCAAGCAGAATTCGAGATACTCGAATAGGGGTTTGAGAGGTTCGGGATCGACGTTGGTATAGCCGAGTTCGTGGAGGGCTGCCACCCAGGGGGCTTTTTTGCCCATGTTGAAGAAGTTGAGCTTGGAGACTTTGGAGACGCGACCTTCGGCGTCGGTTTGCTCTTTGACGAGGGCGGCGATCGCCTTACGGCTGGCGATCGTGATGTCTTGTAGCAACTGTACGTCTTCGAGGACGCCGCGATCGTTGTTGCTGTAGATCTCGTCGATATCGCGTCCGAGGCTGTTGGCAATAATGCGCGGTAAAGATAAAATTCCTTCTTCTTCGCGATCGAGGGAGGCGATATTCACCAAGGTTGCGACGGCTTCTTCTGATGTTGGCGGTTTGCCGATGACGTGGAGGCCGCAGGGCAGCAACCGGGATTCGATCTCCATTAATTTACGATAGACTTGCCCGATAATATTGTCTCGCTCTTCGGCGCTCATCTCGGCGGCGTCGGTGTCGGGCAGGTCGATATCTTTGTCCAAGTTAACCATGCGGCACTTGTCCATAATCGTATTGACGATCGGAATGCCACGCCCGGTATCTTTGAGGGTTTGATAGGACCCGACCAGTTCGCCGAGTTCTTGCAAGCCTTTATACAGTCCGGCGTTTTCGGCGGGCGGGGTGAGGTAGCTGATCGTTTCGGCGTAGCTGCGGCGTTTGGCGATCGTCGCCTCGCTGGGGTTGTTCGCCGCGTAGTAATAGATATTCGGGGTATTGCCGATTAAGTTATCCGGGTAGCATTCCCCAGACATGCCGATTTGTTTCCCGGGCATAAATTCTAAGGACCCGTGGGTGCCGAAGTGCAGCACCGCATCGGCGCCCCAAATCCGTTCGAGATAGGTGTAGTAGGCGGCAAAGCCGTGATGGGGACTGGCCGATCGCGAGAACAGCAGCCGCATCGGGTCGCCTTCGTAACCGAAGGTGGGTTGCACGCCGATAAACACGTTACCGAATTGTTTCCCGTAAACTAACAGATTCTGCCCGTCGCTGTTGAGGTGTCCCGGGGGCGGTCCCCAGTTTTCGTGCAGCCGTTCGGAATAGGGGGTCAGCTTCTCGTATTCGGGCACGGACATCCGATAGGCGACGTTGAGTTCCGGGCTGGCATACTGAGCTTGGGCGTCGTGGATGACTTCCTCCATCAGCTTTTCGGCGGATTCGGGGAGGTCTTGAACGTCGTAGCCGTTGCCTTGCAGGGCTTTCATGACTTCGTAGATCGACCCGAACACGTCGAGATAGGCGGCGGTTCCGACGTTGCCTTTATCCGGCGGGAAGCTGAAGATCGTGATCGCGACTTTTTTATCCAGTTTGGGTTTGCGCCGCAGGTTGGCCCATTTGAGGGCGCGTTGGGCGACGGCTTCGATGCGGTCTTGCAGGGCGATCGCCTTCCCGGTGGCGCCGTCGCGTCCGGAGAGGATAATCGGTTCGATCGCGCCGTCGAGTTCGGGGATCGCAATTTGCAAGGCCACTTGAATCGGGTGCAAACCCAATTCGCTATCCTGCCATTCTTCCGTGGTTTGGAACACCAAGGGCAGGGCGACCATATACGGGCGATTCAAGCGCTTGAGCGAATCGATCGCCTTGGGATGGTCCTGACGGGCCGGACCGCCGACCAGGGCAAATCCGGTCAGGGAAACCACCGTATCCACCAAGGGCAACGGTTCGACCCCTTGGGCGCCGACATCCCAGAAGTAAGCATCGACGGGTTTTGAGAAGTCCAAGCCTCCGGCAAACACGGGAATGACCCGGGCGCCGAGGGCTTCGAGTTCTTGCACCATCGCCACGTAGTGGGCGTCATCCCCGGTGACGAGGTGGGTGCGTTGCAACACCAAGCCGACACAAGGGGCGAGGGGATCTTTCAAATCCTCGGGGATGTCGTCGCGCAGATCGTACCAGTTGAGGTATTCTTTGACATCCTCGAACATTTTCGGCGCGAGGGGATGCCAGATGCCCATATCCGGGTAGACCACCGGATCTCGATATTTTAAATCGGTGTCCTTTAAGCCGTTTTCACCCTTGCAGACATATTTGTCCGCCAGCATTAACAAGAAGTTTTCCAAGTTTTCCGGCGAACCTCCCAGCCAGTATTGGAAACTGAGCATGAAGTTGCGCGCGTCTTGGGCTTTATCGATGGGGAGGTATTTTAAAACTTTGGGCAGGGTTTGCAGCAGCTTGAGCATTCCGTCTTGGAACGACCCGCCGGATTTTTGTTTGCGCTTTTTCATGAATTGGGCGATCGCGCTCTTCGATTGACCCAATTGCGCCATCGAAAAGCTGCCCATTTTGTTGAGTCGCATCACTTGCGGCATCGAGGGGAAGACGACCGCCACGTCGAGGCGATCGCGCACGGGTTCGACGGCGGCGACGACTTTATCGGCTAACTCTTCAATAAAGATCAGGGAGGCAATGAAGATGTTGGCACTCTCTAAATCTTGTTTGAAATCTTCATAATTCTGCGGGTCGCGCAGTTCCTCGATCAGATAGCCACTGATTTCAATCGCCAAACTCGGATTTTCCTTGTTGAGTTGGCGCACTGCTGCGGAGAGGGCACTCTGATACTGAGCTTCTAGCACGACATAGACCACCTTGAGCAGTTTCCGCCCCCGGAGGTCGTCTGGGGCAATGTGTCGAATGGTGGGCTTGACGTGAGTGAACATGCAGTTGAACTCCTTCTAGATGCGCGTTGGGCAATTAGGCAGGACAAAAAGAAAAAAGAGGGTCTATCGGGGTCTAGGTTCTTGGCCTAGATTTTAATAGAACTATATTGAGTGTTTTTACCAGAAAATGCTTGACAGATGGGGCTTTTAGACCCTATCTGACACAATTCGATAAAAAAGCCGCCATAAATCTTAACATTTATTCATCATTACCTTAAAGGTTGCTCTCATTATTTTTTACAAAAATTAACTATTGAAACATTGACAATTCAGATCTAAAATGCATCATTTCGAGATTGCCGGGGACGAGGATCGCGGTGGCGAACCGCAAACGGAGGAATCGAGAGCCGTGACAAGCAAGGATGGGCGATCGCCCCCGGAACGGCCACAATCGGCTTGAAACTATAATCGAACTAACTTCATCGACTCGAACCCTTTTGTATATGAGTTTTGCGATTTTCGACCCCAATTTTTACCTAGAAAATAACCCGGACGTGAGAGCGGCGATCGCTGCCGGAACCGTCGGCAGCGCCCTCGCCCACTTTACCCAATTCGGCCTCAACGAAGGCCGCGTCAACGTTTCCCCCTTATATAGCGAAGCCTTTTACCTGCAAAACTATCCCGACGTCGCCGATGCAGTCACTCGCGGCGTCATTTCCTCCGGCTTGCAACACTTCATCCAATCCGGCGAAGCCGAAGGACGCACCCGCATTTCCCCCTTTTACGACGAACAAACCTATCTCGATCGCAACCCCGACTTGATCGGCGCCATTAGCAACGGCATCATCAGTTCCGGACTGCAACACTACCTCAACATCGGCAGAAACGAAGGACGACTCGGCGGCCCAGTCCTGAGTACCCCCGGGGCCGGATTTGACGAAGACGCCTACTTAACCTCCTATCCCGACGTTGCCGATGCCGTCGCCAGGGGAGCCTTTGCCTCCGGACGCGACCATTACGAACGATTCGGGCAATTTGAAGCCACTCGCGCTGGGTTCTTCTTTGGCAGTAACGGCAATGATGTCGTGCGCGCATTTGGGGTAAATGCAGGCATTGTTGGAGTTGATTTCGATAATCTTGCCCGTATTGGAGAGGCTTCTTTAGACGGGCGTCCCGTCAGTCTGGGGGTTGGAGAAATCGACACGTTAATCGGATCGGCGGGCAGTGATTTCTTCAACCTCGGGGTGGGAACTTCCCCCGCGAATCCGACCCCGGCATCCTTTTATGTGGGCAATGGAGATGGAGATTTTGCGATCGTGCGCAACTTCGACCCGCAAAATGACTTTATGTTGTTAGCGAACCGCGTCGATAACTATCGTTTTGCCGTCGATGGGGGCAATTTGCGGATTTCCACGTCGTCTGGGGACTTGGTGGCGATCGTTGAAGGGGCGCAAAATATTGGTTTGGCCGATTTCGAGGTCGAACCGAATACGTTCGTCCTCGGGGGTCGCAACTCGATCCCGGCGATTGGTAATTTCACCTCGGGATTTAACGAGGGGATTTATTTAGCGGTCAACGGCGACGTAGCGACGGCGGTGAGTGAAGGACGTTTGAGTTCTGGATTGCAACATTATCAGCAATCGGGACAGGCGGAAGGTCGGGTCGGCGTGTTTACGGGAACGTCAACGAGCGATCGCGTCGAAGCCTTTGGCAGCAATACGACGGTCATCGGGGTCGGCTTGCAGTTGGTTCAAACCCAGCAGGGGTTGGATGTGGTGCCGCGCAGTTTCGGTAACGGTGAAGTCGATACCTTGATTGGCGGTTCCGGGGCCGATTTATTCGTCCTCAGTCCGGGGGTGAGTCCGGCGAACCCGGATTTAGTCACCTTTTATACGGAGGCGGGCGATCGCGATTTTGCCCAGATCGAGCAGTTCGAGGTGGGACGCGATCGCGTGCAGTTAGGCGGTACGCCGGAAGACTATTCCTTCCAAGTGGCGAACGGTAATTTTAATATTTTCACGGCGGGGGGCGATCTGGTCGGAGTCGTTGCCGGGGTTATCGATTTGGAACCGTCCGCATTGCGTGCGGATCGAACCTTTTTCCTGAGTTAAACCGGGTCGGACGGGCGATCGCGCAAGGCTTTTAACAGTTCGACGACGTCTCGATGACCCTCTTGAGAGGCCCACACGAGGGCGGTAAATTTGTGGTTATCTTTGGCGCGAATGTCGGCACCGCGATCGCCCAACAGGCGCACGATCTCCAGATGTCCTTTGGCGGCGGCAGCCATTAAAGCCGTCAAGCCGAACGCGGTGCGGGCGTTGGGGTCTGCTCCCGCATCGAGGAGCATTTCGCAGCTTTTGAGATCCCCGCCGCCTGCGGCAGTCATTAACGGCGTCCAGCCGTCGTTATCGGCGAGATTGGGGTCGGCATCGGCTTCGAGGAGGATCTTGAGAATTTCGACGGATCCGGCTTCGACGGCGATCGCGATCGCCCCCATGCCCTCCGCATCGGTCCAATTGAGTGACTGGGTGGTGCTTATAGCGGCTTTGACTTGTTGTGGGTCGCCCGATCGCACGGCTTCGATCAATTCGCTCATCTGTGAAGTTTTCGATATTTGTGGATACGTTAGAATAACGTTTCGATCGCCGTTATCCTTTTGGGCAAGGGGCTTTAGTAAAATTCACTCTAGAATTTTATCGGGAAAAAAACAAGAATGCAGCCCGTCGATATTGTCATTTTGGCCAACGGTCCGGGAGAGGTGGCGACCTGGGTGCGTCCGACGGTGCGATCGTTGCGGCGACAGTTGGGGGACGATCGCGCCTCGGTGCGGATTTCCCTGATTTTGTCTCCCTGTCCCCACGCGACGGGGAAGGAAGCGGCGATCGCCCGTTCTTACCCGCAGATCGATCGGGTACAAGACCCGCAGCATTTTTGGCCGTTTTTGTTGTGGGGAAAAACTGCCGAATCGTGGGAGTGGCGATCGCGCGGGGTGGTGTTATTTCTCGGCGGCGATCAATTTTTTACCCTCGTGGTGGCGAAACGCTTGGGCTACCGCAGCATAATTTATGCCGAATGGGAGGCACGTTGGGTGCCGTGGATCGATCGCTTCGCCCTGATGAAACCGGAGATCGGGCGGCGGGTTCGGGCCAAATATCGCCCCAAGTTAACGGCGATCGGCGATTTGATCGCGGAAGTCGCCGCAGAAGTGAGAGAAAATCTCGATAAAAGTGAGAAAAACCTCGAATGTATCGGCTTGCTCCCCGGGTCGAAACCCGCCAAACTCGCTCAGGGGGTACCCTTGTGTCTGGCGATCGCCGAAATTTTAGCCCGGGAAAGGCCGCAAACTCACTTTATGATTCCCGTCGCCCCCAGTTTGGATCTCGACACGATCGCCCGCTTCGCCGATCCGGAGCGCAATCCCCTGCTGTCGCGCTTTGGAACCCGGGGTGCCAAGTTGGGGCGATCGCCCGCAGGAGAGCCGCAGTTGGTCACGGAAACCGGAGTGCGGATTCGCCTGCATACCGCCAGTCCCGCTTACGATTTGCTCGTTCGCTGTCGCTTGTGCTTGACCACCGTCGGCGCCAATACGGCAGAGTTAGGGGCGTTAGGGGTGCCGATGCTGGTATTGTTGCCGACCCAGCAACTCGACGCCATGCGCGCTTGGGACGGATTGCCGGGATTGTTAGCAAATTTGCCCTTGGTGGGAACGGGATTGGCGAAAATTATCAACGGGTGGGTGTTGCGTCAGGGACGCTTGTTCGCGTGGCCGAATCTTTGGGCGGGTCGAGAGATCGTCCCCGAGTTGGTGGGAGCGTTGGAACCGTCGGCGGTAGCGCGCGAGGCGATCGCCTTATTGGAGGATCCCGAACGATTGGAGCAGATGCGCGATCGGCTCAAAGCCTTACGGGGTCAAGCAGGAGCCGCCGACGCTCTAGCCAGTATCATCCGAGACGAGTTAGAGAAAACCGAGGCAAATTAGCGGGAAGATTCTCCATCGCGGCGTCCGAGTTCGTAAATTCCGCCTCCCATACAAGCAATCAAGCCGACACTAATCGCCCAACTGTCGCCGAGACTCAATTCAACTCCGTAGTTACACAAACCACCGAGCAAAAAGAAAGGGATGATGCTCAAAATCGAGGCATAAAAAGCATTTTGGGATTCCCGGGCTTTGCGCGTTCGTTCGTATTCCGCTTCCGAGGTGTAGAGCGATCGCTCGGCAAAGTTAAACCATCGTTTGAGCTGGGTGCTAATCCATTCGGTCGTCGGGAAAAAAGCCAGGTAGAGGGCTAAAGACCACAAACTGGCTCCGGCGATCGCCGTCGGATTGAGAACGAACCGAAAAGGTAAAATGTCTGTCAGCATGGAAGATTCCGGGGTGAGCTTGGGCGCGGGTTGGCGAAACATAAAAGCGATTGTAACGAAATTGCAAACAAAGGTCATTAGGGGGAGGCGCGATCGCTGCGTAGCGCGCTCAACTCCAACATGTCCACTCCTCATCCCAGATCGAGCCGTTCGCTGCCAACTTGCCAAATAAGTTTCGATCGAGGGCGATCGCGGCGCTATGCTATGCAAGAGGCGATCGCCAAGTTCGCCGTGAAACTCTCAAGTTTCTGCGTGGCAGCCATGAATCAATATTCAAGTTCTTCGATAATTTCCTAAAGACGGTTGAGGAGTGTCACCCATGACCAAAACGTTGAGCCGACTCCAAATCGGGAAAAAAGTAATCGGCTTCGGACGTCATTGTTTAATCGCCGTAGTCACCCTCGGTGCTGTATTGAGTTTACAGCTTTATTCTCTTTCGAGTCGGGCAGTAGAAGCGAATTCCACGCCAGTCGCCACTGGGAATCAGTGGCAAAATGCTTCCTTCCCTGTCGAAAACTTCCAAGGTTATACCTCTCCCTTCGGCTATCGTCAATCGCCGACAGGCGGTTACAGTCGGGAATTCCATTCCGGTTTGGATATTGCCGCGCCGATGGGCAGTTACGTTCGTAATTGGTGGAGTGGTACCGTCGCCGATGTCATCGATGACGGACGGTGTGGGACGGGTTTGGTGATCCAGTCCGGGGACTGGGAACATATCTACTGTCACATGCAAGGACGCGCCCAAATCATCCAAGGGCGTCGGGCCCTGGTCGATCGCGCGGGCGGGATCCAAATTTGGGAAGGTCAACAAATCATGGCGGGAACTCGTATCGGTCGAGTGGGAATGACCGGACGGTCTACCGGACCTCATTTGCATTGGGGTCTGAGATATGCCAACGAGTGGTACGATCCGGCCTTAGTGTTGCGGGCGATGTACGGCGAACAAAGACAACGTATTTCGCAACAACCCTAACCGGAGAATTTGCATAGGGCGATCGCCTCCAATTTTGACGCGATCTCGGTGCCATCTACAATCAGCCGCGATCGTCCGCCTGCATTCGCTTCAACCCGCTTTGGCGGGTTTTGTTGTGCGAACTTCCCTCCGAGGGCGAGCGATCGCCCCTACTCGTTCCAATCCTGGAAATCCCAGAGTTCGTCCAGACTTTCATCGTCCCAATCACTGGGGATTTCGATATCGTCGGGCAGAATTTCGATCGCCTCGGTCTGTTGTGACCCGCTTGGGACTGGTTCTGATGTTTCCGCTACGTCCAATGTTTCGGCTGCATCCGGTGGTTCTGAAGTTGGCGAGGGTTGTGCTTCGACCTGCTGTTCCAGTGCTCCTGGTTGTTCCGATTCTTTCCCTGCGATCGCCCCCTCGGTTGCCGAGTCCGAACCCCCCCAAAAATCGTCCTCGATCTCGAAATCATCCGGCGCGGGAGGCAGTTGCGGTACGAGAAACGGAGCGCTCGCACTCTCACTTATACTTCCCTCCGTCGATCCGGCGGGAGCCGTGGCTGCGGGGGCGGCTAATTTGACGGGCAGACAGACAGTAAACGTCGAACCGACGCCGATTTCGCTTTCGACAAACAGATCGCCACCCATGAGCTGGCATAAACTGCTACTTAACGCCAGTCCTACCCCCGTTCCACCATAACGGCGGGTGGAAGAACTATCCACCTGGCTGAACGCTTCAAACAGGTGTTCCATTTGTTCTTCGCTAATCCCAATTCCGGTATCGACGACCCGAAAGACGATCCAGCCCTCGTTGTTGACATCCGCAGTGAGTTGCGAATGCGGCGACGAGTTGAGGGAGCGAAAATCCGGGGTATCCTGCCAAGTAATTTCTAATTCGATCGCCCCATGTTCGGTGAACTTGGTCGCATTGACGAGCAAGTGGGTCAGGACTTGTTTGACTTTAGCGCGATCGCCGCGCATGGTTGGCACGCGATCGTCTACATGAATCCCCAAACTATTGTAATTGGCGATCGCCAACGGTTTGACCGTCCCTTTCAACTCCTTAACTAACTCGGAAAGCTCGAAGGTCGAGATTTCTAAATCCATCTTGCCCAACTCAATTTTAGAATAATCTAAAATTTGTTCGATCGCGTCGAGCAATTGAATTCCAGCTTTATTAATACTCCCTAAATCATTAACAAATTCCGTCTCTCCCAAACCCAATTCGATCGCATCTTCTTGTAGTAAATCGCTATAGCCGATAATCGCCGTCAGTGGCGTTCTCAACTCGTGGCTCATATTCGCCAAAAATGCCAACTTCGCCTTGTTCGCCGCTTCCGCCGCCGCTTTAGCGTGGTACAACTGAGCCTCGACCCGCTTGCGATCGCTGATATCGCGGGCAAAAATGCAATTATATTCTTTGCCGTTAACTTTAAAATAACTAATCGTAATTTCTACCGGAAAAATCGTGCCTTCTTTCGTGCGGTGGCTCGACTCCAACCGCACGGAGCCAAACGATTTAATTTCCTCCCAATAATCCGGCCACACTTCCGGGGGCAAGTCCGGATTAATATCGTGAACGGTGAGGTCGAGTAATTCGTCGCGGGCGTAATTGAGAGAAATACAAGCAGCATCGTTGACGTAGAAAAACTCTCCTTCCGGAGTCAGCCAAAAGACCGCATCGGCGGCATTGTTAATCGAAAATTCCAAAACGTCGCGCGCTTCTTCTATGCGCTGGCGACTTTCGATTTCTTCGCGCAATTGAGCGATCGCCGATTGCAGTTGGGCCGTGCGCTCTTCTACCCGCAATTCCAACTCGTCATTGACTTTTTGTAACGCCGCTTCCGCCTGTTTGCGATCGGTAATATCCAAGCCGACAAACACCGCCGCGTCTCCCTGTTGGTACTTTTGCGCCACCACCAAAAAATGACGGGTCGAATCGCCGACTTCGATCTGAATTTCGTTGCGATCTTCGCGAGCGGGATTTTCAAAAAATTCCGGAACCAATTGATTGAAACGCGGACTTCCCTGCAAAAATCCGATTTTTTTGCCGATAAAACTGTCGGGAGCGCGATCGAAAGTTTTCGCTAAATAATCGTTAACCCCTAAATACGTTAAATCCGAACTAAACCAAGAAATACATCCCGGGACCGCATCTAAAACCGCTTGCAGTTGTTCGTTGGCTTTTTTGAGATTGTCCTGTGCTCGGGCCCGGGCCCGTTGCGAGGTTTCGCTGACGCTACTTTCGATCGCCAATGCGGTATAGTCGCCGACGGAAGCGGCGAAATTCTGCTCGCCGAGTTGCCAACGGCGGGGAGTGCCCCGGTGTTCGCAGGCGACAAACCCGACTAATTTACCGCCAATGCGGATCGGGACGCTTAATAGGGATGTAATTTCGCTCGGAATTAAATAAGATCGAGCGAGTTCGCTGGAGATCCTATCGGTTTGCGCTTCGACGACGGCGATCGCCCGCTCTAAGTCTAAAGCGTGCAGGTAATGGGGACAATCGCTGGCGCGCAGTTCGTCGATGCTGTTGTTCGCAGGGCGATCGCCGGGTGGGGAACTGGCGGTGTAGCGTTCGATGCAGCGCAAGCGCGATCGCTCGTTATTGTACAGCCAGATACTCACTTGACTGGTTTTTAAAATATCGGCGGCGGTGGCGCTAATTTCGCGCAAGGCGGCTTTTAAATTTTCTCCTTTTTGGGTTTTACTGCGGGCGAGTTTAACTAATGCTTGGCTTTGTCGGTGTAGTTCTCGTTCGTTGGCGCGCGATCGTTCTACCGCTTCCTCGGCGTTCGCGTCGGTGGCGACGGGTCGGGTCGTTTCTGGGTCGCTGCGTTCGTCTCTGACGAGTAACAAACCGCCGATTTCGCCGCGTTCGTCGGTCCACGGACAGGCTTCCCACTCGACGACGAGTCCGCTACCGTCGCGCAACCGATAATTTTCTTGCCATCGTTCCACCTTTCCCGCCAGAACATTTTGGCGCACTCGATCCCAATGTCGTTCGGTTTCCCTGTCTTGTTCGTCGTCGCTGTCGCTTTGGACGACTCCGAGGCGTTGTTTGAATTGCTTGAGGATTTCGGCGTGGGAGCGATCGCCGCAATTGAGAGGGGTTTGGCGATTTTGTTGCCAATTTTGTCGGGGATTTTGTTGGGGATTTTGTCGATCGTTGTTAGGTTCTGTTGCATCGCGGATCGAGGTAGTCGCCATTTCGTCGAGGGCGCAATCTCTCAGCCACTGACGGGTGACGAGTAAATAGTGCAGTTCGCGATCGAGCAGGGCCACCGCACGAGGCGTGTGGTCGAGAAATGCACGGATGAGATGGAGATTGTCGGGAGCGTACATGGCTCATACCATAGTTGAAGTTGAACGATCGGCGAGTCCGATAAGGGAAATCTACTCAAGGCAGCAGCGAGAATAGACCGAGATGCTGAAGAGGAATAGGAGGAATAGCGACTCTAATCGATCGGTCAGTTTAACCTACATCGGTCGATGCGGCGATCGCAGCTCGTGCAAGGGCACTGTAATGGCTCTCGCGCCGATTGTTGCACCTGTTTTGGGTCGTGGCAAGTTTATCTATTTTAGATTTTAGATTTTTAAGCTAAGGGTCGAGTACGGACCGTTGAAAATTGTTGGTAGATCGGTCGGGGCTGAGAGTATATAGGTAGTCTCACTCATTGGTCGCGGCCAACTCGGCGCCGCCGTGGCGATCTTCACGAAAATTCGATCTCGAACTCCGCCTGTTGCTGAATACGGCAGCCAACAATCCTATTTTACCGAGTCGGGATCGCGGGCTTCGGGAGCGCTAGAATTTACACCCCTTAATAAAACTAACCAGAATCGTTAAGCTTCATTGCAAATTGAAAAGATCCGCGCGAGGGATGGTAAGTTTTTAGGCAGATTCCAGAACTTGCATAGTTAAGGAAGGAGAACACTTTGGCTTCGCATCCGAATCAGCACCACGTTCCTTCGCATCGTGAAGATATCAGCGAGTACGTTGCCCACCTTCAGCTTCACATGGCGTTACAAGCTCGCAACCTCGTTCCCAACTTTACCCAAGCGAAAGACAGCCGAGAGCAGTTGTTAGAGCAAACCCAAGCTCGGTTTGAAAAGCAGGTGTCTCGACAGGCGCTGTGAACATTCGGACAAGACAACAGACGCTCGATCCTTGGGTCTATTCCAAAAAGAGGGCTTTGAGACCCTCTTTTTTTTGCGCTTTTTTTCCGTTCTGACGGGCGGGCGATCGCCCTCGGCGAGCTTGGAGATCGCTCAGACTTCGATAATGACCTGCACCGAACCGACTTGCTCGGTGACCCGACAGGCGGTCGTTTCGCCGATGCGATCGAATTCCAAATCCAGGCGCGCCCCACCGACTTTTAAATCGCGCACTACGAGGCGATCGAGGGACGGGGGCAACATCGGCTTAACAATTCGCAAACATTGAGCCTCGGCATCGGGAATCGGATTGACCGCCGCTTGCAACAGGTGAAACAGACTCCCGGCGGCCCACGCTTGCGGCGAACAGGCGACCGGATAGCGCACCGGGCCTTTTTCTCCCGATCGCTCGTAACCGCAAATTAATTCCGGTAGGCGGTGATGGGGTTGTTTGACGGTCATCGCCACTAAGCCTTCAAAAATTTGATAGGCTTCTCGACTCAAACCGAGCGATCGCAGACCGATCGCCATTAAGGAATTATCGTGGGGCCAGACCGATCCGAGATGATAGCCCATCGGATTGTATGCGGCGGCGGCACTGCTGAGGGTGCGAACCCCCCAACCGCTAAATAAATCCGGGGCGACGATGCGACGGGCGACTTTGAGGGCGCGTTCCGGGGTAAAAATCCCCAAATGTAAGCAATGACCGGGATTTGAGGTGATGCTATCGACGGGTTGACCGTTACCGTCGAGGGCGAGGGCGCAATAGTCCTCGTCCGCCAGCCAAAAATCGCGGTTGAAGCGTTCGCGCAAGTCCCGGGCTTCGGCTTGCCAGCGATCGCCCAAATCCTCTCGGCGCAGGCGACGGGCGATCGTACTGAGGCGCTGCTTGGCGGCGTAGACGTACCCCTGGACTTCGCACAGGGCGATCGGGCCTCGGGCGAGGTGACCGTGGCGATCGACGATACAATCTCCGGAATCTTTCCAGCCTTGATTGTCGATACCGCCGGGGGAATGGCGAAAATAGGTTAAATATCCGGTTTTTGCGGATTCGCGATCGATCCAGTCCATCGCCGCTAAGGCATTCGGCCACAAACGCTCGATCGTGGCGCGATCGCCCGTCCAGGCGTAATAGTCGGCATAAAGCATCAACCATAACGGCGTGGCGTCTACGGTGCCGTAGTAGGGAGTATGGGGAATTTCGTGACAGCGCGCCAGTTCTCCAAAGCGCAATTCGTGGAGAATTTTCCCCGGTTGGGCTTCGCGCCATTCGTCGTCTGTTTTCCCCTGATATTCTGCCAGTAGCAATAAGGTATCGCGGGCTAAGGTCGGATCGAGGCTGAGGGTTTGGGCGGCGGCAATCAGGGAATCTCGGCCAAATAAGGCGGAAAACCAGGGAATCCCGGCGACGAGTACCCGACGATCGCCGAAGGATTGCCGCAGGAGGTAAATATCGTCTTCGGTTTGGGCGATCGCCTCGTTGACGACGGTGCGATCGGTTTGATAGCGAGCGATCGTCGCGGACCACCGTTCGTGTTCCCGTTTGGCGGCGTCCCGGGCGCGATCGAGGGTTGTAGGAATCGGGACTTGAGAACTCGGGCCGTTGTCGGCGTGGGGTTGGAGACAGTAGCTCAATTTTTGGGTTTCGCGGGGGGCGAGGTCTAGATGCCAGATCGCGGTGGATCCACAAAACTCGTCCGGTTGGCGATCGCCGAAGCGCAAGCGCGATTCCATCAACACGCCATCGACGCCCAAATAGGCGAATTCGAGACGATCGCAGGCGAGGCGATCGCGCTGTAAAAATTGTCCCCTTTGCGGACGGTCTTGGTAGCCGCGCACTTCAAAAACATCGACAAAATCCGCCTCGAAACTGAGGCTGACACTGAAGCGAACCGGATCGGGGTTGTAGTTGCAAATTTCGATCGTCTCGAACAGTCCCCCGCGTATGACGAGATCGCGCAAAATTTCGATGGAATAGGCCGCAATACGATCGCCCAAGGGGGGGTTACTGGCGGCGACGGACAGCGAAAATCCTGTTTCCGCCACGCTGCTGAGTAAGATGGGCGATCGCCCTTCAATTTGCAATTCGGACCGACTTAAAAACCGGGTATCGTGACAGAATAATCCGGTCGCCAACTGTTCGTTTTCCGTGCGATCGACGACCATATTGCCGAGGCGATCGACGATCGCAAAAATGTCGTTTTCTTTGAGGGTAAAGGTCGGTTTGTCTTGTTGTTCGATCGCCTCGGACCACCGTTCGCGATCGGTTTGTGGTGCAGGAACGAACTGTTTTCCGTGTAACTCAATCATTGGGGATATGCAATCTGAGAACGCTAGTTGGATTCGGACGAATTCGCTTTTGTGTGGCCATTCCTCGGTCAGATCGAATGACCGCGCCCCAACCCAACATGAAAAGACCCAGCCCACCGACGCGATGGAACTGGGATAGAAAAAGATCGGACAAAATTGCTAGAAATTCGATCTTACTGGAGTAGGAATCGCAAACATCAGGAGAGAATGACAAAGATTTATTGTTGATTCCGACCGTAAGTTTATTGTACCGATTCGAGTGAATCTCGCCGAGTTTTTTAAAACTTTCTCAAAAAACTTAAACTTTCATAAAATTTCAACGTATTTATACAAAATAAATGTTTAAAATCTAAACTCCAATTCATGGCGCAGGTCACCGAACCGTCAACCTGCGCCAGCACGAATTTAAGCGCCCAACACCCAATGCACTAAGGTTCGCACTCCAAATCCCGTAGCGCCTGCAGCGTTATATCCTTTGTCCTTATCGGTCCAAACCGGTCCGGCAATATCCAAGTGAATCCAAGGCGTTTCCCGGACAAACTCCTTGAGAAACAGCGCCGCCGTAATCGCACCCCCCCCGCGCGGCCCGGTATTTTTCATATCCGCGTGTAACGATTTGAGACCCTCGAAATACTTCTGTTCCAAAGGCATCCGCCAGAATTTCTCGCCGCTTGTTGCCGACGCCGCCATGAATTCCTCGGCGAGTTGGTCTTCACTCGACCACAGTCCGGCGATCTCGTCTCCGAGGGCGACGACGCAAGCCCCAGTGAGGGTGGCCAAATCGACGATCGCATCGACCCCTAAATTTTCCGCAAAGACCAACGCATCGGCGAGGGTCAAACGACCTTCGGCGTCGGTATTGTTCACTTCGATCGTTTTGCCGTTGGAAGCCGTCAGGAAGTCCCCCGGGTGCATGGCCCGACCGCTAATCATGTTTTCCGTCACGGCGGCGATAAAGTGAACTTCCACGTCCGGTTTGAGTTGGGCGATCGCCTTGGCGGCGCCGAAGGTAGACGCGGAACCGCCCATATCCATTTTCATCGTTTCGATGCCGCTTCCAGTGGGCTTGAGGTTGAGACCGCCCGAGTCGAAGGTCAAACCTTTCCCGACGATCGCCAATTTCCGACGGGGGCTTCCTTCGGGTTTGTAGGTCAAATGGATGAACTTCGGCGGTAAGTCCGAGGCTTGGGCGACGCCGAGAAACGCACCCATTCCCAGTTTTTCGCAGTCTTCCTTTTCTAAAATTTTCACTTCCAAGCCGTACTCGGCGGCCATTTCCCGGGCCAGTTCGGCCATCGTAATCGCCGTTACCGTATTGGCTGGGGCGGCGACCAATTCGCGGGCTAAATTGACCCCGGAAACGATTTGGCGGGCCCGGGCGATCGCTTCCGGCTGGTCGCCGAGTCCGAGTAATTCCACGGTTTGGAGAACGCCGCCTTTGTCGTCGGGTTCGGATTTGAAGCGGGTATCTTTAAATAAGCCCAACTCGATCCCTTCGACGATCGCCTGCACCGTCGCTGCCGGATCGTCATTACAGTGGGGGAAGTGCAACCCCAAGGTCTTGCATTTTTCGCGATCGGCGATCCGGGCGGCAGTGGAACCCGCCTGTCTCAAGTTCTCCGCGCTCAGTCGATCCGCAGTTCCCAAGCCGACTAAGATAATTTTGCGAATGGCACTGCCGCCACCGACCCGCGTGACCGCACTGCTGCCGGATTTGCCTTTAAATTCGCTCTCCTCAATCAGTTCGCCGAGGGTTCCGGCGAGTTTTTCGTCCAGTTGGGCTAAATCTCCCGCCAACTCGACCTTATCTTCGAGAAACCCGATTGCCAGGGCGTCTCCACTCCAGTCTGAATACGTTGTTGTCGTGCCTCGGAATTCCATGAATCTTTTTCCCAAAACTAATCGGAGTCGGTCACGATAACAGTATCGATCGAAATTGGGCGATCGCGAAATCCGTAGGCGGGGATTAGGGCTGTCCCCAATCCCCCCATAATAGTTAAAATTGGACTGCTGAAGCGATCGCAGCGTTGAACTGCAAGATGAAGGAGGATGCTCTTGGTTTCCGAACCGCTCTCTAAAACTTACTCAAACTTAATCATTTGATGTTTAGTTCCTAGCTTGGATCTTCCGAGACCTTTCCATCACTAGGCTTACACGGCTGAGCTCTCCGCGTTTTCTAGATTAATTGCCGCATTTAAGTCACGATCTATCGAGACGTGGCAGCTCGGACAATCATACTGTCTTTTGTCCAGGGGCATTTTTTGTCGGTGTCCGCAGTTAGAACAGATCTGCGAACTGGGATACCACGGGTCAATCAATGTTAATTTGCTCCCGTACCACTCGCATTTATATTCAAGTTGACGACGGAACTCATAAAACCCACCATCCGCAATCGCACCAGCCAGCTTGTGATTTTTGAGCATCCCTGACACATTTAAGTCTTCAATTTTTACTTCGCCGTGGTTTTTGGCTAAGTAAGTTGTTAACTTGTGTAGATGGTCGGCTCTAATATCGGCGATGCGTCGGTGGGCTTTAGCTAACTTGAGTTGCGTTTTTTCTCGGTTTTTACCTCCTTTTTGACGGCGGCTTAGTTCTTTCTGGAGTTTGGCCAGTTTTTTCTGAGCCTGGCGATAAGCTTTCGGATTGGGATAGGTTTTAGCATCGCTCAGGGTGGCTAGAGTTTTAATTCCTACATCTACCCCAATCCGCTCTCTTTTTTTTGGTGTGACCTGGGGTTCAAAATCAATTTTGAAGGCAATATACCAGTCCCCTGCTCGTTTACTCATCGTGACGTTTTTGGGATGGACTGGCGGTAACTGTTCGTGGCTTTTTACCCAACCGATCCGAGGTAGCTTCACCCAATAACCAGAAACTTTAATGTTTCCTTCCAGGTAAAAACTATCTTTGACCTTCTTTTTCTTAAACTTGGGGAAACCTGTTCCTTTGACTTGCGCAACTCGCTTAAACGCTTTATTTAGGTTTCGCAACGCTTCTTGAGGGCTACATTTTGAAACTTCATAGTACCAAGGATTCCGACTTTTTACCTCGGCTACTAATCTTTTGTGTAAGTCTATGGCACTCGGGAGTTTACCTCCGGTTTCTAATATTTCCTTACAGGCAGCAAGTCCCCAATTCCAAGCGTGTCGAGCGACTCCTGCATGTTTCGCCATCAGCGTTCGTTGTCGGTTATTTAAGTCTAGCTTGGTCTTAAAGCTTTTCACTCACTTTTTAACTCCTCAACCATCTTTGGGTTCGGCTCACTTCGGCTACCATAAAGACTAGCAGAAAACAATGGAGATGGTGAATCCACGATTTTTGCGGCTTCGGCCATTCTAAACTTACTCAAATCCTTATGATATGCATAAAAGTGAGTAAGTTTAGGAAGCTTTAGGTAGAAATTTAAACCCTGTTTTTAACCCTCCAGCAACCTGATGTCCGATTTTTCCCCGTCGAATCCGTCGCATTCCCCGCCCAATCCTCAAGGTTCGTCCGTTCGCGATCCGGAAAAACTCGATCGCGCCGTCCGCCATAAATTCAAAAGCCTGACCGCCGCCAGTGGCGAATTGGCGATGCCGTGCGTTCCGGCGATGCTGTACGAACAAATGCAAATGCTCGAAGGCTTATTGCGATCGCTCGGCCAAGATCTCAAAGAGAACGAACTCGCCGGACTGCGCGAAACGATCGCCCGCAAACTCGCCGAAGGCTTCCAAACCTCCCCCCACGCCCGCCTCGTCATTCGCTACACGACCCCCGACCCCACCCAAGGGTTGACTCACGGCTTGAAACTGTCGGCGACGATTCAAATCAAATCCCTCGAACAAAAATATGACGGTTGGGTGAAAAGCCGTAGCGGGCCGCTTTTTGGCAGTCATCCCGACGCCAAGGCGATCGCCGTCGCCCGCCAACTGCCCAGCCATACCCACTCGCCGATTTTAGATATCGGCGCCGGAACCGGACGCAACACGATCGCCTTGGCCCAACTGGGTTATCCCGTCGAGGCGATCGAACTGACCCCAGTTTTCGCCCGTCACTTGGTGAGCGAAGCCAGTCAACAGCAACTACCGATTCGCGTCATTCAAGGTAACATTCTCGATCCCAAAACGATCTTGCCCTCACAGCATTATCCTTTAATTTTAGTATCTGAAGTGATCTCGCATTTTCGTTCTTTAAATGAAGTAAGAATTTTATTCTCTAAAGTCTGTGACGCTCTCCCTTCCGGGGGATTGTTTTTATTTAATGCATTTTTGTGCGAGCCGGGGTATATCCCGAGCGATCGCGTCCGCCAGATGGCCGAGGTGGTCTGGTCGTTCCTGCTCACCCAAGAAGAATTTCGCACTGCGATCGCCGGATTTCCCCTCAAAATCCTCTCCGAGGAATCCGCCTACGAATACGAACGGCAGCACCTGAGTCCCGAAGCCTGGCCCCCAACGGATTGGTTTGTGGGCTGGTCTACCGGACGCAATATTTTCCCCTTTGCGGAAAAACCTCCGGTTGAGTTGCGTTGGATTCTGTGTAGGAAGGAATGACGGTCGCGCCCGTGGGATTCGCCAATCCCAAACTATCCCCTCATTGAAAATCTACAATCTCAAATCTAAAATGGTATGACCCCTTGCACAAAAGACCCAATCGACTCGTTAAAATATATCGTGTTGCTGGTTCGGGACGGGGAATAAGGGAATGTTAGAAAACAGAAGAACACAAGTGAGTATTGCCGTCGGCTTGAGCCTGTGCGCCTTGTTAGTCGGGGCGACGGTTCCAGTGGGTCAACTGTCGCTGTTCGATCGCGGCGATCGCTCGCTGTTGCTGCAATCTGAAGAAGATGCAGATTCTGCGGTCTTAGCCTTGGCGCTGTTAGACCCAGACGCACGAGCCGACGAACTGGCCATTTTAACCGAAGGCGGCGAGAAGCGCGATCGCCTGCGGGCGCGCTACCTGTTGGCAGTCGATCGCCTCAGCCAAGGTCAAGCCGACGGGGCGATCGAAGCCCTCGACGGTTTAGAAAAAGACTACGACTTGCTCGCCCCTTACATTCTCCTACAACGGGCAAAAGCTTACGAAATCCAAGGAAATACAACAAAAGCGACCGAAACTTGGCAAGAACTCGCACAAAGTTATTCGGACTCGCCAGTTATTGCCGAAGCCTACTACACCCTCGGTAAAAACGATCCGACCTATTGGGACCGGGCGATCGCCGAATTTCCGGCCCACCCCCGCACCGTCGAAATTGCCCGAACCCGGCTCAAACAAAACCCGACCGACCGCGACTTACTCCTGCTCGTGGCCCGACACGGGATTTACTTGCAAGATTACGGCAGCTATTTAGAACGACTCGTCCAGAATCACGGCAGTCAACTGACCCCGGAACAGTGGGAGGCGATCGCCTTCGGCTATTGGGAAAAACAAGACTACGGCAAGGGGGCGAAAGCTTACGCCCAAGCGCCGCGCACGGCAGAAAACGCCTATCGCGCCGCCCGAGGCTTGCAAATTGACGGCAAACGCCAAGAAGCCCGCGAAGCCTATCGCCAACTGATTGCCGAGTTCCCCGACGCCGAGCAAAGCGCCACCGGACTGCTGCGCCTCGCGAGTCTGCTCGATCCGAAAGAAGCCATTCCCTATCTCGATCGCGCGATCGCCAACTTTCCCGACCGCGCCGGAGACGCCTTATTCGAGCGTTCCCGACTCCTCGACAGCCTCGGAAGCAACACCTCGGCTCAACAAGCCCGCCAATCGGTTCTCACCCAATACAGCAATTCCGACGCGGCGGCCAAAATTCGCTGGAATTTCGCCCGAGAGCGCGCGGCGGCGGGGGACTACCAACAGGCGTGGCAGTGGGGACAAGAACTCGGTAACGAAAACGCGGACCACGAACTCGCTCCCCAAGCGGGGTTTTGGGTCGGCAAGTGGGCCGGACGCTTGGGCCGTCAGGAGGAAGCGCGCCAAGCGTTCGAGCATGTTTTAAAACAATATCCCCAATCGTATTACGCTTGGCGGTCGGCCCTCTATCTCGGCTGGAATGTCGGCGACTTTACCACCGTGCGCCCCCTCACTCCTCAAGTGGTGCGCCAAACCGAACGGGTCGCGCTCCCCGCCGGATCGGACGTTTTAAAAGAATTGTACAAACTCGGGCGCGATCGCGAAGCGTGGAATTTGTGGCAAGTCGAATTTACCAATCGTCCCAGTCCCAGCGTGGCGGAACAGTTTACCGATGGGGTCATTCGTTTGGGGGTCGGCGACAATTTGGACGCTCTGTTTATGGTGTCGAGTTTGGCATGGCGCGATCGCCCGGAAGAACGGGAGCAATATAAAATCCTCAAACAGCAACCCCATTACTGGGAAGCACTTTATCCGTTCCCCTTCCTCGATCCGATCCTCAAATGGTCCGGAGAACGCCAGCTCAACCCGCTTTTAGTCACCGCTTTGATCCGCCAAGAATCGCGTTTCATGCCGAAAATTCGCTCGGTGGTCGATGCGACGGGATTGATGCAGGTCATGCCGGAAACTGGGGAGTGGATCGCGCAGAAAATCAATCTGAAAGATTACGATTTGGAAAAACCGGAAGATAATATCAAACTCGGCACCTGGTTTTTGGCGTATACTCACGAGGAATATAACGATAATTCTCTGCTGGCGGTGGCGAGTTACAACGCCGGACCCGGGGCTGTCGCCGGATGGCTCGATCGCTTCGGCTTTGACGACCCGGACGAGTTTGTGGAAAAAATTCCCTATCCCGAAACGCGCGGCTATGTAGAACACGTGTTTGAGAATTATTGGAATTATTTAAGGTTGTACAACCCGCAAATTGCTGAAAAGATGAACCAACTGTAACGGGGGCGATCGCCGCAAATTCAACGAGGTGAACGCCCACTGCACGACCTGTCCCCCTGGCAAATAAGGGAAAATACGGATTCTCAAAGCCCCACCCAGCGACTACATTGAGGATGGATTCTAAGGGGAATTCTATCGAATCATGAGTTTTGAATCCTCTGGTTTAGCCCAGATTCTCGGCGAGCTCGCCAAGCAAGTGAAGCGAAAAGGGACGGGCAAATGGCTGATAGAAGGTGACCGACGCAAGTGGCACCTTTATTTTGTTATGGGACAATTGATCTGGGCAACGGGGGAGTTTCATCGCTGCCGTCGCTGGGTTAGAGCCGTCAAACAGCATTGTCCGCATTGGGAAATGGATGCGGCGCACTTGTCGGTAGACGAACCGTGGGAATATCACTTATTACACCACGCGATCGCCCGGGAAAATTTGAATGTTTCCCAAGCGAAACAGGTGATTTGTAGCGTGGCGTTAGAAGTCTTTTTCGATTTAGCCAATCACGCCTCCCTTTCCAGTCGCTGGATCGCCGAACCTGCGATCGCCTTCGAGATTCCGATGCAATTGCCCCTATCGTCCTCCCAAATCGGACAAGTGTTGCAGAAAGCCAAAACGCTCTGGAAACAATGGCGAGAGATGGATTTAGGCTATTTATATCCGGATTTAGCTCCGGTGTTGTCCCATCCGCAACGGTTGCAAAATCAGGTCAGTTCCGAGTCGTTTTTAACCCTCAATACGTTGTTTAATGGGGATAATACTTTGTGGGATCTGGCGATCGAACGGAAACAATCGCCGATCGGCGTGATTCGGACGTTACATCACTTCGTCCAACAAGGCAAAATCGCTTTGCAAGACGTCCCCGATTGCAATTCTCCCTTAGAACAAATTCGCCTCGTTCGTGCGGCAACTCAAGGGAACCCCCCTCAGAGCAAGCGCACGATCGCCTGCATTGACGACAGTCCGGCAATTTCGGAGCGACTCTCACAGATTTTGTCGCCGGAAGGGTATAAGGTCGTGCAGATTCGCGATCCGATGGAAGGGGTCGCCACCCTCGCGCGCGAAAAACCCGATTTGATTTTCCTCGATGTGGTGATGCCACAGACGAACGGGTACAATCTCTGTACGTTTTTGCGACAAAGTGAGTTATTCCGCAATACGCCGATCGTTATTTTGACCAGTCAAGACGGTTTGCTCGATCGCACCCGGGCGAAGTTGATCGGCGCTTCCGACTTTTTGAGCAAGCCTCCCGAACCGACGAAAGTGCTGCAAATCGTCCAAAAGTATCTCGATGAAGAGTCGGCGGTTCCGGGATTTTCCGGGAGTTCGCCCGCGATCGCCTGAAGGGGATTTTAGCTTTTAGCTTTTGTTTTTGCCATTGCTCAATCAAAATCATCAATCTTAACAGCTTGATGATGGCTAGAGTCCCTCCTATGGCTTTAAACCTTTCATTTTATTAATTAATTTTCAACCCAGTCGTACAGTTTGTACAGGTTGAAATTCCCCACCCAATTGGAGATTGAGTGGGGAACGGCATCAATCAGTCAACGAACTCAATCCATCTCAACACCCATTGATTCGAGCTCGCCTGAGAATTCAGTCATCGGTCTTTCGTCCTTATCCTCGGTGTGTGTACGAGGTAGAGAATAAGTCTGGCTTGAATTCAAAGCCTGTTTGTCATTGCCATTCGTGGCATAGTGTAGCCGTACATCTTGTTGGGGAATCGCAATCGAGATTCCCTCTTCACGAAAACGCTCTTGAATCATAAATGTCAAATCTTCATAAACCGTCCAGTAATCATCGGCTGTTGCCCAAAATTTCAACGCCGTACTCACGTGATAATCTGAACCTTTATAAATAAAGGCAGAACAACTAGGCTTTTTAATCGTTTTGGGATGAGAGTTGCCAATCTCGATCAACAGCTGTTTGACTCGGCGCAGATCGCAATCAAAAGACACGGAGACGGGAACGCCTCCGCGACGAATATCTTGGGTGGTCAGATTTTCAATAATGCTTCCCCAAATTGTATTGTTGGGAACAGTAATAATTTGGTGGTCGAAGCCTTTGATTTGGGTATTTGCCAACGTAATGCTATGGATATACCCCCATAGATTGTTAACTTTGACTTCATCTCCAACGTCAAAGGGCTTATATACCATAATCATCAAACCACTCGCCAAATTGCCCAGGTTGCTTTGTAAGGCGAAAGCTAAGACAAAACTAACCCCCCCTAACAGGGCCAAGATCGGACCGAGACTCACTTCTAGAGCAGTCAGAGCTAGTAAAAAGGCGACCAGAACCCCGCCTCGCTTGATGAACATGACCAAGAATTGACGGAATAATTGGGAAACGCCGCTTATACGAGCTAGGGCTACATTAGTTCCAATGCCGATAATCTGAGCGGCGATGACAGATACAATAAACACCCCAAAAAAGGTGGCTGTATTTTGAGTCCAGCGTAAGCCGCCTTCTTCCGACTTCATCCAACCAATCAATCTGACTCCTAAGCCTTCGGTGTCTTGGATGTCAAGTTCTACGGTACTTACAGCTTCAATGTATTGGCGATAAAAAGTCGTGTCCCCGCCTTTTTTATCGAGTTCGTTGAGAATCACGCGAAAGCGATCGATAATTGCGGTGCGTTCTTCTTGTAGTTCGGTGACAGCAACAACCAGCTGATTTTTGGCTTCTGTCTCTTCTTCAGATCCTTCTTTCAGTTGCTCTGCTGCGTCTTGAAGCTCTTGTCCTTGGCGTTCTAAATCTTGTTGGGACGCCACGATTTCTGGCGATCCGGCCACTTTTTCCTCACCGTCAGTCACCTCGGTATTTTCTAGGGTCGAGGACAACTCATCGAGTTGTTCGGGGGACTGTTGTTCTTCTTGAGGGAGCGCCGTTTCGTCAAGGGCTTCTATCGCTTGTTTGAGCGTAGTGCGGGCGGCTTCGAGTTGTTGGGTTGCCGCTTCGTACTCGGGAGTATCGGGAATCTCTGCTTGGCGGTCTTCTTCAGCGTTCTCAACCGCTTTGATGGCCTCAGTTAAAGCATCAATTTTTTCGGTTTGGTATTCATAGGCTAAAGAGCCAACAATCATTTGTTCCCGTTCTTGTTTTGCCCGATCGAGAACTTCTTCGGCTGTTTGGAGTTCTCCCGCTTTTTTCGCTCTTTCGAGAACGGTAGCAGATTCTTCGCCTTCTTGCGAGCTTAGTTCTTTAATCTCTTTTGCTTCCTCAAGAGCATCTTGAGCGGCGGCTAGATTTTCTTTTGCTTGTTCGACTGCTTTCGCTGCCTCTTCATATTCCGGGGAATTGGGAATGGCACTGGCTTGTAGTGCTTGCGCTTCTTCGAGAGCTTGTTTGGCCTTTTCTAGTTGTTCTGCACTTTCTTGTTGCTTGTTAATTGCTGCATTTTGACGTTTAATGGCAATTTCAGCAGTGCTAATCTCTTTAACTTTGGCTTTCAAGATACCCATCCAAGCGGCGGCTTCTTGTTCGAGTTCTTGAATGGTTAAAGGTTGAACTAATAGTTCGAGTTGATCTATGGGAATATCAATATTTTTGGTGGTGACCGCAGCTTTAGGGTCAACCTCATTGAAGGCTGGCGGTACTTCAACTTGCTCGGTTAGGCCATCTTCCAAAGGGGTGTCACTTTCTTGGGATCGTGCAGGAGAGTACCAAACTACAGTAGCACAAACAAACGCACTTAAAACAACAGCCTGAAAACGGTATCTTTGGGTCAATCTTTTGCTCGGATTGAGTTTTAAGTCAAACATCTTTCCACTTGCTCTGAAAATCGAGGAACACAAAAAGTAACAGATGCTACCAATGACTGTAGATAGGGAAACCTGGGTTTAAACTCAAAGTGTGTCAAGGCTACAACTATTTTATTGTTAAAATAGCAAATATTCATGACATGTAACATTAAGTTAAATTACTTTACTTTTAAAATATATGTTGGCAATATCATTAAACTTTCTTTCATCGAGGTTTGAATGAACTGATGAGTTCTACTAACGCAGTTTCAAGATCGAACAGGTTAATGTCGAACCTTTAAGTTTGTCGATCGCCATTTCCAAGCCCTCGATCCTCATAGAATATGTATTGGACGGATATATCGATCGGCTTTGCTGGGGTTAAGTGCGATTAAATATTCTGCTAATTTTCCAGAACTGCTGTCCTACGGTACGATCGTTCTCGAAGTCGGTTTAGAGGATTGTATTTTAATAGGTCTTCGCGATCGACAAGATCGCAAAGATCGGATTTGACATCGCCGATTGGCGATCGCCGCCCCTCCTCCTGGGGCGATCGATCCCGCCTGGGCGAAAAAAATGCTATAACCTGACCAGTCCGGCTTGAAGGGGCGATCGCCCGTAGAAGGAGCCGAAACCCTTTAAAGTGATTGTGATTGGAGGAAAAAAAGATGTGTGTGGGTTGTTTGTTTCTCTCCACCTTAATGATTGTCTCTCCCGCTTCGAGTCAGGAGATCGAACCCAACAGCATTCCGATTTCCACCTACAATCAAGCCACTCCCTCGATTTTTGCGCGCGAAACCCAAGCGGCGATCGCCACCGTCCTCAATCAACTCCCGAACGAGCCGGAATTCGACCCGATCGCCACCCAATTGAATGCGCTGTACGCGGACTTATCGAGCGCTCAAACCGATCGCGAAGCCGAGGCGATCGTCGATCGCGCGGTCAAAGCCCTTTCCGCACATCTGAAAACCGATCCGAACGCTGCCAAAATTAAAGAAATGTTCTTTGAACTGCGGGAAAATCACTACAATCAACAACGAACTAATCTCTCTTCCATCCACTTATTTGACCGTGGCGATCGTCCAGGAACGACGAGTACAAACCCCTGGGGTTGGCTGTCATAAATATCACGATCCTTTGGCGATCGTTCCCACTAGATTGCCCCCCTCCACCCGGCTTAAGGGATGGGGGGCGACTTAAAAAATGGCGGTCTTTCTGCTACAATTGCGCGACTTCCACTGACGGCTCGATCCGAGGGCGATCGAGTTCAAATTCAACTCAATTTATAACAATCCTTCAATGGCTCAAACTGGCTATACTTTACCTGTCTTTGCCGTTGCCGCCGCCAAAGCGGCATTAGTTTATCTACTCGAAGATCGCATGTCTCAAGGGGCGATCGCGATCGATTTAATGCCCGAAACCGCAGAAATTCCCGTGCGAGAACTCGCCCGTCTCGATCCCCAGTCTGCTTTAGCCATTACCTTAAGCGATCCGGGGGACAACCTCGATTTAACGCGCAATACACCCATTTGGGCTTGGGTCAAATTAACCGATCGGCTCAAACGACCGTTAATTTTACAAGGGGGCGAAGGCTTGGGCAAAACGGCAACGGGAAAAGCCGCCATTTATAAATATGCCCGTCAGTTATTTGATAATAATTTATCTCCGTTAATTCCCGCAGATAAAAGCGCCCACGTTCGTATTATTTTACCCGAAGGACGGCAACTTGCCAAACGCACTTCTAACGAAGCCTTTGGAATTTTAGAAGGATTGGCACTCTTGGGAACGAGCGGCATTTCTCAGCCGCTTTCCGCCGCCGATCGCCTCGAAGATTTCCGGCAAACGTTACAAGAAAAAGTTAAAACGCATCCAAATTTAGTCTTTTGTTTGGGCAGTAACGGCCAGCAAGTGGCGCGACGCTTGAACATCGACGAAAGCGCCCTGGTACAAACTGGAAATTGGCTCGGTGCCTTGTTAGTAGAAGCGGGATTGCGAGGGGCGCGATCGGTATTGTTAATCGGCTATCAAGGGAAACTGATTAAATTAGCCGGAGGGATTTTTAATACGTCCAGTCACGTCGCCGATGGCAAATTAGAAATTCTAGCTTCGGCAACCATTCGGGCGGGGGGCGATCGCGCGGCAGCCGAAGCGGTTTTAGGGGCAAAAACTGCCGATAGTGCCTATCACGAACTCGTCCGGTTGGGTTTAGCAAAACCCGTATTCGAGCAGCTCGCCGGACAAATTCGCACGAAGGCGATCGAATATGTCAAAAAATATGCCGATGCGAGTTTAGAAATTGGCGTGATTCTTTTCGATCGCAAAGGTCATATTATCGCCAGCGATTCCGCCTTTGAGAACTTAGTGAATCTCTTGCAACAAACTCAGGTCGTGAGAGAAGTTTAGGGTTTGCGACGGAGGGGCGATCGATATTGGTTTAACTACATTAACCAATTTTGTGCCTTAAGATGTTCCCAAGCTTTACGTAGATGTGGAACCTTAAAAAGGCGTCCTTTGCGATCGCTCCAAGCTCGAACTTGTGCGATCGCGCGATCGCAATCTACCGTAGCCTCAGGCGTTTCTATTGCGATCCAATGAAGAGTTGCCAGCATTTCTAGTCCATAAGGCGTTTCAAATCCCGAGATCAATTGACTTACCCTTTCCAATCGTTCGTTGGTTTCGGGATGATTTTCTAAAAATTTATTGGCAGCATCCCTTCCTTTTTTTAAAACATACATTTCACTATTTTGTGTTCCGTCTCCATACCCATTGATAAAATGTCCGTCAATCTTACGTAAAACGTGATTGAGATTATGGGCGTAGGGGCCAAACCGATGTTTTTTATATTTGAGTTGTAACGGTTCCCCTGCAACTTGTAAAAAGTAGGCTAGTTTTTGAATTTCTAGCTTAGTCAGACGATACCCGGGAATGCCGTAGAGCTCGATTAAACGGATAAATAAAGCTCGGGCGCGAGTCATTTTAGGTTCAGAGGTACCGAGTAACATTTGGTCTGGGACAGGAGCACCAACAGGCTCAAAAATACTAATATTTACATCTGTTAGTTCGGCTAAAGTATCAACAATTATCGGTTTAATTTGCGACCAATCCAAGCCTCCATTTCCACAACCTAAAGGGGGAATAGCAATAGATTGAATCTGATAACGTCGAACTTCTAAAACCAGTGATTCTAGCCCCAATTTGATATCGGAGATTTTTGATTTATTTCGCCAATGTCGCTTAGTCGGAAAATTAATAATATAACGAGGATAGAACAGATTTCCAGTTGAAAAAACTAGCATTTTACCGATCTGAACTTCTCCAATTTCACATGCTTTTTTATAAATGTGAAAATTCTCAGGAAAAGCCCGTTTAAATTGCAAAGCAATACCTTTGCCCATCACGCCGACACAATTAACGGTATTGACGAGAGCTTCGGTATTTTCCTTCAGTAAGTTTCCTTGTTTAAATTCAATCATAAAAATATTTTTGACGGATTAATAGAATTTATTCTACAATCTATTTTAGCTCTATTGTCTATTTATTTTTATTCCTTTTAATTTTATTTAAGTTTTTACTCTAGTTTAATAGTACCAGCTCGTTTGGATCCTAACTTGCGGCGGGTTTGGAAGCTCTTGCAAGATGAGTTCAACTTGCTTTTGAACCTTTTTATTAATTACGCCAATGGATGAGATGAAATCCCAAGGACAACACTTGTAAATTAGAAACTCAGCTTGTCGGCGCCGTTTTCGATCTCCATCTTCATTTGTATCTGCCCAATAACGTGCCTTCATAATGTCCCAGTCAATAGCCTCTAAATCTTCGCATTTGTCATAGAAACATGAATAACGCACGATCGCATGACCGTCTGTAAACGTGAAAGAAATTTCCCTGGAGACGATCTTTTGTACATCAACGACAAAGTGAAGTATCGGGGTTTGTCCTTCACTGTATCCCTCCACATTTCCTCGGTGAAGGGTATATAGCATTGGGGAACGCGGTGCAAAATAGAAGGGGACGTAATCGTGTAATGTCCCTCCTTCAGCGCAAGGAACGGTAAGAGAAGCACGACGATCTTGAATAAAATCATGAGCGACATCAGTATACTTTAGGGAATTTCGTTGGAGTTCGTTATAAGCTAAAATTCCACCATGTCGGAGGATCGAGGCTAAATTGCCAATATGGCTAATGTGGTAGATATTAGGTGACAAAGAACTGTAAACAGAAGATATACGAAATATATGAGAATTGCACGGACTCTATTCTCATTCGATATTGAAACGGCTTCAATAGAAGATCGATCGATTCCGAGTGCAAATGAGATTGTACCGCTAAAGTTTATAGGGATCGCCAGACCCAAATTTATATCGATCGTGAAAGGTATTTTGAATCACTCAATTTTCTCAGAAATTGCTGAATTCCGTGTCAATTACTTTCCTGTTGGAGTTCCTGACAGAAGTCAATGACAGATGCTGTTTTTCTGCGTGATTCCCCTTAAGATCGAGATAGATGGACTTGTCGGGGTTGGGAAAATGAAACGCATCGTTTTAATCACCGGATTTGAATCATTTAACGCCGACTTATACCAAAAAGCCGCACAATTAGCCATTTCTCACTGTGGAGAACTTGAAATCGAGATTTTCAGCGATCGCGACCTCGCCACGCATCCAGAGGCGATCGCCCGCGCCCTCGACGGCGCCGATGTTTTTTTTGCCAGCCTCTTGTTTGACTACGACCAAGTGCAGTGGTTGCGCGCCAGAGTACAGCACATCCCCATTCGCCTCGTGTTCGAGTCCGCCCTCGAATTGATGAGTTTAACCCAATTGGGTCAATTTGCGATCGGCGACCGACCCAAAGGGATGCCCAAACCCGTCCAATTTATCCTCAGCAAATTTTCTAGCGGACGGGAAGAAGACAAACTCGCCGGATATATTAGCTTCCTGAAAACCGGACCGAAACTGCTCAAATTCGTTCCCGTTCAAAAAGTCCAAGATTTACGAAACTGGCTCATTATTTATGGCTATTGGAATGCGGGAGGTAGCGACAACTTCGCCGCGATGTGTTGGACGATCGCAGAAAAATATTTAGGCTTATCAGTCGGCGAAATTCCCCCACCGATCGAAACACCCAATATGGGATTATTACATCCCGACGCCGACGGTTATTTTGAATCCCCCCGTGCCTATTTGCAATGGTATCACCAACGAAAATCGAGGGTCGAACTAGAGCAAAATCATCCCGTCGTCGGCCTCTTACTGTATCGCAAACATGTCATTACCAAACAACCGTATATCGGACAACTGATCCGCTCTTTTGAAAAAGCAGGCTTGACCCCTTTACCCATTTTTATTAATGGCGTTGAAGGTCATGTTGCCGTGCGCGATTGGATGAGTTCGACCCATGAAATAGCCGAACGAGCGCGAGGAAATATCGAAACGCCATCCCTTTCTCCAGAATCGGTGGCGGTGGAGGCGATCGTTTCTACGATTGGCTTTCCCTTAGTCGGCGGACCTGCCGGATCGATGGAAGCGGGGCGTCAAGTTGAAGTCGCCAAGCGGATTTTAACGGCAAAAAATGTGCCTTATTTTGTCGCCGCCCCGTTGTTAATTCAAGATATTCATTCTTGGACGCGGCAGGGAATTGGTGGCTTGCAGAGCGTCGTTTTATATGCTTTGCCGGAATTAGACGGGGCGATCGATACAGTTCCCCTCGGTGGTTTGGTTGGCAAAGAGATTTACTTAATTCCCGAACGAGTGAAACGACTGACGGGACGGATTAAAAATTGGATCGAACTGAGGCGAACTCCGGCGGGCGATCGTCGCATTGCTATTATTTTATATGGCTTCCCGCCGGGATATGGCGCGACTGGAACCGCCGCTTTATTGAATGTGGCGCGATCGCTCGTTAATTTATTAACTCAGCTCAAACAAGAAGGATACACTCTTGAAGATTTACCGGAAACTGGAGAAGAAATTATCGCTTTAGTGAAAAAAGCTGACGAAGCGATTACCACGAGCGATCGCAAATCTACCTTGGAAAAAGAAAGCGTAGCCAGTCGTCGATCGAGCGCTTTTGTGAATGTCAAAACCCTAGAAAAATGGCTCGGCTACCTGCTGACCCATCGGATCGAGAAACAGTGGAAAAGTCTCAATGAAAGCGGCATCAAAACTTACGGTGACGATCTACAAATAGGCGGCGTTCAGTTTGGCAATATCTGGATTGGCGTGCAGCCGCCCCTGGGCATTTCCGGGGATCCGATGCGGTTGATGTTTGAACGAGATATGACGCCGCACCCGCAATATGCCGCTTTCTATAAATGGCTGCAATATCAATTTAAACCTCACGCGATCGTTCACTTTGGAATGCACGGAACCGTCGAATGGTTGCCCGGTTCTCCTTTGGGAAATACGGGCTATTCTTGGCCAGATATTCTCTTAGGAAATTTACCCAATCTCTATATTTATGCGGCGAACAATCCCTCAGAATCAATTCTTGCCAAGCGGCGGGGATATGGGGTTTTAATTTCCCATAATGTCCCCCCTTACGGACGGGCGGGACTGTATAAAGAATTGATGGCGTTGCGGGATTTAATTGCGGAATATCGGGAAGATCCGCAGAAAAATTCGGCATTGCAAGAGGCGATTTGTCAGAAGATTGTCGATGCGGGTTTATCTTCAGATTGTCGCTTTGAAGAAGCGCAGAAATTGGGAATTGAATTTACTGTTGAAAATGCGCGCATGTTTAGCGTGGAATCTCTCTATCGCTATTTCATTCGCATTTACGATTATTTGCAAGTGGTCGAACAGCGCCTCTTTTCTTCGGGGTTGCATATCCTGGGCGAACGTCCCAATAGCGAGGCGTTAAAGTCTTATTTAGATGCCTATTTCGATCGCGACTTTCCGGGAGAGGTTATCGAGGCGATCGCCTCGGGAAATGGCAAAGCTCCGCTCGATCGCATTGGCGAAAATTCCGACGAGATTCTCCAAATTCGGGATTTACTGATGCAAACTCCCGAAGAACTGACCAATCTTTTACGCGGTTTAAATGGGGAATACATTCCACCAGCCCCCGGGGGCGATCTCTTGCGCGACGGTCCGGGGGTATTGCCCACGGGGCGCAACATTCACGCTTTAGACCCGTACCGAATGCCCTCCCCGGGGGCTTGCGAACGCGGGCGAGAAATTGCCCGTAAAATTATCGAGCAACATCTGCAAGAAAAGGGCAATTATCCGGAAACGGTGGCGGTGATGTTGTGGGGATTGGATGCGATTAAAACGCGCGGGGAATCGTTGGGGATTTTATTAGAATTAGTCGGGGCACAACCGATTAAAGAAGGAACCGGGCGCATCGTCCGTTACGAACTCAAGCCGTTAGCTGAAGTCGGTCATCCGCGTATTGATGTGTTGGCGAATTTATCGGGGATTTTCCGCGATACGTTTGTCAATATTATCGAACTGCTCGACGATTTATTCGTGCGGGCGGCGCAAGCGGAGGAATCGGAGGAGGAGAATTATATTAAAAAGCACGCTTTGGCGTTACAAGCGCAAGGGGTTGAGAATGTTTCGGCGCGGTTATTTTCCAATCCGGCGGGAGATTTTGGTTCCTTGGTGAACGACCAAGTGGTCGATGGGAATTGGGAGAATGGTGAGGAGTTGGCGAAGACGTGGGAAAGCCGGAATATGTTTAGTTACGGGCGTAAAGATCGCGGTCGGGCGCGTCCGGAGGTGATGGCGCAGTTGTTAAAAACGAGCGATCGCGTGGTCCAGGAAATTGACTCGGTAGAATACGGTTTGACGGATATTCAGGAATATTATGCGAATACGGGGGGGTTGAAGCGGGCGGCGGAAGGGAAAAGCGGTAAAAAGGTAGAGGCGAGTTTTATTGAAAGTTTCTCGAAAGATACGACGCCGCGCCGACTCAATGATTTATTGAGATTGGAATATCGAACGAAGTTGCTCAATCCGAAATGGGCGCAAGCGATGGCGAATCAAGGGTCCGGTGGGGCTTACGAGATTTCGCAACGGATGACGGCGTTAGTCGGATGGGGAGGGACGGTGGACTTTCAGGAGGATTGGGTTTACGACCAGGCGTCGGAACGGTATGCGTTGGACCCGGAGATGGCGGCGAAGTTACGGGCGGCGAATCCGGAAGCGTTCCGCAATATTGTGGGGCGGATGTTGGAGGCCCACGGGCGCGGTTTTTGGCAGACGTCGGAGGAGAAATTGGAGAAATTACGCCATCTGTACGCGCAAACGGAAGATGAAATCGAAGGGGTGAAGCCGATGGAATAGGAGATCGGGGTTAGAAGTGGGCGCATTTGCGCTAAAATCGGCGATTGTTGCGGGCGATCGCGCCGTGGGTTTAAAAATGGTTTGAGAAGATCGATCGCCCTATTTTGGGGTGTTTCGAGGGAATATCGGCCCGTTAACTTCACCGAGAAGGGTGCTGCGATCGGTTTCGTAAATTCGGCATACTAGGAAAAGATGGTGTGGAGCCGATTCTCATGCCGTCTGTGCAAATTCGTAAATCATTATGGCACGCAGATATAGATCGTCATCTCCTCCTCCTTCATCTCCGTTTAACTATACGTCCCTCGCGATTTTGGCGGGGGTGTTCGTGTTGGGAATTGGGATCGGGATTGCGTTTAGTTCGACGGCGAATTTCAGTCCGCAAAACGTGGCGTCTCGCGAAGTCATCGATCGCAGCGCCCCGAATCCGGAGTTGTGCATTCAATATGGGGCCAGTGCGATCGCGGCGGACTTGCGAATTTTTCTGACCCTCAACCCGTTTAACGTGTTTGTCTCGCAACCGAGAATGCAACCGGGTTGCGTGTTGCGGACGAATACCTGGTCGATTTTAGAACAGCGCAAGTTGGTCGATCCCGAAGAAGTGCGCGATTGTAAAAACCGGATGAATACCTTTGGATTTACGGGAGATTTGGGCGAGTCGCCGCAGATCGATTGCGTCTATCAAAACGATCGCATGGGCAATCTGTTCTTAAAAGATCGAGGTGGGGGGTTGCCTGCGGAAACGGAACGCTTTTAAGTTCGGTTTCCAGTTAAAATTGGGGCGATCGCCCGCAAAGTTTTGTAACGTCTTCAATGTGATTTACCGATGTCTAAAGCCTTTGAAATTGGCGATCGCGTGCGCTTGACGGCGGTTCCTCCTTATTTTAAAACGGCAGAACCGACGCCGATGTTACGTCCGCCGAACGTCGTTCGCCTCGGAGAAGAAGGAACGATCCTCGATCGCCAACCCGGCGATTATTGGAGCGTGCGCTTTGAAAAAGGAGCCTATTTAATCGAAAATAAATATATCGATCGCGCAGTAGAGCAGCCGACAGGCGACGATCCCGCGCGATCGAACCCCAGCAGCGACGAACTGTCCTGAAACGAACGGGCGAACGCGGCGGGGGCGATCGCTCGAAGACCCCCGAACCGCGATCCGTTTGCAGATTGATAACTTTAACGGTACTTTAAGGGCGTAAGCTTTCCCTAACCCATCAAAATTCCTGAACCCTTGTGATTGCCATCTATCCGGGTAGCTTCGATCCCATTACCTTGGGTCACCTCGATATAATTGAGCGAGGCTGCAAGCTTTTCGACCGGGTGATTGTCGCCGTATCGATCAATCCCAATAAAACGCCTCTGTTTGACGTCGAACACCGTTTGGAGCAAATCCGTCGCGCGACTCAACACCTGAGCAATTCAGAAGTCGAGCGCTTTGACGGGCTGACGGTCAACTACGCCCGGAAGCACAACGCCACGGTTCTCTTGCGCGGGTTGCGAGTTCTCTCGGACTTCGAGCACGAACTGCAGATGGCCCATACCAATAAAACCCTTGCTGCCGAGATTGAGACGGTTTTTCTAGCCACTTCCAACCACCACAGCTTTTTAAGTAGTAGCGTGGTTAAAGAAATTGCTAGATTTGGCGGATCGATCGACCACCTAGTTCCCCAACACGTTGCGCTCGATATCTACCGATGTTACGCCAAGACACACCCAGGATCGACCCCGAACACGAAGGATCCAACGATCGGGATGAATCTACCGAAGCCGGATCGGGAACCGTAGATATCCAACGGGAACTCAACCGTCTGGAAGAAATGATTCTCGATAGTCCGCGCATTCCTTTCTCGCGACGCACGTTGATCGACGAAGAGCAGTTGCTCGACCAACTCGATGTGGTGCGCTTGAATTTGCCTGCGGCTTTCAATCAGGTGGAGGAGATTATCCGCCAAAAAGAAGAGATTCTCTTGCAAGCGGAACAATACGCCCAGGAAATTTTGGAAGCTGCCGAACAAAGAGCGTCGGAAATTCTCGACGAGATGGGGATCGTGCGCCAAGCGAAGCTGGAAGCCGATCGCCTCAGACAGCAAGTGCAGCAAGACTGCGAACGGGCCAGAGAACAGACCCTCAGCGAAATCGACCACCTGCGTCGTCAAGCGCAACAGGAGATCGAGGACATGCGCCGCAATGCGATCGCCGAGTGCGAGGCGATCGAAAAGGGAGCCGACGAGTACGCCGATCGCGTCTTGGGCAATATCGAAGGACAATTGAGCGACATGTTGCGCGTCATTCGCAATGGTCGTTCCCAACTGCACGAAGATGCGGGTTCTCCGTCGCCGTCTCCCCTCCCGCCTCCGGCTCGTGGCGATTATTAATGGTAAATATTTAACCTTAGACGGCGATCGCCGTTCCACTCTTGCCCTCTAAAACCCTACAATGGTTTCAGAAAAGTTCTGTCGCCAACTGCGCGAACAAGCGCGCCAATGGCAAGCCGAAGGGCTCATTTCCGAGGACCAATACGCCGCCCTTGCCCGGCGGTATCAATTCGACACGTTAGACACCGGGGCGCGCGATCGCTTCGTCGCCATTTTAATCGGCTTGGGCGGCCTTCTCCTGGGCATCGGCGCGATTACCCTGGTCGCCGCCAACTGGCAAGTATGGTCCCGAACAGTGAAAACTTCTTTACTGTTTGCCTTATTTGTCGGGATCAATACCGGGGGCTTCTATTTGTGGCGCCAGCGATCGCCCCTGCCCCTCGGTCGGTTTTCCCTCGGCTGGCAGCAACGGTTGGGCAATGGCTTGCTCCTGCTCGGAGCCTTGAGTTTGGGCGCGAACATGGCCTTAATGGGCCAAATGTTCCACATTGGCGGTTCGGTGGCCGGATTGCTCGTCGCCTGGGGGTTTGGCGTGCTGTTGATGGCTTACAGCTTGCGTCTGACCTCGTTAGGAATTTTGGCCGTCGGCCTGATCGGGTACAGTTATTGGCCCGGATTGGGGGAATCTTATGTGAATGAAGGCAGCTACTGGCTGCGATTCGTCATCGAACATCTCGGGGCGATCGCCGCCTTTGGCGTGCTACCGTTGGCCTATTGGTGCCGTTCTCGCCTGATTTTCCTCCTGGCGATCGCCACGACCCTGCAATCGTTACAAGTTAACCTGGCGATCGGCTTGAGTGCATTAGGCGCCCCCGGATATTGGATCGTCGCTCTCGTTTACGCCCTGCCACCGATCCTGTTGTACGGTTATCCCGACGCCAAGGAGTCCTGGCGGCAGCGTTGGCCCGATTTCCCCTCATTCCGTCCCTTAGCGCGGACGATCGCCGTCTGGCTGTTCGCCATTTCCGCCTACTTCCTCTCGTTTCACTGGTTCTGGTCCTCTGCCGTCGGCGATTTCGATTGGTCCTCCGGCAACATCGAAGACACCGGAATCCAAGGCTTACTCTACCTGCTCGATGTCGCTCTCGTCGTGGCGGCGTGGTTGCTGTTCGCATGGCAAGGAGACGGGCGATCGCGCCCCCGGCTATCTCCCAAATCCGTGACTGACAGCGCCTTCGGGGCGGGGGTGGCGATCGCCGCCCTCACCCTATTCTGGCATTTTGGCATCGCGCCCCTGCCCATTTTCGGCACCTTTATTTTTAACGTCATTCTCTTTCTCATCGCCTACGCCGCCATCCGCCACGGGCTCGCCCGAGGTCGGCGCTCTAGTTTTTGGCAAGGCATGGTGTTACTCAGTCTCGATATTTTTTCTCGGGTTATCGAATACGATACGGGATTAGTCTTTAAAGCCTTCGTCTTCTTGTTATGTGGAGTCGGAATCGTCTTGGTCGGACTCTGGTTCGAGCGTCACGTCCAAACCCTAGGGGAGTAGGGAGTTTCGATTTTCGATTTTCGATGTTTACCTGGGGGAGTTCGAGAGGCGGGCAAGGCTTCCGGAGGGATCTCCGAGGAGGCTCGCCCTAGGAGCGTGTCACTCCCCAAAATTAGGCCCAGCGACTGACCTGGTGCCGTTGTCGTAACGGTTGCGTGGCCCGCACTTCCGCATAGAGCGCTTCAACTTGGGTGATATTGCTGCTGAGGGTGTAGCGTTCCAAAACGCGCTGGCGAGCTTTTTGTCCCATCAGTTGCAGCAACTCCGGTTGATCGCGGAACAGAGGCAGTAACGTTTTTAACTGCGTAGTAACCCCTTGCGGGCTTAAGACGACCCCCGCGCCGTCGTTGAGGACTTCTCCATCGGCACCGACATCGGTGGCGATACAGGCGGTCCCGCAGGCCATTGCTTCGAGCAACGACAGGGATAAGCCTTCGACGAGGGAGGGCAGAATGAAAACGTCGGCACCGCGCAGGATGTCGATGCGGCGGCGCTCGTCGGCGATATAGCCGAGCCAAATAATATGATGTTCGTCGTTGTAAGCGGCTTGGAAAGACGGAGCGAGTGGGCCGTCACCGACGATCAGCAATTTGCATTTGGGGCCGAGGTCGGCTTGTTTCCAGGCTTTGAGCAGGGCCTCGACATTTTTTTCCATGGCGATGCGCCCTTGGTAGACAAACAGGCGATCGGCATCGAATTCGGCCTTGATAGAAGACGGGCCGGGGCAGTATTTTTGAACGTCTACGCCGTTGGGAATGACCGCGATCCGTTCTTCGGGAACGTTGAGTTTGGCGAGTAAGTTGCGCTGCAGTTGCGAAAAAACGATCGTGCGATCGTAGTGGGGAAGGAAGGGGGCGTAAAGTTGGTAGGTCAGGTGTTGTAAGTGTTGCCGACCGGATTTAAGGCGATTTTGGGGGGCGAAGGGGGGATGAAAGGTGGAAACGAGGGGTAAATCGAGTTCTTCGCAAATTTCTGGCAGGACGAAATCGAGGGGCGACAGGGTGAGGGAAGCGTGAACCAGATCGGGCTGAAGTTGGCGCAGGGCTTGACTTAAAACTTTGCTCGATTTGAGGGTGGGGATCGTGTAAATGGTGGATTTATAAAGGCAAGGAAGGGAAACTTCCGGGCAATCGGGCCAACCGTTGGGTCGAGTGACTGAGGCGTCGGCGTCCCAAGAGACGATCGAGTTGTGTCCGTCGCTGCTTTCTTGGGCAAAATGGAGGAAGCTGACCTGATAGCCCCGGTCTAACAAGGCATTAGTTACTTCGCGAGAGTAAGTAACGTTCCCACAAAACGGCGATTTTTTTCCTAACCAGGCGATGTGCAACATGCAATTTTTTGGTTTTAAGTTTTAAAGAAAAGACCGAGCGATCGCGCGACGATCGCCTCGCGGCCAGTGCGGGGCTAAAACAGGTTGACCGTAGCTTCAATCCCCGGCTTTACAGGTCAGGAGTCAGCCCGATCGCACTTTTAAGGCTCTGTACGGGAAATATACCAGGTTAAGCCGCCGCCTGCCATGGCGATCGCCGCCAAGCTCAAGAACACGACTTGTAAGCCGAAAAATGATTCGGCCAAGCCGGCCAGCGCTAAGGGGAGGGTCAGGGCGATATTAATGGCGTTATTCTGCAACCCGAACACTTTGCCGCGTATTTCTTCGGGGGTTTCGGCTTGAATGGTGGTTTGCATGGGAACGCCGACCATCGCCGCAAACATGCCTAAAATCGCGATCGAGCATAAATCGGGCCAGAGGCGATCGGTCACCAGAGATAAGACGCACAGGGAAACACTCATCCCTACCGATCCGATCGTACTCAACTGGCGGTTGGAGAAGCGTTGGCCGAAATGCCCCAATCCGGCGGCTCCGAGCCCCATGCCGATGCCTCCGGCGGCGAGCAGAAAGCCAAATTGTTCCGTACTCATGCTCGGAATCACTTCGGCGAGACGCACGGCGAGCACGGCGAGGGCGGCGAAAATGGAAAACAGAATCACCAGTTGAATTAAAGCGTTGCGAACGCGGCGGTGATTGCTCAAGTAGCGCAAGCCGTCGCGAATATCTTCAAACACGTGGGGATATTCCCGGTTGGGATGGTCCGGTTTTTCTCCAGTTTTCATCACCAACAGCAGCAGTCCGGCGATGCAGTAACTGCCGCCGACGAGCAGTTCTTTGCCGATGCCGAGGGTATCGCCCCACTGTCCGATCGCCTTGTCCGCGATCGCCAGTAAGGGTTCGCCGACGGCAAAGCCGACGATCACCGAGGCCATCATCGTCGTGGTATATAAAGAGTTGGCCGGAAGCAACAATCGTTTTTCGACGATCAGGGGAATGGCGGTTTGTTCCGCCGGGGCGAAAAATTGGGTGAGGGTGGACACTAAGAAGGTCACCGCCAGTAAAAAGGCGAATCCCAAGGGAACGGCGGACAAGTTCACACCGTCGGACAGGTCGAGCAGGATGGGAATCGCCAGGACTAAGCCGCCGCGCAGTAAGTTGGTGGCGACCAGGACGTTTTTCTTCGACCAGCGATCGACTAAGGCCCCCGCGATCGAGCCGAGGAGGACGGCGGGAATGGTAAAGGCAATCATGATCGCCGAGACCCAACCGCTAATCGTCTGTCCGGGGGTTTGAAAGTGACTGGTGATAATGGCGATCGCCAAAACTAGGTACACTTTATCGGCCAGTTGGGAAAAAACTTGGCCGCTCCACAAGGCGAGAAAGTTGCGGTTTTTTAAAACGGGGAGGAATCCTCGTTCGCTGTCGGGAGTCTCGGGAGTTTCGGGATCCCGGGGGCGATCGCCGTTGCGGTCGTCGTCGATGGGGGGGTTGGAGTTGGGGGGCCCTGGGTTGCCGTTGGCCCCGTCGGTTTGGGGAGGGTAAGCCACGTTTTGAGGGGAGGCGGTTCGATCCCTAGATCGGCGCGAGTCGCGATCGTCGGGATGCCAATAGGTAATTTGAGTTTTTAGATCCGAGTTAGATAACGGCATTCTGGCTTTTATTCTGAATCGGCTTGCACTCGGCACGCAGCGCGATCGCGCGATCGCCCCGAGTGGCGCTCGCTCGGTTGCGAGGCTATCGAGAGGAGGTATTGAATACGGCTGAATTGATATAAGTATCCATCAGAGCGGCAGAACGAATCGAAATTCCCAAATGATATTGGGCGTAATTTCGCAAAAGCTGTTCTACCGATACCCAAACTGTATCAAGAGTTGGCCCGTTCGGATTGGATTGGCGGTATTTTTCCCCCCACGAGTCCCATGCGGACAACTCGGGGGCGCTCAGGTGTTGGAAGGCGACCAGAGCGATCGCGTCGAGGTAACCGTCAATTTTGGCCGATTTGTAGGGATCTAACGGCTGTCGGGGGGCGATCGCGGACAAACTCACCAGTCCCCCCGCTCGATGGCTGAAGCCGACTTGCCATTGCGGATGGCTGAAGTTCGGGGCGATCGCCGTTCGGGTCGTACAGCAGTAATGCACTTGTGGCGCGACCCCGGCTAAGGCGAGCAGGTGGTAGACCCCTTGGGCCAAGTGTGCCACCACCCGAGCGGGGCAGTCCCGGGCGATCGCCCCCGGGATCTGCTCGATCCGTTGCAAATGCTCCTCAAATAAAACAAATAATTCTTCTTGCGGCTGGCGATCGAGGGCTTGACAGAGGACGATTTCGGCCAAATACTGGGCGGCGGTCAACTTTCCCAAATTTTGCGATAAGCCCGCATAAGAATTCCGGGTCTCCGCCTGCACGATCTTATCGAGCGATCGCCCTTCGTACAGCAGCAAGTCATTGACCACGAACAAGCCACAACGCGCCCCCAATCTCGATTTCGGTTGGCGCACTCCCGGCGCTACGGCGCGCACCAAACCGAACTCCCGGGTCAAAATGGTCACCAGGCGATCGGACTCTCCGAAGGGAATACTCTTGAGGTTAATTCCAGTGGCTTTGTATGTTTTCATAAACTCCTAGGGGCAACATCGGGCGATCGCGCGGCGGCGGTACTTAACTTTCCGGCGGTTCTTGCTGCTGGCGCACGATCTCCACCCCTCGCGACGTTCCCAAGCGCGTCGCCCCCGCCATCAACAAATCCAGCGCCTGCTGGGCGGTCCGAATCCCCCCAGAGGCTTTAATCCCTACTTGACCCCGGGAAATCTCTTTGAGCAAGCGCACGTCTTCCACCGTCGCCCCCCCATAAAAGCCCGTACTCGTTTTTAAATAAGCGACCCCCGCATCCAGGCAAATTTGAGCGGCGAGGCGCTTTTCTTCCTCGTCGAGCAAGCTCATTTCTAAAATGGCTTTGACTAACTGCCCCGTTTCGTCGCAAATTTGGGCCAGATCTCGATACACCTCATTGGTTTGTCCCGCTTTCAACCAACCGAGGTTGATGACCACATCCAGTTCCATCGCCCCATTTTCTACCGCTTCTTGGGCTTCGTAAAGCTTCGTCGCCGAAGTGGTTGCCCCCGAAGGAAAGCCAATCACCGTACAGACTTTGGGCCGTTTCCCGTGCAGCAAATTGGTCGCCTGACGCACGTAAGACGGGTAAACGCACACCGAGGCGAAATTGAAGCGATCCGCTTCCTCGCACCACTGTTCCACTTGCGCCGGGGTCGCGGTGGGGTTGAGCAAGGCGTGATCGATAAAGGAGGCGAGGTCGATATCCCTTGAAGATTCAGTGATCACTGGTTTGGGGTTTAATTAAGTCTGGGTTTTTACGGAAATTTTAATAAAACTTAAACTCTTCTCGCAAGTGCGGGCGATCGCCGGATAATTCTCCTAGTCATTTGTGCCGATCCTCGTTAAGTGGAGGTCAGACGCCCCTTCTGGAAGTCGCCAACTTCAAAATCCAGCGATCTCTAAGACGATGCAAAATTTACTCGATTTTGACGTGACTTTGTCATTAGTTTCTCGATCCTACAGCCGAGAGTTTTCCCTCGCACTCGGCTATCTTTGGGCGATCGCCCAGCTCTCAAAAGCCGAACCTCGATGCTGTCTATCCATCTTTTATCACTGCGATCCTTCCCGCAGAATTTAAAGAAAATATTAATCTTTGACTGGGGATGTTATTGCGCGATCGTCCCGAACTTATGCGCGATCGCCCCTTACCGTCACGGAAGCCGACTGTATCAATAAACATCACGAAGTTTTGAAAAACTTTAACCTCTAACTCGAATTATTAAAAAGCTAGCGTCGAGGGAGCCAAATGTTAATAAAAAAATCGGTTTTTTCTTGGAAAAGCTTTGATAAAATTTAAAGTGGATAACTGTAGGGCGAACTTAGGCGATCGTCGGACTTTATTGCATTTCTCCAGATGATGAGGTACTCTCGCGCAACCCCTTGTTTCCCTCAACATGGGAACCCACCCCATCGGTATCTAAACTGACCGAGACTGGCTTGATAAGCCTCCCCCATCGGCGCCCTTTCCAAATTTCAGAAAATCGGCAACCTTACCGAACCGCCTATTTCTTGTTTTTCGACTCTTGGATTACAATTCAACGGGTCAGTTTTCTGGCGTTTTAAAATCTGAATCCACGCACTTAAGTAGTTCTAATGATGGCTGAAAAAATTGTTAATTTAACCTTCCCGATTGTTTGCCAGGAAGTCGAAAAAATCCTATCGAGTTCCCCTTACAATCTTTATCGAACCGCTTCGGAGGATTCTCAATTATCCCTCGAACTCGTCGCCTACGTTCTCAGTCGGATTTCTAATCTTTACGTCGTTACCGACGAACAGTCCCCGGCTAAAATGGAACTGAGAGCCTCTCGCACGGAAATGCTCAAAATAGAATCCTTAATTCACGAAGGACTGCAAGCGATCGTCCCCAGAATCATGCAATATCCCCCTCGCGAATTCAATCATTTCTTTAACGAGTATAACAGCGAACGAGACTCGCCCCGGCAACCCGAGTATCCCGCCGTGCAACTCGAACTCAATACATGGGATGAGTCGGTCACTTACGCCCAACACTTCCGCCTCCAAATTGGCAATCAATACGCCTCTTGTTCCTTAGACCGTCGGTCTTCCGCTTGAACCTTGAGCAAGTCCCTTCAATCATTTTAGAGAGTATTCGGCGGTACAGAAAGATTTTATTCCATTACTCCAGGCATTGCCATCGAACCTTATTTTCCGTCAAACCCGATTGAAAAAATTCACCGAGTTTCAATCGGGTTTGACTGGATCTAACGGTTAACTGACTTTAAATTCTTGGCTACTTAAAACCCCATTTGCCACATCTTCAATCAACTGAACGTGGCGAAACACCAAATCCTTGAGCGCATAGCGTTCCAGTACCGTTTCGCGTGCATTTTTACGTAACTCGGCCATGCGGTCGGGATGGTCCATGACTTCATCGACGCGATCGGCAATTTCTTTCGGCGAAAAGAAATCGGCTAACAACCCATTTTTACCGTGTTCGATGACCTCGCGGACGGGTTGGGTATCCGAACCAATCACCAAACATCCCGTCGATAAAGACTCGATCATCGACCAAGATAAAACGAAGGGACGGGTTAAATAAATATGCGCTTGGGACGCTTGGATCACTTTCAGATATTGACCGTAAGGTAGGGCGCCGACAAAGTGAACTCGCGATAAATCTAACGGCACTTTTTCGAGCATGTGTTCTTTATAAGATTTGCCATCCGGTAGGGATTTTCCATAGCAAACGCGATCGGAACCGACAACCACTACATGACAATTCGGACGCCGTTCTTGAATGTAAGCCACCGATTCGATAAACTCGGGAAAACCGCGATAGGGTTCCATTCCACGGGCCACATAGGTGACCAATTCATCCACGTGGGATAAATCGAGATTGGGTAATACTAATTTTGCCCCGGGATTGGGTTTGAAATAGTCCGTATCGACCCCATCGTGCATGACTGAAATTTTACTTTGAAATTCCGGCGGAAATTGCGATCGCTGCCAGTACGTCGGCGACAATCCCCAATCGCAAGAGTATAAATCCACTAAAATCGGTGCATTTTTAATCCGAATTCGGGCCACGTCGTCAATCGAAAGCGGGTCCGACGGATCGAAATTGGCATCGGAACCGTAGGCGTGATAAAACCACTCGAAATAACACAATAAAGGAACGCCGGGAAAGGCATCTTTAACGAACAATGTCGGTCCCCATCCCGAGTGACCGCAAATGACATCGGGGACGAAGTCTTGTTCTTTGAGTTGGTCCGCCATTCTAAAGACAGCTTGTCCGTACAACACCGCACTTTCGAGAGGACGGACGTAATGATGCGTTCCCGGGTGGGGGTCGCGACTGGGATTGAATAATGCTTTTTTGACCCCCGGAATTTTCCACTCGGGACGTTCGTTTTTCGTCCCGAAAACGACTTGATTTTTAGGATCGTGACCGAGAACCGTGGCGACGTGACGATATTGAGCTGGAAAATTCGGATGCAGAAAGAGAACGCGCATTGTGACAGAAGTAGAGTTTAGATTTTAGAGGTTAAATTTTAGAATAAAAGAAGTCGGTCGAGTCTAGATAATTTTCCGACGATCGCCCCAATGCACGTTGTCCTCGGGACTGGCGATCCTTGTCGGAGGGACAAGGATTTTCGTCGGTCTCAATTCAGTCTTTTATTCGGGTAAAGTGACCGTTTTAGGGGCTTGACAAATCCAGACACAATCGCGAGGAACCGATTGATGATCTTTGAGAATAATTTGATAGTCGAGTCGGGTTAAAAATTGTTCCATGATGTTATCGGTCATCACGGAAAATGAAGAACCGTGTCGTTTTCCCATTAAGTTGACTTGCCATTCGCTAGCGAATTTTTTCCAGCCCAATTCGCTGAGAATATTGGTATGGTGGAAGACACAAAGACGGCGATCGCCTCGTAATTTTCGGGGGATGTGGGTTAAATAATTAAAAATATCTCGCGGTTCTAAATGCACCATGGTATCGTAACAAAAACAGACATCGACGGAAGCATCGGGAATCGGATCGAGGCTGATTCCGTCGAGTTTGACGTAGCTGATGCGATCTTCCCCCAAACGCGATCGCGTCGCGTCGAGCATTTCTCGCGAGATATCCGCACAAACCAATTCCTGGCAATGTTTGAGCAGTAAAGCGCTTGTTTTTCCTCCGCCAATTCCTATTTCTAAAACTTTCTCATTTGGCTTAATATAAGAAGCAATAAATTTCTGTTCGATCAATGCTTCGTATTCGGCCAAAGATTGGGCTGCCCCGGCCCCTTGACCGATCCATTCATCGCCAATATGTTTCAAGTCTGGGTGCAAGTTTTGCCACGCTTTCGCATAAGCATCCCAGGTTCCTTCGTAATCGATGCCTTCTTTATACCCTTCTTGAGAATGTTCCATCACCTTACGGATTGAGTGCAACAAGTAACGTTTCGATCGCGAGTCTGGCCTAATTTTAGCAATCGTTTGTCCCTTTTTCGCGATCGCCCCCAAGCGATCGCCCCATTCCCCCAATCTCAAATTTTATCGTAATTTCCCCCTATTTCATCATTAAATTCTGTTTTAATCTGAATAAAAATCAATTCCGAATTCTTGTTTTAAGCGTCGGTTATGGGGGTGGAAATATTTTGCTAATTCTTGTCTATATTTTTCGGGGATTTGGGAATATTCCCCGGAGTTATATTTGGTGGACGCATCGACGGCGATCGCCTCTACCCCTAAAAATGCGCAAGTTTCTGCCATCATTTCGTCGGGATGGGTCGATAATTCTTCACTTTTGAGAATCAGGAGGCGATCGCGATCGAAATACTGCAACCATTCGGCGATTTGTTCGGCATAAATTCCCCGCGCTAAATAAGTATAATGTTGGTGATTGTAACTGTAATAACTCGGATCCTCGCGCATCTTTTCTTCTTCGCCTGCCAATCTTTTTGGTTCGGAGGCGATCGCCTCTTCAAAAGATAACGATTCAAATCCCCAACGAACCTCGTGATGGTAATGAGACCAGGCGCGATCGATCGGATTTCTTAATAATAAAATCAGTTTAATCTTAGGAAAACTCTCATAAACTCGCTTCGCCACTAAAGGATGAAAAACATAATAAGGACTCGCCTCTCCCGTCAGCCTTCCATCCTCATAACTTTCCGGAAAAAACTGCGCTGCATACCACTCTAAACCTCGGTCAAAATTGAGGTCGAAAAAATGAACTTCTTTCTGTCTCGCCGGAATAATTTTCGGATGTTGTACCAGATAGTGATACAGAGAAGTTGTCCCGCATTTTTGGGCGCCAATAATGAGAAAATCAGGCATATTTTTGGAGAATTCAGGGGTAGGACAGTCATCCTACCCGCGATCGACGGATAACGAACGGATAACGAACTGAGGCAATAATTTAAGTTACAAATTAATACTGTAATCTTCGCGATCCCTGGTTAAATTAGGACTGTAACACGGATCGCGATCGATAATGGTTTTCCACTTTTCGCGCATATAATCAATTTCTTGAGAAAACCGCGCAATTTTTTCTGGAGTATCTTCAAAACCGCGACTTTTTGACTCGTAATGGTAGAGAACCACGTGGGGTAAATACAGGTTTCGATACCCTTTTTCTACCATTTTTAAACATAAATCAACATCGTTAAAAGCAATTTTAAGGTTTTCTTCTTCAAACCCGCCAATTTCCTCAAAAACTTCCCGCCGACACATCAAACAAGCTGCGGTGACTGCCGAGTAATTATTGACCGTTTTCAGTTGGAAATAATAGCCCGGAACCCCAGAGGGAAAATTCTTGTGGCTGTGTCCGGCGACCCCACCCAAACCGATCACGACCCCGGCGTGTTGAATCGTCGAATCGGGATACAATAATAAGGCGCCCACGGCCCCAATGGAAGGGCGTTGCACTTGTTCGACCATCGCGGTCATCCAGTCGGGATAGATCGCCTCCGTATCGTTATTTAAAAAGAGGAGATAGTCGCCCTTTGCTTGGGTGACGGCGTAGTTGTTAATCTTGGAAAAATTGAAGGGAATATCGAGTGGTTCGCAACGGAAGCGATCGGGTTCTTTCGCCTTCCATTTGTTGAAAACTTCTAACGTTTCCGGTTCCGTACTGCCGTTGTCGATGACCAGAACTTCGTAATTGGGATAGGTCGTTTTTTCAAATATAGAGGTCAGACAAGTATTGAGGGTACTGCCATAATTTCGGGTAGGAATAATGACCGTAACCAAGCGATAATCTTGAATATGATAACGAACGATCGCGTGTCCGCCTTCGGTCGCTTCCACCCGTCCCGGTTCGCCCCGTCTTTCTAAGGCTTCGGCGATCGCCCGAAATGCAGCATCGGTGGCGTAACTCTTATTTTCTAACTCGCTGGCGGTGGATTGGGAGTGAATGCGCCAGTGATATAAAATTTTAGGAATATGGTAAATCTTATCAGTTTTTTCGGTTAATCTCAAGACTAAATCGTAATCTTGAGATCCTTCAAATCCGACGCGGAACCCACCAATTTCATTGACGAGCGATCGCCGATAAGTTCCCAAATGACAGGTGTACATTCTCGATAAAAATGAATCGGGACACCAATCGGGTTTAAAGAACGGATCGCGTAATTGATTGTTGTCGTCAACTTTATCTTCATCGGAATAAATCATATCGGCTTCCGGATGAAGATTGAGCATTAACGCGACTTCATACAGGGCGTCTGCATTGAGCATGTCGTCGTGGTCTAACAAGGCGACATATTCCCCAGTCGCCATTTCTAAAGCGGTGTTAGAAGCGGCGGAAATATGACCGTTTTTCTCCCGGAAGGTGACTTTAATTCGGGAATCTTTTTCGGCATATTCTTCGAGAACGGTTTTAATATATGCTTCGCTAGAAGCGTCATCGGCGATGCACAATTCCCAGTTTGGATAAACTTGATCCAAAACTGAATCTAAAGCCGTTCTCAAGAATCGTTCTGGGGGATTGTAAACGGGCATTAAAATGCTAATTAAGGGCTGGTAGGGAAAAACTTTCAACGTTTGTGCTTTTTGCCGTAAATCGGCTGCCCGGGCGGAGTTTTGACTTAACCAATAGTGATAGTCTTGGAGGGGATGGGCGACTTCGGGGGCGCCCTGACTCGGTAGGGGGGTTTCGTCTAATTTGTAGTAAATTTTTTTAAAAACTCGGGCTAAAGCGTAGCGGGTTCCTTTGGTTTTCCAAGACTCGTAAAACCGTTTGGACAATCGCTGGAGGCGGATGAGTTGTTCGGGCGATCGCGCAAAAGAATTTCGCAGCATTAGAGGTTCGTTAAGGTGAGAGGGACCGTCAGAGGTGGAGGAGTCGGAACCGGGGGAAATGGGCGAAGGAGGAGTTTCTAAAAGGAGATGTTCTTGATTTAGAGGTCCTCTTTCGCCCAACCCAACTTTTTTTTTACTTTAAACCACTGGGTTCTCAGTTTCCAAAACTTACTCGTTTTCATTGCCTCAATTTCAAGATGGGCGTGTTCGACTTGAAATTGAAGTTGATGGATGTGGGCGGTTAAGTCTGTTTGAATTCGTTCAAAATTCTTCGCTTGGCTATCAATTTGAATTTTGAAATCATTTTTTGTTTCTTCGAGTTGTTGGTGCGATCGCCGCAGGTCTTCGAGTTGCCGTTCTAACTCATTTTGGGCTTGTTCGTGGCTGTGTTTGAGGCGATCGCATTCTTCTTGGTGCGATCGCCGTAATCTTCCTAGGCTTTGGGTTTCCGCCGCTAAATTACTTTGAGTTACCCGCAGGCGATCGCGCAATTGTTCCAGTTCTAAACTTAAGCGATCGTTTTGTTCTCGTTCTTGTTTGAGTTGACTCTCTAACTGCCGATCTTGTCGGTCTACACTGTTCTCGTGACTGGCGATCGCCCTTAATTTAGCCTCGGATTCTATCAGTAAAGACTCGCAGAACTCTAATTTTACCTGGGTTTCTGCTAATCGTTCTTCGAGATCTTCAACTTTCTCTTCTTCTTTGAGCTTTTCGCATTCTATTTCTGCAAAAACATTGGCAAAGTTGCTCGCATATAAGCCAATATGTTTGGCACAAATATAGCGAAACAGTTGTTTGCGATTTTCGGGAATATTGCAGCGACTCACCATCGAGTCCGGACGAAAGCGATACTCGAATAAAGCTTCTTCAATGCAAGCAAACTGCCAGCCTTTTTCCGCCGCCCCCAACCAGAAATCCCAATCTTCATAACCCAATTTTTCGGGAATCTGCGAGTCAAAACCGCCGCAATCTTGCCAAACGGCTTTGCGGAAAACGGCGCAAGCATCGATATAATTCCCTCGCATCAAGCGATTGATATCGAAGGGAGGAACTTCGCGAATTCCGTTTTCTTCGCCGAAGATTTCCGCCCAACTGTAAACAATACCAATTTCGGGAGAGTCTTCGAGAATTTCGAGCGATCGCGGGATATATTCGGCTTTAATCCGATTATCCGAATCTAAGGGTAAAATATAGTCCCCGTTCGCCTGTTCGATCGCCAAATTGCGGGCGGCGGCTAATCCTCGATTGTCGCTGTCAATAATTCGATAGCCTTGTTGTTTTAAATAACTCAAGACCTTTTGGGTTTTTTCGTCGGTAGAACCGTCGTTGACGATAACGATTTCCCAGACGGAGTCCTGACAGCTTTCGACGCTGGCGATCGCCTCTAAAAGATATTCCCCTTGATTGAAACAAGGAATAATAACCGAAACTTTAATTTCGAGATCTTGGCGTTCCTCAACCACGGTGATTTTCTTCCCTTTCACGCTTTACCGTTCGCGAATAAATTCACGGATAATTTACTGGCGATCGCCTCTTTGAATTGAAAAACTTTTTCTTTTGCTCTCCAGGTTCGCGACCCTTTGACGGCGGCTAATTCCGCCTCTCTCTGGGCAATATGTACGTGTAATTGCTGTTTCTCTTGTTCCCACTGGTGGGCGATCGCTTGCTGGTGCATTTGCGCTTGTAAGGTGCGATAGTGAAGCAGCATCGCCGATTTTTCTAAGGGGGTTTCTGTCGGAACTGCAACGGGGAAAAAGGGGCTGGGAATATCGGCGTTTCGGTCTAACTCTTGCAACAATTGCTCGTATTCCGGGAGTTGGGTTCGTAGGAGTTGGACGAAAGGATGACCCGGATCGAGTTGTTTGAATAAGTCGGGGTGAAATACCTGTTGAAAAATACGCTGACGATCGCGCCGTTCCAGCTTAAAATTGAGCTTATCTTCTAACAACTCGACTAAGCGTTCCGGCTGTTGCAAAACAGAATTGATATTAAATAAAATGCAGCGATCGCGGTGTTCTTGATAAAATTGAAGTAAGTGGCGGTTGTAATATGCCCAAGCTTTGAGGGCGTAGTCGGGATGTTTTGAAAAAATGGCGCTATTGAGGCGTAAAATGGAATCGGCGACATCCCAAGGTTGGCGATAGACGAACAGATAGCGCGCTTCTGGTAACAGTTGATGCCAAAAGTCGAGCATTAAAGTCGTGCGCGGATCTTTCCATCCCCAAACGCCATTTTTCGGACGGTTTTCAATGAGCGATCGCGCCTCTGGTTCGTACTGGTTAAATTGGCGGCGATCGAGGGTTTCTTGTTGCGTCCAACCCCAATCGTGCCATCCCGGATCGGTGCGATCGCAGCTTTTTTGCAAGACCGATCGCTGGAATTCCAGAAAGTCTACATCTTCAAAATACCCTTTTTGATTGAAGCGATCGCCTTCGAGGAGATTGTCTCCGAAATCGACCCCAATCGCTTTAATAAAAGATGCCGTTAGGGAAGTCCCCGAACGGTGCATTCCAGTGACGATCGTCGGCAGCGACATAGGCAATTAACGCAACAATAAACGGGAGAGCAACCCAGTTCGAGAACGGATCGAGCCGAGTTGGAGTTAACGTTCCTTTACAATATCACGGACGGCGTTTGTACGTGGGTGGGCTGCGGGGATTGGCGGACGGGTTGAGGGCGATCGCCTCATGCTTTACCGCCACCCATGAGATAGAGTAAAGCCATGCGAACGGCGACGCCACTGGTAACCTGCTGGGAAATTAAGCTAAATTCCGGATCGTCCATCAAATCCGAACTAATTTCAACGCCGCGATTCGCCGGACCGGGATGGAGAACCTTAACCCCACGATTGCAGGCTTGGAGGCGATCGCGGGTAATCCCGTAACGCTGGTGATATTCGCGCAAACTCGGGAGTAAATGCTGACTCATTCGCTCTTTTTGCAAGCGCAACGTCATCACGAAATCGGCATTTTCTAACGCGGGTTCGACCTGCCAATGTAACTGCAATTGTCCCGATCGCCCCACGCCAAAATCGGCGAATTCCTGCGGTAACAGCGTCGGGGAACTCGCCAAATGTAATTCCATTCCGGCGATCGCCGTCAAACTCCAAATATTAGAACGGGCCACGCGAGAATGTAAAATATCCCCGACGATCGCGATCTTTTTCCCTTTTAATAATTCTAGACGGGGACGCTCCGGGTCGAGCAACGAACAGATCGTAAATAAATCGAGTAAGGCTTGGGAAGGATGTTCGTGTTGTCCGTCCCCCGCATTGAGAACCCCGACATTCGACGCCAGACGGTCCATCTCGTCGGCAATCGCTTGGGGAACTCCCGCGTCTCGATGACGGATCACCATCAAATCCGTTCCCATCGCCAAATAGGTTTTAGCAGTGTCTAAAATCGTTTCGCCTTTGGTCAGCGACGAACTACTCGCGGCAAAATTTAACGTATCGGCGGAAAGCCGTTTGGCGGCGAGTTCAAAACTGCTGCGGGTTCGCGTCGAAGGTTCAAAAAATAAGTTCGCCACTACCTGACCTTGTAAAGTGGGAACCTTTTTCATCCGTCGCGAGAGAACCTCGCGAAAACTAGCCGCCGTTTGCAGGACTGTATCGTATTCGTCCGGCGTAAAATCCGCCAGTGAAATAATGTGGCGGCGAGTCCAAGAGGGGGTAGCCATGCGAGTGATTCAATCCAATCGTTGCTTTAAAAACCAGAGTTTCAAGCTGCTAGCTGGTCTGCTGGCGATCGCCGTGAGTGGTTGCACCCCGCCGCCACTTCCCGAAGAAAGCGAGACGGCGCCGACGGTAACCTCCACCATGCCAGCGCGGCCCGAACCGACCCCGCAGCGCCCAGATCCGTCTACACAGCCGTCTGTCCCGGCGAGGTCGCTTTCTAACAATACCGTGACCGCGACCATCTATAAAGCCGATCCGTTTTGTAAAACCTTGGAACCGCAAACGGTGCAAGTTGCGGCGCAAAATCCGATGGAAGCAGTCGTCGGTAAAATCTTGGAGTCTCCCGGAACCGTAGATTTCGAGTTAGTCGGTTATCGCGTCGCCGTAGACCCCACCACCAAAGTCGCCACGGTGGATCTACGGTTATCCCCCACGTCCCGCCGACAATTTATTTCTTTAGCCAGTTGCGAACAATTTGCCTTATTTGGCAGTTTGAAAAAGACCCTCACCAGTCATCCAGATTGGGCGATCGAATCGGTGGAATTTACCGATCGAGGTAAGGCGATCGAATTTTAGCCAAGAGGAGGAAATCGGGAGGGGGAAATTGAGAATTGCGATCGCCCACCCCCCCGGTGGTGGGGGCATGTTGCCTGCCTCTAACAGGCTTCCCCAAGCTAAACTCTAAATTCTAAACTCTAAATTTTATAAACTCCTCAAAACAATCCTCGATAGCGAATAAACAATAAAATTGCCGCCCAAGACCCCAAAGCGACCTTAAAAGCCACCAAGATATTCAATAACGGAATAATTCCACCACTGAGTAAGGTTCCCATTTCGCCTTCGGGGAGGGCAAAACCCGCTAACGAGATCGCCGCCAACACGATAAACACTAACACCGAGAGTTTTTCCGCGATCGCCGCCCGCCAGCGTCGGTAAATTCCCTCCATCCACTCCGAATTCGACGTAATCGCCACCAAACCGATCGCCGTTCCGCCAGCGACCCCCGCCGCAAAACCGCCACCGGGACTGAGATGACCGCGAATTCCCAATTCGATACTCACTAACGCCGTAATAATTGCCCCCAAACGCGCCAGGACGATCGAGGGTTGGTCTCTAAATTGGTGAATTTCGCTCAACGGTTGTTCGTTGGCGAGTAAAAATTTCGCTCCCATAATGGCGATCGTAAACACGACCACCTCAAAAATCGTATCGTACAAGCGGTTTCTAAAAATAATCCCGGTCACCGCATTGGGAACTCCACTATCGGCAACCACCAACTCGACAATCGAAGGGTCTGGCAACTCCAAGGTTGGATTGGGAATCACCATAAATTTTAAATAAATGGCGACGACAATCCCTAAATAAACCCACTTCATTAGTGTTTCCCTCCTTGATTGCCGTATTCTTCCGGAATCACCAAATGAATTTGACTCGTCAGTTGCTCTTTTTGCATCAATTCGTAAAGTCTTCGCGTCCGGGTTGTCATCACGAAGGGGGCGTCTTCTGTCTCGATGTCTACAGGGGAATTGACCGTTTCCGCGATCGCGTGAATCTCTTTATTTAATAAAGCTTGGTGTAACTCCTCCGACCCGCTATAGGTCACTAACTCCAAGCGCAAGTGATAGGGCGTAAACAGGTTATTTAATTGCGTCCACAGTTTCCCCCACTGGGGATCGCAGCTTTCTCCTTTGACCGCCGACGCTTGCACCCCCAAACGTAGCACCAACGACGATCGCACCGCCACCGCATACAGGGTAATCGCCAACATCGTTCCGACCAAAGCTTCCGTCAGGGCCACGTCCGCCGCCCCCAACGCCGCATACACTAGGGCCGCGACCGACCCCAAAATCCCGCGCAAGATTAATGCATGATAGGGGTTTTGCGATCGTACCAACATCAGCGCCGTCAACGGGAGTAACCCCACAATCGGATAAAGATACGCATCATTCATTGGTTGATACTCCGGCGAGCACAGTAGGCCAAAACATAACCTAAAATCGTATTCCAAATCGCCAAAGACAGCAGGGCTAACAGTAATAACGGCAATTCTTTGGGAATCTTTAATAACAGTCCGAAGACGATCGCGATCGAGCCGAGAATATCCGCCACCGAAAGAGTGTGCAGTTTAAATAACACCGATCTCGAACCGAGTAAAGGCCAGGTTCCCCAAAACCAGAACACCAAGCCGACGATCATACAGAAATAACTCAAAAACTCAACCATAAAACCCCCGTTCCGAGACCTGATTTAACCGTTTGACCACATTCGCCAACAGCATCAACGCTGCATTTCCTACACTGAGAATCAGTACCCCGACGACCCCAATCATCCAATCGTCGCGGAAAACGGAAACCACCAAAACCATAATCGATGTTTTCGTTTGGATGCTCGCAAAAGCTAGCATTTTTTGCCAAATATCATCGGCTTTCCACGCTTCGTAAATAGGGATTAACAAACACAAAAACATCCCGAGAAACAAAATGCCATTCATCCGGGCTATCCTCGCTTAATCTTATGAACTTCGTACCAACCATCCTCGTGGTACTTTAAAACAATTGTTTTAGGGGTGAACGTAATTAAGAAAATATCTAGAAAAATCAACCCGGGGGTTCGCCTTGGCTTGACTCGTTCTAAGGTCACTTCCTCTTGTACGTGAGGACTGACCATCATTTGCAAGGCTTCCCAATAGGCTTGGGGGACGGCGATGATAATTTCCCAAAATACCCGCAACCAATCGGTTAACGCACTCGGGGTTTTATGCAATCCGGGTAACAGAAAGCAGACCGCAAGCCCGATCGAAATATTGGCCGGACTCAAATCGCTGGTGAGTAAAAACCAAACCGCCAATCGTAAGGTTAAGTTGAGATAGCCAATCATACAAACACCGTCCAAAACAGTAGAACTAAAATCGCGCTCATCACCCCAATTAGATGCTCGAATTTCTCCAACACTCTCGGTAATTGAAACTTAAGCGGTTTGACCATAACAAAATAGGCCAACCACGCGACGGCGATCGCCCCCACCGCTTTTAACATATTGGGTAAGGTATAAGCAGGCCAATAGAATACATTGCCGAGCAGTAGAGCGCAAATGAGAAAACTGGCCACCCATTTCAATCCCGGTTTGATGCCTTCCCCTTGGCGTTTGTGGGGCAAAAAGATAAATTTTGCAAAAATCAAAGCCGTTCCCACCGAAGCCACGTTCATGACTATTTCCTGCCAAGATCCGAGGCTTTTTAAGGTCAGCGCCTTGGCGGAAAATCCCATCCACAACGGACAGCCCGACATAGACAAACTGCCGAGAATGAGAGGAACCCACAGGGAGGTATGCATCGGCTTTTCTTGGAGTTCGTCTAAATTTCGGCTCGGTAAAGAACCGCTCATTAAAAACAACAGAGACTTGACTACGCCGTGGCCTAAAGCGTACATTCCCGCCGCCACCGGAGCCACCATCAGCCAGCCCAACTGCGAAATGGTACTCGATGCTAAAATGCGTTTGCTATCTTTTTCAAAAAGAGCGTAAATCACGCCAAAAAATGCAGTGGCCATTCCTAACATTTGCAAGGTTGGCGTCAGTTCTTCCATTAATAATCCACACCGTAATAGGGGAAAAACGCCTGTTTTGACCACGACTCCCGACAACATGGCGGAAACGGGGGTTTCCGATTCGGAGTGGGTTAAGGGTAACCACAACCCGGATAGAAAAATTCCTCCTTTGGTTAACAATCCTAAAAAGATTAAGGCGAGAGCTTCGGGAGGGGAGTTAATTAATCCGGTAAAGGCAAAGGAGTTATTGGCTTGATAAACTAAAACAGCTCCGACGAGATAAAATAACATCGCCGTGTTGCTGATAAAGAGGTAGCGCAAGGCCACCCAGATCGAGCGATTGGTTTTGGGATAGGAGACTAATAAAAAGGCGGCAATGCCAATGACTTCTAAGGCGACGTACAAACTCATGAAGTCCGCACAGATGAAGACTGCATTGACGCTACCGTGCAAAATAATGGCCTGACTGTAGAAAAAGGCGCTTTTTTGTTGAAAAATGCAGTACCCTAAAACTGCCGCCGTGACTAAAGCGTTGGTGAGAATGAAATAGCCACTTAATTGGTCGAGGAGGAGGGTGACCCCGAAGTGGTCTAACAGTAAGATTTCCCGCAGGGTCTGGTCTAACAAGACTTGCACCCCGTAGCCGCCGGAGAGAAAAACCATCCCGAACGCGAGATAGCGATCGAGTTTGGGGAGTAGGTAAATGGTTAGGCCGACGAAGAGAGAGAGGGTAATCCAGGCAATGGTCAGAACAGTCATGGCGTGTTGTCTTGTTCGATGCGATCGGTTTCTAAGGTGGGATTGTCGTGAGCGAGTTTCATCGCACTGACGAGCATTAATGCCTGAATCGAAAAGCCAATGACAATGGCGGTGAGGATGACGGCTTGAGGGACGGGGTCGGCATATTGGACGTTGTTTTCAGGGTTGACAATGGGGGTGCCAAATCCCAGACGGGAGGCGATGACCGTGTAGTAGGCAATCACTCCGGTACTCATGACGTCCATTGAAATAATTTTCATTAACAAGTTGTGTTTAAAAATAATGCCGATAAATCCGACGAAAACGGTGGCTAAAACGCAGGCTTCTAACACGATTGTTATGGGTGACTGAGGTCTTAAAGGGTATTTTAGTGTGTTAGAATTAATTTAGCACGATTTTATAGTGTTACAACAATACGGCACTATAAAAAAATTATTGTGCAAGGCTTAAAGATCGCTGATGTGTAGAATCGCCAATATTGATGCGGTAGTGGAAACTGAAGCATGGTAGTACCGACAAGCCGTGAAACCGGGCTGATGACGAGTCAGTCGGAGTGGTCTTTTTTGGAGTTGTTTGGGCGTCAGGCTCAATTTCAACAAATTACGCACACCCTGGCGAATCGCCGCGATTTATTGATTGCGGGAGTACCGGGGAGCGGTCGCCGAACTTTAGTGAAACGAGCGGCGGCAGAAGTGGGAGCGAAAGTGATGGAGGTCGATTGTATCCGAGCGACGGACGGCCAGCGATTCGTTCAACTTCTATGTGAGGGGATTTCCCAAGGTGCGAACAGTCCGGAGGCGATCGCCTTTATCGAGGCGTGGACGAACTCCGAGGCATCCCAATGGTTTCAGTTTCATCCGCAGCTCGCGCGTAAGTTCTCTCTGAAGCGTCAGCCCGTTCTCACTTCGGAGCAACTCTGGCAGGCGTATAAAATTTTATTGCAACTGCCCCAACAGTTGGCGGTGGCGATGGATCGACAAGCGATTCTGATTTTCCAGGGGTTTCCCTACATTCGCGCCTGGGATCGGACGGCGAAATGGGAAAGCTGTTTGCAGGAGGCGATCGGGCAAAGCCGTCGCTGCTCGAACGCCCGTCATACGGCAGCCAATTACGTGTTAGTGGCGACCCTGGCGGAAAGTTGCAGCGTTCGGGAGGAACATCAGAACTTAGAAACGGTCTGTCTGACCCCCCTCGCCGATGACGTGGTGGCGGCGTGGGCGCAGGAAGTCCTGCACGAAGTCGGCTTGAGTTTCGATCCGACTTCGCGCGCTTTGGAAGAATTCCTCAACGCGGTTCAAGGTCACATCGGCGATGCGTCGATGGTGGTGCGCCGCTTGCGCCAACGGCGACCGGAACGGGGGCGCTTGGACGAAGCGGCGATCGCGGAAACCTTACAAGACCTACTCGCGGACTTATCCAATATCTTTGAATCCCTGCTCGTCCTACTGCCCGCCTCCCAAGTCCAACTGCTCGAATCCCTCGCCCTCGACCCGACGGACAAACCGCAAAGCCGCGAATACATCCAAAAACACCATCTCTCTCGCGGCGGTTCCTTGCAAGGGGCGATCGCCGGACTCCAGCACAAAGGGCTGATCTACGGCGCCGATCTCGGCTACCGTCTGGCCTTACCCTTATTCGCCCTCTGGATCCGGCAGCGCTTGGCTTGAAGCCCCGGGTTACGCCTTCGCTTCCACCAATTTTTCGCCCTTGAGCATCCGTCCCGCCGCTTCGAGCAAGGATTCTTCCAAATACGGCTTGGTAAAGTAGCCACTGGCACCCATCGAAACCGCCATTTGTCGGTGTTTGTCCGCACCGCGCGAAGTCAGCATGGCGATCGGCAGCGAAGACAATTGCGGGTCTTTCTGCATCCGCGAGAGCAGTTCCAACCCGTCCATGCGCGGCATTTCGATATCGCAGAACACGATATCGCAGGGCAAACCGGAACGCATTTTCTCCCAGGCTTCCTGTCCGTCCCGGGCTTGTTCCACCCGATATCCGGCCTTATTAAACGTCATCGATAACAGTTCGCGCACCGTAATCGAGTCATCGACGATCAACACCGTCGGTTCCGTCGATTCGACCACCGATTCCGGTTGACCTTCCGCCTCGGTGTCATCCCACAAACTGCTCGAACTTTCGCGGCGCAGGCGTCCCGCCGACAATTCGATCAATTCGAGAACGTCCGCGATCGCGACGATCCGACCGTCCCCCATCACCGTCGCCCCAGCAACTCCCACGGGTTTGGGAACCGGACCTTCGAGCTGTTTGATCACGATTTCCTGTTCGCCCAACACCTGATCCACTTGGAGGGCGAGATAATTCCCGGCACTGCGCAAGACGACGACCGAAATAATATCGTCTTCCGCATTACTGCCGTAGACATTACCGCGACTGAGGTGACGGTTGTAAATGAGGAGTTCGCGCAAGTGGCGGAACGGTAACATCGTATCGCGCCAGGGGATAAATGTTAGATCGTTGTCCCGGGTTTGGATGCGATCGCGCGGGACGTCGAGCATATCTTCGACCCCATCCATCGGGAACGCAATCCGGGCGCGATCGCTGATGCAGCACAGCGCCTTAGAAATACTCAACGTCAGAGGCAAGCGGATCGTAAACGTCGTCCCTTTACCCAGATTCGAGTCGATACTGACCGCGCCGCGAATTTCGCTCAAGCGAGTCCGCACCACGTCCATCCCGACCCCCCGTCCGGCGAGGTCGTCGGCTTGCTCTTTAGTCGTGAACCCCGGCATGAACAGCAAGTCGTAAACGTCGATGCGCGACATCGTTTTCGCCACATCCGGCGTAATCAGTTTTCTTTGTAACGCCTTAGCTTTGACTTTTTCCGGATCGATCCCGGCGCCGTCGTCGGAAACGGAAATCACGGTTTGGTTCCCTTGGTGGAAGGCGCGAATCGTAATCCGACCGACAGCAGTTTTATTGCGCCGTTCCCGTTCGTCGGGGGTTTCGATCCCGTGGGCGAGGGCGTTGTTGACCAAGTGGGTCATCGGGTCGTAAAGCTGTTCGAGAATCATTTTGTCGATCAGAGTCTCGCGACCCTCGACTTGCAATTCGACCTGTTTGCCAAATTTGATCGCGTTGTCGCGCACCCCGCGCGGCAGGCGGTCGGCGGTCTGGCTGAACGGCACCATGCGGGCTCGGGTCAGCCCTTCTTGGAGTTGGTTGGTGACTTGTCGCAGTTGGCGGGTCACCTGTTCGGTTTCATCGACTAGGAATTCGATGTCGGAGGCGGATTCGCGAACCCGGACGATCAGTTCGATGATGTCTTGGGAAAGGGTATGGAACGGGGTAAACCGATCCATTTCTAAGGCGTTCCAGTTATTGTCAGAACCGCGATCGTCGTTGTCGTGATTGGCTCCGGCAAAGTGGTAACTTTGGCGGCTGGCGAGCAAGGAGATTTCGAGCAGCGATCGCTCGTACAAGTCTTGCATCCGTTGGCCGACATCGGAAAGCTGTTGCACCTGATGCACCATGTTATCGAGGAACTGGCGCATCCGTTCTTGGTCTTGTTCGAGGCTGTTGCGGTTGACGACCAATTCCCCGACCAGGTTGGTGAGGTTATCGAGTTGGCGGACCGGAACCCGCATGGTCTGCTCGAAGGCGCGGGTACGCGGGGTCAACTGTCGCCCGCCGCCACCGCCCCCATGGGAACCCATGACTTCCGATCCCGCGAGCAGTTCGTCGAGGTCGGCGAAATCGTCGGTTTCGGCGCTGGCTTTGCTGGCACTGCGGCTGGCTGCCGGAGCGGTTTGAGCGGGTCGAGCCGGGGCGGCGGCGGTGTCGCGATCGCCCGTTTCCCCGGCTCTGGGGGTCGGTTCGAGTAAGCTGGCTAATTGGTCGAAGCTTTCGACGGGCGGGCCGTAGGTTAACAGCACGTCTAACTCGGCAAAGGGGCGATTCTCCTCCCCAGCTCCTACCTTCCCGCCGCCCTGCAGTGCCTGGGTGGCGGCGGGGGCGCTGGGTTCTTCGTCGGCTAAGAGGGCTTCGAGGTCTTCTAATTCGGAATCGCTGAGCACGGAGGTTCCGGTTTCGGCGCTGTCGAGGTCGCCGCCGAGGGGTTCGAGGTCGCCGAATAAGGCGTCAAAGTCGTCCTCGTCGCTGGCGAGCGAGCTTTCGGCGGCGGGTTCCTCGCCGAAGTCGAGGAGTGCCTCGAACGATGCGTCCTCGTCGCTCTCTTCGCCAAATAAATCGGCTTCCAAGCTCGCTTCGGCGGATTCGGCACCGGAGAAATCGAGGAATTCGTCGAAGTCGTCTCCCTCGCTGGCGAGTTCGGGAAAGTCGAAATCGTCGCTCGCGGCTTCGGGAGGGGCGATCGCGGCGGCGTCTTCGGCGATCGGTTCGGCGGTGTCCTCGAAAATCAGTTCTTCGGGGATATCGTCGTCGGGAATCGAATCGAACAAGCCGTCGAGGGCGGCAAATCCTTCGCTCGGGGCGCCACTGGCGTCGTCGGTAGTGGCCTCTTCGTCTTCAAAGTTTAACCAGTCTTCGCTGCTGTCGCTGCTGTCGCCGGTCTCTTCGTCGAATAAGGCGGCTCCCCCTTCGCCGAACAGTTCCGCTAAGTCGCCGTCTTCCTCGGCGGCTGGGGCTTCGGGGGTGGCTGAGGGCGGACTCCAGTCGATCGCCTCGGCACCGGGTTCGCCAAACAGGGATTCTAGGTCTTCGCTGTCGGCAGGGGTCTCGCGAACGCTGGCGGCGGGTTCTACGCTGTTGGCGAAGGCGTCGTCATTGTCGCTCCCAATTTCGAGTAAGTCGCTGAAGTCGGCGTCGGCGCTATCGAAAAAGAGAGGTTCTTCTTCGTCCTCGACCTGTAATGGAGGCACCGACGGTTCGGGGGCGCTCTGGGCTCTGGGTTCGGGTTCGGATTCGAGGGTTTCGGGGGTCGTTTGCTCGCTCGATGCCTCCCAGAGGGATTCCCAATCGTCTTCGCTATCATCAAAGAGTTCTTCGAGATTGTTGAGTTCGGTGGTGGGGCTGTCGGCGTTCGGTTCTGGGGAGGGGGTTTCGTCACCGTTGCTTTCGTCGCCGCCGAAGAGGGCATCGAAATCGTCGCTATCGTCCACTTGCGCTTCGTTCGTGTCCGTCAGGTGGCGATCGTCGAGGTCTAAGAAATTTTCGCCAAATAAGCTGGCGAGGTCGTCGTTGTCGGGGCTGGCGTCGGCGGGCGATCGCGAAGGGTCTGCGGAGGAGAATCCCTCCGAGGGACTCGATTCGCTGGCGCCGGGATGACCTTTGAATTCGGATAAGAGGTCGTCGAAGTCTTCAAAGTCGTTGTCGAGCAAGTCGTCGGACGGCAGGATCGTGGAGTCGCTCGGTTCGGTCGTGGCGGCTTCGTTGAGGACTTCTTCGGATTCCCAACGGTCATCGAGTTCGGGGGATTCGCCCTCAAATAAATCGGCGAGGCTGTTGAGTTCGGCGGAGCCGACTTCCGGGCCGTCTTGGAAGGTCGGTTTTTGGGCGTGGGTTCGGTCGCGTCCGGAATGATTGTTGTCGCGATCGCGGCTGCCGTGGGAGTCGCTACGGGAAGACGCATCCTGATTTGACATCGTTTTTTGCCTCCTGGATTCTGACGGGATCGGGGGGTTGCCATCGGGAGCGGCAATCGGACTCGCTGGGGACGCTCGGTCGCGATCCGGCCAAGCTGTCGCTTCGCGATCGCGTTCGGCGGAAAACACGGGAGATTCGGCACTCGGTCCGTCGGGGAGCAAGTCTTGCAAGCTGGGGCTGACGGCGATCGCCTCGGCCCGTCCGGCTAAGACGAGTTCTTGGGCTTGTTTGATGTCTTTGATCGTGACGGTGGCTAAGGCGTGAAAGGTTTTTTGAGGGTTGGCGATCGCCCGACTGACGGTTTGGACTAAATGGCACCACTCGGGTAAGTCGAATTGTTCTCCGGCTTGGATTAAGTTGCGACAAATGGCTTGCAGGTGTTCTCGGGTTTCCAGTTCGTCCGCTTGTTTGAACAGGTGCAACATCTCGCGCAAGCGAGCCGGAACGTCGCTCCTGAAGATCAGTTCTTTGGCACTGTCTTCTTGGGGAACGGTGATGTCATCTTGAGTTTCGGTGATTTCTTCTTCGACCCGGGGGGCGGCAGCGCTGGCGCGGCGTGGGTTGGCCTTCGCACGGGGGCTGCTTTGGACTAATTCTCCCACGTGGGTGGTCAGTTCGGCGATCGTCGGTTCGACTTGTGCGGCCACGGCGAGGGCGCGATCGTCGTCCATTTCGATCCCTTCTTCGGCCAATTCGACGAGGGCTTTGAGGGCGTCGAAGACGTGCAAGAACATCGACTCCAGATCGCGATCGATGTCGATGCGAACGTCTTGGAGTTGTTTGAAGCAATCTTCGAGTTTGTGACTGGCGTGCTGGATCGGCGACAGTCCGAGCATGGCGGCGCCGCCTTTGATCGAGTGGGCGGCTCGGAACACTTCGTTGAGCCATTCGGGATCTTCGATCGTTTTGGGCAGTTGAAGCAAGCCCTGTTCGATCGTATTGAGGTGGTCTTTGGCCTCCTCAATGAAATAGCCCATGATTCTTTGTTGTTCCGGCTGCATAGCTCGCGTTCTCTTCGCTTTAGGACGGGATCTCCCTCAGTTCATCCAGACCGGACGGGGGCGGCGGCCTGTGGTTCGTGTTCTCGGTTGCGGGCGCATCGGAAAAGACGGTCGGATCGGGCGGTCGTGCTTCATCATGGTTATGCCCGACGGGCTGTTTGGCCGCGATCGGTCGGGAGTGGGCTTAGGGCGCGGCGATCGCCCGGAGAACCGTTCCGGCGGGCGGGCAGCCCGAACCCGAGCCTGGGGTCGCTCGAACCCGAAGATCGTTGCGTCTCTCCTTGAGGGCGATCGCCACTCGGGGGTCGAGACCGGAACCCACCTGCATTATAACGAGAGGGGCGCGGGAGCGATCGGTTCGCGGCGGCGATCGCTCCCGTCTCTAGCGGCGTTCGACGGTTTCGACCCGGAAGCGTTCCACGGAGGTGAGCAAGTCGCGGGCGACCCCGACCAAGTTTTGCAGGGAAACCGAGACCCGTTGGGCTTCCTGGGAGGTTTCTTGGGCGGTCAATTCCACCGCCTGCATCACCTGGGCGACCGAGCGCGAGGTTTCGGTCTGCTCGACGGTATCGGCGGTAATCGATCGCACCAACACGTCGATCCGGTTGGTCACCTGAATGATATTTTCCAGGGCGCGCTTGGCTTGTTCGGCCCGTTTGGTCCCTTCGATCACCTGTTGGGTGCCTTCTTCCATCGCCATCATCACCGCCCCGGTCTCGCTTTGGATCTGCATGACGATCTGTTCGATTTCTTTGAGGGCTTTGGCGGAGCGGTCGGCCAACTGGCGCACTTCGTCGGCGACGATCGCGAATCCGCGTCCCGCTTCTCCGGCCCGCGCCGCTTCGATACTGGCGTTGAGGGCGAGTAAGTTCGTCCGCGAGGCGATCGAGGAAATCACGGCGACGATCTTGGAAATTTCTTGGGACGATTCCGCCAATCGCTTGACTTTTCGCGTCGTTTCTGCTACTGTCTCGCGCACTTCCAAAATCCCGACCACGGTTTGTTCCACTGCTTCGCCCCCTTTGAGGGCCGTCGCCGACGCCGAACGGGCCACGTCTTCCGCCTCCCGGGCGCTGTCGGCCACCCGTTGGATCGATTTGGTCATTTCCTGGACGGAATTGAGGGTCGCCGCCAGTTCTTCTGCTTGGCGCAAGGCGTCCGACGACAAGCTGCGGGCGAACGATTCGCTATCCGTCGCCCCTCGGGTTACCTGTCGGGCCGCTAACTTCACCTGCAAGACAATCTCGCGCAAGTTCTGAATCGTCAAGTTGAACGAGTCCGCCACGGCGCCGAGGACGTCGGCGGTCACTTCGGCCTGCACGGTGAGGTCGCCGCGCGCCGCCCCTTCCACGTCGTCGAGCAAGCGGATCACTTGCCGTTGCAAATCTTCCCGGGCTTGTTCTTGTTCTTCGGCTTTGCGTTGGGCTTCCCCGGTGGTGGTGTAGATCACCCGTGCCATCTGGTTGAACTTGTGCGCCAGTTGGCCGAATTCATCTTCGGAAAACACCGTGGCCCGCGCGCTCAAGTTCCCCTGAGACACGGCATCGAATTGGGATTGCAGGTCGTCGGTGGAACGGCGGATCTGACGGGCGCTGACATTGCCGAAGGCGTAGGTGCTGACGATCCCGGCCACTCCGGCAGCCAGGACCATGGCCGGGTCTTTGACGACGCGCGGCCACTGACCGCGAGCGGCAGCGTAGCTCATCGAGGCGGCGGCGATCGCCGAAATTGCCCCGGTCATCAAGCCGACCCACATGTGTTTTTTCGACAGGTTCGCCGTTTCCAAGAACCCGAGCATTCCCGGATCCGTGTTGACACTGCTCGGTTCCGCCGGGCTTTCGGTTTGGGCGAAGGCGGGGACTTGTTGCGCGCTCCCGGCAATGCTGAAAATCTCGTCGTCGCGAATGATCGAGCCGTCGGTATCTTCCGGCATCGCATAGGCGCGATCGAGATCGCCGATCCCCATACTGCCGTCGTCGATCGCAAAACCTCCGGTGGTCGAACCGCTCGTATCGTCGGAAAAGTCAAACTCGGGCAAATTGCCCAAATCCAAATCGTTAAAATCTTCAAATTCGTCGAGGAAAGCGCCGCCATTGCCTTCGCTGAGGTCCTCGCGCTCGATCGCCTCCTCCTCGTCGAAGTCGGCTCCCATGCCCCCACCGGGTTCGCCACTGCTAAAAGCATCGTCAAAATCGTCGAAATCGAAGCTATCCTGGTAGCCGTTGCCCGACGGTTCGGACACGAAAGTTTGAGTTTCGTAGTTTTCGTAGTCTTCTTCCGGGGTCGTGGCCGGGGGAGGCGCGAAGCTGCCGGGGCTGTGGCCGCCGGAGGTCGGGGAGGAGTGCATTTCCGGAAAGCTGGCGGGGCGATCGCCCATCAACAAGGTCGCGTCTTCCGTCGGCGGGGCCGTCCCTTCCGGCGGAAATGCCTCTTCGACCTCGTCGAACACGTCGAGACTCTCGTCGGCCATTTGCGACAGGCTCGGCTGGCTTTGCGGGGTGCTCCACGACTCCTCCTCCTCCGTCCCCTCGATCGCCTCGGTGCGATCGCTAAAAGCATCGTCAAAATCCGCAAACGGCTTGTCGAGATCCTCTAAATCGAGGTCTTCTGCATTCTCGAACGCCGCAAAGGGCGACGAACTCGGACTGGCCATCGGATCGCCCATTAAATCGGGCATCTCCCCCTCTTCGGGCAGGAAATCGGGCAGCTCGGAGGCCAGAGGATCGTTCCAGTTGGCCTGTTCGGCTTCGGCGAGTAATTCTTCGTCGGCGGCAAACGGATCGGGGATTTCCGTCCCTTCGGCACCCTGCGCCCTTCCCTCTCGGTCTTCGTCGAGGGCAACCGTATCGCCGAAGGGATTCTCGGCCAAGTCTTCGGCGTCCGAGGGACTGTGGTCTTCGTTGAGATCGGTATCGAGGTCTTCAAAGTCCAAACCGCCGAGATCGAAGGCGTCGCCGTAGTCCGACTCGGCCAAATCGAGATCTTCTCCCTCGATCCCGGGAAGGTCTTCGTAAGCGGCAGTTTGCTCGTCTTCCTGGGGGTATTCCGTCGCGCCGCCGTCGAAGGCGATATCTTCTTCTAGGAGGTTTTCGGTCTCGTCGTCGCTTTCGTAATGCTCCCCGTTGGCGTACTGACGGATGTAGTCCATCCCCTGAAAAGCTTGTTCGAGATACGCCGGATCGTCGGTGAGCGTTTGAACCCCTTCGTACTGCTGTAAAGCCACGTCGTACATTTGCAAACCGTAGCCGTAAATATGTCCGGCAAGCAGGCGGGCGCTCGGATCTTCGGGATATTCTTCGACGAGTTGATTGACGATGGTAGCGGCTTGCTCGTAGTTATTGTTGTTGTAGGCGTTTAATGCCCGTTCGTATTCTTGTTGATAATCCGTCGTACCTGATGCCATTTGCCTCCTCCTGCCGATGTAGGGAGAACCCCTAGAGCATTTGCCCTGTCAATGCCGTTTCCCTACAGGTTCGTGACTGTTGATCTGCAAGGGCGATGACGGGGGGATCCCCATCCCTGGATGGCCGTCCACCTGGCGGCACGATCTCATGCGGCCCATCGGGCCGATCGCAAAATTGCGTTACTATCGAGCAATCGTAAAACTTTTTCCCCATTTTCGCCGGATACCCATTCCCCCCGCAGGAACGGAGCCATACTGTCTGGAACGTTGGTGGGAAGCAGCACTTGCTCGACATCCAACCAGTCCATGCCGACAATTTTATCTACTGCTAACCCCAGTATAGTGTCTTGATCTTCAACGGCAATGATGGGAATCTCCGGTCGGTCGGTGTTGAGGGACGACGGATCTCCGAGAAACTGACCGAGGTCGGCCACCCAAATCACCCGCCCCCGAACGTTTAAGGTTCCCAGAAGCAAGGGGGAGACGTTGGGAATGGGGGTCACCCATTCCGGGGACGACGCGATCACTTCGTGAATTCCAGTTGCCGGAAGGGCAAACTCGTTCCCTGAAGGCACGTAAAATCTCAAGTGTAACTCGCCTTCGGGACTTTCGAGTTCTTGGATTTCCGGTGCCTGATCCATCCCGATTCCGGTGAGAAAATCCGGATTGCCCACCATAGTCGATGACCCCTCAACCTCTGAGTAGCTGTTTGACCGTCCCGACCAGTTCGGTGGGTTGGAACGGTTTGGCAATATAGGCGTCTGCGCCTTGTTTCATTCCCCAATAGCGATCGAATTCTTCCCCTTTGGAAGAACACATCACGACGGGAACATTTTGTGTTTTCGGATCGGCTTTGAGACGCCTGCATACTTCGTAACCGTTCATGCGGGGCATGACGATATCGAGAACGACCAGGTCGGGACATTTATCCTGGATCTGCTCTAATGCTTCGACGCCATCCGTGGCCACGCTAACATTTAATCCACTCCCCTTGAGGAGGTTTGAGATCATCTCCCGTTGCGTGACGCTGTCTTCCACAACCAGAACTGTACTCATAACTTCCTACCTGCTTTCGCTGGCTCAAATGGTGATTGGGACAGTCTATCCCCCGCCTGGGTTCGGCTCGGTCGCTCTTGCTGGAAAACCCGAGGTCGGGTGCCAGAAAAGAGAGCAAAATTCTAGGGGGGGCTAAACCGATTGCTCGACGGCTAGTTTTGACAGTAGAACTAGAAATAATCCCTATTATATGGGTACTGTCTAACGCTGAAGATAGCAGATTTGACCCCCTATCGCGAAGGAAGTCGTGATTTTCCGGTGAAACCGGGGCGTCGTTTACTGCGGTATGCTTTGACGGGGTGCCACCACGACCCCGACCGGGACGGTACTGACGGCGGAGGCGATCGCCTCGAATGGCCGTTCCCATTTCCCCAGCCACTCCCCCAGACCCGACTCGGCTCGAACCCGCGTCCGGCGCCCTCACTCCCTTGTCCGATCGCGGCGGGTGTGGCTCGATATTCAGCTAACTTTAGTCTACCGCGTCGGCTCGGGAATTTGGGGGCGATCGCCCTCGGCGCGCGGCGAGGGTCACAGTTCCCCTTCGAGGGCGTCGGCTAACAAACTTTCCGGTTCGGGATGTTCCGGATCTCCCGGGCCGATATATTTTTCGACGAGCATGAGCAGTTCGCTTTCGCCAAAGGGTTTGGTCAGGTAGTCGGTCGAACCGATCATGCGGGCTTTGACGCGATCGATAAAGCCATCTTTTCCGGTGAGCATGACGATCGGCGTTTGGCGGAAGGCGGAAGAACGGCGCAACATGGCGCAGATTTCATAGCCGTCGAGTTCGGGCATGGTAATATCGCACAAAATTAAATCCGGTTTGAGCTGAAACACCAAACTCAAGGCTTTGAGCGGATTGACGATCGCCGTGACTTCGTAGCCGTGTTCGTGCAGCATGTACTCTACGGTTTTGCCGACGGTGAGGTCGTCGTCGATGCAAACGACCCGAGGAACTTTGGCGACGGCGGGTAGTTCCAGTTCGCGTTTGGGCGGCGTCGCCACGTCGGATTCGGGATAAAACAATTGCACCAAACCGAGTTGGACGAAGGGATAAATCGCGCGGGCGACGGTCAAAATATCCCGATTCAAGTAGCGCGACATCTGACGCAGGTTCGTTTTGCCGTCGGCCCATCGGCTGAGGTTGTTAAAGGTATTTTCCGGTAACGCTTCTCGCATTTGCACCGGATCGGAAATGGCGGGGCATTGACTGGGAGATTGGATGTGGGGGTGAAATTGCTTCCACTCTTGCACCTGTTTCATGATTTTGGTGACTAACGAGCCGATTTCTAAGGTCGTCAGTTGGGGGGCCAGGGCCGGACCCATCTCGAAGATAAAGGAACCGTGATGGAGGCTCAACAGGTCGAAGAGGGTTTCGCGAACCATGCCCTGGATGATACTGCGGCCTTGGGCCGGGGTGAGGACGTGATTTTCGAGTAAGGCCCACAAGTAGCCGTATTCGAGGGCGTTGGTTGAAGAAATATAAGGGGCTTGGGTCGTATCTAAGGCGTTTTCGAGGTTGTAGCGACGCAAGTAGTCGCGCAAACGGGCTAAGCTGATGTCGCTATCGGCGGCGTAGATCATTTGACCGTTGCTAAAAAAGACGAACCAGGATTGTTCGGGGGGGCGCGATCGCTCGGGATAGCGAGGGCGATCGCCCCCGGGATGGGCAAAACGAGGATCTCCCCCACCCGCAGGACTGGCGTAGGCTTCGACAAAGAGTTCTCCGGTTCGCTGTCCGAGTTCAATCAGTTGCAGGATGCTGCGAATATCGATTTCATTTAAATTTCCCTGCATGCCGCTAACATTTTCTCCTTAAAACCATTTCCATCTGACCGGACGAGAGCAGCTACCTGTCAGCCTTGACTTAGGAGCGGTTCGAGGGTCAGCACTCGCTTCTTCGGCGATCGCCTCGCAACGGTCACCGACGCGCAAGCCGATGACGATCTAACTCTATATTCCTATTCAAAGCTCTGGCCCGCAAAATTGGTATGAGTTGCCGCAAATTCCTCGGCGCTTCGTCGGCGGTTTCGGTAGGGCGACTGGCACGGTGGGGGACTGATAAAATAATTTGGACGTCGGTTCGAGTTCTCAAGCCCGTGGCTTTCTGACTGGAACCCGCCCCACTGGCGCCCTCGACTTTGGCCGGGGTGGCGATCGCCGTCGCGGTCCGTTCCTCGGTCAAGGCGCGATCGCCCCCCAAGCAGCAAAAGTAAGCGAGCGATGACATCCGATAGCGCCGCAACCTCACTCGGGATTCCCCCCCGGCGTTCAACTGGGGGTTGTCGCCAATCAGATTTCCATCGATCGCCAATGCAAAATAAAAGCAAACTCATCGCAGTGTTTCCCTGAATTAGGTTTAATTTATGATGGACTTAACGACGGGGATAACTGACGTTCACAGTTGGGCATAGACACTCAAGAGGAAGATCGGTGTGCTGTATCTAGCGGAAGTACAAAAAAAGAGCGGAGTTTTTGGTGGGGGTAAGGCCGAACTCAAACTCCTAGCTTGTCAGCGAGGCGAGCAGAGTTGGTCTGCCATCCCCGGGGAAGACATCGTCCCCGCCGATGAAGCCAGCAATTTCAATGCTGGCGTCCTAGTTTTAGCCGAGCTGACGGCGAGCAAGCAGGTCCAGCGCGTCCAAGAGGCGGGCCGTCAATTGGTGACGATCTTGCAAAACTTCTCCCGCCAGCAAGAAAAATATAAGACTAAAGAAGAAGAAATCGAGCAGTGGATGCAGTCGCTGACGTTCCAAAGTCAGGAACTCAATCGCCGCGAAATGGAAATGCAAACGCGCGAGGAGGAACTGACGCAACTGCAACAGGAGGCGGAAGGTCTCGAATCTCGACGGGATGAAATCAACAGCGCCCGCGAAGAGGCCGATCGCCTGCGCGAGGAAATCGCTCAAAAACAACAAGAACTCGATGCGGCGTGGGAACAACTGCGCTCGGAAAAAGAAGGCTTGGAGGCCCAGCAACAAGACCTCTCGCAAGCGGTCAAACTCGATGACGAGCAGGCCAATCACATTCGCGAACTGCTCGATTACCTCTCGCAAACGGGTATATCGACCGAAGCGCTCCAAGAACAGGTCAATGTTTCGTTTGAAACGATTTCGGCGTGGCAGTCGGCGTTTGACGAACACTGGCAGCACGTGGAGCAACAACGATCGCAGGCCCAGCAGTTGCAGGAGGATATCGACCGCCAGGCGGGGGAAGTGGAACATCGCGATCGCGACTGGCACGAGGCGCAAAAGCAGTTACAACAAACGATCGCGGATCTTCAAGCTCGCGAACGCGCGTTGAGTCTCAAGCAAGAATATGCCGATTCGATGCGCTCGAACCTCGAACGCCAGCAGCAGTTGCACCAGCAGTTGTTTCAAATGGCCGATACGTCGGAACAGGTGAGTATCGGCGATAAGGTCGATGTGGAAGCTTTGGAAAAAATGCCCTTGGAGGAATTGCAAGGGGTGGTCCAAAATCTCCAGCAAGACCTCGACAAGATTTTTCAGTTCGTCAACGGACAGGAAGAGGAGTTGCGCCTCCAACAAGATACCATTGACGAACTTCAACAAAAATTAAATCAAAGCGGGGGCGATCGCTCGACCCTCGAAAGCGAACTCGCCGACGAGCAAGAAGCCTATCAAATGCTCAACGAAACTCTCGTCGGTCAGCGCCGCAATCTGCGGGAACGTCAGGAAATTCTGAGCCAACATCAAGGGGTGTTGGCCCGCCGTTTGGGTCACGCCGACGGTTCCAATCCCGGCCAAAAGTTGGCCCTCGGTCCGATTTTGGGACAGATGGAAGAGCAACAAGAGCAACTTCGCCAACAACTCAACGCCCTCGATCGCGAAATTTCTCAGTTACAAGACGAGATCGGCCAAACTCGCGGGGAGATCGACGGCAAAAATCAGGAACTCAACCGCCAGCAGGAGGAGATTCGCTCGTCTCAACAGGGGTTGCTCGAACGCCGCCAGCAGGTGGCCCAGATGTGGGGCCGGGTCAATATCTTGGAGGAGGTCTTGCAACCGAGTCAAGATCGACTCAATACTCTCAAAACCAAACTGGAAGAGCTTTCCGGTTCCCTCGGTCAACTCCAAGAAGGGGAAAGTCACCAAGAACAGGCGATCGCCCAAATGCGCGAAGCTTTGAGCGGTTTGATCGGTGGCGAGTCTCAAGGGGAATTAGCTGCTTCCTAGGTCGGAGGGTGGTGGATTTCGATCCACTCTCCCGATACTCGGGCGATCGCCCCTCCCGGAAAGGGATCGCTACAGGTGCCGTTGGGGGCGTCGATCAGGGCGATCGCAGCCTCGATCCGCTCGAAGTTGGGCGATCGCTCGGCCCATTGCTCCCACCACTGCCGCATCACCCGCCGTTGCAAGGCTAACGGACAATCGCGCAACTTTTCCCGATTGAGCGCCGCTTTTACCGAAAGAGACTTGACTTTTTCTAAATCTTGTGATACGCAACGTTGCAACCATTGCGCCGCGACGGCTTCGAGATATTCGACCTCGGCGCGCAGGAGTTCGGCAGTTTGCGCGCAATGGCGTTCGACTTGCGGGTTGAAGTGAGAGGCCAAATAGGGCAGCAGTTCGTGACGGATGCGATTGCGAGTATATTTTAAGTCGTGATTGGTCGCGTCTGTCCAAATGGGAAGCGCGAACCGATCGCAAAAGTCAGCCGTTTGCGATCGCGTCACCGCCAAAAGCGGGCGAACGAGGGCAATTTCTGGAGATAAAGGGCGTTTCCAGGCCAGCGCTTGCAAGCCATCCGCTCCCGTGCCGCGTAACAGGTTAAATAGTAAAGTTTCCGCGCGATCGCTCGCCGTATGTCCCGTAGCGATCGCCCCAAACCCATACTGACAGGCGATCCGTTCTAACACGCGATAGCGCCAACTCCGAGCCGCCGCTTCCGTCTCCACAGGCGCTCGGGCCGTTTCCAGATAAAACGGAAGATCCATCCGTGCGGCGAGTCGTCCCACGTGAACCGCATTCTCAGCCGAATCCGGGCGCCATCGGTGATCGCAATGGGCGATCGCGAGATCCCAATTCCATTTCGGCTGTAAATCGCGCAACAGTCGCAGCAAACACAAAGAATCCTGACCGCCAGATACTGCAATCAACAGGCGATCGTTGCGTCCGACCAGCCGCCGCGATCGTAACGTTGTATGGATTTGGGCGTGTAGGGGCGTCCAAGGGGACATGGGGGATTTTAGATTTTAGATTTTAGATTTTAGATTTTAGAAATCGGGAATGGGGAGAAGGTGGCACTCATCTGCCCCCCACAGAGATTCCAACTCCCCACTTCCCAAAAAAAAGGGGCGAATCAACCTCGCCCCACAACCACCTTACTCCGTATCCGACGGGGAGTATTCCGGCATCTCAGAGGGTTGGGTCGTCGTCATTTCCGTCCCTTCTGGATAGAATTCCAGACGCAACATCACCTTACCGCGACGCCATTTTTGACCGGGACTGAGCACTTCGCAGTCCAAACCTTCGGAAAATAAATTTTCTTCTTCTAATTTGGTTTGCAGAAGCGCCATAAATTCGCTGACCTTAAACGTGCATTGAAACATTAAATTACTTGCACTGGTAGAGATGACGTCATCGTAACCGAGGGACTCAAATCCATTTTGCATCCTTTCTCTCCCCGTTCTTAATGTTTTAACTGTTGAGTAGGAACGTTTGAAATTGGCTCGGCGATCGCGCCTTGCGCGAAGCGACGCCTCCGGCGTATCGCCGCCCGTCATTTTACGCCTTAAAAGAACCAACCGTAAGAATGCAGCCCTTTACCCAAAAGATTGACCCCAAGATAGCAGATCCAGACCACGACAAAACCCGTAGCCGCTAAAATCGCGGGTTTCCGTCCTTGCCACCCTCGGGTGATGCGCGCGTGCAAGTAAGCGGCGAAAACCAACCACGTAATCAAAGCCCAGGTTTCTTTCGGGTCCCAACTCCAATACGACCCCCAAGCTTCGTTCGCCCAAACGGCCCCGGCAATAATGCCGATGGTGAGCAGGGGAAAGCCCAATCCAATAATCCGATAGCTGATGTTATCGAGGGTATCGGCGAGGCTGAGACGTTGGGGGGATAAGGGGTCGGCGGCGGTGGTCTTGACTTGGGGACTTAACGATCGCGCGGTTTCGACTCCGACATAATCGAGAACGGCGACATTGGCGCCCGTAGCTTGACCGTTGCGATCGCCGAAGATCGGACTCGCCCCATTCTGGGGGGAATTCGACGACTCAGCCGCCGTCACCGCCGCCGTTTCGCCGTTGCGTTGCAGTCGGTAGCGATCGCTGCGATAGGCGCCGTTGCCGATCGAACTGCCACGCAATTCGACATTTTGACCGCGAGTGACCACCAAAAAGGCGATCGCCAACAGCGAACCGACCATCAACGTCGCGTAAGAAATCATCATCACACTGACGTGCATCATCAACCAATTCGATTTGAGGGCCGGGACTAACGGTTCCGACACCTGCATTTTGTCCGGTAAAGACAACGCCGCAAACGCGGTAATCGCCATCGCCACCGGGGACGTCACCACGCCGACCAACCGCGAACGGCTCATTTGTTCGGCAATTAAGTGCATCGTCGTTATCCCCCACGCCAAGAAAAAGAGGGATTCGTAAAGATTGCTCAACGGGAAATAACCCGCTTCCAGCCATCGGGCCGCAAGTAACGCCGCCATCGATAAATTGGCGATCGCCATCCCACTCGTTCCCAACACGGATAGCGCTGGAATTCCCGGAAATGCCGCCCCAACCCAATACACGAGCATGGTTAAAAAGAGGACGGCAAAAGAAGCATTATCTAACCAATTCTGGAGTACAACCAGATCCATGAAATGTTTCTCCCCAACATTTTGGAGTTTTCAAAAACGAGAGAAAGCTCAGAATAAATTTTTCTCTCCCAATCATATCCATCGTACCGATTCTTGGGGCGTTCGGCGTGCTGCTATCAAAATCAAAAGCGCGATCGCACATCAAAGCCGCCGATGACCCCGGTTGGCCCCGGCGATCGCGCCTTGCGCTTAGCGACTCCAAAACCAACTCCAAAACAATCAGGAGAATCGTCATCCCCGCCGCCTCCCCGGATCGGCAAAGGCGATCCCCAATCCCCTCAAAAAAATAAGATACACTGAGAAATGCTGTGAGAAACTTTCAAAAATGTCCGACCCGCAAAACCGTCTCAACTATCCCCAAACCCGCCAAAGCGATATTGTCGATAACTACCACGGAACCGTCGTCCCCGACCCCTACCGTTGGCTCGAAGATCCCGAGTCCGACGAAACAAAAGCTTGGGTAGAAGCCCAAAATAAAGTTACATTTTCCTATCTCGAATCTATCCCCGAAACCCAGCGCATTAAAGACCGTCTCACCCAACTGTGGAACTACGAAAAATACGGAACTCCCTTCAAAAAAGCCCACCGATATTTTTATTTTAAAAACGACGGACTCCAAAATCAAAGCGTTCTCTACGTCCTCGAATCTCTCGACGGCGAACCGCGCGTTCTGCTCGATCCAAATACCCTTTCCGAAGATGGAACTGTCGCCCTTTCGGGAATTGCCATTAGCGAAAATGCCCGTTATATGGCCTACGGATTATCTAGTTCCGGTTCGGATTGGCAAGAATGGCGCGTTTTGGAGATCGATCGCGGCGAAGATCTCTCGGATCGTTTAAAATGGATTAAATTTTCCGGCGCGTCCTGGACTCACGACCATCTAGGGTTTTTCTACAGTCGCTACGACGAACCCGACGAAAAAACTCAATTTGAAAGTGTCAACTACTACCAAAAACTCTACTACCATCGCTTGGGTACTCCCCAATCCGAAGACGTTCTCATCTACGAACGCCCCGACGAGAAAGAGTGGGGATTTAGTGGAGGCGTCACCGAGGATGGAAAGTATTTAATTATTAGTGTCTGGAAAGGAACCGATCCGAAAAATTTAGTCTTTTATAAAGACTTGACCGACCCAGATGCTCAAGTGGTCGAATTAATTCAAAACTTTGAAGCCAGTTATAGCTTTATTGATAATGACGATCGCCGCTTCTGGTTTCAAACCGATCTCGACGCCCCCCGAGGACGGATTATCGCGATCGATATCGATACGGGAACGCGATCGCAAATTATTGCCGAAGCGGAAGAAACCCTAGAAGGAACTGGGGTTCTCAATCACTGTTTCGTCACCGAATATCTGAAAGATGCCCGCAGTCAAATTAAAATCTTTAATCTCGACGGAACTTTCGTGCGCGAAGTCGAATTACCCGGCGTCGGTTCTGTAGGGGGTTTTGGCGGCAAACGTAGCGATACGGAAACCTTTTACAGCTTCACCAGCTTCACGACACCGACGACGATTTATCGCTACGATATGGTCGCGGGTGAAAGTACGATTTATCGTCAGCCTACCGTCGATTTTAATCCCGAAGATTACGCGATCGAGCAAGTCTTTTACCACAGTAAAGATGGCACTCGCATTCCGATGTTTGTCACCCACAAAAAAGGGGTCGATCGCAACAGCAACAATCCGACGTATTTATACGGTTATGGCGGATTCAATGTCTCCCTAACGCCGACTTTTTCCGTCAGTCAGCTAGTGTGGATGGAAGTGGGGGGAATTTTAGCCATTCCTAATTTACGCGGCGGCGGCGAATACGGGGAAGACTGGCACCAAGCGGGGACAAAGTTAAACAAACAAAATGTATTTGACGACTTCATTGCGGCGGCGGAATGGTTAATTGAAAATCGCTATACTTCGACTGAAAAATTGGCGATCGCCGGAGGGAGTAATGGGGGTTTATTAGTCGGCGCCTGCATGACGCAACGCCCGGATTTATTCGCCGCCGCCTTACCCGCCGTTGGCGTGATGGATATGTTACGTTTCCATAAATTTACCATCGGTTGGGCCTGGTGTTCGGATTTTGGTTCTCCGGAAAATCCAGAAGAATTTAAAGCTTTATATGCGTATTCTCCCTTACACAATCTCGAATCCGGCACCGCTTATCCCGCGACTTTAATTACGACGGCAGATCGGGACGATCGCGTGGTTCCCGCCCATAGTTTTAAGTTTGCTGCTGCGTTACAAGCGGCCCACGATGGCCCCCATCCGGTCTTAATTCGGATCGAAACAAAAGCGGGACATGGGGCGGGAAAACCGACGGCTAAAATTATCGATGAAATAGCAGATAAATGGGGGTTTCTCGTCAAAATTCTCGATATTTCTGTAGACTTTAACACGGCAAAAGCCTAGCTGTTTGTCGGGCGATCGTTCTCAAAGCGCGCGCTCGATCGGCGATCGAGCGCACGGGTCGAAAATAGCTTTCGTGAGAACTATATTTCCCGATCGAGCAGTTTCCGTTCCCAGGGACTGGCTCGTCAGGGATTTAAGTAGGTATAGCCGCTCAGACTTTGTTCGTAATTTCGCAATAGCCGTTGGGATTCTTGCAAGGTAATCGTTCCTTCTTGCAACGCTTGTTCTGTTTGCTTGCGAATGCTTTCGACTAAATCTTCGGCGTCGTACTGGACGTAACCGAGGACTTCGGTGACCGAATCTCCTTTGACTACGTGTTCGATTTGATACCCCTTCGGGGTTAACTTGATATGCACCGTATTGGTATCGCCGAATAAGTTATGGAGGTTGCCCATAATTTCCTGATAGGCGCCCCCGAGAAACATCCCCAAATAATACGGTTCGCCGGGGTGGAGCGGGTGTAACTCCAGTAAAGATTTGACGTCGAGCAGGTCGATAAAACGGTCGATTTTGCCGTCGCTATCGCAAGTGAGATCGGCGAGGGTCGCGCGGATCGTCGGTTGTTCGTCGAGCCGGTGTAGGGGGACGATCGGGAAGAGCTGGTCGATCGCCCAACTATCCGGGGCCGATTGGAATACGGAGAGATTGACGTAATAGATCGACGCCATAATTTTTTCGAGATCTTCCAAATCGTCGGGAACGTATTCCTGTTCGCCGACGATCGCCTGAATTTTACGACAACAGGCCCAATACAACTGCTCGGCCCTGGCGCGTTCGCGCAAGCTCAAATAGCCGAAATTGAACAAGCTAATTGCTTCTTCCTTAAACTGGATGGCATCGTGATAGGCTTCCTGATAGTTTTCGACTCCGATCGCCCGATAGGTTTCGTAAAGATTGCGTAAGATCAGGTGTTCCTTCTCCTGAGTCGGTTCGGGCAGATCCGTGCAGACTTCGCTCGTTCCGAGGACGTCAAACACCAACACGGACTGATGGGAGGCGATCGCCCGTCCGCTTTCGCTAATCAACGTCGGTACGGGAAGATCGCGCTCTTGACAGGCTTCTTTCACCTCGGCCACGATATCGTTGGCATAATTCTGCATGTTGTAGTTTTTCGAGGCGTGGAAATTGGTTTTCGACCCGTCGTAGTCCACCGCCAAACCGCCGCCGACATCGAGATATTTCATCTGCGCCCCGGATTGGGCCAAAGACACGTAAATCTGACTCGCTTCGCGGATGGCGTCTTTAATCACGCTAATCGAGGAAATCTGAGAACCGATATGGAAATGCAGCAGTTGCAAACAGTGGAGCATGTTCGCCGCTTCCAACTGCTCGATCGCCTGTACGATCTCGGGAATCGTCAGCCCGAATTTGGCGCGATCGCCCGAGGAACCGCCCCAGCGTCCGATTCCCTTGCTCGTCAGTTTGGCGCGCACTCCCAAGACCGGATCGATTCCGAGCGATCGCGCCGCGTCGATGGCGATCTGCACCTCTTCCACCTGTTCGAGGACGACGATCGCCGTTTGGCCCAAGCGTCGGGCTAACATCGCCGTTTCGATATAGGCTCGGTCTTTATACCCATTACAAATCAGCAACGCTCCCGGGGTCTTCAACGTCGCCAAGGCGATCGCCAACTCCGGTTTCGATCCGGCTTCGAGACCGAATTGATAGGGTTCGCCAAAACGCACCAAATCCTCGATCAAATGTCGCTGTTGGTTGCACTTGATCGGAAACACCCCGCGATAACTTCCGGGATACTTGTAGCGGGCGATCGCCTTGGCAAAACAGGCATTGAGCCGCTCGATCCGGTCTTCCAAAATATCGGAAAAGCGAATCAGCAACGGCAATCCCAGATCGCGCAACTTGAGGGCCTGCACCAACTCGTACAGGTCCAACGACCCGCCGCGTTCCCCTTTCGGCGAAACGATCGCGTGTCCCGCCGCATTAATGGAAAAATATGGTTCTCCCCATCCTTTAATCCGATAGAGTTCTTCGCTCTGCTCGATCGTCCACGACGGCGCTACGTCTTTCGCCGCCGGGCGATCGTCCTGCGCCACCCCGGATTCGTTGGTGGCTCGGCGATCGGCCACGGTGTCGGTCTCTTCTCGTATCGGCTCTAAACCCATGCGCGTCCCTTGACCTCCCTGGTAAGCTGTCGAGTACAAAGTTTAGCTTATTGGTTCGGGCGATCGCGCCACGGCCCAGTCGGACTCGACGATTCCCCTCCGAAACGCCAAATTCTGAGATAATCTGGGTTCTGTATGCTCAGATCCAGTTGTAGGAGATCGTTGTGGAACGTACCTTTATCGCTATCAAACCCGATGGAGTTCAGCGCAGACTCGTCGGCGAGATCGTCGGTCGCTTTGAAAGCAAAGGCTTTAAACTCGTCGGTCTTAAAGTCATGAGTGTCAGCCGCGAACTCGCCGAACAGCATTACGACGTCCACCGAGAAAAACCCTTTTTCTCCAGCTTGGTGAACTTCATCACCTCCAGCCCCGTCGTGGCCATGGTTTGGGAAGGTGAAGGGGTGGTCGCTTCCGCTCGCAAGCTGATCGGCGCCACCAATCCCCTGAGTGCCGAACCCGGAACGATCCGGGGCGATTTCGGCATCAGCGTCGGTCGCAACTTGATCCACGGTTCCGATGCGGTCGAAACGGCCCAACGCGAGATCGCCCTTTGGTTTAAAGAGGAAGAACTCGTGTCTTGGGAAGAAAGTAGTCACCGTTGGCTCTACGAGTAGGGTAACCACCGCTTTCGATCGAACGGTCCGGCGTTCTAAGTCTCTCCGGATCGTTCGCTTTCGGCGATCGCCTCCGCTTCCGCGTCCGCCTCGGGTTCTTCGAGACGACGTTCGGAAAAGCCCCAAATAAACAAGGCGATCACCACGATGACAGTCAGCCATTCCGGGGGAACGATCTGCTCGTCCACCACCCGCAAGAGCAGGCGCAACCCGATAAAACCGACGGTAATATAGCCCGCATCTTCGAGATGGGTATAAATTTTCAACCACTGGATGAACAATTCTGCCATAAACCGCAAGGCGATAATCCCGATCGTGGCTCCGGTTAAAATAATCCAGGTTTGCTCGGAAATGGCGATCGCGGCGGTGACGCTATCGAGGGAAAAGGCCAAGTCGGTCATGGCAATCAGGGGGATGGTCTGCCACAGGGACGTGTAGCGCGGACCGTGATGGTGTCCTTCTTCGTCTTCGGCGGAGGTGAAATACTGAAACACCAACCACAACAGGTACAAGGCACCCATTAACTCGAATTGCCAGTAGCGGATCACCCACGTCGCCATGACGATCAGGGTCATACGCAGGACGAAAGCGGCGATCAAGCCGATATCGAGGGCTTGCCGTTGTCGCTTGCTGTCGGGCAATCCTTGGGCGATCGAGGCTAAGGCGATCGCGTTATCTGCAGACAAGACGCCTTCTAAGGCAACCAAGATTGCCAATAAGAGAAATGTATGAAATCCTAGGTCGTTGGGGTAAAAGTCTAAAAATTGGCTGACCATTAACGATATTTTGACAAAATTTTTTGCTCTTCGATGCGGCAGCTCCTCAAAACCGAAACGGGTTGTCGCGGGCGCTCGAAGGCCGAGGACGCCCGAGGGATCGGCGAGCTTAACCTTGTTCTAGGATAACTGTTCTCGCTACCCGATCGATGGCTCGATCGAGCCGGGGGAGATTTTTGGGGATCGCCAGGGCGGGAGCGTCTGGCAATCCCTTGCCATGACTCGATTGTATCCCGTTGAAGCTTAAGGGAAGAGCGGGGGCGATCGCCTCGGTTCCCGTCCTGGGGATCGATCGGGGGACTTGAATCTTATCGATTTATATTGCATCTTGTAACAAGTTCTTCCAGAAATGGACGATATACCGGAAATTGGATAAGAATTCGCTCTTATTTTAGGAGGTTTAACATATGGGACTTTCTGAAGCTCAAGTCTTGACCGCCTTGGTCATTGCCCTGCTGCCGGGCATCTTAGCTTTCCGCTTGGCGACCGAACTCTACAAGTAGAGTCGGGGCGTCATCGTGCCTGATGCCTGCCGCGATCGCTCCAGACCTCGAACGATCGCGGCAGGTATCTTCCCCCGCTCGCCATCTCGCCCCTCGTCCTCGCGCTACAGTCGGGCGATCGAGCAGTTTTCAGAGGAATGCTCTTCAACCCCACTCAATTCAACGCTCTCCTTCGCGAAAAGATTCGTATTTTTCGGGATCCGCACGGAATTTCAAGATCATGAACGCCATCCAACCTCCCAGACCCCCGCTCGTTCCGATTGAAGGGCGTCAGTCCAAACGTCGTCCGCGTCGCCAACCGTCACGACGCCATCCCCATCGGGCGATCGCCGTGGAAGTCACGACTAAATTAGCGGTTCAGTTGCTCGTTTCCGTGGTGGCGGTCTCCACTTTAGTTAAATTAGTGCCGTATCAAGAAACCCAGCAGGAAAAACTCGACGAGATTCGCGCGGAAGTTAAAACGACGAACCGTCGGGTCGATCGCCTGCAAGCGGATTTCAGTCGTTATTTCTCCCCGGAACAAACGGCAAATTTAATGGAAGAGCAAAGCTACAAGGTCGATCCGACGGAAATACAGATTATTTGGAAACAACCGGAAACCGAAAGTGTGGCGGAATCGGCTTCCGATCTGGCGACCCCGTGAGCGACGCTTCATCCTTCGTCCCCGGGGGGCTGGGGGGGCAGCAGTTGACTTAAAGCTCGGTCGAGCTGGCGGGAACGGCGACGGCGATCGCCCTCGTCGAGGGAAGGGTCGAGATCGAGGACCGCTTGACTGCGGCGGTAGTCGGCGATCGCCGCGTTCCAATCTCCTAATTCGTGGTAAGTGCGACCGCGTTCGGCGTAGGCGATCGCCGCCTGTTCGCCCAGGGCTAGGGCAAAATCGAAACTTTCTAAAGCCAGTTCGTAAATTTCCAAGTCGCGCAAGGTCATCCCTTGGTTGATCCAGGCCCGTCCGTTGAACGGATCGAGGTCGAGAGCGCGATCGTAATCGATCAGGGCTTCGACGAGCAATCCCTGACGGGCGTAAGCGTTGCCTCGGTTGTTGTAAGCCTGAGACAGATGCTCGTCGAGATCGAGGGCCCGGTTGAAATCGGCGATCGCCGCCTCGAGATCGCCGCGATAGAAATACATCAAGCCGCGATTGTTGTAATCCATCGCCTGGGGGGAACCCGAGGCGATCGCGCCGTTCAAGGCGGCGATCGCCGCATCGTACTCTCCCTGGCGAGCGCAACGGGCAGCACGGGCGCGTGCTTCGGCGATCGACCCTCCCGGTTCGGCGGGGGGATCTCCCCGTCGTGCGCTCCCGATCTCGATCCTAGACCGGAGGGAACAGGTCTCGGTGTTGGCAAATGAATCGATCGGACAGCAAGGGTTGGCACGAGAAACGGACATGACGGATTCCTCTTTTGAGTCACTGAAATCAGCCTAAGACCTCTCTCGTGCCTTGAGAGCCAGAGATGTGTCACTTTAACAAGCGGATCGCTGGCGAGAGCATTTAGGGCGCGTTGGCGACCACCACTTGTTCGCTCAAGCGCGCGATCGCCGCTCGATATTGATTGTCCGCTTCCGTCGCCAGTCCGTTACGACCGATCGCCTCCGCCGCGACCACCACATCGGGAACGATGCCCAACTTGTTGATATCGTGGTGATTTGGCGTTTCGTATTTCGCGACGGTCACCGCCACCCCCGAACCGTCGGCGAGGTCGAACAGAGATTGAATCAACCCCTTACCAAAAGTTTTTTCGCCGACCAACTGAGCGCGCCCGTTATCTTGCAAGGCTCCGGCGAGAATTTCGCTGGCGCTCGCCGTCCCTTGATTGACTAGAACCACCAGGGGGGCGTCGGTGAGGGCTTGTCCCGTAGCGTCAAAACTACCGAGAATGCCCTGGCGGTTCACCGTGTAGACGATCGTGCCGCGATCGAGCCACAGGCGGGCGATTTCGACCCCCGCTTGCAGCAGTCCCCCGGGATTGTTCCTCAAGTCGAGAACGTAGCCGTTGACGCCGCGATTTTCCAGCTCTTCGATCGCCCGTCCGACTTCTTCCGTCGCGTTGGCATTAAATTGACTCAAACGGATGTAACCGACCTTGAGACCGTCGGGAGTGGTTTTTAGGTCCGCCACCACCGGATTGAGGGCGATGCGATCGCGCACCAAAGCCACCGATTCCGTCGCCGCCTCGCTTCCCCGGTTCACGGTCAGGGTCACCGTCGTGCCGATCGGACCACGCATTTTCGCCGCCGCTTCGTCGAGGGTCAGACCGACGGTGGACACCCCGTCAATTTCCACAATGCGATCGCGCGGTTGTAACCCGGCAGCTTCAGCCGGAGAGCCGTCGATCGGCGCGACCACTTCAATCGTTCCCGTTTCCCCATCCAGGGCAATTTGCAACCCAATTCCGGTCAATTCTCCCGAGGTATTGACTTGCAAACTGCGATATTGTTCGGGCCTTAAAAAGCGGGTAAACGGATCGTCGAGACGGGCGAGCATTTTTTCGATCGCCTCGTAGGTTTCCTCCCGATTTCTAAACGGATGTTTCAGGGCATTTTGACGGACAAACCACCAATTTTGATGGTTGAAAGATTCGTCTACATACGCTTGATTGACAATTCGCCAAACTTGCATGAATAAATTTTGGTCTTCGCTTAGAGCTGCTGCCGGAGCGACCCAACAGCCGAAAGCGATAGCCAGTTGTAGCACGAAGACGAAAGCAACGGAGAAAACTCGTTTGTACATATTACCTACGGTCGAAGTCTCAAACATACTCATCTGCCGTCCGGTGAAGGAGAACGAGCCGCAAAAACGGCAGCCACGGAAACGCGCGATCGCCGACGGTCGGCGCTCCCCAAAGGTCTCTCCCCTCGGCGCTCTCCCACCCCGGGATCGATGCGGCTGGCTGGGATTTATGAAAACCTTGTTTAGACTATGTTACATTTTTGATCGACGGCTAATATTCTTTCGGAACGCTTCGTTCATGTTTTCAAAAGAGGTATCTAACTCCAAAGTCTATCAGTGGTTTGAAGAACGCTTAGAAGTTCAGGCGATCGCTGATGACATCTCCAGCAAGTACGTCCCGCCTCACGTTAACATTTTCTATTGCTTGGGCGGGATTACCCTGGTTTGCTTCTTAATCCAGTTCGCTACTGGATTCGCTATGACTTTCTACTATCGGCCCACGGTGACCGAAGCTTTTGCTTCCGTTCAATACATCATGACCGAAGTCAACTTCGGTTGGCTGATTCGCTCGATCCATCGCTGGTCTGCGAGCATGATGGTCTTGATGATGATCCTGCACGTGTTCCGGGTCTACCTGACGGGGGGTTTCAAAAAACCTCGCGAACTGACCTGGGTGACTGGGGTGATTCTCGCCGTGATTACCGTGTCTTTCGGCGTAACCGGATATTCTTTACCCTGGGATCAAATTGGCTATTGGGCCGTTAAAATCGTCTCTGGCGTTCCCGAAGCCATTCCGGTGGTCGGTTCGACGATTGTCGAGTTGATGCGCGGCGGCACCAGCGTCGGTCAAGGGACGTTGACTCGCTATTACAGTCTGCACACCTTCGTCCTGCCTTGGCTGATTGCCGTGTTCATGTTGCTGCACTTCTTGATGATCCGCAAACAAGGGATTTCCGGTCCGTTGTAAACCGTTAAGGAAATGGGGGAGTTCGGGGGGCGATCGGTTCCGCGCTCTACCTCCAAGGTGAGCCTCGGGATACATGGATCCCCCGCCCTTGTCGATTCCTCACCCGGCGGGAAGGGCAAAGCCCTACGATCGCGATGAAATCAGCAACCCGTAGCCGTAGCTAGCGATCGACTAGAGAATAGAGGAGCATCGGGGACTCTGGGGAAAGGAAACCGCCTGCCAAGTCGGTCTGTCGGGGTTCGAAGACCAAAAATAATGGAATACAAGCCCCGTCTTTCTGGAACGGCTTTTGGATAGAATTAAGACGATCCGCAACCCAGCCTCTCGCAGCCAAACGGCAGAACCTGGCTCGCCATGGGCGGCACACTTGAAACAACTTTTGCAGCCGTGGGGCACGCGGTCAAGAAGCTCGCCGAGGGGAAAGTCGTCGGACTCCCGATGAAGCGAGAATCCCCGTACCTTTAGGTTGGGGAGTGTCAAGGTACCGGGAGCGACACTCCTCGCTCGCGCCTACCGATTTTCAAATCAGGAGAGGACTCTTAACTATGTCTATTTTGAAAAAGCCGGATCTGAGCGATCCGAAGCTGCGCGCCAAGTTAGCGAAGGGGATGGGCCATAATTACTATGGCGAACCCGCTTGGCCTAACGACCTGCTTTATGTTTTCCCGGTCGTGATTTTGGGAACGATCGCCCTGTGCGTCGGCTTGGCGGTTCTCGACCCCGCAATGGTAGGAGAACCTGCCGACCCCTTCGCGACTCCGTTGGAAATTCTCCCAGAATGGTATTTGTGGCCCGTTTTCCAAATCCTGCGCATCGTCCCTAACAAGTTGTTGGGGATTGCCATGATGGCGGGGATTCCCCTGGGTTTAATTTTCGTTCCTTTTATTGAAAGCGTGAACAAGTTTCAAAATCCCTTCCGTCGTCCGGTGGCCACTGCCGTGTTCATGTTCGGAACCGCAGTCACCCTCTGGTTGGGAATTGGCGCGACTTTCCCGATCGCCGAATCTCTGACCCTCGGTTTGTTCTAAATACAAAACGGGGCTTTACTGGCGACGCCTGTGAGGTTTTCCAAACGGATTGACATTCGCTTGGGGATCCTCGGCAGGCGTCGCTTTTTGGGCGCGGTGTGGCAATTTTAGATTTTAGATTTTAGATTTTGGGTTTTGGGTTTTAGAGTCTCGAAGAGAAACATGAGGATTTTTAAAACTTGAATGCTGGGTTTACAAAAAGTTTACTAATTTTTGAGGATCGATCCCATATCATTTAAGTATTGGGTAAAGCTGGGGGCGATCGCTCCCGAATCCCCCCCGATTCGACCGGGCGATCGCGCAGCGTCTGCAAAGCAGAATCGTCCCGGGAAACGGGAACCCCAGATCCTTAAAGTGCCGCTACAATCGAAGGCGATCGCCTATTTTATCCCTCTTAAAAAATTAAGATATTTCTCAAAAATCCTCTGTTAAAACCTCTAAAATTTTCTAAATCTACCGGATCTTGTTATCATTCAAATAATAAAAAAGTCCAAAACTTAAGATCTAAAATCTAAAATCTAAAATGGTTAACACCTCATCACCCCATCGGTAAACGAACTGGGCAATGTTGAAGCAAGAGTATCTGACAGTTGAGAGCGATCTAACTGTCTTAACGAAGGTGCAGCAGTGGTTCGATCGATTCTGCTTTCAACATAATTTTCAACGGTATTGGTCTGAAAACCAACTTTATTCCCTGAAATTAGCCCTCACCGAAGGCTTTACCAATGCCGTCCGCCACGCTCACGAAGAATTGCCCCTCGCCACGCCGATTGACATTGAGATGACCTTATGGGACGATCGCCTCGAAATGCGGATTTGGGATCGCGGCGAACCGTTTAACCCCGATGCTTTACCCGAACCCCTTCCAGGAACCTTACAAGAAGGCGGTTACGGTTGGTTTTTACTCCGACGTTTGGCCGATCGCGTTATTTACGAACGCTGTTCGGACGGGCGCAATTGTTTGTGTATTGTTAAAGAAAAATAGATTTTAGATTTTAGATTTGAAAGCATAGCGACCGACGCCCAACTCGTGAGGCGATCGCCCGGGATTCCACCGTGCAAACCCTCCTGTCAACGACGGTAAACGGGTAAAGTAAAGTGAAAAGCACTGCCTTTATTCAGGGAAGAATCCACCCAAATTTGACCGTAATGCGCCACTATCAACCGCTTGCACAAACTCAGACCGATCCCGTAACCGTCTAGATTTTGGTCTCGTTTGAGACGAAAACGATCTTCAAAAATATGGGATTGATTTTCGCTAGGAATTCCCGGACCGTTATCAAAAATACTCACTTGAACCTTTTGCGTCGTGCGGTGAAGGATTGCAATTTCAATTTTGCCCTCTTCCGGGGTATATTTAATCGCATTGTCGAGCAAATTAACTAACACTTGCCGGATGCGTTCGCCATCGGCATAGACCGGGGGGAGATCGCTGGGAATGTCGGTTTCAATTTGTTGGGATTTGGAGCGAAATAAGTCGTCGAGATCGCCGATGACCCGATGACAAAGAGCGTTGAGATCGAGCTTTTGAGGATGAATGCGAAAATCGGACTTATGCGATCGCTCCGCTTGCAACAAATCCGAAATCATTTGTTCGATCAAGCGAGTTTGATTGCGTGCGTGACCGATCAAGCGAGCGACTAATTTAGGGTTCGTCGCGACATCCGCTTGTTCGGAACAACAATGATTGTCTAACGTTTCCAGGGCGATCGAAGTTGCCGTGAGGGGATTGCGCAAATCGTGAGCCAACATCGTAATCAAACGATCTTTAAATTGCAATTGTTGGCTGAGGTCTTCGTTCTCCTGTTTCAAACGAAAAATTTCGTCCGACAGACGGATCAGTTCGGCGGAATACCCCCAAGAGTGATGGTTATTCTCGCTCGAATTCTCAGACTCTGATTCCAGGGGAGCCCTTTGATTGAGATACTCGGCGACCGCACGTTGCCATCGCGGCCAGCATTTTTCCAATTGTGGCACTAAATTCGTGCCCGCTAGAGTTTCTCTCGGTTCCGGATGAATTTTAATTAATGCAGGAGTCGCCACCAATTTAAAATGTTCTGCCAAATAAGGCTGTTCCGCCACGTCGATCACTTGTAAATCGAAGGGAGGATCGGTCTCGACGGCTTTGAGATAACTGCGAATCCGCCGGATATGCTCGCGGGAACTCGGACGGCGATCGACGAACAACAGCAGTTGTAAAGGGGATTCGAGAGTATTGGCGGGATGTTCAATAGATACGCTCATGCAATCTCGGGGCTAGATCGATAAAGATCGCAGCGTCTGGGCGAGGAAGGCGATCCGGGATAGGAGAGTCGGTCTTTGGTTTTTCTTTATATTTATAAGTTAACCTTTCTAGAGTCTGTCGATCGTGCCTTTTTCGAGATCGATCCTTAATGGTCGTCTCCCCCAAAACAACGGAGCGGTTCCAAGTGGAAGGGGAAAGGCGAACAAGCCACGATTGCAAGGATCTTTGCGTTTTAAGTCCAGTTGAATGACCCAAACATCACTACAGATTGCATTGAGCGCGAATCACTAATGTTGTCCAATTCAGAGAAAAATCCGGGATTGAGATGGGTATGGGGGGCGGCGATCGCCTTTTTTGTATTGACCTTAACCCTGACACTCCATCGCTACTACACTTTTTACGCTTCCTTCGATCAGGGAATTTTCAATCAAGTGTTTTGGAACGGACTCCACGGCAACTTTTTTCAAAGTTCCCTGTCTTCCACCCTTTCGACCAACGTGGTTCACGATGGAGAATTCCCAGAAGTTTCATACCATCGCCTGGGGCAACATTTTACCCCAGCTTTGTTACTCTGGCTGCCGATTTATGCCTTATTTCCGACGGCAGCGACGCTCACGGTCTTGCAAGTCGTTCTGGTCACCGCAGGGGGGTTAGTGCTGTACTTGCTGGCGCGAGAATACCTCGATCGCCCGGTTGCGGCAATGATTACAGCCAGCTACTACGCCGCCAATGCGATTATCGGTCCGACCCTGTCTAACTTTGCGGATAACTGCCAAATTCCCTTATTCGTATTTACCTTGCTCTTGGCAATGGAAAAACGCTGGTGGGTTTTATTTTGGGCGATGGCGGCGTGCATTCTCGCCGTGCGCGAAGATGGCGGAGTCACCTTGTTCGGCGTCGGCGTTTACATGGCACTGAGCCAGCGTTTCCCCCGTGCGGGGATCGCCACGTGCATTCTCAGTTTTGGCTATATCTTGGGGCTGACCAACTTAATCATGCCCTTATTTTCCGAAGACGTATCCCGCCGTTTCACGATCGAACGCTTCGGTCAATATGTGGAAAGCGACGAAGCGACGACCTTAGAACTGCTATGGGCCTTCGTCAGTAAACCGTGGTTGGTGTTGGTGGAATTGGTAACGCCGATTACGGGGAAAATTCGCTATTTTCTGGGGCAGTGGCTGCCCTTTGCCTTCATTCCGGCGATCGCCCCCGCTTCATGGGCGATCGCGGGTTTTCCCTTACTGCAAATCTTCCTGCAACGGGGTAAATCCGCCCTCGCCATTAACATCCGCTACGCGATGGCCGTCGTTCCCGGCTTGTGCTACGGAACGATCCTCTGGTGGGCTCCTCGCCAACACCTGCTCGATGCCCCCGTTCGCGAACTGATCGCGCGCGGTTTATCGAAAGGCATCGATCGCGGCGAAGATCCGCAAAAACAACGCCCCTTCTGGATCCGATGGATTTTTCCCGTCGTCTCGCCCCTTTGTCAACGGGGGTTGACGTGGTGGGAAAAACGCCCTCACCTGCTCGAATTGTCCGTGCGGCGCTTTTGGATCGGTTGTTTGTGTCTGTCGATCTTGTTTTCGATGACCTCCAACCCCAATCGCACCCTCTATTTTTTGATTCCCGACTCGATCGATCCGTGGGTTTACGTCTCCTTACCCCGTCAGTGGCAACATAGCGCTGCGATCCGCGAATTTCTGCAAAAAATCCCCCCCGATGCGAGCGTGTCCGCCACGACGTACATCGTGCCGCACCTGTCCTCGCGCCGCGAAATCGTGCGTTTTCCGGCATTAGAGCTGCGAAATGATGCGGGGGTCGTGATTCAAACCGATTACGCGATCGCCGACCTGTGGCAAGTCGAGCAATATTTACCCGCTTTTGACAATGACTTGCATCGTTTCAAAGCCATGATTCCCGTCGTCGATCGCGTCGTCGCCGACGGCGTTTATGGCCTGGTCGGCTTTAAAGATGGGGTGATTTTCCTCAAGCGCGGGGCCGAGTCCGATCCGGAAGCGATCGCACGATGGCAAGTTTATCGCCAACGGGTGGAACCGATTTTGGATCGGGAAGATTGAGCGGTCGCGAACCCCGTAGGGCGGGCATCGAACCCGCCTGAATCGGGAAAAAGGGACAGTCCCCACTCTAGCGCCTTACTCTAGGGTCTTCGTGAATATCCTTTTGAGCGTTAGCACTGTCGCCAAACTTTCTAAAATTAGAGATGAATCACTCATGGACTTTGCAAAGGACTGCACGATCGCCCGATGAAAATCCTCGTTCTCAGTTGGGAATTTCCGCCGCGTATTATCGGGGGAATTGCCCGTCACGTTGCCGAACTCTATCCCGAATTAGTCAAACTCGGTCATTCGATCCATTTGATTACCGTCGCCTTTGGGAACGCCCCGGCTTACGAGATGGTCGAAGGCATCCACATTCATCGGCTTCCCGTGGCAGACGGTCACGATTTCTTCCATTGGGTCGTCAATATGAACGAAGCGAAAGGGCGTCACGGGGGTCAATTGATGCTCGAACTCGGCCCGTTCGACTTGATTCACGCCCACGATTGGCTGGTGGGGGATGCGGCGATCGCCCTCAAGCACTTGTTTAAAATTCCTCTGATTGCCACGATTCACGCCACGGAATACGGACGTTACAACGGCTTGTACACCAGCGAACACCGCTACATCTCGTCTAAAGAAGGGGAGTTAGGCTTTAATTCCTGGCGGACGATCGTGTGCAGTCACTACATGCGCGATGAAGTCCAGCGCGTTTTGGGGATTCCCGCCGATAAAATCGACGTGATTTATAACGGGATTCGGGCGTCGAAAAAACCCCGCCGCGAAGAGTTTGACGCGGTGGCGTTCCGCCGTCGGTTTGCCAGCGATGGCGAACAGTTGGTCTATTATGTGGGGCGGATGAGTTACGAAAAAGGGGTGTCCGTTCTACTCAATGCGGCGCCGAAGGTCTTGGCCCAAATGAACGGTCAAGTCAAGTTTGTGATTATTGGCGGGGGCAATACGGACCACCTCAAGCGGTTGGCGTGGGATTTGGGAATTTGGGATAAGTGCTACTTTACCGGGTTTCTGTCTGACGAAGATCTCGATCGCTTCCAGGCGATCGCCAATTGTGCGGTGTTTCCCAGTTTGTACGAACCGTTTGGGATTGTCGTCCTCGAAAGCTTTGCGGCCCGGGTTCCGGTGGTGGTCTCGGATACGGGAGGATTGCCGGAGGTGGTCCAACATACGAAAACGGGGATCGTCACGCAAACGAATAACCCGGACTCGTTAGCCTGGGGCATTTTGGAGGTTTTACGAAATCCGGAATACGGGCAGTGGTTGATTGATAATGCCTATGAGGATTTGCCGCGACGTTTCGATTGGGCAACGATCGCCAAGCAAACGGAGGCGGTTTACCAAAGGGCGATCGAGGAGCGATCGCAGGTGGAGTGGTAATCGAGGGGAGTAGGGACTCGGGATCTAGCAATCCTCAACTCTAAAATTTCAACGCCACTTCCCTCAACGATCGCACCGTGGCGATCGTGTGCTCGGCGACGCGATCGATTTCGGCTTCGGTGTTGAAGCGTCCGATCCCGAAGCGGATCGAGGCGTAGGCGAGTTCGGGCGATCGCCCCAAGGCGGCGAGGACGTGGGAGGGTTCGATTTTGGCGGAGGTGCAGGCGGAACCGGAGGAAACGGCGACGACGGGTTGCAAACCGAGTAATAAGGCTTGTCCGTCTACTCCGGCGATGCTGACGTTGAGGTTGCCGGGGAGGCGATCGCTCGGATGTCCGTTCAGGTAAATATCGCCGAGGGTCGAGAGTTTTTCCCAGAGGCGCGATCGCAGATCTCGCAATCGCCGGGTTTCGCCGTCGATCTCCGCGAGGGCAATCTCTACCGCTTTGCCGAAACCGACGATCTGCGGGGCGTACAACGTCCCCGATCGCAATCCCCGTTCGTGTCCGCCGCCGTGAATTTGCGGCGCCAGTTTGACCCGGGGATTGCGCCGCCGCACGTACAGGGCGCCAATTCCTTTCGGGCCGTAAAGTTTGTGGGCCGTCAGGGACATCAAATCGACGTGCATCGCTTCCACGTCTAAGGGAATTTTGCCCAAGGCTTGGGCGGCGTCGGTGTGGAAAATCACCCCCCGCTCTTTACAATATTCTCCAATTTTTGTCAAGGGCTGTAAAACGCCAATTTCGTTATTGGCGGCCATCACGGAGACGAGGATCGTATCGGGGCGAAAAGCGTCTCGCAGTCGGTCGAGATCGAGTATTCCGTCGTCGCGAACGGGGAGATAGGTAACCGAGAAGCCGAGGGATTCGAGATAGCGACAGGGGTCGAGGACGGCGTTATGTTCGGTTTGGACGGAAATGAGGTGCTGTCCTTTTTGAAAGTAGGCTTCGGCGACACCTTTGAGGGCGAGATTATTGGCTTCGGTGGCGCCACTGGTAAAGACGATTTCTTCCGGGGTGGCGCCGATCGCCCGAGCGAGGGTTTCGCGAGCTTGTTTGACGGCAGCTTCGGCTTCCCAGCCGTATTGGTGGGTGATACTGGCGGGATTGCCGAAGTATTCGCTAAAGTAAGGAAGCATCGCCTGAAGCACGCGCTCGTCTGTCGGCGTGGTGGCGTGGGAGTCGAGATAAATCGGGCGAGCGGACATAAAGATAGAAGCGAGCTTTTTACACAGAAATTTGCTACAGCAACAGGGGAAAGCACGGCGATCGCCCGGTAGAGACGAGACAGGATGGGGCGATCGCTCGTCGCTGCTGCGATCCCTTCGATTGTACAATGGCTGACCGATGCTTGCGGAACCTAGGGCCTTGTTGCTGTAGCTAGCCCTAACCGAACCCTAATGCAATCCCTGACTCAGGAGGAACGTTTAATTATGACCCGTCAGCCCCTGGAGTTTTCGGCCCATTCTCGAACTTATTTAGACTTGTTAGAGTCCCTCTCCGAAGCGGAGGGAGCCTATCCGTGGAATCCGGCAGATCCGGACTCGGAATCGTATTGGCAGCAACTCGAAGATCGCTGCGATTTAGAGCCGTTAGCGGCGGAAGTCGCCAGCGATGGCGCTCGAGGGTGGATGGCAAAATTAGAGCGAATTTGGTCGCCGACCCCAGCCGTTAACGAAAAGTTAGAAAAACTACAAGCACTGTTGCGCCAAAAATTCGGGCAGTCCGTGCCGACAGTTTGGCTCGATGCGATCGCCTCGGTTGCAGGCGGACAAGATCTCAACGATCGCTCGTTAGTCGATTGCTCGATCGCTTGCGTGGCCAGGGTGATGCCGCAATGGGCCTTGGAAGATTTGCAAGTTTTAGCCAGACCGTTTGCCTTTGCCATGCGTTCGCAAGCCGAACCGAACGAGGGGATTGATTCTCGGGAGTGGTCCGAGTTGTCGGAGATCGAAAAAGCCCGAGCCAGTATGGCGATCGCCGTTTATGCGATCGAGCAGTTACGTCAAGAATCCTTATAGCTCACCTGCTCTTAGAGAGGCTTTTCGTGGGGAAGAGTTCCCGCCAGGGTGTCGTCTAGTGCGATCGCAACGCCTGTATTCTCCCCCCAAGACCGGATAGACTGGTAAACAATCCCCATTATGGCTATCCGCTTGACGTCTGAATGTCTTGGTCTGAGATCCCCTGTTTGTCGATTGCGATCGCACCGTTAAAAACGCCCGGAACCTCCGATCGGTTTGCGATCTGGGTGTTCAAGGCTCCCTCTCCGAGTGGTTACGTCCACCACGATAGTTCGTGGCCCGAGACGTTGAGCCAGACCTGGTACGGTTGGCAGCAAATGTTTTCCGTGCAACCCGCACCCTTACCCGGCGGCGTCAAAATTAACCCGCATTTGGATTCCCTCGATCGCCTCCTCCCCGGTTCCGACAGTTCCCCCGCCAGCTACAGCGCCCGCTTAATGCAGCATTTGGGACTCAATCTGTGGCAGTGGTTATTTTCCGGCGCCATCGATCGCAGTTTCGCCCAAAGTCTCGGGATCGCTCTCGGTCAAGACCGTCCCTTGCGAATTCAACTCGACATCCGCGATCCGGACCTGATGGCCCTCCCGTGGGAAATCATGCAACCGCGTGCGGGGAAACCTGCTATTTCCCTCGATCGCCAATTGCGCTTTAGCCGTACCACCAGCGATGTCGATCCCCTCGCCAAACATCCCAACCGTCAAACTTTAAAAATCCTGCTTGTTTTGGGGGCTCAAACGCAATCGCAGCAAGGTAGCGGCAGCAATTCCACCCTCGATTTGGAAACGGAAGCGGCGACCTTGAGTGAAGTGTTGCAAAGTCGCAGCGCGCGATCGGGCGATCGCGATCCCTTGCTTCCCGTTCCCTGTCACGTCACTCCCCTCATTCAACCGAGTGTTAGCGACATCGTCGAACAGCTCGAAACCGGGGAATACAATATCTTTTTCTATGCCGGACACGGCGTTCCCGGTCCGACGGGGGGACAACTGCGCCTCAACGCCGATACGGTACTGACCGGAACCGAATTAGCTCAAATCCTGGTTCGCAGTGGGGTCACTCTCGCCGTGTTCAACGCCTGCTGGGGGGCCTGGCCCGATCGCCACAACCAACAAGCGACCCCGCGCAGCAGTTTAGCCGAAGTGCTGATCCATCACGGCGTCCCGGCAGTTTTGGCGATGCGCGATTCGATCGCCGACGCCGAAGCCCTCAGTTTTATTCGCGCCTTCGCTCAAGCTTTAGCGGAACGCAACCCGATCGATCGGGCCGTGGCGATCGCGCGCCAACAGCTTCTCACGCTTTATAAATTCAATCAACCTGCCTGGACCTTACCCGTTCTTTACTTGCATCCCGAATTCGACGGCGAACTGATGGCCGGGATCGATTCTTTGATTACCGAATTGCCGGAAAATACCCCTTCGGCGATGGGATTGCCTTTAGCAACCGCGTTACTGCGATCGCCGGATAAAACGGGCAAAGTCTGGCCGATTCGCAATGGAATGCTCAGCGTCGGACGGCGATCGGAAAATGATTTAGTGATTCCAGAACGCTGGGTTTCCCAACGTCATGCCGAAATTTTCTACCGCAACAGTTCCGCCACTGACGGACGTCCCTGTTATTTTTTGCGCGATTTTTCCCGTTACGGCACCTTAGTTCATAATGCCCGAGGTTGGCAGAAAATCCACCATCAAGAACTCCGTTTAGAGTCGGGCGATCGGCTCAAATTTGGCAGTTCTCAAGGCGAAATCTTGGAGTTTGTCGTCGAAGCATTCAATCTAGAAAAATAGTTTTTATATGGTTGTTCAACAGCGAGAAAGATGCTCGCTCTCCCAGCAAGCTAAAATTTCTTCCCCATCTCGACGGCGAACAGCTTATACCATTTTTCAGATCGCCGAACTCATCAAAACCCCTTGAGTAAGGTCAATCCACCCGCGATCGCCCCTATTTTTCCTTACCATTTCCACTCAACATCACTGTTAAAAAATCAATCGGGTAACTTAACCCATTTCATTAACGCTAAAGTTATTAAAAACCCGAAAATAACCCCCGAAAGGTGACCGATAAAACTAATATTAGGCACAGATAAATCGAACGCCATTTGCAAGCCAACCATTAATAAAACAAGCTGGAACCGTTGACGAGCAATGCGTGCTTTTTCTCGATGCCAACCCCAGAGTAAAATAGCTCCCGTCGCCCCGACCAAGCCCATCACCGACCCCGAAGCACCTACGGTGATTTTAGCAGAAAATTCTATCAATCTGGATAAAACAGTAATCACCGTCATCGAAGCGATACCACTGCTCAAATAAACCCCAAAATAGCGTATCGTTCCCAGAGTTTTTTCGACAAACCCACCAATAATGAAAAGTCCGATCGCATTCATCATCAGATGAACGAGGCCAAAATGCAGGAAATTTGCCGCAATCAAACGCCACCACTCACCCTCCCAGACTGCCTCGGGAATTAAAGCACCAAGCTGGATTAAAACCAGAATATTTTGGCTGCCTCCCAGCAGAACTTGTAGGGAAAAAATTGCTAAATTTAAACCTATTAAAATATAGCTACAATAAGCATCATTGTTGGCAACGGTTAGAGCGCTTCCATACCGTTTTTCTTGTTCGACGGCGGTAATAATTCCATCGCGGATCTCGCGATCGCCATCGCTTAATTGTACGGAAATGGGTTGAGAACTTTGGGATAAACGGCGGGCGATCGCCTGTTGCAAATTTGTATTGTTTTGGTGAGGAATAGCATCAAAAATTTGGCGTGCTTCTCTTTCTTTTCCTTCGATTAACTTAGCCGTTCCCATCCAAAATTGGCGGATATTTTTGGGATATCTTCGTAAGGGGCGATCGAATAAAATCCCGAGACTGTCCGACTTGCCGCAAAATGCCAAAGCATACATCCTTGCTAATGCTAAAGGGATTAAACTTTGACGTTTTTCAAATTCCGGTGTTAATCTTTCTACAGCTTGCAATAGCTCGTGAATATTTCCCGTTTCGCCTAAAGCACGCAAGTAATAAATCACTAAATTATTGACTCCGAACAGTTGGCGATCGGGAATATTTTCTCTAATCCAAGTTAACAGATCTTCCCACGAATCTGAGGTGACATAAAATAGCGCCGTTACAGTTCTACCAATGGCGGTTTCTGGTGTTTTATAGGATTTAAAAATCTTGCCTGCTTCCTCAAGCTTTCCCCCTCGTGCTAAGGTTAATGCTTTTAATAAATGGGGAAGTTCCACTAATCCATCTGCCGGATGCAACCAGCGCACGATCGCCGCTAACTGGCGGGCGCGATCGTAAGATCCGCGAAACATGAGAAACTGAATCCAGTAAAGCCCAAAAACTGGAAGAAATAAAAATAAAAACCATAAAATTGTGCTAACAATAATCGCCAAATTTGGCGAAATAAAAAACAAAATAAAGGTTAATGTTAAGATGCTAAAGATAACAATTAACCAACTTTGAATTTGTTTATAAAAGTTTAAGAGTAAGATGGCGAAGGCGATCGCTACGCACCAATTGCAGACAAGCAAGACCATCCAAGGATTAATCGTCATGGGTTCGGGAATTGGGCTTAAGGAATTTGAGAGTTCAGAGGATCTTAAAACCTAGATGGAAATGCACGGAGGGTAGGGACACTGTAGTGCTGTTTCCCTACCCTCCCTCGCGATCGCAATTGTTGAAACATGCTATAACCCGTGCTTCCCCCGTCCGTACCGCATCGATCCCGGAGGCTGTACCTTGGCGATCGGAGTAAAGTATGCCCCGGCATGAAGGCACGAAATATAAAATAGAAGAAAGAGAAACGGACGGGGACTCTGAGAACTTGCGGTAACCGCTTTTAAGAACCGTTGCCCTCACTTCCGAGCAGATCGGCGATCGCCTGACGTTCGATCGGTGGTTGCGACGGGGGAGTTTGACGGGTATCGGTAATCAACCAATCGAGGGCCGCCGCTTGAACGTCGATCGCCGCTCCCGTTTTATCCACGCAGTAGCGACCGAACACTAATTTATCCACCAGGCGCACCCCCGGACCGAGACGGGAATATTCAAAAATGACGCTGTTTTCGACCATCGCCCCACTCGAAATCCAGCAATTCGGTCCGATCGCCGTCGGTCCGACAATTTTAGCGCCATCTTCAATACGGGTCATCCCGCCGATGTACACCGGGCCGCTAATTTCCACCTTGTCCCAATTAACCGCTACATTCAACCCGGTATAAACTCCCGGCGCAACTTCTTTTCCGGGAATGGCCACATTTTTAATCTCTCCGAGGAGAACGCCGCGAATGGCCCGCCAGTAGTCGGGAACTTTCCCGATATCGACCCACTGGAAGTCCATCGAAATCCCGTAAAAAGGGGCGCCCATTTCTACGAGTTTGGGAAATAAATCGCCACCGATATCGAATTGCTGCCCGGAAGGGACGTAATCGAGCACTTCCGGCTCAAAAATATAAATCCCGGTGTTGATGTCGGTACTGAGGGCTTCGTCAACGGCGGGTTTTTCTTGGAACGTCTTAATTGCGCCTTCGTCGTCGGTGACGACGACCCCGTAACTCGACACTTCCTCCCGGGGAACGGATTTCATGACGATCGTGGCGATCGCCCCCTTTTCCTTGTGCCATTTGACCGCCTCCGTTAAGTTGAGATCGATCAAGGCATCGCCGCACAATACCACGAAGGTATCGTCAAAATAGGGATAAAAATCTTGAATGCGTCTCATCCCGCCTGCCGATCCGAGGGCTTCGCCGACAAGCTGACCGTCAACAATGCGTCCCTCGAAAGAATAAGCGATCTCGACCCCGAAACGCTGACCGTCGCGGAAATAGTCTTCAATTTCCTTAGCCAAGTGGCTGACGTTGACCATGATTTGTTCAAACCCATGCTGGCGCAGGAGTTCGACGAGAAATTCCATCACTGGTTTTTGCAGGATGGGAATCATGGGTTTGGGGATGGTGAACGTAATGGGACGGACACGAGTGCCTTTCCCGGCTGCCAGAATCATGGCTTTCATAGATCTTTAGTTCTCTTAACCGTAGGGCGATTAACTTTATCTAATTTAAGTTGAACTTCCCTTTGGCCGCAAATCAGGGGATTTGGGCAGGGAATGGGGGGTTGTGCTTGGACTTAAAGACGGTAACGAGTCATTTGAGTGAGGTTGGGGGCGAGCTTAGATCGCTTCGAGTGCGATCGCGCGATCGAGACTTTTAACTTTTAAATCCTGGTAAAACTCTTCTTGCTCCAATTCCACCTTAGATTGAGCCGAAAGCAGCAATAAAGCCCAGAAGATCCCGACGCGATCGTGTTTGTTGTCGGTCGGTTCCGATTGAATTTTAGGCGTGTCCGCCGTTTTCACGCGCCACAGTTGCCAGCGTTCGAGCAGTTCGTCGAGTTCTAACCAGTCGCATTCGGTACTCAGTTGGGTCCAGTGACTTTCTAAAAATTGTTCGAGGGCGGCAGCAATATCGGTTAAGTTTTCTTGATGGGCGAGTTCGCTAATGGCGCGGACTGCTTTCGCCGTCGATTTAGAATTGGCGTGGCGCTTGGTGCGGCGACGGGGGCGATCGTCCATCGCCTGGGACATTAATTGTAATTGTTCGATTAATTCGGGTAAAGTGACCCGCCGTTTTTGGGGGGTGGGGGCGACGGCGCGTCGTTTGAGCTGCCGTTCGAGTTTGTGAGGGAGTCGGGTACTTTCGGGATCTAAAAGTTCTTCGAGTTCTTCGACTTCTTCTTCGCCGACGCCTTCTTCGTCGAGGAGAGATTCCGAACGGGCTAAATTATCGGCTTTGAGCAAAACTAACATTGAGGCGTAGAGAAAGGCTTGTCCCGATTGGGATAAGGTCACTTCTCGTTCGGCGCGATCGCTGTCGTCCGCCGGGACTAGTTCGCTGAGGTAGCGGTCGATCACTTCGATTACCTGGACGTCCCACGGGTCGATTTCTCCTCGTTTGGCGAGGTCGATTAACAGGGCGATCGCGTCTTGGGCTAGGGAACTGCTCATGATCTCCGGGTTGAACTAGAACTCATTGTTTCATTCTAGATTTTTCTGGCGGGAGCAGTGGCGATCGCTCCTCTTCCTTCAAGCGGGACGATCGATGTTTTCCACTGCGATCGCGTCTTTTTTGGCGTTGTCTTTTTTGGCGTTGTCCGATGATGCTGCTTCGGCGGGGAGCAATTGCGGGCTATTCTCCGATGTCAACTGACCATAAAGTACATCGATCGAACTCATCCAAATACCGTACAACAGGCTGAACCGCTCGCGTGATTTTGTAGCCAGCGCCCTTTGAGGGTTTCCCAGAAAAATCTCATACTCCTTGACAATAGTCGGCCAGCAGGATACATAGAAACCTATGTAGCCAGGGACTCTGGCGAACGGAAACAGCCTGTCAAGTCGATCTGTCTGGGCGTATGACTCGGATAAAGCGTCTATGACCTAGATAAGTGGCGTGGGGCCCGAATACCCAATCGTGAGACTGGGAAGCCCGCGCTGACCCTACGGGTACAGCGCCGGGAGTATGTCACATATCTTTGTAGTTTGGATAACAGGGCAAATAGCCAGACTAAGACCGCACCGATTCCCATTGCGAAAATCAGTTCGACGGCTAGGGGCGCTTCCACCTCCACTCCTCGCACGATCGCGATCGCCGTCGGCTGACTATTTTCTAAAGAAAACAAAACTAAGGCCAAACACAATAGGAAAATCAAGCTGAAATTCAAGGCTTTCATCGGAGAAAGCTCAGTTGAGGGTCGATTGAGACCATTTTAATTTTAGATTTGAGATTTTAAAGTTTAGATTTTTAGAGTTTAGACAGATTGAGGGAAGAAGTGGGGAATTGCGACAAGTCAGCTTCCTCCCTCTTACTTCTTCCCTCTTAGTTCTTGCCTACTTCCTACTCCCTACTCCCTAATTCAACTCCCGCACCCTTTCAACCCCTAACATTTGACCGAGATCGAGCAACGATCGCAATAAATCGCGCGATTGTGCGGCGGCGGTGGTCGGATCGAGGCGATCGAAATAGGGGGCGAGTCCTTCCTCGTGCATCCAGCTAAAAAATAACTCTTGGGCGCGGGCTAAGGATAAGCCGATATTGAGTTGCCCTCCGATCGAGATCGCCCGTTGTAAATTGAGCAGTTCGGCCTCGATCTTTTCCGGTTGGGCGTCGTGGATTAAATAGCACAAACACCGCTCGATCGCCCGTTCCAGGCCAATTTTAGCCTCCGGTACTTCCAGATGGCAGCGCATGTGTTTGGCTTCGGTGGCGATCGCGTGTAACTCGTTTAAAAGGCTGGCGATTTGACCGTCCGAGGTGAGGCGATCGCCCATCGCCTGTTCCAAATCGCGCACCACGCTCAAACAGCGATTGCTCAAAGCAATTTCCGCCGCCACTTGCAATTCCCTCGGGACCGTGAGGTCGTCGCGGTGGAACGCCATCATCACGCCGTAATTGTCGCGATACACCTGGTTGTAAAGCTGATCGAGGCGCAACAGATTTTCCTGAGTGAGCAGTTTGACGATTCGGTGTCGTTCTTCCGCAAACAAATCGCGCAAACTGAACGATTTCCCATCGAAATACTCATTCATCACCAAGATCGCATGAGCGGCGCTCGCTTCTTGCAGAGTTCCGAACAAGCGTTCTTTCATCTGCACGTAACTGCGCCGTCCGACAAACGGTTGAATGCAGCAGTGAAAATCCCAACTGCCTAAATGTAAAACAGCAAAGACGAGATCGAGATTTTCTTGAGTAATTTGCGACACTAACTGAATCTGACCGACCGCCAAACTCAGCGATCCCAGGCGTTGCAACTCGTAATCCCGGCGGTGGATGCTGTAGCAGTAAACCTGTTCTTGACTCTTGTAACTGGCGAACAGGCTGCTGATGGCATAGTGGGCCGCCACTTGCTCTAAGCTAATTTGTGCGGTCACCACGAGTTGTTCGTAAACCCCTGCCCCGTCTTTAAAGGTGTCTACATTACTCGGCGCTTGTTCGAGGCGACGCACGAACTCGCGTTCGAGTTGGACCCCCGCCACTTCTGCCGCCAGTTCGATCGCCCGCGCCGCGTAACGGAGGATTTGCACCCCTTCCGGGCGAGAAATTTCTTCAAAAAACCAGCCGCAACTGGTGTACATCAGCAGGGTGTGGCGTTCCATTTCCAGCAGGCGCAGGGCGTCGATCTGCTGGGCCGGGTTGAGGTAGTGGGTTTGATGGCGGGCGAGGAAATTTTCGACATTTTCGCTCTCGCGATCGCGAATCACTTCGATATACTCGTCTCGGGCCAGCCAGGGATCGCGCAACAGGCGGCAACCTTCGCGTTCGTAGATCTCGCTGAGTTCGTCGCGCAGCCAGTCGAGGGCGTCGCGGAGGGGACGGCGCCACTTTTGGTGCCATCCGCCGCCGCCCCCACAACCGCAGTCGTCCTGCCAGCGATCCACCCCGTGGGAGCAACTCCAGGCGGTGACGGGTTTGAGTTCGACTTCCCAGGTGGGCGGATTGAGGCTGAGGTAGTGGGCGAAGTTGGTGACGGTCCAGCCTCGTTCGGGAAATTCGCAGGTGAAGGCGTAAGCCAAGCATTTTTCCGTCCCGGATTTATGATGGCCGAAGGTTTCGCCGTCGGTGGCGACGGAGATCAGTTGGGAGGGACGGCGATCGCCGTGAACGGCCAAACCGAGGCGACCGCAGAGGTGATGGGAGCTACTGAGTACGTCGTTAAAGCCCATATCCCGAGAGATCGGGCCGTCGTAAAAGAAGATGTCGATATAGGGGCGTTCGCGCAGCGTCTGCAAAGCAGAATCGCCCGCTTCGGGATCCCCCGGTAAGTAGCAGCGATAGGGACGGGTGGGATCGATTTGGCCGCCGCCGACTTCGTGCCAGTCGGTTTCCGGTTCGCCTTCGGCGGCGATCGGTCGGCAGCGTTGGGCTTGCGACGGCGCCAGGACGATGAATTGAATTCCTTCGGCGACGAGGGCTTCGAGGGTGGCATAATCCACCGCAGTTTCTGCCAGCCACATCCCCTCGGGATCGCGCCCGAAGCGGGATCGAAAGTCTTGTTTGCCCCATCGGATTTGGGTGTATTTGTCGCGCTCGTTGGCGAGGGGTAGGATGATGTGATTGTAGACTTGGGCGATCGCGTTCCCGTGTCCGTCGAGGCGTTCGGCGCTTTTGCGGTCGGCGTCTAAGATCGCCTGGTAAACTTCGCCGTCGTAACGTTCGAGCCAAGTCATCAGGGTCGGCCCGATGTTGAAGCTGAGATATTCGTAGTTATTGACGATCCCGACCACTTCGCCGCGATCGTTCAAAATCCGCGCGAAGGCGTTGGGTCGGTAACATTCGTGATGGATGCGCTCGTTCCAATCGTGAAAGGGGGCCGCACTCGGCTGGCGTTCGATCGCGTCGAGATAGGGGTTTTCCCGAGGGGGTTGGTAAAAATGACCGTGGATGGTGACGTAAATGCCATAGGCCGTTTTCGCTCTTTCGGGGGTCAATTCCTCCGTCGGCGCTTCTGGCACGACCGTTGTGGTGGGTTCGGACATGGGAATGTTTAAAGTAGAGGTCGTTTCAGAAATCGAAGTCATGGCGATCGTTACTCAAACGATAGGAACAGATATCGGAATAATCAAAAGGACTCAAGGTACGAACATGGTCAGCCCGATCTCGCCTGGAAGACGGACGTAGGACAGCACGACGTTGGGTAAGTGAAGCGATCGCGAGGGTTCTCCGGCGGCGATCGCCATCTGGCTGTCAAAGTCGATTGTCAAAAACTGTAATGGATCGTCGGTCGATTCCGCCCTTCCGTTCGGGGTCCATTCTCTCTGGCATCATCATCGAAATTAGGCTTTTACCGAACTTTTCCTAATATTTCTACTAACAGCAACATAACAGATTCAATGAAAAAGTATGGACGATCTCTTTATTAAGTTAATAGTTTGATATAAAAATTTAATATAAATTTCCAAATAATTCCGTTATTTTGTAACTTTAAATACAGATTTCTCATCTGCTTTTTCAAGCGAACTCCCCCCGGAGCGGCGATCGCCTCGTAGCGCTCCCCTCCCGGATAGGCTCCTGTTTTCCGAGAAGATCCGCTAGTCTGGAGACGTTTAGCAGATTCACGAGACTTTACCCACCCTAATGTCAGTCAAAAATCTGATTTTCATTGGCTTACTGGTCTTTGTTCCCCTTTCGATCGCGGGACACTTCCTCGAATGGGGAGCCTTGCCGATTTTCCTCACCGCCTGCTTGGGGATCGTTCCCCTGGCGGCGTGGATGGGAACCGCCACCGAAGAAATTGCCGTCGTCGTCGGACCCAACCTCGGCGGCTTGCTCAATGCCACCTTTGGCAACGCTACAGAATTAATTATTGCCCTGGTCGCCCTCAACGCCGGATTGGTCAACGTCGTCAAAGCCAGCATCACCGGATCGATTATCGGGAACCTCCTCTTAGTCATGGGGTTATCGATGCTTTTGGGCGGCGTGCGCTTCAAAGAGCAAGAATTTCAATCCGTCGTCGCCCGCATGAATGCATCGGCGATGAATTTGGCCGTGATTGCCATTTTGCTGCCGACGGCGGTGGACTTTACCTCCCAAGGGATCGAAGAAAGCACGATGCAGCAACTCTCTGCCGGAGTGGCGATCGTGTTGATCCTCGTTTACGGACTCACCTTGTTATTTTCGATGAAAACCCACGCCTATTTGTGCGAGGTCGGCGAAGCGGAAAACGAGTCCGAAGAAGGCGAAGCGGGACACCAACCCAACGTGTTGCTGTGGAGTGGGGTCCTCCTCGCCTGCACCCTGTTCGTCGCCGTCGAATCGGAATTATTGGTCAGTTCTCTCGAAGAAGCCACCTCGATGTTAGGTCTGACTGCCTTGTTTACCGGGGTCATCGTCGTTCCGATCGTCGGTAACGCGGCGGAACACGCCACGGCGGTTACGGTGGCGATGAAAAATAAAATGGATCTTTCCCTTTCCGTAGCGATGGGATCGAGTTTGCAAATTGCCCTGTTTGTCGCCCCGGTACTGGTTCTGGCGGGTTGGCTGATGGGTCAACCGATGGATTTAAATTTCAATCCGTTTGAGTTGGTGGCGGTGGCGGTGGCGGTCTTAATTGCGAATTCCGTCAGTTCGGACGGGCGTTCGGATTGGCTGGAAGGGACGTTATTGCTGGCGACTTATTTGGTTTTAGGATTGGCGTTTTATTTCCATCCCGTGATTGAGGGGATCGGCTGAAACCCGATCGCCCGATGGGATTGCCAACGCTGAAAAGAACGTTGAAACTGTCGATGAGGTGGCCATGGCGCCCGCCTCTTTTTTTTGCGATCCCTTTTTGAGATCGTTATTTTAGGTCATTTTTGAGGGGCGATCGCCCGCAACTCGACGAGTTCACGCTACACTGGCGATAAAATTTACTCGATTCGAGTGTGGGCGATCGCCCATTTGCACCAACCTTCTTTAGTAATCTTTTTTGGTATCCGATCGTGGCTCAAAAAAGTGGACCGCCAGCCATTATTTTTATCGTTATTTTCCTGATTCTCGCTGCCGGAGGCTACTGGTTCTTTACCCGACAGCAAAGCAGCATATCCGGAAACGTTTCTTCCGAGGCTCAAGCCCCGAATGCCCCACCGCCCGCCACACCGCCATCTGCCCCCATTCCCGGCAGTGGCACCGCCCCCACTGGTTTTAGCGCCCCCTCCTCCGTTCCGGCGGGAACTGTGGTGGATATTGACGGTTCGACCAGTATGGTCACCATTAACCAAAATCTCAAACGGGGGTTTGAGGCGAAATTCCCCGGTACTCAGGTATCGACGACGGCCAACGGCTCCGATCGCGGTTTGCAAGCATTAATCGCCGGAAACAGCGATATTGCAGCGATTTCGCGCCCTCTGACGGCAGAGGAAGCAGGCCGGGGTTTGGCGGCGGTGGCGATCGCCTCGGATCGGATCGCGATCGTCGTCGGTCTCAACAATCCCTTCACCGCTAGCTTGACTCCCGACCAAGTTAGAGGGATATTTCAAGGAGAAATTACCGATTGGTCCGCCGTTGGCGGTCCGCCGGGTACGATCCGCGTCATCAACCGTCCGCCTGTAAGTGGCACTCACCAAGCCTTTAAAGAAATTGTTCTCAACGGCGGCAACTTCGGCAGCGCCCCGAACATTACCACGATGGAACGAGACGCGACCACCCCTTTATTGCGAGAATTAGAACGCAATGGGGTCGGTTATGCGACTTACGCTCAAGTGGCCAACCAGCAAACGGTTCGCAGCGTCCCGATTAATGGCTTGACACCACAAGCGGAAAACTATCCGTTTCAAAGAATTCTCTATTACGTTTATAAAAACCCGCCCGACGATGTGGCTAAAGCCTTTTTAGGCTATGCCACTTCCCCGGAAGGACAGCAGGCCATGTTGGCGAGTGACTAAAAGACTTCGGGAGGGGCAATATCGCCACCTATGGAAACGTGGCGATCGCCGCCCTTCAATCCGGGGGTATGGCTTGACTCCCGAGTCCTTTCCGGGTCGGAGGAGGGCGAAGTCAACACCGGATCGGTTTCCACAGGAGGTTCGGATTGGGCTTGTTCTTGCATCCACGCCAGTCCGCCGATCGCACTGGCCATCAAGGCGGTATATCCTAAGTATAAATGAAGCGGACGGATCTCGAATCCGACTCCAGACAGTCCGCCCCCTCCAGAGGAGACTTTTTGGAGCGGTTGAGGGGCGGGAGCCAAAGAAATCACCAAACTCTTTCCATCTAAACCCAATTCGTCGGCAATTTTATGAATGAAGTTGCGGATAAATACTTCTTCGGGTAAAGTTTCAACATTACCCTGTTCGATCGCTCGAATATGACGACAGGGAACGAGGGTTTTTTGATGTAATTCTTCGATCGAGAGAAATCGTTGTTCTCGAGCTTGTTTTAGTTGGGTACCAATTTGTTCAACCGAATTTTTCCAGTGCTTTTGAGCTTCTTCGTGGAGTTCGGAAGCCGTAAGTTTTCGGTTACGTTTTTTCGGCGATTGCCCGGTCGGTCCGGAGTTGAAGCCCCGACCGAACTTTTCACCTAGGGACGACGATCCTTTCGGTTCCCTTCGGTTTGAATTCGAGTCCCAGGGATTGCAAGATTCGCTCGCATCGATCGGATGGTACATTTCGCGAGCGGCAGTTTTCTCGTCCTCTCGCTCAAACGGCGAACTCCTTATCTTTGACTGATTTGAGCCATTGGATTCGTTATCAAATGGGTTGACAGGTGCATTAACAGATGCTGCAGATCGTGTCTCTTTAAAATACATCAGCAATTGTTGAAGGGCTAATCGAATCGCTTCTCTTCCGACCGATTTGAGCAACTTTTGGGAACTTTCTGCTGCATCTCCAAGTCCTTTTTGTAAGCTGGCCAGTGCCGTTCGATACGCATCAGAATTAAAGAGTTCGCGTTCAATGTGGTCTAGCACAAACATCAACTGTTGTTGAGCGGGGTCGAATGAGGAAAGCGGCGGAGATTCAAGTACCATGTTAAAGGTCATTCGTTGAGGTAACGTTGAAGCCAACTGTATCGAGGCGGATTTTAAAGCTCTCTTGCCACAGCGATCGAAACCTTCAGAAGAGGAGAATTGTAGGGCAAGCGATCGCGCGATCGCGCTACACCGATACGAGAGCAATTACTATAGGGAATGTAATCTAGAATTACGCGATTTGAATAAACCGATCCGGATCGAATCGAACGAAAATAACGTTGAAAACAGTGTTGTTTGGCTGAAGGTTTTCAACCTGAAAATTTCTATAATCCAGGGATTTTGGTGCGGGGATGCGTGACGATCGCGACGGACTCCCCCGCCGAGAGCAGCTCTCTGGGGGGTTGGCTATCACAAGAGTTCCCCACGGCGATCGCGGCGATGGCTATCACAAGAGTTCCCCACGGCGATCGCGGCGATCGCCCCCTCAACCATGAGGCGCCGGAGCGATCTCATCCTCGAACCACAATCGAACCATTATTATTTGTTGAGCCGTGATATTCTGGTGTTGCCATGAAGCTCGGCTAGCCCCAGCCAACCCGCTATCTACGTCACGGGCGTTTGGCGACGATTGGGGGTCAAGCCGGGGGGGTCGCCGTTCTCCAATACCCAAGGTATCGATTCAACTCTCCCAACTATCTATCATGTTCCCATCAGAATCCCCTCAAGAAAACGGACAAGCCCGCGATGATTCCGTCATCCTCCACGACGAGTTCGGTCGTTCCCTTTCTTGCTATGTCGAGCATTCTTTTGAACTCAACGATCAAGATTACGTTTTACTGATGCCCGTCGAGTCTCCCGTGGAAATTTTTACCTGGCAAGCTGAAGACGAAGACGAAGAACCGATTCCGGTGGATGACGATCGCGTCGATAAAATTTTTGAAACGGCCAAAGCGGTTCTCGCCGAACAGAATTTGACCTTAAAACGAACGGCGATCGTGCTGACGGTCGCGGGGGAACTGCCCGATTTTTCCGAAGAAGATTGGAATGACGAAGAAGCAGAACCTCCGGCAGATGCGCGGGAGGATTACGAAGAATTGCAATGGCTAGCCAGTTTCTACGATGAAGAGGAAGAATACGCCATTTATACCCCTCTCGATCCCGTATTTATTCTGGCGCGGGTCAACGATGCTGGCGAGCCAGAATTGCTTTCTCAAGAGGAATTAGACGAACTCGAACCCCTACTGCCTTCTTTGGAAGGAATGCTAGAAGATCGTCTGTTTGACGAATCGGAATAAGTGGTTTTTTTAGACGATCGCGGCGATCGCCTCCTCCTCAGTTTCATCGCTGCAATGCCTTGAGAAAAAGCGGCGATCGCCGCTCAAACTCCGTTCGCGAAGCGACGGCTCCGCCGTATCTGCGATCGGTTTGGGGGACGGGACGACCCCGCAAAAGGGTTATTAGAATCTAAAATATCTTTAATTAAGAAGATCCATAGTTAGGAAAGATTCAGGATGAAAGCCGTTCGACGCAAGTCAAGATGGTCCTTTTATTGGGGACTGCTTCCTGTCGTTTCCGTTTTTTTTGCGTGGCAAGGTTGGGTGTGGTGGAGTTGGGTCAGTGCTCCGGCGATCGATCCCAAAACTATCGAATCGGAAGCCGAAAGCCCCCCCGCTAAAACGATCGAAGTCAAAACAGGCTCGACCGGGCAAGAGATTGGCGCTACCCTGGAGGCCGAAGGCTTGATCCGTTCCACTCAAGCATGGAATGTTTGGGCTCGCTGGTTGAGTTTGACAAAGCGTGGCGGTGGATTTCAAGTGGGGAGTTATGAAATTAACCCCACCGAACCAATGACAGAAATTGCCGCGAAAATTTGGTCGGGGGATGTTCTCAAACTCAGTTATACAATTCCGGAAGGCTGGACGATCGAGGACATGGCCGAATATTTCGAGGACCAGGGTTTTTTCAAAGCCGAAACCTTTGTCGAAGCGACGAAAAATGTCCCTTACGACCTGTTTCCTTGGTTACCCAAAGATTTACCCCATGTAGAAGGGTTTCTCTACCCGGATACGTATTTGTTGAGGAGCGATCGCCTCGATGCGGAATCGGTCGTCAGCCAGATGATCGGTCAGTTTGAGGTGGTCGCCTTACCCGTATACGAGCAAAGCGCCGGGGAAAAAGATCTTTCCCTGCTCGACTGGGTAACCTTGGCGAGTATTGTCGAACGAGAAGCGGTGATTAGTGAAGAGCGATCGCTCATTTCCGGGGTCTTTCACAACCGCTTGATAGAAGGAATGCCCCTCGGCGCCGATCCGACGGTGGAATATGGTTTGGGCATTACCCAGACTGCCGATCGCCCCTTGACTTACGAAGAAGTTGCCACTCCATCCCCGTATAATACTTATATCAACGCCGGACTGCCTCCCACCCCGATCGGCTCCCCGGGATTGCCCAGTCTGGAAGCGACTTTATCCCCGGAAGCGACGGATTACTTGTATTTTGTCGCCCGTTACGACGGTACCCACGTTTTCAGCCGCACTCTGGCAGAACACGAAGCGGCGCAAGCTGAAATCTGGAACGAGCGCGATTCTCAATAGAGTGACGATCGCCGCTTTTGTCGGCTTCAACTGCGGGTGCATCGATTTTGAATCGCGGTTCGAGCCAAAGCGATCGTGTCGAGGGCGAAGCGTGGGTACCCCGTCCGACGCGATCTCGCTGACGGTTTCCCCGGACCGTCTTTTGGGGCGATCGATCGCGGAAACTGTCGAATGCTCTAGAAAAGGCTCTAGAAAAAGAGGAGCTGGCCGTGCTAGGATTTGTCGGCATACTTCTCGGTAAAGGGTTCGCCTTCTCTGGGAATCTAAAAGAGCGAAGCCCTACCGGAAGTTGAAAACTGATAACGGGCTTTGGCGGCGGCTTGTCGGTGCTGTAGAGCGATCGTAAAATTCTATGTCTTGGGGAAAACTTTTACAACCCGACCTATTGTTAGGGGGTTCCATTATTAATTTGCAACCGGAAGTCCTCGACACCTATCAGCTTAAGGGCTTGGTTCTCGATGTCGATGAAACCTTAGTGCCTTTTACCGAAAGAGAGGTTTCCGAACCCCTACAGGAGTGGGTTGCACAATTCAAACCTCTGGTTCCCCTGTGGTTGGTCAGCAACAATATTAGTGAAAACCGGATTGGCAGTATTGCTAAATCCTTAGAATTGCCTTATATCACGGGAGCGGCTAAACCGTCGCGCCGCAAACTCAGACAAGCCGTCACGGCGATGAATTTACCCGTACAACAGGTGGCGATGGTCGGCGATCGCCTGTTTACGGACGTTTTGGCGGGTAACCGTTTGGGGATGTTTACGATATTGGTCGATCCGATGGTCGATCCGGGGGATGTCTTTCACCCCTATCGTCTGCGATCGTTTGAAGTGTGGCTTTCCCAAATTTTGGGGGCGTCTTTGCATTTGGATCGGTGAGAGGTGAAAGGTAAAGAGGAGAAGGGAGAAGCTTCGTAACTCCCAACTCCCTAAATCTAAAATCTAAAATCTAAAATCTAAAATCTAAAATCTAAAATCTCCCCTATGTCGTCTACGATTGTCGTCAAGATCGGCACCTCTAGCTTGACTCAACCGAATACTGGGAACTTGGCCATTTCTACGATCGCAGCCTTGGTCGAAACCCTCAGCGAGCTGCGCCAACAGGGAAATCGAGTGATTTTAGTCTCCTCGGGAGCCGTCGGCGTCGGTTGCGCGCGTCTGGGATTGAGCGAACGACCGCGCGATATTGCTCGCAAGCAGGCGGTGGCGGCGGTCGGTCAAGGACGGTTGATGCGGGTTTACGACGATTTATTTACGACGATGCAACAACCGATCGCCCAAGTCCTGCTCACGCGCACGGATTTGGTGCAGCGCAGTCGGTATGTCAATGCTTATCGGACTTTCCAGGAATTACTCGACCTCAAAGTTATTCCCGTGGTCAACGAGAACGATACGGTCGCCGTCGAAGAATTAAAATTCGGCGATAACGATACCCTCTCGGCGATGGTCGCCAGTTTGGTAGAAGCGGACTGGTTGTTTCTGCTGACCGATGTAGACCGCCTTTATTCGGCAGACCCGCGCAGCAATCCCGACGCGCGACCGATTCCCCTGGTCCAACATCTGGGAGAACTCGCCGCCTTGCAGGTGGAAACAGGGGGAAGTGGGACGAATTGGGGCACCGGAGGGATGGCGACCAAGATCGAGGCGGCGCGGATCGCGACGAGTGCGGGGGTACGCACGGCGATCGCGGCGGGGAAATATCCGGCAAATATTGTCAAAATCTTACAAGGGGAGGCGATCGGCACCCAATTTGCGGCGCAACCGCGCACGCCGAACGCCCGCAAGCGCTGGATCGCCTACGGACTGGTTCCAACGGGGAAACTCTATCTCGATCGCGGCGCCCTCAAGGCGATTTGCGAAGGCGGAAAGTCTTTACTCGCCGCCGGGGTAACGGCGATCGAAGGGCAGTTTGAAACGTCGGAAGCGGTGCAACTGTGCGATCGCTCGGGGGTAGAAATTGCCCGGGGTCTGGTCAACTACAGCAGTCGCGAACTCGAACGGATTCGCGGTCGGCGATCGGATGAAATTCCGGCGATTTTGGGATATCTTGGGGCGGATACCGTGGTTCACCGCGACAACTTGGTTCTGATTCAATGAGCGATCGCGGCGCAGAGTTAGCGATCGCTACCGATCGACGGGCCGTTAGCTCGTAGCATAGAATAAAGCCCCCGATTTGCCTCGTGCTGGGTTAGCCGAGGGGTTCCCCAGCGAGCTGGTTGGCGAACCCTCTACCGTCCAAACGACCGTTCTTGAATTACGATCGCAAAAAAACGATGAATCCCAATAACTTGATGGAATTTTTACAAACTGGCTTTCGGGTCGGCGTTGGCGCCACGACCTCTTTACTCGAAAGTTTGCAAGACGCGCAAAAACGCGAAGAAAATCTAGCAGACTTGCAGTTAGAGTTTAACGAGCTAACGCAAAAATTGGCGAAAAAAGGGGAAATGACCGAGCGCGAAGCCCGCAATTTCGTCGATACGATTTTTAACCAACCGGGGGCGACTCCCTCGGAATCTACGTCGGAAACCTCACAGAATCCCCCAGATTCGCCGAGTTCTTCGACGAGGAAAGAACCGGAAATCCAACAGGAAATCGAAGATCTCACGGCTCAAGTGGCGGCGTTACGGGCCGAACTAGAGCGCTTGAGTGCTAACGACGCGGACACTTGAGCCAATCGCCTCCGATCGCCCTTTAGTGATTCGTCTCCGTCCATGCAAAAGCCCATCCCCCTAGTTCTAGGGAGATGGGCTTTTTAATTTAAAAGTATTGACATACCTCACCGCCCTCAAGGAGCGACGATTCCTTGACGCTTCGTCGAGACTTGCTACTCAGTAGTCTTACTGTCTCTCCACGCCCGTTTAAAGTCTCCTAATGCCCTATGGCGACTGATTCTATTTTAGCCGAAATCTTGTTAAAGCTGTCCTAGAAGAACGGGTTTTCAGACCCAAAGTTGCAATAAGTCCTAAACAAGTCCTAATCGTTCTCCCAGTCTTCCCGTCCCATCAAATCGCCGATGCGATCGCGCAATAAGTAATTATTCGATTCTAACTCGCACTCTACCATCGACCACTCGCGGGCGGGGATGTACTGACAGAGGGTGTAAATCGGTTGCTGTCTGCCGACGATGCCCTTACTGACGAGGTTGCGGGCTTCTTCTCTAATCACTTCGATGGAATATTGAACGGTAGACGTAGCCATCATAATAAAAGCCTCTCGATCTGGTTCTGTTCGTTAAATTTGGCGATCGCTCAGTCTGATGCCACTCATGCAGGCACGCAGATATTCTCAATAATGCTTCTGAGCCGATCTTAGACGATGCTTATTGAATTGTTACAACATATACTGAATCAATTCTATTGTCACGCTAAGCATCCTCAATTCATATTAATGAATTATTAAGAATCTTGCCCAGCTTTTTGCGATTGCTTGCAAGATTTATTTTCCCCGTAAGTCTCTAGAGTAAAGAGTTTTGGCGATTATTAAAGATTTACTTTTAATTAAATTTTATAAATCCTACGTCTTGCATTATTAAATTCAATTATTGTCGAAGTGTAGCTTCATTCGAGGGCGCAGAGGGGACGATCGCCCGCACGAACTCCGGCGATCGCCCGCAAAATTTTCCGGAAGCGATCGCCTCAATTGCTTATTTAATCGACACTACAGCCCTTACCACCGGGCAGCCAGTCGGAGCTGAGGGATCCCTAGACCCGGGGCGATCGTCTGAGTAAAAGTAGCGAGAGTGTTACTCTCGCTACCAATGACGTTCTCTGACCCATTTTTTTTGAATAATGTCAAGATTTGCTGACAACTGGATCCCCTACCCCGTACAGAGTACCGAGGGCGATCGCTTGTGCCTCGTGCATTTGGCCGTAAGAGAACACGTAGGGCAAATCGGCGGGCAATTGGGGTAAAAACTGCTGTAACACGTAAGGACTGCCATAAATCGCCACCCCTTGCAGTTGTCCGCTTGTCAATAAATACTTTAACCAGCGATCCGCTAACTCGGTGGCGCGCGCCGGACCGCCGAAAGGATTGCCTCGGATGAACACTTGCAGCAACGTGGCGCCCTGGGTCGAGGGTTCGCAAGGCGACCCCGGAGGCGGATCGCCTTGGGGGTCGGAATCGGTGTGCAGGTCTACAAGCTGGAGGGCGTACCCTCGGGCTTGGGGGATGGCGATCGCCGGGGCTTGACGACCGAGAAAACCGCAAGTCACCAAATTATCCACCAGCAATACATTGCGCGTGGCGCCCGCGTTTGACGGCAGGAGGGAAAGCGGCAATGAACCCCCGACCTGTTGGGACTCTTGCAGGATCTCGGTGGCGATCGCCCCGGCGTCGGGAGCAGCCAGGGATTGCAAGCGAGCGAGGGCTTCTCCGGTAGTTTCGCTGGCGGGGGGTAAATTGGCAGGTTCGGCAAAAATCTTGTGTTTGGCGCGCCAAATGCGCTCGACGGATTGGCGAATGCGCTCCGGGGAAACGCGCCCCCGGTCAACCGCGTCGCAAATCGTGCGGATCGCCCCCGCCGGATCGACGGGCATTAATAAAATATCTGCCCCGGCTTCGAGGGCGAGTAGGGGGGCTTCGTTGGCGCCGTAGCGATTGGCGATCGCCCCCATAACCAAAGCATCGGTGAGGATCAAGCCGTCAAAGCCGAGGTCGCCGCGCAGGCGATCGGTGAGAATTTTAGAAGATAAAGTCGCGGGGCGATCGCCGTCCCAACTGGGAATAAGCAGGTGAGCGCTCATCACCGCGTCCACTCCCGCCGCGATCGCCCGCGCGAACGGCGGTTGTTCCACTTGCGCCAGTCGTTCGGCGGAATGGGTCAACACGGGCAAATCGACGTGAGAATCCACACTCGTATCGCCGTGACCGGGAAAATGCTTGGCACAACTGAGCGCCGGGAAGCGCTGCACCCCCCGTAAAAACGCGGTAGCTAAGTCGGCGACCCGTTCCGGGGTTTCGCCGAAGGCGCGCACGTTAATCACCGGATTTTGGGGGTTGTTGTTGACATCGACCACCGGGCCGAGGATCCAGTTAATGCCGATCGCCAGGGCTTCGCGGGCGGTGGTGGCGCCGTATGCTTCGGCATAGTGGCGGGCTTTGTCCGGGTCGCGATCGGCGATCGCGGCGATCGCCATCGGCGGCGGAAACCAGGTAGCCCCTGCAAAGCGCTGACCGACGCCTTCTTCAATATCCGCAGCGACGAACAGGGGATATTGAGCGCGTGCTTGCAACCAGCGCGATCGCACCAGCAAATCCACCGCACTCCCGCCGACGAGAATCACCCCGCCGACGCCGAGATCGTGCAACCAATGTTCGAGGGTCGCCGCCGGGGGTTCCCAGTCGGGGAACTCGATCTGGCGGTCAAAGAAACGCCCAGATGCTCTTACGACAAACATCTGAGCGACTTGTTGTTCTAAAGATAGCGTATCGAGATCTGGCAGTGCGGGAGAAAACTGAGCGCCTGTCACAAACTATGCCTCTGCTGGTGAAATGTCGTTAGGCGATCGATCCGAATCGTCGCCGTCGTCCTCCGGATGGTTGGCGTCACGTTCCTCGCTTAACTGATTGAGCAACGAGAGAATCCGCGTTCCGCGCTCGATCGAACGATCTTCGAGGAAAACGACCTCTGGGGTTCGGCGCAAGCGCACCCGATGGCCCAATTCCGTCCGCACGAAGCCCGTCGCCGATTTTAAACCTGCCATTGTCGCGGCGCGCGCTTCGTCGGTTCCGTAAATGCTGACAAAAATTTTGGCGTGTTGTAAGTCGCCCGAGACATCTACATCCGTTACGCTGACCATTCCTGCGCCCACGCGGTCATCCTTGATGTCGTTGAGTAACATTTGGCTGACTTCGCGTTTAATCAGGGAAGCTACACGGGAAACCCGACGTTCCGTAGCCATGAGATTCGCTCCCTTACTCGCGTTCTACTTCGTAGCTTAAGGTAGGATTCCTGAGTTCGTCTACCTTTGTTTGATTTTCGTTGGAATTTCCCTGAATTTAGGACAGTCCGAGCATTCCCCGCAGGGTGAAAAAGGTGAAGATGAAGGCGGCGACGACGAAGCCGATCAGGGCGATCGCCGAAATGGGGTTACGCAACAACGGTTTGAGCCACCCGAACAAGGCGAAGAAGATCCCCAAGACAATCGTGACAAAGTAGCGGGGATAGCGCAGAACGTTATTCCAGAAATCGTCAAAAACAACCATCATAATTTCGACAGGCGATCGCGCCAAGGCGGATGAGACACTATTGCATATTAATTCCTAACATTTGTGGTGCATTTCCACAAGTGCTTTTGCTGTAGTACGTTCCAGTAAGCTACTGAGCTTTCACAATACCAACAAGATTCGTAATATTTTCAATCTTCTGTAATCAATCTGTTATTTGACTCCAAATCCATTCAATCCAACCTCTAACTGTAGATGCCCTTCTACCTTTAGTGTTTGGACTCAAAGAACTATTTGACAAGCTGTAAACAATTTCAGATTTTTTAGGTATATCTCCCATTTTAGTGGCTTCAAAAGCTTTATAAAATACTTCATGCTCTAAAATTTTTCTCATTAAAAATAAATATTTTTCTTTATGACTCTTGGTGAAAAACTCTTTTGCTTGATTGGTTATTTTAAATATTTTTTCTGAAGGTTGAAATGGATTTGAATATTTATCAATTAATCCTAAATATCTTCCGGCATCTGTATAATAATTTGTTTGACGGGCATTGAACTGATAGTTTTCAGTAATTTCGTCCTTCGTTAAATCTCTGTCTACCAGCAAAGAAACCAAATCAATAACTCTCTCAAATTTATCGGCTTGTGGGAATGGTATATTTCCTGGATCGACAATTATTTTAATATGTTGGAATATATTAAATAAATCGTCTATCGTTATTGATTCAGGAGCTAGTTTATAAATTTTATGGTCAGTCATCAACAAGGAATTGTATCGTAAATCATCTTTTAAATCATAAATGTAAAAATTAAAAACATCATTGGAATAACTCATTAAAACAGGAATGACTTTTTTGCTTACCTTGTTTATCCATAGCCGGCATGGATAGTACAATTGACGAATTAAAAAATCATCAATAGCATAATTTTTTGCTTCTATTAATATTAAGTAATTGTCGCTTTCAAAGCCTCCATCTATTTCACACTGAGAATTAACCACATCGACTAAATCTTCCTTGGATTCATTTGGCTTTTTAATTGACTTTTCAATTCTAAATGTGAATGAACCTGTAGACATTCTTCCTGCAATAGTGTAGCAAGTTTTTTCTCCTAAAAGATCGTCTATAATTCCTGAGTTAAATGCAAATAATAGAGCTGCATTTTCAGAATATAAATTTCTATAATTTATAGTTTCCAAATCTGGAATTTGAAAATTAGTTGGCTCAACAGGCTGATTTTCTATAGCCTGATGAGTTTTAAAATGACCGATTTTATATTTATATCTTGAAATGGGTAAAATTGATAATTTATTCTCTTCAAAAACTTTTGGTAAATTCGCAATATGATCGAACTTAGCCATCAAACGACTTTCTCTGTGCTGATTTATTGTCGATGAATCAATTTCATAAAAACCAAAACGTTCTATTTCGTTCAGAATATCATAATGGTTGAATAACTTTTCCCATGCGATGTCATTTTTGGTCTGGCCAGATTTTTTAGTCATACCCTAACAATTATTGACTTCATAGTTTAAAACTAAAACTTCATCAATCGCTCCTCTTTTTTTTGCCTTAGAATTAATAATTCTGTTGGCTGGAATAATTTTAAAAAAATCTTTGTAATTTTCGTACAATTCATGAACGAACTGTGTTGATGAGTTGCTCATCATAACATAACAGCCTCTTTCAGTCAAATCGTCAAAGACTTTTTTTAATCTTTTTTGATCGCCGCGATCGAATCCATTGACATCATAGCCAGTAAATGAAGCTGTATCTGATACTGGATCGTAAGGAGGATCTAAATAAATAAAATCACCTTTTTTTGCATCTTTTAAAGCAATTTCAAAGTCTTTATTTAATAAGGAAATTTTATCGTTACTATTCAAATATTTATTAACTGCTCTTAGTACAGCTTCGTCTAATATATTTGGATTTTTGTAGCGACCAAATGGAACATTGAATTGCCCTTGAGAATTAACCCTAAACAGGCCATTATAGCACGTTTTGTTTAGATATATAATTCTCGCTGCTTTCTCAACTGATGATAAAGATAAGTATTTTTTTGTTCTATCTAGTTTTCTAGTGTCATAATAATATTCTTCTTGAAGTTTATAATGACTACAATTTTGATATTGTTTTTGGTGTTCTCCCAGCTTATTGATTAAATCTTCTAAGGAGTCTCTAATTGCAATATAGCAATTAATTAATTCTGAATTTGTATCACTAACAACAGCTCGCTTAGGTTGAAGCGCAAAGAATACAGCTCCAGCACCTAAAAATGGTTCGTAGTAAGTTCCTTTTTTTAGAACTCTATCTGGTATATGTTTGATGATTTCGGGAAGTAGCTGTCGTTTACCTCCTGCCCATTTTAAAAAAGGTCTTAAGACTGGATTTTTTCTCATTTTTTTTCGGTTTTCATTAGTTCGTTCACAGTCAGTTTACATTTAGTTGCCTTTTACGTCAATTAATAAAATTAATGAGCGCTTCCTAATGATATATATTTTCTTATTAACAACAAAAGTCAGAATTGTTATGAAAATATATTTGAAGTAAAATTACAATATAAGACTATAGAAAATGAATTTCTTTATTCTGCTTATTCATAAACAAAAGTTTTATCATAGCATACATTTAAGGAAAAGTAAAGCAAAATTGAACTCTGATTTGCTGAAAATATTGATTGCAAAAAACCAACAGTCTTTTTGAATAAAAATATACTTATTTTCCATTGATTGCTTACTATTGAATTAACGCTCTGACTTTCCTTATAGAAATTGTAAAACTATTATTTTGGTGATTGTTATGTCAAAAGATCCTACTAATTCCCCTGAATCTGAAGATTTACCATCTCAATCTCCTATTAATACATCAGATTCTCAACAAGTAACGACTCAATCAGAAATTGAGAAAGTAAGGGGAAAATCCCCAATTAAACGGTTGGCGATCGCCAGTTTGCGAAAGACGATCGCCATTCTCGAAACCACCGTTGAAAAACTCGAAGCGGAACCCGCCGAACCCGAAACTCCTGGAGTCTGGAGTCAGGTTTTAGGGAAAATTCGAGCAGTTTTGCCGGAATCGGTGAGTCAAAAGCTGCCCGATTGGGGTTTAACTGGGGCGATCGCCGCCTTAGTCGTGCTGATTGCCGTTTCGGTGAATTTGCTGCGACAACCGCCAGAACCGACTTCCAGCGATCGCGCCCCCATTTTAGAACCGAAAGAAGTGGTTCAACTCCCGCCGGAACAGGGGTTAGAACAACCGGAAACCGCACCGAATTTAGAACCCGTGGAACCCGCCGAACCCATGGAACCCGCCGAACCCGTGGAACCCTTACCGCCTGTAGAAGAACCCGCAGTGGAACAATCCCCGCAACCTGTGGAAGAGGTCGCACCACCACAACCAAAATTCCCACCGGAATCGGAGTTGACGCCGGAACAACAGTTAATTGTGGCGGTTCAGAAACAAGTCGCGACGGTCGCCGATGAATATACCGATGGGGTAGTCGAGTCCATTCAAGCGAATTTTCTCCGCAGCTTGCTACAAGTGACGATCGCCGATCGCTGGTACGAATTGGATCGTCCGGGACAAGACAAATTAGCGAATAAAATGTTTGCTCAAGCGCGACGATTGGATTTTAAAACATTAGAAATTAGCGATCGTCGAGGTCATTTAGTCGCCCGATCGCCTGTGGTCGGATCGGAGATTATTATTGTTAAAAGAACCAACTAATTTTAGGGGGAGTCGGGGGACGATTCCACAGGGGTGTCCCACCGTCTTACAACACCCGGCGATAAGCTTGCACTTTTAAATCAATTCCTGTGATGTCCGTCCCGACGACGACGGCATCGGCTCCCATGTCTAAGGCGCGTTTGGCCATCTCTGGGGAAGCGATGCCCCCTTCACAAATGACGGAACTATCCAATTTTTGTATTAATTGTGCAAGTAAATCGAAACCGGGAGGGGTCAGGTGGCGGGTGGCGGCGGTGTAACCGTAGAGGGTCGTTCCGACAAAATCGGCTCCGGCTTCGGCGGCGACGATCGCCGCTTCCAGGGTATCGACATCTGCCATGACCGCTTTACCCAATTCGTCGTGAATGCGGGCGATTAGACCGGGAACGCTTTCCCCGTCGGGACGGGGGCGAACCGTGGCATCGATCGCGATAATGTCGGCGCCGGAGTCGGCGATCGCGCGGGCGTGGTCGAATTGCGGGGTAATATAGACCTCAAAGCCGGGAATCGTCTGCTTCCACAAGCCAATCATCGGGATGTCGGGACCGAGGCGCTGGCGCACGGCGGCGACGCGATCGGGGGTATCGACGCGCACGCCGTCGGCGCCGCAGTTGACCGCCGCTCGGGCCATGGCGGCAATAATCCCCGGGTCGTTTAACGGCGAATCGACGGGGGACTGACAGGAAACGATCAAACTCTTGAACAATCGAACGGGAGAAGACATAGTTAGCAGTAACGAACGCGCGATTTACGACTGAGCCGTTTTGGCAGACATCAAGGCATTGACTTTGACTAAAAGTTGGTCGATTTGGACGGGTTTGGTCAAAAAATCGTCAGCGCCAACTTCAAACGAGCGTTCTCGATCTTCCGGTAACACTTTCGCCGTCAAGACTAAAATTTTGAGATGTTCCGTGGCGGGCGATCGCCGCAAACATTGAATAATTTCAAACCCATCCATTCCGGGTAAGCGCAGATCGACGATCGCCAACTGCGGTTGTAACACTTCAATTTGCTTGAGGGCAGTATCCCCTTCGACCATCCACACCACTTGATAGCCTGCCGTAGTTAAAATATCGCAGATTAACGTCGCACTTTCCTCGTGATCTTCGATTAAAACGATGCGACCTTGGGGATCCGAAGGGATCTTAGAATCCCCCGTCGGCGGGTTTCCCGTGGCTTGTGGGTTGCTCGGATGGGCCGGAAGATGCACGGTAAAGGTCGTCCCGACCCCGATTTCCGATTGAAAGCCGATCCAGCCCCCGTGAAGTTCCACTAACTGCTTGGTCAACGCCAATCCCAACCCCGTCCCTCCATATTGGCGGTGGTAAGACGTATCTAACTGTTGAAATTTTTGAAATAACAGGGGTTGATGTTCTTCGGCAATCCCGACCCCAGTATCTTGAACTTGAAGCACGGCCATTTTTTCTTCCAACCAAACGCGCAGAATCACCCGACCGTTTTCCGGGGTAAATTTGATCGCATTGCTCAACAAATTAAACAAAATTTGTCGAACCCGACGGCGGTCCGCACTCCAGCGATCGTAAGGGGGTTCTACGGAAAATTCCAGATCGATTTTTAATTGATTGGCTGCGGCGCGATCGTTGAGGGCTTGGACCGTTTGGCGGGCGAGTTGGGTTAAGGAAAAGCGGCTGATATTCAACACCGCTTTTCCCGCTTCGACTTGGGATAAATCGAGAATATCGTTAATCAGTTCGAGCAGGTGTTCGCCGCTATCGTGAATGGTTTGTAAATAACTGCGCTGTTTGTCGCTCAACTGTCCGAAAGACCAGCGCAACAGGGTGGCGGACATGCCGATCACGCAGGTCAACGGAGTGCGCAATTCGTGACTCATGGTGGCGAGAAACTCGCTTTTGGCGCGATTGGCGGATTCGGCGGCGACGAGGGCATCGTGTAAGTCTTGGGTGCGATCGGCGACCCGGCGTTCTAGGGTATGTTTTTGGCGATGCACTTGGGCGTAGAGTTCCGCTTGGTGGATGGCGATCGCCAAATGTTCGGCAATATGAGTTAAAAAGGTTTTTTCAGTTTCCAGCCAGAGACGCGGTTCGTGGCATTGGTGGGCGATGAGCAGTCCCCAGAGGCGATCGCAAACGACGATCGGAACGACCAATTTCGCCCTAACTTGGAATTGTCGCAATAAATCGAGTAAACAAGGAGTTTTCTGATAGGTTTGTTCGACATCTTCGACGGTCAAAATATAGCCGCGTCGGTATTTATCCCGCGAGGGAGGCTCGAAGATAAAACAATATTCTTCTTGGGGTCCCAACACCGAGGTAATCGATTCGCAAGCCCGGGATTCGTAAGTAATGCAGTCGCAATCTCGTTCCCAATCCCAAGGCGCGTTAGGGTTAAATCCTTCTTCGACTATTTGAGGTTCGGGGTCTTGGGGTTGGGTGGCGACGGAATGAAATTGATAGATGGCGAGGCGATCGACATTTAAAAACTGCCGCACTTGCTCGACGGCGGTGGATAAAATCGTGGGCAGTTCCAAACTTTGCCGAATTTGCGCGGTGACTTGGTTGAGTAATTGTTCTTGTTCGATTCGGTGACGTAATGCTTGTTCGACGGGTTGGCAAATGCCGATATATTGAGGATCGATCGCCTCGATCTCCTGGCTTGCTAAAACAGGAGAAATTGTAGGTTCGCGATCCTCCGTTGGAGTCGTGGCGCGATCGCCACTGAGTAGATCAATTAACGACAGGGTAAACTCGCTTTGGCGCTGGGGGTCGTTGGGACGCAATCGATCGCGGGCGATCGCGATCGCCTCCGCTTGTCCTTCGCAGGCGGGCGAACCCTGCCATTGCTCTAACAACGCTCCGATCGCCGACGGATCGAAACTCAAACCGACCTCGACGCGAGATCGCCCCGGGTCGCTTTCTCCCTCGCCGTCGCACGCCAACAACAGCACGGAAAAAGACTCCGAAATCGCGGCGATCGCGCGATCCCAATTCCCCCCCCATTCGCGGGCGTTCGCGAAGCGGCAACTCCGCCGTATCGTTACACTGGCTTCCCCTCGTCCGAGTTCCTCGACCAGGGCGCGCAACCGCTCAAATGCTCGATAAGATAAAGTTTTACGGGTGATTTCAAAACTAAACATAATCGCAGGTTGTTATTAGCAAAAAGCGCAAGCTGCCCGTTGGCCAAAGCTTCGGTCTTCTTTCCGATCTCGGAAGAGTCCGATCGCGTTTTCTCGAGCGATCGAGTCGATTCGCGCCTCTGTCATTTCCGCTTCAATAGAAATCGACCAACATGATTCGTCCCTGACTGGATGGAGAACGGCGCGATCGCTCGTTCGTCGGTTGGAGTTTCTCTAACTCAACATGATAAAAGCGATTTAAAATAATCGAGTGTTCCCACTTCCTCCGGCTTTGATACCCTTTGCAAGGGGCTGGCCCGAGCCATCAACCCCGCACGAGACTTAAATTCACTGTTACCGAGAAATTATGCACCGTTTAGCCGTAACGCCTGGAGGCTGGAATCCGGAGGAAGAAGGGGTCGTTTTTATCGATCAAACCCCCGCGCCTCTGGTGTTTCTGACCGCCGCCGACACCGACATTCAAGTTCTCGCCCAAGCGGTCGATCGCCTACCGTCGGACTTTCCAGCCCTGCGGGTGGTCAATTTGCTGCAGTTGCAACAACACTTAAGTATCGATACTTATGCCAGTGAGGTATTGAGCCAAGCACGGGCGATCGTGTTACGACTCCTCGGCGGACGGGCTTATTGGTCTTACGGTTTGGAAGTCTTGCGCGAAACCGCGCGATCGCACGACATCCACCTGATCGTTTTACCCGGCGACGACGCCGAGGATCCCGAACTGATCGGCCATTCCAACGTCCCCCTCGCCACGGTCAATCGGGTTTGGCGCTACTTGAGCGAAGGGGGCATCGAGAACGCGGTCAATGGCTTAAAGTATATCGCCGATACCTGTTTGCAGGGGAAACACGCCCCCCCTCCACCCGTCACCGTCCCTCGGGTAGGGCGCTATTCGCCGAGGGGGATCGACGGCGACCCCGAATCCGCAAGGGGGACGGTAGGGATTTTGTTTTATCGCGCTCACTATTTAGCCGGGAATACGGCCCCGGTGGATGCTTTATGTCGGGCGCTAGCCGAACGTCATTTAAAAGCGGTTCCTTTATTTGTCTCTTCCCTGCGCGATCGCGACGTTCGCGCCCAAGTGTGCGCCGCTTTTGAACCCGACGACGGCGATCGCGTCCAGTTAATCATCAATACTACCGGATTTGCGATTGATTCCGACCATTTGCAGCGTCAAACCTGCGGCTTAACTCCCAATTTTTGGCAAAAACTCGACGTTCCCGTTTTACAAGCGATCTGTAGCAGCGACAACCGCGATCGCTGGACGAGCGGTTTTCAAGGACTTTCCCCCCGGGATATGGCGATGAATGTTGCTTTACCGGAGGTAGACGGACGGATTATCACCCGGGCGATTTCTTTCAAGGCGGTTCAAGGGGATAACGAGGCGTTAGAAACTCCGGTGGTGGTTTACGAACCGTGCGGCGATCGCGTCGATTTTGTAGCCGAGTTAGGGGCGAATTGGGTCAAACTGCGCCAAACTCCCGCCTCGGAGCGCAAAATCGCCTTAATTTTAGCGAATTATCCGACTAAAGACGGACGTTTGGCCAATGGAGTCGGTTTAGATACTCCTGCCAGTTGTATCGCCATTCTCAAAGCCCTGCACGCTGCCGGGTATCGCGTCGATCGCGTTCCCGAAACCGGGGAGGAGTTGATCCGCCGTTTGACCGAGGGGGTGACCAACGACCCGGAAGGCCGCGATTTCCGCGCGATCGCCCAAAGTGTTTCCGTGCAAGAATATCGCAAATATTTTGAAACCTTGCCGGATTCCGTGCGTCGGGGCGTCGGCGATCGTTGGGGAGACTCGGAACTGGTGGAGGGAGCGGAAATTCCGATTGCGGGGATTCAATTGGGAAATGTCTTCGTCGGGATCCAGCCCGCGCGCGGCTACGATCGCGACCCCAGTTTGAATTATCACGCGCCGGATTTGGAACCGACTCACGCCTATCTGGCTTTTTATTATTGGCTGCGCGAACGCTTTGGAGTCGGGGCGATCGCCCATGTGGGCAAACATGGAAATTTGGAATGGTTGCCCGGTAAAAGTGTCGCTCTTTCGCAAACTTGCTATCCCGAAGTGGCATTGGGGGCGATTCCCCATTTCTATCCGTTTATCGTCAACGATCCCGGGGAAGGGTCCCAAGCCAAACGGCGATCGCACGCGGTGATTCTCGACCATTTAACCCCGCCGATGACCCGCGCCGAACTTTACGGTCCGATGCAGCAACTCGAAGGGGCGATCGACGAATATTACGAGGCGCAAAGCCTCGACCCGTCGAGATTGAGCGAGATTCGCGATCGCATTGCCGCTTTAGTGCGTCGAGAACATCTCGATACCGATTTGGGGGCGATCGCGCCGACCGAGGCCAAACTCGGCCAAGATGACGGCGCCTTTGCCCAATTTCTGCAATCGGCGGACGGCTATTTATGCGAGTTGAAAGAGGCGCAAATTCGCGATGGCTTGCACGTTTTCGGCCACTGTCCCCAAGGGCGCCAGTTGCGCGATTTGGCGGTGGCGATCGCCCGATGTCCCGGTCCGGATCGGTTGGGGTTGACCCGGGCGATCGCCCGGGATTGGGATCTCGACGTCGATCCCCTGACGGCGGACTTGTCCGAGGCGATCGATCCGTCGGATTTACCCCCGTTTCTGGCGAAACCTCACGTCAGTGTCGGCGATCTGGTCGAGGCGATCGAAGAATTCGCCGCGCGCTGCGTGGAACAGGCGGAGGTTGGCGATCGCGATCCGAACCTCGGAACCGCGACTGCACGGGAACTTGACTGGATCGAGGGCTTTCTGCTGCCCGCCTTACGTCAGTGCGATCGTGAACTTCACCAGCTCTTGCGCGGATTCGACGGGCGCTACATCCCGAGTGGTCCGTCGGGCGCCCCCACGCGCGGGCGCCCGGACGTTCTCCCCACCGGACGCAATTTTTACTCCGTCGATATCCGCGCTATCCCCACGGAAACGGCCTGGGATCTCGGTCGTCGTGCTGCGGATGCCGCGATCGAGCGCTACACTCAGGATTGTGGGGACTATCCGAAAACCTTGGGATTGTCGGTATGGGGAACCTCTACCATGCGAACCGGAGGTGACGATATCGCCGAAGCGTTAGCCTTGTTGGGAGTCCGTCCGGTGTGGGATGGAATGTCTCGCCGGGTGGTCGATTTCGAGATTTTGCCCGTCCGGAGTTTGGGGCGCCCTCGGGTCGATGTGACGTTGCGAATTTCCGGGTTTTTCCGCGATGCGTTTCCCAATTTAATCGATTTATTCGATCGCGCCGTGGCGGCGGTGGCGAATTTGGACGAAAGCGAGGAAGATAATCCCCTGGCGGCGCAAGTCCGGCGCGAACGGGAGAAATGGGAAGCGCTGGGATTGAACGAACGGGAGGCGATCGCGCGATCGCGTTACCGCGTGTTCGGGTCGAAACCGGGGGCTTACGGCGCCGGGTTACAAGGACTGATTGAGGATCGCAACTGGACCGACGACAGCGACTTGGCCCGTGCTTATCTCAATTGGAGTAGTTACGCTTACACGGGTTACGGCAAGGGACATTCGGCGCCGGAAGCATTCGAGAAGCGGTTGGGACAGATGCAAATTGTCCTGCACAATCAAGATAATCGCGAACACGATTTACTCGATTCGGACGATTACTATCAGTTTCAAGGCGGTTTGACGGCGGCGGTGCGATCGATCAAAGGTGAAAATCCGGTCACTTATTTTGGAGACCATTCGCGATCGCAACAGCCGAAAATTCGCCAATTACGCGAAGAAATGGCTCGGGTTTACCGTTCCCGCGTCGTCAATCCTAAATGGATTGCCGGGGTGATGCGTCACGGTTATAAAGGGGCGTTTGAAATGGCGGCGACTTTAGATTATTTATTTGCTTACGATGCGACGGCAAATTGTGTTGAGGATTTTATGTATGAGGGAATTGCTAATGCTTATTTGTTCGACGAACAAGTCGAAAAATTTATCGCCGAACACAATCCCTGGGCGTTGCGAGATATGGCCGAACGTTTGTTAGAAGCCCACCAGCGCGGTTTGTGGCAAGGGGTCGAAGGTTCGGTTTTAGACCGCTTACAGGCGATCGCCCTCCACGCGGAAGCGGCGATCGAATCGACGATGATTTGATTGAATTCAATATAGTAATTCTAAATCAGTTGAATTTGATATCAACATTGGAAAGCGACCAAATCCCCGTAGGGACACGATATTGCTGTGTCCCTAACCATAAATTTGAAAATTGAGGATGGCTATATGTTCTTATCAAATTAATAAATTAATTATTCATTTTACCACATTTTTATCATAAAACAAATAGAAAATCAACCTCAAGTTTCTAAACATTAATAACAAGGATCTAAGATACTAATCGCAGTTCTAATGCGTAACCACTCGTTGGCTAATCGACTGTTATTAGATTGAAGTCTCTGTCCGGATAGTTCGGGGTTGCGGGCATAAAATATGGCATCGGCGACTTGATTTAATTCGGAACTGAAGATAACTTTTCGGTCGTTGGGAGGATAGCGATCGAATGCTTGGCGATTGAATAGTTCTAAGTCGAAATCTTCAAGGGTCCATCCCCGTTCATTTCCACAAGCTATATTCTCATAAACTAAAATATCGGGAACGATTTGTTGGATCGCATTCCATTCTCGAATTAAATCGGTTTCGTTGGGGCGGAGTTGGCGCTTGGAGAGTTGGGGATTAGCCTGGTAAAAAAGAATATCTGTCCAATTATTGACGATCTCTTGGGTGAGTCGGGTTTGAGATCTGACGGGAGTGGGGATGAGGGTGAGTCCACTGAGGATGACAAGGACAATGGCGGGGATTTGGGTCATCACTTTTTTGGTCGGCAGTTTTTTGCTGTTCATAGCTCAGTTATTGATTAAAATTGTTATCTTAATTACAAATCACCGCCAATAACAAAATTTTTAAACTTTTTTAAAACATCGTCAAAAAATATCAACATTTTTAAACCTTTAGACTGACCTTTGTTTCGCACCTGAAAGAACCGATCGAGTTTCGTGTTCATTCTAAGACTTTAGCTAAATTTACTCAATCGTACTCTGGCAACCAATGTTAGAATTTAGCCAGTTTAGGGCGAATGGCGAAACCCTTAAATAGACCAACCCATCGAGACAAGGTTCGTCAGGTAAAGAGCAGCAATTGTAGGGCGTTGGCGGGCGATCGCGCTGTACGCGAAAGGGGAGATCGAATCGAGGAGGGTGTAAAAATGGAACTCAATCGTATTTTTGTGAGTCACCCTTCCCTAACTTCTAAAGTAGGTGTAAATCTTTTAGCGTGTAAGAACGCTAGAGAAGTAAAAGTAAATCTGCTAAGGTACAGATTCGGATAACAATCCGATAAAATCTGGCGATATAATTTCGATGATTCCCCAAAGTAGAACCGATCGGCGATCTCCGTGTTCTCCCACGGAAGGAAGCCAATCGAGGGGATGCAATTTTCCCATTCCAAAAAGGTACTTATCAGCCATGAATAATGATTACATGACAGCAATAACTGTTTTATCCCAATCCCTAGATCTTTTACAACAATTAGGATCTCCACAAGCACGACCCCTAGCCAAAATTCTAGAGAGAGTGAAACAAGAACAAAAAGAACAAAATGCCTGTTTATCGCGGGAACGTCGGGAGAATGAAGACTCTCTAGATCGTCGGTTGAATTCTCTCGATGAAGAACGCCGTTATGGGGTCAATCATGGGTTGGCGTCGGAGATTTTTAGTAAAAGTAATGAAACTCAACAACGGATGGAGTCCGAACGACTCTACGAACAGGCGGAAAGTCAAGCGAAAGCGGGGCAAACTCAAGAGGCGATCTCGTTATGTCGGCACGCTTTAGAACTCGAACGTCGGGTGGGGAATGTGCAGGGACAACCGCAAATTCTCACCTTACTCGGTCAGTTGCTGGCGTTAATGGGGGATTACGATCGCGCGCTCTCCGATTTACAAGAAGCCTGGAATTTATTAGCACGCGAGCGATCGACTCATACGGATTCGATTGAAGAAATTATCGTCGAAATTATTATTTCTCGGTGGCAACAACTGCATCAAGTTCCGGGGGAAAACTTTACGGAAGAAAAGTTAATACAGTGGATCGCTCCTTTGAGTCACGAAACGATGAAAAGAGTAATTTTGCGCTTGGAACAAGTCAGTGCCTAAAGAATGATATTTTCCAAGTTGCCGAGGCTGGACGCGATCGCGCTTTGTCCGTCGGGGCGATCGCACCAACATCAAGCCCATTCAGGCATAGAGGGCTTTACAGTAAGCGAAAAATAAACGGATAGCGGAAGGGCTCGTCGGGTTTTTTCAAGACGCGCACTAAAGCGACTACCGTCAAAATCCAATGAACTACAAAACCGCTCGGCACTAAAATAAATCCGAGTAAACCAAAGGTGATAAAGGTCAAGATGGCAATAATTGCCCCATAAAACCAGACATTAAAATGAAAATTAATCGCTTCTTTGGCATTCTCTTTAACCACCGGGTCGTCGGAAATAAATAAAATCCCGATCGGAATACCGATAGCAATTAAGGTGGTGCTCAAAAAAATTGCGCCGTGAGACAGCAGCGATAACAATTTTCTTTTATCCGAATCGTACATAAGCGGGCGCTCCTCCATCAAAAAGTAGATTTAACCGTCGGTCGGCGTAGCCGAACTGAAAGATCTCTCAACTTAACTTAACCTGTTTCGCAACTGAGGCGAATTGCCGCGATCGCGATCGAACGAGCTATCATGATTTTGATGTGACGACCCGCAATTGAGAGGACTTCCACGGCGATCGCTCCTCTCGCGCTCGCGGTTTCGACCTGCGAAACCAACGCCGTTAAAATATCCGCGAGGTTGACCCATCCGCCCTAGCCGCGATCGTGTCAGCGTCGGCAGACTGTCAACCTGCATCGTAAGCAAACACCGTCCCGTTTTACCGATTATGCCTACCGATCTCGAAGTCGAACTTCAAACTGAGGTCAATCGACGTCGTAATTTTGCGATTATTTCCCATCCCGACGCCGGGAAAACGACCCTCACCGAAAAACTCTTACTTTACGGTGGAGCCATTCACGAAGCGGGAGCGGTCAAAGCGCGTCGCAGCCAACGCCACGCGACCTCGGACTGGATGGCGATGGAACAACAACGGGGAATTTCGATCACTTCCACCGTGCTCCAGTTCCTCTACCGTAACTGTTATATCAACTTACTCGATACTCCCGGTCACCAAGATTTTAGCGAAGATACCTATCGAACCTTGGCGGCGGCGGACAATGCGGTGATGCTCGAAGATGCGGCGAAAGGTCTCGAACCGCAAACGCGCAAATTATTTGAAGTCTGTCGGATGCGATCGATCCCGATTTTCACATTTATCAACAAACTGGATCGACCGACCCGCGAACCTCTCGAACTGCTCGACGAGATCGAACAAGAGCTGGGTCTGTCTACCTATCCGGTCAATTGGCCCGTTGGAACGGGCGATCGCTTTAAAGGGGTTTTCGACCGTCGCACCCGCAAAATTCACCTGTTCGAGCGAACTGCTCACGGAACCAAAACCGCCAAAGGTGCAATCCTCGACCTCGGCGATCCCCAGCTCGAAAAGATTCTCGACCAAGACCTTTACTTCCACTTCAAAGACGAACTCGAACTGATCGAAGAACTCGGCGAAGATCTCGATTTAGAGCAAGTTCACGCCGGAAAAATGACCCCGGTCTTTTTCGGGAGTGCGATGACTAACTTCGGGGTGCAGTTGTTTCTCGATTCGTTCCTCGATTACGCACTCAAACCGATCCCGCGCCGCAGTACGGTGGGAGAAGTAGCGCCGACGGAGCCGAACTTTAGCGGTTTTGTCTTTAAGTTGCAGGCCAATATGGATCCGAAACACCGCGATCGCGTCGCCTTCGTGCGGGTCTGTAGTGGCAAGTTTGAAAAAGATATGGTGGTTCAGCACGCCCGGAGCGGTAAAAATGTCCGCCTCTCGCGCCCGCAAAAACTGTTCGCTCAAGGTCGCGAATCTCTCGACGAAGCTTATCCCGGGGATGTGATCGGCTTGAACAATCCCGGGGCTTTTGCGATCGGCGATACGATTTATATCGGTCCGAAATTAGAATACGAGGGGATTCCCTGTTTCTCTCCCGAACTGTTCGCCTATTTGAAAAATCCCAATCCCTCGAAATTCAAACAATTTCGCAAAGGGGTGACCGAATTGCGCGAGGAAGGCGCCATTCAAATTATGTATTCGGCGGACGAATCGAAGCGCGATCCGATTTTGGCGGCGGTCGGTCAACTCCAATTCGAGGTGGTGCAGTACCGTCTCGAAAACGAGTATGGGGTCGAAACGCGCCTGGAAATGCTGCCGTTTACGGTGGCCCGGTGGGTCGCTGGCGGTTGGGAAGCGCTGGAGAAAGCGGGGCGCTTGTTCAATACGGCAACGGTCAAAGACAGTTGGGGGCGTCCGGTGCTACTGTTTAAAAATGAGTGGAATATGCATCAAGTTCAGGCGGATTTACCGGATTTGAAGTTGAATGCAACGGCTCCGGTGGTTTCCGGTCAGGAACCGGAGGCGATTTAAGCCCTGCTTTTGAGATCTCGGCGATCGCCTCCGGCGTCTCCGGAGGAGAATCGCCCGTTTTCTGTTTCGTCGTCTGCGTCTAGTGCTATGAACAACTCCGATCTTGCAAGTGGTTTGGCAGCGCTGAAACAGAAGGATTACGACGGGGCGATCGCCTGTTTGAACAAAGTTTGCGAGACCGAACTCGACGCGGTAACGATCGCCCGCGCTCAAATGGGTTTGACGATCGCCTATACTGAACTCGGACAGTTCGATCGCGCCGTCGTCTACTGCGATCGCCTCCGACAATCGGGCCCGAGTAAACTCCAACAATGGGCGCGACGCCACCGCGATCGTCACCTCGCTGGCATTTCGCCCCCTTCCATACCACAAAACAATTCAAAAGTCAATAAAAAATCCGTCGATCCGACGGGGTTCGTTCCCTTTAACGAGTCGGCGACACCGACGGCGACCCCCTCCGATCCGACGGGGTTTATCCCCTTAGAAGATTCGCCGACTCCCCAGGCACCGCCCAAACGTTCGCGCGGCGACGGCGTTCGCCAACCGTCTCCGAAGGAGAAAGCCGGATCGCGCCACGGGAAAGGGAGACGACCGCCGCCGCCGCCTCCGCTCAAACCCAAATCGTTACCGCAACCGCCGCCGTTACCGCAACCGCCGCGATCTCCGCGATCGCCGCTTCAAGGAAAACCCCAACCGTCCCCGCCATCAGAGCGCCAACCGACGCCGCCGCCCACTCCGGAGGTCACCCCGGCGATCGCCGACCTGCCCTGGCGCAACGGCCCTCGGGCGAAAAACTGGAAGCGCTTCCAAGAACGGGGCAAAGCGCGCTTGCTCGCGATCCAAGTCGTCGGCGCGATCGCCGGGTTCTGGTTCCTGGATGCAGCTTTACACTGGCTGCTGCAAACCACCAATTATCTTTTATACAAATTACCGTTATTGTGGCCGATTCAGGGGTTGTACCGCGATCGCAGCCTCGAACTGTTCGCCTTGCTGCTGCTGTTGGCGATCGCCTCCCCTTGGATTCTCGACCTGATTCTCGGTCAGTTCTACGGTCTCAAACCCCTGGGACTGAGCAAACTCGGCCAATATAGCACCGAAGCGCGCCGCCTGGTGCCGCGTTTTTGCTACCAGCGCAACTGGCCGACAGTCAAGTTAGGGGTCTTACCCACCCCAACCCCGATGGCCTTTACTTACGGCGGTCTGCCGCGCTTCAGCCGCATCGTCGTCACTCAGGGGTTGCTCGACCAGCTCGCCGACGATGAAATTGCCGCGATTTACGCCGGGGAATTAGGCCATTTAGCCAGTGGGACGGTCCCCCTGATGTCCCTGTTTGCCGTACTGACCCAATTGCCTTATCTCCTCTACTGGCAATTGGCCCGGGAGGGCGATCGCTGGACGGGAGAGCGATCGACGCGCGCTACGGTGATGCGCCGGACTGCCGGATGGCTGGCGTCGTTCAATTACGGGCTGTTCTGGCTATTGCGCTGGCTCGGCTTACCTCTGGCGCGCGCCCGGATCGTCCACGGCGATCGCTTTGCGGTCTCGTTGACGGGCAATCCCAACGGCTTGAGCCGCGCTTTGTTAAAACTCTGTGTGGGGATTGCCCGCGATGTCGAGCAACAACAACAAACCAGCTATTTGCTCGAAGGCTTGGAAAGCCTCAATCCGGTGGGATGCCAGCAGGCGATCGCCCTCGGCAGTACGGCAGGTCGGATGGCTTGGGAACCCCTGCTCGCTTGGGATCGGCACAATCCCTATCGTGGCTGGCTCAATCTGAGCAACAGCCATCCGAGTTTGGGCGATCGCCTCTACGGCTTGAGCCGTTCCGCTCAATTCTGGAAGCTCGATCCGGAACTGGTCTGGCCCGAACCGGACGCCGGGACTCAGGTGAAACCGAAAATCGTCTGGTCGCGGCTGCTGCTCCAAGGCGCCCCCTTCTTCGGCGCCCCCTGGGGTTTCAGTTTGGGCTTGCTCTTGTGGGCGATCGGGGCGGTTTCGGACCGTTTGGGGGTGCGCGAATTAGATTGGCTCTGGGGCGATCGCGCGGTGTTGTTCGGTTGTACGGCGATCGGAATCGGCTTGGGGATTTTGCTGCGGATCAATTCCTTTTTCCCCGATATTATTCCCTCGAATCGTCAGGACGATCCAAATTGGGCCGAGTCGATCTCGAATCCAGCTACCTTACCCCTCGACGCCCAACCCGTCCGCCTCCAAGGAACCCTGCTCGGTCGTCGGGGGGTCGCCAACTGGCTCGCTCAAGATACGATCTTGCGATCGCCCTCGGGATTAGTCAAAATTCACGGCTGTTCGATCCTCGGACCGTCGGGCTTTTTAGGGGACTCCGGCTCTCGTCCGAGCAATTTCGTCGGCAGCAGCGCGATCGCGATCGGGTGGTTCCGTCGCGGCGCCACCCCCTGGATCGACCTCGATCGTCTCGAACTTTCCCGGCGCCAGGTGATTAACAACCACCACCCGATCTGGTCTACGATCTTGGCTTTTCTCTGTATCGCCTGGGGCGTCTATTCTCTCTTTCAAGGCGGTTAGTCCAGCCGCGTTCGCTCAGCACCTCCGAAGGAGAACGGAGAACGCCGTATCCCCCCTCGACCTTGCAAAGTAAAGAAACATTGCAACCCTGCCGCAGAAATGTTACATTCCTTAACAGGAAAGCCGGGGAGCCAGATACAGATCGGCCCATCGCTCAACTCGAACGAGTCCGTTCGATCGTCGGAGTCTCAGGTCTTCCTCCTTCCAACACAGCTATTCATACCAGCCGCCACCCACGGCTGGTTTTTCACCTATTGGGAGTGAGAACGGGCGATCGGCATTCGTGACGGGTCGGATTCCGGGGAGAAACGAGCCGACGACCCGACAGAAAGGCACGGTCGAGAAGAAAAAAAAGATCGAAAATTGAATTAGATCTAGCTTTACAACGAAAGGCTATGATAACTTAATAAATGGTTAAATTTTGCAAGATCGAAAGCGATGGAATAAGAACAGGTCGATCGTTGACGGTCGGGCAAATCAAAAGCGGTCTTTTTGGAGCGTATGGAATTCACTAAAGGCCGCCCGACTACAGACCGCCAGGGGAGAAAGTTCAACTCGACCGTGACCGTCGTTCGGTAAAAACCGCTTGAAGATCTCGCAGTCTATCCAGCAGATTTTATTAAAAGCCTTGGAAAGCGACACAAACAACCACATGCAAGCTCTAAACTTTAAGGTGAGAACCCAAAGTTTTCGTGGCGACCTAACAAGGCAAGTTTCTATCTACAAGCTCTCAAGCCGGGAAATGGATAGATTCAATATCCTGCTGCTTGGCGGCGATTTCTGTTGTTGAGGTTGGCACGAAGCAAGTTGGCACAGAACCCTCTCAGTTCGCGTGGTACATATGCACCTGCCGATCGCAACGACGTAACGGCAAAGAGTTTTTGATTGAATTAATGAGCAACTAAAAATCAGGAGGTCTCATTCATGTCTATCCGTTTATACATTGGCAACCTGCCTAAAGAAGTCGATCGCAAAGATTTGCAAGCCGTGTTTGCAGATGTTGGCGAATCGGTTTCGACCAAAGTGATTACGGATCGCAAAACAGGTAAATGCCGGGGCTTTGGGTTTCTCACCGTTAAAAACGACGAGCAAGCTGACGAAATTATCGAAAAATACAACGGTTATGTCTTCCAAGACAGCGCCTTGAAAATCGAGAAAGCCCTGCCGCGCAATAAAAGCAAAAGTGGTGGCGATGAGGAGCCTCGTTCCTCGTCCAAACCCAGCAGTGGGGCTCGTCGCAGCAGTGGCGGTGGTAAAGCCCGCCGTTCTTCCGGTGGCGGTTCCGATTCCGATGCGGTGCAACCCGATCCGCGTTGGGCCGGAGAACTCGAAAAACTCAAGCAAATGCTGGCTACGCAAACGACGAATTCGTAAGTCCTTGACGGCGCGCCAGGGGAAGGGGAAGCAGCGCGATCGCGCGATCGCGCTGCGTCTCCCCAGGAGAATCGCCGTCTCCCTTGTTCGTGGGTGCTGCCACCCGTGCAGAGAATTTGAGGCTGGAGGGAGCGATCGGCAATCCTCCAGTCTTATTTTCTCGTCCGCCGTTCTAAGAGGCTTTAGACAAGGGAAACGGAATCAATTCTAGCGGTTGTTGGAGCAAGTTCGGCGACGGGCGGCCCAAGCCAAATCCCTGAGCGAAATCGACCCCCAATTCCCGGCAAAAATCGATATCTGCTTGTTGTTCGAGTCCTTCGGCCAAGACTAAAATCCCTTCTTGATGGGCCGATTCGAGTAAACTTTTAATCAGAGTTTGTTTGAGGGTATATTGACTGCAGCCATCGACGAGTCTGCGGTCGAGTTTGACTACATCCGGTCTAAATTCCATGGCGTAGTGATCGACACAGACGCTGCCACACAAATCGTCTACGGCGATCCCGAAGCCCCAATCGCGGATTTGGTGAATGAGTTGGGAGAGTTCGTCACTTTTCGCCAAGACTTCAACTTCCGTCAGCTCGAACACGATCCGTTCCGGTTTCAAGCCTAATTCTAAAATTTGCTGCAAGTTATCGGCGATCGATTGCGGGTTGGCGACGATCGCGTTGGGCAAAATATTAATAAAAAAGTTGTGATGAGTATTTTTTTGGGCGATCGAATCGAGACAAATTTGACGGGCGAGTTCGTCAAACTGACGGCTCAACTGGGTCGTGACCGCCGCTTCAATTAACTGCCCGCCACTGAAATATTCGCCACGATCGCCTCTAGAACGCGCCAAGCATTCGTAGGCGACCAATTCCCCCGAGGCTAAATGAAAAATCGGTTGATATTCAAAAAAAATACTGCCGCGAACCAGCAACCGTAAAAACCACGCCTGTCTGACACAATGGGTCACGCAGCTAAGCGGTTGCGCTTGTAAAAACTCGACTAACAACTCCGGGGAGTTCAAAGATAAATGAGTAATAAAAAAGCGAGACACGGATTGAGCTGTTTCCGATAACTCGTCCGACAGCTTTAAGAATAAATCGGCCAACTCCTGTTTCGGCAGTTTGAGATATTGAAGTTGGGGAACGGGCGGCACGGACTGAAACCCCAGTTTTTCGAGGTATTGTTGCGTTTCAGCGTCGTGGGGCTGAATTAGTAGGGTCGGCCAATCGATCGCTCGATTCACGTCAGACATCACTCTGTAAAGGTTAATCAAAAATAGTTACGAATTATTAAGTTATCTAGAGATTAGAGTAGACCCAAGCGCCGCCAAAAGATAGTCAGGCGCCCGACCGACCGCTTCAGAAACTACTTCAACCCGGGCTCGCGCGGAGGGAACCGCGTGCCGAAAGCGGGCGGTTTAAACTCTAGATACCAAAATTGCCCGTCGGCGACATCTACCTACAGAACGACATTGGAAGCCATCGAACGCGGCGATCTCCTACAGAACTTGCGCCCGCAACCAGGCCACGGGTAACGACACCACCTTGCTCAAATTGGGGACAAAAGCGCGCTGTCGGAAGACATCGTACTGATTGCGCTCGATCGCGTCGAGAATCTGACTGTAGAGCATCGTAGCCGCCCACACGGGCCAACGAGCATCGTGACTGAGGGCTAAAATCCCCTTTTCCGCCGCCGCGTAATACTTGCGCGCTCGTTGAATTTGAAAGCGCATCAACTCCTGCCAGCGATCGTCCACCACCCCATCGATCAAATCCTCTTCGGTGTAATCGAACAGGGCCAACTCTTCCAGAGGTAAATAAATCCGTCCGCGACGGGCATCCTCGCCGACATCGCGCAAAATATTGGTCAATTGGTTGGCAATCCCCAAATCGATCGCCTCTTGAGTCGGGGGCGGCAGTTCGGGTAAATAACATTCCCAAGGTGCGCTAGAGCGAGCTTTCTCGAAGCCCATCACGGGCAGGGACATCAACCCCACCGTTCCCGCCACGCGGTAGCAGTAGAGCTTGAGGTCCTCGAACGTCTGGTAGCGACTGCGTTCGAGATCCATGCGCTGTCCTGCAATCATGTCCCTGAACGGTTCGATCTCCAGCTCGAAATGCTCTAGGGTATCGACCAAGGCCACATCCGGGTCTTCCAGGGGGTCGCCAGCGAAGATCGATTCTAACTGACTTTCCCACAAATCCAACGTTTCCGGCGTGGTCAAACGAGCGCGCGGACCGTCTACCAATTCGTCAGTGCGACGGCACCAAGCGTAAATAGCCCATATTGCCCGCCTTTTGACCTCTGGCATCAATAAAGTGCCCAGATAGAAGGTGCGGGCATACTTGGCAGTAATTTTACGGCAGAGCTCGTAGGCGTCCTCCGGGGAAGCCAGTGTTTTCATGCGAGTGCGATCGGACAGTTGCAGCATTGATTGCAGGCGGGTTGGGTCGATTTATAAAAGCGCGGACTACACGGTTCGCGAGCGAGATTCGCAGGCGGAACATGCCGCGAACGGGGGAAATGTTAACGCTCAGACGGCGCGGTTCTCGTGACGGCTCACAATCGCCTGCGCTGTAAGCTTACCAGAAAGTACGGCCCCTTCCATACTGGCGAGATAGCGTTGCATGGTGTAATCCCCAGTCAAGTAGAAATTCTCGATCGGGGTCACTTGAGAGGGGCGGCACCCTTGGCGCCCCGGAGTGGCCTTGTAAACCGAGCGAGGGGTCTTGACGACGTGGTATTTGAGCAGTTTCGCCGGGTTGTCCCCGCAGAAGTGGTCCGGGAATAATTTTTCGAGTTCGGACAAGGTGGCGTCTACGATGTCGCCGTCCGATTTGCCGATCCACTCGCGGGCGGGGGCGAGGACTAATTCGAGCATGGAGCGATCGCGGTCTTCGTAGCCGCGACAGGTATTGCTCATGTCAGCATAAACGCTCAACAGGGGCGATCGCGAGAACAACAGGTGATCGATGTCGGTAAGTTTGCGATCGAACCACAAATGGAGGTTGATTACCGGAACCCCTTCCAAGCCGTCGAGTTTTTGGAAATACTCGTACTGGCGCCAGGGTTCGGGCAGCATCAACTTGAGCGGATCGACGGGCATCGCCGAAACGTAAATGTCGGCGGTCAGGGTTTCGCCGGGGGCGCCGTTGACCCCGCGAATTTTAAAGCCGCTCACGCGATCGCCCTCGTCGAGTAAAAACTCGCCTACCGGGGCGTTCAAACGAACTTCGCCCCCGCGTTCGCCGATGTAATCGACCAGGGGCTGACAGAGCCTTTCCGTGGGCGAGCCGTCCAAAAAGGCCATTTTCGAGCCGTTTTTCTCTTGGAGGAAGCGATTGAGCGCCGTCAACACCACCGTGGCCGAAATTTCATCGGGATTGATGAAATTCAGGGCTTTGGACATGGCGATAAACACTTCTTTCTCGATCCGGGGCGGGATGTTTTGACGCTCCATCCACTTGGATAAAGAATATTTATCCATTTCCTCGACATATTCTTGTCCTCGGACGATCGCCGGAATCAAGCCCAGACCGAACCGAATTTTTTCGGCCCACGTGAGCATGTCGTTGTTGCGCAGAATCGCCGTAATGCCGTTCAACGGGGCCGGAAGATCGGGAAAATCAAAGCGGGAATAGGTTCCCGGATTGTCCGGCTGGTTGAAGATCATCGTGTGTTCTTTCCACTGCAGCCGCTCTTCGATGTCGAGTTCTTTAAAAAGCTGCAGCATGTTGGGGTAAGCACCGAAGAAGATATGCAACCCGGTTTCGTACCAATCCCCATCTTCGTCTTGCCAAGCGGCTACCTTCCCCCCCAGTACGTCTCGACTTTCCAAGACGATGGGGGTGTAACCGTGGTCGGTGAGATATTTCGCGCAGGAAAGTCCTGCTAAGCCTGCTCCCGCGATCGCAACTCGCATTTTGACGGTTTCGCCCTCGATATTCTTTAGATATTCTTAAGTTTTTTGGAGATGCTTCTCATTATACCTTTGCAAACTGTTACATTTGCCGACTTTTCGGCTTCTGATGGCAAATAAATTTTGCGATCGGAGCGATCTCCTCATCCCATAAGGCTTGGAGCTACTTTCGAGCAAATTAGATCGACTATAAACTTTTCTCGATAGTTATGCTCGTCGGCATCCCGATCCGGCGGCGATCGCCTCGTTCGGAGTGAAAGATCGCTGCAATAATGAAATTGACCACCCAGATCGACACTGGGAGCTGGAGCCATGAGCAATATCAACCCTGACCTCCCCCAACCGCTAACCCCTAAAGACATCATCTTGGCTCGGGAGCTGATGATGGTCCGTCAAGACCGTCAACGCTTTTACAACCAACTCGACAGCTCCCTCAGAGCGCTGTTTAGTTACTGCGACTGGTGGATCTGTCCCGGCGAGGACGAGGCGATCGAATTGATCGTCATCTGTCCTCGGTTCGTGGTGTACAAGCGAATTCACAACCGCATCGATACGGTTCACTCGCGCTTGCGCGACGTCCTCGATTTAACCCATTCCCGAGTCATTCTCGAATGTCCCGGCGAGGCGCACGCCTACTACGAGCATGAAATCGACCTCTCCGACGAGGCCCTGTGGTTCGACGACGACGACGATTTTTTCTTTGATGAAGACGAGGAAGAAGACGATGAAGACTGGTTTGCCGATAACGACGGACGCGGCTTTTAACCCAGACCGGGCGCTTTTGTCGCTACGGGCGGGCGCCGTGGGCGTCTGAGTCGCGGCTCGATCGTGTGCGGATCGACCTGATAGCGTTCGGCGGCTTGAGACATCGTTAATTCCAACAACGCGCGATCGCCGCACGCGATCGCCCCTTGCGGCGGCTCCACCTCCACCGCCAGCGCCCGCCGGATCTCCGAGGCGACAGCTTTCGCCAACAACGGCGGCACCGAATTCCCTACTTGGCGGAATCCGTGCCATTTGGTCGCGTGGAAGCCGAACCAGTCCGGGTAAGAGTGGATGCGAGCCGCTTCGCGCACGGTAATGCAGCGCGGGGTCACCGGGTGGATCGGACGGGGGGACGTGTAAGCGCCCCGATTGCTCGGCGTTCCGGCGCGCAGGGTGTTGCAGGTGCCGTTAGGATCGAGTCGGCGGAAGCGGCTGATCGGCTCGGTTGCCCCCGGTGGGGTCGCTGCAAAGCGGGCGATCGATTCCGGCGTATGTTGGCTGCGCGCGCTTGCGGTGAGTCGTTGGCGGTCGAACAGGCGCGGGTAGGCGTAATCGGTCGGGCAGCGCCTCAGACCGCGCAGGTAGCTCGCGTATTCGCTGGGGGCGCCGTATTCGGCGATCGCCCAATCGCGATCGAGCAGTTCGGGGTAATGTTCGACTTCGGGCAGATCGCCGATCGCGTCCCAGACCGTCGGCCCGTCAGGCAGGGATGCCATTGTAGCCGTTGGAGACCTTTTAGATTGGGGCGGTCGCACGATCGCCGCCGGATAGTGCGGTAAGGGGCGATCGGCGCGCGATCCGATTAAAAACAAGCGTTCTCGTTTTTGCGGTACGCCATAATTCGCCGCATTGAGAACTTGATAATTTTCCTCGATCCGATAGCCGTTGGCCTTAAATTTATCGATTATTTCTAATAACACGGAAATATGTTTTCCGAAGGTCATCCCTCGGACATTTTCCATGACAAAATATTTCGGTTGTAACTCTACAATTAACCGTAAAAAGTGAAAGACTAGAGCATTGCGCGGGTCGTCTAAAGCCCGTTTGCCAATTGTAGAAAATCCCTGGCAGGGCGGCCCGCCAAATACCACGTCAATTTCGCGATCGCCGATCGTCGAAGCCTGTCTGATTTGCTCGCCTCTCGTCTCGATGACGCTCTGACAAAGGATCGCACAGTCCGGAAAATTGTACTCATGGGTGGCGCAGTGAATCGGATCGATTTCTACTGCAGCCAGGACGTCGAAGCCCGCTTGCTCGAAGCCGAGGCTAATCCCGCCCGCTCCGGCGAATAAATCTACAGCGATGGGTCGTTGAAATTCGTTCATCAAGGAAATCGGCGATCGCAGCAAATCTATTTTACCATTTAGCTATTATTTTTATGATTCATTTTTTTGGAAATATTGAATTAAATCTCTGCTATTTGAAGTCAATTAAAATCTCAAAAATAATATTTTATTATTTTATTCAAACTGACAATAAAATAATAAAAAATACGAGTTGAGCGAGTGGCTTCATCGAGGGAGTCGATAGCCGTAAGCAAAAGAATTATCCGTTCAATCGGCTGGTTAACGATCTCGCCCACCCCCTCTATGGCTCGGTGGAATGACCCTCGACGGGGGAGGAGATCGCCAAGATCGGAGAGTATCGAGCCGAGAACGCAAAAAAAATCCCCTTGAAGCGCGATCGAGGGGGAAAACCAAACATCGAGACAGATTTTGCCGGATTAGCGGCGGCCAGAGCCAACCTGGCGGGCGCGGCGATCGAGGATGCGAGCCACATCGGCGATCGGGACGACGGGTTGGGCGCCGTCGAGATACATCACGAACACGAAGGCCCCGAGATCGGCATTGCGGAACGCCAAGATCTCCAAACGAGCGGGAATATCTTCTAAATTGACCTTCATACTGACTCCCGCCGCCACATCGCCGATATTTTGCAATCCCGTCAGGGGGCGTTCGTCGAGAACTTCCGTATCGTCGAGACCTTGAGTGAGCAGTTCGCGCAAGAGTTGGGGTTGGCTCAACGCCGCATCGAATTGGGAACGCTCTTGGGGATCGGCGATCGTCGTCGTAATCCCCATAATCAGCTCGAACTGTTGTTGTTCCATAAAAGCAAAGACGTTTTCGACCTGAAAATCGTCTTGACTCAGTTCTTGCTTGAGGGTCGCTAACTCCGACTGAGGCATCGGTTGAAAGCCGTCGGGGAGGTCTTCCAACCGCAAGATCACGTCAGACCGGGGACTGCGTTGGGCGATGGGTTGCTCCGCACGCGGTAGCAAGCTACGGCGGTCGTCGAGGGTCTCGCTCGATCGCACTTCCTCCGCGATCGCCGCCGGGGCGCCTGCGAGCAGGGCGCCGCTTAACAAACAAGAAAACATGAAGGGTTTAGTCTTGAGCATGGGTCAACTTCCTAAAGATCCCCAGATAGGGAGATGAGAGGGCTTTTCAGCTTAAGATAGGGTCAATCGAGCAAAACCGCTCACGGGTTTTCTCCCTAAGACGCGATCGATGCCGTGTAGGTGTCTTGCAAACTATCAAAACAAAACGGGCGATCGCCTCCGAAGCCCCGGCAAAATTGTTTCAATCCGTTGCATTCTAGAATCTTAAAATACTGTAAACTTTCCCCAAACCCGCGTCAGTTTTATCGCTCACTCCAAAACAATACACTATGGCTATTGGCTACGTTGCTCTAGTTCTCCACGCCCATCTTCCTTTCGTCAGACACCCCGAAAGTGACTACGTTCTTGAAGAAGAATGGCTTTACGAAGCGATTACTGAAACCTACATCCCATTATTGCGAGTCTTTGAAGGTTTAAAGCAAGATGGGATCGATTTCAAAATCACCATGAGCATGACACCGCCGTTGGTGTCGATGCTGCGCGATCCACTCCTGCAAGATCGTTACGACGAACATCTGGCCAAACTGGAAGAACTGACCGAATTAGAAATCGAACATAACGCACATAACGGTCACATCCGTTATTTAGCCGAACATTACGCGGCAGAATTCAATGCGGCCCGCGAACTGTGGGAGCGTTACGATCGCGATTTGGTCACCGCGTTCAAACAATTCCAAGATACGAATAATCTCGAAATCATCACCTGCGGGGCCACCCACGGCTACTTACCGTTGATGAAAATGTATCCGCAAGCGGTTTGGGCGCAAATCCAGGTCGCCTGCGAACATTACGAGGAGAATTTCGGGCGTCCGCCAAAAGGGATTTGGTTGCCGGAATGCGCCTACTACGAAGGAGTCGAGCGGATGCTCGCCGACGCAGGGTTGCGATATTTCCTCACCGACGGACATGGGATTCTGTACGCCCGTCCCCGTCCTCGGTTTGGGACTTACGCCCCGATCTTTACCGAGTGCGGGGTCGCCGCCTTCGGACGGGATCACGAATCGTCCCAACAGGTGTGGTCTTCGGAAGTCGGATATCCCGGCGCGCCGGAATATCGGGAGTTTTACAAAGATTTAGGTTGGGAAGCGGAGTACGAATATATCAAACCGTACATCATGCCCAACGGACAGCGTAAAAATACGGGAATTAAATACCACAAGATTACCGGGCGCGGTTTGGGTTTGGGAGATAAGGCGCTTTACGATCCCTACTGGGCCCGGGAAAAGACGACGGAACACGCGGGGAATTTTATGTTCAACCGCGAACGCCAGGTGGAACACCTCCACGGGATCATGCAGCGTCCGCCGATTATTGTCTCGCCTTACGATGCGGAGTTGTTCGGTCACTGGTGGTATGAGGGCCCGTGGTTTATCGATTATTTGTTCCGCAAGTCGTGGTACGACCAAAATACTTACGACATGACCCATTTGGCGGATTATTTGCGCGCGGAACCGACCCAGCAAGTGTGCCGTCCGTCGCAGTCGAGTTGGGGTTACAAGGGGTTCCACGAGTATTGGCTCAACGAAACGAATGCCTGGATTTACCCGCATTTGCACAAGGCGGCGGAACGGGCGATCGAGCTGAGTTACCGCGAACCTGCGGACGAGTTGGAGTTACGCGCGCTCAATCAGGCGGCGCGGGAATTGTTGCTGGCGCAGTCGTCGGACTGGGCGTTTATTATGCGGACGGGAACGATGGTGCCTTATGCGGTGCGCCGGACCCGATCGCATTTGATGCGCCTCAATAAAATTTACGACGATCTCAATCAGGGCAAGGTCGATTCGGGATGGCTGGAAAAAGTCGAGGCGATCGATAATATTTTCCCGAATATCAATTATCGAGTTTACCGCCCTCTTTAAACGATCTCCCGGTGCGATCGCCGGGAACTGCCGTTCGATTTTGGCTCGGCTTGGCTTCTCCAGGACTTGGGGAAGTCTATTTTTTTGGCGTTTTTTGGCGGATAGGCGATCGTTTCGTGACAAATGAATCCCTGGAGAAACGGTCCGGCGATCGCCCGTGACGGCCCCCTCGACCGCAAATGTTCGGCGATGGTTGGCGCCTGAAACTACTTCAAACTAAAAGCAGTTGGTATCAGGAATAGGTCGCGATCGAACCACCGAAAACCCCGATCCCGACCCTTCAAACTCTCTCAAATTTCTCTGGGGATCGGGTCTATTAATGGCAATTAAAAAGTGAACAAATACCCCATCCAGACCGACGGCGAAGGACTGCGCGATCGCCCGGAGCGCCCCCCCACGACCTAGCGATCCCCGGGCGATCGCTGCCCTTCCTTCAAAACTGGAGCGTTCTCGAAGATCTGAGATCTCCCTCAAATGCTTGCCAGATATGCATTTCAACTAATGTCCCCCTAAATAATGAATTTTTGTTAAGATTGACGTTTCTGTATCATTTTTTACAGAATTCTATTGTATAGTGATTACAGAGCCAAAAAAAACCACCAAAAAACATCAATAACATCAGGAGAATCAAAAAATGTCTTTGCAAGATCGCGCCCGAGCTTTAATGATGCGTCACCATCACATGATTAAAAATCGACAGCAATCGATGTTGTGCCGCAGTGCCGAAGAAGTTGGTATCGATCCCGGAGAATATTGGACGACCATTCAAGGGAAACCCCTTTCTGAATTTGAAACCTCTTACGATCGCTCCCGTTCGACGATGAGCTAAAGCCTTGAGACCGTTAACTATTGAAATGATTTGAAAACAGGAGAATGGGAAAATGTCTATGCAAGATCGCGCCCGAGCTTTAATGATGCGCCACCACCACACGATCAAAAATCGGCAGCAATCAATGTTAAGCCGAAGTGCCGAAGAAGTCGGAGTCGATCCGACCGATTATTGGAGCAACATTCAAGGTAAACCGAATCCGAGTTTCCGCGAATCCTACGATCGCTCCCATTCGACGATGAGCTAATCCCTAGGATTCGAGAAAAGTTGAATTCGCGTCCGAATCTTGTCAGTTTCCAACCCCATAAACTGTCATCGATTCGATCGATTCATTGACCGATACATTGCCAACTGAGGACGTTCTTCTTTACAGACGAACGTCCTTTAAGTTTGAGAATTGATGGGGAAATTTAAGCAAGCATTCTTCCGATCGAAAATAATCGAACTCGGTCGTCACCCGTGCGGAACCCATCCGGCGTTTGACCGTTCGGAGTAATTGGCCGGGTTCAAGTGGCGCGTGAATCGAGCTCAACTCTTAGGCGAATGGGTTCAAAATCTCGAATGGGGGGATTTTGAGCGGATCGGAACCACGATCGCCCGACGGAGTATAAGATCGAGTTGGATCGCTTCAGGAGTATGGTAAGGATTTCCTGACCGAATTGTGGATGGCGACGGACCGAGGACGTGGGGGATTCGGTTGGGGTTGGCGGGATGAATGGAAGGATCGACGGAGCGCGTTAAGGGGAGTGAGGACGGACAAGAAGGCGGATCGAGTGAATTTTCGGGGAGAGAAAAGCCTTGGTGTTCGGGAAAGGGCGATCGCGCCTGCTTGGGACTTCGCGATCGCCTTTTGTGACGTGGGTCACCTCAAGTATTGCAATCGGAACTCTACAATCTAGACTTTATTATCTCGACGCTTTCATCGAAGGGTTCAAATCCAAAATCAAACAAGGGTCGTATCTGCAGTGGAGTTGAAGCGAAAAAGTAACGAATAAACTGATTTAAAACCAGGGCAACATTGGCAATGGAAAATTTAGAATATAAAGTCTTTTTTAATCTTTCGCCGGATTTGTTTGGAATTATCGATACCCGAGGATATTTTCAACAAGTCAATCCGGCGTGGGAGAAGACCTTGGGATGGACTGAGTCGGAGTTGCGATCGCACCGTTGGCTAGACTGGGTTCACCCGGACGATATTGCCGATACCCTCGAACAAATTGCTCAAATCACCCGCCGTCAAAAAGGGCGATCGCCGGGATTTTTCGAGATCCGCTACCGCCACAAACACGGACATTACTTGCGCTTAGTCTGGCGGTTCGCGCGATCGGAAGAAGGGAACCTATACGCCGTGGTGCGTCCGGTTGAAGACGCCTCCTTACTCCCCGCCGTCGAAACGCGCTATCTCGAATGCGTCCAGTTATCGGAGCGGAAATTTCGCCAACTCTACGAAGCTACCCGAGATGCGGTGATGTTGCTCGATCAAGATTCTTTTTTCGACTGCAACCGGGCCACCTTGAAACTGTTCGGTTGCGAATCCCTCGATCGCTTTTGCGGGAAACATCCGAGCGAGTTTTCGCCGCCGATGCAACCGAACGGACGGGACTCGCTGAGTTTGGCGCGGGAATATATCGAGATGGCGTTGGAGATGGGGAGTTGTTCGTTTGAGTGGCTGCACCAACGGGTGGACGGGTCTCAATTTCCGGCAGAAGTGTCGCTGACGACGATGGAAGTCGGCGGACGCAAGGTGTTGCAGGCGATCGTCCGGGATATCAGCGATCGCAAACAGGCGGAACGCGCCTTGCGCGAGAGTGAAGAGCGGTTTCGCCGCATTTTTAATGACTGTCCGATCTCGATGGTGTTGTGCGAAGGCGATCGCGCCCAAATCTCTCATGTAAATCGCACATTTCGCCGTCTCCTCGGTTACAACCCTTCGGAATTTAGCCAGCTCACCCTAGAAGACCTCACTCATGTAGAAGATCGAGAGAAAGAAAGACCGTATATCGAGCGGGTGATGGCCGGGGAAATCGAAAGTTATGAAATTGAAAAACGACTCGTCGAGCGCAATGGTAGAATTCGCTGGGCGCGGGTGACTTATACGGGATTGCGCGATCCCGACGGCAGCATTGCCTACGGTTTGGCGATGGTCGAAGATATTAGCGAACGCAAGCAAGCGGAAGCGGCGTTACGGGAAAGTGAAGCCCGCTTGCAGGCGATTCTGGACAATTCCAACGCCACGATCTATCTGAAAGATTTGCAAGGTCGTTACTTATTAATCAACCGTCGTTACGAAACTCTATTAGAGCGAGCGCGCCAGGACATTTTAGGAAAAACCGATTTCGATTTATTTCCTCGCCAACAAGCCCAAACCATTTGGGAACGGGAGCGTCAAGTTTTACAATTGGGCGTTCCTTTGGAATTAGAAGAAGCGATCGCCCACGTGGACGGGGAACATACCTATATTTCTCATAAATTCCCCCTTTACGACGAATCCGGCTATCCTTATGCCGTCTGTAGCATTTCAACCGATATCAGCGATCGCAAACGGGCAGAAATCGCCTTGCAAAAAGCTCACAACGAGTTAGAAAAACGAGTCGAAGAACGCACTGCCGAACTGACCCGGGCGGCCAATCTCTTGCAAGAAGAAAGCAGCAAACGCCTCAAAGTTCTCGAAGCTTTGCGCACCGCCAAAGAGCGGGCCGAAGCGGCCAATCGCGCTAAAAGTACCTTTTTAGCGAATATGAGTCACGAATTGCGAACGCCCCTCAACGCGATCGTCGGTTATAGTGAAATTCTCGAAGAAGAAGCCGAGGACTTGGGGTATGAAGATTTTATTCCCGATTTGGATAAAATCCGCAAATCTGGCAAGCATTTACTGAATTTAATTAACGATATCCTCGATATTTCTAAAATCGAAGCGGGTCAAATGGGTCTGTATCTCGAAACCTTCGATATTGCTAGCTTAGTGGATGTCGTCGTCACCTCAACGCAACCGTTAATCGAGAAAAATGGAAATGTATTCGAGGTGGAATGCGATCGCAATGTAGGGACGATGCACGCCGATTTGACCAAAGTGCAGCAAATTTTACTCAACCTGATTAGTAATGCGGCCAAATTTACCGAATCGGGTCGTATTGCTCTGCGCATTTATCGGGTCGCTCAGTGGGAGGGCGTTCGCGAAGCGTCTGCGAAGCAGAATCGCGCTTGGGGAGGGGTCGCTCGGGTGGATGGGGCGGGGGCGATCGTGTTCGAGGTCGCCGATACGGGCATTGGCATGAGTGAGGAGCAGATCGATCGCATTTTCGAGCCGTTCGTGCAAGCGGATGTCTCGACCACGCGCAAATATGGCGGAACGGGGCTAGGTTTGGCCATTGGCCGTCATTTTTGCCAGTTAATGGGTGGATATATTAGCCTCGAGAGCGAACTGGGTAAAGGGTCGTGTTTTCGGGTTTACTTGCCCAAACAGGTCGTGGATCTCAAAACTCAAGGGATGGCCCTGGCGGGGCGATCGCACCAAAAAGCAATGTGACCGGAAATCCTGGAATTCCGAGGGAAATCGGACCTCAAGGGTGCGGAAGTCCATAAAAGTGAAGCTATGATGCACTACGGGACTCCATAGGTTGCCCTCGTCATGCAGATCCAAGATCTTCTCTCCGTGAAAACATTTATCCCTTCGTCGAGTCGGGTTCTCCGTCGGAGGGCGGCGATCGCCGTTTGGACCCTCGCCGCCAGTCTGGGGTTACGATCCGTCGCCGACGCCCAAAACCCCGCCGATCTCCAACGCTTACTCGATCTCAATCAATGTCAAGCCTGCGACCTGATCGGAGTCAATCTCAGCCGCGCTAATTTAATTGGAGCGGACATCAGCAGTACGAACCTGTCTGCCGCCAATTTGAGGGAAACTGACTTGAGAGCTGCCGATTTAACCGGATCGAATCTGAGCGATGCTAATTTGGAGCGATCGGATCTGACCGGGGCCAATCTGACCGGAACCAATTTGAGTGGAGCCAGTTTGATCGGCGCCCAACTGCTCGGCGCTAACTTATTTTTGATCGATTTGGGCAATGCCAATTTAGAGGAAGCGAACCTCAGTGGCACGGATTTAGCCCGCATCTACATGGAAGGGGCGAACCTGACCAAAGCTCAGTTAGTCGGCACTAATTTAACTGGGGCGGAGTTGGTCGGCGTCAATTTTACGAAAGCCAATCTCAACGGCACCAATCTCAACAGTGCCAGTCTCAGACAAGCGAATTTACGCGGGGCGATGTTGCGCGGGGCGCTGATGCAAGGGGTCAGCTTGCGCGATGCCAATTTGAGCAATACCAGTTTACAAGGGGCGTTTTTAGAAAAAGCCGATTTAGAACGGGCTGATTTGAGCGATGCCGATTTAAGCGGGGCGAATTTGAATGGAGCGAATTTAAAAGAAGCGAATTTGACGCGCACGAACTTGACGGGAGCGAGTTTGACGAATGCCATTCTCACCGATGCCATTGTCGAGGATATTAATTTGACGGGAGCGAATCTGTGTAACGCGCTTCTGCCCGATGGAAAAAAGGGGAAATGTCCCTGATGGGGAGCGGCTGAGGGTGGGGAGTCGGGAAAGGGAAGGGGGGAGTAGCACACGGGTCGTCGTGGGTCTTCCGAGGCAATCGCGGCTAAGCTCTGTTTAAGGTCTGTTTAAGAGGGGTTAGAAAGACGACCTCTTCTTGGTAGAATTAACCGGAGAAATGAGTTAGGAAAACATCGATCGGTCAGCTTAAAACTCTGCCCACAAAAAATTTTGCGTTCTTTACCGATCGCCTGCCCCGAACCGTGCAAAGAGATTGAGGAACCGTCTGAAACAAAGGCGGAACAACTGTTTGTCAGCGAAAGTCATCAATCTTGGGGAAAATTGATGGGGGATGGCTCTGGGATCGGGCGATCGCGAGGGTGGGGTGTGGCCTGAAACGCGAGCTTGGATTCTCTCGCTGACCGTCGTGATTGGAGAGAATATCGATGAAGTCAGTCAAGATATGGACCCGATTGAGTTTGGTCTCGGCGATCGCGATCGCGTCCGCCCTCACCGTGGCCGTCCCCGAACCCGCCTCCGCAGGGCAAAGCTGTGAAGCCCGAGGCAGTTGGACGGCGAGCTTGAACTTACCCGATCTCTACCGCGCGCCGTCGAGTCATTCCGATCGCGCCGCCCGCTTCGTTCGCGCTTGTAGCGAACTTGACGATTGCTACAACCAGGCAGGAAACGATAAAGATCGCTGCGATTTGGCCTTTTTCGAGCAACTCGAAGAGGAGTGCGTGCGCGCTTACGGCAGAACCGCCGCCCTCACCAATCCGGCCCTGTCCGAATGCGATCGCGCGGCGGACGAAATTTACGAGGTCGTCTCCCGTTCCCGGGCGAGTCAGCGCGCCTACCTGCAAGCGCAAGAAAGCCAACAACGACGTTGGGAGGAACAAGTCAGCCGCCTTTATCGCGAAATGCTCGATCGCCGTCCCAGTTTGCGCGTCACTCGCGATTATGTCGAAGCCCTCGAACGCGGTTGGAGTCTCGATCGCGTTCGGGAAGATATCGCCTACAGTCGCGACGCCGAAGACGCGATCGAAGAAATTTATGAAGACGTGCTCGACCGCGAACCGGACCGCCGGGGAATGGATACCTACCAACGCGCCTTAGCGCGCGGTTGGGATTTAGAAAAAGTTCGCGAAGATATCGCCTACAGCGACGAAGCCGAACGGGCCATCAACCGCATTTATCGAGAAGTTTTGGGTCGCAACGCCGATCGTAGCGGGCTGAGAACGTATCAAAAAGCCCTGGCCCGAGGGAGAAGTTTGCGCGACATTCGCCGCGATATCGAAAATAGCGACGAAGCGCGACGCAGACGCCCTCGGTAGCTGCTATCCAAGGGAAGGGTAGGGACCGAGGCGATCGCTCTGAGTCCAGGATTTTTGAGTGAATTCAACTCAAAGAGAAAAAACTCTCAGCAACAAGAGGGTTGTAATACCATGAGAGTTGGTTCGTGTCAGCCCAATTCTCGGATTCATTTCAAAGGTTGTTTCTCTCGCGTCGATGGATTTTCTATCGATGCGTGGGAACAATTTTTAAGAAAATAAATCACCTATCTTTTTGAATTTATTTTGCTTTTTGAAGAAGCTTTAAAAGCGATCGCTCTAGGTGATTTTTCGGATTTAATTGCTTTTGGATTGATTCAAAACTCTTTTTGTCCGGGGGCATTACATCAAGGGAAGAAAAACTATAAATAGAGACGATTAAGTAATCTTTGAGGTCATGCAAACCTCCCATCCCATTAAACTTTTTGGTGCATTTCTCGGGCTGACGATCTTCAGCGTCACCTTCTATCATCGTGACGTTCGGCCCCGCGTCTCTTCCTGTCCCCCTTCCGCAACCGTCGGCGGGCAACTCTGTCGGGGTAAAATGCCCAAACCCTTGTTAGAAAAAGCGTGGGGACAAATGGGCGCGATCGCCTATCAAGCGGCGGCGCAAGTGATCGAATCCAACAATACCCGCCCCCAACCCCTTGACGAAACGCAAAAACAATTCTTGAGACCCTACTTTGGCGATCTCGTCGATCGCGTGGAAGTGGTTTACGATGCGACCCTGATGGAAGATTGGGTCGCTGCCAGTTTTAAAATTAATGTCGGTCAGTCAAACGCGCAAGTTTACGGCAATAAAATTTATATCAAACAACCCTACCAACCGGGCGATTTACAGCAAATTGTTCTCCTGGCTCACGAACTGACCCACTGCCAGCAATACGAACAACTCGGCAGTTTAGGAAAATTTGGATATGAATATTTTAAAGAATATAAAAAAGCGAATGAAAACTATCGAGACAATAAATTAGAACAAGAAGCCTTTACCTTAGAAAAAGAGTTTGCTCGCTGGCTTTCAGAACAGATCCAAACCCACGATCGCGGTCACCACTACCATTCTCACTAAAAGATCGCGAGAACCGACGGCCCTAGGCGATCGCGATAATAGTGTTAAACTTTTAAGGAACCCTTTTTATTGGTTTTCTTCAAACAATTTAAGGACGTTCGTCTATTTTTTTCTACGAGTATGAAACTTTTCAAACTTTCCCACCCACTCGCCGTGGCGATCGCGATCGCGATCGGCGCGATTGTCGCTTTGTTCAAACCCCTGGTCGCCTTCGCCGCGCCTTCCGTCCCCACGGCGACTCCCGTTTCCCACTCCCCGATCGATTTATCGCAAGTAAGCGGCGATCTGGCTGGAGTTTGGGGCGATCGCACCCACGTCAACGCCCCCAATTTTCGCCCCGGAGATCGCGCCGAACACCGCTTTAACGCCCGTTCCGGATGCACCTGTCCTCTATGTACCGGAATTGTCCAATAAGGCAATCTTTCCCAGTCTCCAGTTCGGCTCGTTAAAATTTATTCAAGAAATAATGCCCCAGATCCATCGATCTGAGGGCATTGTTTGCGATCGGCAAGAGGGATTAACATAGCGGTTTATCCCTCTTTTGTCACTCTAGGAATCTCAATCGATCGATGGACAGTTCTCGTGTAACTCAAATTAGCAAATATCTCAGCTATCATTTGCGACACAAACCCGAAAAAATTGGTTTATCGATACAACTCGAGGGCTGGGTTGACATTGAAGAGCTTTTAAGCCTCGCCGAGAAACATGGGTTTTTGATAACTCGCGAAGAATTAGAAATTGTTGTTAAAAATAACAATAAACAACGGTTTTTATTCGATGAATCTGGGAAAAAATTCGTGCCAATCAAGGACATAGCATCGCGATCGACTTGCAACTCACTCCGCACATTCCTCCCGATCTTCTTTATCACGGAACAGCCGATCGCTTCGTCGCCTCTATTTTAGAAAAAGGCTTGCTCAAAATGTCACGCCATCACGTTCACTTGTCCGGCGATCGCGAAACGGCTCGCCAAGTAGGAATGAGACATGGAAAACCCGTTATTTTTAGCATTGATAGCGCCCAAATGTATCGTGATTTTTATCAGTTTTATCGTTCCGAAAACGGGGTTTGGCTCGTCGATGCCGTTCCGCCGATCTACTTGAGCCAATTGCCTTAACTTTGGTTATTTTCTTGGGTTTTAAAATCATCCTCAATGGGGATAAATTGAGAATGCTTAAAGTGAAATCGTGCGGTGTTTTAGTTATGCAAAACCTACCACAAACCAGTTTTTTATTAATGGTCAAGCCGAATCGTTACGACTTACCAAAAGGTCATCTCGAACCGGGAGAAGATGAATTAACTTGTGCCTTACGCGAACTCTACGAAGAAACCGCCATTCCCGCCGAGGCGATCGCCCTGGATCCGACCTTTCGTTTTCATGAAGTTTATCAAGTAAAAAACTATAAAAGACATGGAGGACAGACCGTTGAGAAAACACTGATTATATTTCTAGGTTGGCTCCAAAAAACCATCCAAATTAAACCCTGCGAACACGACGATTTTATCTGGATGGAGTGGAATCCACCCCATCAAATTCAAACTCGAACGATCGACCCACTTTTAAAAAAGGTCGAAACCCATTTTGCCTATCGGAAAATCAAATAAGTTGTTAAACAAATTGTTAAATAACTTGTTAAATAACTTGTTCGACATTTAAATAGGGAAGAAATTTCAGCCTGCGGGGAGTGGGAGCATCTTACTAGCTCTCAAGCCAACCTTTTAAATGCTCCACAGCTTAAATCAAACTAAAATCAGATAACGTTGCTAAAAATGACAGATATCCGTAAATTAATTAACCAACTCGCTGCCGCAGAAAATCAACTGCAACAGACCGAATTTCTCGCCCCTTGTGTCAGTGGGGGACGGGTTTGCACTCGCGTTTCAGGAATCGTTTATTCTTTTCTGATTCAACCGTCCAATTTTGAAGGATGGGGCATTTTTAAAGCCAAAAATGAGAAAGAAGCCGAACTCGTTGAAACGGCTGATTTATTCCAAATTGACGCTTATCTCGATCGCCTCGCGCCGATGCGCCTGTATTTAGCCTACCCCCTGACGCGGCGAACTTGGTTGGCGTATCCGGCGAACGAGTCCGATGCGCGCCAACGGATCGGCAGTGCGAAACCCGTTCCTGTATATTTAGTAGAGGAAGGCGATCGCTTTGAAACGATTGTCGCCCGTTGGGATGGGACACGCTTCTGGTTTGAGGCGATCGATCGCCGCGCCGATCCGATCTTTTGTGAGACATTGCGAGGAAATTTAACCCAATTGACCGCCCCAAAAAATCTCAAATTTAAGGGGATGACACCGGAAATGCGGACGGTTTACGACCTCGTGACCCAAAAAACCCCCGAATTTGACGAACACTGGCAGCGACGGCGCGACGAAGGGCGTTTGCGCGAAGCTTTGCGCGTCGGTGGCGGCGAATTAATTCGGTTTGAGGATCGCCACGAGGACTTTTGGACCGTGGAGTGGCTGACGGGTGACGGCGAACGCCACACCAGCGCGATCGCCAAAAGTGACCTCACCGTGGTCAGTTCGGGGATTTGCTTGAGTGGACGCGATCGCGATTTTGATTTGCATTCCCTCGTCGGCGTCATCGAATATCGGAATTGAGGCTAGGAAATGGGCCGTTAATCAGCGTTAATCAAACCAGCGATCGCCTCGTACTAAACCTGTTAAAATCAGCGAATCATGTCTATTTTCTTTCACGAACAACTGTACAGAACGCCGGAAATAATGGCAAGAATGCGATCGTTTCCGGTGACGGTTTGCGGCGCGGGGGCTTTGGGCGCGAATTTAACTGAAAGTTTGGCGCGTATGGGATTTTTGCAGCTTTCAACGATCGATCGCGATCGCGTGGAAGAGCGCAATTTATCCACTCAACCCTATTACCGTTCCGATATCGGTGCTTTTAAAGCCAAGATTCTCGCCAACAGCTTGTATCGGGCGATCGGCATTAAAATTAATGCCAAAACGAAGGAATTAACTTCAGAAAATAGTGGCGATTTAATCGATTCAAAAACCCGTGTAATTGTCGATACCTTTGACAATAGTATCGCCCGTCAAGCGGTCAAAGATTACTGCGATCGCACCAATATTCCCGGGTTACATATTGGGATGGCTAGTGACTATGCCGAAATTATTTGGAATGAAAATTATCGCGTTCCTTCTCCAACTCACGACGATATTTGTGACTATCCGCTAGCACGCAATTTAGTCACTCTAACGGTGGCGATCGCCTGCGAAACGCTGGTGACTTTTGTCGCAACCGGAGAACGGAAAAACTTCACCGTTACTTTGGCAGATTTGGCGATCGCTCCGTATTAGCCCCGTATTAACGATCTCTTATTGTATGAAATTTCCACAATTCTAAACTTCAAAAAACCCTTCGTAGAACGTTTTTAAATTCACCCCAATTCCCGTACTATCCCCTAAAGCGAGCAATCGCAGCGCAGAGGTTATCGAAGCTTTGCGATCGCCCGCACTCATATTTTGTAACGCTAATTGACGCAAACCTGCGATGTCTTCCCACGAAGCTGTTGCCACAGAAGCATAAAAACAATCCCCATCCGGTGGAATGGGTACCCGTTTGTAAGACTCATTACCGATCGCGATCGTTCCTTGTTGTGACTCGATCAAAGCGGCATAATGTAAGTTTCCTTCAACCAGTAAATGGTACGTCGGTTCGCCATCTCCATAAGCACTTAACGGCTGGGTAGTTTTACCGTTTAATTGATGCATTTGTAGCCTTGCCCCGAGTCCTTTAGCCACCGCAGCAATTTCATAATAATCGGCCCATTTACCGCCACTACTTCCCGGGAGTAACAGGTCTTTTTCGTAAGCTTCAAACGTTCTGGGATCGTCTAATAAAGTTTGAATTAATTGTTCGTTTTCTAAAGCTTGTTGTTCGTTTTCTGCTTCAGCTTTATCCTGTTCTTGTTCCGTTTCTGGACTGGCGTTCGCTTCTTGAGATGCTGCGGCGTTGGCGGCTTCGGGATCGTCCACTTCCCACTGTTCTTTTTGCTTTTCGACTTTCTGCGCGATCGAGGCATCAAACATTTTTTCCATTTCCGCGATCGCCTGAGTCGAATCACCCCCTTTAACCGCATCCAGAAAAGGATTCGGATTCGTCATGTTGGGCAGCAGTTCGGCAATAACTTCATCATCAGATTTTTCCGCACTGACTTCCCGAATATGCTTGAAAATTCCTTTCAGATCGAGATCGTGTTGTTTTTTATACTCTTCCCATTTTTGCTTCTGTTTTCCCCAAGCTTTTAAACCGCCATACGTTTGCATTAAATAGGGCAACCCGTTAGCAAAAATAAATTCACTACTCGCATCGTAACGCTTCGCTTTCATGCCAAACTTAATATCGACTCCCGGCGTTCCCGTCGGCACAGTTTGACTGACCGAAAGCTGTTCCATTTTGAAAGTTTTGAGATATTGCAGTTTGTAGCTGCTAAATTCAGGGGGTTTCTGCCAGCGCAATTCCAGTCCGGCTTTGCGTTTCACTCCAATCTTGGTGGATAACGCTTGTGCGGCACTCTTCCCTAAATTATCGGCCCAACTGTTCACTGCACTGGTAATTCCTTCCGTAGCACTTTCGTAATCGCCACTGGTTAAGAGTCCTTCAAATGACACAGAAGGATCGCCATCTTTGAATAAAAAGGTCGAAATTTGTGCTTGAAAACTTCCCTGTGGACTGCCGACCGCTTCCACTGGAAACCCATCAATTTGAACGTCAATTGTGCTGCCGTCATTAAGCGGATTGAGGTGATTTGTCGTCCAAGTTGCAGTAACCGACCCGTTAAATGCAGGGGTGGCTAAGGTTCCTTTAAAAATAACTTGTTTGCCTTTTAAAACTTTCCCTTCATAGCCTTTAGCCTTCGGGGGTTTGCGCGAGTGCAACGCTTGTTTCGTGCCGCTAATGCCCGCACTGACGACGCTGGGAACACTGCCGCTAACGGCGGCACCACCGCCGATGACTTTAACATTCGGTCGCGGTCCGGGTGGGCTGGCGATATCCTGTCCTTGTTCGGCTAAACCAAACTCTTCGGCAGTTTCATTATAAAGGGTAGGATCGCTCATTGCCGAAGCGGCTAAATGTTTTAATTTGACATAAAAACGGGCAATTTTATCGGCTTTGGCATCAATCCACTGTTGGGGATTGTCGTAAACGTCGATATCGGCTCCAAAGATATCTCCAGCAAGTTTAAACGCTTCTTTATTTAAGGCAGAAACTTTAAAAGCGACGTTAAAATTAACGGAGGTTTTAGCGCGGAATTTGCGGTCTTGGGCGACCCATAATTTGCCGCCGATGGTGAGGGTCGGTTCTATTTTTACAATAGGAAGCCCCAAACTCAGACCAAATTCTAATTGCAATTCCGCAGAAGAAACGGTTCCAGCGAGCAGTGCCGTCCGCTTTTCTAGGGCGTCGGAAATTGCTTTGGCGGCGCCGGATTTGACCGGGACAAATTCTCGAAGCCGGATCGCGCGATCGGCAACTTCCGGTAATTCGATGACTTGTTGGTAAGCGTCTTGAACGATCGCCACTTGTGCGTCATCGAAATCATCGCTACTTTGGACTTCCAGTAAAAGCGTGGCGGTTTCTTTTTGAAGTTGTTTGTATTTTTTGTAAGCTTCTTTTTCTATAACTGGAGTTTCTTTCTTGGCGCTGCGGACGTATTTAATGATTTTCTGAATTTCGGCAGTTCTCTGTTTTTTGGGGATTTTTTTGAGTTTAGTAACCCCTAAGTCTTCTTGGACGAGCTGCTTGACGGATTCGGCGGATAAGCTGTTTTGCATGGCCGCTTTCCAATCATTCCAGGCTTGGTTGAGCAGCAACAATTGGCGGTAAACGAGATCGGCGTCGGTAGTCGCTTCGTCCCCACTGTCGGCGGGATGGAGGTAGTATAAGTTGCTATTTTTGATCCACTGACCCTCATATTGTGGATCGTTAATTTTGACGTAAACTTCGTTGTAATAAAGTTCGGTTTCGTCGCCAATTTCTATTTGGGTGTCGTTGTCCAGCCGACCGATCGCGCGAAAGCCTTTGGCCTGTTTTTGATAAATTCGGGCGTAATCTTGTTTTTCCGGTCCTTTGCGATGGTGAATGAGGGCGGGTTTGGTTTGAATGAGGGGGGTTGAGGTGTTTTGAATTTGGGGCGATCGCCTCACTTGGCTGCCGTTTTGTTGGACGACGTGGGTTAATTCGTGGGCGAGCAATTCTTGTCCTTGGGGATTACTGGGGTTGTATTCCCCTTGTTTAAAATAAATGTCTTGTCCGGTGGTAAAGGCGCGGGCGTTGAGGGAACGATTGAGGCGATCGGAGTTACCATCGGCGTGAATTTTTACGCCCCCAAAATCGGCGTTAAATTCCCGTTCCATCGGTTCGCGGATCCCTTCTTCTAAACGGTTACCAGTTCCTCGAGAATTTTGAATATTTTGCTCGACATTGGCGCTGAGATCTGGCGAATTGACGTTCTCCGTCCCGGTTCGCATGACGGTAATTTCTGGCGCCGGGGCGATCGCAAATTGACTCTGAGTTTGAACTGACGGTGTTGGGGCGTTAAGGCGACTGACGACTTGACGGGCGACGCGATCCGCTTGTTGTTCGTAGCGATCGCCCGCTTCGCCGACGGAGAGTTTGGCTTGGGGAAGCGGATGTCCGTTGACTGGCGGGTTGGGGCGATCGCCCGCCAAGCTTCGCATTAAGGGATGACGTTCGGCCCAATCGGCGCCGAGGGGTTCAAAGGGGGGCATTTGACCGATCGCCTCCCCCGATTGAGGGTTATTTTCAACGGGAATTGGCGGTGAGATTGGCGGTGATGTTTTTGCTTGAATTGGAGGCTTCCAGGAAGACGATTGCCCGGTTCTCATGTTACCCATTACGATCGATCCTATTTGAAATTCAATCCCGTTACCCAGACTGGATTTTTAACAAGAATTCAATTAATTGTGATGACAATTATTGCCAATACAGCACTCGGGCGTCTGATGAGGGACAGTGCCGATCCCCCTATCCCCCCTTCGCCCCCCTTTGAAAGGGGGGTTGGGGGGATTTCGGGGGGAACGAGTAAAGTAGGGGTTTGGTAACCAAACCCCTACCTGGCGAGGGGGATTTAGGGGGATCTAAATGTCTTGCATAGCAGAGGAAAATGCTGTACGTACAATCTTCGAGACATTTTTTGAAACTGACTCAAATCACGCCAATAATGGCCCACTGTCGTTGTTTTGCGATCGCAATGTAGCTTTCCTGAAATTATGCTTGGCCTGCTGACAAGAATGCAGGCAATTTTTTTGATTTGTTAAAAGCCCTATTTGTCTGAGTTTATAACACGAACTCGGAGATCGGTCAATTTTTAGGATTGACTTGAAGCAGCGATTTTTGGTGGTTATTTTAACGATTCAAGGGAAAAACGGCGATCGCCCCGTCTAAAAATAGGGTTTTTCCCCTCGCGATCGCCCCTCGCGATCGCCTCAAAACCCCTTTAAACTTAATATTTTTTGATATAAATTTACAAAATTCGGCCACCTTTTCCGCGCTGTTCGAGACGCGATCGCCCGCCAAAGAGAAGGCGGGCAAAATGCCCGCCAAAGAGAAATAGTGGCGATCGCTGCCAACAATTTATCGATCCGCGATTCGATCCTTACGCCGGAACTTCAACCTTTTGCGACCCGGCCAAATTAAAAGCAGCGTGGACGACTTGCAAGGCTTGGGGGCCGAGGTCGCGATCGATAACGCAGCTAATTTTAATTTCCGAAGTCGTAATCATTTGAATGTTGATCTGATGGGCCGAAAGTGCCTCGAACATCCGCGCCGCAACCCCGGGATGGTGTTCCATTCCCGAACCGACGACGCTGACTTTGGCGATCGCCTCGTCTACGACGATTTCACCGCAGCCGAGTTCGCGAACGAGCGGGGTCAAGGTTTCCCGGGCATCCTTAGCGTCATTCTCATTAACCGTAAAGGCAATATCGCGGGTCGGAATACCGTTGACGATGCGACAGCGTTGGGACTGGATGATCGTATCGACGCTGATATTTTTCTCGGCGAGCAGTCCGAACAGTTTCGCCGCCATCCCGGGACGGTCCGGAACGTGGCGGATGGCGAGTCGCGCTTGGTTGCGATCGAGGGCCACCCCACGTACCGGGGGAAGTTCGGCGGTGGATAACGTCGGCGCGACCGGGGCGGTTTCGGCGGCGGGAAGTGACGAACAACTGACCTCGAAAGTATCGCACAAAGTGGCAATCGCGCGATCGCCATCTTTGACGTCGATCGCGCAACTGACTTTGACTTCGGAGGTCGAAATCATCTGTAAGTTAATTCCCGCTTTGGCGAGGGCGGCGAACATCTCCGCCGCGACCCCCGGACGCCCGATCATCCCAGCTCCGGCGATACTAATTTTAGCGATATCCCCTTGGACGAAGACTTCCGCTTCTTCCGGCGCCGCGCTCGGGTGCGATCGCAAGGTCGGGGCGATCGCCTCCGCCACCGCCTGGGCTTGATTGAGAAAACGCCGATTCACGGTAAACGCAATATCGTTCGTATTACCTTCGTGAATCGACTGCACGATCAAATCCACATCTAAATCTTGCCGACCGATTTCGCCGAACAAACTGGCGGCGACCCCGGGACGATCCGGAACCCGCAACAGCGCCACCTTTGCCTGATCGCTGTCAAATTCGACCCCATCGACCGGATGAACCAGTTCTAAACCTTGTAACGGACGGCTTTGGGGAAGTCCCGAGACCACCCGCGTCCCCGGATCGTCGGTCCAACTGGAGCGCACCACCAACATCACCCCGTAATTGCGGGCAATTTCCACCGCGCGCGGGTGCAGAACCTTGGCGCCCAAGCTGGCGAGTTCGAGCATTTCGTCGCAGGTGATCTCTTCCATCAACTGGGCGTCGGGAACCAAGCGCGGGTCGGCGGTTAAAATCCCGGGAACGTCGGTATAAATTTCGCAGCGATCGGCTTGGAGGGCTGCCGCGAGGGCGACCGCCGAAGTATCGGAACCGCCGCGCCCGAGGGTGGTAATTTCCAAGCTTTGCCGACTGGCGATCCCTTGGAATCCGGCAACGACCACGACTTTTCCGGCGTCGAGTTGCTGTTCGAGTCGTTGGGTTTCGATTTGCAAGATCCGCGCCCGGGTATGTTCGGCTTCCGTGACAATCCCGACTTGAGCGCCCGTCATCGAGATTGCAGGCTGACCGAGTTCCTGCACGGCCATGCTTAATAGGGCGATCGAAACTTGTTCCCCCGTGGACAGTAACATATCCATTTCTCGCCGGGACGGGTTGGCGGAAATGTCTTTCGCTAATTTAACTAAACCGTCGGTGGTTTTTCCCATTGCGGAAACGACGACCACCACGGAGTTTCCCGCTTTCACTGTATTGACAACACGCTGGGCGACGGCTTGAATGCGTTCGACCGACCCAACGGAGGTGCCACCGTATTTCTGAACTATTAGCGCCATAACTCTTAACCCACTTTCGCTTCGGAAGATCGCCGCGAGCGTTTGTCAGGGAAAACGGGTCGCGGAGGTACCGGAGCTATTAAACATCAATCTAAAACAAATTAACAGAACCGACGGCTCGGGAACCGTTTGATTTTGGAATTTGTTCGAGAGTGAGGGGGGGAAGGCAAGAGGCAAGAGGCGGGAGGCAAGAGGCGGGAGAGGGAAGGCAAAAGGCAGGATGCAAGAAATCGCGGGGAAGACGATCGCACTTCCAGACTCCCGACGCCCCCAATCTCAAATCAAAATACGGGAGTTTGAATTTTTTCTGCGGAAGTAATCACGCAGAAACGACAGAGGGAACCGAGAAATTCGACTAGTTTGTAATTGGCGACGAACATATAGCGATCGCGCCGCCAGATCCGCGAGTTGGGATCGCGCGACCAACGATAGCCGGGATAACTGTACTGCCACAGTTGGCGATCGCGTTCCAAGCGTCCGATTAATTGACTTAAAACATCGTCGTCCCAGAGTGCGGTAATTTCTTTACCGACCATTTCTCCCGCAGCTCGATTGTTCGATTGGAGAGCCGATTGGTTAGCAAATAAAACTTTTTGATCGAACATTTGGGTGATGTAAACGGGATCGCGATCGCGATACAACTCGTTTAAATCTAAATCTAAATCTAAATCGGCTAATTCGGCGCTAGAAATCGAATGATTCACATTACTCGAACTCATAAAATTGTCACTGACTAATTTTTCAGGACTGAGCCGAGGGATAAAAGGTTGCCCGTTGCAGAGAATTTCTAACTTAGGGAGAAACCCGAGTTTGAGAGTTTCCTTAACCCCGTAAATTGCAAAAGCAATCGAATTGGACATTCTCAGCAAGCGAGCGGCTCCCGCTTTACTGGTACAGTCGAACTGGATCGTTTTGGCGTCGTAATCCAAGCCGATCCGGGTACTTGTCAGGGACTCTTGAATTTCGCAACTGACAAATTGACACAACACTTTAAACAGTAAGGAATCCGAACTGTTTTGAAATGTTTTTTCGAGACTCGATTCGCTATTTTCTCCATGAAATCCCAACATTTTGCACCCCTAAAATGAAGGTTTTTGACCAATACGCCGTACTTGTACTTCGCCATACCGACTCAATCAATCGTTGTTGAACTCCCGTCAGGACGGTGACCGGGACGATCGCTCATTTTCCATGAGGGTTAAATCAAAATTAACGCCCCCATCTTTGATTAACAGTGATGGTAGTGGTGTTTGTCTTTCTCTACGGTCTCGCCTTCGGCGTGGGGTTCCGGGGAGTCCGGGTTAGACGAGTCTGGAGCGTGGCTCGATCGCGTTCCGTCGCGCAAGGCGACTAATTCTTCGTGATCGTAAAGATTGCCATCGCTTTTTTTGAGAAAAACACCAATCCAGAGCAGTTCTCGGTTGTTTGGCAAGAGCTGACCGCGAATGACTTGAGCGGTTCGTCGGGGATCTAATCCCGCTTCTCGTCCTTCTTTTAAAAGCATTTCCTCGAATTTTTCGTAACTTAACCCTTCGCTAATTCGGTAGTTTTCCATTAACAGGTAAAACGGGTTGTTTTGATAGCGTCGAGTTTCGAGTAACCCGAGGGTTTGCAACTTGATAAAAATGCGATCGCGCAGGTGGTTGTCCACTTGCACCATCTGTTCGAGGGAGAGGCGATCGAGTAAACTTTGTACGGTTTCGACGATCGCTTCCGGGTTGTCGGCACCGATGGCATCCCCTCGATCTGGGGGGGAATCTAAAGCAGGGTTGACTTTGACTCTACCAGCACTCGTCCCCCGTTTCGCCTCGGACGAATTCGGGTTTAAAGCCGCCAGCCATTCGGTCACATCTTTTAACACTTGGAGCGATTCCCCCCACGATAGGGTTTGCAACCACGCTCGAAATTTGGCTAGGGTTACAATCGGTCTCGCTCTCGGTTGCATTCCCGTTTGCGCGGCGCCTTCGATGAGGTCGTTGAGTTCGTAATCGCCGCGTAAGTAGCGGTCGATACTCTCCGCGTCAAAACCGGATAACTCGCACAACTGCGGTAGGAGTTTGAGCCACATCGGTTCGCTGGGAAAAGCGCGGGCCGTTTCCCAAGCGCTATACGTCGGCAATTTGATGCTCAAACGAGCGGCAAACTGTTTGACGCCGTCATTCGCCCGGATGTACTTGAGTAATTGGGCAAATCTCTGTCTTTTTTCTTCTGATACCACTTTCTCGATCGTCCTCAACGGTTTGTAGATCGGCTTGAGTGCCCGTGCAGGCAAGCTGATGGGTCAAGATGCACCTTGAGAACGATCCTACTTCCCAGCCAACGGTCCAGAAGCCTTGCAGTGGCGAGTCTTGCAACGGTGACCGATCCGGTTGCTGGACGTGCGGACAATGCCGGGGTTGGGAAATGCGGATCGCCAAATCTTCATCCCAAAGGATGCGATGGTGAATTGACACTTCTCCCAAATCAGTGTACTTTACCCTTATAACATACAAATTACAGATTATGTTATTTGTATGTTATAAGGGGTCGAACCCCCGATCGCGCTGTCTGCGACTCCAATCGCGACAGTCACGCACTCACCCCCCCCACGGATAGGGAGATCGCAACAGTTTGGCTTTGGGTAAGCACGATCCACGATCGTGCGCTGTTCCCCTTCTAGTGAATTGCTTTACTGAATTAATGTTTGTTGGAACTGAAATCCCCGCTTTTCGACGACGGTTTTAAACCGATCGTTGGCAACGGTGAGATCGGCGTTTCATCCTTTGCCTCGCGCTGTTTTATCGAAAGCGTAAATTGCGAGTTATGCGTGCAAAGGAAAGTTTTGTCATGGGCGATCGCCGGGTTAGCTAGAGACAAAATCTTCAATCGTGAATTGGGTGCAATGGATCGTATTAATCTGAGTGATTCTCTCGAAAAAGTTCGATGGAACGGCAAACCTATTTGTCCCTATTGTGGGTCGGATAAATCGACTGCATTAAAGAATGAAAACCGCTATCACTGCAATCAGTGTTTTACCTCTTACAGCGTAACTGTTGGTACGTTATTCCATAAAACGCATATCGAATTATCCAAATGGTTTCGAGCCATCAATCTCGTCCTCAATTCGCCCACAAAGATTAGTGTGCGACAGCTTGCGCGAGAAATAGAAGTAAATAAAAACACGGCATCGTCGATGATGACGCGCATTCGCAAAGCGGCGATCGAAGAGCGAGAATTTCTATACTCTCTCCTCGAAATTGACCGTCAAATGATTGGCGCACAATACGAAGAACAACAGTAAAACCAAGTTCATTTCTCCCTCATTCCAGAGGCGATCGCCCAGTCGTGCTGACCGGATCTTTCCCTCAAACTCTACCCAGAGATAGATGACAATAGATGACCTGTCCTAGTTAGCGGTAGTGACGCTGGGGATCGAGCTGTATACAATCAAAAAAAAGCGTCAAATTCTCTAAAAATTCACGCGATCGCCCCCCACGTTAACAACACCTTTCCGGTCAGCAAGGAAAAGATCTAATGAGTATTTCTCTCGTCAACGTTGCCAAATACTATCAAGGCGAGCCGCATCAACAAAAAGCGGTCCAACGACTCGAAGAACTCATCAAGCAACACCGTCCCGAGTTGCTCTCCGAACAGAGCGAATTTCTAAAACTCTGGCGCCAACCGAGTCAACCGAGTACGGTTCGGCTGAACGTTCCTTACCTGAGCCAACTCGACAACGTCAATAACCCCCACGGGTCGTGTAACGTCACCAGCGTGTCGATGTGTATGGGATACTTCGGCCATCCCTTGCGCAACCCCGACACGGGAGAACAACTCGAAGACGAACTTTACCGCTTCATGCTCGATCACGGCTTGTCGCGGCATTCTCCCCACGACCTGCAAAAAGTCCTCAAACTCTACGGTTACGAAGACGATTTTCGTCCCGATGCCAAATGGGATGACGTCAAAAAATGGCTCGAAGGGGGGAATCCGTGTATTTCTCACGGCTGGTTCACGCGATCGGGTCACATCGTTACCCTAATCGGCTACAACGAAAAAGGTTGGCTCGTCAACGATCCTTACGGGGAATGGTCTTCGTCCGGCTACGACACCAGCCGTAGCGGCGCGGGGTTGACTTATACTTACGCGATGATGAAAAACGTTTGCGGTCCCGACGGCGATAACTGGGTTCACTTCGTCTCGGGCGGTAAAAACGTGAAAACCGCTTCGAGCAAACCCACCGCGACCGCATCGTACTCCTCGAATCCGGCGAAATCCACGATCAAACTGCAAGATGTTTACAGCAATGGCAAATCGGTCACCCTCAAAGAACTCGGCCAACACGAAGCGCTGGTGATGCAGATTCAAGTGCGCCTGCGGACCTTGCGCCTACTCGCCGGAGACGCCGACGGGAAGTTCGGACCGATTACCCAATCGGCGATCGAACGTTTTGCCGAAGCCTTCAAGCTCCCCGCCGATCCCATCGGTCCCGACTTGGCCAAACAATTAATTCAAGCCAAAGACGTTCCCGGCTTCGATCCGGCGAGCCAAATTATCACCCCCGAACTGACGGCAAAAATCCTCAATTGTCCGCTCAGTGACGCTCAAACCTACCTTCCCGGGGTGATTAACGGACTTCAAGGCAAAGGGATTCTCAACAAACCCACCGTCATTGCCGCCTTGGCGACGATTGGGGTCGAAACGGCAGGGTTCCGACCGATTAACGAATGGGGTGGGGACGATTATTTCTATCAAATGTACGAAGGGCGATCGGATTTGGGCAACACCCAACCCGGCGACGGCGTGCGCTATCACGGACGGGGTTTTATCCAAATTACGGGTCGCGCTAACTACCGTCACTACGGCCAAAAATTGGGAGTTCCTTTAGAAGACAATCCCGAATTAGCCTTAGATCCCGATGTCGGCGCCAAAATCCTCGTCGAGTATTTCTGGGAACGAGAAGTCGATCGCCGCGCGATGGAAGGGGATTGGCAAGGGGTACGCCGTGCGGTCAATGGCGGTCTCAACGGTTGGGATCACTTCTGGCCCGTGGTGCAGGAATTACAAAGTGCGATTTCCTAACTCGCACGATCGAACGACACCCTAGAGCGGGTCGCTCGCCCGCTTCAGCACCAGGCATTTTGCTCGACAACCGGGCGAACCATTTAGATTTTGAGGATTGAGATCGTGAGTATTTCTCTGGTTAACGTTTTTCAATATTACGAAGGTACATCCCACCAGGCGGAAGCGCTGCAATACCTTCAGCAAGAACTCGAACGCAGCCATCCCGAACTGTTGAGTAACCATTCGGAGTTTATCGAGATTTGGAGAAATCCCGAACCGGATTTATCGCTCAATTCCATTGACACCTCGGGCAATGGGGCGGCGGTGGCGACTGCCGTAACGCCAGCCCCGGCAGCGACGGCGACGCGCACGGCGACGGCGACGGTGGTGGAAACGAAGCCGAAAACGGTTCACCTGCCCGTTCCCTATTTAACCCAATTGGATAACGTCAATAACCCGCACGGGTCGTGTAACGTGACGTGCGTGGCGATGTGTTTGGGGTATTTCAACCATCCGTTGAAGAATTCTTACGGGAAACAACTCGAAGATGAATTGTACGAATATTGCTTGAATAATGGCTTGTCGCGCCACTCGCCCACGGATTTGCAGAAGTTAATTCAAATTTACGGCTACAAGGATGATTTCCAGCCGGATGCGAAGTGGGGGGATGTCAAGAAGTGGCTGGATGCGGGCAATCCGTGTATTTCTCACGGGTGGTTCACGCGATCGGGTCATATCATCGCGATCGTCGGCTACAACGACAAAGGTTGGATCGTCAACGATCCTTACGGAGAGTGGTTCTCCTGGGGATATGACACCACGGTAAGTGGCAAAGGCTTGACTTATTCTTACGGGATGATGAAAAAGTTGTGCGGTCCCGATGGCGACAACTGGATTCACTTCGTCTCAAAATAACGCCCAAGAGCGCTCCTACAGTTGGCAAGGGAGATCTGGGAACTCCCTTGCGACTGGCTAGCCCCGCGAATGACGCCACTTCATGGAATGCGATCGCCCCGGCGTCACCCCTCATCTGCTCGATCTTGACCGAACGCGCCTACAGTTACCCCTATGCTTGAAGCTTTTATTTCCTATTGCCGACGCGATAAAGAGTTTGTCGCCCAACTTTACGAAGCCTTCAAAAAGGAAAATCGGGAAGTTTGGGTAGACTGGGACGGCATCCCCAAAACGGCAGACTGGCGACGAGAAATTTTTGAAGGGATTGAAGCCGCCAATAATTTTATTTTTATCATCAGTCCCGAGTCGATTGCTTCGCCCTATTGTTTGGAAGAAGTCGAACACGCGCTTAAAAATAATAAGCGCTTGATTCCGGTGGTGTGGCAGATGGCTCCCGATACCGAAGTCCATCCGGAATTAGCCAGACTCAACTGGATTTTTGCTCGCGAAACCGATAACTTTTCTAATGCCTTTGAGGAACTCTTAGAGGCGATGGATACGGATCTCGGTCATGTCAAAACTCATACGCGCTTGCAACAACGGGCGCTGGAGTGGGAGCACAAAAAAGATGCCAGTTTTCTCCTGCGCGGTAACGACCTCAAGGAGGCAGAACAATGGCTCTCCGAAGGGGGCGCCAAAGACCCAAAACCGACGGCCTTGCATACCCAATACGTGATTGCCAGCAGTCAGGCGAAAGTCAAGCAACAAGGATTTGCCATTGGGGCGATCGGGTTTGGCTTGGCGGTCACCTTAGTTTTAGCCGTTGTCGCCAAAGGACAGCACCGGATGGCGGTTCACCAGCGCAACCTGGCTCAAAAACGAGAAATCACCGCCTTGAGTGCTTTGTCGCGCGCCAGCTTGCTCACCGACAACCAATTAGAAGCACTGGTTTCTAGTGTCAAGGCCGCCAAACAAGCGAGGGAAGTGTCTTCCATCAGCCCGGAAATTACCCAAGATGCCGAGATTGCGTTGCGAGAAGCGGTTTACGGGGTTCAAGAACGCAATCGCCTCGAAGGTCACGGGGATACGGTCAATGGGGTCAGTTTCTCGACGAATGGAGAATTGCTCGTGTCGGCGAGTGATGACGGGACGGTCAAACTCTGGAAGCGCGACGGGACGTTAGTGCTGACGTTGGAGCATCCGGATACGGTGCGCCGTGCGATTTTTTCGCCGGACGGTCAGACGATCGCCACGGCTTGTACGGACAAAACGGTTAAACTGTGGAAGTTGGACGGGACTTTAATGAGTAGCTTTGAATTGAGCGATCGCGCCCGGGCGGTCGCCTTTGCTCCCGACGGCAGCGAACTGGTGACGGGTAGTGAAAATGGGGTTCTCACGTTGTGGAAGCTCGACGGTACCCCGATTAAAACCCTCAAAGCTCACGGACAGCAGATTAACGATATCAAATTTTCTCCAGACGGAAACACGATTGCTTCGGCGAGTAGCGATCGCCTGATTCACCTGTGGACCAAAGACGGGGAATTGATAAAAACCCTACGGGGACACAGCGATCGCGTTTGGGAAATCGATTTCGCCCCCGACGGTAAAACCCTCGTCAGTGGCAGTTCGGACAACACCCTCAAGCTCTGGAATGTCGAAGACGGAACCGAAATCAAAACCCTAGAAGCTCACGTCAACTGGGTCAGAAGCGTCGCTTTCTCCCCCAACGGCAAACTGATCGTCTCCGCCGCCGAAGACGATACGGTCAAACTCTGGAGTCACGAAGGAACCTTACTCAAAACTTTTCGTGGCAATAGTGGCGGCGTCAAGAACGTCCGCTTTTCTCCCGATGGCGAGTATATTGCGTCCGCCAGTGGCGATACGACGATCAAACTGCGGAGTTTGGAAGGCAGCGTCATCGAAATTCTGCAAGGTCACCTCTCGGGAATTAAAGGAGTGCGCTTTACCCCCGACGGGGAGTATATTGCCTCGGTCGGGACGGACAACACCTTGCGACTGTGGAAGCGAGACGGGACGGTTCTGCTCGAAACCTTGCGCTATCAAGCGGGACTGCGTAACGTTAATTTCACCCCGGACAGCAAGTTCATGCTCACCGCCAGTTACGACAATACGTTACAACTGTGGGATTTTGCCGCCACCCTCTCCGGTGGTCAAAAGGAACCGTCAGTGATTTTTAAAGGGCATACCTCGACGGTCAAAAACTTGAGTATTGCGCCCGATGGCAATCTGGTTGCTTCGGCGAGTGCGGACGGGACGGTAAAAATTTGGTCGATTGACGGTCAACTGCTGCACTCGTTAGACGCTCACGATCGCGAAGCGACCGACGTGGCGTTTTCTCCCGACGGTCAACTGCTCGCCTCTGCGGGGGGCGATTTACTGATTAAAATCTGGAATCTGGATGGGGAGTTACTGCAAACCCTTGAAGGTCATAAGAACTGGATTAATGCTCTCGGTTTCAGTCCCGACGGTCAACTGCTCGCCAGCGCCAGTGGGGACAAGACGATTATTTTGTGGAAACGTCAGGGAACTCGTGCCTTTGAAACTAAGCCTTACAAGGTTGTAGAAGGTCACAGCGATTGGGTTTGGGACGTGACCTTTTCCCCGGACGGTCAGAAAATTGCCTCGGCGGGGAAAGACAATACGGTGCGCTTGTGGACTCGCGAAGGGGAAGAGATTACCCCCCTGCGCGGTCATACCAATTGGGTGCGGGCCGTGGCGTTCAGTCCTGAAGGCGAACACCTTGCCAGTGGGAGTGCGGATAAAACGATCGTGTTGTGGGATCTCAACAGTCTGCCCACGGTGGAAGGGGGCGATCGCCAAACGAATACGGAAACTCTGTTAGTGCAAGGATGTAGTTTGTTGGGAGACTATCTCAAGACAAATATTAAACTGAGCGACAGCGATCGGCAAATCTGCGATCCTTATATGACTCCCGAGGAGGTCAAGTTGGTAGAAGATCGTTCAATTTGAGGTCACTTCACAAAAGCTGTAAGAGGCGATCTCGGCGATGCTCCAAAGGAGCCGCGATCGCCTCTTTTTTGCGCGTTATATTTTTGCGCGTTATAGAACGGACAGGACAATGCGGTGTCCCTTCAGGAATTTGGCGACTTTCCAATGCTTCCTCTTAGGCGATCGCGTGGCAACTCCCAACCTGGTGCGATCGGCCAACGACAATCCCCTAGATCCTCCACAGCCTCGGAAGATCTAGGGGGTCGCTGCTTGCTCTCTGGGAATTTGATGGAGCGAATCGGAACAGTCTCCCTACGATCGCATCGATCGCGAACGCGCCGCGTTCTCTAAATCGTGCCAGAGATCGTCATCGTCTTGCGGGTGAGACCCCCGTGAGGGACGGGAGGAATGCGGCTCGCGTGCGGGACGCCGTGCCACTTGTTCCAACTCTTCCCATTCTTCCCGAGCCATCCGTCTGCCGGGAGGTCGAGCCACGTTCGCCGGGGCGGGTTCGCCGTCCACGGGCAGTTCCGGTGACACGGGAGCGGGTCGCGGGTCGCGTCGTCCCCACTGGGCGCGGCGATCGCCTGCCAATAGGGGGTCTTCGGCCAATAGGGGGTCTTCGCGATCGGCGATCTGACGAACGGGGGTGCGATCGGCCTCGAGGGTGGTGGGTTCTTCCAAGAGCGGATCGGCTCGATCCACCATCGGCATCGGTCTTCCCGGGGGCATTTCCGGGGGCATTTCCAGTGGCATTTCCGGCGGCATTTCTTCCGGCACTATTCCCGGTTGCATCCTCTCGCGGCGTCCGTCTCTCTCTTCCCACGCGCCGCGATTCTCTTGGGGAGACGCTTCGCGAACGCCTAGCGACTCCAGAGAAGTATCGGGTTCGACGCGCTCTTCGGACCAGCGCCCCGGACCTCGGGCGATCGGTTCGTCGGGCAGTTCGCCCCAGGGCGATTCGATCTCCGGTTGCGTTCGCGCAGCGTTTCGGTCGGAGTATCGCCCGGGTGTCGGCTCGGCATAATTCGGCATACCCACCGTCCCCGCATTGCCCATATTGGGAGCGGGAACCCCCGCCAAACTCGGTGCAGGTAAATATTGTCCCTGTCTCGATTGGCCTTTTTCTTCTTCGTCTTGGGCTTTCTGCTTGGCCATTTCGACGATCGCCTCTACGTCGGATTTAATATAGTTTTCAATCCGACCCGAAAACATTGCATAAGCGTCTTTGTAGTCTGTATATTTGTGATACGGACCGCTCAACTGTAAAAAATACCAGCCTTCACTTTTTAACGATTCCGCCGTTTGTCGGTATTGGGTCGATTTCTCCCCATAATGGAAATATTCGTCGATCGCCGCACTCACCGCCACCACTTGGCTCAACCCAAACGTAAACCAACCGATATAGCGACCGATTTTACTATCGTTGAAATTCAAGCTGACCAAAGCCGGAATCACGACACCCCCGACAATCGTCGTCAAGCGCAATCGCAAAGACCACTGGCGCGTTTTATCCGCTTTCCCTTCCAACCACAAAACCTGATCGAGCCACCGGGATTTCATAAACCGTTTTTCTAATTCCGGCAATTCCAGTTGGTCGATCAGGTCGCTAAATTCTTGTTTTAAGTAATCCCGATATGAATTCTTTTTGGCCATCGATTCGCTCTGAATAATTGAGAAGGACTTATCGAGGAATTTCGAGGGTCTAAAGTCGAATGACTCGATTTTCTATTCGATTTTTGGTTGAATTGTTGTTTCGGCCAGCAAATACATCGAACCTGCCCTATATTATTAAGTTCTGCGGCAAACGTCACTACCGCTAACTAGGACAGGGACGATGAAATCATTCGCGATCGCTGCCAAAATTTCCCTACCAATTAACCCGGGCGTGGGAATTCGAGCTCGCTGTTGATCTCAGCTAGCCCGAATCACAGACCCTTCCCAATTGACCAATTCTCACATGAGGCGTTCGCGAAGCGGCTCATGAGAGAGCATCGCCGTTCTCAATTCACTCAAACCGCATCCGGGAACGAATCTGCTAGCGTCCGAGTCAAGATTTCAGCAATGTTCTCCGGTCCCGACTTCAAATCGATCGCGCTAACTATGCCACTGTCGGCCAAAAGTTGACCGCGCACGTCCGTCGCTTCACCGCGTAACGCTCCGGCAAGTTTATCCGCAGTGCGACCGCTTCCCGATAGCACGATAATCGATCGCCCGGAAATCACACTCCAGGCGATATCTTGCCAGGTAATTTCGCCCCCGTTGATCGCGATCGTCACCGACGGCGCACCGCCCGCTAAAACCTTGGCAACGTAAGACAGCCAAGGCGATTCGTCTCCCCAGGATTGTCCGGGAACGAAGACAAAATGAGTATGATTCGGCTCTAGAGGAGCCGCGTCTTCCTTACTTTGTTTCTCATTTGGCAAGACGACGGTGCCGACGGCAGCTACTCCCACCAGGGGGAAGGTTCCATTAATTTGCGATCGCGCCTGACCGATACAGCGCATCACCCCCGCATCGGTCGCCCCATCGACGACAGTCGCGCCCAAACGTTCGGCGACCGGAGCGATCGCCCGGAGAAAAATATCTTCCAATCGTGCCATGTCTTCCGGCTCGATCTTACTCGCTCCACCGACGATCGCGAGTACCGGACGAGAACCGCACAGTTCGATCGAACTCAAATTATCCGGCAGTTCCAAATAATTCGTGCAGAAGACAACTTCCGGTCTAACCGCATTACAAGGACGAAATTGACGGTGCTTATTCATTTCAACATTAATAATCTATCGAGTAAAAAATCCCCCGCACGGGGAAGGACGTAGGGCGATCGGGCCGACATGAGAAAATTGGCAACGGGGCGAGGGTAATTTCAACTATGCCATTTTTGGGGACCAATGCAAACGCACTCACGGGTCAAGTTTTAGAGTTTGAAATTGAGTTTTTCTCGCCAACTACGATCGGGCTTCAATCTTGAAAGCATTGAATATTGAAGCCGTCGGCTCTGACGATCGCCCCATTTGTCGCCCGTCAATTGTTGCAATTCTTAGGAAAAATGGGGCGATCTCTCAATTTTTCCACAACTGTAAAGTTTTATCACTCGGCGGTTGCTTCTTCCGCTCGCATCCGACGGCGATCGTTGCATATTTTATACTTATGCTACATAAATTGTTTTAGCATTATCTAAAATCTCCATGTGACAGGGGTAAATTCTATACAAAGTGAAGCAATCGAGCAGAGCGGGCGATCGCAGACGACCCCGGACATCAACTTTCGTGAAAAAACGTTACCCTAAACATAGAAATTGAGCGGAAACAAAGCCTAAAATTCATCTTGGCAATGAAAAATATTCTTCTTCAATAAATTATCCCGACTGCGATCGAATTCTGATGTTTTTCAAAATGGAAATTATCTCAAACTTAAAATAGAGGTCTGTTCAAAAATGAGCGTATTTGACGATCTAATTCCCGATGGTTTTTTCGATTTCCTCCCCGGGGTTGGCGATGACGAAAACGATCCGTCCCCAACGGATATTGCCGTAGCTGCCGCTCAATTTATCACCCTAGGTCCGACCGGATTTATTGTCAGCTCCGCCGTCTCCAACGTGATTGAAAATGTCGATTTATCGGCGATCGGCAACCGCTTCATCGATCGCGTTGACGAGGCGATCGACGACAACAAGACGGCGATCGCCGCCCGCAATTTGTTTAACTCAGTTAAAACAGAAGTTACGAATTTTATCGACAATAACGAGATTCGCGATCGCTTTTCCCCAACCGCATTGCAAAATCTGATTGAAGATGAAATTATCGAAGATACTAACTTAGTCAGTCGCTTTCAAGAACTGGTCGGTCGCGCCGCCGAAGGCGGTCAAATCGGTCGCTTTGTCGATGCGGACGATGCCGATAACTTAATCGAACTGACTGCAGACGATCTCCTCTGGGAAGGCGGATTGCGATCGCTCGCCGGAAACGACCGCGTCATCGGAACCGAAAATAACGATACCGCCAACGGCAATATGGGACAAGACACCCTGTTTGGCGGCGACGGCGACGATTACCTGCGCGGCGGTAAAGATAACGACTTACTCGAAGGCAGTAGCGGTAACGATATCCTCAACGGCAACTTAGGAGACGACACCTGTCGCGGTGGCTTGGGGGACGACGTCGTGCGCGGCGGTCAGGGAAATGACGTTCTGTTCGGCGATGAAGGTCGCGACGTCCTCATCGGCGATCTCGGTTCCGACTTCCTCTATGGCGGGGAAGATGCGGACGATTTTATCTTGCGCGGCGAAATTGCCGGAACCGATGCCACCACCGCCGATCGCGTCCTCGATTTTAACCCGGCTCAGGGCGATCGCCTCGGGTTGGGCGGAATCGCTGACTTGTCGGAAATCAGCGTCGGCGCAGTCGATGTCAACCAAGACGGAATCGGAGATACGGCGATTCTCGCCGGGGGCGATCGGGTGTTGGGCGTGGTTCTCGACGTTCAAGCTGCCGCCTTCAACGTCCGGGAATGGACTTTCCTCGCCAGTGAGGGGGATTTAACCTTAAATAGCATCGGGTAAGCCCAAGTATTCAACGGCGAAGGGCGGATCGGCGCGATGCTCCAAAGTAGCCGCTTCGCGAACGCTATCAGAGCGCGATCGCCGCACACTTCAATCGATGTTATAGGATCTTGGATGAATCCGGACGCGCAATACTCCTTTAGAGTCGCTTCTCGAACGCGCGTCCTGCCGTCCTCCCCTTAAGTTTTCAGTCATGGTTCTGATTCGCATCCTCCCGTCCTGGGCGATTCCCGAACGAGAAGTCACACCCCCCTCGGTTTATTACAATCGCCGTCGTTTCCTCAAAGGGGCGATCGCCGCCGGAATTGGGGCGACGTTACTCCCGACCCTCGGCTGTCAAGATCGCTCGATTTCTTCGGCCCAACTCGCCTCCGGGACAAAACCGCTCGAAGCCTCTCCCAATCCTCAGTTTACCGATGCCGGACGCCCGCTTACTGCCGAGGCGATCGCCTCGCGCTACAACAACTTTTACGAGTTTGGCGGCACCAAATCGATTTGGCAAGCGGCCCAAGCGCTACCCACGGAGAACTGGAAAGTAGAAGTCGGCGGTCTGGTCAAAAATCCGCGCACCTACGACCTCGACGACTTGCGGCAGAAATTCCCCCAAGAAGAGCGTATTTACCGCTTTCGCTGCGTCGAAGCTTGGGCGATGGTCGTACCGTGGATCGGCTTTCCGATGCGATCGCTGCTCGCCGATGTCGAACCGACGGATCGAGCCAAGTTCGTTCGGTTTACTTCTTATTACGATTCTCAAGTCACCCCCGGTCCGGGGTTTCATCTGGGATCTTTACCGTGGCCCTATACCGAAGGCTTGCGAATCGAAGAAATGGCGAACGATCTGGCCTTTTTTGCTACCGGAATTTACGGTCATACCTTACCCAAACAACACGGCGCGCCGATTCGCATGGTGATTCCCTGGAAATACGGGTTTAAAGGCGCCAAATCGATTGTCAAAATCGAGTTTTTGGCCGAACGACCCGCCACCTTCTGGAATACTTTAGTGCCGAGCGAGTATGGTTTTGAAGCCAATGTCAACCCCAACAAACCCCATCCGCGCTGGTCGCAAGCGACGGAACGGATTGTCAGTGACGGTCCGGCGATTTCTTGGGAAAGACAGCCGACTTTACCGTATAACGGCTATGGCGAATCGGTTGCCGCGCTCTATACGGGGTAACCCGATCGAGCCTGGGGACGGGATTCTGGGGAAACTCGCCTCGTCCCAGCGCGTCTGGACTGTTTGGGGGAGCGATCGCCCGGTGTCTCCCCAGGAGCATCGCGCGATCGCCCCGCCACAGCCGCATCAAGCCACTATCTACAAGCAGATCCTGGAGGGGGCGATCGGGTCGCTTTCGGGGAGTGAAGGTTCAATTTGGGAGTCAATCTCATGGAAAACGATCGCCAAGAACAACGCCGCGCGAGCGAGAAAGCCTTTATCGATTCGCTCCATAAATTAGAAGAAACGTTTCAGTTGGTTGACGAAGTCTCCGAACCGACTCCAGAAAAGATCGAACGGATTCCTAATTCTTCTTCTCCACGTTCCAATCCCTCGTCCCCCGCCGAAACGTCGGGTTTCGAACTCGAGGAACTGGCAGAAGCGGCGGAGGATATCGAACAGTTTATGAAATCGAAGGAGTCCCCAGACGAGGGGGACTGAAAGCACTCGCTCTGTGGGAGTTCAAGCTAAAGTCTAAACTCTAAACTCTAACTCAACTCTCTCTGCCGTCGTACTTCGTAAAGGATGGCGGCGGCGGCGATCGCCACATTTAACGATTCCACTCCTGCATTTAAAGGAATTCTGACGGATCGGTCAGCAAGTTTTAACAAATCGGCGGATAAACCCGATCCCTCGTTCCCTAACAGGATGGCCGTGGGAGGGCGGTAGTCGATGTCCCAATACGTCGTCGGCGCCGTTCCCTCGGTGGCGATAACTTGTACCTGTTGCTGTTGCCACTGGCGCACTGAGGCGGGCAGATCTTCGCAAACGGCAAGCGGAAGGCGGAACCACTGTCCGGCGGAGGCGCGCAAGACTTTGGGATGGTCGAGATCGACGCTATCGGCGCTGACGCACAATCCCTCGGCGCCCGCCGCCGCCGCCGTGCGAATCATGGTTCCCAAATTCCCGGGATCTTGAATGGTTTCGAGAACTAACCAAAACCCGCTTGCGGTAAAGGAGATCGCCGCATCTTGGCGGCGGTTGGCGCTGGCGACGACCCCGTCGGGATGAACGGTAGTGGCGATTTTTGTCAATACATTTAAACTGACAGACTCGGCGCGATCGCTCAACTGGCAAGCGCGATCCCACAGTTCGGGATGGGCGGCTTGCCATTCGGGGGTAGCGCAAACCACAGTGAGGGGATAGTTGGCGTGACAGGCTTCTTCGAGCAGGTGGGTGCCTTCGAGCAGAAATTGCCCTTGTTTGCGCCGTTCTTTGGCGGCGTGCAGTTTGGATATCTGCTTGACTAAAGGATTTTGAAGACTGGTAAGCATGAGGGAGCGAGCGAGGCAAAAAAATAAGGAGCAATCGAGGACGAACCTTTCGGCGTGGGGCCGACGGGCGATCGCCTCGTTACTCCTTGGGGATGCGGAACCCGGGACTTGAACCCGGAAGTCTTTGCAGACACTAGAACCTGAATCTAGCGCGTCTACCAATTCCGCCAGTTCCGCGCGGCAGTTATGCACTCCGATTTACTATCGTGACTCAACAAGGAGCAGATGTCAAGCCCCCAGAGCAAAAAACTTTTGAAGCGGGGCAATCCCCGCCAATTTTACAATGGGAACGATCGCGGTCGCCACGGTTGTTTTGGGGGGCGATCGCGGCTTAAATCTTGGCTAAACATCAATTGAGGCGATCGGGAGAACGAGAACAATAGGTCAAAGGCGATCGTTCGATTTCTTAAAACGCGATCGCGGCGGCGGTAGAGAAAGGAGGGGGAGAGGTTTGAGTAAAAATTCTCTCGCCAGGGAGTTGCGATCGCCCTAGGAGGTAATGTACTGTTCGGGGTTTAAGGCAGTAAAAACCTGCCCGATGATTCTCCGGAAACTTATTTGAAATCAGGGGCAAATTTTCTAGGTATAAATCTGGACATATAAAATCTTTCCGGTAGAATCAGAACCAAATTGAAAGCTGTACAAGTACCCATTCCCTTTGGAGGATAGACCTATTACTGCCTCTGTTGGTTCGCTCAACGGTCAAGCCATGCCAGAAGCAGAAACATCCGTTCTGCAAATTACTGGCCGCTCTTCTTTAAACGGTCACGTCCGCATTAGTGGGGCTAAAAATGCCGCCTTAGTAGTCATGGCAGGTGCGCTGCTGTGTCCGGAACATTGCCGCTTGCGCAATGTCCCGTCCCTGGCGGATGTCGATCGCATGATTCAGATCCTGCGGATCTTCGGTCTCAAGATCGATCGTCACGACGATATTTTAGAAATCGACACCACCAAAATCGCCACGAATCAGGCTCCTTACGAACTGGTCAGCCAGTTGCGGGCGAGCTTCTTCGCCATCGGCCCGTTGTTGGCACGCTTGGGAGAAGCCCACGTCCCCTTACCGGGGGGATGCGCGATCGGAGCTAGACCCGTAGACCTGCACGTGCGCGGCTTGCAAGCCCTCGGCGCCCACGTCCAAATCGATCGCGGCATGGTTCGCGCTTACATTCCCGGAGCCAAACGCCGCCTGCAAGGCGCCAAAATCTATCTTGATTATCCCAGTGTCGGGGCCACCGAAACCCTGATGATGGCGGCGACCCTCGCCGAAGGAGAAACCGTCCTTAAAAACGCCGCCCAAGAGCCGGAAGTCGTGGACTTGGCCAATTTCTGCAATGCGATGGGCGCCGAAATTACGGGAGCCGGGACGAACACGATCGTCATTCAAGGTAAACCGGAACTGCACTCGGTCGATTACAGCATTATCCCCGATCGCATCGAAGCCGGAACCTTTTTGGTCGCCGGAGCCATTACCTATTCAGAACTGTTACTCTCTCCGGTGGTTCCCGAACACCTGACGGCGGCGATCGCCAAATTAGAGCAAATCGGCTCTCAAGTCATCGTCGAAGCCCCGGATTGCGTGCGGGTCGTTCCCGGCGAGGTGATTCGCAAAACCGATATCGAAACCTTGCCCTATCCCGGATTTCCCACGGACATGCAAGCGCAATTTATGACCTTGCTGACCTTGGCGAACGGCGATAGCACCATTTGCGAGACCGTCTTTGAAAATCGTCTGCGTCACGTCGCCGAACTCAAGCGCATGGGTGCCGATATTCGCGTCAAAGGCAATCAAGCCGTCGTGCGTGGCGTGCCTTACCTCTCCGGCGCCCCGGTGGTGGCCACCGACTTGCGCGCCTCGGCGGCGTTAGTGCTGGCGGGACTGGCGGCGGAAGGAACCACGACGATTCAAGGCTTGCACCACCTCGATCGCGGTTACGAAAACCTCGACCTCAAACTGCAAAAAGTCGGCGCTCGCATTCGTCGCCTGCGCGTCAGCGAAGACTCGTTACTGCCCGAAGCCAAAACCCCGTCATCCGCTCTAAAATAACGGAGTAAGGAGCGAGGGCGGCGATCGCCCAACCTCGCCCCAGACAGAATCCACCGTTGTCACGCATTAAACTGGCATGGCTTTTTCTAGACTTCCCCTGATCGGCCTCAAAGCAAATGACTTCCGTCATCCCTTAGATCGCGAGGCCACCGAAGCCCTCAAACAGTTGCCCGGACTCGATTTAATCGTGCGGCAATTACTCGGCTCGGTGGGGGAACAATTCTTTTACCTGGATAACATCGCCTCCAGCGTTTTGGTCGGCGATCGCCAGTTACCCGAGTTGTACCAATTATTAGTAGAAGCCTGCCAAGTTTTAGACCTCGAACTGCCGCAAATGTACGTGCGCCAACATCCGATCCCCAATGCGTACACCTTCGCCATGCGCGGCAAACAGCCCTTTTTGGTTCTGCATACCTCGTTGATCGAGCTGCTCGAACCTGCCGAAATCCAAGCCGTCATCGCACACGAGTTGGGCCATCTCAAATGCGAACACGGGGTTTACTTAACCCTGGCCAATTTAATCGTCCTGGCGGCGGGACAGCTTTCTCCTTGGGGCGCCATTCTCGCCCAAGGATTGCAAAGTCAAATTTTAGAATGGCTCCGATGTGCCGAGTTTACCTGCGATCGCGCGGCTTTGCTCGCCACCCAAAATCCCCGGGTCGTCAGCTCCGTGCTGATGAAATTGGCAGGCGGTTCCCCCAGCTTGTCCCCCCAACTTAACTTGGACGCCTTTCTCGATCAGGCTCGGGCTTACGATAAAAGTAGCAACACCGATCTCGGGATTTTATTGAAAGAAGCCCAAACCGGACAACTCACCCATCCCTTACCCGTTCTGCGCGCCCGCGAAATCGATCGCTGGTCGAGCAGCAAAGATTACGAATCTCTATTGCAAAAAAAAGGAAAAATGGGTTATGATGGTGAAACTGAAGCCACGGGCGAGTGGCGGAATTGGTAGACGCACCACACTCAAAATGTGGCGACTCCGGTCTTGCGAGTTCGAGTCTCGCCTCGCCCATGTTTCTCCATCCATTAGACCGAGAGGCCCCGTGCAATGGCTCGACAGCTCAAAAGCTGGGAGTCTCCGCGTCGCAAAGGCCGGAACTCCAAAGGGAAAGGCGGCAGCGCCCGAGCGCGCCAACTGAAGAAGCAACAGCAAATGCTTCGCAAGCAGCTCAAAAATGACGGAAAACAACCCGATAAAAAGAAGAGAACCGGAGTTCTCTTCTTTTTTTATTGGTTTTTTGAGGGGATCTCGACTCCTTCCCACGTTCGGGGGAGGCGGGAAAAGGAAGCCGTCGTCGGAACGACTCCCTCGCTTCGCCTTAAATATCGAGATCGGTCAGATTCAATTTCGATCCGTAGGTTTCGATGAATTCGCGACGGGGCGCCACGCGATCGCCCATCAACACCGTAAAGATGCGATCGGCTTCCGCCGCGTCTTCGATCTCCACTTGTTTGAGCAGGCGCGTGTCCGGATTCATCGTGGTTTCCCACAACTGAACGGGCATCATTTCCCCCAGCCCTTTAAACCGTTGAATGGTGTAATTGGCATTTCCGGGAAACTCGTTCTGAATTAAATTGGTCAGTTCGCGATCGCTGTAGCAATAATAATGGCTGCGTCCGCGCTCGACTTTATACAATGGCGGGCAGGCGATGTAAATGTATCCCTGCTCGATTAACGCTCGTTGGTAGCGGTAGAAGAACGTCAGCAGCAAGGTGCGAATGTGCGCCCCATCCACGTCGGCGTCAGTCATGATCACGATCCGGTGATAGCGCAGTTGCGCCGAGTCGAACTCCTCCCCTTTGACCCCCAAACCGAGGGCGGTAATCAAGGCTTGAATCTCGTTATTTTTGTAAATCTTGGCGTCGTCCGTCTTTTCGATATTGAGGATTTTACCGCGTAGGGGCAGAATTGCCTGGAAGCGGCGATCGCGCCCTTGTTTGGCACTGCCGCCCGCACTATCCCCTTCTACAATAAAGATCTCCGATTCTGACGGATCTTTCGTACTGCAATCGGCCAATTTCCCCGGAAGCGGCGACGATTCGAGCACCGACTTGCGCCGCACCAATTCCCGAGCTCGCCGGGCCGCTTCCGCCGCGTTAAACGCTTGAATCGCTTTGTCTAAAATCGCGTCGGCGACTTGGGGATGAAAATCGAAATATTCGACGAGGGCTTCTCCCACGAGGGAATCGACGATCCCGCGTACTTCCGTATTGCCTAACTTGGTTTTGGTTTGCCCTTCAAATTCCGGGTCGGGGACTTTCACGGAAATAATTCCGGTCAAGCCTTCGCGGACGTGTTCGCCGCCGAGGTTGGAATCGCCCTCTTTGAGTTTGTTGCGCTTGCGCGCGATCGAATTCATCGTCCGGGTGAGGACGGCTTTCAAGCCTTCGAGGTGGGTTCCCCCGTCGATGGTACGGATGTTATTGGCAAATCCTAAAAGGTTGTCGCTGTAAGCGTCGGTACACCACTGCAAGGCGACTTCTACTTGAACGTTGTTGCGTTCCCCTTCGATATAGATGATTTCTTCGTGCAGTTCTTGCTTGTCGGAGTTGATATAGCTGATATATTCGCGAATGCCACCTTCGTAGCAGTAGCTTTCGACCCGGGGTTCTTCCCGTTTGATGAGATCGAGGCGTTTGTCGCTAAAGGTAATCTTGACTCCGGCGTTGAGATAGGCGAGTTCTCTCAGACGCGAGGCGATCGTGCTGTAATCGAACTCCGTTCCCGTGGTAAAAATAAGGGTATCGGGCAGAAAGCACACCGAGGTTCCCGTTTGGTTCGTTTTGATGGGCGTGACTTGTAAGTCCGCAACGGCTTTGCCGCGTTCGTAGCGTTGAACGTGGACTTTTTTCTCCCGCCAGACGGTGACTTCGACCCATTCGGAGAGGGCGTTGACCACGGAAACGCCGACGCCGTGCAAGCCGCCGGAAACTTTATAACCGCCGCCGCCGAATTTGCCCCCGGCGTGGAGGACGGTCATCACGGTTTCGAGGGCTGATTTTCCGGTTTTCGAGTGAACGTCGGTGGGAATCCCCCGTCCGTCGTCGGTGACGGTCACGGACCCGTCGGGGTTGAGGTCAATTTCAATATGGGTACAGTGTCCAGCCAGCGCCTCGTCGATGGCATTGTCCACGACCTCGTAAACGAGGTGATGGAGTCCTCTCGGCCCGGTTGAGCCGATGTACATCCCCGGTCGCTTGCGTACCGCTTCGAGTCCTTCGAGAACTTGAATTTGCTCGGCGCCGTAATTGCTGGTCATAGGAAATCGCTCCAATAATGGGATTTAAGCCCCTTAAAGCATTAGAATACAAAAACTGTCAAAATTTTAGCACAAAACCGTTAGAGGCGACGAGAGCGCTATTTCACGAACATTTTTTAGGGGGGATGCACTGGATGAAGCTAGAAAGGCGAGGGCAAAAATTGAGGGGAAGGGCGATCGCTACCCAGAAATGCGAATGCCGGGTTTAGTGATTATCTGCGGGCCGACGGCATCGGGTAAATCGACATTGGCGTTGGAGATCGCCCGACGGCTCGATACGGGGATCCTCAGCGCCGATTCGCGCCAAGTTTATCGCGAATTTGACATCGGCACTGCCAAGCCGACGCCGGAAGAACGGCAAATCGTCCCCCACGAGTTGCTCGACATTTGCGATCCGACGGAAACCCTCACAGTGGCGGAGTACCAACAGCAGGCGAGAGCGGCGATCGCCCGCTACCATCGCAACGGACGGGTGCCGTTGTTGGTCGGGGGTACGGGCTTGTATATTAAGGCGATCGCGCGCGGGATGAAAATTCCTCGGGTGCCTCCCGTTGCCGAATTGCGATCGCAGCTCGCCGCCCTCGGCCAATCCCAATGTTATGCCATTTTGCAACAAGTTGACCCCGTTGCCGCTACAAAAATTCACGCAAACGATGCGGTGCGAACCTTGCGCGCCCTAGAGGTTTATTACGTCACCGGAATTCCCATTTCCGAGCAACAAGGCGAAAATCCGCCGGATTATCCCATTTTACAGATCGGTTTGGATGGCGATCCCGCCACGGGCGATCGCCGCATCGAACGACGAACCCACCAGATGATCGACGCCGGAGCGATCGCCGAAGTCGAAGCCCTCTGTCAAAAATACGGCCCCGATTTACCCCTCCTCGATACCCTCGGCTATGGGGAAATCAAACAGTATCTTTACCAAGATCCCCCGGTCACTCTTGACGAGACGATCGCTGCGATCGTCCTCCATACCCGCCAATTTGCCAAGCGCCAGCGCACCTGGTTTCGCCGCATCCGCGAAATCGAATGGTTTGACCTCGAAACCCCCGATTTAGTCGAAAAAGTCTGGCACCGCGTCGATCGATTTGTCCAACCTTTATAGACCGAACGGTTAAAGAGTTTTCCCTCGATTTTTGGCGATCGCGGCAACAATTTATGCTAAATTAACATACAATTTCGCAATTTTTAAAATGCTCGCCGTTTCGAGCGATCGCTTTACGCACTCATCGAGTTAGCTGATGGATTACCAAAAATTTATTACCCAGCTTCCGACATTATACGAAGACTGGGGAACCGATACGGTCAAACCCAAGTCCCCTCGCTTCGATCGCGTCCTCGAACAAGTCGAAAGCATGACCACCACCACGGTCATGCAACTGCTCAATTTTGCCGTCGAATGTATGGAGGAAGGGGAATATTATTGCGAAATCGGTACCTATCAAGGTTCGACCTTGATCGGCGCCCTCCTCGATCGCGACGACCGCCCAGCGTATGCCGTCGATAACTTTTCCGAACTAGACGACCCCGGGGAAACTCTCGACCTCTTACAGCAAAACTTAAACCAATTTAATTTAAAAGACCGCGTTATTTTTCAAAACCAAGATTTTGAAGAATTTTTATTAGAACTGCCTCAAGAAATTAACGGTCGCATCGGCGTTTACTTCTACGATTGCGCTTACGATTATCGCTCCCAATTAGTCGGCTTACTGTTGATTAAATCGATTTTGGCCGATCGCGCCTTAATCGTTCTCAATAACTCCAATTGGAAAACCGTACAACAAGCACAAAAAGACTTTGTCGCCGCCCATCCCCAATGTCAAGTGCTATTAGAATTATCCGCATCGGGTGCGGCTTATCCTAGCTTCGGCAACGGCATTTTAATTCTCAGTTGGGATGCGTCGAGAAGCGATCGCCCGTCTAGCGCCAAAGCCCGCCAGCAAATGACTCCCGCAGCCCTTCGGTCTCTTTATCCCCTCGACGAACTCGCCCGTCACCAAGGGGATTTACAACGGCTGTATCAAGAGGCGATTCGCTGCCAGCAACAACAAGATTTAGACCTCGCTCAAGTTAAATATCGAGAATATCTTTTATGGCATCCGGAAGCGGTGGATGCCTGGTTAAATCTGGCGGAAGTCGCCCGTCAAAAAGGTGATAATTTGGAGGCGATCGCCGCTTTATTAAAAGCCTTAGAACAACAAGGAACCCGCAGCAGCATTCACGATCGCCTCGGACAACTTTTAGAACAACTCGATCGCCTTCCTCGGGCGATCGCCGCCTATCGAAAAGCGATCGAACTCGATGCAAATGCCCTGGAAACTTACGATCGCCTCGGTCAACTTCTGAAAAAAATGGGGGATCTTGAAGGAGCTGAAAAATGCTACCGACAGGCGATCGCCACCCATCCCAAAACGGCTGAAATTTATCTCTATTTCGGTCAATTTTTAACTCAAACCGATCGAATTGAAGAAGCTATCTCTATCTATAAACAAGCCGTCCGACTGGCACCGCACAAACGCGAGTGTCTCGAAAAATTAGAATCGGCGATCGCCCGACGAGAAAGCCGTCAAAATTCTTAACTCGATCCCCTATTCCTATTCTTGACTCCTCCCAACTAGCGCCCTATTTCCTACCTTTATTAACCTATGCTCGCCCAAGATCGAAAACCCCAACGCGATTGGCAACCTATTATCAAAGCATTCGAGAAGATCGTCGGAAAAGATGGCGTCGTCCGGCGCAAAGAAGAACTGCTAACCTACGAATGCGACGGCTTGACCAGTTATCGCCAACGTCCCGCCATTGTCGTTTTACCGCGCACCACCGAACAAGTCGCCGAAGCCGTAAAAATCTGCGATCGTCATGACGTTCCCTGGGTCGCCCGAGGTGCGGGAACGGGCTTATCTGGCGGCGCCCTTCCTATCGAAAACTGCGTTTTAATCGTCACCGCTTTAATGCGGAAAGTCTTAAAAGTAGACCTCGAAAATCAACTCGTCGTCGTTCAACCCGGCGTTATTAATAACTGGGTCACTCAAACCGTAAGTGGGGCTGGATTTTACTACGCCCCCGACCCTTCCAGTCAAATTATCTGCTCGATTGGCGGCAATGTTGCCGAAAATTCCGGCGGCGTTCATTGCCTCAAATATGGCGTCACTACCAATCACGTTTTAGGTTTAAAATTAGTTTTGCCCGACGGTTCCATTGTCGATGTCGGCGGCGAAATTCCCGAGATGCCCGGTTACGATCTTACGGGGTTATTTGTCGGTTCTGAAGGGACGTTAGGCATCGCCACAGAAATCACCCTGCGCATTCTCAAAGCCCCGGAAGCCGTTTGTGTTTTACTCGCCGATTTTACCCGAATTGAAGATGCGGGGGCGGCAGTTTCTGCGATTACCGGGGCGGGTATCGTTCCGGCGGGGATGGAAATGATGGACAATCTCAGTATTAACGCCGTTGAAGATGTCGTAGGGACGGGGTGTTATCCCCGAGATGCAACGGCAATTTTATTAATTGAAATCGACGGATTGCAAGCGGAAGTCGAAGCCAATCAAGCCCGAGTTGTAGAAATTTGTAAAGCCAATGGCGCGCGCCATGTCACCGCCGAGATCGAAGCGGAAAAACGGCTGAAATTGTGGAAAGGACGGAAAGCTGCATTTGCGGCGGCGGGACATCTCAGCCCGGATTATTACGTCCAAGATGGGGTAATTCCGCGCACGCAATTGGCATTTATTCTGAAAGAGATTGAAGATCTCAGCCAAAAATACGGCTATCGGGTGGCGAATGTTTTTCATGCCGGGGATGGCAATTTACACCCGTTAGTTTTATACGATAATGCGGTGCCGGGGGCATTGGAAGAAGTAGAAGAGTTGGCGGGAGAAATTCTTAAGTTATGCGTCAAAGTTGGGGGTAGTTTGACGGGAGAACACGGGATCGGGGCAGATAAGAAATGTTATATGAGTGAGATGTTTTCCGAGAAGGATTTGGAAACGATGCAGTGGATTCGCGAGGTGTTTAATCCGAAAGGGTTGGCGAATCCCGAGAAGTTGTTCCCGACGCCGCGCACTTGTGGGGAAGCGGCGAATGCGTTTAAAACGAAGCAGTTTGAAGGGGCGGAGTTGTTTTAGGTTGAAGTCAGTTAAAGATCGCGTTGCGTTGGTTTGACGCTTAATTTAGGTCGCGGTTTGGACGATCGCCTTCCCGAATGGGATAAGTCTAATTCGAGCAAGCGTTCGGGAAGGATGAGGGGAAATTTATTGTTCCAGTTAGAGACAATATGAAAGTAATTGCGGGCATCTTCTAAGCAGTATTCGTACATGGTTTCGAGGATGTTATCGCGATCGCGGCTTTGAGAAAAGACTTTGTTGCAATTGAGACGGAAATAAAGGCCGTCGATTTCTTTGGCGATCGGAATCTCCAAGCAACTAAATAAGTTATTTAAGCCGCGATTCAGTCCTTCTTTACGCTTGTTTTCGAGGTCAAAAACGGAGATTTTATCGATTTTTGGCTTAATTTTGAAGTGTTTGAGCCGTTTTTGGAGGACGTAAATATCGCTGTGGACGATATTAAATCCGACAAAGATCTTTTTGTGCAAGACGGACAGATCGCGCATCAGGAATTGAATGAGTTCTTTTTCTTCCTGACGGGATTCTAAGAGGTGAATTTTAATGTGTTGTTGTTTGTTGGATTTGAGCAAGCGCGTCAGGGTGTAGCCGAAAATGCGTTGCACGGATTTCCCGCGATCGCGATCGGGCCAAAATTCGAGATCGAGAAAGACTAAATCGTAAATGGAACCTTTATAAAAATTATTGATAAATTGGCGATCGATCCAGAGTTCTTTCTTAAACATGGACGGGTGCAGTTGAAGAATAGATCGGGACTAGAGACGGACTGGGGGGTGCGATCGCCTAGATCGCGATCGCCGAGCTTGGTTAAAATTTTACCCAACATCACTCGCTTGGGGTCGTTCTTTTTCCCACGAACATCAATGGGTTTGGGGTAGGTTCAGTCATGGAATATGTCGATGGTTTGGCGCTGAAAGCCAGTTGGGAAGGTTCGATCGCCGCGTTTGGAGTAGATCGGGCGTTGGGGAAAAAAGTTTTATTCGAGTTAGTCAGCGCTTACTGTAGCGCGGGACGCTTTTACCATACGTTGGCGCACTTACAACGGGTCTTGAATGCGATTGACCGATTGCGATCGCTCGCCCGCGATCTGGACGCGATCCAACTGGCGGCGTGGTTTCACGATGCGGTTTACGATCCCACGGCGACGGATAACGAGCGCCAAAGTGCACAGTATGCGCGCCGCGTCCTCGGACAGTTGCAGATTCCGACGGGGACGGTGGAACGGGTCGTCCGGATGATTCTGAGTACGGAAAAGCATCAGGGAACCGATCTCGACATCGACACCCAAATTCTGCTCGATGCGGATCTGTCGGTTTTAGGGGTGGAACCGTCGGAATACGAGATTTATCTCCAGGGAATTCGGCGGGAGTATTCCTGGTTGTCCGATCGCGCCTATGTTGAGGGGCGCCTCAAGATCCTCCGGCAGTTGTTAGAGCGCGATCGCATCTACCTGACCGAACCGATGTTTTGCCAGTTCGAGGCGATCGCCCGCCAAAATATCGCGCGCGAAGTGCGGACTCTCTCGGCGCGATCGCCGTCCCTTAGCTGAGGGCGTTGGCGGGGGTTCGCAAAAAGTTGATTAATTCTCGATTCACCAAATGCGGGACTTCTTGCTGGATCCAATGTCCGCAATGGGGAACGAATTTGAGCGTGAACGGCGCCTTAATCAGGCGGTCGAGTCCTTCGGTGAGGCGGTTGCTTAAAAACGAATCTTCTTCACCCCACAACACCAAGGTGGGAACGGTGACCGGATCCGGCGATCGCCCCCACTGACTCAGCCAATTCTGAGGAGCCATCAACTGACGATAGTAGGCGATCGCCGCCGATAAAACCCCCGGCTTTTCGAGCGCTTCTTGGTAAATTCGCGTTAACTCCGCCGTAAAGGCCCCTTTCCGAATCGCCTGTTCCTGAAAAACTTTCTTGACGAAATCCTTTAAATTTTGGTGGATCAACCACTCCGGAATCCCGGGAACTTGAAACGCAAACACGTACCAACTGCGGCGCAGTTGGTCTACATTTCCTGCCATTTCGTGCAACCAACGGTGCGGGTGCGGGGCGTTGAGAATCGCCAGTCGGTCGAGACAAGACGGAAATTTTTCCGCCAGGTGCCAGGCGATCGCCCCGCCCCAGTCATGTCCGACTACGTGCGCTTTGGCGTACCCCAAACTGGCGATCAAACCGCGAATATCGGCGCTGAGGGTATCGAGATCGTAGCCGCTCTGGGGTTTATCCGAATCGTTGTAGCCCCGCAAATCCGGCACGACGACTTTAAAATAACGAGACAACGGTGGAATTTGGTAGCGCCAGGAATACCAAAATTCTGGAAACCCGTGCAGTAAAATCACGAGGTCTCCTTCACCTTGGGTCACGCAGTGTAGACGGATGCGGTTCGTTTCAATATACTGGTGTTGCCAGTGATTCTCTACTAAGTCACTCATGGATCGTGCGCTTTTCAAGGCTCTGGAAGTGGATCGAACGAGCCGAAATCGAAGCCGCAGGGTTCGGGTAAAATTGCCTGCTTTTACATGAAAAAATCGGACGACGAAGATGCCGAACTCCAGCAATTTTCTGCGGTTGGAGGAGCTTTACCCTTCACCCTCGACCGGACGAGTTGCCCGTCGGCGGGTCGATGGCCTCTGTTTTAAGCGTAGCACTTTCCGAGCGCCCGACTCGAACTGAGCGGCGTTTTCATCCTCGGTAACGGTATGGCTCCCCGATTCCCGAGGCGATCGCTACAGTCGCACCAACGGATTTACCCTTTCACGCACGGTTCCACGGCGATCTCGTTCGGCTCCGACTCCGGCTTGACTTGGTACTTGACCAAATTTGCCAATTCTTGCAATTGGCCGATTGCTTCGGCCCCTTCCAATTTCATCAGTTCGCGATCGTCGCGCATCTCGGTCCACGTGATTCCGTAATCTGACACCAAAAACCGGATCAGATGATTTTCTCCCAGACTCACCATGAAAGAGGCGCTGTTCATTTGTCCGCCACAGGTATAGCAGGATGCTAAGTAACCCCGTCGCTCCAGCACGATCGCCAGAGCTTGCAAATTCATAACTAGATCCCGGACGAATTGACGGTGTTGTTCGGCGAGTCTTATAAACACAATTGTCCTCCAATCACCACACCACATTTTAGCTCTTTTTAAGATTTTCTTAACAATTTGCCAATTGTGGTGTAACTCTTTATCAGTTAGAATGCCCATTCCCGTTCGCAAAATTGCTCGGGCTAGCTCAGCCCTCAACTTAACCCGACCTTCACCTCGAGCAAAGTATCAGGAACGACACTCAGTTGCTTTCACCCTTTTAGATTCACCCGCAAACCACGGGGTTCCGGAGGATCGAACCGAGATGGGGACTGCGGCGTCAAACCCTCACTAGAGAAACCTTCAGCCCCTATTCTCCGTACCTTGAGTGCGCTCCTTTCCCCGCAATTGATTGGAAATACTTATCGGATCGATTGCAAATTTGTCTCAGTTGAGTGGACTTGAGCGGGGGCGATCGACCTCTATCTGAGTTCTCGCGATCGCCCTCAAGTCACTCGGCTCGACGGAGACACGCCGACTAATTCACTTGCCACAATCCGAAGACCGGACCGATAAAGCGAACCGTCAGCCAGAGAACGACCAACAAGATAATTCCACCCCACGCCCCGCGCGTCGTCCACGTGACAAACTGACGGGATTGACTTTTCGTAATTGGCAACCAAGGCAGAATGTAAGGTTCTTGACCGTATCGTTCTCCCAGGGCTTCTTTGCGACGTTTGGCCTCACCCATAATTGAATGCAATTCGCTCTCGTTACCCATTGATAATAGCGCCTGCATTTGCCGCCTTGGCGCGATCGTTAACAAAACTACAGTTATGGGGGTGGGGAGTCGTGGCGGTAACGCGAGGGCTCCTCCTCCCTAAAGAATCGATCGTTCGGGGTTGAACCAGGTCGCATCTAAATAGTCAATGCGAGCTAACGGACCGAGGGCCTCTAAGACTTGACGACCGTAGGTCCGATGGATGGTGCGGCTGTCGAGGAGGGCGACAACGCCCTGACGTTCGCGCACCGGGGCGATCGCCCGTTGCAGGGTATTGAGGGCCGACGGTAACAAATATTGACGGAACCAATCGAGACGGCGACTTTTGTAATAAGCGACCCGACCCGCCACCCGGGGGTTTTCTAAAGACGGCAGGGGCAAGGTGGCGATCGCCAATAACATGGGCGGGGGTAGACTGCCTTGATGTTCCAACCAGAACTCCCAACCCGTGACTAAAATTCCATGCGGTTCGGAAGTGATTTTCTCGACTTGCAGCCGAGAACCGAATTCTGCGGCCAAAATCGAGCCTAACTTGCCTTTAAAGGGAATATCTTCGACTAAAATAGCCGTGAACCCGGCTCCGGCAGCACTCATGCATAAGATCGTGCGAATTTCGGCGATCGCGGCGGCCTGATATTCCGGAGTATTCGGCATCGGCAAGCCTTCCGGTAAATAGAGGCGGATCGAGTCGGCGTGGCGATCGCGCGAGAACTTGACACAGGTCATATCTCCCAGGCCCAATTGCTCCCGATAGACCGTCGCCTCGCGATCGAGATCCAACGCCCCACCCACTAACACTAACGGCTGTTGCGACCAAAGCGGCCCGAGCAAAGGGCCCAGCTCGATCGGCGTGCATTCTAGTTGAAATTGACCCGCACCGCGATCCACCGACGCCCACAGCAAGCGATCTGCGCGGTTCAACTCCTGCCAAAAGCGTTCCCACTGGTGGGGTAAAGCGTCGTTGGCGCCCGCGATCCCGGTGCCGTTAGCGAGGGGATCCGAGGGGTAATTGCGAGGGGAGGCGATCGCCTCCCGGGTGGCGCCACTCTTGCCCAAGATCCCGTAAAGTTGTTCGAGCAGGTGGCGTTCTTCGCCTTCGAGCAAACAGCATTGATACGGATTGGGCGGATGTTGGAAGATCGCCCGAGTCATGCGAACCCGAGCATCGCGAATCGCGGCAGCGCGATCGGGTCGGGCCAACATCAATTGGTGCCAATCCTCTGCATTGAGACTGACCCGGAGATAGTCGCGCGCCCACCGTTCGAGATCGTCGGCGCCATCGATAATCGTCGGAATCCCTTTGGGGATGCGGGGGTAACCCGCGAGGGCGTTGTCCAACCAGGTTTGGGGCGAGACGATCAGCACCCCGTCAAAGTCCTCTCCCGGCCAGCGATCGCCCGTTCGGATCGCCTTGCGATTTTGAATCCACTGTTGGAGCTGGGGAATTTCGACCAATAACAAACGCTGCTGAACCGCGACCGGGGCCACGACGATCGCCGGACCGGACCAAATCAAGACCGGAGTGAGGTAGCTGAGGTGGTGGCGTCCGTAACTGCCAACCGTCGGGATACCCGTCTGAATCAACGACGAGCGCCCCAGGCGCAACGCCCGGGCCACCAGTCTGGCCATCGTCAAATGATGGGGCCAATACGGTTCTCCTTGCGATCGCAAGAAAGCGCGCAGTTGTTGGTGGACTTCTACTTCAATCACGGATGCAACAAATGACCTACACGAATGAGGACTGACGGATCGAGGCCACCCTATCCCGGAGGTGAGTTCCCCACAGAGAACGACAGCACGGCGATCGCGCCCGCTCGCCGGGTCGCTAGAGGTGAGTGGCTATGAGGCTACTCCTATGCATTTTAAAAGAGAAACCGCTTATCCCTTTCCGATAGAGTCGAGGCTCGGCGATCGCCCCTCACGGTTGCAGATAGTAAAATCCCTCGATAAATTCGACCAATTCTTCCACCGACGGCAACGAAAATTTAGTAGCTTTCATATTGGTTCCGGTACTGGTCGGCTTGAGCGAACCGGAAGACGGCAAAAAGCGTTTGCCAAAATTGGGATCGTAATAGACTTGCAAACTTTGATCGTTAGAATTATTGAGAGCCATCTGAGTCGGCGCCTCAAAAAACTGTTGCGTTTCCTCACTGGTATCTGTCATTGCCGACAGATTGATTTCATTAACTTTATGAATAGTTTGACTGAGCGCCGTACTCAATTGTTTGATTTGTCGCAACGCATCCATACTATGGCTGTTAATGGCATAAGCTTGCAGCATTTTCATCAAAGTAATGATGTTTTTTTGCGTTGCCACTGCATTTTTAAACGGTAAAATCGCCAAATACGCCGTGGGAAAAATCTGCTCGTCGTTGTCAATACGAAAGGTGAGTTCGGTACGGCGATAACCCACATCAATACTCGGAGGCAAGTTCAATAAATTGCCTTCTTTGGAGATTTGGTAATAGCTGGAAGCGAGGGCAAAATTTGCTTGTTGGTTGAGGGGGGCATCGATAACGATGCGAACCGTCGGGAGAGTTTGGTTGAAAAACTTTTTCGCTTCATCGGGAGTGAGGCGATAAATTTGACTGCGATCGCCGTGTTGACTTAAATCGACCCACTCGCAGGTGATCCCTTCCGTTTTCAGTCCGTATCGGGAGACACCAAATAGTTTAATTCCCGATAAAGTCGCCCCACTCAAATCCGCTCCCACCCAATCGACACGGATTAAATTGGCTTGGGTTAAATCCGCATGAACTAAACTGGCATTGGCCAAATTCGCGTTACTCAGATCGGCGCCGAGCAAGTTAGAACCGCTCAATTTCGTATCGGTCAAGTCGGCGAGTTGTAAATTCGCCCCGCTCAAATCGGCCCATCTGAGATTGGCGCCACTGAGATTGGCGCCACTGAGGTTGACCCGGCTTAAATTCGCGTGTCGCAGTTCCGTATCGCACAAGTCCGCCCCACTGAGATCGGAGCGCCGCAAATCGGTACCGCTCAAGGTCGCCCGTTCTAAATTGGCGCCCACGAGGGAGCAACCGCGCATATCCGCTTCGCTGAGATTGGCCCCGGAAAGGTTGACTTGTCGGAGTTTGGCTTCTCGCAAGTCAGCCCCACTGAGATTGGCTTCGGTGAGGATCGCACGGCTGAGGTCGGCGCGAATCAGTTCCGAACGAATCAACGCCGCCTGACTGAGTTGGGCGCCACTGAGATTGGCGCGGACTAAGTTAGCGACATTGAGAATGGCGCCGTTTAATTTAGCTCCCGTGAGATTGGCGCCGCTCATGCGGGCGACATTGAGTTTGGCCCCTGTAAAATTGGCGCCACTGAGGTTGGCGCCACTGAGGTTGGCAATGCTCAAACTGGCGCCGGAAAAATCGGCGCCACTGAGGTTGACACCACTAAGATTGATTTCCGTCAAGTTGATCGCCGTAAAATTTTTATCTCCGGCTTCGTATCGTTTGAGGATTTCCTCTGCTTGCATAAGGTTTACCTTTCAGACAGTCTAAGGGGGTATTGTCACGGCTGGGATCGCCCAAAAAGCGTTTCCATAGGAGAATTAAATACCGGGACGGTCAAACTGACAAAGCCGGGAGTGAGAAATAAGAAATCCGGGCTTGGGTTCGGCGACTTCTCGAATCGAGGCAACGATCGCCCCGAGGGGATCGTAGAGGGGATCGGGTTCACGTCGAGCGCCCTGGGAATTGCGACCCGGCGACACCGGATGAGGAAAGATGCAAGCCTTTAATAAAATTGACCATCAGACTGACTGGAGGAAGGGTCAAGTTCGGCATCGAACCGACCGAATCGGGTCCGAAGCCATTATTGGCATAGGAAAAGTCGATCAAGCGCTTGCCGAAGTGAGGGTGATGGTGAATGTTCAAGGGGCGATCGCTGGAATTGGTCAAGATGGTTTGAGTGGGGGCGTGAAAGAACTTTCCTTTTTGTACGATGCGGGCGAAGGTGGGGGAATTTCTAATTTCGCGCACTTTGATTTCGGATTCTTGCAAGAGGCGATCGACTTCGGGCGCCCCGATGGTTTGCACCAGTTGCAAGAGATTTTCCTGGGTCATTTGAGCGTCTTTAAACGGAACGATCGCCACGAAAGCGGTTGCAAATAATTCGGCGTCACTGCCAATTTTAAATTTGAGGGTGGTGCGTCGAGGCCCGACATCGATACTCGGCGGGGCGATCGCTCCGGCATGGCGTTGGGCAATTTGGTGATAGGCTAAAGCGAGCGCCAGGTGGGCGTCCGGGTCGAGAGGCGCGTCGATCTCGATCGCCACCGTCGGCAGGGTTTGGTGGAAAAATTCGTCGGTGGTTTCCGGCGTCAACCGATACACCTGAGTGCGATCGCCTTCGGGACTCAAATCGATCCATTCGCACGTAATCCCCTCGGTCTTCAAGCCAAACCGCGATACCCCGTAGAGCATCGCCCCGGTCAGGGTCGCCCCGGAAATATCCGCTCCCGTCCAATCGGCGTGACTTAAATTGGCTTGCGTCAGGTCCGCATAGACCAAACTCGCATCGAGCAAATTCGCTTGACTCAAATTCGCCCCGCGCAGATTCGCCCCGCTCAACTTCGCCCCACTCAGATCGGCCCCTTTGAGATTGGCACAACTCAAATCCGCCCAGCGCAAATTTGCCCCACTCAGATCGGCCCCCATCAGCTTGCTATGAGACAGATCGACTTGGCGCAATTCCGTATCTCTGAGATTGGCGCCGCTCAAATCGGCGCCGTTGAGATTGGTTTCTCTCAAATTCGCCTGTTCGAGATTGGTCGCCGTCAAGCTGGTTCCCCTCATATCCGCCTCGCTGAGATTGGCGCTGACTAAGTACGCTTGTCTCAATTTGGCTTCGCGGAGATTGGCTCCGTTGAGATTGGCTTGAGTCAGGTTGGCGCCGCTCAGTTCGGCGCGCATTAATTCGGCTCGAATGAGAGCAGCTTGGATCAGTTGAGCGCCGCGCAAATCCGCACGAATCAGATTGGCGACGTTTAAATCGGCTCCGTTGAGATTGGCTCCGCTCAGATGGGCGCTATTGAGTTTGGCAACGTTGAGTTTGGCGTGGGAGAGATTGGCTGCGCTCAGATCGGTACCGCTCAGGTTGGCGATGCTCAGATTGGCGCCACTGAAATTAATGCCACTGAGTTGATGTTGACTCAGGTTAACTTCAGTCAAGTTCAAACCAACAAAGTCTCTGACGCCATCGGCATATTTTTTGATGATTTCTTCCGCTTCCATCGGGGAACCCTGATGTCATGGCGACTTGACCCAGAAACCGCTTGAATTGTTCTCAATATAACTAACAGACGAGCTGGGGGAAAATTGCCGATCGCCGCCCCATGACGGGAGCTCCCCACTCCCCCTTCCGGCTCGGGCGATCGCGACGATCTCTCCACGACAGCAGACCACTGGCGATAGCGAGTTGTCGGGACAGACAAGCGGTACGACAGACGCTCCTCTCGTTGAAACACCCCGTCCATCTTACCCGCACTGAGGCGCAACCGGGTACGACACCCCTGTGGAGCCTCACCCCACTCTTTTTCCGTCGGATCGAAGGAGACACGACAGCCGATGGGGCGTCGCCGCACCTGCGGGTCGTGTCGGACGAAAGCCAAAGGGGCGATCGGGCCGCACCAGAGTGGGTACTACCATGCTAGCGCCTGATTCCTCGCCCGCGATAAAATCCGCCGACGGCCCGCTCTCTCCCGCACGACCGCCCCCGGATGCGGTTCTCTTGTGCCGAGGCGATCGTTATAATGAGATCCGGATCGGACCGCTCCGTGTCTCCAGAAGATCGACAAACACCGAGATTGAATGAAGATAGGCATTATCGGATTGGGGTTGATTGGCGGCTCCCTCGCCTTGGATTTGCGCGATCGCGGTCACGAGACGATCGGCGTGTCCCGCCGTCCGCAAACTTGCCAAACGGCTTTGGATCGCGGCGTCGTCGATGTCGCCGGGGTCGAGCTGTCCCTGCTCGCCGAGACCCACGTCATTTTCGTTTGCACCCCGATCGCCGCGATCGCCCCCACGGTCAGCCGTCTGGTTCCTCACCTCGCGCCGGAAACCGCGATCACCGACGTCGGTTCCGTCAAAGTCTCCGTAGTCGAAGCCGTCGCCCCCCTGTGGCCGAACTTCGTCCCGGCGCACCCGATGGCGGGCACCGCCGAAAGTGGCATCGAAGCGGCCCAACGGCATTTATTCGCCGGATGTCCTTACGCGATCGCCCCCCTACCGACCACGCCGACTTTTGCCGTGGAACGGGTCGAAACCCTCGTCGCCTCCTTGGGCGCCCGGATCTATCGCTGCACCCCCCAAACCCACGATCGCGCCGTCGCCTGGATTTCCCACCTGCCCGTCATCGTCAGCGCCAGTGCGATCGATGCCTGTCTCGACGAACCGGATCCCGACGTGTTACAACTCGCCCGGGCGCTCGCCAGTAGTGGCTTTCGCGATACCACCCGCGTCGGTGGCGGCAATCCCGAACTCGGGGTGATGATGGCCCGCTACAACCGCGACAGTTTGCTGCGATCGCTGCACGCTTACCGTCAAACCCTCGATCGCGCGATCGCCGCGATCGAAAGCGAAGATTGGCCCGCCTTAGAAACCCAACTCCAGCGCACCCATCGCCAACGCCCCCAGTTTCTCAATCCCTCCGCCGCCATTTCTCCCTCGGACGCGAGCGATCCGCCTTACAATTAAGCTAAATTCGCCCAAATCGATCCGTCCGAGCCTTCTCGCTCTCTAACGCGATCCCCTCAAACTCCGATGTCTCTATCGGTTATCCGCAATTGTTAGTCCAGCGACCGAACCCTTGAGTTCGTCCTTCCGACTCCCCCTATTGTCGCCGCCGATCGCCCGCGATCGTTGCGGTCTAAATTCCTTGAATTTCATCACCCCCGCCCAATATGAGCCGATTTTTAAGCTAGACTGTCAAATAAAAAGATCGAGGCTCGTATTTCAGGTGGACGATATTAACAAGTCACGGCGACGAATGGACGATCTCGAATTCCCTGAAGTCAATCCGAAATTCTCGGAAAACTCGCGTTAAACCATACAGAGTTCGGTTTTGCCCGCACTCTCCCTGTTGAAAAAAACGGCACAACGCATTTGAAAAAGTTACCTGCTCAGGAGAAGCCACCCATGCTACACCGCAAGATTTATCAACTCTGTTGCGACGGTCGTGAGGTCAGTATTTTCTTGCGGGATCAGCAACGTTGGATTGATTGCGCCCGGATCCTGGATATCGAAGGAGACTTGGTGACCGTCCGGTACGAAACGGACGAAGAAGACGAAATTTGCTCTTGGGAGGAAATGGTTCGTCTCGAAAGTATCGGCGCCATTACTCAAAAACTCGCATCGGTTCCTCGGGGAAATGTCGAACCTCTAATTTCCGACGACTGTCCGGAAGCGGAACAACTGCCCAAATCCTCTCCCGACTCCGATCGCGACTAATTCCGACCTGCACCCCCTTATCCCCTCCCCTCGGATCTCCCTGCGAGTTCCGGGGGGAGTTTTAGATCGGCGCGCCGCGCGATCGCCTCCCTATTCCGGCGTCGGTTCTCCGTCTTCCCACACTTCTCCCTCGCTGGGTAACGCTTCAAACGCCGGACAGTAGCCGTCCGGGGTGACCTTGAACCCGTATAGAGGCGACCCCCGATTCCAGCAACGACGACCGCGATAGTAACGACAGGTCCCGCAACAGTCGATCGCCGGGTCGAACCGCGCCGCGCTCCTTTGTGAGAGAACTTCCCGTTGGGACAACCCGCGAATGACTAACTCGTCCCCTTGCCAGCGCGCCTCGATCAAGCCCGTATCGGCAAAATTTTGCCAGCGCGAATCGCGGGCGATCGCCTCCGGAAAGGTCATGGCAATTTCGCCGGGATGTTCGGTCAGCTCCCCCTCGTAAACCTCCGGTTCTTCACTCGGCTGCACCAAAATTTCCCCGATCGGCAATTCCACGACGGTTCCGGCGTGGGGGGTATGCAAGTGGTAGCGGTTGCGTAATTCGTCTAAATTACTCAGGTCGGCGAGATAATTCGGCGCGCCGCGAACTAACAGCACGTGTTGGGGATGGAGATTGTGAATCAGTTGGGTGGTTCCGTTAACGTCGCAGCGATCGGTGAGTAAATAGGTTTCGACTTCGACGCGGACGGGAAGGCGATCGAGCACGGCCCGCTCCAGTTCCGGGTGCGGTTGACCGGGATGTTCGGGCAGCAACACCAGCCACGGTCCGGTGTCGGGGGCACAATATTGCTGCCAGTCGATCGCGAGATCGCACAAGACGATCGACGGGGATTTTCCCAGTTCGCCGCGTTCTTCGGGAACGACCCGGCGCACGCGCGGACGCACGCGATCGTCCCAAAATAAGGCTTGATGGCGGGCGAAATTCTGCACGGAACTCGGCAATTGCGGCAAGAGGGCTAAATAGGCATCGCACCCGTCGGCGACGCTGCCATCGACCCAAATATCTAGATCGCGCCCGGTAAAGTGATGGTGCGATCGCAGTAACATCAATAATTCCTGTCCCAATCCTAATGGGGGAGTGGGCATCAAAACCCGTTTCTGCTCGGCGATCGCCCGATTAATCCGTTCGGCGAGTTCGTTTTCGAGGGCCCGTCGGTGGGGAAAGCGCGCGGTTCCGTAACTGGCTTCGACGATCGCCACGTCCGGATCCAAACCGCGCAACTGTTCTAAGGGTAAGCCTTCCACTAAACGAGAATTGGATAAGAAAAAATCTCCCGTATGCAAGACTTTATACGCGCGCCCGGTGTCGGGATCGAGGTAGGTCAACAAGATCGCCGCCGCACCGGGCAAATGTCCGGCCCGAAACAGTTGTACGGTCAGTCCGTCGCGAAATTCTACCGGGGTTTGCCAGGGTAATGCCTGACAAAAGCGCGTCTGTTCTCGTTCGACTTCGGGCCAGTTGAGATGGACTAATTCCGTGGTGACTTCGCTGGCGTAAATGGGCAATTTGGGAAAGGCTCGATGCAAGTAGAGCAAGCCTCGGGCGCGATCGGCGTGGGCGTTGGCAACTAAGACGAAATCGACGGGTTGCCTTCGCCTCGTCTCCCCTACGGGTGCGGTTCGATCCGGCGGGAATAATTCTCTCAAGGCTGAGGGGTCGGGTAAGCCGCAGTCTAGCAGGATGCGATACGGTCCCATTTGCATCCCCACACAGACTCCTTCATCTGCATGACCGACGCTGTAGGCTAAACACTCAAGCTGCATTGCTCTAATACGGGCTGAAATTGTAGGATTGAAGTGCGAGTCGAAAACCTCAAGAACGCCCGATGGGGATGCCACCGCTTCGCACTTGTCGTTCCCCAGGCGCAGTGATTTCGTGAACGATCGCCTGTCGCGTTTTAGACTGGCTCGAACGGACTCGCGCACGATGACGGGAAAAACGCGAGTCAGGGAGCGTCAAAGCGATCTAGATTTGATGCTACCAAGTTAGGCGAACCTTCTGACCCGCCGGGTTCTCAATTTCACTAAAAATTCCTCCGATCTTTGGGGTCGCCGCCGTCGAAATGTCGCGCAAATCGGGGCGATCGCCGGGGTTGGCTTCACGAAAATAATTCATCGGGTCTCGTCGGGGTTCCTCTCCCGAGGCGGGCGAACGGCGAGTTCAACTTTAAACTTCAACTAGACCGGAAAATTTAGTTTAGGAGTCGCGCCTCATGAGTGTTTTAGAATTTCAACGCTTTTTCGAGTGTTGTGTGGGGAGTTGGAGTAGCGAACGTACCTATCATTTTTTACAGCGATCGCAGGTGGAGCGATCGCATACGCAATTCCGGGTCGAACCGATTTCGTCCGTTCAAAAAAATAAGGTGTTGCAAGATAATCGACGACCTCCTCACCCTCAAGTTGACCGCTTGCAGGGGTACCATCTCCAGTTCGATACAGTTTCGGAAACCGGGGAGCAGGTTTCGCAGCAGCTTAATTTACTGTTCGTTCCGACGAGGGAAGAGCGCGGGGCGATCGAGGGCGATTATTTGCGCGATCGCGCCTACGAGGAGGCTAAACCGATGGTCGCCCACTTTCGCTTTAATGCTTTTACCCGCGAATTGCTGATGACTACTCACTACACCCGCGTGGTTTCGGTGGATTCGATTACTTTAGTCAATCCGAGTTTGCGTCTGCGTCAGATCGTCAACTACCAACGCCCCCCAGAGGGTCAGCCTCTCGAACAGGTTCTGCTCGTCGGTTTTGGTGTGGAACAAAAAACGGACTGACTCTCGATTGAAGAGTCTCGATTGAAGGGTTAACCCCTATTTGCTTTGTCCCAGGATGCACAAATTCCCCCCCTGGGGCATTTTTTGTAACAAATGTTCATTGTTTTCATAAAGTTTACGTAAATTTACATTGAGATATATTGCGTTACATTTTTGGTCTCGTGGCGCCCGCAAAATCACCCTCAAAGCCGCATTTTTGTTACAAAAGCTACGAAAGTTAAATTAAAGTTAAAACATTAAGGTATGAGTTTTTTTATTAATTTTAATTACAAAAATGGGGGTACGGCGATCGGTTTCGGGCAAACAACCTTAGAATTGAGCCTATTTGCCTGCGATCCCCGCCCATAATCGCAACATCTCTTAATAAAAAAATCGCAAATCTCAGGGTATAAAGGCTGAAGATTCACATGAAACCACCGACAGCCCGGTAACGCAAATATTGAGTCGTGTTAACGCACCTCTCATAAACTGGAGGTTATCGTTCTCATCAATCTGACAGCGAGCGATCGCGTCAGAGGAGAAAGCGGGGCGATCGCCCCGGGAGAATCGACGAATCGCCGGGTTGTTCGGATATCGCTAGGCCCACCTGTGGGGTCGAGCTTCAAAAAAAACTGTAGTTAGGAGTATTAACAAACATGCTTGACGCTTTTTCTAAAGTCGTAAACCAAGCGGACAAACGTTGGGCTTACCTGAGCGAAGATGAAATCAACGGCTTGCAAGCGATGGTTGCCGACAGCAACAAGCGCTTAGATGTCGTCAACCGCCTCACCTGCAACGCTTCCTCGATCGTCTCTAACGCCTACCGCGCCTTAGTCGCCGAACAACCGCAAGTCTTCGGCGCGGGCGGACAGTGCGACCACCATCGCAACCACGCCGCTTGCATTCGCGACATGGGTTTCATCCTGCGTTACGTGACCTACGCGATGCTCGCCGGAGATGCTAGCGTCCTCGACGATCGCTGTCTCAACGGTCTGCGCGAAACCTACCAAGCGTTAGGCACTCCCGGCGGTACGGTCGCCTCCGGTATCCAAAAAATGAAAGACGCGGCGATCGGAATCGCCAACGATCCCAACGGCATCAGCAAAGGGGATTGCAGCTCCTTAATTTCCGAATTAGCCGGATACTTCGATCGCGCTGCTAGCGCCGTCGAATAAAAGTCGGTTCGGGAGTCTGCCGGAGATCGCCTCGCGCGCATCTTTTCCGCCATCCCGACACCCACTTTCCTCAAACTCACAACGTCGCTAACCCATTAGGAAATAGGAAATCAGAATCGCTATGAAAACCCCTTTGACTGAAGCCATCTCTGCTGCCGACTTGCGCGGTTCCTACCTGAGCAACACCGAAATGCAAGGGATCTTTGGCCGTTTCGATCGCGCCAAAGCCGGACTCGAAGCTGCTCGCGCCTTTGCCAAAAACGGACAAAGCTGGTCGGAAGCTGCCGCCGAGCACGTGTACAAAAAATTCCCTTACACCACCCAAATGGAAGGCTCTCAATACGCCTCCACCCCCGAAGGGAAATCCAAGTGCGTGCGCGACATCAACAACTACTTGCGCGTCGTCAGCTACTGCTGCGTCGTCGGCGGAACCGGACCGTTAGATGAATACGTCCTGGCTGGCGTCAAAGAATTCAACGCCGCTCTCGGCTTGTCTCCGAGCTGGTACGTCGCCGCTCTCGAATTCGTCCGCGACAACCACGGTCTCAGTGGTGACGTCGCCGGGGAAGTCAACATCTACCTCAACTACGCGATTAACGCTCTGAGCTAAATCGGCATACCGATTCGGGTTGGCGGTCGATCGTTGCCGGGTCATCCCCCCGAACGGTTGAGCGCCGACCGCATTCGTTCAGACCGCCATCGTTCAAAGGAGCTTTCGCATCAATGAGTACGTTAGTTGAATCCCGGCTCGGACTCGATTCGATCGTGGATAGCCGGGTCGAACTGCGACCCAACTACACGGAAGACGAGTTGCAATTGGTCTTTCGGACCGCTTACCAGCAAGTATTCGGGCGCCAGGGAGTTTATGCTTCCTCGGAATTTACCAGCCTCGAATCCCTGCTGCGTAACGGTAAAATTAATGTCCGTCAATTCATCCGGGCGTTGGCCAAATCGGACTTTTATAAAGAGTACTTTTTCCACAGTAACTATCACGTTCGCTTCATCGAGCTGAACTACAAACATTTACTGGGACGTTCTCCTTACGATCAGTCCGAGATCCAACATCACCTCGATCTCTACAACGCCAAAGGCTACGACGCCGATATCGATGCTTATATCGATTCGCCGGAGTACGACCAAGCCTTCGGCGATAACGTGGTTCCTTACTATCGCGACATTCAGTCCCATCCGGGGATGAGAATGGTGGGTTATCCGCGCTTGTTCGAGCTGTATCGCGGTGCGGGGAACAGCGATAACGCCCAAGTCGGCGGCAAAAATTCGCGGGTACAGAAGAAAGTGGCGCTCAACTTGAGCAATTCGATTCGTATGCCGTCTTCGGCCCAAAGCGATCGGGTGGATTACGCGCCGAGTCGGACGTTCCGGGGAACCGTGCTGCAAGAAGGTGGAGTTTACCGGATTGAGGTACTGGTTGGCGCTGGCACCGGGCCGCGCGTGCGCCGCAGCAAGCGGACGTATACCGTACCTTACGATCGCTTCTCCACTACCTACCAAGAGATCCACCGTCGCGGTGGCAAAATCATCAATATCGAACCTGTATAAGGTGGGGTAACGCCCCGAGATCGGCGAGCGGGTTGCCAGTTGTCGGCCAACAACTGGCAACCTTTTCGAGCTAGTTTTAAGAACTTATTTTGAATTGAACTGATGAGTGCTACGTCTTCTCCTCCCCAACCGATCGCCTCTCCTGAAGCGGCGATCGCCGCCTTAAAGTGCGATGACAATCAAATTCGCTACTATGCCGCTTGGTGGTTGGGCAAACATCAAGTAAAATCCGCCTATCCGGCTTTATGTGAGGCGCTCGAAGATGAGGACTATCGCACGGCTCAAGGGGGCTATCCCTTGCGAAGACAAGCCGCGCGGGCCTTGGGACAGTTGAAAGCCTCGGAAGCGGTGGAAGCCCTGGTCGAGGCGTTGGCGTGCGAGGGCGACCCGCAACTGAAAGAAGCGGCGATTCAAGCGTTGGGGGCGATCGCCGACCCGCGCGCGGTGACGCCGTTGGTGGCGCTGCTCGATCGCGGCGGGGAGCAACCTTACGAAGCGCTGATCGAAGCCTTGGCGAGCCTGCAAGTGTGGTCTGTGAGTGAGAGAATTGAAACTTTTTTGAGCCATCCATCGGAACGGGTTCAATGTGCGGCAGCCCGCTATTTATTTTTAAAAACGAAAGATTCTCACTATTTACAACGTATTATTGCCAATCTCGACCACGAAAATCCATACTTGCGCTGGGCGGCAGCGTTCGATCTCGGGGCGATCGCCCACGTGGAAGCGGCGCAGGCGATCGTCGAGGCGAAGGTCGCGAATAGTTTGAAGTTATTGAATTTGAAGCGGATTCTCGAAGCGGCGCTCAAACATTCGCCGGAAGATCCCGAAGCCATGGCCAGCCATCGGCAAAAATGCCGGGTGTTGATGAAGGCGATCGATAATTTATTGATTCAAGTATAAAACCTAAAACCTCCAGCAGATATAAGTATAAAAATGACTGTAGCGGATTCGAGCTTGAAAGATCGGTTGACGCGACTCGATCGCGCCATCACCCCGCCAGAACGGATAGCGGCGATCGCGGAGTTGGTCGAGGGGGTGAAGAACGACCCCGGAACGGCAGTGGACGAGGCGATCGCGGCGTTAATCGCACAATTGGAACAACATCATCCGGGGGTCGCTAAAGCTGCCGTCGATGGGTTAGTCGAGGTCGGCGCCGAGAGTGTGGAAGGGGCGATCGCCGCCTATCACCGTTGCATCGATCAAATGGTGCAAGCCTATCTGATTCAAGGGTTAGCCCGGATTGGCGATCCGAGGGCGATCGATCTGCTCGTCGAAGTCGTCGGCGTCGAAATGGCCAACCACTGCCAGGGAAACGTCCGCCGGGTGGCGGCGAGAGGTCTCGGACAAGTTGGATGTAACAGCGACGATCCGGCGATCGTGGGAGCGGCGATCGATAAATTAACCTGGGCGTTAATGTATACGGAAGATTGGGCCTTGCGTTACGCCGCTTGCGTGTCTCTCAGTGAAATTGGCACCGATAAAGCGGCTGGGGCATTGCACGAGGCGATCGCGCGGGAACGAGATCCGGTGGTGGTGGCGCGCCTTCGCGAGGCGATCGCCCCTGCGGGATAAGTCCCACATGAAAGCGCGGCCAAAATAGCCGCACGATCCTTAGATTTGGTAGGGGCGCTGGCCAGCGCCCCTACCTCTTGTATCATTTTTGTACAACCTTGAAACAGCTTTAGCGATTGGATGCCGTCGCATTGACTGCCGTAGATAACTCTATTAAAGCAGCATGAATCGCCAAAAACTCCGCAGGCGGATCGTTGAGAAACTCCACGTTACTTTGATTGACCATCGAGTTAAACGCTTCCACCGCCGCAACCAATTGAGTCGGGCTAATATTCTTTTGAGCCAACAAACCGCGCAACTTCCTGGCTAAATCCCGCGCTACACCACTCGGGGGACCGCCTGCAGTTCCGGTTAACGCTTCCGTAATCGCTTGGATGCTGGCCTCAACTTGGGCGCTATTGGTAGAAGACAGTAATGTTTGAATCGTCTGTTGGGTGCTGGCGGGGATACTTTCACCCCCGGAACCGGAAAAACTCCCCGAACTCAATTCAGAACTGACACTCACCCCAGCACTATCCACTGCCGTTTGTGAAGTCGAACCGCCTTGAAAGACCGTTTCGACGCCGCCGCCACCCGTGACAGCTTGGGTTCCTACGCTATCTCCCGTGGAAGGAATCGGACCGCCAGACACATCATCGCCACCATCGGAAGAAGAAGAGGAGGAAGACGAAGAGGACGATTCAACGCCGGAGGTTTCGGCGCCCGTTGTGGTCTGAGTCGCTTCGGTTCCAGTATCGACGGGAGTCGTGTCAGTTCCCGTATCGATGGGGGTCGTATCCGTTCCCGGATCTACCGTGGTATCGACGGGAGTCGTGTCAGTCCCGGTATCGATAGGGGCCGTATCCGTTCCCGGATCTACCGTGGTATCGGTAACGACTGGATCGCCAGTCGTTACGGTTGGATCCGTTGTGGTGGGCTCTGTAACCGTTGGTTCGACAGGTGCACTGACCTGTGGGGTCGTTTCTGTCGTGGGGGTAATTTCCGGTTCGACGACCGGAGTTTCCGCTTCCAGAGGTTGGATCTCTGGAGGAGCTTCGATGGTTGGGGGTTGAACCGTGGGAATGTCCGAACCATTGGTTTGGGCGATCGCCCCAGATGGGGACAACAAGAGGGCGACAGCGCTCAAACTGCCTCCCAAGGTCGAAATTAAGAGCAGGTCTTGGATAGATTTCATCGTGATTCTCTCGTACTGTCAGGGTCTCTTGTTCTGCTTTGTGTTAAAACGGCAGTTGATATCCGTAGCCGACACCGAGAATAAAGCGGGCGCCATCTCCAGCATTGCCTGTAATATCGGTCACGGCGGGGGTAATGACTAAAGGAATGCTGCGGAAGGGAACGAAAGACGCGCCTAATGTGAGGTCTTGTCCGGTCCAGTCGGCAATCAGAGACATCGGTCGCAGGACGCGAACGCCGACACTACCGAAGACATTGACCGATCCTTCGTCGTTGCGAAAGTCGTCTTCGGAACGGAAGCGACCGCCGCCGACACCGACGGACATGGTGATCGAACTGAAGGGTTCGGCGGGACTTTCTTTGAGGCGAAACAGTTTGCTGACGACGCCGTAGCCACTGGTTCCCGCATCGGTGGATCCCCAGACGATCGCATTTTCGACGCCACCTGCGATCGCAAAACCATTAGGTAACAGGCGGTGAACTTTGAAACTGACACTGCCGCGTTCCCCCGCATCGTCGCCGAGCAAACTGAGAACGGAAACAGTGACTTCGACGCCGATGTTTTCGCGGGAGTTACCCAAGCCAAACCCGGCAGAAACGGTTCCGTCCACTTCGTCGGTGTAGCGAGTTCGGCCTTGAAAACCTGTAGCGACAAACGCGCGACCGAAATTCGTGCCGAAGGCTGTGGGACTGCCAGAGCTCGATCCCGGTGCGGCGCCGCCAATTCCGGTGGGAATCAGTTGCACTTGGGGTTCGGGGTCGATTAAAAACCTTTGCCGTAAGGCGGCGAGATCTTGCGTTTGTGTGGGTCGTTCTGGAGAGGGATCCGTATCGGCGATCGCCCCTTCATAGCGAACCACATAGCGCGAGGCGGTTTCCGCTTCACTCAGGGGAGGCATCAACCCGGTTTGAACTAAAGCTTGATAGAGAAAAGCCGCCACCTCAGCCCGGGTCGCTGCTTCGTTAGGATTGAGCGTGTTGCTGTCGGGATAGTTGACGACTAAACCCGTTTCCGTCGCGGCGGCAATTTGACTCCGCGCAAAATTAGGAATTTCTGCAGCATCGTCAAAGGTATTGCTCAAAATAGTTTCGATCGGATCTTCTGGATCGAGATCTAACCCGGTCGCTAGGGATACTAATGCCTCGACGCGCGGGATATTTTGATTGGGTCTGAAAAGTTGATTGGGATAGCCTTCCATGAACCCGATTTCATAAGCATCCCGTACCGCGTTATACCCCCAATAGTCCGTGGGAACGTCGTTGAAGGCGATCGCATCGCGGACTTTGGCGACGGGGAAGGCTTTGCGCAGAGTCGCCGCATATTCGGCACGGATAATTGGAAGATCGGGGCGGAAGGTACCGTCTGGAAAGCCGACGACGATTTCTCTCGCCGCGAGAGCTTCGATAAACGTCTGGGCCCAGTGGTTTTGAATGTCGGGGAAGGTGACGCGCTGGGCGAGAATTGAGCCGTCGGCGGTAGGACTGATGGGGTTCACCCGATCGCCTGTTTCTACGATCTCTTGTAAGTCAAAGCGGTCGCGATCGCCCGAATCCCCATTATTGAGAGCCGTTAGGGATCGACTCGGCGTTCCCAACTGCTCAGCCGACGAGGCGATCGCCCGTTCTCCCGGCGCCGGGGTTTCTGTGAGGGATTCTGGAGGCGGCGCCACTGTCAGAGGGCGAATTCGATCCCATTGAGTGGTTTCCCCCGCCTCACTTTCGCTTTGTAAGTTGTCGAGAACCCCTCGATCTTGGGTCGATAAAGCGATCGCGTCCTCCCGAGCAGTTGAATGTTCTAAGGCTTGTTCCGGGGAAAGGTTATCGAAGGCGATCGCGCGATCGCACAATAGCGGACCGAACAGGGAAATTACACTTAAAATTAAATAGCGATAACGCCACAAACCGAAGCGTTCGCCTTCAATACGATCGCGGTTTTTCCAAATTTTCATACCACTCCTCACCGTAAGCAATTTAAGAGATTGCGATCGCCCGTGCGACCCCCCAATTTTAAGACCGTTAAATCTAGTTATCTCGAACCCCAAACAAACAATTAATCCACCTTTCAATCCCCCCTATTCAGCTTTTATGTTTTTATAAAAATAAATCTTACTTGGGTCGCGATCGCCGCTTTGTTAATTTTCTTCACAAAAAAAATAAGGCTTTTCTATTTAAGCTGTTAAATGTTAAAATTAAGCCCGTAACTTCAATGAAAACATCATCAATTTGTGCTTTCATACTGCCCACTTTTTTGCAAAGATATATTTAGAAATCCAAAAACAAACAGCTTAGTTAGAGTTAGCTCTACTCTCTAGAAAATCTACCAACTTTTGACGTAAAGCAACAATATTTTGTTTATTGTCTGCATCATCTGGAATCATTTCCAAGGCGCGATCGTAAGCTTGCAAAGCTTCGTCATATTTTCGCCAATACGTATAAGTCAGCGCTTTTCCATACCAAGCTTGATAAAAATTAGGATTCATTTCTAAGGCGCGATCGTAACCCATTAAAGCTTGAGTAATCATCCCCCTACGCCACATACGATTTGCATAATTTGCCCAGTCAACTGATGTAGAACTACCAGATTCTAAAGACGTCAATTCTTCAAACTGTTGCACAAAGGAAATACCGACCTCAACATTCGCTTTTTGAACATCTGGTGGCGTCGTACTTTCTTGCCAATCTACCTCAATGCCAGCTTGAGGAGCTAACTCGAAGAACATTTTGATAGGAATTGAAGCACTAAATCCAATTGGCAGGAAAAGGGTTTTTTCTTCACCGTACTCTTCAATTTCTTCCTTCTCATTCATTCCATGAACGGCAATTACTTGACCCTTGGAGTCAAACACTGGACCGCCACTGACTCCCCCATAAGTTAAACTCGTATAAACCAAGTCATACCCCAACTCGATAGGGAAAATTTTAAGTAAATTCATAATATCTTTAGGAAGCACTTTTCCCACACTGAAAAAGTATTCTCGTTTAGGGAAATAGCGGTTGGGGGCGGGCCATCCGGACGCAAAAACATATTGTTCGTCGATTAATGGATAATTCCCTAATGTAGCCAGCTTATAATTACGATTACTCGTGAATTCGAGTACCGCTAAATCGACATCTGGCAATTTTTTAATGGTTCGATTATCGACTTCATAACTTTTCCCATCGTGAGTAACAATTTTTAAGTCATTAGAATTTTCACAAACGGGATTTTGGTCGCCACAGACCACGTGATTGGCAGTTAAAACCGTGTATGTATTGCCTTCTCTCGCAATAATCGATCCCGAACCATTCGCTTTTTCTCGTTCACCCAAATAGTTCACCCATTCGGCGGGAATTAAGACCGTGACTTCTTCGGCGATCTCCTGTACTTCTTCGGGAGTTAAAGCAGCAATCGGCTTGGGGGCGGCGATCGCAAAAAGAGTTCCTATCACGAAAACATTGAGGATCGATGCTAATTTCATGGCTAAAAATATCCTCTCTTCTAAGAAAAAGAGCGAAATCGATCTCAAATTTTAATTGTCAATTTGAATTCAACTTCGCCCTAATGTTACAGGTGAGGTGTCAGGGACATAAACAACATAACAATAACAGGTGAAACACCCTGAAATAAAAATAAAGCTTGTCTCGAATAAAAAACTGGGAAAAGCTAAGTTAATTCATGTTCGATCGCGAGTTTTACGACACGATTAAATCCCTAAATTAGCGATCTAAACAACTTAACTTTCCCCTATGGCTTAATTATCGACAAACCACAAACTTTCTTCGGGTTGGAGTCGTTGTGCAAACTCGGACAAAGGGGCGCGAACTTGTGGAACTCGACGTCCGGAAGATTCGCCAACTGCTCGTCCTGAGCCAGTTACACTAAAAGTAACTAAGCGTCGTACGACTTCTTCGGGATTTCTTGCATTTTCCCGACTGAGGGTAAATAGCATGTTATTCGAGCTACAACTCGACGACATACTATCAACCAAACAGACAACTAATTGTCGCTGAACGGGGCCGACAGTAAAGACTAAATTATCGAGCGTTCCGCCATTGCGATCGACCACTTCGTTAATTCGTTGGGTGACAATTTGACAGCGCCGTTCTGGAGTTAATTCCGGGCCTAAATCCGTGCGTGTCCAGGTAATCATCGGTTGAGGAATGGTGGCATTTCCCCGTTGAGCAACCGTGGCATATCCAGCACCACTTTCTACGCAACTAAACATTGCTTTAGAGTTATTGCTGCTAGAAATAGCACTAGAATTGGTCGGTTGTGAATTACTTGGATTGCTAGCCTGTACGGTTTGAGGAGCATTCGCCAACATGCTATCGCCTTGGCCGTTAGCGCGCATGGTATTTTGACCGAGACTGGGTTGGGCATTGGCGATCGCAATGAGACCATATTGTTGGTTATTTTCGATCGTATTTCCCGAGATACTCGGACGGGAATCTTGGGTGGCAATAATTCCCGCACGATTGCTGCGAATTTGGTTGTTAGTAATAACCGGAGCGGAACTTCCACCAACCGCAATCCCAAATCCGGTATTTTCAAACAGATTTCCTTGAATTTGTCCGGTGGCTCGGCGGGCAAGGGATATGCCATTACCGCCATTATTAATAAAGCGATTGTTCTCGATGCGTGGCGCGCCCGTTCCGGTCACAAAAACCCCTTCCCGGTGGTTATTGGTAAAGGTATTGTTGCGAATCACGGGTTGGGTACTTTCCACCCAAATCCCCGTCCCTCGTGTATTCGGGTTGCTAATCGTAATCCCGACAATTTCACTGTTATCTGCCGCAACGATGGTCACGTTCTGACGGGCGAAGGTTTGGCTGTTGTAGTTACCGCCGCCGACAATGGTAACCCCTTGTCCTTGTTGGCTTTCGTTCCCTCGCAGGCTCACTCCAGGCTTGAGGGTGAGCGGAAAGCTTTCGTTGGTATACTGCCCAGGCGCCAGTTCGATAACCGTTCCGGGGGTCGCTTGTTGCAGGGCTGCGGTAATGGTCGTGAGCGGTGTGACTTGGGTTTTGACCCCATTGGCGATCGCTTTAGCGGGGTTGGGGTTCACATAGAGAACTCGTTGTTCCCCCGGCGCCCCCTGTTGAGAGAATGCCTCAGATTCAGAACCCGAGGGACTCTGAGCCTGTACGGACTTCAACGTGAGCGGGATGCTATTGGCAGCAAAAGCGATCGCCACGACTGTCACCAAAGAAGTAGGCAAGAATCGAAGCTTCATTGTTTATTAGATTTCAGGAAAAATAAAGATTTACGCAGTCGGTCGAAATGTTCGATCGGAGTATAGCATTCTTCTTTTTAAAACAGAACGTTCCCGATTGATTTCGGCGGTAAAAATATATGAATTTTTATAAATCAGTTAGACTTAAACCTATGGTCTCTGTATTTTCCCCGATATGGCATCTTGTTTCCGATCGCCGTGAGATTGGAAAATCGATCTAAGTTTAGATTTAAAAGCTTCAAAAGGAGATCGGCACCGATCGAGAACCATCCTGCAAGCAAATCTCGATCTCAGAAGCGATCGCCCATTTCGATCGGCCTTGTATCGATCGCCGCCAAAAGTAGTGTTATCAACAAAAATTAATCGCTTTGACCGGAACAATACCCCGGCGCCGCGATCGCCGTGATCCAAGGGTACCGGAAATGCCGATAATAGAATCGATATCTATTCCCTCTGAATATCAATGGTTCAATACACCCTCGCCGAATCTCCCGAAATCATCCTGACCGTTCCGGGAAGAGATTCCGCTAAAGCTCGCGCGAAAGCAATGGATCGCTTGGTCGAACTGATGGACGCGGGAGAGTTACCCACCAAACTCGCCGACGGCTTTAGTCCCGAACGATTTATCGAAGTCAAAGAACCCAAAATCGAACCCGATCCTGACGAAGCCGTCACCGAAGCGGTTCAGATTCTCAGTAGTCTGGTGACGCTCAAAGAAAAACTCGATTCGTCGCGGACTGAAGCGCTCAAAGTCCGCCAGCAAATCGATTTACTCTTTGAAGACGAGCCGATAAGTGAAGAAGATATTGCCAGTCTCAAAGACGGTTTTAAAGTTCTCAAATCCTTTGCTCAAGCGAATCAGCGTTATAAAGCGGCTAGAGAACAAGCGCAAGAGGCGCGCCAGATCCTCGATCGCGCCTTAAACTCTTCATCTGGTGAATAGTCGGGCGGGTTTTTACTTCGATCTCGTCAAGAAAACCCCCCGAATCCCCCTGAAAAAGGGGGAATTGTATTTCACAAATTTGTTAAATTTTATGCTCGAAACCTTGGTCAACGATCCATTTTTCTACCCCTTGATGACGGGTCATTTTGTAATGTCCGCAGTGGCGATCGCCCTGGCCAAATCCAAAGGATTTGACTTGCTCGTTTGGATTCCCCTCGCCGCGATTGGCGGCACCTTCGCCGTGGCGATCGCCCTATTCAAGCCGAAGCGAACCGCCCAATAAAAATCACCCAACCATAACAAACGCCGTCGGTTGCTAACTCCAATCCAACCGACGGCGATCGCTCAATTCAAATTCAGAATAAATTCACGAAAAAACCAGAAAAGTGAACTACCGCTATTGAATCAAAGATTACAATAGCGGCTTCCCTCTTCACTGGGGACTGCGCTAGATAGAACTGAAGTTCTACCACCTCGTCTTACATCCCCTCCAAGGGCAGTAGAGCGAGTTCCTAACTCTAATATCCGTAAGCCTTCATTTTTGAGATTGATGGCGGCATTGATATCCCTGTCATGATGGGTTTGGCAATGTTCGCAAGTCCAGCTTCTCGCATCAAGAGACAAGCTTTTGATTTGATTGAGACATACATGGCAGGTTTTAGAAGAAGGAAAAAATCGATCGACTTCTAGATAAACTTTTCCTTCTGATTCAGCCTTGTACTTTAACATCGTACAAAACATTCCCCAACCGACATCACTAATCGCTTTGGCGAGTTTGTGATGGCGAACCATGCCTTTAACATTGAGATTCTCGACCACAATCACTTGGTTTTCGTTCACTATCTTACGGGATAGCTTGTGGAGAAAATCTTCACGACAGCGACTTATTTTGGCGTGAATCTTGGCAACTTTTACCCGCGATTTATTGCGGTTGTTGCTGCCTTTCCTTTTTCGAGCGTGTTTTTGCTGTTTTCTTTTGAGGTTTCGCGCGTGTTTATTAAAATGCTTGGGATTATTATATTTCGACCCCTCACTGGTAATCGCAAAATCGGTCAGCCCTAAATCAATGCCAATGGCTTTTCCTTCAGTTGAGAGAAGGGGAGGTTCTTTTTTACCCTCTACCAAAACTGAAGCATAATATTTACCATCTGGATTTTTGGAGAGGGTTACAGTTTTGATTTTTCCCTCAAAACTTCGATGCTGACGACAACGCACTAACCCAACTTTAGGCAGTTTGATGTAATTTCCCTCAAACTTAACATTTTGAGGATAACTGATAGATTGCCTTCCCTGCTTGGATTTGAATCGGGGTAATTTTGCCCGGTTCTCAAAGAAGTTTCGATAAGCGGTTGATAAGTTCAACGCCACGACTTGCAAGCATTGGGAATAGACATCTTCTTTAAGCCAAGGGTATTCCTTTTTGAGGGCAGGTAATAATCCCTGAAGATAACCCCTCGATCGACCTTTTCCGGTCGATCGATAAGTCTCTTGGCACAAATTTAACGCATAGTTCCAATACCAACGACAGCAACCAAAGCTCTTGGCTAAAGTCGCTTGTTGCTCGTGGGTTGGATAGATGCGGTATTTGTACGCCTTGAACATTATCGCCGATATAGCCAGACGATCGGATTATCACTGATTTGCCGAAGAGTCGCTTTCATCCCACGATTCACCTTCGGTAGAATCGGGGAATTCCCGCTCCCATTGTTAAATACCCGCCCCATCTAAAAACTGTTGAATTTCGCGGTCTTGGAGGCGACAATTGGGAGCGCGGGAGAACTCGACAGCAGCATCGTGAGGGGCGATCGCGCCGACCAGCACTTTCGGTTTCTGTTGGATCTGTTCGACTTGCTGTTCTAACATTTCGATGCGATCGAGCAGCGCCCGAATGGCGACCGCTTCCGAATCCGGAAGTTGTCCGTGTTCCAAAGGATTGACTCGCACCCCGGAACGATAAACGATGCGCCCCGGAATGCCGACCACCGTACAATCGGACGGGACATCGCGCAACACCACCGATCCCGCACCGATGCGCACGTTATTCCCAATTTGAATATTCCCTAACACCTTCGCCCCAGCGCCGACCACGACGCATTCACCGAGGGTCGGATGACGTTTGCCCGTTTCTTTCCCGGTTCCACCGAGGGTAACGCCCTGATAAATCAGGGAATAATCGCCGACGATCGCCGTTTCCCCGATCACCACACCCATACCATGATCGATAAACACCCCCCGACCGATTTGGGCGCCGGGGTGAATCTCAATTCCAGTAATAAATCGGCTCAAATGGGACATCAAACGGGGAATGAAGGGAAGGCCCAGATGGTGGAGCCAATGAGCGATGCGGTGAAATAGCAGCGCTTGCAGTCCTGGATAGCAGAAGAGAACTTCTAACCAGTTGCGGGCGGCTGGATCGCGATCGAAAACGATCCGGAAGTCAGTTACGAGGGTACTCAGCACGCTTTTTGACCACTTTCGGCAGATAAGTCAATTTCTATCTTATCGTTCTCGTTGCCCTTGCCAACCACTGCAAATTGAAGAAGCGATCGCCTCGGGCGTCACCAAAGCCCTCAATTGCGCGCGACGGAAAGGGTATAGCTATGACGCGCCCCAGAGTCGATCGAACCGACCCAAACTTTATAACTGCCAGAGGGCCACTGACCGTCTGCAACGCTCGCATCGCGACTCGATCCAGTGTCGTCCCCACACAGTAACGATCCGTCTGGGGCTTCAACGATCAAAGTCGTATCCGAACCGCCACTATCGACGGCGACGGTGAGATTGCGAAAATCCGCTTGCAATTCGAGAATATGATCCGGTGTGGGGTCGCCAAAACCCAAACAGGGGTTACCGAGGCGATCGCGCTTGCCGACCACGGCGGGAAGGGAGGTAGACCCTCCGGTTTGTCCGGAAACGATCGCCGAACTGGGGCTGAACCCTCGCGCTAAGGTCAGGCGATCGAAATTGGCCTGTTCGGCTAAAACGGGTAAACTGCCCAGAACGATCGCAGTCCCGAGAATGAAAACAGTACGGTGAATGGATTCGATCCGATGATGTAACCTCATGGCGATCGACCTCCTGAATAGGGGTGTGAAGTGAGCAAACTGGAAACCGTCCCGCGATCCGCCCGATCGCTCGCGAAGCTGACGCGGGGACTGATTCCACTTTTATTTTGGCCGACAACCAAGGGTCTAAACTAAACGAGAGTGGCACTTTTGAAAACTGTCACGAGAAAACTTACCCGAAAACAGGCGATCCGTCTCCGGCGTCCCCCGGCGATCGCGCGAGCCATGCCAAAATTGTTGAGTTATTAAACGTTTTGCCATGATTGTTAGCGCCATTTTTACGTTTATCGGTTGGTTATTAACTCAACTGTTAGTCATCCAACCGATCGCCTTTCTCCATGCCCTGCATCTTCCCCAATGGTTAGGGTGGGGGGCGATCGCGCTATTTTTAGTGTGGTGTTTGGATGATTGAGCTGGGGAAGGTTAAGAGGCAGTTGGGAGAAGCAAAAGGCGCAAAGTAAACAGCAGAAATCAGCCAATCTAAAATCTAAAATCTAAAATCTAAAGAGGTTCGGACTCGATGAATTGGTGGCAAAGATTTAAAAAGAATTCTCTAGCTCGATTTGGAGCGATCTTATTATTAGTGTTCTACTTAACGGCGATCGCCGCCGAATTCGTCGCCCCTTACGATCCCATCGTTTCGCAACCGGACGGATCCCTGCTGCCACCGACTCAAATTTACTGGCGCGACCAAAAGACGGGAGCATTTCTCGGACCGCATATTTATCCCACTCGGCAAGGGGCAATCGACTTAGAAACGGGCGATCGTGAATTAATTCAAGACTTCGATCGCCCCTCTCAATTAGGTCTGTTCGTCAAAGGACCCGAATACACCTTTTTGAGAATTCGTCTCCCGTGGCCCGAGGAGATTTCCTGGTCTTCCCCAGGCCCCGCCGAGAAAGAGTCCGACGCCAATCCCGGGGAAGCCAGCGCGCCGAGTCCCCCGACAACCCCCGAAGCTACGGACGAAGCCACCGAAGACCCTGCAGCACAACAGAAATTTTCAATTTGGCCGCAGATTAAATGGGGTGATGTCGAAGTGTTTGGGGGCATTCCGGGCGATCGCCACCTGTTCGGCAGCCTCGGCGAAGCTCACTTTAACCTTCTCGGTACCGACGATCAAGCCCGCGACCAATTCAGCCGTTTAGTCTATGGCGGACGCATCAGCCTCTTTATCGGCTTAGTCGGCATTTCCATTTCTTTTCCCCTCGGGATGCTCGTCGGCGGGATTTCCGGCTATTTCGGCGGACTGGTCGATAGCGTCCTCATGCGCTTAGTCGAAGTGCTGATGACCATTCCCGGGATTTACCTCCTCGTCGTCCTCGCCGGGGTTTTGCCCCCGGGATTGAGTAGCGCCCAACGCTTCTTACTGATTGTCTTAATTACCTCCTTCATTCGCTGGGCCGGACTGGCGCGGGTGATTCGCGGACAAGTCCTTTCGATTAAAGAACGGGAATTCGTACAAGCCGCACGGGCGATGGGCGCCAAACCCTTTTACATCATCGTCCGTCACGTCCTCCCTCAAACCGCCACCTACATCATCATTGCCGCCACCTTATCCGTCCCCGGCTTTATCGTCGCCGAATCCGTTCTCAGTTTGATCGGTTTGGGGATTCAACAGCCCGATGCCTCTTGGGGAAATATGCTCTCTCTGGCCACCAACGCCTCGATTTTGCTGCAACAACCTTGGTTGGTGTGGCCCCCAGCTTTATTAATTATTCTGACCGTTTTAGCGTTTAATTTGCTCGGTGACGGTCTGCGCGATGCCCTCGATCCTCGGAGTTTGCAGCGCTAGATCCGACTAAATCCTCCGTCGGGGTCGCTTCGACGGCGGGATTGTGGAAAAAACTGCCCGTTTGGGGCGGCAACGTCGGATCTAGGACAATTTCGAGCAAGCTTTTCACCACTCCGGTGAGGGGAATGGCCAAAATCACGCCGAGTAACCCGGCGACCCGGGCGCCCAAGAGGAGAGAGGCAAAAATAATGACCGGGGAGAGTCCGGTCAAGTTGCCCATAATCCGAGGGGCGATCAGGTTATCTTTGACTTGTTGTAAAGCGACGGCAACCGCTAGCACTTCTAGGGCCAGCCACCAATCGAGGAAGGCGACGACTATGCAGACGGCGCCAATGCCGAGGGTGGCGCCGACGAACGGAATGACTTCCATCAAGCCGATAAAGACGGCAAATAAGAGGAAAAAAGGGACTTTTAACAACCAAAAGCCGACGGTGAGGGTAACGGCCATAAATAGGCCGAGGAGGAGTTGTCCGGTGACGAATTTCTGAAGGTTACGCTGGAGAGATTCGGTGAGATTTTGGCGGATGTTGGGGGAGACCATGGCGGTGAGGGTTCCCCAAACGCGATCGCCGTCGATCAGCATGTAGAAGGAAATGACTAAGATTAAAATGAGGTCGAGAAACCAACTGAAGGTTCCCATCACTAAGCCTAACCCTCGCGCGGCGATCGCCTGAACTTGCCCTTCGATGCGCGAGACGAGTTGCTGTTCTAAAATACCGACGTCGAAAGGTAAATTATGCGTCGCACTCCAGGCTTGAAATTCGGCGAGTTGTTGTTGTCCCGATTGAAATAAAGAGGGTAAGTTATTGACTAATTGTCGGGCTTGGTTGAAGACCGGAGGAACTACGGTCAGCGCGATAAAAACGACGACCAATCCCGCCGTCAAATAAACGGCGATCGCCGCGAGGGGACGCGGAACGATCTTTTGCAGTTTAATCACTGCATAATTGAGTAAAAAGGCGATCAACCCGGCAGTGACGAGAATCGCGATCACTTCGCCTACATAACTGAGGGCGTTGAGGGTTGCCCATCCCGTCAGCAGGATTAACAACCAAGTAATTAAAGACTGTTGGAGGGGCGAAAAAACTCGATTCATGATGTCAGTTTGCGGGCTGTTTCTCTGCAACAATCGGGCAAACGGAGGGGGTGGCGATCGCCCCTCACTCTAGCAACTTTCAATTTCTTCCGGTACCAACTTGCCGTCCGATTCGCTACCCCACGGCAACCACAGGTAAATCGGGGGATGCTCGATGAGGGCGACACATACCGTCCCCCCTCGATTCCCAACCCTTTGAATTTGATTTGACTGAATTTAAGAAGACAACTATTCTTCTACAGGTTTTTCATGTTCGACCACAAACACGTTGGAGTATAAATTAGCGACAACTTGTTTTCCTTGTTGGGTCAACATTAAATAGCTGAGCGAATCTTTCACGTAAGGATAAACCCCGTGCCAATAAAATTTGGGATAGTTTTTGCGTAAATCTCCCGGATGTCGATATCCCAGGGCTTTATTGGTTCCTGTTTCTTCAAATTCGTAGAATAAAGCACCGATTTTTTTGAGATAACGCGGGTCGCTCAATTGTCCGATCAAATCTGCCGCGCGCACCAATCCGGGATAGCGAACGGTATCTTGATGGTCTTCCGCTTTGGGAACGGGAAAACGAGTCAGTTCGATATTGCGTTTGATCGTTTCCGCGTCGATCAATTTGTGACCGCCGAAGCGTTCCTCGATAAACAGTTTGGCCCGGTCTACATGGTAAGGGGTCAGACCCGCATCGGAGGAACCCGGAGGGAGGGGAATCATCTGACCGTTTTTCCCGGTCGCATAGAGTCCGTCGTGGTCTTGACGACAAACCCCTTTGACATAGCCGATGTCGTGACAGACCAGAGAAATAATGTAATGCAGCCAGTCTTCGCAGGAAACGCCGCCTTCGCGGATGTGTTTCCCTCGTAAAATCTCCTGCCCGACAAGCGTGACCAAGATGGTATGTTCGACATTGTGATAGAGGGCGTCGCTGTTGGCGATATTTTCCAGCGCCATGCTTCCGGCCCAAGCAATGATGTCTTCATAATCCGGCTTATACCCCCCATAGGTTCGATGATAGCCGTCTCTGAGCCGTTGAACAAAAGCGTCAATCAGAATTTCAGTAGCATTCAACATAGCTTGGTTGCTCGCTCGTGCGCAATTGCAAATCTCGGGGACGTGCAGGAGTGGCAGATGCTCCTTCTTTATCTTTAACATCCTCACCGCCGAAGGAAGGACGGTGATTCCTAAACCTCGCGATTTAGATTCGGAGCTTCTGTCCCTGACGGGTTTTTCGCAGTAGGGGGGGTTCGCGAACCCCCCCTACTGTAACGGGATGTCCCACCGCCAAAAGATTCTGTGCGGCGTTGATGTCGCAATTGTAAACTGTCCCACAGTTGGGACAAGTCCACTCTCTGACACTCAACGGCATCGAATCAGCTTTGTGTCCGCAGCTCGAACACAGTTTACTGCTCGGAAACCATTTGTCTACCTTGACGAGAGTTCGTCCATACCACTGGCATTTATAGTCCAGTTGGTTAACCAACTCTCCCCACGCACAATCGGAAATGTGTTTGGCAAGTTTGTGATTTCTTACCATCCCTAACCCCCCTTATTAAGGGGGGTTAGGGGGGATTCCACGACGATGGTTTGGTTTTCACTCACCAAGCGGGTTGTCAGTTTGTGCAGGCAGTCACTCCGAGCGTCTTTGATTTGTTCGTGAATTTTAGCAACTTTGCGACGCGCTTTTTCTCGATTCCGAGAACCCTTCCTCTTACGAGACAGGGATTTGTGGGCGCGTCTCAGGCATCCCCTCCAACCCCCCTTGGTAAGGGGTTCAAAGGGGGGTTGACGAGGATTGTCTACCTTTTCACCATCGCTAGTGATGGTGAGGTGGGCGATTCCCACATCGACACCGACACTTTTATCGGACTGGGGAAGCGGTTGGATGGTATCGTCGTCTACCAAGATGAAGATGTGCCAACATCCCGAGGGTTCGAGTCGTACCGTGACGGTAGAGGGTTCTGCACCCTTGGGACGTTGACGACTCCATCGGATGTTGAGGGCTTCTTGGCTTTTTGCCAAACACAGAGAACCGCCTCGCCATCTCCCCTTCGCCCCCCTTGGGAAGGGGGGATGTCGCACGCAGCCTAGAGTCCGCCGCAAGAGGGACTCTTGTTCGTAATTGGGATAGAAGCGATATCGGAACGCTCGAAGTGTCATGAAAGGCAGTTTAATCCTCTGTGCCCATTTTACGGTCAAGCCGCCCTTGAAGGGCGGGGTTTTCAACCCAAAATTTTTGATAAAGCATCCTGGCTCGTTTTGTCATACAGCGCGTTAGCTCCGCAACGCCAAAGGCGGATCGCCACCGTTGACTTGGCGCCGACCTGCCGAGATTCGATCGGCGATCGCCCCCTGGAAAAAGCCTACCTTCTCCCTTTGCCTTTAGAACGCTGGAGATTACAATTAAAACAACGAAACATTTTTTAATGTTTCTTTGCGCGACGTTAACAATTGTCTGTAGAGCTGGGGTAGACTTTCGTGACCAAATCAGCTTTCTCCGAACCGGAAGACCTCGAACCGATCGCCGTCCCCGTAGACGATCCGGCGTCGGATCCCGACGAAGAGGGGAGCGAGTCGAGACCTCCAACGGCATCGGGGGGGAGTAAATGGCGAGGAATCGCGATCGGCATCGGCATCGGCATCGCGACCACCTTGGGAGGGATCCAAATCCTCTCGCAAGTCAACTCGACGGCCCAGGAGACTCCGGCGCCCGCAGAAATGGCCCCGACGGAGACTGAGGCGCAAGCGACCCAAACGGTGAGCGTGGCGACGGTGGAAGCGACGACGATCGCGCGGACCTTCAACGCGACGGGAACGGTCAACGCTTACGATATGTTACCGATTCTGCCCCAAGCCACGGGCTTGCAAATTCAAGAAGTTTTAGTCGATGAAGGCGATTACGTCGAACGCGGGCAAGTCTTGGCGATTTTAGACGATGCGGTGCTGCAGTCGGAAATCGATCGGGCCGAAGCTCAAGTCGAAGCCCAGCAAGCGATGCTCGGCGAACGCCAGGCGGCGATCGCCCAAGCGGAAGCCGCCGTCCAACAAGCGATCGCCGCCCGCGCCGAAGCTGCCGCCGCCGAAGAAAATGCCCGCGCCGGACAACTCGAAGCCGAAGCCGCCCGGGAACAGGCGATCGCCAATCTCGCCCGCGCCAAAGCCGACCTCGCCCAAGCCGAACGGGAAGGCGATCGCTACCAAACCCTCGCCGACGAAGGCGCCGTCAGCCAACAAGAACTCGAAGTCCGACGCACCGCCGCTCAAAACGCCCGCGAAGCCGTCCGCGTCGCCGAAGCGAACCTTCGCAGCGCCGACGCCAAAATCGCCAGCGCCAGCGCCCAAGTCGAAAGCGCCCGCGCCCGCCTCAAAAGCGCCGACGCCAACGTCAGCATCGCCAGCGCCCAAGTCGAAAGCGCCCGCGCCACCGCCAGCAGCGCCACCGCCAGCGTCCGCAACGATCGCGCCCGAGTCGAACAAGTCAAAACCCAAATCGACCAAACCGTGGTGCGTGCCCCCGCCGACGGCATCATTGCCGAACGGATCGCCCGGGTCGGCGACGTCACCAGTGGGTCGCAAAAACTGTTCTCGATCGTCAATCGCGGCGAACTCGAACTGCATCTCGAGATCGCGGAAACCCAACTGCCCCAAGTGAGAATCGGCAGCGCCGTCAACGTCACCTCCGACGCCGACCCGCGCATTAAAGTCCGGGGAACCGTGCGCGAAATCGCGCCCCTGGTCAACGCCGACAGTCGTCAAGCCACCGTCAAAGTCAGTTTGCCCGCCAGCGACCTGCTGCGCCCGGGGATGTTCCTGCGCGGCGCGATCGCCACGGGGACAATCCAAGCCCTCAGCGTTCCCGCCGAAGCCGTTTTACCGCAAAGCGACAAGCGGTCGATCGTCTATCTGCTCAATCCCGACGAGACTGTCAGCGCCCAAACCGTGGAGGTCGGCGAACTGGTTGCCGGGTCGAAATTAAACGTCAACGAAGCCCAAGTCGAAATTAAATCGGGCTTGGGACTCGGCGATCGCGTCGTGGTCGAAGGTGCGACCTACGTCAAAGACGGCGATCGCGTTCGGATCGTGGGGAGTGGGGAATAGGGAGTCGGGACGTGGGAACCTCGGCGCGCTGCTGAGGGCGAATCTCTCACCTCCGACCTTTAATACCTAACCGACGATCGCCCCCGATCTCAAACGCTAAAAAAATCTCAAAAAATTCCCCAATGTCTTTCCATCTTTCCACCGCAGCAATTAAAAAACCCGTTCCCACCTTAGTCGCCTTTTTAATTCTGACCGTGGTGGGATTGATGTCCTTCGGACAATTGGGAATTGACAATAACCCCAATATCGACATTCCCGCCGTCACCGTCACCGTCACCCAACCGGGGGCCGGACCGTCGGAACTCGAATCTCAGGTGACCAAACCGATTGAAGATGCGGTCGCGGGATTGGGGAATATCGACGAACTCACTTCCACGGTGACCGACGGGATCTCGACGACCACCATTAGTTTTGTTTTAGGAACGGATAGCGATCGCGCCACCAACGACGTTCGCAATGCCGTTTCCCAAATTCGGCAAGAACTGCCCCAAGATATTAACGATCCGATCGTGCAACGGTTGGAATTTGCCGGGGGACCGATTATGACCTACGCGGTCAGTTCCGAGGGGCGATCGGTCGAAGAATTGAGCGATTTGGTCGATCGCACCATCAGCCGCGCCTTACTCAACGTTCCCGGCGTCGCCCAAGTCAATCGCGTCGGCGGTTTAGACCGGGAAGTGCGCGTCGAACTCCATCCCGATCGCCTCAAAGCCCTCGGAATTACTGCTACCGAAGTCAACGACCAAATCCGCGCCCTCAATATCAACCTTCCCGGCGGTCGCAGCGACGCCGGAGGACGGGAAAAAACGATCCGCACCCTCGGTAGCGCCCCGGATGTCGCCACCCTGAGCAATTATGAAATTCTCCTACCGTCGGGAGAATCGGTTCCCTTGTCCAGTGTGGGCGAAGTCCGCGACGGGTTCGCCGAAGCCCGCCAACTGGCGAGGTTTTGGGAGGTGGGCGAATCCCCGTCGGAGAACGGCGAAATCGCCCGCGCGGTGGTCTCTTTCTCGGTACTGCGATCGACGGGGAGTACCTTGGTCACCGTGGAAGAAGGGGTGCGCGAAGCGGTCGCCGAGTTGCAAACAACCTTACCGGAGGATCTCGATCTCAAGCTGATTTTCACCCGGGCCAATGCGATTCGCGATTCTTATCAAGCGTCGATCGATGCGTTGGTGGCGGGGTGCGTGTTGACCGTGTGCGTGGTCGGTCTGTTTTTGCGCGACTGGCGCGCGACCTTAATTACCGGGATTGCTTTACCCCTGTCGATCGTCCCGACCTTTATGGTGATGCGATCGCTCGACTATACCCTCAACGGGATGACCTTGCTCGCCTTATCCCTCGCCGTCGGGAACTTAGTCGATGACGCCATTTGCACGATCGAAAATATCGACCAACATTTAACGATGGGGAAAAAGCCCTATCGCGCGGCGATGGATGCGGCCCGGGAAATCGGCTTGGCGGTCCTGGCGACCACGGCGACGATCGTAGCGGTCTTTTTACCCGTGGCATTTATGGGGGGCGTTCCCGGTCAGTTTTTCCAGCCCTTCGGCGTGACCGTATCGGTTTCGACGATGTTCTCGACCTTGGTAGCGATGACGATGACGCCGATGTTAGGGGCGTATTTGTTAAAGCCGAAGGTAAAAACGAGTACATCCGAAGGGGCGATCGCCGTCCCCAAACTCGGGTTGTACCGTCGTTTGCTCACTTGGGGATTGCGTCATCGGATCGCGACCTTGTTAATTGCAGTGGCGTTATTTATCGGCAGTTTGCAATTGGTGCCGTATATTCCCAAAGGCTTATTCAGTAACGGGGATACGGGACTGAGTACGGTCAATATCGAACGGCCCCCCGGTTCGACCCTCGAAGACACCGATCGCACCATGCAGCAGACGATGGCGTTATTACAGGACGACCCGGCAGTATCGAGTATTTTAGCCACTGCGGGAACGGGAGGCAGCGATCGCGCGGTCAATCAGGCGACCCTTTACGTCAATTTAAAACCGAAGGCAGAACGCCCGGTGACCCAGCAGGAATTCGAGCAGCAAAGTCGTCAAAAATTCCTGCAAATTCCCGGGGCGCGGGTCAGTTTCCAGTCTTCCGGGGCCGGGGGCGGCAGCAAGGATTTATCGATCGTCCTTAAAAGTGAGAATCCGGCGGCGCTGAAACAGGCGGCAGATGCCCTAGAAGCGCAAATGCGCGGGATTGCGGGCTTGGTGGAAGTCAGCTCGACGGCGAGTTTGGTCAAGCCGGAGATTTTAATCGAGCCGGATATTGCCAGGGCGGGAGATTTGGGGGTTTCCGTGCGGGCGATCGCCCGCACCGCTTCCCTGGCGACGATCGGGGATAACGAGGCGAATTTGGCCAAATTCGACTTGCCGGACCGTCAAATCCCGATTCGGGTGCAAATTGCCGAACGCTTCCGCGAGGATCTCGATACGATTAACAATTTGGAAATTCCCCGCCAGACCGGGGGAACGGTGCCATTAGCGGCGGTAGCCCGGGTTTCGATCGGCAGTGGTCCGGCTCAGGTCGATCGCTACGACCGCGCCCGTCAGGTCGTGGTCGAAGCCAATTTACAGGGAATTTCTCTCGGGGATGCCTTAGCCGAAGTGCAGGGCTTACCTGCGATGAATCCCTTACCTCCCGGGGTTTCCGAGCAACCTTCGGGAGATGCGAAGATCATGCGCGATATTTTCAGCCGCTTTTTAGGGGCGTTGGGATTGGCGATCCTGTCAATTTATGCAATTTTAGTGCTGCTGTATAACAACTTTTTGCACCCGGTGACGATTATGGCGGCGCTGCCCTTGTCGATTGGGGGGGCGTTGTTGGGGCTGATGCTGATGCAGAAAGAATTGGGGTTGTTCGCGTTAATTGGCATCGTGATGTTGATGGGATTGGTGACCAAAAACGCGATTTTGCTGGTCGATTGTACAATCGCCAACCAACAGCAGGGGATGAAGCAATTTAGTGCGGTCGTGGAGGCGGGGATCTCCCGCCTGCGTCCGATTTTGATGACGACTCTTTCGACGATCGCCGGAATGATGCCGATCGCCTTGGAACTGGGGGCGGGGGCTGAAGTGCGCTCCCCGATGGCGATCGCGGTAATCGGCGGCTTTTCGACTTCTACCTTGCTCACGTTAGTGGTCGTTCCGGTTTTGTTTACCTACATCGACGGGTTACAACGGTGGATCGTCGGCCTATTTACCGGGAAGTCCCGCCGTCGCCACCGTCTGCGATCGGTTCCTTCTAAAACTGGGTTATCTATAAAATCAAAATAAACGCCGAATCGAGCCTGTAGGGCCGATCTTTCCCCCGGTGGGACGGGCAAGATGCCCGCCACTGTCTCAAGATTCCTCTAGATTTCTCGATCGTCGTCCAGTTGTTTCTAGAGGGAAGCCTCCGCAATATCAGCCGACCAAACCCGATCGCAACGCCAAGACTGCCGCTTGGGTGCGATCGTCGGCGCAGAGTTTATTTAAGATATTGCGGACGTGAGTTTTGACCGTTCCCACGGTGATGTAGAGTTTTTCAGAAATTTCGGCGTTGTTGTAGCCTTGCACGATTAACTCCAAGACTTCCAACTCGCGCTCGGTGAGTGGATAGGCTTCGAGGATTTGGCTGACTTCCGGTTTGGGACCTTTGATGCTCACCGTATTGTCCGCCGTCTCTCGTTCCGTTTGCGATTGACGTGCCTGTTTGAGAACGATCCCCGCGATCGCCGGATCGATCCAGGAATTCCCCTCGTGAGTCACTTTGACGACTTCTAGCAACTCGTCAAAATTAATATCTTTCATGCAATAAGAATCGGCCCCGGCAGCAAAAGCGGCCAAGACGGCATCTTCGCTATCCTGAAACGTCAAAATTAGTACTCGGGTCGGATTTTTGTCGTCCTCCTGAGCTTGTTTGAGGCGTTGGGTCACCTCGATCCCGTCCATATCTGGCAAGCCAATATCGACGATCGCCAGATCGGGATGAGTATCGAGAATTAACTTTAACCCAGACTTGCCGTTGGGCGCATCTCCGATAAATTCCAGTTCGTCCGACTGCTGCAAAGCCGTTCGGATACCGATCCGGGTCAAGTCATGATCTTCGACTAGAGCCACGCGAATTTCACTCATTTTCCACCTATCTTTAATGAAACTTTGAACTGAAGAACTGGGAAACTCCCCCTACAGATAGAGGTTAAGAGGGCAACCCTCTCGATACAGTTAAGTTATCTAGATCTTAGGCATTTTTGCCGATCTTCCATCCTTCCGGGAGTCGAACCCTTCGACCCTCGGCCTCCACAAGACTCTCGAATTGGCTTTATTCAGGGGCGGTCGCGCGTTTTTCCCGAATTAAAAGCAATAAAGTGATTCGAGAAGACTTGAGGTAATTTTAGCGTTTGTTGATGGGTTGGTTTGGAAGGGAGCGATCGGCAAATGTTGGGACGTTGAAATTCGTTTTTCAATCTCCTGGTTTCGGCACCTTAGATAATGATACCTTATCGCGGTTGTAGGGGCGATTCGCGAATCGCCCCTACAGAAAATTCGATCGCAAAGGGGGGATTGCCGTTCTTTTTGGAAGTTGACCAAAAGGGTGAATTTGCAATTTTAACGGCTCAATTGTAGCGATCGCCGTTCTGATTGTCGCACTGACGGAGTTGTGGAGAATTACCCAAAAGGTTAAGAGGACTTGGCCTAAATCGAGGGTTTTGTCGAACCGTTCGTAGGGTCGATCGCTCTTCCGGGCGATCGCACAAATCGAACAAGCGAACCATGAAAATCAGGAAAGCCTATTGACAAGGAATAAAAAATAAGAAGACCCATTTTTTAGAGACAAAAATGAAACTAAACTAGCTTATATTTTAAATCGATCCAAGTGTAGAATCGGGTCTTGAATTGCCGATTACTTTTGGCAAGGAGCGATCGGTTTTCCGGGGTCAAGTCGCGATTCTCCTGGAGAAACCCGGCGCGATCGCCGTAGGGGCGATTCGCGAATCGCCCCTACTCTCGATTCATTCGATTCAAGGGCTAAATAAAAGAATTGCATATTGTCATTTAAAAACAGTTGACAAGCAGATAAAGACCGATGAAACAACGTCGAGATCCCATCGCCGATCCGGAACCTCAACTCTCAAGGTTGGCCGATCGCCCGAACTGTAAATCAGGGCGTTCTTTCGCCGAGGACGACTGGATCGACCTGTTACCTCAAATCGTCTGGAAAGCCAATCCCGACGGGGCGATCGGCTATTTCAACCGACGTTGGCAAGCCTATACGCACTTGGAACCGGAGCGCAGTTTGGGATGGGCTTTTTTAGAAGCGGTCCATCCTGAAGACCGCCATAACCTCCAAAGTACGATCGCCCGCGATCGCGCCGGGTCTCCCCAGGAAAAGCGCGGCGATTGCCAAGAAGTCGCCTTTCGCTTGCGCGGCTGGGATGGAGCCTATCGTTGGATGTTAGCGCAGGCGAACCCGAAATACGACAAAAACGGCAAAATTGTCGAATGGTGGGGAACCTACACCGATATTCATCCCTTCAAACAAGCGATTCGCTACATCGAACGACGACAAAGTTACCTCGCCGAATGCTTGCAACAGCTTTCCCTATGGATGGGGGGCAACGAGTCGAACTCCAAGGAGAATCTCAACAACAATCCGAAGGGGTTCGAGGGCAAACAGTATTTGCGCCAAGGGTTGCAAGAAATTAGCAGCGCCTTCGCGAATCGCCCCCAATTTCCCCTCAAAGATGCCGAGGGATCCTTCTCCCCGTCCGATCGCCAAACGTACCGATGGATGGCCTTACTCTTGCAATTCTTCCGAGAAAATGATGGATTGGGGATCGGCGATCGCGCCGGGTCTCCCCAGGAGCATTGCGCGATCGAAAACAGCTCGACCGACGACGGCTTCAACAACGCACGACCCCACGACCCGAACTCCCCAAACCGGATCAGATCCCTCCCCCACCACTTGCACGCTTTTTCCCCCTTTGGTATGGGAACCGAGACACGCTGCGGTTCGGGGTGGAGTTTACTGCTGCCGAGCATCGGATCTTCTTCGAGCGTGCCGAGCCATCCTGCCCTCAAACACAACGGGCATTTCGGAGCGATCCAACCCGAAAATATGCCCGATTTCCGACGTATGAATGACGATCCTACACCTAACGCAGTCAGGACACCCTGGCGGGAGAAACAACGGCTTTACCGTGCGGTAGTCGATGCCCTCACAGAAGGGATTCTCGTCCATTCCACCGACGGGACGATCGCCGAGAGCAACCACAGCGCCCAACAGATTTTAGGACTGTCGGCGGAGCAAATCGAGGGTCGTTCCTACGGTGACTCCCGTTGGCGGGCGATCCGCGAAGACGGTTCCCCCTTTAACGCCGACACGCACCCGGTACGAGTCACCTTGGAAAGCGGGCGATCGCAATTGGACTGCACCATCGGGATCCACCAGCCCGACGGTAAGCTCTGCTGGCTTTCTCTCGACTGCATCCCCTTATTCCATCCCGGGGAACCCCGGCCCTACGCGGTGGTTTCCGCGTTTACCGAAATTGCCAAAGATCGGCAACGGGAAAGAGCATTGCCAGAGCGCGAACCACGCGATCTCCCGATCGCCGAATATTCCACCGATCTGATTTCGCGGCACGATCGCGAGGGGGTTTACCTGTACGCTTCCCCGGCGTGTCGTCACCTGCTCGGATACGAACCGGAAGAACTGGTCGGACACGACTGGCGCGAGTTTTTCCATCCCGAAGACCTCGCCGCCTGCGCGATCGACGATTTCGCCGACAATAGAGCAGGTAACGGAGATCGCCCAGGGTCTCCCCAGGAGCATCGCGACCCCTCCCGTACTTTGACTTACCGCCACTGTCGCAAAGATGGCACCTACATCTGGTTCGAGACCACCATGCGACGGGTGCGCTACGATCGCCACGGCATCCAAGAAACCGAAACGATCGCCGTTTCTCGCGATATCACCGCGCGCAAGCAACAAGAAGCGGAAATTCGCGCCCTCAATGCGGAACTCGATCGCCTCCTACGCAAGCAAAGCTTACAACTCGAAGCCACCAAACAACTCAAAGATGAATTAGTCGTGCGCGAAAAGTCGGCCCTGCAAGCCGCCGAAGCCGCCCAAGCGCGCTTGAGTGACGAACGAGCGCAAATCGCGGCCTCGCGCCTGTTTCAATCCCGCGCCAGCACCTTATTAGCCGCCTCCCTCGACTACCAAACCACCTTAGAAAATCTCGCCGACGCGATCGTGCCGGAATTGGCCGACTGGTGCGCGATCGACGCGATCGAAACTCCCTCCGGAACGACCCGGGGAGCGACCCGATCCAGTCGCTGCTTGGCCGTGGGTCACGTCGATCCCGCCAAAAAAGAGCAAGTCTGGGAGTTGCAACGGCGCTATCCCGTGGATGCGGACGGCACCTATCCCTATTTCAAATCTCTGGCGGCATCCCATTCCCCCAGTCCCGGCGCCTCTACGGGAGTGAGACCGGATGCGGTGTTTCACTTGACCGAAGCGGCGGATTATTGTTTGAAGATCGAACCGGAAGAACTCGATCGCGTCGCCGTCGATCCGCAACAGTTGGAATTACTGCGATCGCTGGGCTGTAGCGCTTATATTTGCCTGCCGATTCGCTTCGGACATCAAACCTTCGGCTCGATCCTGTTGGTGCGCGGGCCGTCCGGTCGATCGTCGTCGTCCACTCCGGGATGTTATACGGAAGCCGATCTCGCCGTTGCCGAAGATTTAGCCCGTCGGGCCGCTTTGGCGATCGAAAAAGCCCTCCTCTATCGCGAGGCGCAAGAAACTGGGGAACGGTTGCGCAAAACGGTTGCCAGTTTGGACGAGCAGAAACGGCAACTAAGTACGTTGCAGCAGTTAGCCAATCGGCTCAACCAACAGATTGCCGATTTGCCGGAGTTGTTGCAATTAATGGTCGAAAGTGTCTGCAATGCGATTCCCAGCGCCGAGTTCTGCGCGATCGTCCTGCACGACCACGACAGCGACGTGCTGCAATTGCGCGCCGCCGCCGGAAGCGGTACGGAACATTTACCCCTGGGTAAACCGTTGGCGACCCAGGATTCCCTACTGCACGAGGTGTTTTCTACGGGAACGGCTCACTTGCGCCAGCACCCGATCGCCGTCGGTAGCGAAGGTGAGGGGATAGACGTAGGTGAAATTCCCGCCGCCGTCTACGCGGTTCCGATTGAATCGGCGCAAGCGGGACGGTTGGGGGTGCTGTTGGTCGGTAACTGGCAAAATTCGGAAAGTTTCGATCTCGAAAGTCGCCGTCAAATGGTGGTTGCGGTCGGCGAACAAGCGGCGATTGCTATTAATAATGCCCGCTCGATCGAGATCCTCGAACAACGCGAGCAATTGCTCGAAGTGCAGAATCAGATCCTGGCTCAGCAAAATCAGGAACTCGACGCCAAACGAAAGCAAATTGAGTTACAAAATGCCCGATTGCGCGAAGCCTCCCGCCTCAAATCCCAGTTTTTGGCCACCATGTCTCACGAACTGCGAACGCCGATGAATGCGGCCCTCGGTTTTGCTCAAGTGTTGTTGCGATCGCGGCGCCATCCCCTTGCGGCGCAACAACAGCAAATGGTGGAGCGGATTGTCGAAAATGGCAGGCATTTGCTGCAGTTAATTGACGATATTATCGATTTATCGAAGATCGAAGCGGGCAATTCTCAACTCAAGTTGCAAGAGTTCGAGTTAGATTTGCTCGTGCGCGCTACCTGCGAGGAGTTGAGAAATTTGGCCGATCGCAAAAATCTAGCGTTGGAAATCGACATCGATTTAAGCGATGCGACGGTTTATAACGATCGCCTCCGCCTGCGACAGGCGATCGCCAATTTGCTCTCCAATGCGATTAAATTTACCGAATCCGGTTCGATTCGCGTTGAAGTGAGCGAAATCGGTTCGGAGGCGATCGCGATCGCCCTCATCGATACGGGGATTGGCATTCCTAAAGCCGATCTCCACCATATTTTTGAAGCTTTCCGACAAGTGGATCAAACCACGACCCGCAAGTATTCCGGTACGGGTTTGGGATTGGCGATCGCTAATTCTTTGGTCTCCCTTATGCAGGGGAAAATCACGGTCGAAAGCGAACTCGGGCAAGGTTCGACGTTTCGGATCGAACTCCCTCGCCGCGTCCTGGGTTGAGATTTTAGATTTTAGATTTTAGATTAAAAATTTGAAATTTAAGCCTCCATACAGGATGTAGATTGAATCGAGATTGAACATTCGGCGATCGCCGCGATCGCTTGTCCTTTTTAGTGCCTATTTTTATTAGTGCCTAATTTTAATGGCTTAAATGAATTGAAAATTAATTATTTCTCGATCTTCATAAACCTACACTCACTCATTGATTTTCATCTCTAGAAAGACTACAAGACCCACTTTAACTATTCCGCAAAATTGGCCAAATTTTAATATAGCAATTCTCAATGTTGTCAATGTTGTCAAAGCCATCATCGATTGGTTGAGTTAGTGTTTCCACCGGAAGGATAGGTCGAGTGGGTGTAACTCGCGATCGTAAAAAAGGCCGTCCCTCCCAACTTCTAATAACTTCTCACCTCTTCTTGCTTGGGTCTTCTTACCTTTTGGCTGTTGGCTATAACCTCTAATCCCTTCCCTTCCAACTCCCCACACCCCATCCCAATTGCTACAATAAAAAACGACCTTTATCCCCTAAATAGGAGGCTTCCCGTTTATACTCGTCCTTTAGCTCGCCTCATCGAGCAACTGCAACGTTTACCCGGAGTTGGACCCAAATCAGCTCAACGATTGGCTTTATATCTGATAAAGCGTCCCGATGCCGAAATTGAAGCCCTCGCCGAAGCTCTAATTCAAGCCAAACAACAAGTCGGTTTGTGTCAGCAATGCTTTCATCTTTCTGCCGAACCCATTTGCGAAATTTGCCGCAATCCCAATCGGGATAAAAGTACCATTTGTGTCGTCTCGGAATCGCGGGATTTAATTGCTTTAGAAAAAACTCGCGAATATCGAGGACTGTATCACGTTTTGGGGGGCGTTATTTCGCCGATGGACGGTATCGGACCGGAACAGTTAACCGTCGAAGCCTTAGTGCGCCGAGTCAGTCAGGAAAAAGTGAAAGAAGTTATTTTGGCAATTAATCCTAGTGTCGAAGGAGAAACCACAACCCTCTATGTCGGACAATTGGTAAGACCGTTTACGAAAGTAACTCGAATTGCTTTTGGATTGCCGATGGGTGGAGATTTAGAATATGCGGACGAAGTCACTTTAGCCCGCGCTTTAGAAGGACGCCGCGAGTTAGAATAGAGTTAAAATCCATCGAGAAAGGGACGCGCGACCTGCGTCCCGGAATCTGGGAATTCCTCCCTGTAAAAATAACTTGAAACTAAAATTGTGCGATCGCGTCACAACTTACCGTAAGTTCATGGATTTAGAAATATTTTCAATAATTTAAAAGATTCCTGAATTGTTTAGTAAACCTCAGAAAGAGCCAAAAGTTTTTCACCCCTACAGTCGTTCTCCTAAATGCAGGAATAAATACAGGAATAATAGATAAGGTCTGTAAATGTCTCTCTATTTAACATCGATCGATCTTTACTCTACAAAGATAAAAATATTCCAATTCAACTGATAGACGATGTACAAATATATCAGCGCGATCGCCGGAACGATCGTCGTTTCTGCTTTATTTCCCCCCTTATTTGAAGGATCTTCAATGTTTCCTCCTTATTTGATTGTTTTTACAGCTATTCTCGTCATTCTGACGGCGATCGCCATTTTAATTCGCCTCGGAATTTATCAGCATTTGCGATATCTCAGTCACCGCGTCAGTTACTTAATCGACCAAGAACCGCGCGGCAAAAAGCCGAAAATTGTCGAAGAACTCGAACGCCGGGTGTATGAAATGCACCCCAATTTAGAACAACTCAATACTTCCGCCCTCATCGATCGCGTTTACAGTCAATATCTCTATCGCAACGAACAATTAGATTATCTCTGTCGCTTTTTTCCCAATTTATTACTCGCATTAGGACTCCTCGGAACCTTCCTCGGAATTACGATCAATCTCAATCTTTTAAGTCAAACGATTAACGAATTTGGGGTAGGTAGTATTGACGATTTGATTACCCAGGTTCAGCGACCGTTACAAGGGATGGGGATTGCTTTTATTAGTAGCCTGACGGCAGTCACTTGTAGTGCCATTTTAACGATTGTCAATCTATTACGAAATACGACAATTGCTAAATACCAACTGATCGGAAATTTAGAAGACTATTTGACCAATATTTACGAACCTGCATTAGGCAAGCGATCGCCTCTCGATAAAGCCGTCGATCGCATAGAAGGGTTATTAAATAACTTAGGGGATCGATTTGCGATCGCGGTCAGTCAAGCTGTCGAAACTTCTTTAGGGGGTAAAGTAGACCAAATCGTTGAAGGAAATCGCGAAGCCAATCACCTAGCGACACAAGTGTACAATCGCTTTATGGAATCCGCCAGTTCGATGATGTCTGGCGCAACTATTTTTCGCGAATCCGCGCAAACCTTTGAACGCACTCAATTTGCTAATAAATTAGCGAATTCGACGGAACATTTAGCCAATACTCAGCGCGATTTATCGCGATCGGCTGCAGTGTTAAATCAATCGACTCAGGCGATCCAACTGGCGATCGCCTCCCTACAAAGTACGAGTCAAGAAATGATTCATTTAGGCGAACAAGTCGGCAAGATTAGTAAAAAATCCACTCAAGTTCTCGACGTCACCGAAGCGAACCAAGCCTCCCTGGGTCAAATTGTGGCGCAACTGCAACAAAGCGCCGAGATTTTCCATTCGGTGATGAAAACCATCGACGCTTTACAAAAACGGATGACAACGCGGGGCGATCGCTTTGTAGAAGTCCAGGGAGAACTGACGCGATTGGTGGATCTTTTACAGGTTTATACGGAACAAATGAATATCGGAATAACAAAATTAGGCGATCGCCTCGTCGCTGCTTGGCGAGAAGAAACTTCCCCGGATCGCGATCGCGGACAAGTCGTCGCCTCTCGTATTTCTAAACTCGGAAACGATCTCAATTCCGTACAAGCACAACTCACCGAACTCGTCCAGTCTTTAAACAGTCCCGAATCCGCAGAAAACACGTTAATTCAACCGCCAATATCTTCTCAAGAAGACAATACCAACCCCTTCAATCCGAACTTATTAAATTCTGAAGAAGACGAAAAATAAACTTCTAAATAGAGCGCCCATTGAATTTGGCAAAAGGTCTACTATTTCTAACCACCCGTCTGCTGAATGGAGACGACGCAGACCTTGACATCGTCACCGGGTTGGTCGGTCGCCGGGCTGGGGTAGCACCGGCAGACTGCGACCGGTCTGTAATCAGCTACTGATCAGCGTCTGAGCGAGCCCGATGTAGAGCGGTATTCCCAAGGCAATCGCAACCGGGGTGCCGACGGCTGTGGACGCGCCGATGTAAGCGGAGGGATTGGCCGACGGGATCCCAGCACGCAAAGTGGGCGGTCCGGAGATGTCCGAACTGGAGGCGGCGATGACGGCCAGGAGAGCGACACCGCCAGGGCTGAATCCCGTAGCGTAGTGGGCAATCATGCCGAGACCGAAGGCGATAAACCCATGCAGCAAAGGTGCCACGAAGGCATATATAGCGTACCACTGAGCCACTTTACGCAACTCGTTAATCCTCGACCAAGCCTCCATACCCATGACCAGCATCAGGATCGAAAGCAAGCCTCGGAAGAGGGGTTCGTAGAAGCTGTCAACAACACTTTCCGGACGGGTTAGCAGGCCAAGAGCGAGGCCGAGCAGCAGTGCCGAGAGGGCAGACCCCTGGAGGCTTTCCTTGACGATCGGCCAGATCTCGACCCGATTGCTTGCGGCACCGCGCTGCTGATTGCGATACTCCTGCCGGGTGGTGGGATACTCCGGCTCGCTGGGATAGCCGCCTGCGGCAACGGGCTGCTTGCTGAGAGCCTCCTGCTTGCTGAGATTCTCTTCTGCGGCACGGCGCTGCTTCTGCTTGCTTGTATAAATGCTGGCCACGACGATCGCCGTCACGAGCGCCGGGATGTCCATGAAGGGATAGAGTGCGCCGGCCCAGGGCTCGTATGTGATACCTTGCGCTTCCAGTACCGTGATTCCGGCGGCGAGGGTAGAGCCACTCACGGCACCGAACAAGCCTGCGGTCGCAATGGCATCCGTGGTTTTGACACCCGGCAAGTTGGCTAGTGTGTAGCGCCCGATGAACACGATCAGAATCCCGACTACTGCGGCGAACAGCGCGGGCAAGAGCATCTGCGCCAGATCGGCATTGCGGATTGCAACGCCGCCCTTCAGGCCGACCTTCATGAGCAGCATGAAGACGATGAATTTATAGATCGCATCTGGAATTTGCAATCGGCTACCGAAGGCGGCAATGATGATACCACCTATGAGAAAGCCGAGCGTCGGGGACTGCAACTGCGCCCCGAATTTCGTCAAGAACTCGGATAAAAAATCCACGAATCGAATACCTCCTTCCACCTCCTCTAACGAGGAGTGATTATTGTGATAAGTGAGCTTTAAAAATTAAGGGTAAAGCGCTTCCCCCCTACAACACAGGGGTTATGCTAGAACCTTTTGACAGGGGGTTCGGAGAGGGTTGTTCTCCGAATGGGGATCGAAGGTGTCGCTGTCGTGCAGGACTTCCTATAGATCGAGATCTATTAAGACCTGAATCTCGATGTGTTTAAGTCTATCCTGAAATGTACAGATTTTTGCGCTCTCTAACATGGATTTGAAATACAATGTCAAATTCAAATCATAAGTTTTTCTTTTTTTTGTTTGGAGATCCCCGCTTCTGGTTAATCTGAATTGCGATCGCCTTTCTCAATGGGACATGCCGTTTACCAAAGAGTAAAATGAGTATCATTCCCTCTGTTGGCTGATTTGCGCCGTCCTTTGTGGCGATCGGACTCGGAGTGTCCAGCTTATCCCCCTAGCAAACATCCATTAATGAAATATCAATCAATTAAGGGCTTTACCAAGTGGTGCGAAGAACGATCGGACCTGCCGCCTGCCACTCAACATACAGTTGACCCACTCTTAACCATCGTTGGCCCCCAAGATTGCGCCGAGGCGGATGCGCTCGTAAGCTAAGAAGATACTCTGGTGCTAGAGTGATTTGAGTTGCAGAACTTACAACCACTGCCTGGCTTGACTCAACTCACCTAAGTGTCGCCAAGCATCAACCAGAGTGAAGATCTTACCCCGTTGCGATCGCTCAAAAACCTCAAACATCTCTTCATCGGCAACAATGCCACTCGTGATTTAGTGCCTCTGAGTGAATTGACTACCTTCGAGATCCTGGCTCTCTACAACAACGACATCAGAAACCTGTTGCCCCTACAGCACTCGGGCGATCTGATGAGGTACAGTGCCGATCCTCCTATCCCCCCTTCGCCCCCCTTTCAAAGGGGGGTTGGGGGGATTTCGGGGAGAACGAGGAAAGCTGACTGCCTGACACATCTTTTCTAATTGACAGTATGACCAGGTTTACAAACAATGGAGCGAACTCGATCAAACCAGATGTGGTCATAATAGTGATGCTTGGCTTTGAGGGAGGCGAAACAAGGTTGAGGGTCATTGGGTAACAACGCAACGCAAGGCAGCAAAGTCCGTCCTTTATGAATTACCCCTCGCAGCCAGCGGAGTCCAATTTTGAGATAGCTTATACCACGTCGCCAATGCGGATCTACCTGTTGCCTGAAGCCAGCGATCTGCACCGCCATGCCTTGGGAGGTAGCAAACAGCAAGGCAATAGCAGCGACCAGATAAAGGCGTTCAAGGGCGGCAGCAGAGCGCAAGCGTGAGTCTTCTAACTCAAAAGCACCCGACTTGCTATCCAAAAATAATTCCTCTACCTGAAACCTTTTGGCATACTGCCAGAGTGTCTGCAAGCTCGGAGGTTCATCAGTGACCACTGCCCAAGATTCTTTAGCTCCCTGTACCGTTGCAATGACTAAGTTACAGCGATGCTCGCCGTCAAGCCACAAGCCCACATTTTGATAAAGTCTGGCTTCGCCGAGGGGAGGATAAAGCGTCCCAACCTTCAAAGGATAACGTCTTGTGGTGTGGATCAAGACATCACAGGGTAATCGCAGACAGTAATGCCAGTGGCTGTGCCGTAACCATTTCATTAATTCATGATTGGCAAAGCCTCGGTCGGCTAAGAGCATCACATCCTGATGATGCCGCAACAGCCATCGAGCACGGCGCAAAACCGGTTGGTACTCCTCAAAGGCAACAGTGGCACTGCCATGTTCTAGGACTCGCCACAACAAGGGAACCGCCCGTCCACAGCACACTACCGACAGGTGAATCATGCAAAAGCGCTCCCACAAAACCGTCGTATCCAAGGCTAAATACAATCGCTGTTGCTTCCATCCACTCAGAGCCGCTAGCACCAACGGTAAGTAAATCGCCATCACGCGAATGCGGTTATTGTCCATAAATCGTTGCCAGCGCCGCTCCGTACTTTGCGCTTTCTTCGCTCGACTCAACACATATGGCTCCCATGCAGCCAGATTCAATTCTCCGCTATAGAGCAAGGCACTCACCATCCATGCCAGCGCTTTTAAGTGGCGCCAATCGCAGACGCGGCTATGTTGACTTAATTGATTGAATAGTTGACCATACAAATGGGTAGAGGTTCTCATGTGTTTAGGCTGTTGTGTGGTAACTCTAGCTTCTCATGATTCTCTACCCTCTTCGCTCATGTCCTCGTGCTTCTTGGCTTTCACCTACTTCTGTCAGGCAGTCAGCGAGGAAAGTCCCCCTTTTTAAGGGGGATTTAGGGGGATCTAAATGTCTTGCATAGCAGAGGAAAATGCTGTATCGGCCCTGACACAGCTACTTTGATGTTATTGCACAGTTACGCTTCAAAAGGTAAAGTAATGTTTGTTATCAAAAAAACTTGGGTCTAAAACCCCGTCCTTGCGGAACGACTTTGACAATTTTTCCCCTACAATACAGTCAGTCGCCATAGGGCATTGGGAGACTTTAAACGGGCGTGGAGAGACGGTAACACTACTGAGTAGCCAGTCTCGGTGAAGTGTCAAGGAATCACCGCTCCTTGAGGACGGTGAGGTATGTCAACGAGTACAAAAGCAAAGCAAGTACAACTCAATACTCTGCCATTGATGAGGCAATTCGCACCGTTCAATTCGTGCGAATTAACTGTCTTGGGTATTTGATGTATAATCAAGGCGTTAATTAAGTACAACAAGAGGTAACCCACATGACCCAGCAAACCAGCAAGCTCGTCATTGTCACGGAAAAGTTGTTGCTGAAAAAGATCGCCAAGATCATCGACGAAGCCGGGGCTACCGGTTATACGGTGGTGGCTGCTGGCGGTAAAGGGAGTCGCAACGTGCGATCGTCGGGACAACCCACCGTTGGCGATTTCTACTCGAATATAAAAATCGAGATACTCACCGCCAATCGAGAGATCGCCTTGAAGATCTCGGATGAGGTTGCAGCGCGGTTTTTCGACGATTATTCGGGCATCACCTATATCTGTGACGCGGAGGTGCTACACGCGCACACGTTCTGACCCAAAACCCCTTAGTGGTGCAGAAAAGTCGTCTACGGTCAAAGGTTTCATCGTGAGAACGTCACCAGCGTTGAGAACTCAATCCGAGAGTTTCACGACCTATTCCCACTGATGGATCTGTAGCCGTTGCCACAGGTGCTTAGGATTGAAACCGCGATCCGCCAGGAGTGTCACCGAACACCCAGGCGGAATTTGCTTATGTTTCCTCGCCAACATCACTTGATAGTCCTCGAAGGCGACACTGGCACTAGGGGGTTCCAAAACCGTTTGCACTACCCTCAGCGAACGATCGCCCCAGATCGCAGTCCCCTCCGCCAGACAATCAAGTTGCAACAATTTGAACTCAAACCAATCAAATCAAAAAAAGGGGAAGTGCGATCGCATTTCCCCTCTGGAATCTTAACCCTTGTTGTCGTTTGTTGTCGTTTCGGTGGCCAACCGTCCGCGATTTATCGAGCTTGTCTCGTCGAAACGGACGGTTTGGCCCTTACTGGAGTGAATTTGCCCTTAGCTGACGCTTACTTTGAAGACTTTATGTTTTTCTTCGTCCGCTTTCGGTAGGTGCACTTTGAGAATGCCGTCTTTGTAGTCGGCTTTCACTTCGGTATTTTGGATTTTCGCAGGTAAGGGAATCACGCGGCTGAATTTGCCATAGCGGAATTCAGTGCGGGTGGTTCCACCTTCTTCGCTGCGGGTTTCGCTGCGGCGTTCGCCACTGATGCGGACGGCTTCGGCGGTGACTTCGATATCGAGATCGTTCGGTTCCATTCCTGGAACTTCTAATTTCAAATCGAATGCGTCTGGGGTTTCGTCGAGTTCGGCAGGGGGGGCAAAGGCGATTCCGGTGCGTTCTCCGTCGGGGGAGAGACTTTCAAACAGGCGGTTCATTTCCCGTTGCAGGCTATCGATTTCCCGGAAGGGTTCCCAACGAATCAGTGCCATAATTCTCGACCTCCTGAGTTTCGCTGCTGTAAGTGGATGAGGTAGGTTTGGATGAGTTGGTTTGTACCTCTTTCTGTTATTTACTTTATCGAGGTCCGGCGATCGCCCGAGTTCGGTTTTGTGCCTGCAAAAGGTGCAAATTGCCGCACTCCACGAACCACAAAGGAGGTCAGTGTAGCGTTTTTTTCTAAAAATAAACAATAACCATAGAAAAGGGACGAAACTCACCGGGAGTTTCGTCCCTTTTCTAAACTGGATCTAATTTTCGCTCCGTTTCAGGGCTGCGAGAATTTAGAAGCGACTGCCACCGGGTTTGTGAACGATGAAGCTGAGGATTTGGCACTGCTTCACGTTATCGAAACCGACGATGCGGATGAAGCAGTTGGGATACTCGGAACGGCAGGCTTGAACTTCGCTGAGCACTTCTTGAGTAGAGCGAGCGCCGAACAAGGGCAGTTTCCACATGGTCCAGTAGTAGACCGTGGGATCGGAGTCTTCGTTAAACTCGATCGCCGGAATGTAACCTTGGTCTAAGATGTACTGGACTTGACGGGTAATTTGGGCGTCGGTGAGGGGGGGAAGATAAGAAAGAGTTTCGTAACGACGCTCTTTAGGCAGAGTTTTCATGGGTTGCTTACTCGATATGCTCGTGGATCTACGATGAATGCTTGATGGGGTTGGCCGGAGCCAAAACCCGAAGGGTCAACTGGAATGCTCGTCTGCGTTCGGCTTGGAGGCGGTGTCTTCGCGATCGCGATCGCCAACACTAATGCTGGTCATCCGCTCCAGATGTTGCCGTCGATGTTCCATGTTGGCTTGTTGGATATTCGTGCGAACCATTTCCGGCAAAAAATCTGAAATTTCCTCCGCCAAATGCGCTCTTACCGTCATCATCCGTAAGGCTAAATCGGGTTTGGCCTGCATCAAATCTTCCAGATAGGCTTCTCCATCTTGCATTTTGTCGCTTTTGGAAAAGCTTTGCAGCCAGTAAGCTAAAGGTGGATTCGTTTCACTTAACTGAGCCATCACGGTTCGCATCGCCTGATAGGTTAAATAGCTGGCGAGGACTTTGGCCGTACTTTTGGCAATCTGTTTGATATCCATAACGGTTGTCAATGGCGATCGCGTGAGTTGCTTGTAGCGAAGTTTTTTATTCTTCTCAAATCAGATGGAGCCAAATGCTCGATTTGGATACACCACCTTACCCCCTTTCCCTGCGGCAAACAGCAGTGAGGGATACTTTGAAATCCACAACTCCCTTTGAGGCGATCGCGCCCGATTGCCAACGCTTCAGGCACTCCGTCCACCTGCGGCTAACAGGCGATCTCGGGGGAGGTACAAGATGCGCTCTTGCTCTTTCCCTCCCACCAACGATCTCGATTAGACCGTATCCATCGCCTCGAACTCGAACTTGATTTCTTTCCAGAGTTCGCAAGCGGCAGCCAGTTCGGGACACCAGCGCGCGGCTTCGCGGATCACGTCGTTCCCTTCGCGAGCCAAGTTGCGGCCTTCGTTACGGGCTTGGATGCAAGCTTCGAGAGCGACACGGTTCGCGGTCGCACCGGGAGCGTTCCCCCAGGGGTGACCCAAGGTACCACCACCGAACTGCAGCACGGAGTCGTCGCCGAAGATTTCGACCAACGCGGGCATGTGCCACACGTGGATCCCACCGGAGGCAACGGCCATCACGCCGCCCATCGAGGCCCAGTCTTGGGTGAAGTAGATCCCGCGAGACTTGTCTTGTTCGACGTAATTTTCACGCAGCAAGTCCACGAAGCCCATGGTGATGCCGCGTTCGCCTTCGAGTTTACCGACGACGGTTCCGGTGTGGATGTGGTCGCCACCGGACATCCGCAAGCATTTCGCCAAGACGCGGAAGTGGATCCCGTGGTTTTTCTGACGGTCGATCACGGCGTGCATGGCGCGGTGAATGTGCAGCAACAAGCCGTTATCGCGGCACCATTTCGCCAAGGTAGTGTTGGCGGTGAAGCCAGCCGTCAAGAAGTCGTGCATGATAATGGGCATTTCGAGTTCTTTGGCGAACTCGGCCCGTTTCATCATTTCTTCGCAAGTCGGGGCGGTGACGTTGAGGTAGTGACCTTTGATTTCGCCCGTTTCCGCTTGAGCTTTGTGGATGGCGTCGGCGACGAACAAGAAGCGATCGCGCCAGCGTTGGAACGGCTGCGAGTTGATGTTTTCGTCGTCTTTGGTGAAGTCCAAACCGCCGCGCAAGCATTCGTAAACCGCACGACCGTAGTTTTTCGCGGACAGACCCAGTTTCGGTTTGATCGTGCAACCGAGTAAGGGACGACCGTATTTGTTGATCTTGTCACGCTCGACCTGAATCCCGTGGGGCGGGCCTTGGAAGGTCTTCAGGTAAGCAACCGGAATCCGTAAATCTTCCAAACGCAAGGCACGCAAGGCTTTAAACCCGAACACGTTCCCCACGATCGAGGTCAACATGTTGGTAACGGAGCCTTCTTCAAACAGATCCAACGGATAAGCAACGTAGCAAATATATTGGTTATCTTCGTTGGCAACAGGTTCGATGTCGTAGCAACGACCTTTGTAGCGATCCAAATCGGTCAGCAAGTCGGTCCACACAGTGGTCCAGGTCCCGGTGGACGACTCAGCCGCAACTGCAGCTCCTGCTTCTTCCGGCGGCACTCCAGGCTGCGGGGTCATCCGGAACGCTGCCAAAATATCGGTATCTTTGGGAGTGTAATCCGGAGTGTAGTAAGTCAGTTTATAATCTTTTACCCCAGCGTCGTAGCCGGATTTTGACTGCGTTTGAGTCGAACTGTAAGACATAATCCCCCTTCCTAGGAATCTTCTAAACTTTCCGCAGCCTCGCCTGTCTCCCAGTTCCCTTTTGAGTGCTTTTCGCGCTCCCAGGTGGTGGAACCTGTAAGTCTCTAGCTCCTGCTCTGGGGGGGTTCACGGAATCAGCAGGCTGCTTGCGTTCGTTTGCTAATTAAATATATCAGGAATCCGATAAGATAAACTTCAAATATCTTTTATTCTCAGATAATTATTGTTTATCCCCTGTAGCAAAACTTAATTTTTTGTTACATCTTAAAATTGCCTTTTTATGGTATGGAAAGGGAGTGCGGACGGAAAGGGATCGTCTTTGACTGAAGAAGGGGCGATCGCCGAGGGCATAACAATAAATCTTTACGAAGGGGATCGACGCCGGGGATCGCGACTGGGGGATCGAAAGTCGGGAGGGGGACGGCGTGGTTGCGATCGCCCCGATTGGATCGAGAATCAACTATTTATTGACTGTCGAGCATTTTCATGCAGTTCACCGAGCTTCACTGCATCAATCCCGATTGTTCGCGACCGTTCCCTCAAAGTGGGGGGAATCAATTTTGTCAAAGTTGTGGCACGCCCTTGTGCGTGGCGCGGCGCTACTGGGCTTTACAAAAATTAGGAACCGGGGGATTTGCGATCGCCTATCTCGCTCACGACAGTCGCGACGATCGCCAATGCGTACTCAAAGTCTTAACCGAAACCCAACCGAAAGCCGTCGAACTGTTCGAGCAAGAAGCGCGGGTATTAATGAATTTGCGCCATCCCGGAGTCCCTCGGGTAGAAGCAGACGGCTATTTTCTCCTTCACCTGAACTTTCCCCAGGCGCGATCGCTGCCCTGTTTGGTGATGGAAAAAATCGAGGGGGAAACCTTACAACATCTGCTCGATCGCCATCCCCAGGGCTTTAGCGAATCTCAGGTAGTGGACTGGCTCAACCAAACCCTCGATATTTTAGAAGAGTTGCACCGACATCGCATTATCCACCGCGACCTCAAACCCGCGAATTTGATGGTGAGGGCGACAAGCGGACAGATCGTGGCGATCGACTTTGGCGGCGCCAAACATCTCGGCGCCGTCCAGGGGAGTTCGACCCGCTTATTTTCTCCGGGCTACAGTCCCCCGGAACAAATCGCCGGAGGATCGGTCGGCCCGACGGCGGACTTCTATGCGTTAGGTCGCACCTGCGTTCACTTACTGACTGGAAAACCGCCGGGAGAATTCGACGATCCGATGACCCTCGAATGTCGCTGGCGTCAGGCGGTGGCGGTTTCCCCGGTATTGGGAGCCGCAATCGATCGCGCGATCGCCGGGCGTCCGGAAGAGCGCCCCGCCGATGTCGCCGAATTTCGTGCCATTTTGGGCAATCTCTCGGGAATCCAGACCCTCGTCCGCCAGCGAAAACCGAGTCTGGGGGCGATCGCCTGGAAGCAAACCGCGATCGCCTTGCAAGTCGTGGGAACCGCGCTCAAACGAGGAGGAGGAGCGATCGCCCGGGTCACTCGCTTCGCTGGTGGGGCGATCGCCGCCGTCGTGCAAACCAGCTTGAGCGTCCTCGGTTGGAGTTGGCGCGCCTGTTGGGATACGCTGATGGGAATGTTGCTGGGCGGACTCGGCGCCAGCATTGGGGCGAGTGTCGGCTTCGGTCTGACTTACGGATCCCGGGTCGGACTGCGACTGAGCGATCGCCTCTCCGGCGCGATCGCGCAATGGTTTCCCGGGGCGGAGGTGGCGATCGATCCGGTGGTGTTACTGTTTGCCTTCGCCGGACTCGGAACCGCCCTGGGATTGACCGAAGCAGGGAGTTTCGGACAACATCGCCGCTTTATCATCGCCGGGGCGATGGGGATCTTTGGATATAGTTGTGGGGCGTTGACCTTAAATCGGAGTTTATTTGGTGAGGCGATCGCCGTACCGGAGTTAGTGATTTTCAGCGCGATCGCGATCGCTTCGGTTGCCCTCGGTTTGGGATTGCCGCGTTACCAGCTTTTTCACGCCACCGTCAGCGCGATCGGCACCGCCACCTTATTAATGGTGGGTTTATACGCTTTTTCCGCCCCCGCCTGGTTTCCCTTTCTCACCCTAACCACCGCTCCCGGTTGGCCTGAATTTTGGGAAAGTCTCGTTTTTTTCAGCCTTTTGGGAATTCTCGGCAGTTTTTGCCTCGGCGTTAGCTATTATCTCCTCGTTCCCTTGTTGCGATTGCTCGGTTGGCGCTGAAGCAGGAAGAGACAAGAGACAATAAGTCATTGGCGAACTGTCCCGCAACTCCTCAACATCGGCATCCTCCAACTTCCCGCCAAAATACCTACCCCACTCCCCACGTCCCCCATCTAAAATTTAAAATCTACAATCTAAAATCTCCTTATGCCAGTTACCCCCCAGGATTTGAACCAATGGAAACAGCAGGGGCGTCGGATTGTGGCGCTCACCGCATGGGATTATGCTTCGGCGCGGTTGCTCGATCGCTCCGGAGTCGATCTGATCCTCGTTGGAGACTCGTTAGCGATGGTGTCGTTGGGGTATGAAACGACCTTACCCCTCACCCTCGATGAAATGCTACACCATGCCAAAGCCGTGCGGCGCGGGGTGGTCAATGCCCTCACCGTAGTGGATTTACCGTTTTTGACCTATCAAGAAAGTCCCGAACAAGCTTTGCACTGTGCGGGACGGATTTTGAAAGAAACCGGGGCGCAAGCGGTGAAGTTAGAAGGGGGTTATCCCGAGATGGTCGCTACAGTCAGCCGTCTGGTTCGCGTTGGAATTCCCGTACTCGGTCACGTGGGGTTGACCCCCCAATCGGTGCATAAGTTGGGCTATCGCAAGCAAGGAAAAACCCCGGAAGCGGGGGAAAGAATTTTAAACGAGGCGATCGCCCTTGAAGAAGCGGGAGCGTTTGGGGTGGTGTTGGAGCATATTCCAGCACCACTAGCCCAGCGCATTACCGATCGCCTCGGGATTCCGACGATCGGCATCGGTGCGGGTCCCCATTGTGACGGTCAAATTCTCGTCACTCACGATTTACTCGGACTGAGCGATCGCCAGCCGCCCTTTGCCAAGGTTTATGCCAATTTGCAGCACACCATTGGCGAGGCGATCGCCCAATACAGCACGGAAGTTAAAGAAGGTCGCTTCCCGGAGGCATAGCCCCCGCATATTTACCCGCATATTTAAGGGTTTTTGCCTCAATCGAAACGTAGCGATCGCCGGGAGATGACGGCGATCGCTACATTTTTGAAGGCGTCCGAGCATTTAAATCACTGCCCGCATTGTGGGCTTGTTGAGAATTATTGGGGTCGATCTTGACCGACGGATCGCTGAAATGCTGATTCTCTCGTTAAGGCAAAATTAGTATGCAATTGCCCTATTTTGTTGGCCTCGGCATTATTGTTGATAGGCGCGTACAATGGTTGAATCGAAGGCAGCATCTTCGTTATCGGCATCCTCAGCTAAGACCTCGAAAACCTGCTTCCAAACCCCCTTTTAGATCCCCGGGTATGGCGGGTATGAATAACCCAAAAATTGTCAAACCACTCCGGTAAATTTTGCCAAGAAATCCCTGCACGATAACGATAGAGAACCGCTCAGACAAATCAACGATTATCTTTGGCCGTTCCCCCGTGCGACCCCTTTCAACCCGGGAGAAGAGGTTCTATTTTTTCCCGTTGGCGATCTCCAAGAAGGGAATGGCCCATCGTGGTTTCTGTTTTATTGATGAATTAGACTTCTCTTGACTTGACATACTGCCTTCTATTTATCAACCTTTTTAATTCATGGCACGCCCTAGTCAGATCCATAAAAACTTATTGAGGTATTGAGATAAGTAAAAACTTATAATACTGTAGTCATATCTTCCAAATTTCCTCCAATTTCGAGACTGCCCTATGCAATTGACCAATCGTATAAATTTAAGTAACGTAAGGGGCGATCTTTTTGGCGGGGTAACGGCTGCCGTAATCGCCCTGCCGATGGCTCTCGCCTTCGGGGTGGCCTCCGGAGCAGGCGCACAAGCAGGCTTATATGGAGCTGTCCTCGTCGGATTTTTCGCCTCCTTATTCGGTGGAACGCCGACCTTGATTTCCGAACCGACCGGGCCGATGACCGTGATCATGACGGCGATCGTCGCCAGCCTCGTGGCAGCCAATCCGGAAAACGGTATGGCAATGGCGTTTACCGTCGTGATGATGGGGGGTATCTTCCAAATCCTGCTCGGTTCGTTGGGACTCGGGAAATACATCACCCTGATGCCCTACACCGTGGTTTCCGGGTTCATGTCGGGAATTGGCTTGATTCTGATCGTGCTTCAGATCGCGCCGTTCCTCGGACATGGCAGCGTGGGCGGCGTGTTGGCGACCCTACAGAAAGTGCCGGAATTGATTTCGACCATGAATCCGGCAGAAACCACATTGGGGGTAATGACCGTCGCGATTCTGTGGTTGATGCCCTCGAAATGGGGTCGTTTAGTTCCGCCGCAATTAGTGGCCTTAATTCTCGGTACGGTTCTTTCTCTATTCTTCTTTGGAGACATTGACGCCATCCGTCGGATTGGCAACCAAGGCGAAGGGATTCCCACGGGCTTACCCAGTATGCAAATGCCCTTCTTCACCCTGGCTCAAATTCGCACCATGTTGGTCGATGCGATGATCCTCGGGATGTTAGGGGCGATCGATGCCTTGCTGACCTCGACGATCGCCGACAGTTTGACTCGCACCCACCACAACTCCGATAAAGAATTGATCGGTCAAGGGATCGGTAACATCATGTCCGGTCTGTTTGGCGGACTGCCCGGGGCGGGTGCCACGATGGGTACGGTGGTCAACATTCAAACTGGCGGTCGCACTGCCCTTTCCGGTTTGACTCGCGCGATCGTGCTGATGGTGGTCATCCTCGGGGCTGCGGATTTAACCGAAACGATTCCGATGGCGGTGTTAGCCGGAATTGCCCTCAAGGTGGGGATCGATATTATTGACTGGAGTTTCTTAAAACGTGCCCATCACGTTTCTTGGAAAGGTGCGTTAATCATGTACGGCGTGATTGCCCTGACGGTCTTGGTGGACTTGATGGTCGCCGTGGGTGTGGGTGTGTTCGTCGCCAATGTCTTGACGATTCAGCGCTTGAGCGATCTGCAAGCGAAAGATGTCAAAGCGATTACCGATGCGGATGACGAAATTCTCCTTGAAGATGAAGAGAAAGCGCTCTTGCAAGAAGCTGAGGGTCGCGTGTTGCTCTTCCACTTGAGCGGTCCGATGATTTTCGGAGTCTCGAAGGCGATTTCTCGCGAACAAGCGGTGGTGGATAACTACGATGTTTTGATTCTCGATTTAAGTGACGTTCCTTTGTTAGGGGTGACTTCTTCACTGGCGATCGAAAATGCGATTCAAGAAGCGCGCGAAAAAGGATGTCAAGTGTTTATTGTCGGAGCTACTGGCAAAATTAAAAAACGTTTGGAAAAATTCGGTATTCTCGATTTAATTCCGCCGCAAAACTTGTTGATGGATCGACTGATTGCTTTACGACAGGCCATTGCTTTCGTCAAAGGGGATGCTAAAAATCGAAACAGTCATCCCGATGCTTTAAATTTAAGCCCGCTTGAAGAGTCTTGAGTTAAGGTAAATCAGGAGAGTGCTATCGCATTTCCGTTGAAGTCATCTGGGAAGGTCGGAGCCACTGCCCACCTTCCACGACTTCAAAAACAACCAAGGTTTGCCAAGGTATTGCCTATTTTTTCCTCGGTTTTTCCTTTGAAGTTCGATCGCCAATCCGATTGATTGAAAATGCATTTTCTCGAATCTATTGTTAGAGGCGCGAGCGATCGCGCCTCTAATCGGTTTCAAAGCGTTTTTAAAATCGAAGGCTGAGAAAACGTTGTACTTAAGATCGATCGCGGATCCGATGCTTTTGGAGTCACGGACCGAGTCGAGGACAAGCCGCAGGGTCGGACAAATATGGTATAAGGGTTATCAAATTGGCGATCGCCCGGTAACTTTCACTGAGGCGCCACGCTATCCTCTCCAATTTTGAGAAGGTTTATCCCAAATAGGTTAAATTCATGAGCGAGCGATCGCGTCCCTATCAACCCTCCCTATTGCGACTGCTGCACGCCGCGAATGCGCTGGTCGTCCTCTGTGCTTGGTTGAGTGCGATTCTGGTTTACAACACCTACGATCGCCGATTCGTCCAACTCCCGCTACCGGAGATTCCCGGAAGCATCGACATTCACGGCACCTTTGCGGTGGGTTTGTTGTTGACCCTCCCCCCCTTCGCCCTCTATAGCTTTCATCTCGGTTCCAAACGCTTGATCCAGTCCGATTCGTGGCGACAACTCAAGCACCTCGATCGCCCCTCCGGTCGCTACGCTTTGCACCGGATTGCCAATACACTGATCCTCCTCGCCACAACCGTTGCCTTCGTTTCCGGGCGTATGATGAAAGAAGACTGGTTGCCCCAAGGTAATTTACAGGAGCTTTGGTATACCATACATTTATGGGGATGGATTTTTGTTGGAATTGCCCTAATTTTACATATAGCACTTGGAGTATGGGTCGGCGGCATCGCCCTGATGCGATCGATGGTGTCGTGGCGGATGCGTGAAAATGACACCCCGCAAACGTGGTGGCAGCAAGTCCAACGGATTTGGAAGCCTTAATTTTTGCCTGTTTCGTGTTGATTTTGTAATCTTTGGAGGGGCGATCGTGAATTCTCGTTCTCCCGTACTTGTAATTGTTGAAATTATCGTTTTTGGCGGCTTGATCTTCGGCGTCATTGCACCGTTATTCCACGGGGAAGAAGAATCGCCTCAATCCCAGGCAGCCGCTTGCTTACAGGTGCGATCGCGGGGTGCTACTCCAGCAGACTTTGTCCCCACGTGAGCGATCGCCTGAGTGCAACAGATTATCGATCGTCGCCCGATCCCGGATCTGATTTTGCGATCGTTGCCAACCGGGAATCGGGCCGACGGATTTGTAGCCGATCTGAAGAATCGCTATAACTTGCACTCATGGGCAAAATTTTTGCAAAAGTTAGCGAAAATCCCGCCTCATTTCCTCTCGGTATGGCGGCGATTTTTGCAGTATCTTTCGCCTTGCGCTTTTGGGGGCTAAGCCGCTTTAATACTTTAGTGTTTGATGAGATTTATTTTGCCAAATTTGGCAACCATTATCTGACCCAAACCCCATTTTTTGACGCCCATCCGCCTCTGGGCAAATATATGATTGCCCTTGGGATTTGGATCGGCCAGTTTCTCCCCTTCGATCGCGATCCGACCAACGACCTGACAGGTTCCCTACTGACCCCCTGGGCTTATCGTTGGTCGAATGCCTTCGCCGGATCGTTCCTGCCGATTATTGTGGGGGCGATCGCCTATCAACTCAATCGCCGCCGCAGTTTCGCCCTCCTCGCCGCCAGTTTTACCGCCGCCGACGGCTTCTTACTCGTCGAATCTCGCTACGCCCTGATCGACTTATTTCTCGTCTTTTTCGGACTTCTCGGACAATGGATTTTTTTGCGGGCCGTCCTTAAATCCGGAGAACCGGATTGGCGGTGGTTGACTCTGGCTGGTGTATTTTTTGGGGCGGCGGCGTCGGTGAAGTGGAACGGTTTAGGCTTTTGGTTGGGAACGATCGCCGTTTGGATCGCTGCAAAAATTTGGCAGTGGCGGCGATCCTCGCCTTCAATGCTAACGGTTCCCCCCTTGCAAAAGTTAGCCAATTTAAGGATTTTCCCGGTTATATTCACCCTGATTGTCATTCCGGCGATCGCCTATAGTTTATTTTGGATTCCCCATATTCAACTCAATCCCAAATATGATTTTATAGAAGTCCACGACCAAATTTTTGGGTACCATCGCCGCTTGGGGAACGGGTCGGATATTCATCCCTATTGTTCCAATTGGTTGAGTTGGGTAGGGATGTGGCGTCCGGTGTTGTACTACTACGAAAAAGCTGGAGGCGATTTACCCGTAAACCCGGAATTGCCCCCCTTACCGGAAAATTCGCCCCCGGTTGTATTTGCCGTTCACGCCATGGGCAATCCGATTTTATCGTGGCTTTCTACAGTAGCCATTTTTATTTTAATGTTCGCGATCGCCTATCGCTGTTGGCAGCATTGGCGATCGCCCCAAGATTCCGCGATCGCTTACGATTGGATCGGGATTTATTTAGGTGGCAATTATTTAGCAAATTGGCTACCTTGGGCGATCGTCACTCGCTGTACATTTTTATATCATTATATGAGTGCGTCCGTATTTTCGTTTATGGCGATCGCCTGGTTTGTCGATTTATGGTTGCATAGCGATCGCCGCTATTTACGAGTTTTAGCGATCGCTGCCATTGGGGCGATCGCGATCGCCTTTTGCTTCTGGCTTCCCGTTTATTTAGGATTACCCATTTCCCTAAAACAATGGCAACTCAGAATGTGGTTACCCTCGTGGATTTAACTCAAGTACTCTAACCTAAAAAAATTAGCGTTTAGATTTTAGATAGAAACAGTAACCCTTAGAGACTGTTTAGAAAATAAACATTAACAACCTGGTTTGAGAGGAAGTGCCAGGTAGGGATTTGGAAACCAAACTTCACTAGGATTTAGAAACCAAACCCCTACTTCTCTAGGGTTTGGAAACCAAACCCCTACTTCTCTAGGGTTTGGAAACCAAACCCCTACTTCTCTAGGGTTTGGAAACCAAACCCCTACTAAATTTTTCGATCTTTTCTTTATAAACAGTCTCTTACAGACGTTTAAGCGATCGAAACTCCCGACCTACAAGCTTTCTCGTTCTACCGCTTCCTAAAGATTGTCCGATACACCGGATCGCCTTTTTCTAATACTGACTGTTCTCGTTCCGTCGCCACGGGAAACGGATTATTCGATAACCATCGTTCGCCATGAGGCTGAAAAAATGCCGGATGTTCCGCAAAGCGATCGCGCATTTCAACTTCTACCTCATACACGTCAGATTGCAGAAAAATTTCGACACCGGATTCAATCTCATTCGCTATTTCTTCCACAAACTCCGGCGTGACAACCCGCCGTTTTTGATGTCGCTTTTTAAACCAAGGATCGGGAAACTGTATCGAAATTCTTTTTAAGACTCCTTTCGGGAGAGAGTTTACCAAGGGTTGAAACGAATTATTGACATTGCAGAAGATATAATGAAGGTTTTCAAGTTCTTTTTCATCGCGGATACTCAGGGATCTTTCTACAAGCGGCTGGCGAATTTCTAAACCTAAATAATTCCAGTTCGGTTCGAGTTGGGCCATTTCCAATAAAAAGCCACCGCTAGCAGAACCAATATCGAGATGTAAAGGTTTCGTTATTTCGGCGTAAATCTGCGACCAATCCGGCGGCGTGACCGGAGTTTGGTAAGCTTTACTCAAAGGATTGACATGTTGGCGAACTCGTACCCGTCCCACTCCAGACTTTCTCATGCTAAAAGTTCGTTTAGGCGATCGACTTCTTAGAATTTATTATTGTCTGAGATCGATCTAGATCTTGTCAAGGATAGATTTTCTAATTTTAAAATCTAACAATTTTAAAACCCAAAAATAGAGTGAGTAAAGGCGATCGCCTGTTTTAAAAATATTGAAGAATGAAGATATTTTATCGCCTGACTATCCCTGTCTAGTTGATAAAATCGCTAGAGTGGCATTTAAAATAAAAAATTATCTTTATTTTGATAGTAATACAGTGCGGCAAGAGACTGTTTAGAAAATAAACATTAAGAACCCTGTTTGACAGGAGGCGATCGCCGGAGTATCAAACGACCGATGGCTGCCATCGGTTTACCGCAACGTTCTCGACATTTCTATTATGCCCTGTAGGGGTTTGGTGACCAAACCCCTACAAGATTTTTTATGTTTCTTTTAGAAACAACCTCTAAAAATTAGCAAGTTTCGCTTAAAAAAGAAGCTTTAAACGAATTTTTTGCTAATGTTTCGATATCTTTCTCGTCCAGATCTAAAGCCGTTGCCGCTTGTTGGAAATTTTCGACGATATAACCGCCAAAATATGCCGGATCGTCGGAATTAATAGTCGCGCATATTCCCAAATCCAATAACTTTTTAAGATTGTGGTCTTTCATTGATGGAAACACGCATAATTTAATATTAGATAAGGGACAAACCGTGAGGGGGATTTGTTCGGCGACTAAGCGTCGAACGAGTTTCTCGTCTTCCAAGCAGCGAACGCCGTGATCGATGCGCGAAACTTTGAGCAAATCCAAGGCTTCCCAAATATATTCTGGCGGTCCTTCTTCTCCTGCATGGGCCACGCTTAAAAAACCTTCTTCTCTGGCGCGATCGAATACAGCTTTAAATTTACGGGGTGGATGTCCGAATTCGGAAGAATCTAAACCGACGGCTATTATCCAATGTCGATAAGGTAATGCCTTTTCTAAGGTATTCATGGCCGCTTCGGGGCTGAGATGGCGCAGGAAGCATAAAATCAAATGGGAGGTAATTCCCAGTTGAGTTTTACCGTCTTCTAAGGCGCGATGAATGCCACGAATGACCGGGTCGAATTCAATCCCACGATCGCAGTGTGTTTGCGGATCGAAAAAGATTTCTGTATGTTTAATATTATCCTTGGCAGCTCGTTGTAAATAGGCCCAGGTCAAGTCATAAAAATCTCGTTCTGTTTGTAAAACGCTGGCAGCAGCGTAATAAATATCGAGAAAAGATTGGAGATCGTGAAAGTGATAGGCTCGACGGGCAGCTTCGACGGATTCAAAGGGGAGTTCTACGCCATTTCGCCGTCCGATTTCAAACATCAATTCCGGTTCGAGAGTCCCTTCGATATGAAGGTGCAATTCTGCTTTAGGAATGTCGCGAATAAGGCGAGCGATCGCGTCCATTGTTTTATGTTCCTGAATGAAATTGAGAAGGAGGGAGTGGGAATCAGTAAGTCCGTAGGGCGGGTAATCTGCCCGGTTCCCGCTTGTGCTTTCTGCTGCTATGCTTTTTCCCTTGTCCCTTACTTATAGAATTCCCAATTTCTCCATGCCTTTACACAAAAGTTCTCGATGAATTAAGGAGCGATCGACGCGGGAACGAATTGAGATCTCGTTGAGGCGATCGCCGTTGGCGTAATGTTCGATCCAGGCTTTGGCAATGGTGTCAGGATCGGCGGGTAAGTCGGATAATTCCCAACCGGGAAGGTCTAAATCGGCGATCAGTTGGCTGACTTTTGGATCGTAGCTGAGGGCGAAACAGCGACAGTGTTCGGCGGCGGCCATAATCAGACTGTGAAAACGCATTCCGATCGCCATTTCTACGCCGCGAAACAATCCTTTGATTTGCCGTGGATCGTCGAGATTGTAGATAGAACTGACTTCGGGAAGTCGGGCGTGAATACCTTGGGCGATCGCCAAATCTTGAGAAGCTTGAAAGGGAACGAGCAGAATAAAGGTATCGGTGGCTTTTTGGAATTGAGCGATCGCCTGGGTGAGGATTTCCAGGCGTTCTGGGGTCAAATGGCGGTGCGATCGCAAGTTGACAGCGACCCGAGGGGCCGGAAGGTCCCACAATCCCTCGACGGGTTTGGAGTCGAGGGCCCAGACCGGATCGGGGGCGAGGGTGAAAGGAACCTGCCAATCGACGAGAAACTGGGCGGAACGGGCGTCCCGGACGCTGACGGCGTCACACCCTCGGAAGGCGTGACGGGCGATTTGGCGGACGAACGATCGCTCTAACGGGCCGATTCCTTGGGCCCAGGCGATCGTTGTTAAGCCCAACTGTTGCGCCAAACCCATCAATCCGGCATAGTACAGGGGACTGGTGAAGCTGGTGGCGTCTTGAATCAAGCTGCCGCCGCCCCAAATAAAGACCTGCGATCGCCGCAAAGCTTGCCAGACGCGGATTGCAGACATCCGGTTGGTGGCTTGGACGCCGTAGCGATCGCGGGTCGCCTGCGGATCCCCAGACAGGACCACTGGGGTGACCTCCGGGGGCAACATTTGCAATAAGGAGGCTAACAGGGCCTCATCTCCCGCGTTTCCTTTACCGTAATAGCCGCACAATACCGCCCGAATTTGCCCCACGATCTCGTTTGCTCCCTTTGCGATCGATGTTGTCTCGTAGACTCTACACATAACCCATAACGGCACCGATCGAAACTGTCTGGCGATCGGTAGGCGGGACTCGCGCAGATCGATCGCCCGCCCGTTCCAAAAAGCTCTAAGATCTAAACTCTAAACTCTAAAAACTCTAAACTCTAAATACCGATCGTGCACGCTTTATCAATTCCAACCTGGATGGTTCACGTTTCCAGCGTCATCGAATGGATAGCCGCAATTTGGTTTATCTGGCGGTATGGCGAAATCACGGGCAATCGCTATTGGTGGGGACTGGCGGCGGCGATGCTACCCGCTTTAGTCAGTGCCATGTGTGCCTGTACCTGGCATTATTTTGACAATCCCCTCGATCTCGCTTGGCTGGTCACCTTACAAGCGTCGATGACGGTTTTAGGAAACTGCACCCTGTGTGGGGCGGCGTGGTGGATTTGGCGACAAACACAACAAACAAAAACCGATTCCGATGCCGATTGACGGGCGAACGGACGGGTATTGTCTGGCAAAATCAATGGTTTAAGGATTCATGCTGTCCAAAGACAACTTATTTGCGATTTCCCTCTTTCCTTACCTCGGCTTTTTATGGTTTCTCACCCGTTCCGGTCAAATGCCCCGGTTAGCCCTGATCGGCTTTTACGGGACTTTAGTATTTGTGGCGGTGACCATTCCTGCCGGGATTTATGCAAAAGTGGCTTATGGAGAAAGTTTGGCCAATATTGACGTTTTACACGGCAGTGCGGAAATCTTTTTAACCCTGTCAAATATTTTAATTGTCTTGGGATTCAGGCAGGCGGTACGGGCGATCGAAAAATAACAGCTCAAAATTACCTCTAAACCGCGAAAGGGAGCCACCTGGCTCCCTTTTGAGATCTCGATGATTTATCAAATTTTTTAACTCCAATGGCATTTGGAGGGGGGATGGGTGGAGGACCCATCCCGGGAAGCATTTGCTAACACGATCTCCCTCTTATAACAGCGTATAGAGAGCAAATGCCAATCAATCGCCCTTATGGTTATTGCGCAGCTTATTCCGCAGGTAGATAGGCAATCGGATTGACGGCACCTTGTCCGGCAGGATGGATCTCGAAGTGCAGGTGGGGTCCGGTACTGAATCCGGTGCTGCCCATTTCGGCCACTTGCTCGCCTTGAGAGACGTTTTGGCCTTCGCGAACCAAAATGCGTTGATTGTGGGCGTACAGGGTCAAACTGCCGTCGGGATGTTCGATTTCGACTAAGTTACCGTAACCGCCCGCGTTCCATCCGGCGAAGGTGACGATGCCATCGGCGGCGGCATAAATCGGGGTGCCGATCGGTCCGGCGATGTCGATGCCTCTATGCATCCGTCCCCAGCGCCAGCCGTAGCCAGAACTTAAAATCCCTTGGGCAGGCCAAGTATAGCCGTTAAAGCGCGCTGGAGCGTCGGGAAGATAGCTCTCGGGGCCTTTTAAGGGCGGCAATGACGGGGAAACGGTCTGACCGATGGTGGGTTGCACGATCGGCGCGTAAGTTTCCGGATCGAGGGGAGCGGCGGCGATCGTCTGTTGTTCGCGTTCTCTAGGATCCGCACTCGGCACCGGAAGGGCGGTGGTGTCCGGGGTGGATTGGGTTCCGGGATTGGGAACGGAGCGATCGCCTTGCACGCCGTCGAATTCGGGGTTGCGCTGCCGTCCGGGGAGTTGGCTCGCTGCGGATTCGTTTTCGGCGTCTGCGTCTGAGGAAACGTCGAGTTCGGCGTTTTCAGTGCGATATTTTTCGCGCAGGCGTTCGATTTCGGCCCGCAAGCCGTCAACGTAGTAGTTGGCGGTGGCTTCGCTATCTGCCGATCGCCCTTGGCGATCGCCGAAAGCGACGTTATCTGGTGCAGGTTCTTCGGTTTCGGTTTCGCTAGCGGTTCCGAACTCGGCATTTTGGTTGCGATATTTGTCGCGCAACTTGTCGATATCCGAGAGTAATCCGTCGATTTTATCGCCTTTTTTGGGAGCTTCCAGCTCTAAGGCGATCGGATTTTCGGAGAGGGAAGGAGTGGCGATCGGGCCGACGGGTTCCGACGGACTCAAACCGGAAATTAAGGGCAGATCGACGCGAGCGGATGCGGTCGTCTGCACGCGATCTCCTGGTTCGACGGTGGAAACATCGGCGATCTCGACTTCGGAGCTGCGGGCGATCGCAGCAGGAAATTCCAAGTTTTCGGTAGAGGGGGTTGCAGCTTGGAAACCGCTATAGCCGATCGGTAGGGAAGGGGTTGCCAGCTCTTCTTTTTCTGAAGTGTCGAGCTGTTTTTGAGCGGCGCTTTCCTCAGAAACCAGAGGAATCTTCAGTTTCTGATCGATTTTGATAAAGTTCGGATCGCTCAGACGGTTTTTTGCGATCAAATCGACGGGGGAAATCCCGTTATTGCGTGCGATCTCGTCGAGAGTATCTCCCGGATTGACTTGGTAAATTTTCGAGGCGGCGACGTCGGTGGCTTCCGGCTCGATAATAATGGCGTTGTTTAAGTCCGGTTCTTCGATGGCGTTGGCGCGATCGCGAGCGGCTTGTGACGCGCGCTCGATCCGATTGGGGAGTTGCAAACTTGAAGCACGAACCCGTCCGGCTTCTTCGTGGGTTGCCGTCGGTTCGTCAATTGTCGGGGCGACGATCGCGCTTTCGGAAGAGACGGCTTCAGTTTCCCCTTCGTTGTCAGTGGGGACGTCTTCCAAACTCGGGAGGCGATCGCGGGTGCGGTTCGTTTCCGGTTCGCTCGGCGACTCCGACGCCAGGGGAGACACGGGAGCGATCGGGTTGACGGGTTCGACCGTCAGGGTGCCACTGGCTTCGCGTTCCTCTTGAGGGGTGGCGATCGCTTCTCCCTCCGACTCGAACCGATCCAGGGAGTTTTGCAGGCGAGTGCGTTTGAGGCGTAAATTCTCTAAGGCGTTTTCCTGTTGGAATCTCAGCTCTGTCGTGACTTCGCCCACACCGGAACCGAGGGGATCGACGGGTTCGGCGATCGCCGTTTCGGCGGACGGAGTTCGAAGGGATGGAGTGTTCGAGACCTCCCTGGGTTCTACCGAAAGACTATGCTCGGTATCGACCCCGGCTTCCATTCTCCGCACGGGTGTAACCCACGTAGCCGACGGAACCGCTCCTGTAGAGTTCGACGTCGCCGAGTCCTCCGGCGTTGTGGAGGCTCTTACTTCGTCCTCATTGACCGCCTCACCCGATGCGGGAACTTGGGCGGGGGAAGAAGGAACTCTAGGAGTCGAAGAATCGACGGCGGCTAGCGGCTCGGCTGCAACGGCTCCATCACTTTGTTGGGGGAGCAAGATGCTCGATGCCCCCATGGAAAGGGCAAGTCCAAGCATGGCCGCCGAGGTACGCGCCCTGCGGGGGCCGGAAACCGCCTGTTTGTTCTCGCCCCCGATCGCCTCAGTGTCGGCAACGGAGAGGGGAACAGGCTTCATCTTTTTCGGAAATGCTCGTTTCAAAAAACGACCTCCTAATGACCAGCGCTCAACTGTCCTTGAGTCAATCAATGTACCACCCGTCTGCGATCGAGATCGCAATCAATATGAGACCGAAGTCACTGACAGAAAAGATACTTAGGCAAGATTACCCTGGTTTTTTGATTTAGACAAGCTCAAGTTCTTTGGCAAAACTGAACGGGATAATTACGTTCTTTAAACTAGCGTGGGTTTCGATTGTTGTCTCTCGCCAGTCGGACTGGCAAGTTGGACCGAGTAGCACCCTGACTCGAACCAGGTATCCAGTGATTTTCGGCGAGTATAGGTCATGAATGTGGCGGGACTTGTTGCCGTCGTTACGGAAACCCGACCGCCGATTTCGATGCCTGCGACCCTACAGAATTGTCATGCTGCTAGCAAGTTCTACCCTGCGAGCTAATTGCAACAGGATCGAGCAAGGTCGTGACTCGGATCTCTTTTGTCGGTATTAGCACTTAGGAGAGCTTCAACCGATCTCCGGGTTGGGGACGAACGTGGATCTCGATTTCAATCTCAATTTCAATCGGGTGAAATTGGACTTCGATCTTGAATTCGATCTTGATGTCGATCGCCGTTCGCACCACAGGAGACTGTAAAGCGATCGCCGCTCAAACCACAACCGTACAACTCTCGACGATCCCCCTCGCTCGTTTCCATAATTCTCGGCAGCGATCGCCGATCGATCCGGGCGATCGCCTTGATTTTGCTTAGAAAATCGAGCTTTTTTGCGATCGTTCTCCAGAACTGGAGATGATTAAAATCTATCAATCAAACTCCCACTTCTCCGGTTTTCTTGTATATAAATTTCTTATCGATAGCGGAATGGTCTGTCCCTCTATTTCCGGATACTCTCGGGAGCAATTACGTATTTTCACTAGGTCTTTCGATGGCTCGACCTCTGACGGGCTTGGGCTTGTAGCGATCGCCAACCCCTGTATTTCGAGCGACATGACGGGGGAATTGAAAAATTACTTATGTCATTCATCAGATCGATTGATTTAATTTCTAGAAAAAAAATTCAACCGTATTGAAAAACCCGAGGGTCGATCGTCTCATTCTGCTTAGAGCGCGATCGCTTCACCCTCGACCGAGACCTCGGGGCGCCGCGACGCTTTCCCCTCAAACCCTGGGCGGTTTCGGCGGGCCTCCTTCGAGATAGCCCAACTGACGGCGAGCCTCAAATAGCCCTAACGCCGTACTGACAGAGAGATTGAGACTGCGAACCCCCGCTTGGATCATCGGGATGTAAAGGGTCGCGTCACAACGTGCTAAGACCTCTACCGATAACCCGGTGGTTTCGGCGCCGAACAACAGCCAATCGTCATCGCGGAATTGAAAATGAATGTAGTTGTCCGTTCCCCCGGTGGTAAACCCCAACCAGCGTCCGCCGAGGGAGCGGTGGAACTGGGTAAAGGCTTCGAGGGTTTCGTGGTAGTGGAAATCTACATAGGGCCAGTAGTCCAACCCCGCCCGTTTGAGATAACGATCGCTAATTTCAAACCCCAACGGTCCGACGAGATGCAAGGGGGTTTGAGTGGCCGCACAAGTTCGGGCAATATTGCCTGTATTGGGCGGAATTTGTGGATTGACTAGAACAACTTGGGGCATAAATTCCTGGTTCTCGATTCGCGCACGAATCTCATCGTATCGCGCTGGGATGCGGCGATCGCCCCTCGGCTTCGCCGCCGCCCAACGATTGGGATTTTTAATACGAACGGGAATTTTTTAAATGATTAGATATTCTTATTTGACAGGGCGAGCGAAAAGTGCAGTCCCGATTTCACCCCCGATCGCCCTTGTCTATTAGGCCACCCAAGGGGGACAGAGCTGCCCTTCGAGTTCCAATTCTTGTTGGTGCATCTGACGGATGGCGCCTTGCACCACTTGCGCCGGGTCGAGACCGCGATCGATCTGGGCGAGCCACTGTTGGGCCTCATTGCCCTGGCGCAAAATTTTCTTGACGGGAGACAAAAAGCACCCAAAACCGTAGTGGCGAGCGAAAGGGGCTACCTCTTGGTAAAGCTGTTCGATCCACTCCCGGGCGGCGAGGGGTTGGCCGTCGTACCAGTGGCACAACTTAGCATCCAAACTGGTGCGGGCGGTAGCCGCCTCGTTGGCGGCGGTGAGGGCGAGCAAGTCTTCGGCGCGGTTGGAGGCGGGCAATCGACTGCGTTGGAGCGGGTCTAACCCCGGATCCTGAAAGAGCTGTAACAAGCGCGCTTCGAGGAAAGCGGCGATCGCCAGCAGCAAGATCGGGTCGCCGACCAGGTCGCAAATCCGCAATTCCAAACGGTTGATATTGTACGGGCGGCGATCGCCGTTCGGACGCACCGACGCCCATAAATGGCGGACATTCTGCATCGTCCCCGCAGCCAGTTGCTCCTCAGTCCAGCGAATGAAGTGGTCGTGACTTTCAAAAAGCGGCACGTGTTTGGGCGTCTGCGGGAACACCTGCCATCGGGTCGAATGGGATCCACTCACCCGACCGTCCAAGAACGGAGACGAGGCACTTAAGGCCAAATAAAGGGGCGCCTCGACCCGAATCAAACGGTAAGCACGCATCAGCACCTCCGGGTCGTCAATGCCGATATTAATGTGGATGCTGGCAGTGACCACATCCGTGCCGTAGGTTTGCTCGATATAAGTATGGTAGGGATTGCCCGGATCGGAACGGTAGAAGCGATCGCTCCGACCCAAAGACAGGCTGCTGCCCGGAATCAGGGTGTAATCCCCCAACGTTTTGAGATAGTCGCGCAACCGCAGACGCGGACGCACCAAATCGCAAAGTAAATGCTCGTAACGACAAAGGGGCGCCGTCGTATATTCCACATTGCGACTATCTGGCTCCCTCACGAATCGGTTGAGGGCCGCCACAATTTTGTCGGACAGACCGACAATTTCGCCGTGAGGCGTCCCGGTGTACACTTCGACCTCGAAGCCTTTCGATAGCAGCACGGGTTCTCCTTATTCTCAGTCAACAAAGGGCAGCGATCCCCTCTATTATGAACCCAAGACGGGCGATCGCCCCCGACTGAAAGCGTTCGCGAGGGCTGGGGAAGCCATTCAAAAATGCGCCACCCCCTTGTCAACTTTTCCGGGGGATCGGACACTTGAGGTGAGAACTGCCGTCAGCCGTTCGCTCTGAGTCAGAGCGACCCGTGTCACCATCGAATCAGAAAATTAAACGCGATCGAACGTCGAGGGCGACGGTCCCGTTGTCTGACCCAGACACTCACCCACCCGGTTGGAACGGCTGACTCGACCCACTGACCGAGTAGATGCTGTTGAGAGGTTTTTTGTGAAAAGAGTTTTAGCGATTATTTTGGGCGGGGGTGCTGGTACCCGTCTCTACCCACTGACCAAGATGCGGGCGAAACCCGCCGTTCCCCTCGCGGGAAAATATCGCCTGATCGATATTCCCGTCAGTAACTGCATCAACTCCGATATCCTTAAAATTTACGTCCTGACCCAGTTCAATTCGGCGTCTCTCAATCGTCACCTCGCCCGAGCCTACAGCTTTGCAGGCTTTACCGAAGGATTTGTCGAAGTCCTCGCCGCCCAACAGACTGCGGACAACCCCACGAGCTGGTTTCAAGGTACTGCAGATGCAGTTCGCAAGTACCTGTGGCTGTTTGAAGAGTGGGACATCGACCACTATTTAATTTTGTCCGGGGATCACCTCTATCGGATGGACTATCGGGAGTTCATCAATCGCCACGAAGAGACCGGGGCCGATATTACCCTGTCGGTGCTGCCGATTGACGAAAAACGCGCCTCCGATTTCGGATTGATGAAGATCGACGACACCGGACGGGTCGTCGATTTTAGCGAGAAGCCCAAAGGGGACGCCCTCAAGCAAATGGCGGTGGATACCACCACTCTCGGGTTGAGCGAGCAAGAAGCCAAGCAAAACCCCTATATTGCATCGATGGGGATTTATGTTTTCAACAAAGAGGTCATGAATACCCTGTTGCGCGAGGCTCCCGATCGCACGGATTTTGGTAAAGAAATTATTCCCGCTTCGGCGAAGGACTACAATGTCCAAGCGTATTTATTTAAGGGATATTGGGAGGATATTGGAACGATTCAGGCGTTCTACGAGGCGAACTTGGCACTGACCAAGCAGCCGCAACCGCCGTTTAGCTTCTACGATGAAGAAGCGCCAATTTACACCCGTTCTCGTTTCTTACCGCCGACGAAGCTGCTCGATACTCAGGTGACCGAGTCGATTATTGGCGAAGGGTGCATTATTAAAGAATGTCGCATCGATCGCTCGGTGTTGGGCATTCGCTCGCGGGTGGAAGCCGGATGCGCGATCGAAGATGCGTTGGTGATGGGTTGCGACTATTACGAACCCTTTGCCGAACGTCAATCGGGCTTGCAAGAAGGGCGCGTTCCGTTAGGGATCGGCTCCAATACCACCATCCGCCGCGCGATCGTCGATAAGAACGCTCGCATCGGTCGGAAAGTGCAAATTATCAATAAAGACCACGTGGAAGAGGCCGATCGCGAAAGCGAAGGGTTCTACATCCGCAATGGCATCGTGGTGGTTTTGAAGAATGCCACGATTAAGGATGGAACGATTATCTAATTGTCTGGTCGGAAAGCTGGACTGACGGCATTGCCGATTGCCCAGTTGGCGCGATGACAGGCGGCGCGATCGCACCGGGGAGTACGTCCCTGTTTGAGGGGCGATCGCGCTGTCTACTTGCACGGATCGCCTCCAGGTACGGAAATTGCGTTAGTTCTCCAGTGCAAGAACCGAACTTTCCCGAACGAACAAATTCGATAGCGTAGAATGGCGACTCGACCTCGACTCGCGACGGGCGAACAGTCCAATCCCCCAGAGATCGCGCGCGATCGCCCCCCCAATCTAAAAATCTAAACTCTAAACTCTAAAAATCTAAAAATCTAACCCCCCCAACCCCTAAAACGCTGTAACTGAATATCGATGAGGAGGCAGATCGATGGCTGCGACCGACTTTAAAGACTACTATCAAATCCTCGGCGTCAGTAAAAACGCCAGCGTCGAAGAAATCAAACGCACCTTTCGCAAATTAGCGCGAAAATATCACCCGGATATGAATCCGGGCAACAAGCAAGCCGAGGCCCGCTTTAAAGAAATCAGCGAAGCCTACGAAATCTTATCCGATCCGGAAAAACGCAAGAAATACGACCAATTCGGTCAATATTGGAAGCAAGCGAGTACCTCCGGCGGTGCCGGATGGCCTTCTGGCGGTGCTGGATCCGGCGTCGGCGTCGATTTTGGCAACTTCGATTTCAGCCAGTTTAGTAGTTTTGACGAATTTATCAACGAGTTACTCGGTCGCGTCGGGGGAGGAAGCAGCAGTCGCGGGGGCGGCTGGAATTATAAATATCGCACCAACAATTCCGGCCCGAGTGGCTTTGGAACGGGGTTTGACGATTTTGGTGGATTCGGCGATCGCACCAGTACCAGCAGTGCCTCTCTCGACCGCGAAGGCAATATTACCTTAAACTTCGGCGAAGCCTTTCGCGGCGTCACCAAACGTCTCAGTATCGGTAGCGAAACCATCGAAGTCCGCATCCCCGCAGGCGCCAAACCCGGCAGGCGCATTCGCGTCCGAGGTAAAGGTCAATACAGTCCTTACAGTCAAGAACGCGGCGATCTCTACTTAAACGTAGACCTCCAACATCATCCTTTCTTCCAATTTGAAGGAGACAATCTCGTTTGCGAAGTCCCCATCACCCCGGACGAAGCGGTATTGGGTGCCTCCATCGAAGTCCCCACCCCGGACGGTACGGTGAAAATGAATATCCCGCCGGGAATTCGATCCGGTCAGTCCCTGCGATTGCGCGGGAAAGGATGGCCGAATCTCAAAGGCGGTCGCGGCGACCAACTGGTAAAGATTACGATCGCCCCCCCGAAAAATGGCGATCTCAGCGCCACGGAACGGGAATATTACGAAAAAATTCGCGCCACCCGTCGCTACAATCCGCGCGCGCATTTGCAGGGGATGAGAGTTTGAGTACTCGGGAGTGGGGAGTGGGGAGTCGGGATCTCGATTCCCCATTCCCGAGATTGAATTCCCACAGAGTGAAGATCAAGACCCAATTTCATACCCAAACAGATTGGGATTGACCTCATCCAAGTTCAAATCGGCTAACCCATATTCCGCCCAACGGCGATCGACCGTTGACGCCACCTCCGGGTCGGATTCGAGGGCTTCCCCCCATTCATGTTCGGTTTCCGGGGGGATTTTTGTGGTCGCGTCGATCCCCATGCGTCCGCCCAAACCAATTTTTTCACTGGCAAAATCTAACGTGTCAAACGGCGTATTGGGCAGAATAAAAACATCTCGACTCGGGTCTACTTTCGACGAAATCGCCCACACCACTTGACGCGGGTCGCGGATATTAATCTCTTTATCGACTACAATCACGAACTTCGTGTATGTAAATTGCGGTAACGCACTCCAAAACGCCAAGGCGGCGCGGCGGGCTTGACCGGGATAAGCTTTATCGATGGAGATAATCGCCGCTTTGTAACTGAGGGCTTCCATCGGGAGGAAAAAGTCGGTAATTTCCGAGACTTGTTGGCGCAAAATTGGGGTGTAAATCCGGTTGAGGGCGATCGCAATAATTGCTTCTTCCTTCGGCGGACGCCCGCTAAACGTGGTCGAGTAAATCGGATCTTTGCGGTGAGTCAGACAGTGGAAGCGAATCAAGGGCGAATCTTCGACGCCGCCGTAATACCCCATGTGATCGCCAAACGGACCGTCGGGCAACATTTCCCCGGGGGTAATCGTTCCTTCTAAAATAAATTCGGCATCGGCGGGGACTTCTAAATCGAGGGTTTTGCATTTCGCTAACGCCACCCCCGAACCGCCGTAGAGTCCCGCAAATAACCATTCGGACAAGTCCACGGGAATTGGCGTGGCGGCGGCCATAATCAATAAGGGATCGATTCCGAGGGCGATCGCAATTTCTAATTTTTTCCCCTGTTGGGCGGCTTTGCGCAAGTGACGCGCCCCCCCACGAACGGATAACCAATGGACGGTCATGGTCGTGGACGATTGCAACTGCAAGCGATAAACGCCGACGTTAGGAATTCCCGTTTCGCAATCTTTCGTAATCACCAATCCGAGGGTAATAATTCGTCCCGCATCGCCGGGATAGGGTCGAATCATCGGAATTTTGTTTAAATCTAAGTTATCCCCTTCGACGATAACTTCCTGACAGGGAGGGAAAAAGTTACGTCCGGGTTTAGCTTTGAGAACGTCAAACAGAAGTTTCCCAAATTCGATCGCCTGGGAAATTTTTTTCGGCGGTTTGGGTTGTTGCAACATCCCTAGTTTTGCACCGAGGGTTTCGAGTTCGGCGGGTTTTTCCATATTCATGGCCCAGCAGACTCGTTCCTCGGTTCCCAAACAGTTGATGGCGACGGGATAATCGGATCCTTTGACGTTTTCAAACAGTAAGGCGGGACCGCCTGCTTGTAAGACCCGGTTGGAAATTTCGGCAATTTCTAAATCGGGATCGACAGGGGTGGAAATTCGCCGCAATTGTCCGCGTTGTTCGAGGAATTGGAGAAATCCGCGTAAGTCTCTAGCCATGGGTTGGGATTGAAGGATTCGATCGAGTTTGTACTTCTATTATCCCGGAAGGCGTAGAGGATGGACATTGGCGCGATCGCTTATAGATCGAGTATACTCAACTCCTAAGCATAGTGCCTCGATGTCATGACCCTGAAGAGATGGAGGGGTTTTCACCCTCGTTCTTTATCTAAAACAATAATTTGAGTTCCAAAACTCACAGAATAAAAGGCACGTCGTGCGAATATTCCTTAAAGTGTGCTCGGGAGGTTTGCAGTCCAGTGGAAGATGGAAGAAGAGAAGTTGAAGTTGACCTAAATCGTGAATTTTTTGAGGATTTAGAAGACAATAACGGCCATCAAAAAGTAGAGAGTGAGATCGTCGATCTCGTGACTGGTGACGATCGCGTTTATCCGATTTTCAGACAAGACGAGTTCGATCTCTCTCGGAAATTAGAGCAGTTTTTTGAAAATAAGTTTATTCAGACGAAAGCATTCGAGGTTATTGCTGAAAAACTCAGCGAATGTCTGGAAGATCGCGAGCAGCCACGATCAATTTCTATGATTTTAGTCGATGCAGAAAATTTAAAAATAAATCAAAATACCGATCGTTTTTTAGAAGATCGAGCGGCTTACCCGTTAGAAGTTAAAATCGCTTTTGCTAATTGGTCGAATCCTTCTCTGGGAGATTGGGACAGACAGCTTTACAGTCGCGGATATCAATTAATTCACGTTCCGAAAGGGAAAGATGGGGCGGATGCAAAGGCGATCGCGATGGGCAGTTCTCTATCAATTCGAGATCGCCAAATTAAGGAAGTTTTTATTAGTTCTAACGATCGTTTATTAGATCATTTATGTAATGAATTACTCAATCAAGGGTCGATTGTTTATCAGGTAGGGATTAAGGGCGATCGTATTACCCTCAAACATCTAAATCATGGCGAAACTAAAACTTATTCTTTAAAAGATTACGAGCCGATTGAAGATAAATTAAGATCCAGTGATTCAATTCAACAGAAATTAAAGTCTCAAGATCTAAAAATTGAGAAAATTGAGAAAACGCTTGCATCTTTAGAGCGTTCGGTTACAAATATACAAAAATACATTGCTAAACAGGGAAATTTGGGGGGCGATCGCCCAACGACGGAAACAGTTTCTTCAAATAATAGTCAAAAAGTCAAACAAGAAGAGGAAGCGACCGCAACTCAAACAAGTCAATTCAAAAGTGAAGCCGATTTAGCTACAGCTTTAGTTGCAATTATCCGCGATCGCCAGAAACTATCGCCGAATTCTCCGATGAATTTGATTGAATTGGGAACTGAATTTCGAGAAATCTACAGTAAAAGTGTAGGAAATATTGTTAAAGAGTCAAAATTTGCCAAAAATTTAACTCAATTCTGTGAAAAGCGATCGGAATTTAGACTCGATAAATCGGTCAATCCTTACCGAATCTATCTACAGTCTCAAAATAAATCACAACAAACACAGTCCGCCGATTCTCGCATCAGTTCAAAGTCCGCACAATCGACTAATATCTCTTCACAATCCGACTTGGAACAGGCTTTGCAGAAACTTGTTGTTTCTTTAAGACAAAAGCAATCTGAAAAAACTGTCGATCTATCCACGATCGGAACGGAATTTCATAAACAATATAATAAATCACTCAGTTCGTTCTTGGTAAAGTTCGGAATGAGTAAAAAAGTCATCAGCTTTTTTAAAACATCCCCTAAATTTAAAGTACATCAAACAAAAAATAATTATAAAATTTCACTATCATAATCTTCAAGCAAGTACAGCACTCGGGCATCTGATGAGGTACAGTGCCGATCGCGCTATCCCCCCTTTGCCCCCCTTTGAAAGGGGGGCAAAGGGGGGAACGAGGAAAGTAGGGGTTTGGTAACCAAACCCCTACCTGGCGAGGGGGATTTAGGGGGATGTAAATATCTTGCATGGCAGAGGAAAATGCTGTAGCCCAGACAAAATCGCTATAAATGGACGATCGCTGTCACGGAACTGACCGTTGATTTGCGTGCAGCAAATCACAACTGAGAAATCCAATTCGATCTAAAAATAATACAATCCAAAAGATAATACAATCTAAAAGATAAAACCTAAAATCCAATATGTTTCAAGCAACTCGGCGGCGATTGGCGATTTGGTATGCGACGGTTACGGCGGTTTTGTTGTTATTGTTTGCAACTGGATTTTATGTTTACGTCCGAACGACGTTGATCGAACGGATCGACGATACCCTCAAACATGTAGTCGAGGTAGTAGAACGATCGCTGGCGATCGAACCTGTTGCGGGAGAAAATAACCATTTTCGTGTCAATATTGTCGCGAGTTTTCGCAATACTCCCGAAACCATAGAAGACGATCGCATCGATATCGAATGGTTCAGTCCGATGGGGGAACTGTTGTGGTCTACGATGTGGGAACCTCTCGACATTCCCCTCCATCCCGATCGCGTCGGCGAAACCGTACAATTGCAAAGCGGTCAGCTTTTGCGACAAGTCACCGATCGCGTGCAAATCGGACGGGAAGTTTTAGGATATTTACGAGTCAGTCATCCCTGGTTTGAGGTCACCAAACCGATTCGCCAATTAATTTTTGATTTGACCGTGGGGACGATTTTAATGGTGATTGGAGTGGCGGCGATCGGGTGGTTGTTATCCGGGTTGGCGATGGAACCTGTCAAAGCATCTTACCAACATTTAAAACAGTTTACGGCGGATGCGTCTCACGAGTTACGAAATCCGATCGCCACGATTCAAACCAACGTTCAAGTAGCTTTGGCAGATCCCGATCTCGACAATAGTGCACAAAGACAACAGCTTTTACTGGTGGAACGACTGACCCGACGGTTGGGAAAATTGGTGGACGATCTGCTATTTTTGGCACGACAAGATAGCGGAATAGTCCACTCGACTTGGGAAATGGTACATTTAGACGAGTTGGCGATCGAGGTGGTAGAAGAACAGCGCGCGATCGCCGCCGACAAGCAAGTTTTCCTCTCACTCGATATACTCGACGCCTTGCCGGAATCGAATGCGGAGGAACGGCGATCGGGGGAATACACCCCACCCGCCGACCTGGACTTTACCTTATCCGGCGATCGCGATCGCTTGGCGCGGTTATTGACCAATTTAGTGAGCAATGCAGTTCAGTACACCCCCAATGGCGGTCAAGTCGAGGTGAAGTTGGACTACCTTCCCGCCGCCAATCGGTCCAACCCGTCCGAAAATTTACGGGTGACGATCGCCGATACCGGAATAGGCATTCCCGTAGCATGTTTACCGCACATTTTCGAGCGCTTTTATCGGGTCGATCCGGCCCGGGCTCGGGACAACGGGCGATCGCGTGAAACGGTTGCTGGATCGGGGTTAGGACTGGCGATCGCTCGGGCGATCGTCGAGAGTCATCACGGTTACATTCGGGTTAAAAGTCAAGAGAATCACGGAACGACAGTACAAGTAATTTTACCGATCGCCCAACCCGAAAAATAGAATTGCAACTCTACCCCTGTTCCGTCACTCTGGCGCCAATCCGATCGCGGCGCTACAGATTCCAGTCTTTCCCCGTCCACCTTCGACCTCTTGCCCTCACCTCACCACCGTACTCAAATCCACATTATCCAAATTCGTTCCCTCTAAATTCGCCCACTGTAAATTCGTTTTCGTTAAATCAGCCTTTCTTAAATCCGCCCCACTTAAATTCGCGCCCCTCAAATCCGCCCGAGTTAAATCCACCCCTCGCAAATCCGCTTCACTCAAATTCACCTGATTTAAACTCGCCCCCGTCAAATCCGCTTCCCGTAAATCCGCCAAGCGTAAATTCGCCCCCCTCAAATCCGCGCGCGTTAGATCGACACAGCGCAAATCCGCTTGGGTCAGATTGACTTGATTCAAACTGGCGCCAATCGTATCGGCCCAACGCAAATCCGCCCCTTTCATATTCGCATCCGCCAAATACACTTTTCGCAAATTGGCGCGAGTCAAATCTGCCCCCATCATGTCCGCGCCACTGAGATTGGCACTGCTTAAATTGGCACCGCGCAAATCTGCCCCAATCAAATCGACCCCACTGAGATTAACTTCAGCCAAAGAAACATTCGGCGCAATCCAATACGCACCGCCGAGGGTCAGATCTATCCCTTCACTGAGCCGAGTTTTGACATCGTAAACCGCCTTGTGCAAGATCGCGCCTTTTAAATTGGCACCCGTGAGGTCGGCGCCACTGAGATTAGCCCGAAATAAATTGGCACTTTCTAAATTGGTTTCGACCAACTTCGCACAACGCAAATTAGCACCGCGCAAATCCGCCCGTTTGAGGTTGAGTCCGCTCAAATCCACCCCACTGAAGTTGCCCCCCGGGAGGGAAATATCGGAAGTAATCCAATAGGCCCCGGTATTTTTGGGGTCGAGTCCGTCACAGAAGCGGGTCCGCAAGTCGTAGACCGCTTTTTGCAGGATCGTCCCGCGCAAGTCGGCTTGACTGAGATCGGCGCCGCTCAAGTTGGCGCCACTGAGGTTCGCTTCGTTAAGTTTGGCGCCGATTAAATTGGCACCGCGTAAGTTAGCCCCGCGCAAGTCGGCTTCGGTGAGGTCAGTTCCGACTAAGTTGCTGCCTTTGAGGTTGGCGCCACTGAGGATAGATTCGCTGAGGTTGGCTAAATTGAGGTTGCTTTCGCTGAGGTCAGCTCCGGTGAGGTTGGCCCCTGCTAAATTGGCACTAATCAGATCGGCATAGGAAATGGTCGCTTCGCTCAAATCCGTCCCGGTGAGGTTGGCTTCTCTCAGGTAAGCACCTCGGAGGTTGGCACCGCGAAGATCTTCCCCGGTGAGGTTGGCGGGAATGAAGTCGTTTCCAAGCGGTTTCTGCAGACTGAGTTCGTGGTTGGTCAATGGGGTATGGGTTTGCAACAACGGTGACATGCTCGTTCCAAGTATCATGCAACCTTCTAAATGTTGGCTTGTAGTACCTGGGAGGGAACGGATTTGAGTCGAGGTAATTCTTTTTTAGCTTTTGGCAGATTGTTTTGTTGTTGGTGGGAGCCAGGGAAGGGCTAGTTTGCACTGAGGATGCGCTCCGACTCCAAACTACACCGATCGATCGCATACTTGCGAGACGCGATCCAATTTTTGAGTTCGCGCAACGCATAGCTGTAGGATGCCGATAACGTTTCCAACCACTCATCGAGAAGTTGGGTTGGTTGGCGATCGGGGTAAATTCGGTAGGTGCACTTCACAATCATGGTTGAATTTTACCGCTTTTTCTAAAGTGCTAGAATTCGATTCCGGGGCGATCGCAGGCGCGAAGCGACTTCTCGTAGAGTCCCCCTCAATCTACCGCGCATTCCTTCCCGGTCTCTAGAGGTGCTCCGGTGAGGAGTCATCCCGCAATTTCTAGGTTTTTCCCTTTGGCGGACGAGGGGTTGGAGTGGTGCAGGCGGGGGTGTTCTCGAACAGCGATCGCCCGGCCAAGCACAGAACGGCACTAACGGCTTGAGTCCTCCGTATAATTGAGGAGCTTTTTTCTAGTTGAAACGGGCGATCGTAAACTTTCTTTGCATTTTTCACCCCTCTTTAAATCCCATGCTAAATTATTAGGTGAAGCCGAGAGGCTTCCCTGGCAGATAAAGCAGCCAAGTGTCACCGCACAACAAGCAAAGAGGTAAAAGCTGTTTCGTTTCATATCTGTCTCGTCCAACCACAACACCCAACCCACTGGGATTTTTCCTCAGTTTGCGACAAGAGAGTACGGGGACTGAACGGGGAACGAAGGATCTGTCCGATCTCTACGGGGTTCAGTCCAGCTCTAAAGGCAAAGGCCCATAAGAGGAAGAGTTAGCAGGAAAAATGGTTGGGTGTTGTTTTGCCAAATTTTCACTCGGGGAAGATCGCACTGGAGGAAAGGGATCGCCGTCGCATAGATTCCAATCCCTTGGATTTTGATGCGTCCAATGTCGAGAGAGCAATTGGGGCGATCGCTTCGAGTTCGCACGCCTTTTGGATAGCCAAATCGGGCAAGTTTGCCCCGAGAAATATTCTCAAGGACTTGAATAGTGACATCCTCCCGATGCTGAATCAAAGATTACAGCGCGGGCTTCCCAACCTCACAATTGGGTGTTCGGGCCCCACGCCACTTATCTAGGTCATAGACCCCCGACAGACCGACTTGACAGGCGGTTTCCGTTCCCCAGAGTCCCTGGGATACTACATTCTCTAGTCCACGATCCAAAACCATCTCTGCTGCGGCACGGTCACGATGCGTTCGATACCCACACTCAGGACAATGATGCTCTCTGACTTCCAATCCTTTGCTCGCCGTAGCAAAGCAGGATGGACAGGTTTGACTGGTGCCGTTGGGGTTGACTTTAGCAAAGTAGACTCCCCGTTTCCAGCAAACCCATTCCGTCAGAGACAAGAACTGCCCGAAAGCAGCATCTACACAATCTTTTCGCAACATCCCTCGGGTCAAGCCTTCGACGTTGAGGTCTTCTACAAAGATGGTTGGCGCCCGGTCACAAAGCTGATGAGCCGTTTTCAGATGGAAATCTTTACGACGGTTCGCAATCCGATGGTGCATTCTAGCCACTTCGATTTGTGCCTTCTCCCAGTTTTGAGAACCCTTCTGTTTTCGAGCCGCTCTGCGTTGCAGCAATTTCAGCTTGCCTTGCATCGACTTGAAAAACTTGGGTCGCTCTTGGAAAAAGCGATCGGAAGCGGTCAAGAATCGCTCCAATCCCAGGTCAATCCCAATCGCCCGACCGTGAACCGGGATATCGGGAACCGATATATCCGATTCAATGGTGACGACGACATACCATTGTGTTCCTCGCACCCTGGAAAGTACCCTTACCTGTATCCCCCCAACCCCCCTTTGAAAGGGGGGCGAAGGGGGGATGCAGGTTGATGGGTACTTCCCCGATCTTTGGCAATTTGATTGTGAAGCCATTGATGGGATTGTTCTTGAACTGGGGAAACACAAAGGATTTGAATTGACCGAACTTTTTGAAACGCGGAAATCCATATCCCCGTTTCACAAATGCTTCCCAGGTATCGTGCAGTCTGCGAATCGTGGTCTGCAACACCTGAGAATGCACCTTACCCAGATGCGGGAATTGCTTCTTTGCTTTGGGCAGGTCGTTCTGCTGACGGTGGTAGGACGGAAATGGTTCATCGGCGGGAATGATGTATTCCTTTTCCAACGAACATCGGTCTACCTGACACTTACGAGAAGCAATCCAGTCTTTGAGTTCGCGCAAAGCGTAGTTATATACGCCTCTGCACGTCTCCATCCACTCCAACAGCTCAGCCTGCCCGGTGGCGTCTGGATCGATTCGGTAAGTGTAGTTCATAGTCAGCATGACTATAATTTACCACAGGCTATAGCTGCTGATAAATGCTGGTCTCATCCCCATCGTAGGGCTTGACCCTTCCCGTAGGGTGGGGATGAGACCAGCTCGGGGAGTCCATGGATCCCGACGCTGATGCTTCGCATACAGCGCGGGACTTATAGCTCCCCGAACCCCTCAAAAGTTAAGGGAAAAGGCCGAACATTTCCACCCGGAGGAGGGCGCGATCGTCACCCTGTGAAATTTTTCATTTCCTTGCAACCAAAAGGTTACAAATTAAGAGAATTGTCCCATTAGCAACCTTTCAATTTGTGGACGATCGCGATCTCGGGCGATCGCGACTGCATACCCCGATCGATCTCAATTCCCCCCATGCTATGACTAACTTTTGAACTCCCAAGATTTTGATGTTGACCTCTCTATCGATTAGATCTTTATTGTCGATCGCTACGTTCCTCAGTGCAGTTGGGATTGGGGCGATCGCTCCGAGGGCGATCGCGCAAACGACCGAAGGATCGATCGCCGAATCGATCCCAGAATTGGCCGAATCGATCGCCGAATTGAGTCAAATCCAAAGTGAAGCGATCTCCTTCCCCCAAGATGCGGCGAGCGTCGATGTCACGCAAGCGCCTTACAACGCCGTGGGTGACGGCATTACCGACGATACGGCAGCCATCCAACGCGCCCTCGACGCCTACCCCAACGGCAACAAAATCATTTACCTCCCGGAAGGCACCTATTTAATCTCCGATCGCCTCACCTGGCCCGAAGGGCGCCCCGGAGCCACCGACTACAAGCGCACGATTTTACAAGGCGCCAGCACCAACGGTACGGTTATCAAACTCCAGGACGACGCCCCCGCTTACCAAGACAGCGACAATCCCCAAAGTCTGATTTACACCGGACCCGCACCCGCCCAACGATTTCGCAATGGCATCCGCAACCTGAGTGTCGATACCGGGAACGGCAATCCCGGCGCGATCGCCATCCAATTCAATGCCAGCAATCAAGGAACCGTGCGCGACGTTAAAATCCGTTCCGGAGATGGATCGGGACTGTACGGGTTGGACTTCGGGTTTACCGACGAAATTGGACCGTTACTGGTTAAAAATGTCGAAATTGAAGGCTTTGACGTCGGTATCCGCACTGGATTTACCGTCAATAGCATCACCTTCGAGAATATTCTGCTAACCGACCAAAACCAATACGGTCTCGTCAATGGGTCTCAAGTCCTTGCCATTCGGGGCTTGACCAGTCACAATCGGGTTCCGGCAGTGTACAACGCCAGCGATAACGGCGCCATTACCCTCATCGATGCTTTATTACTCGGCAGCGACGAGGGACAAATCGCGATTAAAAATGAAGGAACTCTGTTTGCGCGCAACATCACCACGAGTGGCTATGGTGGCATTATCGAAAATGATGGCGTTTTAGCCGTCGAACCGGGAGTATCCGAGATCGACGAGTGGGTTTCTCAAGAAGTCTTGAGCCTGTTTCCCAGTCCGCCGCGATCGCTCAACTTGCCAATTCGCGAAACTCCCGAGGTTCCCTGGGACAATCCCGACCGTTGGGTGAATGTCATGGATTTTGGAGCGTTTGCAAATGGCAAACACGACGATACCACAGCAATTCAGGCGGCGATCGACTCGGGCGCCCAAACCCTCTTTTTTCCTTCAGAAGGGACGTTTACCGTCAACGGTACGGTTCGCATCGGCGGGAACGTGCGACGGTTGATCGGAACCGAGGGACGAGTCAACGGTAACGGCTATTTCGAGATCGTCGATGGAAGCTCGGACGTGGTCGAGATCGAGCGATTTGCGAGTTTAGCCGGAGGAATCGTCCATACTTCCTCGCGCACCCTGGTTTTGCGTCATTCGATCCTCGACAGTTACCAAAGTGCTTTGGAAGGGGCGGGGGACGTGTTTATCGAAGATGTAGCCGCTTCCCCGTGGACGTTTAACGGTCAAAATGTTTGGGCGCGCCAGTTCAACGTGGAATCGGACGAAACCGCCAAAATTACGAATAATGGCGGTAATTTGTGGATTTTAGGCTTAAAAACGGAACGGGGGAATGTGGCGATCGACACCCTAAATGGGGGGCGCACGGAGGTACTGGGAGCCCATATTTATTCCACTGCCGATTTTCCCTCGGAGTTGATGTTTAGAAGTGTTGACTCGTGGGTGTCTTTCGCTGGGGTTCGCGAAACCAATTTTAACGGCAATTTCTTTCGCACGGTGGTTGAAGAAACCCGAGATGGAACCACGCGATCGCTCGTCTGGAAAGAAGCCCGAGGCGGCGTCAACGGGAGTTTGCTCCCCTTGTACGTCGGTTATCCTTCCGAGGCGATCGCCCGCCAATCTCAATCGGTTCCCGAACCGAGGGCGATCGTGGCCTTGAGCGGAATTGGCGCTCTTCTGGCCTCTCGGCGTCGGCGGAAACCGCAGGACTGACATCTTCGTTTAACGAGGATAAAGTGCCTACTGATTAATTGGTAAAGTTTGATGTCATTGACGAGACTTTTGGAAAAGCAATGGTACATTAATAAGTGAAGCAACCGAGCTTCCCTGGCAGATCGAACAGTTAATGTTCAATTCGTTTCACTGAAGAGGTAAACGCTGTTTCATTACACATCTGTCTCGTCAAACGAACAAACCCGACCTGAAGACTAATATCTCCTTATTTAGCCAAGAGAGAGCAATGCAACTGACCGATTGAGTTCGAGTGAGTGCAACTCTAGGAAAGCTTGAGAAGGAAAGGAGATGACTTAGCGAGTAAGGGGCGGGTTTGTTATTTTGAGTCGCTTTACCCTTTGATTGCCTGGCAGGATTTTAGCCACCCGAGGAGAAAGAGATCCCGGAGAAAAACCCAATTGCCTCTCAAAAACCTACAATAGTAAGAGTTTTTACTCAGGAGCGTGATTGGTGTTAAAACTCTATGGTGGCGCCCGCAGTCGGGCCTCGATCGTGCAGTGGTATTTAGAAGAATTAGGGATCGATTACGAATTTGTTTTCCTCGACATGCAGGGGGGAGAACATTTACAACCGGAATATTTAGGGATCAATCCGATGGGGAAAGTTCCCGGAATTGTCGATGGCGATTTCAAGCTGTGGGAATCGGGAGCAATTCTGATCTATTTATCCCAAAAATACGGTCGAGCATCGAGATCGGTGACGGAAGAAGCAGAAATTTGTCAATGGGTGCTGTTTGCGAATGCAACCCTCGGTCCGGGGTTGTTTGTCGAGTCGAGTCGCGATCGCGAAGCGCGGCGTTTGTTGAGTCCGCTCGATGAAATTTTAGGGCAACATTCCTATATGATCGGCGATCGATTTGGTGTAGCCGATGTCGCTGTGGGGTCGATGTTGATTTATGCGAGCTTGATGTTGAATTTCGATTTCAACGAATATCCGGCGTTGAAGGATTACCTACAACGAATTGGCGATCGCCCGGCGTTTAAAAAGACGATCGGCGCGCGTTCTCATTCTTAATTGAACCCCAGGGTATTAAAAAGGGCGCCGATCGCGGCGCCCCAGGAAAGCCCGTAAAGCGAGAATTCGATTTATTTGAAACCGACTGCAGCTTGCCAAACAAAAGCCAGCAGCAAGAAAAACACCGGAATAACTGGCATGACATCGACGAGCGGATCGAAGATTGAATAAGCTTCCGGCAGTTTTGCCAACAGCATTGCTGCTTCCATCTTGATATCTACCTCTCCAACACAGATTTCATAATTGAAACAGATTTTAACATGGTTGGCGATCTGATTTTACTTTTTACGAGGGAGCGGCAGCGAGCCAACTGGCAAATTCTTCGGTAAAGCGATCGCGGGCGATCGCCTCGCGAATGCGGCGGGTGAAGCGCATTAACTCGGTGATATTGTGAATGGAGAGCAAAGTATAAACCAAAATTTCGCGCGATCGCCACAAGTGATTGAGATAAGCGCGGCTGAAGTTCTGGCAAGTATAACAGGGACAGTCCCCGTCGAGGGGGGTAAAATCTTCCGTAAAGCGGGCATTTTTAATATTCCAGCGATCGCCGCCCACCAACACCGCACCGTGACGGGCCCAGCGCGTCGGAATCACGCAATCGAACAAATCTACCCCCGCCGCGATCGCCTGGACCATTTCCCTCGGCGTTCCCACCCCCATCAAATAACGGGGCTTGTCTGCGGGTAAATGGGGCGTGGTCACCTTAACAATTTTTTCAATTAATTCCGGCGGTTCCCCGACGCTGACCCCGCCAATCGCGTAGCCGGGTAAATCCAACTTCGCCAGAGACCGGGCCGCCTCGGCGCGCAAATCCGGGTAAACGCCACCTTGGACGATCCCGAATAAAGCGCGATCGCGCGGGTCGTGGACGGCGATGCACCGTTCCAACCAGCGATAGGTTCGGGCCGTGGCTAACTCCACTTCCTCCCAGGTCGCCGGATAGGGCGGACATTCGTCAAACGCCATAATGACGTCCGCGCCGAGGGCGTGTTGGATCTGGATCGACTTTTCCGGCGTCAACTCGATCGTGCGACCGTCGCGCGGCGATCGGAACGTCACTCCTTTTTCCGCGATCGTCCGTAAAGAACTCAAACTAAAAACTTGAAATCCACCGGAATCCGTCAGCATCGGGCCAGTCCACTGCATGAACTCGTGCAGTCCACCTGCTTTCGCCACGATGCGTTCCCCCGGTTGGAGGTGTAAATGATACGTATTGGCCAACACCATCTGCGCCCCGGTCGATCGTAACTGCGCTGGCGTCAGCGTTTTCACGGTTGCCAAAGTGCCTACAGGCATGAAGATCGGTGTTTCTACCGAGCCGTGCGGCGTCTCGAACAGTCCAGCCCTCGCCTCGGTATGGCTGCACTTTGCCTGGGTGTTAAACGTAAAATGGTGACCCAAATTTCGCGGTTAATCTAGATAGCTTTTCAATCTTTCCTCGTTTCCCGCCCCTTGTCAAAACAATAACGGCCCTTCGTCGTCAATTTCGGCATCGAGTTTGGCGGAAATCACTTCCCGTAAAACCGCTTCGAGAGCCGAAGTTTCAATTTGGCGAGCAGCGCGATCCTTGAGCGGGTTAGATAATGGAATTAAGCGCAAAACTTGCCCCTCTTGAATTAAATCAAAATAAGATTGAGAATCCGGAGCTTGTTGGAGTTCGAGACAGTCAAAACTACAGACGTTAAGATAAATCCCGTGGTTGGCGATCAAGGTCGAGCGGTTGGGATCGGCAAACACTTCCATAATGTAACCGTCGCCTTCACTGTGCAGTTGGTTGCCGTACCAGTGGACGTAACGAACTCGCCCCAAATCTCCGAGGACTCCGAGCATATCTTGTTTGTTGACGACAATACCAGTATCCACAATGCAAGGAGGTGGCACCCTGGTATTGAATGGATCGTGACTCATTGCAAAAAACCACCTTTGGTGTACAATCTTCACCCCTCTAAAATTCCAAGAATTTGATGGCGGACATCAAGAGGGGGTCTTTAAAAGTTTTTGTGTTTCGATGCCGAACCGGATCGAATTTAGACCCGGCACGATCGATACAATTCTGGCACAGGTTCCCGATGGGAGGTATCCGTAAAATGGCTGAAAAATTGCAGGTTTATTCGATCGCCCGTTCGCGACCCAATCGCCCTATCCAGCAGGAATACTCATCAACTGACATCGGTGCGCTAGCCCTCGCTCACTCCTCCGGCGAGTTGCGCCAATCGTGTAGTGAGAAACTGAGGAGCTCAGATGAATAAATACAAACCTCGCCCTTGGGAAGCGATCGCCCAAACCGCCAAAAAACTGCGGGCGGGAATGGCCGCCGCGATCGCCTTTTATACCTGTTTGCCCGTGCCGCTCAGTTGGACCCTAGAGTTTCGCGGTATTGCCCGCTTCGCTCCCCTCGTCGGCTTGGGCGTCGGAGCCTTGCTAGCCTTGTTCGATGCCCTGTTGCATCTGCTCGACATGCCTATCTTAACGCGCAGCGTCTTAATCGTCGGCATTTGGATCGCGATTACCGGAGGACTGCACCTCGATGGGGCAATGGACACTGCCGACGGACTTGCCGTGCAAGATCCGCAACGGCGATTGGAGGTGATGGCAGACAGCCGGACGGGGGCCTTCGGCACGATCGCGGCGATCGCCATCATCTTGCTGAAAACCGCCGCCCTCAACGATTTGGACAGTTCCCGGGCGATCGCCCTGATGGCTGCCGCCACCTGGGGACGCTGGGGACAATTGGTGGCGATCGCCCGCTATCCGTACTTGAAAGCCACGGGAAAAGGAGCCTTTCATAAAGAGTCGATGCACTCGCCGTGGGATTTACTGCCCGGTTTGGCGATCGCGATCGCCCTGAGCGTCATTCAAGGGTCGGTCGGCGGTGGGGACTGGAGTTTGGCGATCGGAATGGCGAGTGCGGGCAGCGCGATCGCCATTCTCACCGGAGCCTGGTTTAACCAGCAACTCGGCGGTCATACCGGAGATACTTACGGCGCCGTCGTCGAGTGGACGGAAGCCCTATTATTATGCGTTTTGGCAGGATTTTGAGAGATTTGAAATTGGAGATTTCAGATTGAGAGGGGGGCGCTGCGCTTGCAACCGCTAACATCTGAGGGTTTCCCCTGAGAACCCTTGATGCTGAAACATTCTTGCGAACTGAGCAAACTATTTTGAGGAGCGATCGCCAACCATGGCCTCTGTATTAGAAGAATTTCAACCCATTGCAGCCATAGCGACCACCCCACGAGGCGTCCGATGCTTGCAACGGCTGGGGGAAGATCCCCAGATGACCCTTTGGGTCGGCGAAGCCCTCGGCGAAATGCCCCGTACTCGCGTTTACTCCGGTTCCCTCAAAGACCATTTGAGCGCGATCTGGAGCGAGACCCGCGCCCTTATTTTTTGCTTGGCGACCGGGGCCGTCGTGCGCTCGATCGCCCCCTTATTACAAAACAAACAACAAGATCCGGCGATCGTCGTTATCGACGAAGGGGGTAAATACGTCATCAGCTTGTGTGGCGGACATCAACGGGGGGCCGATCGACTCGGCGAGGCGATCGCCCGCCAACTGGGCGCCACGGCAGTGTTGACCGGGGCATCGAACGCCCTGGGATTGCCCGGTGCGGATGTTTTGGGCGAACCCTTCGGCTGGCAACGGGGGGCCGGGGACTGGAATGCGGCGAGTGCGGCGATCGCGCGCTCTGAAGCCGTCGAAGTCGTGCAGGAGGTCGGCTGGAAGATTTGGCAGCAGCACCTGCCGCCGTCGCATCCCTTTGTCGGCGAGGGATTGAAGCCGATGCCCCCCGTTGCCGACCTCGCCGCCCGCATCTGGATAAGCGATCGCCGCGTCCCGGACCATCCCGAATCCGAGATCCCCGAAATACACTGGCATCCGCGTGTGTTGTGGGTAGGGGTCGGCTGCGAACGGGGAACCTCAGCTCGCGTTATCGAGACGGGCATCGAGCGGGCCTTATCCCAAGCGGGGTTGGCGCCCGAGGCGATCGCCGGACTGGCCACGATCGCCCTCAAAGCCGACGAAATCGGCTTACTCGAACTGAGCCGCGATCGCCACTGGCCCTTGAAAACCTTCGAGGCGGAGGACTTACGAGCGATCGCCGTTCCCACGCCGTCCGCCATCGTCGAGGCGGAAGTCGGCACCCCCAGCGTGGCGGAAGCGGCAGCATTGAGGGCCGCCGGAGCCAGCGAACGGGCCGAGGCGCTGGTCGTCGCCAAGCAAATCTGTCGGATCGACGGCGAACCGGGGGCGGCGACGGTGGCGATCGCCCGTGCACGACAGGAATACAGCGATCGCCCGGGTCAGTTGTGGCTTGTCGGCACCGGGCCGGGTTCCCTGGAACTGATGACCCCCGCCGCTCAAATGGCGATCGCCGGAGCCGATGCGATCGTGGGTTATACTCTTTATATAGATTTAGTTTCTCCACTTTTGCGTCCCGGTCAAATCGTCGAATCCTTGCCGATTACCCGAGAACGAGAACGGGCCGAACGGGCGATCGCCTTAGCGGATCGGGGTTTAAAAGTGGCCGTGATTTCCTCGGGAGATGCGGGAATTTACGGCATGGCGGGATTGGTGTTAGAACAGCTCGCCGCCAAGGGTTGGGACGGTAAAACGCCAAAAGTCGAAGTATTTCCCGGGATTAGCGCCGTCAACGCGGCGGCGGCGCGGGTGGGAACGCCGTTGATGCACGATTTTTGTGCGATCAGCTTGAGCGACTTACTGACGCCGTGGGAGGTCATCGAGAAGCGCTTGCGAGCGGCGGCGGCGGCGGATTTTGTCGTGGCACTGTACAATCCGAAATCGCGCAGCCGCACGGAACAGATCGCGATCGCGCGGCAAATCCTGCTAGAGGAGCGATCGCCGGATACCCCGGTGGCGTTGGTGCGATCGGCGTATCGCGAAGACGAGCGCATCGTGCTGACGACCCTCGATCGCCTCTTAACTTGTGAGATCGACATGTTGACCACCGTGTTAATCGGCAACCGCAGCACGCGGCGGCATGGAGACTGGATCGTGACCCCCCGAGGGTATTTGGGCTTGGACGATCCGGCAGGTCGCCCCGATTGACGGCGCGGGTCACGGCGCCTTAGTTGCAGCGATCGCCGACGGGGGGATAACCGAGGGACACGCAATCGCGGCCCTGTCGCTTCGCCTCGTACAAGCCGCGATCGGCGATCGCGATCGGATGGCTGGGGTCCCCTTCCCCATTGGGGATCGAACTGGCGACCCCACAACTGAGGGTGACCACCTCGTCAATTTCTGACGTCGCATGAGGAAGTGCCAACGATCGCACGCGAGTGCGGATGCGATCGGCCACGCCGAGAGCGGTTTGGGCGTCGGTATTGCCTAAAATCACGGCAAATTCCTCGCCACCGTAGCGGGCGACAAAATCTCCGGCCCGCACGGCCCGTTCGATCTCCCGTGCTACTTGTTGCAAGCAGCGATCGCCTTCGAGATGTCCGTAGGTATCGTTATAGTGTTTGAAATAATCGACATCGCACAAAATCAGAGATAAGCTCTTGCGATCGCTGGCATGACGGCGCCATTCCTGTTGTAAATACTCGTCAAAATAGCGCCGATTGGCGACCTGAGTCAGTCCGTCGATAAAAGCTAAATTTTTCCACTGTCGCGTGTAGTCGAAAGCCACCGCCAACACCGCCGCACTCAAGGCGATCGCGGGGGTAAAACCCGGCAACCACCAACCATTTAAAAAGAGCCAGTAACTCGTGGCGATCGCGCCGACATTGCCGACGGTGATTTCTGCCAGTAAAATTCGACCGATGCCGATCTTTTTTTTCTTAAAAAACTTGCTATTTAAGACGACAAAACTGCCCACCGAACCGATAGCCGCCCACAGGAAAACCCATAATTTTTCCTGAGTTTGATTGACGGTCAACAAGAGGTAACGACCGTCAAGGGCGGCACTGAGTAATTGACTGGTTGCATTGGCATGAACGATCGCCCCTTCCATGGCCAAACGGTTGTCGAACGTGGTGTTTTTAGAGTTATAAGGGGTATGAAAAATATCGTTGAGACTCGGCGCGATCGCCCCGATCAAGACGACGCGATCGTGAATAAATTCGCCAGAAAACCGATTTTCCAAGACGTCGGTGAGGGAGATACAGGTAAATTGGTCGCGATCGCCACGAAAATTTAAGAGCATTTGATAGCCCCCGGTATCGATGTTACTGTAGCCACCGCCATGACTGGACAAAGGTTTTAAAACAGCCCGACCCAAACGATAAGTTTTCGTCTGGGAATCGACAATTTCCGGCGCAATTCCTTCAGCTTTCAAATACAACAGGGCAAGTTGAACGGACAAACTATTTTTCATCGCCTCGTTCCGATGAATAGACATCAAATGCCGCCGTACTTTTCCATCGGGATCTAAAACGATATCGGAAAACCCAATTTGTCCTAAGTGCGCCAAAGTTGGCGCGGGGGGAATGTCGTTACCGACAACTTTTTCAATACCGATTAAATAAGGTGTCGATCGGTAAATTTCTTGAAGTTCTGCGGAACCGGGTTCGACCGCCAAATTTCGATAGAGATCGACCCCGATCGCCCGAGGTTCGTAAGCTTTGAGATGGGCGATCGCCTCAGCCAAAACCCGATCGCTCATCGGCCATTTTTGTAAGAATTCGATATCCGCTTCGTCCACCGTGACGAGGGTAATTCGGCGATCGGGCGGTTCGAGGGGCCGCCACTGAAAAAAGCGGTCTACAAGGTTCAGTTCGATCGATTCAAACACCCCGAGCCAACTGGTCACCACGGTTAACGTAGCGACAATTAGACTAGTCAGAGTAACGCGCCCCCCGTATTGCCAACGATCCTTGTTGAAGCCTCGCACGACTGACATGCTCTATCTATACCGAGAATTTTAGCGGGGAGAAGAACGGGTATTGACTGGGATCCCGGGTTCTCGGGCTATCTTCTCCAAACCGACCGATTCGAGCAGTTGTTCCCAAATCCGATCTTGATTGTCCGTCGCTGGCGCCTGGCGCCACTGAGCCACGATCGCGAGTGCATCGTACCACAAATGATTTTGTAAATAAGGGGTCAATTGTGCGTGCCGCGCGGTGGCATCCTGGGGAACCGAAGTGCTTGTCTCGCTCCAGGGATTGGAGAGTGACGGATCGGCCACCACCCGTTTGACATGTCCCGAAACCATCGGATCTCCGGGACGCAAGGCGCGATCGCAGGCGACGCTGAGGAACCAGGTGTAATCGCGATCGGCCACCAATTCCGGTGCGTCGGCGGGGAGTGGAATTTCGATGACTCCCGGGGTGCCCTCGATGGCGATCGACTGCTCGTAATAATAGCTTTCCCCCTCGTCGCGCAGGGTAAACACCGCCTGACGGGCCGAAGTTTCGGGAATGTAAACAAAAAAGGTCGGACGTTCTCGCGCACTCAAGGCTTGGTCGCGATGGGGAACTAATGGGGTTAACGAGGCGTTTTCCGTCGGGCGATCGCCCGGACACAGCCCCACGGAAGCGGGACGAGTTCCGGCCCCTTCGGTTTGTTCCGGTTCCCCCTCTCCGGGAGGCTCGAAAAAGCCCAATACGGTAAATCCATCGAGTTCTACGGCAAGCGGTCGGGCCAAGACTGGAGCGGTCGCGATCGGAGCGATACTCAGTCCAATTCCTACCAGCATTGCAGACCAAATCTTTGACTGACGGCTCATCATTTTTCTCTTCCTTACACGCTTTGTTAACGACTAGATGAAAGATTCCGATTGTAAACTCCAAGTTTTTTTCAACTTCACCGATGTAGAGATCGGCGATCGCCCTAGTCGCTCGATCCCCCTTCACTCCTCAATTCTAAGCGCTCAATTTTCTCAAGACCAGTGCCCCACTAACACGAAGGCCGCCCAATAAAAAGGATGCTCGTATCGGGACTGTTCTTTTAAAAATAATTGCGCCTGACGCAGTGCTTGCGCCTTGCTCGTTTGGGGTCGAGCCAGAAACTCGTAAAACTTTTCCATCAGCATCGCCGTCGAGCCGTCGTGAACCGACCACAAACTCGCTACCGTACTGCGGGCGCCGGAGTTGACCGCCACCCCTGCCAAACCGAGCGCCGCTCGTTTGTCGCCGAGTGCGGTTTGACAGGCGCTTAACACTAACAGTTCAATGGGAGTTTTATACGGCTCCTGACGACTTTCTAAAAGTTGGCCGAACTCTTCGAGATCGAGACGGTCGTCCCAGGTGACAATATAGGTTTCTTCCCGACGAGAACTGAACTGGCCGTGGGTTGCCAGATGTAAGACGCGAAAGGGTAAATCGTCAACTTGTTTTTGCAGCATCGTCGAGGTAAACGCTTCGTCGAGAAAGGTTTGAGTCTCGGTGTAGGCTGCAATTTTTTCTAATTCTAATTTGACCCCCGGTAAGGGAGAAAAGCCGCGCCGACCTTGGGCCAGTCCTCCTGCAATCACTTGTAAGGAATGGGGCGTCAGGGAGGTGTCGCCGAGTAATTGCAGTCCCGGGGCCACGGCGAGGGCATATTTATCGATCGCGTAACGTTCGCCGTCGTAAAGAACCCCCATCGGCAGATTTTTTAACGCTCCTTCTAATACGAACACCAGGGTTTCGATCTCGGCGCGAACGAGTTCGGGCTCCAGGGGAGCGAGCAGCCAGCGATAGAGTTGCTCGGACAGTTGCAGGCGTTGGCGGTCGGAAAGGGCCGGATTGAGCGATCGCAACAGCCCTTCGACCGCTTCCTCGACTTCGGTCTGGGACACGAGGGTTTCGTGATAGCTCAGGGTACCGTCCGGGAGGGAAACGACGATCGCCAGACGGCGATCGAGCAAGATCGGATAAATCACCGCAGCATGGGGGTCGAGACCCGAGATCGGTTGCGGTTTCGCCTGCAAGCACGGCTGTTGCAAGAAGTTTTCTAATTCGATCAGTTGCAGGTTTTCTAGGGTTTTCAGGGCTTGTTGGAGCTCGGTTTGGGCGATCGCGCCGCCGTCGAACTTCGGTTGCAGCAGCAGGTCGATAAATTCGCGATAAATCGGTTCGACTCGTTCGCGGAAGGAAAACTGGACTTCCTGACTCATGGCGACCAGTTCCTGGCGCAAGGATTGTAAGGTATTGACGGCTTCGCCATAGGCGGCGATCGCCCCGTCGCGATCGCCCGTGCGCCCTAGCACCCGTCCTAAACGCCACTGCCAGCGATAGGCAATATGGTCGGCGTGACTGTGCAACGCCAGAGCGAGGGCTCGCTCGAACAACGATCGCGCGCTGTCGAGTTGTCCGGTACGTTCGTAAAGTTCTCCGAGGGTGCCGAGGGTATAGGATTGGGCGATCGGATCGCCGAGTTGTTCGGCTTCCCTAAACGATCGCCCCAACCGTTCCCCCGCGTCGGCGAGGCGATCGCGATCGCTCTGTCGGCGATCGTCCAAGAGGGCGATCGTGTAGTTGACGCGGGCGTAAATTTCCTCCCGTCCTCCCCCATCGAGGGCGTTGAGTTCCGGTTCGAGAACCGCTAGCAAGGCTTCGATTTCGGCACCGCGATCCTGGCGGATCAGTAAATGCAAGTGGTTGAGTCTGGCTTGAACCCGCAATAAAGGACGAGTCGCCGTAGCGGCGGCTTTCTGGTAGTAGGCGATCGCGCCGTCGTCGTCGCCGAGCAAATGGGCGTTGTTACCCCGATCGATCCAACTGGTGGCAAGGGGATTGGGAGAATTGAGGCGCTCGAACAATTGATGGCTTTTTTCGAGCAGTTCGCGAGCGCGCTCGAATTCCCCCGCGTGCTGCACGGCTAACGCCAAACTTTGCCACCCCGTGGCAGTGAGGGATAAATCGGTCTGCTGCCGGAGTTGTGTTTCGACTTGTTCTAACCGTAGGTTCGCCTGTCGGTAGTCTCCCAACATTTGCAAGGCTTGTGCTTGGTTGATTTGACTGCCGAGTACCCCCAGGCGATCGCCGAGGGCCGCGTAGCGATCGCGCGCTAACTCCCATGTCTGAACCGCCCCTTCGATCTCGCCGATGGCAAACGACACCGAAGCTCGGGCATTGGTCGCTTTCGCTAAAATGGCAGCTTCGCGGCGATCTCCCGACGGCGACGTTTCTAAAATTTCAAAACTTTGTGAGATCGTATCGCGCGCGGCGGACCAATCCCCTAATTGGCGATAGGCCAAACTCAGATAGGTCAAACTCAAGGCGCGATCGAGGCGATCGTCGGCGCGTGTGGCCGCATCTTGCCACACGCGCGCCGCTTGCGCGTACTGTCCCTGCTCGAATAGCTCCCGTCCATTTTCGACCGACTCGGACACGGCGATCGCCGATTCTGGAGAAAAACTCGGTTTGGCGGTTCCACGAGCCTCACTCACTAAGATTAAGCAGGTCAATAAGGCGACTAAGACGGAGGCGATCGTTCGCCGTCTTCGCCGCCACTGGTTCCAGTGCGATCGTCGATCTTTATTCATGCTCGTTTTTAGCCGTCGGGTCGGGTAGTCGAGTCCTGATTCTAGCCAAAACCAACGACAACGCCACTAGGGCTGTAGATTCGGTGGTTTGGACTGGTGCGATCGCCCCGAATTCGGCTCTCGAATTTCCCTCGCTCCATTGAGGGGGTCTCGATCGAGGTTATTTTGGATCGATTTTAGACAGAATTTCTGATAAAAAGGCTTGATAGTCGATCACGGGTTTGGCAATATAACCATCTGCACCACTTTGCGCCAGCAGTTCTTCGCGATCGCCTGCCATGGCGTTGGCGGTCACTAAAATTACGGGTAATGTAGCCGTGGCGGGGTTGGCTTTGAGCATTTGGGTGATTTGCACCCCGTCGATGGGTTGACCCTGGTAGCGACTGTTCGCCAAGGCCACATCCATTAAAATGACGTCGGCTGTCTTGGTGTGGGCAATTTGCAACACTTCTTCGACATCTTCCGTATGTTTGACTGCCAAACCGCCTCGCTTGGTCAAGATTTTGGAAAAAACTTGGACGTTGATCGGATTATCTTCAACGATGAGAACAGTTTTCATGTTAGATTCCCCGCTCGACTAGATCGAGAAAAAATCGCCCTCGGGGCGCGATCGCAGTCGGGAGCTTTTGAGTGGCAATGGTCGATTCATTCAACGTTCAATAACAGCAAACACCGCATTTTCTGAAATTTAACATTTTTTTGTAGAAATTGACATTAAATCTGATTCGGTCATTTTTCCAAACTTCACCCCTCACCCCTTGGCAACCCGCGATCGCCCCGTAAATTTACTAGGCTTCCCTCAACTCGCGATCGCCGAAGTCTTCCCCGTCGCGATCGCCCAATCGTTCGACGATCTATTTTCTCTTATTTATTTTTTATGCAAAGAATTTGGATCTTTTCCTTCAATTTTTTCTCATTTTCTCTCATTTTTTTATGAATTTTAATAACCATCGATCGCCGCCATCTCCACCGATACCTAAAGTAATTCTAAGCAGAACTCAAAAATTTCGATCGCCACGTCGATTTCCTTTCCAGCATAATCTAACGCCGCTTGTAGCGAGAGAAAGAATTTAACATTAGCATTTAACATTGAGATGGCGCTCTCCTTCTCAACGGTGAAGTTCGTCAACCTAACCTGCTCCCACAGCGATCGCCATCCCAATGCAACCGCGATCTCTCCTCTGAAATCGGGGGGCTGAGACATTAATTCTTCCTATCTGAGCGATCGGACTAACATGAATTTCAACTATGATCTTAAGATCTTCTAAGCAATTCAACATCCATACAGGATCGACGGAGGTTACTCAATGGCGGATATTGTCGATATCGCAGTCAGCAACGAGGGGTTTGAGACCCTCGTTGCTGCCGTGAAAGCAGCTAATTTAGTCGAAACTCTCAAAAGTCCCGGTCCGTTTACCGTTTTTGCGCCCAACGATGCGGCATTTGCCAAACTTCCCCCGGGAACGATTCAAACTTTATTGCAAAATATCCCTCAGCTTACCCGAATTCTCACCTATCATGTCGTTCCCGGTAAATTGACTCGAGCTCAACTCAAAGACATGCCATCACTCACCTCTGTGGAAGGATCGCCAATTGCGATTGACTGTAGCGACGGTTTTGAAGTGAAAAATGCCACCGTAATCGCGGCGGATATCGAAGCGGATAACGGTGTCATTCACGCGATCGATACGGTGTTGTTAATGGGTTGAGTAGGGTGGCTTTCGGATTCTCATCATTGCACCATCGGAGAATCCGAAACCCTAGAATCAATCCAATTTATTCGTAACTTGGTGAAAGTTGGCGTTCGGGTAGGATCGCTTCTCCATATTCGGGAATCCACGTCAGCCACTCGGTTTCGCTATAACGACACAAAAGTAAGGCTTCGTCGTAGCAAAAAGGGGTGGGACGTTGTAGGAGTAAAACCCAGGTGTTGGCGTGAAAGCGATCGCGATCGAGTCGGTCTCTCACTCGTTTGAATTCGACCTGGCGATTTTCAATTTTCATCGACTTATCCTTCCCTCTTGCTCAATGACCGATCCACTGGGAAAGGCGATCGCTTCCCCCTCAATCTTCCCCGAAGTTGCTTAAATCTTAATTTTGTCTGTATCGGAAGTTACAAAATTAAGAGGTTCTCCGTCAAGAAACTGTCTTATAACTTTACAAGCCCGGATTTGCTCAATTTTGCAATTCTTATTCTTCGTCCTCGTTTTCCCCAAAGATTCCACATCGGTTTCCACAAGGGGTTCGTCGTTTTCCACAAATTAAACAGTCTTTTCCACAAGCTATCCCGGTCGAGTTGCACTCTTTTGGTGGAGTTGGGGATTTCGTGGCGATCGCCCGAGCCTCCGCTTCCGTGGGGTCAAATTGTTAAATTAAGTCACAAAAAATGTACTCAAACCCCTATTATCTCGTAAGGGTTGACACTCAAAATCGTCACTTTTAACATTTCGCAACGTTGACAATCCCACCCCTTCTCGGCGCACAATAAAGCCGCTAGCCTCGATGGGCTGAGGGAACCGGGGGCGTTCGCGTAGCATCTCCCCAGGAGAATCGCCCCAATCGGCAAACCCTCAGACCCGAGGTTGTTCCAGCCCCGCGCGCAAGGAGAGGTTGCCCATGAAAGCCAACGTCAGCATCCTGGCTGAAATCCCCGAAGAACTGCACGAATCGCTCAAAGGATACTTAGAAACCCATCCCGATTGGGATCAAGACCGCGTATTTTGTGCCGCTCTGTCCCTGTTTTTACTCCAAAATGGGGAGAGTTGCACCCCAGAATCATCGCGTAACTACCATCGAGCGGCACGGGTGTATCTCGAAACGTTATTCCACAATCCGGCATAGCGATCGGTTTCGAGCGATCGCACCCCATGGAATAGGGAAGCGAGCTGCTCTTCATTAAATGGAAGGGTGGGGGATCCACGGATCCCCCACCCTTGTCGATTCGCTGCCTGGCAGGAAGGGCGAAGCCCTACAATGCGGATGAGACCAGCAACCCGTAGCCATAGCTTGTAGTAAAGTAGAGAATCGAGTAACCCAGGGACTCTGGGGAAAGGAAACCGCCTGTCAAGTCGGTCTGTCGGGGTTTAACGACCTAGACAAGTGGCGTGGGTCAGGAATACCCAATCGTGAGGTTGGGAAGCCCGCGCTGTACCCGTAGGGTCAGCGTCGGGAGGATGTCACCGCTAAACATCCAACGTCAATATTGAAATGAGTGAACCAGCGAATCCATCGACCTTACTCGATACCCTCGTCGTCGGTGCGGGCATTACGGGTCTGACGCTTGCATTCGACTTGCAACAGAAATCGAGCGGCACCGCCCATCCAGCGAAAGTTCTCATCGCCGAAAGTCAATCTCGGGTGGGAGGTCGCATCGTTACCGCATCGGGAGATGGTTTTCTCTGGGAAGAAGGCCCCAACAGTTTTGCGCCGACCCCAGAGTTATTACAATTAGCCGTTGAAGTCGGCTTAAAAGATGAATTAGTCTTCGCCGACGGCAAACTCCCTCGCTTCGTCTACTGGCAGGGGGAATTAATGCCCGTTCCCATGAGTCCCCCGGCAATCGTTAGCTCGAAACTGCTCACTTGGCGGGGGAAACTGCGCGCTTTCTTCGGTGCTTTGGGGTTTGTCCCTCCGGCTATGGCCGATGTAGGTTCCGAGGAAACTGTCGCCTCCTTCTTCGAGCGCCATTTGGGCCGCGAAGTGCTGCGGCGCTTAGTCGAACCGTTCGTGTCCGGAGTCTATGCCGGAGATCCGCGACAGTTAAGCGCCCGAGCGGCATTCGGGCGCGTGGCGCGCATGGCCGAAGCTGGGGGCGGACTGGTTGCGGGAGCAATCCGCACGAGCCGCCAGAAACCGAAAACGAAAGCTACCCCAGATCCGAACGTCCCGCAGCCCAAACGGGGACAGCTCGGTTCTTTTCGTCGGGGATTGGCGACTTTGCCCGAGGCGATCGCCGATCGCCTCGGAGACGCAGTCCAACTCAACTGGCACTTAATTCGGGTGCGCCCCACCGAAAGACGAACCTACATCGCCGAGTTTTCGACGCCGGACGGTCCGAAGCGGGTAGAAGCGCGCAGCGTGGTCTTGACCACCCCAACTTACGTGACGGCTGATTTATTCGATCCCCTCCACGGGGAGATTGCCCGAGCCTTACGGGGATTTGTCTATCCGTCGGTGGCTTGTGTGGTGTTGGGATATCCGACTTCGGCGTTCAAACGCCCGTTAAATGGCTTTGGTAATTTGATTCCCCGAAATCAGGGGATTCGCACCCTGGGGACGATTTGGTCTTCGTCCTTGTTTTCCGGGCGGGCGCCGGAGGGTTGGAATTTGTTGATTAATTTTATTGGGGGGACGGGGGATCCGGCGATCGCCGAGTTAGAGAAAGAGGAGATCGTTCGGGTCGTGCATCGAGATTTACTCAAAACCCTGCTCGCGCGAGATGTAGACCCGAAGGTGTTGGCGGTTCATCTCTGGAAGCGGGCGATTCCCCAATATTGCTTGGGTCACCACCAGCGCTGGGAGCAGATCGATCGCGGTTTGCAGGAGTTTCCCGGTCTTTATTTGTGCGGAAATTACAGTGACGGGGTAGCGGTTGGCGATTGCGTTCGCCGCGCGCGCGATCGCGCTGCGCAGATCCGCCAATATTTGGCCTCGGCGACGGTTTAATTTTTTGACCTCGAAAACCGCTCGTTTGTCCGATCGAGCGAGCGGTTGGGCGATCGCCGCTTATTCGTTATCGTCGCGGTCAATGAGAGCGGTTTTTCAGAAAATTTAGCAAAAATTTGCAGCACTCGGGCGTCTGATGAGGGACAGTGCCGATCCCCCTATCCCCCCAACCCCCCTTTGAAAGGGGGGTTGGGGGGATAGGGGGGGGAACGAGCAAAGTAGGGGTTTGGTTACCAAACCCCTACCTGGCGAGGGGGATTTAGGGGGATCTAAAAGACAAAAATATTACAAAAAAATACTACAAAAAAATTCACAAAAAAATCTATAAAAATTCGCCCATCGATTGCCTCGATCTATAGTTTTATCTTTATCCCCTCAATCTACATCGTAGGTCGAATATTACTAAAATATGCCTCGAATTTTTATCCAATTTGCTGACCCCCTTAAAGCCTAATCGAACCATCGAAATTGCTACTTAGAGCCGTCGATCGCACCCTGTAAAATAGTCAATCGATCTCGGGCAAATTGCAGCGAGACCCGATCGCGGACGCCAACGGCGATCGCCCCCAAAAGACCGTCCGACACCCACCGAAACCCACAAAGATTGAGACGGTTCCAGAGATCGCCCCCCGCAACCGCTCGACATTCCCATTCATACTTCCATTTCCGGCGATCGATCCGAACTTTGGATCTCAAACTTGTAGCCCACCCCTCGGACGGTTTGAATCAGTGAAGGACTCCCCGTATCCGGTTCGATTTTGCGTCGGATTTGGCCGATATGAACGTCTACCACGCGCTGGTCACCCACGTAGTCATAATCCCAAACTTCCTGTAACAATTCCGACCGCCGCCAAACGCGACCGGGATGACTGGCCAAAAAGTAAAGTAAATCAAATTCCAAAGCCGTTAAAGAAACAGGTTTTTCGTTGAGGGTCACCTCCCGACGCACCGGATCGATACACATCGCGCCGAAGGTCAGAGACGGCTGTTCGGCGGTTTGGACGACACGCTGTCGTTTCAAAAGCGCCCCCACCCTAGCCCCGAGTTCGACCAGACTAAAGGGTTTGGTGATATAGTCATCCGCCCCCAAATTAAACCCTCGAATTTTATCGGCTTCATCGGTGCGACTGGTGAGCATCAAGACAAAAACCCCCGTGCGTTTTTGCATTTCCTGACAAAGCTGATACCCGGTGGTATCCGGCAAATTAACGTCAAGAATCACCAGATCGGGGTTAAATTTTTCAAAACTCTCTAGAGCTTTTTTTCCATCCTCTGCCGACTCCATTTGATACTCTTGCTGACTCAGAAAGCGATAGATCAAATTGCGGATGGCAGGATCGTCATCAACGACAAGAATCTTGGCAGGAGCCATAGCTACAACAAATGCGGTGTGAACTGGGTAAGAACGATCGAAGACGCTGACATCTGAGATCGGATGCCAGACTGGAGAAATTTACACGATTTCCCGAAAACCGGACAAAACTAACAATCATTTATCCAGCATTGTGACATTTTCCTGACCCCAAGCCTACCGGATACGAGGCGGGCTTCCCAGCTTGGCAGAAAATCGTCCCGAGGTCTTCGGAGGTTTTGAGTCCCCTTTTTTGGCAGGTCGCATCAGCATCGAAAATGGTGGTTACCTCAGCACTATCTTGCCATTCTAAATGGAGAAGATCTCGCCTATGCGATCGGATAAGTCGAGCCATTCGATCTCTTGGGGAAAGGAAATCTGTAAGGGTAGAGCCAAAGATGAGATTGCCTGAGCCGTTTGCCCCCACTCGATTCGAGCTAGCCCCCAGGAATAGCGGAACCCCTGAGAACGCTGCCCTTAAAAAAGGGGACGGGTTGCTCTCTGAGCTTTACCCATGGTCACACAAATCGGGACGGGTTACTCGGGGAGCCTCCCGATCTTATCTCCTAGGAGAAGGAAGTTATGAGGATTTAGAAATAAATCCGTGGGAATTGTCCATCTCATGTCACCATCTCTCTAAGCTCCGTAACGACTTCAAGGCCGGACCCGATCTTAGTATTGAGTGTTAAGTGGGGTAGAGTGTCTCGAATCTCGTGAAATCGAGAACGGCCAACGAACTCACAAGCGAGGGCATACTAAAAAGAAAGAAGCGATCGCTGCTGCCCATTCCAATCTAGGCAATTGAGGGAGATTCCAGAGACAATAGAGTTCTACGGATTTCTACCGAGTGCCATTGACATGAGGGGCGATCGCCTCGTTTGAGGAGAGCGACCAATTGCTCAAAACCTCGTCATTCTGGCAAGTTTTTGAAATATGAATATTAACTTTTCACCGACCCACTCCCCTCTCATTCTCCTCGTGGACGACGATCGCACCACTCGCATGATGTTGCGTCGCGCCATGATCAAAGAAGGGTATCGCGTCGCCGAAGCCAGTAATGGATTGGAGGGAGTTGAAGCGTACCGCCAAGTCAAGCCCGACATGGTGTTGCTCGACGCGCGAATGCCCAGTTTAGATGGGTTTGCCTGTTGCCAGCAAATACAAGCGGTCTCGGAATTCAAAAGTACGCCGATTTTAATGATCACCAGTTTAGAAGACGAAGATTCCGTAGACCGAGCCTTTGAAGTGGGTGCTACGGACTACATCACCAAACCGATCCACTGGGCAGTTTTACGCAGGCGCGTCCAGCGTTTGTTACAGGAAAAGCAAGCGGAAAGAGAAATCCTCAAAGCTTTGGAGCGAGAACGAGAACTCAACGCTTTGCGCTCCGGGATCGTGACGATGATTTCTCACGAATATCAAACGCCTTTAACAGCCATTATTTCCTCGGCAGAACTGCTCGAATGTTATTGGCCGAGGTGGGATGAAGAAAAAAGAAAAAAACATTTACAACGCATTCAAACTGCCGCCGGGCACTTGAGTCAGTTAGTTCGCGATGTCTTGTCGATCGATCTGGCCGAATCGGGTCAATTGGAGTTCAATCCTTTGGCCTTGGATCTCGAACAATGGTGTCGGTCATTAGTAGCCGAAGCGGGAGATCGTAGCCGCGAAGTCGCGTTGCACTTTGAAGGGGACGGCCAGAATTTAATCCTCGACGGCAAACTATTGCAACAAATTTTAACCAATTTATTGTCTAATGCGATTAAATACTCCCCCGACGGAGGAGAGATCGAGTTAACTGTCAGTTGTCGCGACCTCGACCGGGAGGATGCGCATTTCGGGAGCGACGGCCAGGAAAAGAACCGTTACCAAATTTCGGGGGGGGGGGCGCCGTTAGAGCCTGCGGACGATACGTCCTCGGCGATCGTGTGCTTGCAAGTTCGCGATCGCGGCATCGGGGTGCTTGCCACCGAACGACGGGCGATTTTCCAAGCGTTTCACCGAGGCAGCAATGTTTCGACGATTCAGGGAACTGGGTTGGGATTGGCGATTGTCAAACGGTGTGTGGAACTGCACGGGGGACAAATTGAAATTGACAGCGAACTCGACGTGGGAACGACGGTGACGGTGACTTTACCCGCGCGGCGCCTCTGCCAAAATGCCTCTCTCGACGATCGCCGTTCGATTTCCGGGTCTTCTTCCCTGGAGGCTACGGGATAAGCCCGAACGATGGAGCGGATTTGACCCCCCCACCGGGGCGATCGTGACCCGCGCCGAGGGGATCGAGAGATTGTTACAATTTTTTGTGTTTGTGAAAACCCGATGATTTCTAGAGGCTAGAGCGATGCGGAACTCCTTTAAATGGATCGGTATGATGGCAGCGCTGACGACGGGTCTGACCGCTCCAGTGTGGGCTCAAACCGATCCGACGGGCAGTCGGGATTCCGGTCAGATCACCGATGAAGAGACGACGCCGATGCCGACGGCGGCGCCCGAGCCGGAGTCCGAGGCGGTGCCCTCCCCGGAACCTGCGAGCGAAGATCTGCCGGAGATGCCAGCAGCAGAACCGAGCGAGTTGCAATCCTTGCTTTCGGAAGGGCAATTTTTACTCAATTCTAAAAAGTACGATGCGGCGTTGGATCTTTACGATCGCGCCGTCGATCTCGACGGGGATAATGTGGATGCTCGGATCGGTCGGGGAATGAGCTTGGCGGCGTTACAACGCTACGACGAGGCGATCGCCGAACTCAACCGTGCGGTGGAATTGCGCCCCCAATACTCCCTCGCTTGGCTCAGTCGGGGCATGATCCTCAAAGATACCGACCGTCACGAAGCCGCTCTAGAATCGTTCGATCGCGCCTTGGCCGGAGATGGCAGTTGGGGGGACAATCGGGCCGCAGACGCTCACATCAATCGCGGTTCGGTGTTGTGGCGCTTAGATCGTCGCGAAGATGCCCTCGATGCCTTCGATCGCGCGATCGCCCTCGACGATCAATTTGCCTTGGCTTGGTACAACAAAGGCACGGCCCTGCTGCAAGAAGGTCGCTACGAAGAGGCGATCGCCGCTTACGACCGCGCCTTAGCTAGTCAGGGGGATTGGGGCTTAACGACTGGCCCGGCCAGTGCCTGGTACAACCGGGGAGTGGCCCTCGAATTACTCGAACGCTACGAAGAGGCGATCGCCTCTTACGATCGCGCCTTGCGAATTACCCCCAACCACACCAAAGCCAGACAACAACTGGCGAACTTGCGCGATCGTCTCGACCTCTAAGGCAACCAATCCGGCTGCAATCCGCTAAACGGCAATTGTTCCGGTTTGAGTTCTCCCTTCACCTCTTCTTCCGGAGGCGCCCCGGTCAAGGGTAACAACCACAGCCGACTGCCCGTGACCGTCGCTCCCGAACTGGTGCGCGGTAAGTCGCTGGATACGGCAGCGTTCTCCTCCCCACTGGCGACAAAAATTTGATCGAAGAGCAACCCCAACCCGTCCGGGGACAAGCTCATCTGAATTTCTCGTTGTTGGGGTAAAACGATTAAGGTTTGTAACTGCTCGGTGTTGAGGTCGATCGCGGCGATATACGGTTCTTCTTGATACTCGTCGCCGGGAATCAATTTCGTCAGCAAACAGTAGAGAATCTCCCCATTCGGGCTAAATTGGGCGTCTAAAATCGAGCCGTTGGTCCGCCACAGTTCTTTTTGAACCCCTTGGGCGGGAATCACCAGGAACAGAGATCGCGTGTAGTCGGTATTGAACTTGACCATCGCGGCGGCGCTTCCGTCCCGCTTGAAATTGAGGATCTGACCGAATTTTGCCATGAAATCCAACGGTTCGGCATTCGGTTCTAAGGGTAAGTTCGCCAAGCCTTGCCCTTGGGCGACGACGACCCCCGTGCTGTCCGGGGTAATCATAAAATCCCCACCGGGTTCGTTCCCCAGGGGTTCCGGAGCTTTCCCGGGTTCGATTTTCCACAAGCTGACTTGACCCGGATTGTCTTTGGGAATCCGTTGGACGACGACGATCTGGCCGTTGGGGGCTAGGTCGAAACTGAGGTTTTGATACTCTTGGCTGTCTAAAATGCGCTCGATTTTTCCCGGCGGTTTGGGATCGGGGGGCGGTTCGCCGGGAACGTTGGGATGAATTCCGGTGGTGACGGTGTACAGTTGTTGCTCGAATCGACCTTGGAAGAACGAAAGGCGGTCGCTGGCGGCAAATAAGATCCGATCGCCTTCGGGATAGGGTTCGTAATCCGTCACCCACAATTCTTTCGGGGTGAGAATCGTTTTTCTTGGCGTTGTTTCGTCTGCGGTACTGAGGTTGTAGAGAATCAAGCGCCCCCGTTCTTCCGGTTCGACGCCGAGATAGACGATCGCGCGATCGCGACTGCGGAATCGACTGAGAAAGGGTTGGATTTGGGCGCTTTCGTCGTCCGGGTCGGAAAAGCGATCGCGGGCGCCGTCCAAGGTCACTCGGAACTCAAAGCCGTAAGGCGCGGGGCGATCGAGGGTGTACGCCATCCGCCGACCCGCCCAACTGATTTTTCCCGGTAACGGCGGTTCGATCTTGAGGTGATCTTCGACCGATTCCCGATTCATCGGTCGGGAAAAGGTCATGATGAAGGCGCGATCGTCCGCTCCAATTTGCTGCTCGTCCCAGCTAAATTCTCTGACCGAGGGGGCGGTTCGTTCTCCGGTGAGCAAGATCGCGGCAATGATAACGGTCAAGATCGCCATCGCGACCCACGCCACGCGATCTAGGGGTTGGGAGAATTTATCGGCGATTGGATTCGATCCCATGTTTGGATTTTAGATTTTAGATTTTAGATTTTTAGATTTTTAGATTTTATCGTTTGAGTTTGACGGCGCGATCGGCCTATGGTGTCTCCGGGCGATCGCCGGGCGATCGTCGTCAAAGGTTAATTCTTTTTTCGATTTTAAAAAAAATGACTCAAAACAATCAATAATAACAATAATAACAATAAATTAAAATCTATTAATTCCCTGCGATCGCCTTAAATCCCCCCTTAAATCGGTCGCGATCGCCTTCTATAAGTCGAGCTTAGACGCCAGATTACCGATTTTTTTGGACAATCTCTTGGATCGATCGCCTTGAGGATAGTACCCTTAAAAGCAAGATTAAAAAATAATTAACTTTTCTTACAAAGCGGGTAGTTTGAGGGGCGATCGCCGACCTCCCTTGCTCTTGTAAGCTTTGCTTTTTGCCGTTTATTAGAGGTCGTCACTGATGGATCACTTCCTCGGTACAACCGTTTGGTTCGTACCTTGCTACACCTTAATCGGGGGGATTATTTCCGGGATGTGGTCGCCCGGGATCCTCCGTCGCATCGGTCCGCGACCCGCCGGATATGCCAATGCCTTGATGACCTTGCTGGCTTTCACGCACAGCTTGTTCGCCCTTCCCGGGATTTGGAACCAACCCCCTCAAACCCTATCTTGGACCTGGTTAGATGCCGCCGGGTTGCATCTGAGCCTCGATTTAGAAATCTCTGCCGTCAGCGTCGGGGCGATGGCCCTGGTGACCGGACTCAACCTACTCGCCCAAATCTTCGCCGTCGGCTACATGGAAATGGACTGGGGATGGGCGCGCTTTTATGCCCTCCTCGGTTTATTTGAAGCGGGGATTTGCTCGTTAATCTTGTGCAATTCCCTATTCTTCAGTTACGTGGTTTTAGAAATCCTCACCCTGGGGACTTATCTCCTCGTCGGCTTGTGGTTCAGCCAAGGTTTGGTGGTGACCGGGGCTAGAGATGCATTTTTAACCAAACGGGTCGGCGACTTAGTGCTGCTCATGGCCGTGGTTGCCCTCTTACCCCTCGCGGGAACTTGGAATTTTACGGAATTAGCGCAATGGGCCCAAACCGCCCAACTGGATCCGACCGTCGCCACCTTGTTAGGTTTGGCACTGATTGCCGGACCGTTGGGCAAATGCGCTCAGTTTCCCTTGCACCTGTGGCTGGACGAAGCGATGGAAGGACCGCTCCCGAGTACAATTTTGCGAAACTCGGTGGTGGTCGCCACGGGGGCGTGGGTATTGATTAAATTAGAACCCGTTTTAGCCCTCTCAGAAATCGGCTTGGCGGCGGCGGTCGCGATTGGCTCGGTCACGGCAGTGGGCGCCTCGGCGATCGCGATCGCCCAAATCGACATGAAGCGTTCCCTCTCGTACTCGGTCAGCGCCTACATGGGATTGGTGTTTATCGCCGTAGGCACCGGACAAACCGATACCGCCTTGATGCTCTTATTCGCCTACGCCGTAGCGATGGCCCTGTTAGTGATGAGTGTCGGCGGCATCGTCTGGAACAACATCACCCAAGATTTAACCCAATATGGCGGCTTGTGGTCTCGCCGTCCCCTCTCCGGTCTGTCCTTCATCATCGGTGGTGCCGGACTGATTGCTCTACCGCCGTTTGGCTGCTTCTGGGCGTTGCTACAAATGGCCGATCGCCTCTGGGCAACCCGACCGGAATTAGTTGCGGTTCTCCTCCTCGTCAACGGCTTGAGTGCATTTAGCGTGACGCGCGAATTCGGCTTGTTATTTGCCGGAAAAACGAAACCGATGACCGTGCGATCGCCCGAAGTTCACTGGCCGATGGTGTTACCGATGTTAATTTTGGCAGGTTTTGCGCTGCACGTGCCTATTTTGCTCTGGCAGTGGCAACTGCTCCCCGACGGCTTGAGTTTCAATCTCGCCGCCGCGATTTTGCTGTCCGTTTCGAGCGCGATCGGTCTCGGTTTGGGGGCGTTCGTATATATCGGCGATCGCTGGGAAAAACCCGTGCGTTTGGGTTCCGCTTCCCTGCAAAACTTTTTCGCCTACGATTTTTATACGGCCAAACTGTACAAATTGACGATTGTTTTTGCGGTGACGATCGTTTCCCGTTTGATTTCTTGGTTCGATCGCTATATCGTCGATGGTTTTGTCAATCTCGTCGGTTTAGCCACAGTATTTAGCGGCCAAACTTTGAAATATAACGTTTCGGGACAAACTCAATTTTATGTCCTGACCATTTTATTTGGCGTTGCCACTTTGGTCACTTTAGCCATCTGGTTGTAGGTTCGCACAAGTCGCGAAATCGAATTGAAAAGGAACGATAGGGCGGGCCGATTGCCCGCCAGCAACTCTCCTAGCTTGTCTCCTAGCTTGCAGCTTCTGAGTCCCTACTGCCCACTTCCCATTCCCCACTTCCAATAACAATGCTAACTACATTAATTTGCTTACCTCTTATCGGTGCGGCAATTGTCGGCTTTTGGCCGGGAAAAGCCAATAGTTCCTGGTTGAGAACCGTGGCGCTGGCGATCGCCACCCTCATTTTTGGCTGGACCTTGGCGATCGCCATGCAATTCGATCTCGGCGTTTCCGGGTTTCAGTTACAGGAATTTACCCCTTGGGTTCCTCAACTGGGATTGACCTATCATTTGGCGATCGACGGGTTATCCTTTCCCCTTTTAGCGCTGTCGGCCATCCTAACTTGGATTGCCATTTATGGCAGTGGCGATGGCGTCGAGCGCCCCCGGCTTTACTACCCGATGATTTTATTAGTCAATGCCGGGATTGCTGGGGCTTTTGTCGCCCAAAACTTGTTATTATTCGTCCTTTTTTACGAACTCGAACTGATTCCCCTTTACTTATTAATTGCTATTTGGGGCGGTGAGAAACGCGGTTATGCGGCGATGAAATTCCTCATTTACACCGCGATTTCGGGGATTTTGATTCTCGCGGCCTTTTTGGGGATGGGATGGCTTAGCGGCGCCAGCAGTTTCGATTGGGAGGCGATCGCCACTCAAAATCTCTCCTTAAAGAGCCAATTCATTTTATTAAGCATCCTGTTAATTGGTTTTGGCATTAAAATCCCCCTGGTTCCCCTGCATACCTGGTTGCCCGATGCCTACGTCGAAGCGTCCCCGCCGATCGCCATTCTTTTAGGCGGTGTTTTGGCCAAATTAGGTACTTACGGCTTAATTCGCTTCGGTTTACAACTCTTTCCCGGGACTTGGGAGTTGGTTTCCCCCGGATTGGCGATCGTCGGCGTGATTAGCGTGCTTTACGGGGCATTGACCGCGATCGCTCAAAAAGATATCAAACGCATGGTCGCCTACAGTTCCATCGGACACATGGGCTATATCTTGGTCGCCACGGCGGCGGGTACGGCCCTGAGTACCTTGGGCGCCGTCACCCAGATGGTCAGCCACGGCTTGATCCTCGCCTTACTGTTCTACCTAGTCGGGATCGTCGAAATCAAAGTCGGTACCCGGGAACTGGCTCGCCTTAACGGGTTGATGAGTCCGGTGCGCGGTTTACCCTTAACCAGTGGCTTGCTCGTTTTAGCCGGAATGGCCAGTGCCGGAATCCCCGGTTTAGTCGGTTTCATCGCCGAATTTATGGTTTTTCAAGGCAGTTTCGACATTTTCCCGGTTCCGACCTTGTTATGCATCATCGCCTCCGGGTTGACGGCGGTTTACTTCGTCATTCTCCTCAACCGCACCTGTTTCGGACGGCTGGATAACGCCACGGCGTACTATCCGAAAGTGCTGTGGCGCGAACGAGTTCCGGCGTTTATTTTAGCCGCGACCATCTTCGTTCTCGGAATTAGCCCCGCCTGGTTGGTACGCTGGAGCGAACCCACGACGAATGCCATGGCGTTGGCGTTAAAAGCGCCCATCGCGACCCCCGTCGCTTTAGGAAAAAACATCGATCGCGGCGATTCTCCTTTGGAGACACTTTCGCGTCGCGGCGCCACTGTTTCTCAACTCAACTCGGTTCAATTTTAAGCCCGAAACCCATCGGTAGGGTTTGCCAATTTCACCCTACCGATCGCCTTTCAACTCCGCCCGCGATCGCGTACAACTTTCAGATTTAATCCCCCTCAAATTTACCCATCAATTGCCATGAGTGCGACCCTGACGAAACCGACCTTACCCCCCTCGCAACATGAATTTGCCCCGATCGTACACCGTTTGGAAGCGGGGGGTGCCATGTTGCCGGATACGCCGGAAAACTTAATGCAAATTATCGGCATTTATAAAGCCTATGCAGTGCCGATGGACTTTTACTGGCGCGATTTACTCTATATCGCCGAAGAAGTCTTTTTAAACCCCTTACCCTTTTTTAAATACTTCCTTCCCCAACATTATTTAGACCTTCACAATCACTACGCCGGAGACGATGCCGATCTGCGAGTTTGGCGCGGCGAAGCGACGGCTCATCCCGAACTTTTAGAATTTATTGAAAAAGGAGAAATCAACAAAAAATTACCCCGGTTACTTCACCATTGGCTGCACGATCGCGTCAATATGGAATTTGCCGAAGCCTGCATGAGAGCCATGCTCTGGCACGGTCGAGATATGGGATGGGGCAAGTTTGACGCCTATCTCGATACGGACGAATATAAAGCCAATGCCGATCGCGCGATTAAAGCCTATTTCAAAGGGAATCCGATGATGTTGGGGCTTTATAAAGCGTTTCCCGACATGTTTATCGAACAAGTTCGTCAATTGTCTTATTACAGCAATCTCGGATTGTTCTGGGAAGTGATGGCTCCGGTCTTTTTTGAAATGTCGGACTTGTACGATGAAGGGAAGTTAACGACCGTTCCCGAAGCGATGAATTTCTTAGTCAATGGCATTTTTGCGATCGCCGGACGCCCGATTTACCATCACGCTCACATTCGCGGCGAAGTTCACGAAATTATCCCGAAATCTAAAGGTTTTATGTGGCTGTACGAAGCGGCTTTACCTTATGTGGAAGCTGTATTTTATCGCACGGCGCCTTTCCGAGGAACGAAATCTTATAACGCCCAGGCGAAAGAAGTTCCAGACGAACAAAAAGACTTTCATTACGGGATTCTCTACGCCGATGTTTTCCCCGTAGGAACTGCAGGGATTCCGCCGACGTTGTTGATGCAGGATATGTTACATTTCTTGCCGCCCTATTTGGTGGATTACTATCAAAAACACTGTCGCGGGGAAGATGATATGTTAATTCAATTGGGAATTACATTTCAGCGATCGATGTATTGCGTGACCTCGGCGGTAATTCAAGCGTTACGCACGGCGTTGCTCTATCCTTTAGACGATCCCAATCCGAAACACTTACAAGCCAATCGGGCATTTTTTGAGGCGCAACTCGATCGCTTCAAACGTCCGGAAGCGCGCTTGCGCGATATTCAACGTCAGGATTATCGTTAGGGGGCAATATCCCGATCGCAAATCGGGGAATTTGGCGATTTCTAGGTGCAAAATTTGCCAAACGGCGATCGCCTGCCGAAAAATGAGCAAAAATCTGTGAAAATTGACTAGGAAATGCGATCGCCCTCCCCTACAAAGCTGAGGGGTTTTCAAGGGAGGGCGATCGCCTAAAATCTAAGATTTTGTCAAGAAAAATTAAGAAATGTATCTGAGGGAGATGACGGTCGTTTTCTCCCTTCTTTTTTGTGGATAATTGTTGCAGAATTGCAAGGGTGAATCATTCAGGGAAAATCTGGGAAACTCATTGGCTCGAAACTGAGGGGTTTCTAGATCGAAGCGATTGAATTGCTGAGAATAACTAGAGTCTAAGCATAAGTGTCGAATTGCGACTTGGGACCTGGATTTGATACAACTAAAGTTACTTTGAAGTTTGAGTACCGTTGATGGTTTCACCCCGCGCCAATTCTCGCTTATCTTTGTCGGACAATTCCATTATTTTATGGTTGGGCGATCGCGGGTCATACTGGAAGCAACACCAAGTCATGTTGGGCGATCGCGGCTACACTCTTCGCGCGGGGCGCCTGGAGGCGGAACGCTGGATCGTAGATGGACACAACCGAACGGACTCGATCGAACCGATCGCGATCGTGGTGCAAGGGGCAGATTTCGAGCCGATTAGGCAGATGCTCGGCGCCCGCGTTCGCCGGATCCCGATTTTAATCCGGATCGGGGTCGGAGAAACATTCGATCCGACGATCGTTTTAGAACGCGAAGGGGTCGATTACCTCAGAGAACCCTTTGAATCGACCGATTTACTGGTGCGGGTCGAAAAGTTGCTGCAATCTGGAACGTACAGGCGCCAACAGACACAAATCGAGCAGCAGTGGACGATTTTGGAACGGGCGATCGCCCAAGTCGGCATCGGGGTGACCATTTCCGACGCCCTTCGTGCCGACTACCCCATTATTTACGTCAATTCCGTATTCGAGCAACTCACGGGTTATACTTTTGCGGAAGTGAAAGGTCAAAATTGTCGCTTCTTGCAGGGAAAAAACCGCAACCAACCGCAAATCGCTACCCTCCGAAAGGCGATCGCCACGGGAGAAGCGTGCGAGGTGATTTTAGAAAATTATCGTAAAGACGGCACTCGTTTTTGGAATCAGGTTCAAATTTGCCCGTTTCGCGACGCCGAGGGAACGGTAACTCACATTGTGGGGTTACAGTCCGATGCCAGCGATCTCCGCGCCAAAGAACAATTTTTCTTCGAGAATCGAGAACGATTTCGGCTGGCGTTTGAAAATGCGCCGATTGGAATGGCGATCGCGAGTTTGGAACCGGAAAAAAAGGGTACGCTTTTACGCGCCAATGGGGCATTATGCCGGATGCTCGGCTATTCTCATGCCGAACTCGAACAATTGACGATCGGAAGTATCAGTCATCCTGACGACTGGAAAATCGATCTCGATTTAGCCTACCAACTGCTCGCCGGAGACATCGATCGCTACCAGATCGAAAAACGCTACATCCACAAGCAAGGACATATCGTGTGGGGCAATTTAGCGGTCAGTTTAGTTCGCAACGAAGTCGGCGAACCGCTTTATGCTATCTGTCATGTCGAAGACATCAGCGATCGCAAACGAACCGAACTCGCCTTGCAAGAACGAGAAACCCAGTTACAAATCCTCGGCGACAATCTCGATCGCGGTTTGATTTACCAACTCGTGCGCGACCCGGACGGACGCTATCGCTTTTCTTATATCAGTGGCGGGGTCGAACGCTTGCTCGGACTGACGCCAGAACAGGTCAAGGCCGATCCGAGTTGTCTGTATGCTTTAATCGCCGAAGAAGACCGTCCTTTATACGATCGCCTCACCGAGGAATCGTGGCGCAATTTGTCGGTGTTTTCGATGCAGATGCGCAAACGCAAAGCGGATGGATCCCTACAGTGGTCGCAACTGAGATCGGTTCCGCGACGATTGCCCGACGGAACCACGATCTGGGATGGGATCGAGGTCGATATTACCGAACTCAAGCTCGCCGAAGCGCAATTACGCGAGAGTGAGGAGCATTTTCGCGGGGCCTTTCACGATGCGGCGGTGGCGATGGCGATCGTCGATTTACAAGGCAATTTTATTCAAGTGAATCCGGCTTTGTGCGACTTACTCGGTTACGACGCCGACGAATTATTAAAATTGAATGTTTGCGCGATCGTCGATCCCGAGGAGCATTTTTCTGCAAATACTTTCCAAGCGCTTTTCGAGGGACGACAATCGTCGCTGGTTCAAGAAAGGCAATATTTACATAAAGGCGGTAAAAAAATTGCGGCAGTGGCTAGTATTTCCCTGCTCAAAGACGAACGGGGGAAGCCACGTTACGCGATCGGTCAAATTCAGGATATCCGCGCGCGTAAAGCCGCCGAAGCACAATTAGTCCAAGCCAAAGAAGCTGCCGAAGCCGCCAACCGGGCCAAAAGTGCGTTTCTGGCGAATATGAGTCACGAACTGCGCACGCCGTTACATGCGATTTTGGGCTTTAGCGACCTGTTGCGTCACAGTCCGAATTTATCGGAGATCGAACGAGAACACTTGCAGGTCGTGCGCCGCAACGGGGAAAATCTGCTCGGTTTGATTAATGAAATTCTCGACTTGTCCAAGATCGAAGTGGGACGGGGATTGCTGAAACTGGAGCGCTTCGACCTGTACCGATTGTTGCAGGAGTTAGAAGAGATCTTCGGGGTGCAGGCGCGTCGAAAAAATCTAGGGTTTAAAACGATCGCCGCGCCGAATTTGCCTCGATACGTTTGCAGCGATCGCCTTAAATTAACTCAAGTTTTAATCCAGTTATTAGAAAATGCGATTAAATTTACCGATCGCGGTGAAGTGAGCTTAGAAGTATGTCCGGTGGCGGGGGATGGTCCCGGGGAGACCCTACGGGAACGCCTGCGCTTTGCGGTGCGCGATACGGGGATCGGGATCGCCGAGGAAAATCGCGATCGCATCTTCGATCCCTTTACGGCGGAGCGTGTCGGGACGAAGGGTTCGACGGGATCGGGGTTGGGTTTGGCGCTGGTTCGCAAGCATCTCGAACTCCTCGACAGCGCGATCGAATTGTCCTCGGAACTGGAGAAAGGATCGACGTTTGCATTCGAGATCGCGATCGAGGGGGAAACCATTAGCGAAGAGGTTCGAGGGACCGAGGAGGCGATCGTCAATCCCGTTTCCCCCCCTGTCGCGTCGCCGACGGCGGAGGAATTAGAAATTGAGAAGTTGCTCGCCGATTTATCTACTTCCTGGAAACAAGAGTTACGAAAAGCGGCCTTAGTTTTGGACGATCGCGCCCTATTCGCTTTACTCGACCGACTCTCGGACCGAGAAGCTCCTCTAGTGAATTGCTTGCGGACTTGGATCGATAATTTTGCCTACGATAAAATCATCGAACTCCTCGATCGCCATTGTCAAGATTCGTCGTAATTCGATCTTGAAAAAAGCAATATAGTATTTTCCTCTGCGATGCAAGACATTTAGATCCGCCTAAATCCCTCTCGCTAGGTAGGGGTTTGGTAACCAAACCCCTACTTTCCTCGTTCCCCCCGAAATCCCCCTTCGCCCCCCTTTCAAAGGGGGGCGAAGGGGGGATAGGGGGATCGGCACTGTCCCTCATCAGACGCCCGAGTGCTGTAACAAACTCTCGGATATTCTCGTCCAGTCGAGGGATTTTTTTTGATTTTCTCACAGAGAAAGGCGAGCTCAATGCCCGCCTTTCTCTGCGATCTTTCGGTACTGTTTCTGTCTAAGTGAGGCGATCGCGTAGTGTCTCTTCAAGGAGAATCGCGCGCCCCAGGTGCTCGAAGCTTAGAGCTGTTTGACTTCACCGACGAGTTTGGTCACCACATCTTTAGCGCTGCCAAAGAGCATCATGGTTTTGTCCTTATAGAACAAGTCATTTTCAATTCCGGCGAAGCCCGTACTCATACTGCGCTTGATCACGATCGTGTGATTTGCTTTATCCACGTCGAGAATCGGCATTCCATAAATGGGACTGCTGGAATTTTCGCGAGCTGCGGGGTTGACGACATCGTTAGCGCCGATGACTAAAGCGACATCGGTTCGCTCGAATTCGCTGTTGATATCTTCCATATCGTAGAGTTGCTCGTAAGGCACGTTGGCTTCGGCGAGCAGTACGTTCATGTGTCCCGGCATCCGTCCGGCGACGGGGTGAATGGCGTATTTGACCTCGACGCCGAGACGTTCCAACTGGTCGGCGAGTTCGCGGACGGCGTGCTGTGCTTGAGCGACGGCCATCCCGTAACCGGGAACGACGACCACCGATCGCGCGTAACCGAGCATCATGGCGCTTTCTTCCGGGTCGATGCTGTGAACCACGCGATCGCCCGTGGTGCCACCGCCGCCGCCTGAGACGGTTCCTTCTCCAGTTCCGAAGGCGGCGAACAGGACGTTAGTCAGCGATCGGTTCATCCCCTTACACATAATCACGGTCAGGATGATCCCGGAAGCGCCGACTAAAGCCCCGGCAATAATCAACATGTTGTTCATGACCACGAACCCGGCAGCCGATGCGGCCAAACCCGAGAACGAGTTCAACAGGGAGATGACGACAGGCATATCGCCGCCGCCGATGGGGATCACGAACATCACCCCGAGAACCAGGGAAATGCCGACGAGGGTGAGAAAAATGGGAGTATTGAGCGGGTTGAGGCACAGATAGACGCTCAAGGCCAGAAAACCGCCGAACAGGGTCGCGTTAAACGGTTGCTGCAAGGGGAAGACGATCGGGGAGCCACTGATGAGTCCTTGCAGTTTGGCGAAGGCGACTAAGGATCCGGTGAAGGTGACGCCGCCAATGAGGACGCCGAGGAGGACGACGAGGGTGGTGTCGATGCCGGGGTTTTGCAGGGTGCCGAAATAGCGCCAGAATTCGCCGACGGCGACTAAGGCGGAAGCGGCACCCCCCAAGCCGTTGAAGAGGCCGACCATTTGCGGCATGGCGGTCATTTCGACTTTTTGGGCGGCCACGGCGCCGATCCCCGAACCGATGGCGATGCCGAGGAAAATCATCGGGTAGTTGAGGACTTTGGCATCGAGCAGGGTGGCGACGATCGCCAAGAGCATCGCCGCCGAGGCGATCGTGTTACCGGATCGCGCCGTCGCCGGAGAACTGAGTTTTTTCAGACCGACGAAGAATAAGGAAGCGGCCACCAAGTAGCTCAACTGAATGCCCGTTGGGATCAGGTCGCTCATGCTTTCACCTCTTTCTTTTTGAACATTTGCAACATGCGATCGGTCACCAAAAAGCCACCGACGACGTTAATCGTGGCGAAGACGACGGCAATTAAGCCGAGAATGACGGTGACGTTCCAATCTTTATCGCCTGCGACGATCAAAGCGCCGAGAATGGCAATTCCTGAAATGGCATTGGCGCCGGACATTAAAGGGGTGTGCAAGGTGGGCGGAACTTTGGTAATGACCTCGAACCCGGCAAAGGTGGCCAGGACGAAGATAAATAAGGCAGAAATCAAGGCTTCTGTCATATCACTCAATTCTCCTGTGGACGAGGGGGCGGCGATCGCCGGAGGTTGCGATCCCCGGGGGCGATCGTCGGCTCCCCTCAAAACTTCATTGAGGCAACAACGAACGTTCGATCTAGCAACTCACGCGATCGAGGGCCTCGCGCACTCGGGCATTGCGAATTTCACCGCCCGTGGTGACGCAGGTGTTATCGATGATGTCGTCTTCAAAATTCAAGTTGACTTCGGTCTTGTCGATCAAAATCTGCAAGAAGGTCAAAATATTTTTGGCGTACATTTGGCTGGCGTGGACGGGCATCGACGAGGGCAAGTTGATCGGCCCGAGGACGGTCACGCCATTGACCACGACATCTTTCCCGGCTTCGGTGCAGGCACAGTTCCCGCCTTGTTCCGCAGCCAAATCGACGATGACCGCGCCGGGTTTCATGCGGGCGACCATTTCTTCGGTCACCAGTAAGGGGGCTTTTTTCCCGGGCACTTGGGCGGTGGTCACCACCACGTCGGCCCCGGCGACGGTTTCGGCGACCAGTTCTTGAGTGCGTTTTTTCGATTCTTCCGAAATTTCTTTGGCGTAGCCCCCTTCGGCGACGGTGTCTTCGTCGAGTTTGATTTCGACGAATTTCGCCCCGAGGCTTTGCACTTCTTCTTTGACGGCGGGACGGATGTCAAAGGCTTCGACGACGGCGCCCAAACGGCGGGCGGTGGCGATCGCCTGCAAGCCTGCCACACCAGCGCCCATGACGAAAACTTTCGCCGGACGAATGGTTCCGGCGGCGGTGGTCAACATCGGGAAGAATTTCGGCGCGGTGGCGGCGGCGAGTAGGACCGCTTTGTACCCGGCGACGGCAGCTTGCGAGGAAAGCACGTCCATACTCTGGGCCCGACTGGTACGCGGGATCGTCTCCATCGCAAAGGCGGTGACCCGGCGATCGGCTAATTTTTGAATAGTTTCCGGCTTCCCTAACGGGTTGAGCAAGCTGATGACGATGCTCCCTTCGTGCAGGAGGGAGATTTCTTCGTCTTTCGGAGGGGCGACCTTGACGACGATCCCGGCTTCGCCCCACAATTTGGCCTTGTCATCATATATGGTTGCCCCAGCTTTTTCGTAGGCTTCGTCGGAGAAGAAGGATTTCTCTCCCGCCCCAGCTTCGACGCCCACTTCGAGTCCTTGTTTGACTAATCGAGCCACGAGATCGGGGATTAAACCTACCCGGCGCTCGCCGACTTCGATTTCTTTTGCTAGCGCAATTCTCATTCGACTTTCCTCTTGCATGATAACTACGACGACCCATCGGCACTCGACGAGGCGCGATCGCTTTCGATGACGCGAACTCGCTTCGATTCTTGATGGAAAAGGAGGATCGTTAAACCCTCAAAGGTTGAAGGGGGACGACCGTCGGCTCCCTCGTTGTTCTGCGCCGCGATCGCATTGAAACCTCGGTTGTCTGACTCGTTGAAGTGCTAACCTTTGCATCCTAGTCGATCCCAAAACTGCTGTTTAGATTTTTACCTTGTCTTAAGAAGTGACGAAGTGTCAAAAATCACCAACTTTGCCGTTTAAGCGCTCCATACTGCCTTAATTTCCACAATTCGGTCTTTCGGATTTTCCTTAACTCCGACGTTTCCTTCCTGTAAAGTCTGCGGGCTTTTGTTTCCCTCCGCGATCGAAATAGTAGCGCCTTTTTTTTTGCAGATGGCGCTTTCCCCCCCCATTTCTTCTTAGATTTTAAAATTAGTTTAGATAAGTTTATGAAGCTGCCCCTCCTGCACTCCTTTGGCTGGTTCTCATTGACGGATACGACGGTTACAAATTGCAAAAAAATACGGTAATTTTGACAAATTGCTCCCAAAAATTTCAAGTTTTCTTGACCTTTTAAATGGGGATCGCTCGAAAATTTTGGAAAATCTTGTCTGAAGGAATAGGGAGAGAGAAGTTAGGATCTTTGAGGAGAAAAAGGCACTATCCCGAGCAGAGAGCGGGCGATCGCCGAGATCGCGATCCGCCAAACGAGAAGCCTCCGAACCCTTGAAAATTCCCGGTTTGCGCGGGGGTTTTTCGCCGCAACCCGGAAATGTATTACAAAATCTAACAAGCTTCTCAGACGCAATATATCATTACACTTGCGATCGCCTCTGAATTTTAAGCTCAACTTTAAGATTGCACCTGAGATCGGCCCTAGACCATCGGCGGTGTTTTCAACCCGCGCAAGCTTTGTTGGCGTCGGTTCGCATCGAGTCCCTTGCATTGCACCAACACCCCAAACCCGCCCAAACCCAACGGATCGATCGCCCGATGCAAGACTTCCCGACGTTGCAGAACCGTAGAAATATCCAAATTTTCACCCCGAGACAGGGCCGCGAGGCGATCGCCCCATCCCAACGCCATCAAAAATAATCCCTGTTGAGTCCATCCGAGAGTTTCCAACCCCCGTGCTTGGCCTCGTTGTTCTAACGTAGTGAAATCGACATGCGCCGTTATATCCTGTTGCCCTAAATACAGATAAGGATTATCGTGATGGCTGTGACGATAATAACATTGTAACGTCCCGCGATCGCGCGCCGGGGCGTAGTAACGAGACGCCGGATAGCCGTAATCTACCGTCAAAACATAACCGCAGTGAAGTTTAGCCGCCACTCCATCGATCCAATCCACGGCGGCGAGATTGACTTCCGTGCGATATCCCTCCGGGTAATGGCCCTCACTCCAGTCGATCCCGAGGCGATCGAAATAAGCGGCGATCGCCTCCGTCGAGAGATCCCCGGTCACTTCCGCAAAACCCTCCCCATCGACAGTCACGTAAATTTCGCGCAGTTGTCCCCCCTCGAACACCACTTGATGCACCGGGAACGCATCGACTAACTCATTAGAAAACAGGCAACCGATAATACTCTCCTCGCCCACTTCTTCCCAGGTACACCAGCGCAATTTCACCCCCATTTTCGCCGCCAAAGGATTCAATCGCCCTTGTTGGAACCCCCGCATTGCCGGGGATTTTTCCACGATCGCGTAATCTAGCGCCTGCAAACAATCCCGGTGATTTTCGTGCAAGTATTGCCAAACATCGCCGCAAATCAATCCCTGACCCGCCCCCATTTCCACCAAGTGAAACGGCGAGGGACGGCCCAAAATCTCCCACATTTCGACAAACTGCACCGCCAAGGTTTCGCCAAAATCGCAACTCAAATGAGGGGAGGTAATAAAGTCCCCCGCCCCACCAATTTTGCTCCACTCGGAAGCATAGTAGCCGTAGGGTTCGTGGTAGAGGGCGAGATCCATATATTCGGCGAAGGTAATGCGCCGTTCGGGTCGCGATTCAATGATTTCGGTGATGGTTTGAAAGAGTTTGGGATTGGAGTGCATGAAGGCAATCGGGAATAGGAAATTAGTAAACTTCTATAGGGTCTTCCAGATGTCCGCTTTTGCAAAGCTGAAGACTGTAGCCTGACCGTCTTGAATCTAAAATCTAAAATCTAAAATCCCCAAAAAAACGGGTATCTTTTAATTTTCGATACCCGTTTTTTTGGGGATAAAAAGGGACTAACGATCGACCGAACCCATAATGATATCGATACTGCCGAGAATGGCGACGATATCGGCGACCTTTTCGCCGCGTACTAATTGCGGGAAGACTTGCAAGTTATTGAAATCTGCCGCGCGGATTTTCCAGCGCCAGGGGAAGACATTATCATCGCCGATGATGTAAATGCCCAACTCGCCTTTACCGCTTTCGATGCGGACGTAATGTTCGCCCGAGGGGATTTTGAACGTCGGCGGGATTTTCTTGGCGATGAACTGATAGTCAAAATCGTTCCATTTGGACTTGGGACCTTCAAACATGCGTTTGGCTTCCAAGTTCTCGTAAGGGCCGCCGGGTAAGCCTTTGAGAGCTTGACGGATAATTTTGACCGATTCGCGCATTTCGCGGATGCGAACCAGATAGCGGGCCAAACAGTCGCCGTCGGTTTCCCACTGGACGTCCCAATCGAAATCGTCGTAACACTCGTAGTGGTCAACTTTGCGTAAGTCCCATTTGACGCCGGAGGCGCGCAGCATCGGACCGGACAGGCCCCAGTTGATGGCTTCCTCGCGAGAGATGACGCCGATGCCTTGAATGCGGCGGCGGAAAATGGGGTTATTGGTGATCAGGGTTTCGTATTCGTCTACTTTGGGATCGAAGTAGTCGCAGAAGTCCTCGCATTTATCGACCCAACCGTAGGGTAAATCGGCGGCGACCCCTCCGATGCGGAAGTAGTTATTATTGATCAGGCGCATTCCGGAGGCAGCTTCCCAGAGGTCGTAAATCATCTCCCGTTCGCGGAAGATGTAGAAGAAGGGCGTTTGGGCGCCGACGTCGGCGAGGAACGGTCCGAGCCAGAGCAGGTGGTTGGCGATGCGGTTGAGTTCGAGCATGATGACTCGAATGTAGCTGGCGCGCCGGGGGACTTCGATATTTGCGAGTTTTTCGGGAGCGTTGACGGTGACCGCTTCGTTGAACATCCCTGCCGCGTAATCCCATCGGCTCACGTAGGGGACGAACATGGTATTGGTGCGGTTTTCGGCAATTTTTTCCATGCCGCGATGGAGGTATCCGAGGACGGGTTCGCAATCGACGACATCCTCGCCGTCGAGGGTGACGACTAGACGCAACACCCCGTGCATGGAGGGGTGGTGGGGACCCATGTTGATTATCATGGGTTCGGTGCGAGTTTCGATTCTTGTTACCATAGTCGAGTTTTTCCCCTTGAGACCGTTTTGGGTTACCGTACCGGATGGGCGGGCGATCGCGCTGGGAGTGGAGAACGGCGAGTGCAGTTCGAGACCAGTCACGAACCGATCGCTCCGGGACGGTAGAGTTATGTCTGAATGTTTATTTTTGTTTCGTCCATTTAATTATAGGGAGATCTAGGTTGCCAAACACTGAGAAGTCGGTGGGAAATGAAAGATTGACCGAGGAATTCGTCCACATTCCGGTGTTGAGCGAGGAGGCGATCGCCGGATTGGCGGTGCGTGCGGGGGGTCACTATTTAGATGCGACGGTTGGGGGAGCGGGTCACGCGCGGCTGATTTTAGAAGCGGCGCCGGATCTGTGCTTGACGGCGATCGATCGCGACGAGTTAGCGATTCGGGTAGCGAGGGAGCGCCTGGGGTCGTTTGGGGAGCGGGTGAATTTTTGGCAGGGTAATTTTGCGCAATACGAGCCGGGAGAGCAACAATTTGATGGTATTATTGCAGACCTGGGGGTTAGTTCTGCTCAGTTAGATCTTTCAGAACGGGGCTTTAGTTTTCGTGAAGAAGCTCGCTTAGACATGCGTATGGATGGTCGCCAATCACTGACGGCGGAAGAAATCGTCAATCACTGGGACGAGACAGAACTAGCAGATATCTTCTATAAATATGGAGAAGAAAGGTTTTCGAGGCGGATCGCCCGGCAGATCGGGCGATCTCGACCCTTGCGAACGACAACCGAATTGGCGGAGGCGATCGCGCGCAGCGTCCCCGGACGGTATCGTCACGGGAGGATCCACCCGGCGACGCGAGTGTTTCAAGCCTTGCGGATCGCCGTCAACCAAGAGTTAGCCAGTTTGGAAACCTTTTTGGCGCGAGTGGCCGACTGGCTCAAGCCGGAAGGTCGGCTGGCGGTCATCAGCTTTCACAGCTTGGAAGATCGCATCGTCAAACATCGTTTGCGAGAGTCGCCACAGCTTAGGGTGCTCACCAAAAAACCGATAAGACCGAGCGAGCAAGAGAGTCAAAACAACCCTCGTTCTCGCTCGGCGAAGCTGAGAATAGCAGAGCGGGTGACGGCGATCGAGTAGCCGCGCGATCGCGGCCAAGCGCCAGCCGCTCCAACGCTCGTCACTCCATCGGCGCGATCGCCTCGATCCGTTCTAGGGAGCGGGTTTCCTATGATAAGCTCGTTGGAGCGGAATCGGTCCGTTAGCGCCGAGGTGATTTGGGGTACTTTTCAATTGGAACGCCCACCCAAAAGCGTGATTGGTCGCGGGTCTACCAACCAACAGACGGCCTCAGTCGAGGGAGTCACCAGTTCCATTGGTGGAATCCCGTGCCAATCACCCTTAATCCATTAGCCTGTAAGTGGGGTATTGCATGAGTCGGGGAAAAGGAAGCAAGCTGAAACTGATGGTCGTCGATGACGAAATCGACAACCTAGACTTGCTGTACCGGACGTTTCGGCGGGAATTTGACGTATATAGAGCTGATAGTGCCTTCAGCGCCCTGGAAACGCTGGACAAAAACGGCGAAATGGCCGTGATCATCTCCGACCAGCGTATGCCAGAGATGAACGGCACGGAATTTTTAAGCAAAACTGTAGAACGGTTTCCCGATACGATTCGTATATTACTCACGGGCTACACCGATGTCGAAGATCTGGTGGAGGCCATCAACTCGGGTCAAGTTTTCAAATACATTACGAAACCTTGGAATCCCGAAGAACTCAAAGCCGTCGTCAATCAAGCGTCGGAAACCTATCAAGTTCTCAAGCAACGCACGAACGAACTCAACCGCACCCTCAGAAGAGAATCGCTGTTCAACGGGGTGATGAGTGCCATTCGCGAGTCCCTCGACTATCGCAGTATGTTGCAAACGATCGTCGAAACGGTCGGCGAAAACTTTCAAGCGACAGGCTGTATCGTCCGTCCGGTGGAAGGCGATCGCCTGACCCCCGAAATCTTCTCCTACCAAGACGCGAACGCCTCCAATCCCGTCGAACCCGAGATCCTCGAACCGACGATCGCGGCAGTTCTCGAAACGCGCCAAACCCAGGTGCTTCAGGAAGACAACGGCGGCAACGGCAGCACTCGTCTGGGCGTTCCCCTGATTTATCAGAAAGATTTGCTCGCCGTCATGTCCCTTTACCAAGACGGTCGCGGCAACAATTGGTCCCCTGAAGACATCCAATTGATCGAATTAGTGGGCGAACAGGCGGCGTTGGCTCTGTCCCAAGCCAAACTCTACCAGCGCTCTCAAGAACAAGCGGAGCAAATGCTCGCCGAACTTGAAGTCGCCCGCCAAATCCAAACCAATCTCCTGCGCCAAAGTTGGCCGGATCTCGACAGCGCTAAAATCCAAGCCTGTTGCTTCCCCGCTCGCGCCGTAGGAGGGGACTTTTTTGAGGTGTACATCCACTCCCAGGGGGACATCTGGTTGGCGGTGGGCGACGTTTCCGGTAAGGGCGTTCCGGCAGCACTGTTTATGGCGAGTGCCATTTCGGTGATGCGTCGGGAACTGGCTCAAGAGGTTTCGCCGATGCCGGAAGACGTAATGAAAAACCTCAACAGTGCTTTATCAGACGATCTCATTAGTAATAATTGCTTTATTACTATGGTGTTGGCCCGTTATACCCCTTCGACGCGCCAGCTTGCTTATGCCAATGCCGGACATATTTACCCCTTAGTCTGGTCGCAAACGGCTCTGGCGGAGAAATTGGCAGTCGAACCCAATTTTCTCAAAGATCGAGGAATTCCGGTGGGAATTTTACCGATGTGGAAGGGAAAAGCAGGGAGCTTGGAATTAAATCCAGGGGACGTGTTTTTGCTGACGAGCGATGGTTTGACGGAGGCTACGATTACCCATCCCGATTCCTCCCTCGATGGCGTCCAGGCGGGTGAAATGATCCAACAAGAAGGTCTGTGGAAATTGATTGCTAACGAGAATGTCCCTCTCGACCTCAATGACTTACTCGCTCGCATCCGCGATCTCGCTCACGAGCAGGAAGATGACCAAACAATACTTTCTCTGGAGGTTCTGTAATCGATGAGAACTGAGTTGCACGTGCCAAGCGACTTGCGGTTTTTGGCTATTGTTGAAAACTGGCTGCTGGGGTCGTTAGAAATGGAACTGGGCGATGCTGTGGATTGGCCCCGTCAGTCCAACCGCCTGCGCTTGGTTTTAGCGGAAGCTTACTCGAATGTGGTGCGGCACGCCCACCGGGAGCAACCGAATTTACCCGTGTTGATTCGCTTGGAACTCAAGGGACACGATATTGCCCTGGAAGTGTGGGATCACGGCAAAGGTTACGACCTCGGGACGTACATGGCGCCAGTTCCCGAAGACATGCCCGATGGGGGCTACGGCTGGCTGATCATGAATAAATTGATGGATCGGGTGGAATATCGCTTGCAAATTGACGGTCGCAACTGCTTGAAGCTGGAAGCTAGCTTGCCGGAAAAGGAAAAAGCTTAATTGTTGACCGACAACCCTGGGCGACCCCGACTAAATTCGGGCTATGTCTGTCAGCTATCGGGTTTCCCCAGGTGGCTCGCAGGATCGGTGTCGTTCCATCGGTCGATCGCCAAATTCAGGCGTCAATGGATTTGGCCTCGGGGCGATCGCTCTTCCATCACCCCATCGAGGGTGCATTGCTTTACATAAGTTTACTTAATTGGCGAAATTATTATAACTTTTATTAACTTCTGTTGCTTAAACGGCGCTTATCTTGCATATTAGAAAAAATTAATCGATGCCCGATCGCCTCAGATCGGCGCGGTCGAAAGGGGTTGACGATCGCTGGCGAACCGCGATCGCGCTGCCCTCGTGTAGATGCTTGTCGTTGGTAAGCGCCTTATGACTAGAGACTATTTTCCCCTAGCCCCCCGGTATCGACTCGATGACGAATCCCCGTGGCTGCAAGGCATCGATCCATCCCGTCGCTATTGGATTGATGTCAATAGTTCTCCCGCTCACCGCGTGTCGGTCGAAGGGTTAGTCGTGGCGGACTTCGACGACTTCAAACAGACGATTTTAGGATTTCGATCGCTCGTAAGGGGCGAAAAAATGCAGGTCGAGCGCATCTGCAACGCCCTGACGATCCACTGTCTCGGCGAGAATTGCTACGCGATCGAAGGAGAGGTCGCCGGGGCGCCCGTCTGGCATTTGTTCGATCGCGAAAGCCTCGAAAGCCTGCTGATGACCGCTCACCCGGATTGGCAGTGCGCGCCGAAAGACGTAGATTTGGGGCGCCGGATGCTGATGCGGTCTTGGGAAAGCGCGATCGCCGCCTAATCCCCAACCCGGCGCCGTCAAGGTAGCCCCTAGCGCCGCAAGCTGGCGAGTTCGGCTAAAGACGCCAGCAGCTTGACCGTGACGCTGAGGATCTGCTCGTCGCGCTCGAGGATAAATAACCAACCGACTTTGACAGTAAATAGGGCAGTTTTTACTTCCCCAGAGATCTTAACTTCTTCCGTTCCCCCCGCCGTGGCGGTAATTTCGCCCCGTTTCGGGCGCAAGTTCATCCCCCGCGCTTCTTGTTGGAGATACGCGGCGATCGCCTCGGGACCGACGATCGGTTCTTCAAACGGCGGAATCAGTTGTCCTTGTGGGGCGAACAGACTGCTCGTGCGCTCGAACTGCCCTGCATTCAAGGTTTCAAAATAACGCCGAATCTTGTCGCGATCCACTCCTTCGATCGCGATCGCCTCCGGGGTGTCGTCCGTGGGAGGAACTTCGTTTGTTAACGGGCTAGCATTCCGGTTCATGTTACTTTTTTTTAAGAAAATCAAATATTTTTTACAAACTAGCCCTATTGTAACGAATCGTAAAGTTAAGCGATGAGATCTGGGTCACAAGACCCCGGGAATCGCGCGCGGACTTCGGTGTAGACTCGAACAAACCGCCCTAGAGACTGCCAACCTTCCGATTGTCAATGGTTTCTACATCTTCGAGTCTCCCTCCCGACCGCGATCTCGTCAAACAACAGGCCCTCGACCTCGGCTTCCACAAAGTCGGCATCGCCGCCGTCGAACCGCCCCCCGCAGACGCCGCGCGACAGTTACAAACCTGGTGCGATCGTGGCTACGGCGCCGAGATGGACTGGATGGCGAACCCGAAACGCCAAGACATCCGTCAAGTGATGCCCGAGGCGCGATCGCTCATCTGCGTCGCCCTCAACTACTACACCCCCACCCCCCACAGCGATCGCCCGGATCGCGCCAAAATCTCCCGCTACGGTTGGGGACGGGACTATCACCGGGTCATGCACAAAAAACTCAAAGCCCTCGCCACCTGGTTGCAAGCTCAAGGGGACGGCATCCAAGCGCGCTATTATGCCGATACCGGACCGATTCAGGATAAAGTCTGGGCGCAACGGGCGGGGATCGGCTGGATTGCCAAAAATAGCAACGTCATCACCCGGGAGTACGGGTCGTGGGTGTTTCTCGGGGAAGTGCTAACGAATCTCACTTTAGAGAGCGATCGCCCGCATACGCAACATTGCGGCAGTTGCACGCGCTGTATTGATGCCTGTCCGACCGGGGCGATCGTCGAACCCTTCGTCGTCGATGCCAATCGCTGCATCGCCTATCATACCATCGAAAATCGATCGCCCGACCTTCCCGACAACATCAAATCTCACTTAGAAGGCTGGGTCGCCGGGTGCGATATTTGTCAGGACGTTTGCCCCTGGAACCAGCGTTTTGCCACCGCAACCGACGTCAGTGAATTTCGACCCTATCCCGAAAACATCGCCCCGACCTTCGCCGAACTCGCCGAACTGTCGGACACCGAGTGGGATCGGCGATTTCGCGCCTCCGCCTTGCGACGGATCAAACCCCAGATGTGGCGACGCAATGCTAGGGCAAATTTAGATAATGTGAGAGAATGAACTGTTTTAAAAATAAGTAGCGGGAGGAAACGAGTTGCGGCGATCCGCCTTAGAAATCGCCACCGCCGCCGCCGCCGCCACTACCACCGCCACCATCGCCGCCGCCACCATCGCCGCCGCCACCATCGCCGCCGCCATCACCGCCACCATCGCCGCCGCCATCGCCTAGACTCGGGACCAAACTGCGCCACCATTGGCTAAACCAAGGGCCAAAATAATAATTGGCTACGGTGTAGTCGCGATGGCTAACCAAACAGGGGATAAGTTCTTCTCTTTCTTCCCGATAATTGCAACAATGGCAATGGTAAACAATGCGGTATTTACCCGCACTCCAACGGGTCGGCTCGTATAGTACGCTCTTCTGTTTAACGAGCGTTAATTCCTGACAGTTCGGACAGTAATCGAATTGCTTGCTGCGATCGCCTAAATACCGACGAATGTGAAACGGTATTTTAAATTTTAAACTGCAATGGGGGCAATACCAGCCTTTCACTTTGATACTGCCCAATTGTTCGGCAACTTTTTCCGGAGAGGTTAGGTAAATTTCTAGTATATTTTTACTAGGGGAAATCATTCTGTGATGGCATTTTTTACAGTAATACTGCGGCCACCAATATCCAGTTAAGTTAAATAAGTTCCCCAAAAAATTGGAGAGTGGAAAGCCCAGTAACATCGCCATACAGATGACAATCGACCACTGTAATTGAACATCAAAATTCGGTAAAATTGATAATAAATTTCCGAACAAAAGCAGAATTAAAGCAACGGTAAACCCAAAGAAGACTGTTTTAATAAAGATCTGGATAAGGATTGGATGATTAAAAACAGCAAGACAATAAAGAATAAAACCCGGGAGAGATAAAAACAAAGAAAAGCTGGATATTAAAATTAGCAAATAAACGAACAATATCGTATTCGATAGACTGAGACTCACGAGAGTTAATAAAATTAATGCAAAACAGAATAAATAAGCCAGAGGATATAGAATTCCTCTCATTTCATTGGGATAATTGGTGCGCGATCGCCCGGTGGGTTCGATGAATATTGCCTTTTGTAGGTGCCAGCTTTGGCTGATATAGCCGATAATTATCGCGATCGATGCCAGAACAACAGCAAATATCGCTCCCTGGCGTTCCCGGCGATCGAGTCGTTTTAAAAAAAAGGGTCTTTATCAATGATTCCTCCCTCAAACGTTTCGTCACTTAAAACATCAATTAACGCCCGAGTTCCTTCGAGCATTCCCGTATCAAAATCGTTGGTTTTAAAATACGGTAAAATGTGGCGATTGAGGATGTCTAAAACTTGAGCATCCGGTAAAATCGCTTCGATTCCATAACCCGTCTCGATTTCGACTCTGCGATCGCCGGATGAAGTTAAGAATAAAATGCCGTTATCTTTACCTTTTTTGCCAATTCCCCAAGTATTAAACAATTCCGTTGTAAAGGTTTTTACCGATGGAAACGGATCGGTATCGGGAACGGTCACGATCGCAATTTCGGCAGTCGTTTCTGCTTCCAAGGTATCGATTAACTGATTTAACTCTCGTTCCGTCGCCGGACTGATGATATTGGCCATGTCCGTGACCCATCCCCCATATTCTACTCGGGGATTGGGAACGTCCTGAATGGCGATCGCCCCGGTCAAACTCGGAGATAAAACAATAGATAAAGCGACCAAGAATCCTAAACCGAGAAAACAAATGGTTTTGATTAAATGAGGGAGTTTCATCGTCTTCTCTCCATAACGATAGGAAAGAATAGAAATTGATGTGAAGATGACTTAAATTTGGATCCAAGCGATCGCCTTTCCCGGGATCGTAGCGCCAACTTTGAAAAACGTTGCGATCGTTAAACTTCTTGTTAATCCAGTGCAGGGTGGCGAACCGCTCCTTTCATTATAGCTAGTCATGTTCTTTCGCTACCCTGTATTAGAAGCTTTTCTAGAAATGTCAGAAACTCAAAAGCTGCCAGGGAATACATCGACGGGTAAATCATCCAGAAACCTGTGCCTCAAGGCAAACACGGCATCCTCTAGCAACAGAGAATAGAGCGAACCGCTCAAGCGTTTCCCGCACTACGCTGCACTTTTGGCGGACATTCCCTCGTGTCCGATATTGCAGTTTTTCGCAGCGCCCGTATTCCCACCGATCGCAATAGGGAAGTTGCCAATAGGTTCGACCTCCATCCCGCTTGGACGATTGAAATTCTTTCCCCCAACTCCAGTCATACCCGAGTTGTCCTTAGTCTCCTGCACTGTCTCGATTTCAGTACGGAAATGGGTTAGTTAATCGACCCAGAGGAAGGGTGCGTTTTTGTTTACGAAGCAGACAAGCAAGTGAGAATTTGTGACGATGCAGCGTCGATCTTACCCGTCCCTGAGTTTACCAGAGCAGTGCGGCTGAGTGTCGCCGACCGATTCACCTGGCTGAAGGTATAGAAAGGAGGCGCAAAAATTGTTCGCCCCTCCATCGGGGCAGTCCTCTAATTTATGCCCGATTAATTTATACCCGATCGCTGCCATCCTGGAAAAGAGCGAGATCTTGCCATCCGCAATGGGGGAAGCCTCCCGTATCTCCCCGATCTTGATAAACTGGCAATAGCAGCGTCCGGCGATCGCCCGCGCTTGCGTTCTCGCCTTCGTGTTATTGCTGTCATCCCTAAAAATCTACCTTGCTGGCTCTCATTCACAAGATCGGAGAAATTATCGCCCGTTGGTGGTCGGAGTTCACCCTCCAAACCCGCTTGATGGCGGCGGCGACTTTGGTCGTCTCCTTAATTATGAGCGGCTTGACCTTCTGGGCGGTCAACACCATTCAACAGGACGCCCGCCTCAACGATACCCGCTTCGGTCGCGACTTGGGTCTGCTGTTAGCGGCGAATGTCGCCCCCCTCGTCGCCGAAGATAACTTAACTGAAGTCGCCCGCTTTTCCCACCGTTTCTACAGCAGCACGACGAGCATCCGCTACATGCTCTACGCCGACGCAGAAGGAAAAATCTTCCTCGGGATTCCCTTCTCGGAATCGGAAGTGCAGAATTCCCTGACCATCCAACGGCGCATCCAGTTACCGGAAGCGGCGACGAGCAATTTCGAGCTGCCGATGGTGCGCCAACACCAAACCCCAGATGGCGAAGTCACCGATGTTTTCGTCCCCCTGATTCACGAAGGGGCCTATCTCGGGGTCTTGGCGATCGGGATTAACCCCAATCCCACGGTGGTCACCTCTTCTAACCTTACCCGAGACGTGACGATCGCCGTTTTTGTCTCCATCTGGGTCATGGTGATCTTAGGCGCCGTCTTCAACGCCCTGACCATCACCAAACCGATTAAAGAACTCCTCCTCGGCGTTAAAAATATTGCCGCCGGAAACTTCAAACAGCGCATCGACCTCCCCCTCGAAGGGGAACTCGGGGAATTAATTTGCAGCTTTAACGAAATGGCGGAACGTTTGGAGCGCTACGAAGAACAAAATATCGAAGAACTCACCGCCGAAAAAGCCAAACTCGAAACCCTCGTTTCAACGATCGCCGACGGCGCCGTTTTACTCGATACTTCCCTTCAAGTCGTCTTGGTCAATCCCACCGCCCGCCGCATTTTTGGGTGGGAAGGGAAAAACGTCGTTTCTGAAAATGTCCTCGACTACCTCCCCACCCCCGTCGTGGCGGAACTGACCAGCCCACTGTACGAAATTGCCGCCGGAAATGCCCTCACCGGGGGCTATCCCGCCTCGGACAACGCCACTCCCTCGGGAGATTACGCCGGACGTGAAGGTGGCGAATTCCGCATTACCCTCACCGAACCGAATCGCCGCACGGTCCGCATTTTGCTGACCACGGTACTGCTGCACAAGTCTCCCGGAAACGAGCCGTTATGCAGTAGCTGTACCTACAATCTCGACGATACCTGTACGTTCCCGGAACGCCCGGAAGCGAAAGAATGCACCCTCTACCACGACAGTTCCAAACCCAATTTGGCGGAACAATATCGGGAAAGTCTCAAAGGAATTGCGATGACCGTGCAGGATATTACCCGGGAGGTGGAACTCAACGAAGCCAAAAGTCAGTTTATCAGCAACGTGTCTCACGAGTTGAGAACGCCCCTGTTTAATATCAAGTCATTTATCGAAACCCTGCACGAATACGGCGAAGACCTCAGCGCCGACGAGCGATCGGAGTTTCTCGAAACCGCCAACCGCGAAACCGATCGCCTCACCCGCTTGGTCAACGACGTTCTCGACCTCTCGCGCTTGGAATCGTGCCGGGTGTACCACTTCGAGGCGGTCGATATCGCCCAACCGATCGAGCAAACCTTGCGAACCTACCAGCTCAATGCCAAAGATAAGGGCATCGAACTGATCCAAGATATCGAATCCGACCTGCCCCCCGTGGTGGGCAATTACGATCTTTTATTGCAAGTCTTCGCAAATTTGGTAGGCAATGCCCTCAAATTTACGGAAACGGGCGGCAAAGTAGCGATGCGCGCCTATTTACTCGACACGGGCGATCGCGTTCACGGTCGCTGGGAACGGGAACACTGGATCCCCAATCCCCGATGTTCCCTGACCCCGGAAGGCGGCGATACTCCGGAACGGGTCCGCATCGAAGTCGGGGATACGGGAATCGGAATCGATATCGAAGATCAAGAAATTATTTTCGATCGCTTCTCCCGGGTCGAAAACCGCGTGCATACTCTCGAAGGAACTGGGTTGGGACTGTCCATCGTTAAAAATATTATCGAAAAACACCATACCCAAGTCTATTTAGTCAGCGAGGTCAGCGTGGGGACGACCTTCTGGTTCGATTTGGCGGTCTATCGCGAACCGGAGAAAACTCAGCAAGAACCAGGCGATCGTGTTCCGGCGATCTCTTCTGGAGAAGAAACGCCGACCCCAGTCAGCTAACGCCGAAATCCGGAAATCGGGAGTCTCAAACCGATGCAAATCCTCATCGTCGAAGATGAAGCGGAAATCGCTCAAATTATCCGCCGGGCCCTGGAAGCAGAGGGGTTCACCTGTGAAACCTGTCGCGACGGTCTGGCGGCGTTGCAAATTTTCCAAGCGCAAAAACCGGATTTAATCGTTCTCGATTTAATGTTACCCGGTCTCGACGGACTCGAAGTCTGCGCCCGCATCCGCCAGCAACCCGGACCGAAAGACCCCTACATCCTCATGTTGACCGCCCGAGGAGAGGAAATCGATCGTGTCATCGGTTTATCTACAGGCGCCGATGATTATCTCGTCAAACCCTTCAGCCGTCGGGAGTTGGTCGCCCGCGTCCGCGCCCTGTTGCGGCGCAGTTTGCGTCAAGGCGGTCAAAGTCAGCTCTATCAAACCCGTCATTTTACCGTCGATCTCGATCGCCGCAGCGCCACGCGCCACGTCTCGGACGAGGAATCGCAACCGTTAGATTTAACGGCGTTAGAGTTTAATTTATTAAGTACGTTTTTGAGTTATCCCGGGCGGGTGTGGACGCGATCGCAACTGATCGAAAAACTCTGGGGTGACGACTTTTTTGGAGACGAACGAGTGGTCGATACTCATGTAGCGAGATTACGCAAAAAAATCGAACCCGACCCCGCGAATCCGACGTTTATTAAAACGGCGATCGGTGTCGGTTATAAATTTGAAGATGAAACCTGAACTATTCTCAATCCCCTCAATAGCTCAATCTAAAATCTAAAATCTAACATCTAACATCTAACATCTAAACTCCCTCATGGGTTTGCGATCGCGCTTATTTTTCTCTCATTTACTCGTCCTAGTCGTCGGTATTGGCAGTCTCGTCATTACCGGAAAACTTTCATCGCCGCGCTTATTCGTGATTCATCTCGAACAACTCGAAGGACGCGGATTTAACTTGCGCTACGTCCGAACTTCCCTCGTCGATGTTTTTGAAACAGCCTGGAATCGAGGCACCTTTTGGTCCGTAATTGTCGGAACTTCCGGCGCGGGAATTTTGAGCTATTGGCTGGCCCAACGCATCGTACAACCATTAACGCAAATGGAAAAAATTACCCAAAAATTTGCGGCGGGAAACCTCGAAGAACGAATGCCAAATAGTGAAATTCCCGAACTGAATCGCTTTAGTACCAGCTTCAACCGCATGGCGGCGAGTTTGCAAGATGTCGAAAAGCGACGCCGAGAATTAATCGGCGATCTCACTCACGAATTGCGAACCCCATTGACGATCGTGCGCGGTAATTTAGAAGAACTCGAAGACGGAACCCTGGCGCCAAATCCGGAAGTTTATCACCGTTTGGTCACAGAAACTCGCCGTTTAGAACGTTTAGTCAACGATTTACAAGAACTTTCTAAAGCAGAAGCTGGATATCTCCCCATCGATATTCAACGTCTCAATATTCGTCCCCTGTTAGAGAATTTAGTTGCCAAATTTGCCGACCAACTGCTCGAAAACGGACCGCAACTGGTGTTAAACTGTTCCTCACCATTGCCGTTGGTCTTGGCGGACGGCGATCGTCTCGAACAGGTTTTAGTGAATTTATTGGGAAATGCCTTGCGTCATACGGCGTCTGGGTCGATTACCGTGCGCGCCTGGGGCGATCGGCGATCGTTATGGATCGAAGTGAGCGATACCGGAAGCGGAATTGCTCCTGAAGATTTACCTCACGTTTTCGATCGCTTCTGGCGCGCCAAAGGCGGACGCGGTACCGGAACGGGAATCGGTCTGGCCATTTCGCGCCGTTTGGTCGAGTTACAAGGCGGTCAAATCCAGGTTAAAAGTCAGCTAGGGGAAGGAACGACCTTCCGATTTTCTCTCCCGTTGGCTTAGAAGGGACGAATCATTGTTCGTCCCTTCTAAGATTCATTAACTAATGATAATCTTGAATGCAGACGCTGTTACCACTACTGCTATAGATGTTGCTTTAAAGATTATATACCAAGCCACAGCTCCAGCCAATAGTAAAATTACTAAAGGAATAATAATTAAATGAATAATAATCATTGCTGTTCGCCCAATGCCATCTGCATCACCCGCGCTTATCCCTGCTACACTACCCTCTGACTGAAATACTGCCCCACAAGATTCGCATAGTTGGTTCCAGGCAGCTTCTAAAGGAGCTTGGGCGATTTCATCTAAAGTTGAAATGGTTTACCTCGGGTAAAGGTTTGAAGGTTTTAGCTGGCGTAACGTTAAAAATAGACTTTTGTTTCCCCTTGTTTTAGGATAGACTAGCTAATTAACTATTGAAAAGCGGAAAAAGACGGGTATTTCTACAAAAAGGCTACAAAAAGCGAAATAGAGCGGATATATACGGATTGAGGCGGATTGAGTCGGGTATAATAGCTCATGTTGGTACGTGGCCGAGCCTTATGGAAATTCGTGAGGTACTGCAGTTCGTCGATGAACTCGTTTATGCGAAGACAGGTCAATATCTCAACGATTTACAGCGAGGGATTATCGAGGGGACGCTGAAACGACAAAAGTATGCTGATATTGCAGACTTCTATGGATGTACCCCGGGTCACGCGAAAGATGTGGGGTATGAGTTGCTAAAATTGCTGTCGGATATCTTTGACGAACCTGTGAATAAGCAGAATCTCAAATCTGTGTTAGAACGACAGGGGAATTTAAACATCAATTTTAACCGCACTCATATTATCGGAGCCAAGAAAAATATTATTGGTTATATTAATATTTGCTCCGATCGCCCTGCTAAGACTTCTGATTATAATGGATTTGAAAAATCTCAATCGAAGCCGACAAATACAGACATTTCAGATACTACAACAATTGAAAAACTGCGTCATTTTGGCTTGAATGACGAACAGATTGCTGATGCATTGAAACTTCCTATAGAAGTGGTTAGTTCTATATAATTTGGTTCATAAAACTCTCTATAGTAATCTTAAATAAAGTAGAAAAATCAGAAGAATGACAGTGACTTATTTTTGTCTAAATCATTCCCTTCGCTACCGCCAAAAATAGCCCCTCTGTTGACAAGATCTTGCCGTTGGGTCTCACTTAAGCCGATCCCCGCACCAAAATGACAGCCGAAAACGATCGCCTCCGTCCAAATAGTTTCATTGAGGGTTGCACCGGATAAATTAGCATCAGTTAAGTTTGCTCGCGTAAAGTTCGCAAACAATAGATCGGCTTCAATTAACCGAGTTTTGGTTAAATTGGCACCGCTTAAATTGCCGCGAATCAAGTTGGTGCGATCGAGGATTAAACCGGATAAATCTGCACGAGACAGATCGGGAAATTTAACTCGTTTGCGCCCCTCAAGAAAGCGCTTTACACAAGCAATATTTGTCTTAGTTTTTGGCATTTTAATTAAAAAGTCATATCGCGCTAAACCGAGCTGTTTTAGGGTTTGCCAGCGCCGTTCTGGGGGACTTTCGAGGAAGGCGATCGCGCTAGGAAATGCGGGAGATGCAGAAGTTATCGTCATGGCGGATAAAATATAGCATTTTTCAAGACAATGACATAGAACTCGGATCCCCCTAAATCCCCCTTAAAAAGGGGGACTTTATTAGACTCCCCCCTTTCTAAGGGGGGTTGGGGGGGATCGTCCATAAAATGGATCGTATATCGAAATATTAAGATAACCAGTGGGATAAATCTCGTTCGATTAATGTTTGCAATTTTAGAATATCTTCGCGGTAAATATCGCGCAGTCGTCGGCGATGTTCTTCGGAGAGTTGTGGCTTTTTGTTCTCTGTATTGAGCGCGAGTAATTTAGATTTGAGCGATCGCAGTCCTTCTCTAACTTTGAACGGAAATAGTCGTTTGAGGATCGGCAAAATTGGTGCGGCGATTTTTTCTGAATTTCGCAAAACTCGATTGAGTTTTTTCGATTTGGGAACTTGCGACACTTGTGCTTTTTTCGTCGTATCTGGAATAAAATTAGGATCGACTTCGAGAAAATGGTACATTTCTTGCATAAATTCGATCGTGTTCTTTCTTAAATCGTCGTGAAGAAAGACTTTAATTTGTTTGAAAGGGAAGCGATCGCGGTAATGTTGCAACTGTTCGGCGTAAAAGCCTTTACGAATAATAAAAGAACTGGGAGAATTGAGGCGATCGTCTAAAGTTTTATCGTCGATCGCATCGCGAATATGCATTAAATGGTCGGAATAGGCGCGATCGATAGGATTGCGTAGAATTAAAATAAGTTTGGCATTTGGGGTATATTCTAAAATGCGATCGGCTGCAGTTTCGTAGAGAAAATGACAGTTTGGCGAAGTCGTTCCGATCGCGGTTTCCGTCGTAACGTCGCGAAACTGGTCTTCAAAAGATTCTAAAGACAATACTTTGTTATATTTCATTTCCGGCGCGATCGCTTCTGCATCCCAATTTTTTTCTAAAAAGCTGGTTTCTTTAGCTGGACTCATGTAGATTTGGGGATGTTGTTTTAAATAGTTATAAATTGAGGTCGTGGCTGCTTTTTGAACGCCGATAATAATAAAGTTGGGTAAAGTCATTTTTTTAGGAATTGCAGATAGAATTTAAGGTGGTTAATCTGCCAATGTTTGATATTGGTCTTCGTTGGAATTAGAATAACGAGTCAGAAAAGGGTGGGTGAATTCCCGTTTTAGGTTTTCATGACCGATCGCGAATCTCCCCACCTTTGTAGGAGCATTAAGAATCAATTTCTGCCAGTTCCATCCAGCGTTCCATTGCAGATTCGATCGCCTCCGTTAACTGTTCCAGTTGCGCGTGCATCTTCTGCACTTCAGTGACGGCGCCGGGTTTGGCATTATATAAAGATTTTTCTAATTCTTCTTTTTCTTCCTCCATCTCGGCGATTTTTCTTTCCAAACCTTCATATTCTCTGCGCTCTTTAGAAGACAATTTTCGCTGGCGGTTTTTATCCCAAGACAAGCGCGGTGATTTTTCAACTTTGCCATTTTCGGCGGTCGGTTTTTCCTTCTCTTTTTCCCGTGCAGCTTGTTTCGCCGCTTCTCGTTCTTCTTCTTGCTTGAAATCGAGATAAATCGAATAGTTTCCGGGATATTTACGGATCTGTCCATTCCCTTCAAAAGAGAAAACGGTGTTGATAGTGCGATCGAGGAAATAGCGATCGTGGGAAACGACGATCGCGCAACCGTTGAAGTCTTCGAGATAGTCTTCTAAAACCGCTAAGGTTTGGACGTCGAGATCGTTGGTCGGTTCGTCCAGAATTAAAACATTGGGCGCACTCATGAGGACGCGCAATAGAAATAACCGCCGTTTTTCGCCGCCGGAAAGTTTGTGTAAAGGTAAATATTGCCGTTCGGGAGGAAAGAGAAACCGTTCGAGCATTTGGGAGGCACTAATCCGAGTTCCATCGGCGGTTTGGACGTATTCGGCTTCTTCTTTTAAATAGTCGATGACGCGCTGATTTTCGTTCATAGCGTCTTGAAGCGGTTCGCTATGTTGGTCGAAGTAACCGATGTGAATAGTGCTGCCAATTTCGACTTGTCCGATATCGGGGTCGAGGCGTCCGGTAATTAAGTTGAGCAAGGTAGATTTTCCGACGCCGTTTCCGCCAATAATACCGACGCGATCTTCGGGGGTAAATTTATAAGTGAAGTCGCGGACTAAAAGGCGATCGCCGTAAGATTTAGAGATGTTTTCAAGTTCGATAACTTTTTTGCCAATTCGGCGGCTGGGGGTGGAAATTTCGACTTTACCGAGACTTTCTTTAAACTCGGTATCTTGCATTTCGTGGATGCGATCGATGCGGGCTTTTTGTTTGGTACTGCGCGCTTTCGGTCCGCGTTTGAGCCATTCGAGTTCGCGCCGTAAAACGCCGTAATGTTTGCGTTGTTGGCTGGCGGCGACGTCTTCGGCGAGGGCTTTCTTTTCGAGGTAATAGGAATAGTTACCGTCGTAGGTGTAGAGGTCGCCGCGATCGACTTCGACAATACGATTGGTGACGCGATCGAGAAAGTAGCGGTCGTGAGTGACGAGGAGGATGGCGCCGCGAAAGGTATTGAGGTAACTTTGTAACCATTCGACGGAGATCGCATCGAGATGGTTGGTGGGCTCGTCCATCAGGAGAACGTCGGGATCGCACAATAAGGCGGCGGCGATCGCGATCCGCTTGCGATATCCGCCGGACAGGGTGGCGATTTGGGCGTCGAAGTCTTCGATTCCGAGTTTGGATAAGATAATTTTGGCTTGGGTTTCGAGTTCCCAGGCGCCGGATGCCTCCATTTGTTGCATGACGGCGGACAGGCGGGACATCAGTTTTTCGTCTTGGGGCGATCGCGCGATTTTGTGAGTTAAATCTTCGTATTCCCGCACTAAAGCCATGAGATCGCCGCTATCGGCAAAGACTTGCTCTAACACCGTGCGATTTTCGTCTAAATCTGGGTCTTGAGGCAAATAGACAATTCTCAAGCCGGAATTGACGAGCAGTTGACCCCCATCAATCGGTTCGATTCCCGCTACGATTTTGAGTAAGGTGGATTTTCCCGAACCGTTGACGCCGATCGCCCCAACTTTATCCGTCGGTCCGAGGCTGAAATTGGCATTTCGCAGGATTTCTTTGATACCGAAGTCTTTTTGAACGGATTGCAGGGTGACGATGCTCATCGGGGTGTTGGTAAGGAAAGCGCTCTTCTAAGAGCAATCCTAAATCATTGGCGCGATTTTTTCTGAAGTGCAAGGGGCGTTCGCGAAGTGTCTGCGTTCGCTGAGCGACTCCAAAGGAGTCGGCAGAATCGGGTGGCGGGGCGGGCGTCCGATAAGATTGAGGGGGCGATCGCGCGCCGTCGGGCCAGTCAACGGCGATCGGGGTTCGCCGATCCCTCAAAGAAGGGCGATTCAGGGCGATCGCGTTAGTAAAGATATCCTTTAATAAACGGTTAAAAATCGCTGTAAAATACGAAATTGTCGATCCCTTTCGGGTTTGCGTCCGAGAAGGACGGGCAAATGCGTCGATAGTCCAGTTTATGTTTACTCGAAGGGGAGAAAATTCGAGAAGGGGGAAGACTCGGGGCGATCGCCCGCCTCGATGAGAATTGGCCGCTCGCACGAACAAACAAGATGAATCAACCGCCAATCACACGCCGACCGATCGTCGATTCCGATGTCGCACTCATTCAACTGTGGGTGCGCCAAAAAGCATCGAAACAACGGCGCGCCGATTGGTTGTTAGCGAAACAGTTTTTACAGGTGTGCGGCAAACCCCTAGGGGCGATCGCCGTCGAAGATTTGCACCGCTACGTGCAGTTTTTGATGGCGCGCCGCCAAAGACCGGAAATCATTAGCCAAAAGGCGATCGTCCTGCGATCTTTGTTCGATTTCGGCTATCAAATTGGTTATTTGTCCCAGATCTTACCTGCGGAAAGTTGGCCGACCGTGGAGGGGCGATCGCGATCGCGCCAGCAACGCCGTCGGCGCACCCTCGCCGCCACCATTACCGTCATCCTCTGTACCCTAGTCTTGGGAGCGACCATTCAAGCCTTACCGAGTCAGGAACCGCCCCCGGAGGTGACGGAACAGGAGGTTCGCGAATGGGGAAAGCACGTTCTACCCCGAGACGATCGCCACGACCCGGAACGAATTTCGGCGCTGAAAGTCGCTTATATTAAGGCATTTCTCGACATGCTCGCTTGGGCCGAAGGAACCGAAGGACCGAACGCTTACCGAATGCAGTTTACGGGAACGACCTTCGAGAGTTTCGAGGATCACCCCCGAGAGCTGAAATGCGGTTGGCGCCACGGTCGCCAACTCTGTTCCGATGCGGCAGGTCGCTATCAGTTCCTCAGTACGAGTTGGGATCGCATGGCTCGCAAAATCGGCGCCCGGGATTTTTCCCCGGAAAATCAAGATCGGGCGGCGATCGCCATGTTGGAAGAGTACGACGTGTTAGAAGATATAGAAGCGGGCTGGTTCGATATGGCGGCTCTCGAATTAATTCCCGTGTGGCCTTCCTTGCTCGATGTCGGCAATGGCGACCGACGGCGGGCGATCGCGCGCTTGAAACCTGTTTACCGCCAACGCTTGCAAAAATATCGCCAAGGCTTGTAAAGTCCACGATCCAGGTCGATCTACCTCGATCGCGACGGCGATCGCTCCCGGATTTATCCGCTCGATGCTACCATTTCTCAAGGGCGATCGTATCTTGTCAGCGACAAAGATCGCACCCCCGAGTGATCTCGTCCCAACCCCTTTCTGACGATCGTCACAGAAATTTTTGAAAATTTTCAGCATAATCAAAGTATTTAGAACAGGGGAGAGGTGCAAAGTCCTCAATTATGTTTGTAACGCAGGCCAGCGCTAGAACGTTTTTCTGATTTTGCCAACTCGACGCGATCGGCTCAAAATTTTCATCCGAGTGATGGAAAATGCCCGATCGCGATCGGGGTGGATCTCGACTCGAAAATTCAACGCCGATCTAGCGCAATACTGTATCCCACACCTCATGTAAGCCGTTGAAGAGTCGATTAAAATCGGATTGATCAAAAATTGAGTTTGGGTGAGATAGAAATGTTTAACTCCACGGCACTCCTGATCGACGCTTTCGTCCAACAACTCCAAGCGGGCTATCATCGGACTTACGGCGGTTACAAATCCGACTACGCCGATATTATTGCCTGGGCTGGCAATATGGCTCTGGAAAATATTGCCAATAGCGACGCTTTATATCACAACGTCGAACATACGATCCTCGTCACCTTAGTCGGTCAAGAAATCTTGCGCGGCAAACATATTCGCGAAGGCGGCGTTTCTTGCGAAGATTGGCTACACGCGATTATTTCTTTGCTCTGTCACGATATCGGTTACGTCAAAGGCGTTTGCAGGGAAGATCGTGCCGAGGAAAACTTGTACGCCACGGGTCGTGATGGGATGAAAGTCACCGTCCCCGTCGGCGCGACCGACGCCAGTTTGACCCCCTATCACGTCGATCGCGGTAAATTGTTCATCCAAGAGCGCTTCGGCGGTCATCGCCTGATCGATGCCGAAGCGATCAAACGCAATATCGAACTGACTCGTTTTCCCGTTCCGGCGGACGAAGATCATAAGGATACCTTCAATTATTCCGGACTGGTCCGCGCTGCCGATTTGATCGGACAATTGAGCGACCCGCGTTATTTACAAAAAATTGGCGCGCTCTTCTACGAATTTGAAGAAACTGGAGCGAACAAAACGTTAGGATACCGTCACCCGGATGACTTGCGTAAAAACTACGCCAAGTTTTATTGGAATGGGGTTTATCCTTACATTACCGATGCGTTGAAATATTTGGGATTGACTCAAGAAGGCAAGCAGATTATGGCGAATCTCTACGCAAATGTCTTCCGAGTCGAACACGCTGAGGTCAGTTCCGATTCCGCTTCCGAGGTCGCTTGAACTCTTCGAGCCGATCGCGCGATCGTTAGCTTATCTCTTGTTTTTGACGTCGGACTGCATACTTCGTCCGGCGCTTTTTCTCAGGGTGTTATTCCCGGTGTCTTGTCCTCACGAGAGGCGATCGCCCCCCATCGATCCGGACAATTTTTATCTGGCCGATTTAAAATCTAAACTTTACAGGCTAAAAGTGAAAATAAAAAACCCCCAGTTGGCTGACCGGGGGTGGACTATCAGGGTGCATCTATTAAGGATTTCGCGATCGCTCTCCGTCGATCCGGACAATTTTTATCTGGCCGATTTAAAATCTAAACTTTACAGGCTAAAAGTGAAAATAAAAAAACCCCTGGTTGGCTAGCCAGGGGTGGTACATCAGGGTGCATCTATATTGAGAATTCGGATATCCTCTCACTCATCCGGATGGTTTTCATTTGGTCGATCGAAAATCTAAAATAAAAAATCTAAAATAAAAAACCCCCAGAACGAGCCAGGGGGTTTGGACATCAGGGTGCATCTACCACGGTGTAGATTCCGACACAACAGGGCGCGATCCGGAAAAAATGCGCGATCGCTCGTTGCCTATCGTTGCGTGTCCTTGGGTGCAGTTGCCCGCCGTTTCTAAACCGCGATTTTCGCTTCTTGAGGAGTAAGGGCCGAGACACCAGCCATATCCAGAATTTCCGGGATCAAATCTTCTCGGCGAACCGCCATCATGTGAACGCCATGACAGATCGATCGCGCGTGTTGCACCTGTTCCGCCGCAATTTTCATGCCTTCGCGAAGGGGATGTTTCGCCTCAGCCAAACGGGCGATCGTTTCGTCGGAAATGTGGACGCCGGGAACGCAACGATTGATAAAGGCGGCATTTTTCGCCGACTTGAGTAAAAAGATTCCGGCGAGAATTGGCTTGTCCGTTCCCGAAGCAATTTCGTTCATGAACTTGTCGAGGCGATCGAAATCGCAGATCATCTGACTTTGGAAAAATTCCGCTCCCGCTTCCAGTTTTCGTTCAAAGCGACTTTTGAGACCCGACCAGCTTTTTAACTGCGGATCGACTGCCGCGCCGGGAAATAAATCCGTCGGAGAGTCCGTGAGGGGATTATCGTTAAAATCCGTACCGCTATTGAGTTTTTTAATCAATTTGAGCAAACGCACCGATTCCAACTCAAACACCGATTTGGCTTTCGGGTGGTCGCCTGCTTTAATCGGGTCTCCAGTCAAGGCTAAAATATTGCGAATGCCGAGGGCGTGAGCGCCCATCAAATCCCCTTGAATACCGATCGCGTTGCGATCGCGACAGGCGATTTGACAGATCGGCTCGATACCGTGTTGCAGTAAAATCGCGGAAGTGGCGACGGGAGACATCCGCAACACGGCCCGACTGCCATCGGTCACGTTGACGGCGTGTACCCAATCTTTGAGTTGGCGGGCCATTTCCACCGTATGCGAGGCATCGCTACCTTTGGGCGGCATCACTTCGGCAGTGATTAAAAATTCTCGCGCTTCGACGGCGAGACGGAAGCGCGATCGCGCTAAAGGCTGTTGTGTCATAGTTGTGTTGTTATGTTTCAGTGGTCAATGTTCGACCCCGATGGTGTGGCAGCCATCCAGATCCCATAAAGTGATGGATTGAGGCTGTCGAGAATGAAGCCAGGGAGAGCGTGACTGCTTCCCTGTCTCCCGTCGCGATCGCCCCGTTCCGAGTTTCGGTCTCCTTTTTGCGAGTGTAACTGAGTGGAAGTAACGCAGGGGGGGTTATAACGGCATCGAATAACCCAAAGCCGCTTTTACCTTATTGAGGGTCGGATTGGCGATCGCCTCCGCTTTTTCCCGTCCCTCTCGCAACACCGATTCGAGATAGGCGCGATCGCCCATGACCTCCTTATATTTCTCCTGAATCGGTTTGAGCGCCTCTAACGTCGCCTGGGTCAACAACGGCTTGAACTGACCCCATCCCATGTCCTTACATTCTTTGGCAACCGCTTCCCGGCTTTTCCCGGACAGGAGTGCGTACAGGGTCAGCAAATTATGGCACTCCGGACGTTGTGGATCGTCAAACCACAAGCCGCGAATCGGGTCGGTTTTGCAGCGCTTGATCTTTTTGGCGATCGCGTCCGGCGGATCGAGCAGGTTAATCCGGCTCATATCCGACGGATCCGATTTTGACATTTTATTGGTACCGTCGGTCAAACTCATCACCCGCGCCCCTTCTTTGCGAATTAACGGTTCGGGGACTTTGAGGACGGGTTCGTCATCGTTCCCAAACTGATGGTTAAATCGAGCGGCGATATCTCGGGTCAGTTCCAAATGCTGTTTTTGATCTTCGCCGACGGGGACTTTATCGGCTTCGTAAAGCAAAATATCCGCCGCCATTAACACCGGATAATCTAACAATCCGGCGCTGACATTTTCCCCCTGACGCACCGCTTTTTCTTTAAACTGGATCATGTCTTGGAGCCAGTTTAACGGGGTGATGCAATTGAGCAGCCAGGTCAGTTCGGTATGGGCGCGAACGTGCGACTGAATAAAAATCGTGGCACGATCTAAGTCAATGCCACAAGCTAAATACAACGCCGCGATCGTGTAGGTATCTTGCGCCAGAGTAGCGCGGTTGTGCGGAACCGTAATCGCGTGTAAATCGACGACACAGAAGAAATTTTCATACTGACTCTGCGCTTCTACCCAGTTGCGGATCGCACCCAAATAGTTACCGAGATGCAGATTGCCAGTGGGTTGGACTCCTGAAAGAATGCGCTGCTTACCCATAGGTTGCCGTTACAAACTGATTTTTTGACAGGACAAGGAACTTGGCTGGAGAACATTCCTGGGTGCTGAGGAAGATTCTCAAAGCGTTTGTCGAAATGCACGCCAAAGGACATACAATCGGACATCTTAACAAATCTTCGCCCCTCACCCAATTGCCTCCCGGCTTGCAGAGGACGGATTGTTGATGCCATATTGGGGGCGATCGCCCTCGGGGGAGTGATACGATTGAGGAGCGGGAATTGTTTTAGACAGCCGCAAGCCCGTTGCTTTGTTGCCGTAGATTCGTTGGCTCGATCGTCCGAAACGATCCCGATACGCGATCGCGACTTTTCCCCTTAGCGAATCAGGAGACCGTGGTGGATAAACTGCGCTCTAAACCGATGTCGTCGGAAGTCAGCATTACCGATGACATCGATGCAACCCTCATGTTTCGAGAAGTGCAACAGTTTCGTCAGCCTTGGATTTGGGTGGTACTGTCGTGCAGTTCTCTGGCGGCCCTTTATGTTGCCGCGATCCCGTTTGTATTAGATTCCAACTCGGAAGATACCCTCGTCGTCCATATCATTCTGATTTTATTCGGGATTATCTTTGGCGTTATTTTCCCGATTCTGTTTTACACGACTAAATTAATTACTGAAATTCGCAGTGATGGTTTATATCTGAGTTTTTATCCGTTGCTGTTTTCTCGCATTAAAATTCCTTTTGAAAATATTGTCAAAGCGGAAGTCAAAATCTACCATCCTTTACGGGAATATGGGGGATGGGGCATCCGTCACAGTCCGACGGGGAAGGCGTACAATGTCAGTGGCAATCGCGGGGTTCAGTTAGAACTGGCCAACGGCGAGCGAATTTTAATCGGTTCTCACAGTCCCGAACAACTGGCGCGCGCGATCGCCTTTTCCCGAGGGAGATAGGGGGAAGTGGCGAATTGGGTTGGCGCGATCGCACGATGAAATTTCTAGGGGTCGATTTGGGGTGGAGTTCTGGCAAAAGCGGCTTGTGTTGCTTGGTTTGGCGGGGCGATCGCCTCTATTTGGACTCGTCAGAGTGCAAGCTCGATCTTGACGATATTTTCGCCTGGATCGAGGCGATCGCCCCCCGTCCGCAAACTGCCTTAGTCGCCGTGGACGCGCCGACGGTGATTCCCAATGCGACGGGAATGAGAGAAGCGGATAAACTAACGCACAAGTATTTCGGACGCTATCACGCCGGGTGCTATCCGGCGAATCTCAACAGTCGTTTTGCGGCGCGAACGGTCGGATTTGGCTGTCGTTTGGAAGCGTGCGGTTTTGCTCATGCGGCGCAAATCGAGCCCAAAAAACCGGGTCGCTATCAAATTGAAGTGTTTCCCCATCCGGCAACGATCGCCTTATTTGGATTGGAACGCATTTTAAAGTATAAAAAGGGAAAATTAGGCGATCGCAAGCCGGAATTAATGAAATTGCGTCAATATATAGTCGATCGCCTGCCTCAGTTAGAACCGCGTTTGTCTTTAGACACCGACTGCGATTTACTCCGCCTCAAACCCGCCGATTTTAATGCCGAAGTCGAATCGTTTAAAGGAAAACAGCTCAAAGCCTTAGAAGACCGCTTAGATGCGTTGCTTTGTGCGTATATCGGCGCCTACTGGTGGTACTGGGGGCGCGATCGTACCTGGGTTTTCGGCGATCGCGCCTCCGGTTACATCGTGATTCCGGCGATCGTCAATTGACCGATTCTTGAGAATATTTTTCGTCTAAATCAGTGAGTTCTTGTAATAATTCGCGATCGTTCGACGTTGAAATAGGATCGGGACTTTCCTGGGGATTGACTGTTTGAATTTGCTCTTGCAATTTTTTCCCTAATTCTATTGATTTTTCTTTAATGTCTGGGTCTTGTAATAATTCGGGATTTTCCTCTAGCAATTCTATGGTTTGTGAAGATGCTTGCTGTTGTAATGTAGCAACTTCGGCATTCCCAATCAAAGTAATGTTGGTGTCTAAAACTTCAGCAACATCCTCTTTGATTTCGGGAGTTGGAGAGCCACTGGCCTGCAAAGTTGCTCGTAAAGCTTGAGTTTTTTTATCCTGAGCCGTAGAAAGTTGCTCGGCTAATTGATTATTTTTAGACTGTTGTCTTTGAAATGCTTCTGAAATAGTTGTTAAAGTCGCTAAGCTTTGTTGGGGAAAGAAAAAGAACAAAGAACCAAAAAATGAAAGCGCTAAAGTTTTTCTCTTTTGAGCGTTATGGCTGGGCGCCCCTAACAAACACAGGGTTAGAATAGAAGAACCCGTACAGGAGAGCGCACCAAAAACAACTTTTTGTGTTGTCTCGTTTAAAGCGGGTGTGGATTTATCCGGTGCCATAGGTTCTACCTTAAACACACCACAAGCGGCAATTAATACCCCAAAAATCGCACCGATAAAAGCAGGAAGCAAAATATAAACAAGGGTATTTCTCGACCATATCCCACCTCCACTAGACTCTTCTAAGATTTTTTCCAAAACCAAGTTTTGCTGCTGAATATCTTGGTGAATTACTTGTAAGCTAGAGTCAAGCTTATGAATATCGGGATTAGAATCGTTGGTTAAATGCTTTTGGTAAGTCATGGCGATATCGTGCAATTCTGATTGATTTTTTTAAATTCACGATCGCTTTTCCAATGCAAACCCGATCGATCCGAATTGCTACTTCAGAAATTAACAATTAGTCAATTTAGTTTAAATAACAATATGTTTTTAAACATCGATCGCAGCGATCGCTTCAGTCGATCGCCGCTCTTGTTTTAATTTTTAATAAAAATCGATTGAACTTCAAAAGGGGGCGCAGAATCTACGCCCCGAAATTGGCGATTAAGAATTCGCCCAAATTACCTGTAATCCGGGTTGAAACGGACTACTCAAATAAGGATGCTGCGGTAAAATCCGCAGGGATAAGCCTTGTAAACCCGAAGACGAATAAGCAATATTGGCCGTATAAATACTGCGACCGTTGGCGCCGCTTCCCTGATATTCCATCGTCATCGGCACCCCATCGACAATATTGCCGTCCGCATCCATCGGCCCTTTATACACTTGCACTTCCACATCTTCCGGCTTGAGTCCGGCGAGGTGAATTTGTGCTTTGACGGCGATATCCTCGTTGACCTGGATCTCTGCAGGGGCGGAAATATCGACCGTTTCGATCTTGATATCGTACCAGCGATCGAACAGGTGTTGCTTCCAGTGAGCCAGTTCTTTCGCGGGTTGGTAGTGGTTCTCGATGGTTTGGTAGTAGCGATCGCTCGCGGGGAAATAGCCGTAAGTCGCGTAGTCGCTGACCATGCGCGCGGTGTTAAACTGCGGGCAATTGAGCCGGATCGCCTGTTTCATCTTCGCCACCCATCGGCGCGGGATGCCTTCTTCGTCGCGATCGTAGAATAAGGGAACCACTTCCTTTTCGAGTAAATCGTAGAGGGCGTTGGCTTCCACCTCATCTTGATAGTCCGGATCGTCGTACATTTCCCCCTGACCGATGGGCCATCCCGTGCGCACGTAGTCCGCTTCGTTCCACCAGCCATCGAGAATGCTCAAGTTGAGCACTCCATTCATCGCCGCTTTCATCCCACTGGTTCCGGAGGCTTCGCGAGGACGGCGCGGGGTATTGAGCCAGACATCGCAGCCAGACACCATCATGCGGGCGACGTTGATATCGTAATCGGGAATAAAAACGATATTTTTCTCGCACTTCTGTTCCCGAATGAAGTGGACGATGTGGCGGATCATTTCTTTTCCGGGAATATCTTTCGGGTGAGCTTTCCCGGCGATCACGAACTGAACCATCCGTTTTTTAGGACTGAGCATTCCGCCTTTGAGGCGATCGCTGTGCAGGTCGAACAAAATCCGTTTGATCCGGTCTAAATCGCGCATGAACAAGGTCGCGCGCTTGTAAGTGGCGAAACGACGGGCGAAACCGATGGTTAACACGCTCGGATCGAGGACTTCTTGGGCTTGGGACAGTTCGCTCAAGGATCCGCCGCGATCGCGCAAATATTTTTCGAGGCGATCGCGCACGAACACCACCAACTCGGACCGACACCGCTCTTGCGCCCTCCACAGTTCGTCATCGGGAATCGAACTGACCCGATCCCACAAAGAATTGTGCGCCGGAGTTGTAGACCATTTCGGTCCGAGATAGCGATCGTACAATTCCTGGGTGAACTTCGCCACGCAACTGCGCGCGTGAACCCCATTCGTAATCGCCGTAATCGGGACTTCCCCCACAGGTAAGGCGGGCCACAAGTTTTTAAATAACCTTTGCGACACGTCCCCGTGCAGTTTAGACACCCCGTTGACAAAACTCGCCATTTTAATCGCCAAGGTTGCCATACTAAACGGCGATTCGAGATCCCCGGTATTTTCCCGACCCAGGGCTAAAAATTCCTCGCGAGAGAGGTGCAATTTCTCGGCATAGTGACCGAGATAGTACATGATTTTGTCCGCCGGAAACATATCAAATCCGGCAGGGACGGGGGTATGGGTGGTAAAAATACTGCTGGCGTTGACGACTTCTTTCGCTTCGTGGAAACTCAAACCGTCGCTTTCCATTAAATGACGGATCCGCTCTAACGTTAAAAAGGCGGAATGTCCCTCGTTCATGTGGTAGACCGTCGGTTTGAGTCCGAGGGCTTCGAGCATTTTGACCCCGCCAATCCCGAGCATGATCTCTTGGTGCATTCTCATATCGAGATCGCCGCCGTAGAGTTCGTCGGTGATGTCGTGATCGTAGGGATTATTGGGTTCGATGTTGGTATCGAGCATGTAAAGCGGCACCGTTCCCACTTGGACGCGCCAGACCCGGGCGTAAACCTGGCGTCCGGGGTAGTCTACGGCGATCCGCAGTTCGTTACCGTTAGCGTCGCGTTCGAGGTGCAACGGCATGTTGTAGAAGTCGTTGATCGGGTAGCGTTCTTGTTGCCAGCCATCGGCGTTGAGATACTGGCTGAAGTAGCCTTCTTGATAGAGTAAACCGACCCCGACGAGGGGCAACCCGCGATCGCTCGCCGATTTGAGGTGGTCGCCTGCGAGGACGCCCAAACCTCCGGAATAGATCGGGAGGCAGTCGGTCAAGCCGAATTCGGCGGAAAAGTAGGCGTAGCAGTCTTGGGATTGTTTGTCGGGGTCGCGGTGTTTGGCGTACCAGGTTCGTTCGCGCAGGTAGTCTTCGAGTTGAAGGGCGGCCCGTTCGACTTGCGCGAGGAAGCCTTCGTCTTCGGCGACTTCTTGCAAGCGCGCTTGGGAGATCGTCCCGAGCATTAAGACGGGGTTGTGGCGGCTGGATTCCCACAAGTCGCGATCGAGTCGGCGAAACAGGTCTTTAGTTTCGACGTTCCAATCCCAATGAAGGTTATAAGCAAGTTTGCGTAAGGGTTCGAGTTTTTCCGGTAAGGACGGAGAAACATTAAAGGTACGAATGGGTTGCATAAGCGCGGGATATTTTCTACGGTTTTACGAAGAAGTTGAAATGGACTGCGAACAGTAAAAATTTTTCCTCCTGCTTTTGTTCTATAACTCATTTTCTGCTGAGTTTTCTTGAAAGTTAAGTTGTTTTAATAGTTCCGAACCTCTGGAGAGAGGGGAACTGGGTGCGGGACGGTTGTTACAATAAGGGCGATTTGGATGGGGGCGATCCTCCTGGGGAGACGCTAAGCGAAGGCGGCGAGTCGAGGCAAACAAGGGACGATGAACAAAGTACAGGGACTGACGCTAGTAGTGGCGATCGCGGGATTGGGACTCGGTGCGGGATTGGCGGCGGCGATTCGCTCGTCTACGGGTACTTCGGCGAAGGTGCAACGCTTGATTCACGGGGGGAACGGTGCCGAGGTGGTCTCGACGGAGGACTCCCAAACCGATCGCACGATCGCCTTGGAAGACGATGCCGAACCGGGGAGCGACTTTTACGAGTTTCGTCAGCGCTTGCGCGCGGCGGTCGGACAGCGCGATCGCACTTTTGTCGAATCGGTGTTACCCGAACAGTTACCGATCGGGTTTTCGGTGCCGCGATCGCACGATGCCCTAAATTTAGAGGAGTCCGACAGTTGGTTTTGGGCCCAGTTACAAAAGGCGATCGATGTCGGCTGTTCTCCGGCGGAGAATCCCCCGACTTTCGATCGCGTCGATGCGGATACTCAAATTTGGGTCTGTCCGAATGTGGTGCAGGCGTTCGTCAGCCAGTTTCCCCCACCGGAAGAGGTGGAGGGGGTTTCGTGGCAGTTGGAACAGGCGATCGTCGTCGGCGAGAATGTCAACGTGCGATCGGAACCGACTTTAGAAGGTGAGACGATCGCCAGCGTCTCTAATGCCGTCGTCACGCGCGATCGTGAGGAAGCCGAGAACATGCAACAAGCTTCCGGCGGCGAAATCGACCCCATCGACGGCTGGACTCCCGTGATCTTGGCGGGCGATCGCCAGGGATATATCTATAATCGATATGTTTATACGCCCTTGGATTATCGGGTCTTATTCGGTCAAGTCGAGGGCAACTGGCAAATTTTAGCCATGCCTGGAGGCGAATGAGAGGGATTTTAGATGTTTAGAGTTTAGATTTTAGATGTTTAGATTTTAGATTGAGTTTTGGCATGGGGGCCGTTAATCGCGGATGCTTTCGACATTTTCTTCCCAATTTTGGCCGTTGAAGGGAACGATCTTAAATTTCGAGATAACATTTCCATCCAAACACCGGACATTCACATCAACTCGATCCGGGTGCGATCGCGGAATATAAAAGGGGTGGATGCCACATTTCTTACAAAATTTGTGCTTTGCGATTTCCGTGTTAAACGTATAAGTTTGTAACATCTCCTCTCCGCGCAATAAAGTAAATTGTTCGGAAGGGACGATTAAATGTAAAAAGCCCTTTTTCGTGCAAATCGAACAGTTGCAATCCACCGCCTCATGTCGGTTAACCACAACCCGAAAGCGGATTGCACCGCAGTGACAACCCCCTTCATAGGTTTGAGAATGATGACTGTTGCTCATTGAACCCTCATAAAAAAGTACAAACCGCCTGTTTGCGTTGGCGCAATTGGCGAATTATCTCTGATGAAACTTATTATCGCGATCGTGCGTCTAACTTGGGTACAATTTTAATTGTAGATGGGCGATCGCAGCTACATCAATCATTATGGGAGGGCGGCAATCAGTCAATTGTCGCTCTTATTTGCTCTACCTACCGCCAAACTCATGCAAAATCACCTCGTTCCGCTTCCCCCCGACAGCGAATCGAATTCCCCCTCTCAAACCGCACTTCCCCTCAGCTTTATTCCCAATGTCGGCCAGACCGATGCAAAAGTTGCATTTAGCCTCCGCCACGATGGGGTCAATATTTTTTTCACCCCCGATGAAATTGTTTTCAATAGCATCAATCAACTCGAAAGTGAAACGGTTTCCTCCACCGTGGAAATGCAGTTTCTCGGGGCCAATCCCAATCCTGAAATTACAGGATTACAAGAATTAGAAGGAGTTGCCAACTTTTTCTACGGCAACGACCCGGAAAAATGGTTGACGAATGTTCCAACTTATGGCGGTGTAGTCTATCAAGATTTATATCCGGGAATTGATTTAGTTTATCGCGGTACGGCAGGAAATTTAAAACGCGATTTTATTGTCGATCCTGGGGTCGATCCGAATTTAATTAAAATTGACTATAGCGGCATCGAAAACATCGAGATTGACGAAGAAGGAGACTTAATTTTAACCACTGAATACGGAGAATTCATCGAAGATGCTCCCTTCAGTTATCAGTATATTCACGGCGAAATCGTCGAAGTTGAAAGTCGCTACAAATTACTCGACGAGAATCGTATTGGTTTTGAGTTAGGCGCCTACAATCCCGCTTACGCCGTGGCGATCGATCCAGTCTTAGAATACTCTACCTATTTAGGGGGAACGGGAGATGATGGCGGCAGCAGCATCGCCGTAGATAATGCAGGAAATGCCTACATCACCGGGGCAACTTTATCGAACGATTTCCCCGATACCGTGGGGGGAAATCAAGGTTTAGATGTATTTGTTGCCAAACTCAATCCGACAGGAACGGGATTGCTTTACAGCACCTATATCGGTGGTGCCACCATCGATGCAGGAACGGATATTACTGTCGATAATTTGGGAAATGCTTATATTACTGGCAGTACAAATTCAATAGATTTCCCTACCCTTTCTGCTTTTCAAACTGCAAAAACTGGAGGTAATTCTGATGAAAATGAAGTATTTATTACAAAATTAGATAATACAGGAACATTAGCTTACAGCACTTATCTCGGCGGTACTAGCATAGATATCGGACGGGGGATTGTCGTTGACAGTAACGGCGATGCTTACGTTACTGGAGAAACTTATTCTACAGATTTTAATAGTGCCAATAATACCAATAACGGCGCCGTTGATGCTTTTGTCGCCCGCATCAAAGCATCCGGTGCAGTTTTAGCCTACAGTCGCTATGTTGGCGGAAAACACATCGATGAAGGTCAGGGAATTGCTATTAATAGCAATGAGGAAGTTTATATTACTGGGGAAACCTATTCGACTGCAACAGATTTTAATACAGATTTCCCAGCGACTTCGACGGGTTTAGAGGTCAATATCAATCAAGGGGATAATACCAGCAATAGTGATGCCTTTATCGTTAAATTAAATACGGCGGGAACGAATGTCGAATATGGGACTTATTTCGGAGGAAGTAATACCGATGAAGGCTACGGGATTGTTGTCGATGATATCGGCAATATTTACATAGCTGGGATTACCGGGTCGGGAACCACTGCAACTCTTCCATTACCAACGACGGCTGGAGTATTACAAGATACCCACGGCGGCGGAACCTTTGATGTTTTTGTGGCGAAGTTTAACGAAACGGGAGTTACGCCCGTTTTTTCATTAGACTATTCGACCTATTTAGGGGGAATAGGAAATGACAACGTTCGCGGACCGAAGAGTCTCGCCGTTGATGATAGCGGTAATGCTTACTTAACTGGATATACACGAAGTAATGATTTTCCTCTGTTACCGCCAACCCTTACAAATAGTCCCATTCAACAAGTTTTTGGGGGCGGGGACGATGGGTTTATTGCCCAATTAAATAACGATGCGACTGCCTTAACTTATTCTACTTATCTCGGCGGTACGAGTGAAGATCGCGCCTACGCTATTGCCCTCGATAGTTCTGGAAATGCTTATGTTACTGGAGAAACCAGTTCTTCGGACTTCCCCGTAGTTCCTTTATCTAATTTGGGTTTAGTCACCAATGCTTTGCAAACATCCAATCAATTTGGGATGGAGGGGTATGACGCTTTTGTCTCCAAAATTGTCACCGGGTCGCCGGAAGTTCAAATTCGGACTGATGGCGATGTGACGGTAGACGAAGACGGAACCTTAACGGAACAGTACGAAATTCTCCTGACGACGCAACCGACAGCAGATGTAACGGTACAAGTTGCGTCGGATACTGAAGTGAATGCTACCAATTCGGTGACCTTTACTTCGGCGAATTGGTTTATTCCGCAAACGATTGCGGTCACGGCGGTAGACGATCTCGTTTGGGAGGGATCGCATACGGGGACTCTCACCCACAGTGTCACCTCTACCGATACGGTTTATGGAGATGGGGGAATTTCAATTACTGTTGATGGTACGGCGTCAAGTATAATAAATCCCAGTATTGTCGATAACGATTTACCACCGTTGATTATTTCTGAGATTCTTTACAATCCCGAAAGTGTAGAGCATGACTGGGAGTGGATTGAGGTTTACAACGACGGGACGACCCCGATTGATTTATCCGGGTTTGTCTTAGATGACGATGATTCAGGCGTTCTGGCGGCGGCGAATATTGCCAGTGGGACGATCGCCCCCGGTCAAACGGGTATTCTTTATAATGCGGAAGATCTTACGGCGGCGGCGTTCGAGGCGGCGTGGGGAAGCGGACTCAATCTTATCCCGGTTACCGATTGGCCCGCCCTGGCGAATGATGGCGATCGCATCGGATTATGGGATAGTTTAACCAGTTACAATAGTCGCGATTTTACAACAACGATTGACGAGGTAAACTACGATAATGTCGGACCTTGGCCGTCGTTATCCGGGGGTGGCGGACCGTCGATCTATTTAACCGATCTCAGTGCAGATAATAATACAAGTGGCAACTGGGCGTTAAACAATATTGGTACAACTTCGGCAACGGGAACGGCTTACGAAAGTGCTAACCTCGGCGGCAATAATGGCTTAGATATCGCTTCCCCGGGTTCGATCGATACTACGCTTCCCATGGCGAATCTGACGGCTGCCGATGTGACCGTGGCTGGAGGGGCGAGTTACACGTTTACGGTCGAGTATAGCGACGATCGCGCGATCGATGTCAGTAATTTAGATAATAATGACATTATTGTGGTGACGCCGACGGGGGCAAATCTGGCGGCGACGCTACAAAGTACGACGGCGACGGGCAACAATACCCCGATTACGGCAACCTATCAAATCGTCCCTCCCGGCGGAACCTGGGACGTGACCGACGATGGAACTTACACGGTTCAAGTTCAAGCCAGCGAAGTGACCGACACGACCGGAAACGCCCTCGACGCGGGCAGTTTGGGGAGTTTTCTGGTGGATACGAATACGCCGCCAACGGCGAATGCGATCGCCGAGATCGTCGTTGACGAAGATGCGGCGAATCAGGCGATCGATCTGTTTGCTGCATTTGACGATGCAGAAGATACGGATCCAAATTTAATTTATACCATTATCAACAATAGTAATCCCCTACTGTTCGACACGACGAATATCGATCCGACGGCGGGAACTCTCACTCTCGACTTCGCCGCCGATGTCAGTGGAAGCGCTAATCTCACCTTACGGGGAACCGATACGGGCGGAAAGTTCGTAGAAACGACAGTGGCGGTAACGGTCAATGGGGTCAATGACGCCCCGAGTTTTACCCCGGGGGGCGATCTCAGTATCGACGAGGATGCGGGTTCGCAAACGGTAGCTGGGTGGGCAAGTGCGATTGCTGCCGGGGGCGGTAGCGATGAAGTCAGTCAGAACTTAACGTTTAATCTAACGACAGATAACGACAGTTTGTTTGCGACGTTACCCACGATCGCCTCGGATACGGGAACTCTAACTTATACTCCGGCGGCGAATGTGTCGGGAACGGCGACGGTGGCGGTGACGTTGCAGGATGACGGCGGGACGGCAAATGGCGGCGAGAATACGTCAACGGTTCGAACCTTTACGATCGCGATCGCCCCGCTTAATGATGCCCCGATTCTGAGTAATATTACCCTATCCGGACCGGAAGATACGGCGATCGCCTTTAGCGAATCCGACTTTACCGCAGCATTTAGTGACACGGAAAGTGACGAATTATCCGCAATTTCGATAACGGCTTTACCGAGTCACGGAACATTGACCCTTGCAGGGGCGCAACTAACTGCCGGAAGTGCGATCGCCCGTTCAGACCTCGCCAAGTTGGTATTTACCCCGGGTGCCGACTTTAACGGAACCACCAGTTTTAGCTGGAATGCCTCTGATGGTAAGGATTTCAGCAATAATGACGCGACGGTTAATTTGACGGTGACGCCGGAAAATGACCCGCCAACAGTGGACGAGGCGATCGGCGATCGCACCGCGATTGTAGGGGAATTAGTGAGTTTCGCGATCGCCGCCACTTATTTTAACGATATTGACGGCGACGATCTGGTTTATACTGCAACCTTAAATAATGGTGCCGATTTACCCATTTGGTTGACTTTCGACCCCTCCACCGGAACGTTTAGCGGAACGCCGGACACCGCAGATCTCGGCGAATTCAGTATTAAAATTACCGCCAGCGACGGTTTGGAAGTGGTCAGTCAGACGTTTGGCGTGACGGTTACTCCCAATTCTGAAGAAGAAGATCCAGTTATCGAAGACCCGGTTATTGAAGACCCGGTTATTGAAGATCCTGTTATTGAAACTCCAGTTAACCAAGATCCCGTTATTGAAGATCCCGTTATTGAAACTCCAGTTACCGAAGATCCCGTTATTGAAGACCCGGTTATTGAAACTCCAGTTACCGAAGATCCCGTTATTGAAGACCCAGTTATTGAAACTCCAGTTAACGAAGATCCGGTTATCGATAATCCCGTTATTGAAACTCCAGTTAACGAAGATCCGGTTATCGATAATCCCGTTATTGAAACTCCAGTTAACGAAGATCCTCCAGAAATTCCGATCGCCCCCCAAAATAACCTCCCTGTCAGCGATCGCTGTTGTGATTGCGAGTTGAGCGTAGAACAGACTGAATTCAATGCAGCATTAAGTAATATAACGCCGCCTATTCCCAATTCAATCGAAGCCGATCGCCTCGGAAATGAACAAAATAACGTCATTTTTGGCAGCGATCGCGCCGATGGCTTATTTGGATTTAGCGGTAATGATGCCTTATTCGGTCGGGGGAATGACGATAACTTATATGGCGACGAAGGGGATGACATTCTTCGCGGCGGACGGGGAAGCAAAACCCCAGTGGGAGATTCGATCGATCGCGATCGCCTCGAAGGGGGCTCCGGGGACGATATTCTTCATGGAAATGAAGGTAATGACACGATTTATGGCGGATCTGGCAGCGATCGCGCCCACGGTGGCAAAGATGACGATTTAGTGTTTGGCGATCGCCATAACGATATTTTATGGGGAGATTTGGGCAACGATCGCATTTTCGGCGGGGTCGGCAGCGATCGATCGCCCGCCGACGACGACGATCGCGATCTGATCTTCGGCAATCGTGGCGACGATGAGATCCACGGCAATCAAGGCCGAGATAGCCTCTACGGCGGACGAGACGACGATTCGATCTGGGGAGGGAAAGACGGCGATCTGATCTGGGGCGATCGTGGAAATGACCGCCTGATGGGGGATAACGGCGATGATACCGTCTTCGGTGGGGTTAGCGATTCCACCGTTGGCGACCCTGACGGTCGAGATTGGTTATTCGGTGGGGAAGGGAACGACTTTCTCAACGGAAACGAAAGCGAGGACACCCTTATCGGTGGAAATGGAGACGACACCCTCCACGGCGGACAAAATAACGATATTCTCGCCGGAAATCGCGGCGATGATTGGTTATTCGGCGATTTCGGGGCCGATATCTTCTGCGGTGGCGACGGTAGCGATCGCTTCGTGTTACACAGTAGTGGAGGCGATCGCATTGTCGATTTTGAAGACGGGATCGATCGCCTGGTATTATCGTCTGGGATAAGTTTTGAAATGTTGGCGATCGTTGACAGCGAACGGGGGGCGATCGTTCGTTCCGGCGATCGCATTTTAGTGACTCTCGATAACATCGAATTTGGGGCGATCGATCGCGATGATTTTGAAATTTTGTAAAGGTCTTCAGCAAATCGGGTGTAATTTGTTGCATGGGATGCATGGGATACCAAATAGTAGGGACGGACAGCCGTTTTGCCCTAGGTTTTGCCCTACTATTTGCCCCTAGGGAAACTGAAACCTGAAGACTCTGCGATCGTTGAATTGCCATCATAAAATAGCAACTTGGGCAATTATTACCCACCCCACTCCTCCACCTTACTTGAAGCTAAGATCTAAAATCTAAAAGCTAAAATCTTACTTATGTCTCTCGAAACTGTTGCAGGCGAAGCCCTCATTCAGCAAAACTTAGAACGATTTTTGCTCGTTCTCACCGTTTCCTTAAGCGTTGCCACCCTGCCACAAATTTTTAGTTGGGTTCGGCAAATTCCCTATACCTTACTCTTAGTTATTGTCGGTTTAGCCCTCGCCTTTGTCGATGTCCGTCTCGTCAATCTTTCTCCGGAATTAATTCTCTCTATTTTTCTGCCTCCCTTGTTATTCGAGGCAGCTTGGAACCTGCGATGGCCCGATCTAAAACGAGATTTATTTCCCGTCGTTCTTTACGCGATCGTCGGCGTCATTATTTCCGTTCTTGGCATCGCATTTTCCCTCAATCAATGGGCGGCAATCCCCCTCACTACAGCCTTATTACTCGGGGCGAGTCTGTCCGCTACCGATCCGGTTTCAGTGATTGCTTTATTTCGAGAATTAGGGGTAGACAAACGGCTTTCGACCCTCATGGAAGGGGAAAGCTTATTTAACGATGGTGTTGCCGTTGTCGCCTTTAGTTTGCTGGTCGGATTGGCATTGGGAACCGATGATTTTGAGTTGCGGCGGACGGTGGCTGAATTTGTCGGTTTTGTCGGCATTGGGGTAGGGGTTGGGAGTTTAATCGGTTTTGGAATTTCTTTTTTAACCCAACGGTTTGACTTGCCTTTAGTCGAACAATCGCTGACTTTAGTTTCCGCTTACGGGACTTATTTAATTACCGAAGAACTCGGCGGTTCTGGGGTGATCGGTGTCGTCACGGCGGGGATGATTTTAGGGAATTTCGGTTCGCGAATTGGCATGAATCCGAGAACGCGATTAATTGTGACTGAATTCTGGGAATTCCTCGCATTTTTCGTGAATTCGATTGTTTTTTTACTGATTGGCGATCAAATTCAATTTGCGAGTTTGGGCAATAATTTAGATACGATCGCCATTACCATTGCCGCCGTTGCGGTGACTCGGGCTGTTTCGATTTATCTCCTCGGAGGATTTAGTAATTGGGTCGTAGAATCGAATATTAATTGGCAGGAACGGACGGTATTGTGGTGGGGCGGATTGCGCGGTTCGGTGTCGATCGCCCTCGCATTATCAGTTCCGATTATTCTCGACGCCAGAGAAGAAATCATCGCCACCGTATTCGGGGTGGTTCTGTTTACGTTATTGGTTCAAGGATTGACGACGAAACCGTTACTAAAAGCGTTAAATCTGCTGGGAGAACAAAGCCAGAAACAGCAATATTTAGAAGCGATCGCCCGTCGGATTGCATTAACCCGGGTTCTCGAACGCCTCGAAGAAGAAAAACGGCGACCGGATATCGATCCGGAATATTATCGCTATCAAAAAAGCTTGGTTGAAGGGCAAATCAAAGAGTTAGAAAGAGAAATCGAGGAACTGCGATCGCAAGAACCGGATTTACAAGAATTTGTCCGCGAAAAGTTCCGCGAAGAACTCCTCGCGATCGAAGCCGATACCTATGCCGAATTCGTGCGATCGGGGCGCTTAAATCGAGAGTTGGCACCGTTTTTGCAAGACGTCATTCAAGAGGAGAAAAATTAGAGTTCTTACTCTGTGGCGTGGGTCTTTGACCTGCACAAAAAATGCACAAAAAACGCACAAAAAAACAGCCCACCATTCTGTTGCAATTGAGATTGAGAGGACTGGTGGGCATGGCTGATTCAGAATGCCTTAAAAGTCGCGTTGGAGAATTTCTTTCCCTCGGCGATAGAGTTCGCGGGCGTAGTCAGTCCAGGTTCCTTGTCCCCAGTAGCGAAAACAACTGGTTTGAACCAACATGTTGTAAAGCAATGCTTCGCGATAACGGCGTTCCCGTGTCAGGGATTCACTATAAATCGGGTCAATTTTTTCGTGGAAGAGGGCGCTGAGTTCGTTCATCGGCCCGAGGACGTTTTCGTAGCCTTGCACCCAACTGATGTGGTTGGTCCAGGAAGCCCCTTCGACGTGGAAATTGTGGTCGTGTTGCTTAATTTCGGCGATCGCCGCTTCTACGGCTTCAGAAGTGGCTTTCTCCGGATCGACCTTTTGCCAGATCTTGTGTTGTCCCACGGGTTGGCAAATCGGATAATCTTCCGGAGAACAGCCCGCCGCTTCGATCAGTTCGAGATATTCAGTTCCGTTGAGGGCGACGGTTCCGGAACTGCCCCCTTCATTCTTGCCGATGTCGTAAATCGCCTGTTTGAAGCCGTCGGGAAACTCGTTCATCATGACGCCGCCGTTTTCGCCGTCGCCGATTTGGCTGACGAGGGGGGGAACGGAACGGTTGCCGATTTGCTGGCGAGACAGCCCTTTCGCTTCGTAATAGGGCTGCATTTGGGCGACGAGTTTGGTATCGGACCCTTGGGTTTTAATGAGGGCGGTGATGCTGGTGGTTTCGCCGTTGGAATTGCGCGCCACGAGGCGATAGGGGATGTGTTTGTAGCCGAGTCCGTGACCTTCGGGGGTTTCCACGGAATGCTCTTGGACGAGTAACCAGCGATAGCCGCATTCTTTGAGGGCTTTAACGTACTCGTAGAGGGTATCCGGGTGGTTGGGAAGGTGCATTTCCGGCGGCGAGAAGCCTTTGACGCGACGCAGGGCATCCCAGCCGAAGATCGCGGCAAAATGGTGTTGCCACGCTTGAATGTGAAGTTTGATGTCGGGGATCGGGTTGGAGGGGACGACGCCGTGGCCCCACATGGTCCCCAACCATTCGACGTAAGGCTGATAGGCGCGATCGCAGGTAATCCGCTTGAGGTTGTCGAGGACGTCGTCGCGTCCCATTTGTCGCAATCCCCACAGGAGGTTTCCGGAATAGTCGAGCATCACCCGGGGGTTATAGCCTTCGGCGACGAGTTCGGGGATGAACTGGCCCATGCGCGAATAGCACCAGGCGAAGGGTTCGGCGTTGTGGTTGTCGCCTTCGCCGGGATGCTCGAACATGTACTGGAGGTTGCAGATCGGTTCGCCGTCGGCCCCGGCGGGGATCGTCGGCTGGTGCATGTGCAGGGCGATCGCGAAACCGGAATTAATCCGGTCGAGCTTGATGTTGGTATCGCCCAGGAAAATCGGATCGTCGTGGTTGACCACGCGACTGACTTCGTTTTCCCAGCCGCAAATATTGGGCAGGCCGTCCACCAGTTCGTCTAAGGTGGGAAGGTTGGGCGAGAGTGGTGTTGAAATCACGATCGTTAATGCTTATAGTGAGATTCGGTTCACCTTAGCTTACCTCCGATGGGCGATCGCCCGCCATAGCCTCGGTTACGAAGCGATCGCGATCCATATATATACTTATTGACTGATGTTCCCCAGTTTCCTCCCGCCTGACGTCGAAAATTTGACCGAGCCGACCTCGATCGCCCTGGCCCAACGCATCCAACGGCAGGGGATCCCCACCCCCTTGCGCGAGGAGGCGATCGTCACCAGTTTCGTCCGCGACGGTAGCGGCGACCCGCCAATTTTGCTGCTGCACGGCTTTGATAGCTCCCTGTTCGAGTTTCGCCGTCTCTTGCCCTTGCTTTCGCCCTATTTCGAGACCTGGGCTCTGGATTTGCTCGGGTTTGGTTTCGGCGATCGCCCGGTTGGATTGCCGACCCCGGCGGCGATTAAGACTCATTTACACTCGTTTTGGCAAGAAGCGATCGCCCGTCCGGTTATTTTAGTCGGCGTGTCCATGGGTGGGGCGGCGGCGATCGACTTTACCTTATCCTATCCCGACGCCGTAGACCGTCTCGTCCTCGTCGATAGCGCCGGATTTGCCAAAGCCCCGGTGATGAGTCGCTTTTTATTTCCGCCGTTGGGCTATTGGGCGACGGAGTTTTTACGCAATCCTCGGGTCCGCCAAAAAATTAGCGAGCAAGCTTATTACGACCGGACATTTGCCTCTGTAGATGCGGCGGTTTGTGCGGCGCTGCATTTAAAAATGCCCGGGTGGAGCGAAGCGACGATTTCCTTTACGAAAAGTGGCGGTTATGGTTTTTTAAGGGATAAGATTGGTAGAATCGAAAAAGATACGTTAATTCTCTGGGGCGATCGCGATCGCATTATCGGCGTCAAAGATGCGACTCGGTTTGAAGAAGAAATTGCGGGCAGCAAACTGATTTGGATTCCCGAATGCGGCCACGTTCCTCATTTAGAAAAACCCCGAGAAACTGCTCGTCATATCGTCAATTTTAGCGGGCGCGCCATCGAAGCCAGCGATTTTTAGAAGGCGCGGAGATCGGAGACGCCCTCCGATCGTCTTCCGTCCACTTCAGGGGTGAATGTTACTCATTTTTAACCCTTGTCAATATTATTTAAGATTATTTCAATTCTTGTTAAAGTTTCAGATATCCTGACTCTAGGGAGATCGGGGCGATCGCCTCCGCAGAGAACGAAAATTTTCGGGATTGAAGGAACAAAATTGGGTGAAACCGGGGTCTGCGATCGCGGATCTATTCGGTAAAATTTGGACATTTCTACCGATAGAAACCGATCGGTTGTCCGAGGGGAGTAAACGGACAACGAGGAGCCTCCAAACCGTCGCGATCGCGTCGCCGTCGTTCGGTGGTCGGGATCGACAAAGAGCTTGCTAGAGCGGGGTGTTGAGAACAGTTCGACTCGCCCTCGCGATCTCAGAGCGATCGTCCATCGATCTTTAAAAACTTATTTTAAAGTTGCGATAAAGCTTTTCAAAAATAAATTTAGCCCTGCAAGGCTTCAACCCTAAAAACAACTATAAAAACAACCATAAAAATACTAGAGCTATCCCTTTATCGCTTGTTGCGTCCTTGGTTCGGTTTACTATGTCTCTCAACCCTTCCGTGTTGGAATCCCTCTCCTTAGAGCAGGCGATCGAGCGCGATCCGCTTACCGTCAGTCCCGACCGACCGATTGTCGAGGTCGTCGCCTTAATGAGTGAAGTTCGCGATGGAACCTGTACCTTAGAGGACGAGTGGGAGAAAACCTTAAGTGCAGGGTTTCCCTTGGAAGGAGAAATCGCCACGGGCAACACTTATATTCTAGTCGTCGAAGGGGCGCGCTTAGTCGGCATCGTGACCGAAAGCGACCTGGTAAAACTCGCATCCCGCGCTATCCCCCTCGCCCAGTTGACCGTAGCCGACGTAATGAGCGCCGATCCGATCGCCCTGGAATGGAGCGAGCGACGCAACCTGTTCGATATCGTGCAGTTATTTCGCCAACACGCCATCACCCACGTACCGATCGTGGACGGGCGATCGCAACTGCTCGGCGTCGTCACCGCCGCCCAGATCCGGCGAGTGCTTCAACCGTCTAACCTGCTCAGATTTCAGGAAGTCCGGGACGTGATGAACCCGGAAGTGATTTGCGCGTCGCCAACCACCTCAATTCGCGAAATTGCCGAACTGATGGTGCGGCGGCGGATCGGCTGCGTGACGATCGCCGAAGAGCAAAACGGTCATCTCATCCCCCTCGGGATCGTCACCCAACGGGATGTTATTCAATTTCAAAGCTTAGAACTCGATTTAGAATCCCTCAGCGCCCAAACCGTGATGAGCGCTCCCGCGATCGCGGTGTCCCCGCACGATTCCCTCTGGGACGCCCACCAAATCACGATCGAGCGCCGGATCCGGCGCCTGCTCGTCGTCGGGGCGTCCGGGGAATTACTCGGGATCGTCACTCAAACGCGCTTGTTGCAAGTCCTCGATCCGGTGCAGATGTATCGCGTCATCGAAGTGCTGCACGAGCAAGTCTTGCATTTAGAAGCCCAAAAAGTGGAGTTACTGCGCGATCGCGCCGCCGATTTAGAAGAAAAAGTGCGACAGCGCACCTCCAAACTGCGCGATCGCGTCCGTCGCGAAGCCCTCCTCGCCGGGGTCGCCTCCCGCATTCGCGAATCGCTCAACCTCCAGGAAATTTTAGATTCCACCGCGCGCGAAGTGCGGCGCTTTCTCGACTGCAATCGGGTCTTGGTCTACCAGTTCGCGCCGAATATGGAAGGGGAAATCGTCGCCGAATCGGTCAGCGAGGGCTGTCTGTCGATCCTCGGCGAGCAGATTCGCGATACTTACTTTCAGACGAACGGCAGTTTGGAATATCTCAACGGACGCAAGCGATCGGTCAACGATATTTACCAGGCGGGATTGACGGGTTGTCACGTCGAACTACTCGAACAGTTCCAGGTTCGCAGCTGACTGCCTGACACATCTTTTCTAATTGACAGTATGACCAGGTTTACAAACAATGGAGCGAACTCGATCAAACCAGATGTGGTCATAATAGTGATGCTTGGCTTTGAGGGAGGCGAAACAAGGTTGAGGGTCATTGGGTAACAACGCAACGCAAGGCAGCAAAGTCCGTCCTTTATGAATTACCCCTCGCAGCCAGCGGAGTCCAATTTTGAGATAGCTTATACCACGTCGCCAATGCGGATCTACCTGTTGCCTGAAGCCAGCGATCTGCACCGCCATGCCTTGGGAGGTAGCAAACAGCAAGGCAATAGCAGCGACCAGATAAAGGCGTTCAAGGGCGGCAGCAGAGCGCAAGCGTGAGTCTTCTAACTCAAAAGCACCCGACTTGCTATCCAAAAATAATTCCTCTACCTGAAACCTTTTGGCATACTGCCAGAGTGTCTGCAAGCTCGGAGGTTCATCAGTGACCACTGCCCAAGATTCTTTAGCTCCCTGTACCGTTGCAATGACTAAGTTACAGCGATGCTCGCCGTCAAGCCACAAGCCCACATTTTGATAAAGTCTGGCTTCGCCGAGGGGAGGATAAAGCGTCCCAACCTTCAAAGGATAACGTCTTGTGGTGTGGATCAAGACATCACAGGGTAATCGCAGACAGTAATGCCAGTGGCTGTGCCGTAACCATTTCATTAATTCATGATTGGCAAAGCCTCGGTCGGCTAAGAGCATCACATCCTGATGATGCCGCAACAGCCATCGAGCACGGCGCAAAACCGGTTGGTACTCCTCAAAGGCAACAGTGGCACTGCCATGTTCTAGGACTCGCCACAACAAGGGAACCGCCCGTCCACAGCACACTACCGACAGGTGAATCATGCAAAAGCGCTCCCACAAAACCGTCGTATCCAAGGCTAAATACAATCGCTGTTGCTTCCATCCACTCAGAGCCGCTAGCACCAACGGTAAGTAAATCGCCATCACGCGAATGCGGTTATTGTCCATAAATCGTTGCCAGCGCCGCTCCGTACTTTGCGCTTTCTTCGCTCGACTCAACACATATGGCTCCCATGCAGCCAGATTCAATTCTCCGCTATAGAGCAAGGCACTCACCATCCATGCCAGCGCTTTTAAGTGGCGCCAATCGCAGACGCGGCTATGTTGACTTAATTGATTGAATAGTTGACCATACAAATGGGTAGAGGTTCTCATGTGTTTAGGCTGTTGTGTGGTAACTCTAGCTTCTCATGATTCTCTACCCTCTTCGCTCATGTCCTCGTGCTTCTTGGCTTTCACCTACTTCTGTCAGGCAGTCAGGGTTCGCAGCTTTTTAGTGATTCCAATTATTATGGAACCCCGACGCAAGAAGTTCAAACACGGCGAGGCGATCGCCGCCGAGAGCATCGGACGCCACCTGTGGGGATTGTTGGTGGCCCATCAGTGCGACGAACCGCGCAACTGGTATGCGGAAGAGTTGAACTTACTCGAACGGGTGGGGGTGCAACTGGCGATCGCCATCCAACAAGCCCAACTGTTCCAACAACTGCAAGCTCAATTGCAAGCCCGCCAACGGGCTGAAGCACAGTTGGCTTATAACGAACGACTGTTGAGCTTATTTTATAAAACCGCCCCCATCGGATTGGCCCTCGCCGACGAACAGGGCTGTTTCGTGCGGGTCAATCCCGCCTTTTGTTACCTGTTCGGTTACCCGGAAGGGGAGTTAGTCGGCAGGCATTACACCGAGCTGCTCGACCTCGAAACCCCCGGAGAATGGGAGATCCGCCGTCACGACGGTCGCGTTTTTCACATTTACCTCACCGGGGGATGGGCCAGTACGGATCGGGGACAGCGCTATTTAGTCACCACGATTACCGACATCACCGAACGCAAACAAACGGAACGGGCGATCGCCGAAACGGCCCAACAGCTTTCCACCGTTCTCGAAACCGTCGGCGAAGGCATCGCCTTGAGCGATCCCAAAGGCTTTTTCTTGCTATTTAACTCGAAAATGCAGGAAATTACCGGATATACCGCCGACGAAGCCAATCGCTGCGAGAACTTTTTAGCCCTGATCTATCCCGAACCCGAAGAATACCAGCGCGCTTTATCCCGACTGTCCCAACTGCTCAACTTGCGCGAGTTTCGCAATATCGAAACCACGATTCGCGCCAAAGACGGCACCCGGCGAACCTTGTTGGTGTCTTCGTCGATCGTCAACCATCAAGGACGGGAATTATTTTTAAGTGCCTATCGCGATATCAGCGATCGCAAACAAGCGGAAATCGCCTTGCGCGAAAGCGAAAAGCGCTATCGTCAAATCGTCGAAACCAGCATGGAAGGGATTTGGACCCTCGACGAGGGCGATCGCACCAGCTTCGTCAACCAGCGCATGGCGTCGATGCTCGGTTACGACAGCGAAGACATGCTCGGCGCACCTTTGGAGTTTTTTGTCTACAAACAGGATTGCGAGATGGTCAAACAGTACCTCGAATGGCGCCGCCAAGGGATCTCCGCCCAACACGAATTTCAATTTCGACGCCAGGACGGTTCCTCATTTTACGGCTTAGTTTCCGCCAATCCCCTCTTCGACGATGCCGGGAATTATACTGGAGTTTTGGCCATGATCACCGATATCACCGAACGCCGACAAGCAGAAGCTGCCGTGCAACAGCTCAATGCGGAACTCGAAGCGAGGGTCAACCTGCGAACTGCCGAACTCGCCGACACCATCGAGCAACTGCGTCAGGAAGTCCAACGGCGCGAGGGTTCGGAAAATGCCTTGCGTAAAAGTGAAGAACTCTACCGTACCCTGATCGCCAACTTTCCCAACGGAGCCGTGATTTTATACGATCGCGATTTGCGCTACACCATCTGCGACGGTTCCGGAGTGCAAGATATCGGCTTTTCCGGGGAAGCCTTGCAAGGTAAAACGATTTGGGAACTGTTTCCGCCGGATCTGTGCGCCATCCTCGAACCCCACTACCGCGCGGCCCTCGTCGGCGAATCGCGAACCTTTGAAGTCGGCTACGGGAACAAGTTACTCTTGTTGCAAAGTTTACCCGTCACCAACGATCGCGGCGAGATTTTTGCGGGGATGGTGTTGGCGCAAGATATTACCGAACGCAAACAAGCCGAAATTGCCTTACGCAAGAGTGAAGAACGATTTGCCCTCGCCGTGGAAGGGATTAAAGACGGGATTTGGGATTGGGATATCGAAAGCGGACACCTGTATTTATCTCCCCGGTGGAAAAGTATGCTCGGTTTTGCCGACGATGAAGTACCCCATCGCATCGAATCTTGGCAGCAAACCCTACACCCGGACGATTACGATCGCGCGATGACCACCCTCGACGACTATCTGACGGGCAAAGTTAGCAGCTACGAACAAGAGTTTCGGGCCCGCCACAAAGACGGTCACTATCGCTGGATTTTGACCCGAGGATCGGCCTTGCGCGACGACAGGGGCAAACCCTATCGCATGGCCGGATCCCATACGGATATCACCGAACGCAAACAGGCTGAAGTTCAGTTGCAACGCCAGTTAGCGGCGATCGAAGCCGCCAGCGACGGCATCGCCATTCTCAATAGCGACGGGCAATTTATTTACCTCAATCACGCTCACGTTACCTTTTTCGGCTTCGACAGCGCCCGCGATATCCTCGGCCAAACCTGGCGGGCTCTCTACGACGACAGCGAAATCGAGCGGTTCGAGACTGAAATTCTGCCCGTCTTGCGCCGCGAGGGCCACTGGCAAGGACAGGCGATCGCCCGGCGCCAAGATGGCAGCACCTTTGTCGAAGATCTCTCCTTTACTCAATTAGCCGATGGCGGTTGTATTTGCGTCTGTCGCGACATCAGCGAAATGATGCGAACCTTGAGCGAACTCAAACAAACCGAAGAAAAGCTCAAAGCTTCCCTCAACGAGAAGGAATTATTACTCAAGGAAGTTCACCATCGCGTTAAAAATAACTTGCAAATTATTTCGAGTATTTTTTCTTTGCAATCGCAATCGCTAGAAGACGAAAAAATTCTCGCTATTTTGCAAGACAGTCAGGCACGGATCGCCTCGATGGCCCTCATTCACGAAAAACTATATCAGTCCAAAAATATCGCTCAAATTGATTTTGCCGAATACATCAAAAATCTGACCACAAATTTATTTTCTTCCTATAATATTGGCAACAGGCGAATCGCCCTCGATCTCAAGGTCGAAAAACTTTCGTTAAATTTAGATACCGCTATTCCTTGCGGTCTGCTGATTAACGAACTCGTCTCCAATGCCTTAAAACATGCGTTTCGCGATCGCGAAGTCGGCCAAATTAAAATTGAGTTTTCAATTTTACCCCCCGATCGATTGTGCCTGATAGTGCGCGATAACGGTGTCGGTTTACCTCCCAATTTTGACTCTCGTACCGGGTATTCTCTCGGTTTCCGTTTAATTCGCGCCCTCTCCCGACAACTCAAAGGGAATTTAGAAATCGATCGAACTCAAGGAACCTGTTTTACAGTGACCTTTCCTCAGCCTACAGAACGCAAGAGGTTCTAATCCGATGTCAAGTATTAAAATTTTGATCGTCGAAGACGAAGCGATCGTCGGTGAAGATATTGCCAGTCACCTCGAAAGTATGGGCTATGAAGCGATCGATATTGTAGGCTCTGGTGAAGAAGCTATTAGCATAGCGGCCAATACTAAACCAGATTTAATCTTGATGGATATCATGCTTCAAGGTCAGATCGACGGGATCGAAACCGCCAATCAAATTCAAAGCCTGTTTCCCGTTCCGATTGTGTATTTAACCGCTTATGCCGATGAAAATACACTCAAGCGCGCTAAAATCACCCATCCTTTTGGGTATATTATTAAACCCTTTACTCCTCAAGAATTGAAGGTCACGATTGAAATTTCTCTATCTCGATTTCAGGCTGAATTAGATATCAAACAGGCGTTGGTGGCGGCGGAAAACGAACGGAGACAGGCAGAAGAAAATAGCAATATGAAATCGCAATATATTTCAATGGCCGCTCACGATTTTCGCAATCCCCTGACTACGATTAAAACTTCGGTTGCTTTACTCAAATATTACAGCGATCGCCTGTCCGATGAGAAAAAGGAAAAACAGATCGACATGATCGAATCGGCGACTAAATCCCTAAATGAGTTGTTGGAAGATGTGTTAACTCTCAGTCGTACCGAAGAAAGCCAACTGTCTTTAGAGTTAACTCCGGTAGATATCTCAATTTTTTGTGAAAGTATTCTCGAACCGTTGCGAATGGCCGTCGGCGATCGCTATAACTTAACGTTCTCCTGCGATCTCGATATTTCTATGATTTATTTAGATGCTAAATTAATGTGGCACGTCCTCAATAATTTACTGTCAAATGCTATTAAATATTCTCCCGATGGCGGTGCCGTCGATCTATCGGTTTTTGAAGATAAAAGTTATATTTGCTTTCAAGTTCGCGATCGCGGAATCGGCATCGACGAAGGAGAACTAGAACATCTATTCCAGCCGTTTCATCGAGCCCGCAATGTCGGCAATATTCCCGGAACGGGTTTGGGTTTAGCCATTGTCAAACGATCCGTAGACCTTCACGAAGGACGCATCGAAGTCAATAGCGAACTGGGATCGGGAACGGTTTTTAATATCTACATCCCTTGTCGTCGAGTCGAATAACGGTTAGAAAGGGTATAAAAGAGCGGGTTTGCAATCGGTGGCAACGGCAATGGCAACAGCAGCGATCCTCTCCCGTGATTCATTATTGTTCGGTTTAATTTCAATCACTGATAAGGATAATTTTGAGCCGTGACCTCTCTCTCTAATCTATTCAATAATCTATTCACTAAAATTCCCGGACGGGGTTATCTCTTTCTGGCGATTTTAATTTTTGCTGCGGCGAACTCCGTCGTCCGCAAACTCACGGACATCGGCGCCCAACATCTCATCGACGGACGCAATCCCATTTCATTTTGCAATACCTTATTCGTCGGCAATCTTTGCGCTTTAATCGTATTAATTGCCCTGTATGGCAAACAGTGGACGCCGCGAACCTTAAAACAACTTTCGGCGATCGATTGGTTGGCGTTAATGGGGGTCGCCATTCTTTCCGGGGCTTTAGCCCCATCATTAACCTTTATGGCCCTCGATCTGACCATGGTTAATAATGTAGTATTAATTGGCCGGATCGAACCGCCTTTAATTTTAGCATTGTCCGTATGGTTGCTCGGCGATCGCGTCAATCGCTGGGTCGTCGCGGGGGCAGTCGTTTCCTTTATCGGCGTCGTCTTGACCATTGTCTGGCAAAGTCCCTCGGAAGAAATGCTGAGCATGGGGACGAGTGTAGAAATTGGTAAAGGCGAAATTTATGCCGCTTTAGGGGCGATCGCCCTCGCCTGTTCTACCATTATCAGTAAAATCAAACTGCGACAAATTCCCCTCGGAATTTTTACCATTTTTCGCACGGCAATGGGGGTTTTTCTATTCTTTGTCATTACCGTCAAACTGTTAGGCGCCGATCACTTTATCGATGCCTTTTCCCCCTTTGTGTGGCAATGGATGTTGATTTACGGGGCGGCGATCGTCGTCGGCGGTCAACTCTGTTGGTTTCAGGGCTTAAAAACAACTGGAGCATCGGAAGTTTCTTTAGCCAGTTCTTTCAGTCCGATCGCCGGAATTTTAGCCGCTTATTTTATTTTAGGAGAAACCCCGACGACCGCGCAATATATCGGCGGTAGCGTCATTGTCGTCGGGATTATTCTGAACCAAATTGGCGTGCGACAGAAACAGAAAGCAACTGCCCTGCCGCCGCCGACCAGTCCCGCCAAAGAGTTAGAAATGGAAACGGGATTTAAAGGGATTTAAGCCTCAACCTTCCCCTGCAAACGAGCTTCGAGGCGATCGAGCAACGTATTGACATCCGCCCCGACTTCCGTAAAACACTCCGGCGGCGGCGGTTCCGTTTCAAAGTTAATTAACTTAATTTGTCCGTCACAAATTCCGAAGATTAACACTTCTTTTTCCGGGTTAAAGCCGTCAAGAATACCGAGAATTTCGCGCAGTCGATTATCTACGTTAGTATTGAGTTGGGCGATCGCGCTTTTGGGACAGTAAATGAAATGCGGCGTCGGCATCATATCGATCCCGATAACATTTTCTTCGAGTTGTTTGTCCTGCCACAATCCCCACGACAGGGCCGCCAAGTCGCGATCGTTCGTTTTGGCAAAATCGGCTAAGATCCGACGCCATTCATCCTCGGGTTTTTCAGGTGGTGCAGCAAACATGAGATGATCTTTCGGCTTCTGGGTGCCTTTTAATTATGCAATAAACTCGCCCGTTTGCCGCATCTCCCCGTCGAACTGGCGCCAAACCACAAACCCAACAATTGACAAAATAAAAAACATCGGTTCCCAAATAACCAGAGACAGCAAAGCAATCCTCATCTTCATCCCTAGATGAGCCTACCTTGCGAACCACGACCGCCGGATACTTGCGGCTGCCGTGTACTGTAGCATTACCCATTGAAGTGAGAAACTTTCTCAAAGCGTTTATGCATTACCAAAACCGTAAAAGACTGACATTCCTAAATTAAGAGATGAATTGGAGCGTAGGGGCGAAAAAAATTCCCCCCCTACATCGAAATATTCGATCGCCTCATCTTCGTAGAGTGGCTTTCGTAGACTGGCTAGCTCAACTCAAATTCCCAACAATTGAGATAACGTGGGCAAATATTTTTCTACAAACTCTGCCAGTTTACTCGCATGAGACACCGTTGTCGAAACCCCTTTCAAGGCATCGAGAGCCATCGCACAAATATCTAAATCTCGCTCTTTCGGGTCTTTCTTCCCTTCTTTTGCTAACGTATTGACGGCTTTGAGCGCTCTTTTTTGCTGACTTTCATCTAACAGCGCATCCCCACTAATTGATTGCTGTAAATTGGCGAGAATTTCCGCCAACTGTTTACCGTCATCCGCTTTGACATCCTTAAGCTGCTGAATGGTATTGGTCACTTGACCCGTCAAATCTCCTAACGTCAGTTGTGCGCCTGTCAAGCTCATATTGTCGCCGCCAATGGAGAGACTACCGCCGACGCTAAAGCCTTCACTTTTATTTTCCATGATTTCTCCTGCTTCTTTTAAAACAAAAATCCGATGACCTTCACCCTGAATCGAAACCTGTCTGTTACTGTCTGAGAAAATATTCGCTAGCTCTCTAAATTCTTGCCACTGATTTCTTAAAATTTCTCTTAATGCGTCGATTTCTTCTTGTTTGGCCTGCAGCCAAAGTTGATGACCTTGTTCGAGTTGTCCCACCGCCTCATGATAGTGATGGGTAATCTTCTCGTGAATTTCAGCCTTATCTGAATCGGCTTCGACCCCGACTTTAACGACGGTCACCCCTTCCCCTTTATTCTCTACTTGATAGCGACCTAAATCGATACCTTGCTTTTCGATCGCACTTTGAGTTAAAGAAAAGGCAAATGCTTTCCAGTTCAAGCCTTTATCAAAGATTAAATCGACCGTATCTTGTATTTCTGTTATCCATTTTTCAAATTCCCCCGGCTTGAAGCGACCGCTATCCGGTTTCGGTTCGGAGATAATTGTTCGATCTCCATATCGGCTACATTTTAAATAAATGCGATCGCATAAAACGTTATGAAACCGAGTTTCGTGATTGATATTCCATCCTTCAATACAGGCATCGGTCAACGTCGCCCCCGAAAAATCAGCCCCTAATGCCTGAGCGCGCATTAAAGTCGCTCCTGTTAAATTTGCTCCCCTTAAATTGGCTCCATTAAAGTTGCATTCGGTATAATCTTCATTGCAACCAATTTTAGTAACCATTAAATCTCTAACTTTTTTATTTTCCAGTAGCGTTCCTTTTAAATTGGAAGTTTCTAAACCGCTCACCCCTTCAAAGCTAGTTCTAGTTAAATTTGTTTTTCTAAAATCTGTATGCGGTAGATGGGAACCATCAAAACAAACATCGGTTAAATCCAATCCGTAAAAAGATGTTCCCCAAATAGTCGTTAAATAAATAGCAATTTCTCGAATCCATTTAAGTCGTTCTAGATCTTGAATGGCTTGCCTTCCTATAAATATGCCAATAATGAGAATAAAATAAGCAGACACAATACTCGTAGCATAATGAACAAAAGATAAATCTCCTGGAAAAACCCTAAGATCGAATAAGATCGTCAGAAGACTAATAGCTGACATTCCCACGATTAGAGTGAAAAGACCTTTGCGTTTAAGTAGAAAGTAATTAATACACATTAAAGTCGATTGTATTAAGATTCCTATCCATGCAAAAACTATTGCAATCCCAATGAATATAAAGGGAGAAGAATTTTGTACTCTTAAAATTAAATTTGCAAGAGAACTTCCTACTAATATGAGAACAACGAGAGCTAGATTGGTAATTTCAAACCCTTTGAAAATTAGCGTAATGATAGCAGTAGAATACAACCCAATAAAAAATAGTAAAAATACTATGAGATTTATATTGTTGCTAACTCCATTCAGTCCCTCGATGACCCAAATAAATACAATTCCGGAGACAACGGGAATTACAGCAGAAGCAAAACCAATGAACTGCCATAAGAGTGATAGACATAAATGAGGGAAAGGAAGAATACCACCTTCGGCTTCTTTCAACTCTTTTTCTAGTGTTTTGTAGGTAAAGTTTATGCCTTTAATATTTCTATTCTGACCCCTTATCTTGTTCATTAGTTAATTCACTGAATATTGCAGATAGCAATTTTTTAGCTTTTTTTAGCTAGTTAGTTGATTCGCTTACAAATTTCAGCATTAGGACAAATTTTGCAAAAATCTTCAAAAAGTTCTGGTTCTAGTTCTAGTTCTAGTTCTTTTCGGGGGAGATTGCACCATGACATCATCTCTAGAAAAGAATAACCAAGTTCATAAATTACTCTTTTTCGATCGGAATTGAGAATATTATTGAAGTTATAGAAATATGCCTCATTGCTTTCAGCTTTTAGATTGGCAACGGAACAGTTCAAATATCGAGCGATTTTACGAAGGTTTTCTTGATGAGCAAAAAGGTTTAATTTTGATTCCTCAAATAATTGAGTGCAATAAATAAATAGAGATAATCGAGAAATTCCCGTAGAATAACTTAAATCTTTTAAGCTAATTTGTTTTTGTTTGCATAGTTCGCGAATTTTTAGGATAATCATTTTTATTTTCCTTTGATAAATGCTTATAGAGCTTCCAGGAGATGCCCATGTTAGAGCGTCACACCGAATCGATGATTAGTTTGGCAAGAAGCTATTGCTCTTTCTTTTCTTCGTAGCCTTGTTTTGAGTGAATGAATCAAAAATTTAATTAATCTTTCGGTTTTTTGTAATCTTCCTTCATTAAAAAAAGTAAATGCTCTGGCGAATTTTGAACGATCGCCCCCCGCTCGTTACTATGACAAGAGGATATCGTAGAGTAAGCCATGAAAATTCAGACGCCGGACTGGGTAAAACACGCAGTTTTTTACCAAATTTTCCCCGATCGCTTCGCCCGCAGCGAACCCGGGCGCCGGAAGTTATTGAAAAATGCCCCGTGGGAACCTTGGGAAGAAAAACCGACCTTACAAGGCTATAAAGGCGGGGACTTGTGGGGGGTTCTCGACCGCCTCGACTACTTGCAAGACTTGGGCATTAATGCCATTTACTTTACCCCAATTTTTCAGTCGGCGTGCAATCATCGCTACCACACCCACGACTACTATCGAATCGATCCATTATTAGGCGGAAATGCCGCCTTTAAAGCCTTACTCGACGCGGCGCACGAACGAGATCTCAAAATCGTTCTCGATGGCGTTTTTAATCATGCCAGTCGCGGTTTTTTCTTCTTCAATGACATCCTCGAAAACGGTCCGTATTCGCCGTGGTTGGATTGGTTCAAGATTGAAGATTGGCCGCTTTCCGCCTACGATGGCAGTCAACCCGCGAATTATGTCGGTTGGGCGGGAAATCGCGCTTTACCGCAGTTCAATCACGAAAATCCCGAAGTGCGCGAATACATTTTTGAAATTGCCGAATATTGGCTCGAATTTGGGATTGATGGCTGGCGGTTGGACGTTCCTTTTGAAATTAAAGTGCCGGGATTTTGGCAGGAATTTCGCGATCGCGTCAAAAAAATTAATCCGGACGCCTACATCGTCGGAGAGGTCTGGGTAGACGCCAGGGAGTGGTTGGACGGAACCCAATTTGACGGGGTGATGAATTACCGTTTTACCGAACCGACCCTCGCCTTTATTGCAGGCGATCGCATCGTCCGCGATTACTTCCCTCACAGCGACTATCAACCCTTTCCCGCCTTAGACGCCCCGGGATACGGCGATCGCATCGCCCAATTACTCGATCTCTACCCCTGGGACATTCAACTGACCCAACTCAATCTCTTAGATTCTCACGATACGGCGCGGCTGTACACTTGCGCCCAAGACGATCGCCCCACGGTCGAACTCGCCACCTTGCTCTTATTTACCTTCCCCGGAGCCCCGAGTATCTACTACGGCGACGAAATCGGTCTTCCGGGGGCGGACGATCCCGACTGTCGGCGCAGTTTCCCACCGTCGGAACAGTGGGATCGACAAATTTTAGAATACCACCGCCGCTTAATTGCTTTGCGCCACCGCTATCCGGCGTTGCGAACCGGGCTCTATCTCCCATTAGGGGCGCAAGGAATGATTTACAGCTTTGCACGCCAGCTAGACGGGGAGGAACTGGTCGTGGCGGTCAATGCGGGGACGGAAAAGGCACAATTGAGCTTAACCGCGAGTCGATTGCAGTCCCGTCCGAGTCAGTGCGTGTTTGGAAATGGCGAGATCGCCTGGGACGGCGATCGCGCGACCGTCAGCCTGGAGGGGCGATCGGGGGCGGTTTGGGCGGTTTCCTAGCTTTTTTGACCTATTCGCTGGTTTCGATGCCTTGTTGGCGCAGTTGACCGACGAAGAACTCTTCTAACGAGGCGCTGGTGAGGTCGATCGAGAGGAGTTTACCCCCCATCAGTTGCAGACTGGAAAGAAAATCTTGGGGGGTGCCTTTGAGATACCCTTGCCAGCGATCGCCGTCTAATTCTAAATCGGGCAACCACTGTTTTAACACTTCCAAATTGCCGCCGAGTCCCTGGACGAAATAACTATCCGAGGTTCCGAGGAGTTCTTTTAACGATCCGGTGCAGATCAATTGCCCGCGTGCGAGAATGGCGACGCGATCGCAGATCTTCTCCACGTCGGCGAGGATGTGACTGTTAAAAAAGATCGTTTTCCCTTGTTCCCGTAACGAGAGAATGATTTCTCGGATTTGATAGCGTCCGAGGGGGTCGAGTCCGGACATCGGTTCGTCGAGAAAGACGACCTCGGGATCGTTAATTAAGGCTTGGGCCATGCCGATCCGTTGCAGCATTCCTTTAGAATATTGGCGCAACGGTTTATCTCGGGCGGCTTTTTTAGACAAGCCGACTAAATCGAGCAGTTCGGGAATGCGACGGCGTTGGATCGAGGCCGAAATTTGGCATAAATTGGCGCTAAATTGCAGGATTTCCCACCCGGTGAGGGTGTCGTAAAAGTAGGGATTTTCCGGGAGGTAGCCGACACGGGCTCGGACGGCGCGATCGCCCAAGGGATGACCGAGAAGCAGTCCTTTCCCTTTGCTCGGGCGGACGATCCCGAGTAGGATTTTTAATAAGGTCGTTTTCCCGGCCCCGTTGGGACCGAGTAAGCCGAAGGTTTCCCCTCGATAGACTTTGAGGTTACAGCCTTTGAGGGTTTCGACGGTTTGGTTCATCCAGAACCCGGTACGGTAGATTTTTTTCAACCCGGAGATCTCGACAGCCACGGGGCGATCGCCGGACATCGGTTCGACGGGCCAATCAACAACAGAATCCATATTGCGAGTTCGAGAAACTACGAGGGTTCGTCGGTTTGCCAACCTTCAAGAACAGGTTGCCCAAATTCTCTCCCTTTGATTAAAATTCCCCCCATCCTTGAATCACGTGTTTGGTGGTGGTCAGGGTTTCCAAACCGATCGAACCGCGACGGTGACCTTTTTGGTTGGACATCCCCAGGAATACGGCGTCTCCTTGGGGGGGAGCGCGATGGAAGCGGGGGGAGGTGTTGATATAGATCGAGGCGCTGTGGATGCCGACGGCGAACTGACAGCTTTCTTGATAGGATTCGGTCACGATACAGTCGGCGTGACCGCTACTGTGTTGGTCGATCCAGGCGATCGCCGCGTCGAGGTCTTCTACGGTTTTAAAGGCGACGGTTTTGGTCAGATAGGCCCGATTCCATTCGGCATCGTCTTCGACGGCTTCGAGTTCGGGGAATTGGTCCGCCAGTTCGCGATCGCCTTTGAGGGTAAAGCCTTTTTCTTTGAGGCTATTCCACAACAGACTTAAGGATGAGGGTTTGGCTTTGGCATTGACCAGGACTTTTTCGATCGCGTTGACCGGATCCGGTTCGCTGGCGTGACTGTCTACGATCGTGGCGCGGGCGAGATCCATGCTCCCCGTGGGGGACCAGTACAGGTAACAGTTGCCCATGGCGGATTTGAGGACCGGGGCCGTCGCTTGGCGGACTACTTGTTGGACGAGACTGGGGCGACCGTAGGGAATGACGAGGTTGATGTATTTGTCCTGACGGATCAGGTCGCGGGTGGAAACGCCGACATCCGGGGGGAACAGCTCGATCGTGCCGAGGGGTAAATTGCTCTGTTCGATCCCCCGTTGCAAGGCTTGGGCGATCGCCGCGTTGGAGTGACTGGCTTCGGTTCCGCCGCGCAAGATCAAGGTGTTGCCCGTTTTGACGCACAATCCGGCGGCGATCGCCCCAAAATCGGGAAAGGCTTCGTAAACTAGGGCGATCGTACCCAAGGGCATCAATTGGGAGTAACTCTGGGACCGTCCGACTTGATAGGTGGCGTTCATCACCTGTCGCAGGGGGTCTGGGAGTTGGGCGAGTTTTTCTAAAATGGCGATCGTCGAACCGATCCGTTCGGGGGTGAGTTTGAGCCATTCGAGGATCAATTCGGGGACCGCCATTTCCCGAGAGGCTTCTAAATCGAGGGTATTGGCTTCGAGGATATCGTCGGAAGCTTCTCGCAGGGCATCTGCCATCGCCTCCAAGGCGCGGGCGCGATCGTCTCCTTTGGTTTTCGCCAAGACTACCGATGCGTCGTAAGCGCGGTCTACAACCGCTTTGGCATCGGGAACGGAATTAAATGCAGAATCAGTTGTCATTAACCTAACGCCTGTAAGCCAGCCAAACCATCAATGCTGGAAATGCTGCCAGCAGCACCGCGAGAATTGCACCGGGAATGATGTTCGGTCCGAGGGGAAGACCCAGGGCAAAGGGCAACCAGCCAATTAAGAGAACGATGACAATGACCAGGGCGACAGGTAAGTACATTTCTCGCCAACTGGTGTTGGCAACACACCAATGATGGCCGTTCCAGCGCCACGATCGCTTGTACGGCGAGGTCGTGGGGAGCTGTTCGATCGCGTAACCATTTTGAGCGACTACAAAAATATTCTGACAGCGATCGCAGCCGAGAGCCTCGGTCAGGGCAATCGGCACCAAGCGCCCCCGCCGTCGGCAAGGACAGGGGTAGTCACTGTTGAGATCGATCTTCTGGGCTTTTTCAGATGGCACGAGCGGTACTCAGTCAAAAATAATTCCACTAAGATTACAAGTTGCCAAACCCTCGTTCGGAATTGAAACCTTTGCGAGTCATCCACGCTGCTGTGGAAGGGGCAAGTTTGACCTGGCCGAGTTTTTGGCCGAGTTTTTGGCCGATTCGCTCCCGCTTCCCGACGGCGAGGCGATCGTCGCACTCTCCTGTTTCGGAATGGACTTGAGCTCGGTTGTCGCTTCCTCGGATGCTGCTTTGCTTGCGGTAGTCCTGAGTTTCCTCCACGTCGATCCAACGTCTCGGACGGCCCAGCCGCGATCCTTTGCCTGCACGGAGTCAAGGACACCCAAATTATACCCCCCAACTAACGATCCTTGGGGAGGGGCGCTCGAATTCAATACGGTTCGGGATCGACGGTGGGGCGATCGCGGACTTCTCACATCGGCGCGATCGATCGTGCCGCGTTAACATTTCAAGACCAGACGATAACGGGGTTGACCCTTTTCGAGTTTGGCGATCGCCTCGTTGACTTGTTCTAACGGAAAGATCTCGACGATCGGATTGACGTCGTGTCGTGCGGCGATCTCGAGCATTTGAGCGATGCTGTGGGGATTGCCCACGGGACTCGACGAAATGGTTTTTTGACCGACCAACAGGGGGAATACGGGAATCGACAGGGGATTTAAGACGGCGCCGACTAAATGTAGGCGTCCCTTGGGTCGCAAGGCGTCGATATAGGCGGCCCAGTCGAGATCTACATTCACCGTAGACAGAATCAAATCGTAGGAGTTGGCGACGGCGGCGATCGCCTCGGGATCCCGGGAATTGACAAAATGGTTGGCTCCCATCTCCCGAGCTTCAGCTTCTTTGTCCGCGCTGCTGGAGAAGGCGGTCACGTCACATCCCCAGGCGCGAAAGAATTGGATCGCCATGTGACCCAAGCCGCCGATCCCGATAATACCGACGCGATCGCTGGCTTTGACCCCACATTGCACGATCGGATTGAAAACGGTAATCCCCCCGCAAAAAAGCGGCCCGCTTGTTTCGGGATCGAGACCCTCGGGGAGGGGGAAAACCCAATCTCGATGGGCCCGGACGCGATCGGCAAAGCCGCCGTGGCGTCCCACGATCGTCCCTTCCGCACTCGCACAAAGGTTTTGCTCTCCGGAGATACACCATTCGCACGTCCGGCACGATTGGGAAAACCAACCGAGACCGACTCGTTGACCGATTTGCAAGGTCGTGACTTGAGACCCGATCGCCGCGACTCTCCCCACCACCTCGTGTCCCGGAACAAAGGGATATTCGGTCATCCCCCAATCGTTATTGAGCATACTCAGATCGCTATGACAGATCCCGCAATACTCGACCTCGATCTCGACTCCTTCCGGGTCTAACGGTCCGAGTTCGTAAGCGAACGGTTCTAGTTTGCCCTTGGGTTCGCGGGCCGCATAAGCACGAACGGTAGTCATGATGAAATATACTTAGGGGTTAAGGTAACTATTTTAGGCAACTCTCGATCGCACGCAACGACCCCTCGGAGTTCGCCAGGAGCTTCTAACTTCAAACGACAAACGCTCCGGGTTTGCCATAGGAAAAAACCCGGAGCGTTTGGAATATCGGAATAAACGATCGCGCGATCCTCCTCCGGAGTCGCTACGCGATCGCCTCGCCCGATCTTTAATTGCTTTGTCGGCTAGCCGTTTGGATGTACAAAATGAGCAAAAATACCGCAGGAACTAACACGAAAAGGATGCTAGCCACAAAACCTAGATCGTTAACTTCCATAGAACTCCGCTTCTATCTAAATTTCAAAATCAATAAGATTAGAATATCATTTTTGGCGACCGGGTTCGGACTCGGGAACGGCGATCGCCCCCAGCTCACTCGACCGACTTCTAAGCGGCGCGATCGCCCGATCGCCGCCACCACTTAGGGCTTGGTTTTGACACTCACCGGGCCGTTTACTAAGGTCTGACAGGCCAGACGGTAGTTTTCCGGCTTTTTCTTCAATTTCTGATTTTCCACCGGGGTACGCGGCGAAAGATTCTCCATTCCTTCGACAATTTCCACCACGCAGGTGCCGCATTGTCCGTAGCCGCCGCAGTTCATCATTTTACCGACAAACTTATACAGGTCGATGTTATTTTCCAGCGTTTTTAAACGCAGGTTGGCACCGTCGGCGACGACGATTTCTTTATCCTCATTGACATATTTAATATTCGGCATCGGGATTCCTCTATTCCTTTTACTGCTTCGTCATTGACCCTCGAACGGCACGAGGGCGATCGCCCTTTCCCCGTTTCGTTCTCGGCAACGGTATCACCCCATCCCCACCGCGATCGCGCGCGACAACTGCCGCCAGGGAATCCGTGGCAGGTTGCCCGTCGGGTTTTATGTTACCCCAAAGGCATTTTATTACGAAAAATTACAATTTTTGAACGATCCCGCCGCGATCGCCCCGCCATCGCTCCCCTTAAGGCTCCGCCGAAGGGCGATCGCTGCGATAGGGATCGTCAAGATTCGTAATCGAGCGCCGCATCGACGCCAACGCCCGGTTATAGCGGACGATCGCCTGCAAGCGGTTATTTTCCGCCCGCGTTAACTCCGTTTCCGCATCGAGTACCTCCGTTTGAGTGCCCACCCCCGCTTGAAACCGCAACCGGGCCAACCGCAAACTTTCTCGCGCCTGGTCTAACGCAATATTCGCCGTTTGAATATTCCTAAAATTCGACTGCAAATTATAATACGCCTGCTCCACCTGGGTCCGAATTTGATTGCGCTGGGACGTAAACCGATTTTCCGCAATCTCGATATTCTTCTCTTCCTGGGCCGCCCGCGCTTTCGCCGCGCCCCCATCGTACAAATTCCACTGCAAGCGCGCCCCGAGGGCGTAACCGTCCGCCAAGCCCTGGTCGTCGTCAAAAATATCGATGACATTGTAATTCGCAAACAAACTCACTTGCGGTCCGAGGGCCGCCAGGGCCGCGCGCCGTTGCTGTTCGTTAATCTCCCGTTGCACTAACTGCTGTTCGAGTTCGGCGCGATTTTGAAACGCCCGGATAATACTTTCCTCTAACGACAACTCCCACAGCCCTGCAATTTCCACCTCATCCGCCGCCGACACGTCCACCGATTGGGGAATATTCAAAATTTGCGCTAACTCCCGGCGTCGGATCCGTTGTTGGGACAGCGATTGCGTCAAATCCTGTTCCGAGTTCGCCAACTGCACTCGGGCCCGCAACACGTCGAAGCGCGTCCCCACCCCGGCCCGTTCTCTGGCTTCGGCGTCGCGCAAACTTTGTTGGGAACTGTCTACCGCCGAACGGTTAATGCGAACTGCGTCGTCCGCTTCTTGCAGGTTGTAATAGGCATCGGTCACGTCGAAACGCAACTGCGCCGCAATCCGTTCGAGTTCGAGTTCGTTGAGGCGCACTCGTTCTTCCGCCGCCCGAATTTGAGCCGGACGTTGCCCGGAGGTGTAGAGGTTGTAACTCAGTTCGACGGTGCCTTCCAACGAGGTCGTACTGTCATCCTGTTCGGTGGCGTTGTCGCCGAATAAATCGCGCTGGCGTTCGTTACTCAATTCGGTTTGGGACGAATCGGCATGGGTTAAATTCGATCGCAGTTGTAAATTGGGATAGAGTGCGGCCCGCGCTTCTCGCAAAGCGGCTTGCGATCGCTCGAAATTGAGTAACGCTTCTTGTAAATCGGGATTGTTCCGGCGCGCTAATTCGATCGCCTGCGTTAAGGTCAACGGTTGCGTCCCGACGATTTCCACCTCCTGCGCTTCCGTCGGATACAACAGTGGATTGGTACTCGGATCGAGATATTCCGGGGGCGCACCTTCCCGACTTCCCGTCGCCCCACCCGGCGCAAATTGACCGATAACCGTGGACGCTGCGTCGGTAAACGGATCGATCCTTCCTGGGGAGGCGATCGCATTTTCCGTTCCGTTCCCACTCCCTTGGATCTGACTATCCGCCGAAGGCGTGAGTGCATCTTCTCGGGAATCCGATTCGACAGTGGCGCTGGGAACCCCCGAGTCAGATAGTTCGCCGTCTTCCGGTTGCAACTGAGACGGCGGTTGGGATAAACTCGGGCGCATCTGGCTTAAGGAAACAACACTGGTCATTCCCAAAACCATCAAAAGACGAAAAGTTCGCATAAGTTTCTGGTTTGACGAGCACTCTAACGACACTGCCAAGGTCAGGCAAAAACAGTTAAGCACGATTCCGCGCGATCGCGGACGGTCGCAGCCAATCGAAAAAGTATGGTACTGCTAGAACCGCTTGATTTAAAGTCACTTTGCCGATAAAGTCGCACCCACCGATCCTGCTAGAAATAATTTGGCGCGATCGCTTGCCAAGACTAGGGGATTGACCCCCCACAGCAATGAGTTTGACGGATCGCTGACGAGTTATTCGCCGATGAATCGACAAAAACGGGTTGAAACCCCAAAACTCGACTCGAATACAGTCCAATTTCTCCCCGACGAGCCGCCAATTCGCCTCGCTTGGGCGCGCCAACGGCTACGAACGGTTAAAAATGGCGAGTCTGGAGTCGATCCGCTTTCCCGTCTATCTTAGGGAAATGACGCATTCCCTCGTTGGTTGGATTCCCCCTTTCCCCAACTCAATAAGGATAAAGGGGAATGGCATTTGTGGCAATGGCTCTAGGGGATTTTTAGATTTTAGATTTTAGATTTTAGATTGACGAAAAGTATTAATAACAGATGTGTTGATTTTACAGATATTTTAGTCGGCTGTTTCAGAGGCGATCGCGCCAAAGCCTCAAAAATTAACCGTTCTATCTTTTAAACTCTTTTCCCCTCCCCCTTAATCTCTTTCAAATTCAACCCGCGATCGGTTTCGCCAATCCCCCAAAATTAACTCGAAATCCATCAAGCATTAAATTTAGGAAATTGGCGAAGACGCTTTTCAAGAAGACTGACGAGCTTCAATCGCCCCGCGAAACATATTCATTCCGCAATGAAAAGAATAGTCCCCCGCTTCTTCCGGCGTAAACTCTACAGAAGTCCGTCGATTGAGAGATAAATCTACAGCTTTTTGGAAATCGGGAATAATCACCCTTTCCAAACAACTGCTCGGGTCTTTTCTTAAAAAATTAATCCGCACGGGTTCGCCGACCCGCACGCGAATGCGATCGGGATTGTATCCGCCATCGACAATAATTTCAACTTCTTGGATTTCGCGATCGCGCCGCGCCTCCTTCGCTTGAGTTTTAGAAAACAAAAACCACCATAACTCCAAACCAATTAATCCGACTCCTAGTAAGGTCACCCCTCCCTTGATTTGCCAAGGTTGTTCGATTTTTTCAAACTGACTTTGCTCGGAAGAACTGCCCGACTTCTCCGCCAATACTTCTCCCGTAGAGACCATTAGGACGATCGCCAAACTAGCAACTAAAAATTTACAAGATCTGACGATTAACTGACTCATATTTTCTCCTTTCTCTTCGATCGGTTTTGAGATGTTTTATTTTCGCTCTATCTCCATCAACTGAACTTAATTAGAAATGGTAAAATTCCGCAATCTTAACGCATTACTGACCACAGACACCGAACTCATCGCCATTGCACCTCCGGCGATAATTGGATTGAGCAGCCATCCAAAAATCGGATAAAAGATTCCGGCGGCGATCGGAATAGCCGCCGTATTGTAAGCGAACGCAAAAAAGAGATTTTGGCGGATATTTTTCATCGTCGCGCGGCTGAGTTGAATCGCGGTAAAGATGCCCCCCAAATCGCCAGAAATTAGGGTAATATCGCTGGCGGCGATCGCCACATCCGTTCCCGTTCCGATCGCCATTCCTACATCGGCCTGGGCTAACGCTGGCGCGTCATTAATCCCATCGCCGACCATCGCCACAATTTTGCCTTCTTCTTGTAATTGTTTGACCTTTTGGGATTTTTCATCGGGCTTGACTTGTGCAAAAATGCGATCGATGCCAACTTCCCGGGCGATCGCCTGCGCTGTATGGCGGTTATCTCCAGTCAGCATCACCACTTCCAGTCCCATTTTGCGTAATTTACGCACGGCTTTGGCGGAAGCGGGCTTGAGGGCGTCCGCAATTCCAAATACCCCTTCTAATTCGCCATCAACGGCAATCCATGCGGTGGTTTTACTGGCTTCTTCCCATTGTTCACCTTTTGATTTCAAGCCATCGACATTAATCCCTAATTCTTCCATCCAAGATTGGGTGCCAATCTGCACTAGGCGATCGCTCACCGTTCCCCGAACCCCCATTCCCGAAATTGCCTCAAAGTTTTCTACATCGGGGAAAGGCATTTCTACCCCTTGGGACTTCGCATATTCCGCGATCGCCTCCGCTAACGGATGCTCGGAATTATTTTCAACTGCCGCCGCCAATCGTAATAATTTAATTTCGTTTCGATTCGCCGTTCCATTAACGGTAGCATAATCGGTAACCGTCGGTTTCCCTTGGGTTAACGTTCCGGTTTTATCGAGAACGATCGTATTGATTTTATGCGCCAGTTCTAAACTATCGGCACCTTTAATTAAAATCCCGTTTTCCGCTCCTTTTCCGGTGCCGACCATAATCGATGTCGGCGTCGCCAAACCGAGGGCGCACGGACAGGCTATAATTAACACGCCGACGGTGGTAATTAAGGCGAGGGTAAAGTTCCCCATGATGTCAAACCAGACCACAAAAGTCGCGATCGCGATCGCAATGACCACCGGAACAAACCACCCGGTAACTTCATCGGCTAACCGTTGAATGGGAGCTTTCGATCCTTGCGCTTCGCGCACGAGTTTGACAATTTGAGATAAGACGGTATCTTTCCCGACCCGAGAGGCTTTAAATTTAAAACTTCCGCTTTTATTAATCGTCGCGCCAATGACTTGATCTCCCGCCGATTTTTGAGCGGGAATCGGTTCCCCGGTGACCATCGATTCGTCAATGGCGGAAGATCCTTCGACAATTTCTCCATCCACGGGGATTTTTTCCCCAGGACGGACGACAATGGTATCGCCGACGCGCACGTCTTCGATGGGAATATCTTGTTGTTCGCCGTTGCGAATTACTCGTGCAGTTTTCGCTTGCAATCCCATCAGTTTGCGAATCGCTTCGGAGGTTTGACCGCGCGCGCGGTTTTCGAGCATTCTCCCGACTAAAATTAAGGTAGTCACGACGGCTGCCGCTTCGTAGTAAACCTCAACGTTCAAGCCTTGCGATCGCAAAAAACTGGGGAATAAACTGATAAATAAAGAATAGAAATAAGCGGCTCCCGTTCCCAGTGCAACTAAGGTGTTCATATCAGCCGCATGACGTTTAAAGGCTTTCCAAGCACCTACAAAAAAGCCTTTTCCGCACCAAAATAAGACCGGGGTAGCGAGGACGAATTGCAACCAGGGGTCGTGCATCCACATGGGAATCGGTAAGGATAACCCGGTCATCATCGGAAGGGAACCGACAATCAGAATTAAGCTGATGGTACTTCCGAGGAGGACTTTGCGTTTTAAGTCTCGTTCTTCGCTTTCTCTTGCATCTCGTTCGCTATCGCCGGAGGGGTTATCGTCGTCGAGGGGTTCGGCGCTATACCCAGCTTCGGAAACGGCGTGTTGGATGTGTTCTAAATCGGTTTTTCGGGGATCGTATTCGACTTTTCCCTGACTCATGCCAAAGTTAACTTGACAGTCGCTGACGCCGGAAACGTTGCGAATGGCGTCTTCGATGGTGCGCGCGCAGGAGGCGCACCCCATCCCTTGCAGTTTTAAATGTTGGGTTTTCATGGTTCGTTCCTCAAAATATGCTGTCGCGTGCGGCTTGTTTTGAGGATAAAGCCTCCACTCGACTGGAGAGGCAAGGGGGAACGGGAAATTTATACAGAAAGCGATAAAAAATGGGCGATTCTCCTGACTCCTTTGGAGTCGCTCAGCGTGCTAGCGAAGCCATGCCGTAGACGCGAAGAGGCTTGCCGTAGGCTAGGCTGGGAGACGCTGCGCGATCGGAGACGCTGCGCGATCGCCTGTCAATTATTTTTATCTCACATCAAATATGCTTTAGCTTTAGTGTTACGACAACACAACAAAGGAATTTCTGGATAAAATTGTTAATATAATGTATTAAAATTTAATATATTTAAAATACTCACAATTATTTTTGCACAAAAAACTAACTATCGATCGCTCTAGAGAGCGCCCGAGTTTGAATTCTCTGGAAAATAGGGTAAAGTCCGCTCTCGGCGAGGGGATTCGGGGGGTGGAGGCGGAGTCGGTGCGGTCGGTGGCGGTGGAGCGGCGGTCGGTGGCGGTGGAGCGGCGGTCGGTGGCGGTGGCGGCGGCGGATTGTTTTGGAACTGTGGGGGGCTGTTGGCTTGCATCTGTACGAGGGTGGCGCGCAACCAGGCGGTATCGAATTCGGCGTTGGGGGTCGTTCCCCACTGCCACCCGAACACTGTAGCGCGATCGGAGATCATGACGGCGGGGGCGGCGTCGGTCCCGATCCAGGTTGCCATGGCTTGGGCGTTAAAGTCGGTGGCGCTTAAAATACCGCCGGGGAGGGTCGCGTCGGAGGTGTTGGCGGGAATCCATTTGGCGGGACAGAGGGCCTCGGTGCGACAGGGGATCCGTTGCATGGTGCCCGGTTGGGGGAGGGAGCGTTCCCAATAGGCGCCGACGAGCGATCGCAGGGCTTGGCGGACGCCGGGAGAGGAGTTCTCGCCGAGGCGTCCGGTGACGATCGCCCGAATCCCGGAACTCATCAGCGCTTCGAGTTCTAAAACTTGCTCGCCGCTCCAGGTCGAGAGATTGGGCAGCAGTAACAAGTTGACCCCGGAATTTTCGACTTCTTGACGAAGGCGATCGAGGGCAATCGGGCGATAAACCAAACCTGCTTGGCGAATGCGGCGGTCGATCTCGGGCCATTGCCCCTCATTTTCGGGGCTGCGAACCACGCCGAGGACTAAATCGGAATTTTGGGTCAATTCGCTCAAGCGTCTTTCTACGGTGGGGCGTGACGCTTGAGGGCGGGCGATCGCGATCGCGGGAACTAGAATCGCACTCGCCCGGATCGAGATCGCCAGAATGGCGATCGCCGCCTGGGGTTTGGCGCGACCGTCGATCGCCTTGGGTAGCAAAACTCGTAAGATATTGAGGCGATCTCCCATAAAACCCCTTCGCAATGCTCATTACTCCAACCAACGGGAAACGGCTGCGATCGCTCGGCCCCGATCCCTACTCGATCGATTCGTTGACCGGGAAGCGATCGATTAACGCCATCGCGCGATACGCATTGATCCGCAACGATTCGGAAATATGAGGAACGTGGGGAATCTGAGATAAAAAGTCCAAAGTCCGGCGTAAAATCCGGACGATATCCCCTTCATCCAAGCTGGTATTCTCAAACAGCTCGTTCCACTCCACCCCGAGAGCCCACTGCTCGACCAAGGCGATCGGCTCGCGTTCGAGCCAAATCGGAAAAGCGATCTGATGGCGTCGTTGCAGTTGAAACAACTGTCGCCGCAGTCCTTGCAATTGCCCCAACACCGCTTCCACAGCCGGAGACAGACCGTAATTCGTCCAGGTATCCGGGCGGGAGACTTCCGTTACCAACGCCGCCGCCACCGTCGCTAAATGGTGGGGATCGACGTGGTCGAGCAAGCCCGATCGCACCGCCCATCCCAACCATAGCTCGTTATCGCCGCGAATAGCCGCCGCACTTTCGCCCATGGCGGTCACTTCAAACACGGGATTGTCGTCTTCCGCGTCCGGTTCGGCGTTGGACGCCTTCAAACAGCCGACCTCAACTAAAATATCGATTAAATTGAGAAACTCTCCCCACCGATCGCCCAATTGGCGATCGAGTTGTTTTTCGAGCTTGCGAATCTCGCTGGCGAGTTTCTTCTGTCGTTTTAACGACTTAAACAGCGCTCCCGGAGATCCCCACCGATTGAGGGGATGCTGTTCTAACTGCACTTCTACCGCCTTCATGCGCTGTTGTTGCGCTTCCACTTCCGCGAAATAGAGCGGTTCGGCGCTCGCCGAAATCTGACGGGCAATTTCCGCCGTTTCCGCCGTTCCTTTGCGAGACTGACCCGGTTTGAAGGCGATCTCGCCGGGAAGTATCGTTTGACCGACCTCCTGCCAATTCGGGAATTCGCCGTTAATGGCGATCGCGTCCGTAGACAAAACCACGTACCAGCGATTGTCCTCCCCCAAACAAATCAAATACGGCGCTTGACCCGGACTCGGGGCCGTAGCGACCAACACCGCCATCACCGGATCTTTCGTGCGGACGTTGGGCCCTTTCAAACTCAAAATCGCTCCCGGGGCGATCGCGGGTAACGCTTCGCGGGCTGTTTGGGCGCTGGTTTCGATCGCCTGATCCCAAAGAATCTTTAACAGTCGCTTTTCTTCGCGCAAGCGAGCGCGCAACTTCTCGTAACTCTGAATATCGTCCTCGTCCACCTGGGCCACTTGGCTCGCAAGCTGGCGATATTCCTCTTTCAGTTGCGACACTTCCTCCACGAGGGGCTGCAAGTGCAAATTCGCAATAAACTGCCCGAAACTCGACTCGACCAGCTCTTTCGTTTCCTCCAAACTGTGGGTTTGCAGCAGATTGAGAACCATGCCATAACTCGGCGTAAACTGGCTGACCAGGGGATCCGCTTGGGCCGTCGCCAAAAAAGCCGCCTCTTTCGCCCCTTCAAAGCGCGTTTGCACCGTCACCACGTGACCGCGCTCGTCCATTCCCCGCCGTCCGGCGCGTCCGGACATTTGCAAGAATTCCGAGGCTTTGAGCAGGCGATGTCCGTCGTCGGTTCGCTTCGACAAGCTCGAAATCACCGCCGTGCGCGCGGGCATATTAATCCCGGCGGCGAGGGTTTCCGTGGCGAACACCACTTTAATCAATCCCGCTTGAAACAGTTCTTCCACTAACCCTTTCCAGGCGGGCAGAATTCCGGCGTGGTGGGCGGCAATTCCGCGCAAGAGCGGTTCGAGTTGTCCGGCCCGTTCCGCTTCCGGGTTGCGCGCCAAAAACTGCCCGACGCGCGATCGCAGTTCCCGGGCTTCTTCCGGCGTCACCAAACACAAATCGCCGACCGCTTCGACGGAGCGATCGCACCCGCGACGACTGAAAATAAAATAAATCGCCGGAAGCATTTGTCGTTGCTCCAACTCGGACAGCACGAAGGACAGGGCGGGTTCTTCCTTGCGCCCTTGGCGCCCTTTGCCGAACGATTTAATCCGGGGGTTGATTTCCGTCGCTTTCTTGCCATTTTTAGGCGCTTTGAGCAGGGGAAACATCCCCTTACTGGAAATAAAGTGGAACTGAAGGGGAACCGGGCGAAAGTCCGAGTAAATCAGCTCCGTCGGCCCGTGAACGTGGGAAATCCAGCGAGTCAGTAACTCGCTGTTGGCGACCGTCGCCGAGAGGGCCACCAGTTGAATTTCCGGCGGACAGTAGACGATCGATTCTTCCCACACGGTTCCCCGTTGGCGGTCGTTCATGTAGTGGCATTCGTCGAGGACGACTGCTTCGACGCCGTTGAGGGAGGTACCGACAGCGCCAATCGAGGTGCCGTAGAGCATGTTGCGGAAAATTTCCGTCGTCATCACCAGGATCGGTGCGTCCCGTTCGATGGACAGATCTCCGGTCAGCAGTCCTACATTCTCATCGCCAAACTGCTCGCGAAAATCTCGATATTTTTGATTCGAGAGCGCTTTGAGCGGAGTGGTGTAGAAGACGCGCCCGTTGCGGTGCAAGGCGCGATGGATGGCATATTCGCCGATCAGGGTTTTTCCCGAACCCGTCGGGGCGCAGACGACCACCGAGCGTCCGGCTTCTAAGGCCGCGATCGCTTGCCTTTGGAAGTCATCGAGGGGAAAGGGAAATAAACGTTTGAGGTCGATTTCTGACAAGGTAGGTGAAACACTCACGCACTGAAATTCCAAAAATTGATAGCTTTAGGGGCTTGATTTTCCAGGTGTAACATGACATCGAACCCGATCGCGCGATTCGATCGCGTTTTGTTTTTAATTTTGACATTGTTAGCGGGATCGTGGGAGGGGGGAGCCGCGATTCTCCTGGGAACTCATAGCCGTCCGACGATCTCGGAAAGCAGGTGGGCCGGCACTTTGGACAGGGCGCGGCTCTGACCTTGAATGCCGAAATATTTGTAAAAGGCCCGAATCGTCTGCACGACATAAGCCAAGGCGGTTTTCGCTAATTCGGGCCGATCGCCACTTCCGGCGAGGGCTTGCAGGTGGGCGTCGAGGGCGGCTTCCAGGTGGGGCGATCGCTCGTCGGGATCGGCGAGGGGCATCCCGTCGGCAACCCGTTGGTAATGGGCCAAACCTAAGTTATTGTAAGTCGCAAAGCGATCGAAGGGTAAGCCCCGAATCGGAACGGGACTGAGGGCTTCTTCGGAACCGATCGCGCTGTGGATATTCTCGATCGCCCCTCGGTACGCGGCGATTGCCCGGTCTAAAAATTGCGCTCTCGCCTCCGGTTCTCGCTGGGAATGGTTCGCCAAATGCCAATAGGCGGTTCCTAAATTATTTTGGGTGGCGGCGCAGGCGAGGGGCATCTGTTCCGGCGTCCGGTAAGTTAGCGCCACTTGATAGGCGGCGATCGCCAGCATTAAGTGATCTTTGGGCTGTTCGTATTGCGCTAAATTCCAGTACGCCGTCCCCAAGTTATTCTGAATCATCGCATAATCTAGGGGCTGCTTCTCGGCGCTGTAATAGGCCAAGGCTTCCTGATAGGCGGCGATCGCTTCTTTCAGATGTCGCGCAGGCTGCCGATGTTGGGCTAAATTCCAATAAGCGGTTCCTAAATTATTCTGGGTGGCACTGTAGCGCCGACCCGCTCGCTCGTCTCCCGCTTCCATTTGCACCCGACGCTGCTCTAAGGCTTGGCAATACGCGGCGATACTTTTTTCGAGGTTTTCTACCGGATCGCGATCGCGCGCCAGTTCCCCGTACAGCGCGCCTAAGTTATTCTGAATCATCCCCCACGCTTCGCCCTGTCGCACCGGATCGATCCGCTTCAACCCTTGCCGATACGCTGCTATCCCCCGTTCTAAATTAAAATGCTTTTCTTCTAAGTCGCTGCTGTAGCGCGACAGCATCCAGTAAAAGTTTCCTAAATCATTCGCCAATTCCACCCCGACCGCCGCTTCCGGTTCCAGGAACTGCAGCACTTGCTCGTAGGTCAAAATCGCTACCATCAAGCATTGGGGTAAGGCTTCCGGGGCGACATTCGCCGTACTCCCTTGGGCGATCGCCTGTTCAACTTGGCCGCTTTCGAGTAAATTTCGGTAAAAATTCCCCAAATTCAGATAAGCCGCCGCCAATTCCCCGCGATCGGCCCGTTGCAGGTGCAATTCTTCGATTTGTTGCAGCAGTTGCAAGGGCGGAAAACTGCCGTTCGCTTCCGCTTCCAGGTCGTTCGGGTGCGATCGCCCCAAGGATTCGGCAGTGGCTAACACTAATTCGATCAAAACATCGGGAATGCTGCTCGATGTCGGGGTCGTTTGCTCTTGAGACTCCTCTCGCTTCCGAGGGGCGAGTGTCGTAGCTTCTACACCCGTTTGACTCGCTTTGAGGGCGATCGCCGTTTGCCTTTCCCCCACGGTCTGGGTCGCCACGGACGGGCGCTTCTGTTCCACAGACCCGACGCGATTCTCCTGGGGAGACGCTTCGCGAACGCCCTTTTCCGTCATCACCTTCGCGCCTTCGGACTGCTTTGGGAAACTCGACGGCGTTACATCGTGCTCTCGGCGTTGTTCGGGTTCGGGTTGTTGTCGGGGGCGATCGTCTTGTCCCGGTTCCCAATACAATACCGGGGTCGGTTCTCCCTCAAACTCGAATACCCCCGTCCGACAGCGCCAAAAGTCCGGCGCCGACTGCTCGATCGTATGGCACCACGGACGCGACACCCACAGCAGCACCGTACACTCGCCGACCGGATCGAGTCCGTCGCCGAGTTCGTCGTCCTCGATTTCTTCCAGTCCGTTGAGAAAACTCCACTGTACCGCCGGAGTCGCTCGGGTCAAGTGTTCGACTCCTACAATTTGAAAACTCGGCAAGGGGCCGCCACTCCCATCCCGTTCGCGAAACCACTCGCGAATGCGCTCGAAGGGATTGGGGTGGTTGGCGTCGATTTGCAAGCTGACAAAGGATTGCCCTTGAGGTGTCGTGCGACCGACGGCTTGACTTGCTCTGAACTCATCGGGGATTTGTAAATCTGCTTCTAAACGGCGGACGATGCGATCGCGCAGACGCAAGTCATCGCACACCGCCACAAACACTTGACGGCGCAAACCTAGCTTCAGTGCTAACTGGAGCTGCTTGTAGATTTGCCGATTTGAACCCAAAACTTTTTGGGAAGGAATTTCTGTTACAACCATGCTAACAGGAGCGGAAGAAGCGGCGAAGTCAGCGACTAACAAACTTTCCAAATTAGCGCTTCATATTTCAATTTACTTTTCCAAGCTTTCCCTAAAACTTCAGGAGGAATTGCCGCGATCGTGCAAGGCAGATGCTGCGCGAACGCCTCAATTGAAAAGACTTACAGGCGATCGCCCCGTCCGATTTCGGGGGTTAAAAAAACCAGGTCATCCCTACTTGGATACCTGGCTTTTCAGTTGAGAAAGGTAGACAGACTCTAACTTTCGTTCGCTAGTCCTGAAGCGCGTCCCTAGCTAGCCCCCCCCGATACGGACAGGGCTACCACGACTAAGCCTCCTACGAGCAATAAAGCCAACACCGCTTGAATCGCATAGTTGCGTTTCTGTTTGTTCGTCGGCGGTTCGGCCTTGTACATCTTCGGCTCGGTCGCGAAGTTATTGAGCAATCCACCTTCTTCTTTGCTATAGGGCATTATGTTAAATCCTCAGTCTTTTTACCTACGACTACGAATACTCTACCAAATGATGGAAACGATTATATCATTTTATGGTTATTTAAGAATGTATGGGAGCCGGAAAATTACAACTTCCGGCTCCCGACTCCCTACTGACCGACCATTCCCGTCAACGGCGAACTGGCACTCGCCCCCCCCTGTACCGGAATGCGACCGGACAGGTAGGCGAGGCGGCCCGCTTCGACGGCGTTCGCCATCGCGCAAGCCATGGCGGGGGGATTTTTAGCCAGGGCGATCGCGCTATTGATCAAGACGAAATCGGCGCCGATTTCCATCGCTTGGGCCGCTTCGCTAGGGACGCCGATCCCCGCATCGACGACCACGGGGATCTTGGCATTTTCGACAATAATGCGGATATTGGCGGCAGTTTCGATCCCCTGGCCCGAACCGATCGGCGATCCCAGAGGCATGACCGTAGCACAGCCGACCTCTTCTAAATGTTTGGCGAGGATCGGGTCCGCATTGATATAGGGTAAAACCGCAAACCCTTCTTTCACCAACTGTTCCGCCGCTTTGAGAGTGCCGATCGGATCCGGGAGCAAGTATTTGGGATCGGCAATCACCTCTAACTTGACAAAATTGTTGTCTTCCTGTCCTAAAATCTTCGCCATTTCGCGACCCAAACGAGCGACGCGGATAGCCTCTTCGGCGGTCTGGCATCCGGCGGTATTGGGTAACATCCAGATCTTTTGCCAGTCGATCGCCTCCGCCAAGCCTTCGTGACCGGGGGCGTTATTTTGGACCCGACGGACGGCGACGGTGACGATTTCGCAGCGACTGGCGGCGATACTGCGCTGCATTTCTTCGACGGTGCGATATTTACCGCTTCCGGTCATCAAGCGGGATCGGAAAGTTTTTCCGGCGATCGCCACGGGGTCGTCCAAGCGGTGTAAGAGGGTCTCGGCAGTTTCTCGATCCGGGCGGGGGGAACTGGGGGAAGGGTAGGTTAAAGCGCTCGTCATTGCAGGAGAATGCGGGGTAGAGGGCAGGTCGAAACGGCGGGGATCGAAGGCATCGAGGAGGGGATCGCGGCGATCGTCGCAGAGATAATCGGCGATCGCCCGGGCGGTAGCGGGAGCGAGTAACACCCCGTTGCGATAGTGACCCGTCGCCAAGGTCAAATTTTCGCAGCGACTCGGGCCGATTAAAGGCAACTCGTCCGGGGTGGCGGGTCGGAACCCCCACCACAATTCCTCGATCGCCCAATCTTTCAAGGCGGGATAGAGGCGGATCGCCCGGGAAAGCAGGGTGTGGATGCCTTCGGGGGTATTGCCCGGCGTAAAGGCGGCGTCCTCGCTGGTGGCCCCGACGACCACTTTGCCATTGCGTCGGGGAACGATGTAGGTCTGCGGGCCGAACAGGACGCGCTGGAGGGGTAAATGCTGGGCGGCTTCGGCTTGGGGAACCCGAACCGAGAGCATTTGTCCTTTGGTGGGAGACACCGGGATCGGTAAGAGGGCGTTACTCCAGGCTCCGGCGGTCAGTACGTAGCGATCGGCGCGCAACGGGCCGATATTGGTGTAAACGGCGCTGACCCGTCCCCGATCTTGGGCGATCGCCTCCACGGTGACCCCCTCGCGCAGGTCGATCCCCAATTCGCGAGCCGCTCCGAGCAGCACTTGAGCGAGGGCGCGACTGTCTACCTGTCCGTCTTCGGGATACCACCAGCCGCCGACGACCTCGGGACCCAAACCCGGTTGGTGTAACCGGATGGCGTCGCGATCGAGCCAGTAGGCGGGAGGGTCCGCGTCGTTGGGGCCGAGGCCCGCATCCCGATCGCCGATGCCCCCTTCGTAAACCGGGGCGAGGATCCCGCAGGGCCAATATCCGGCAGAGAGTCCCGTGAGGTTTTCGAGTTTGGCGATCCATTCCGGATAGAGCGATCGCGACTGGAGGCAGAAGTCGAACAAGGCCCGATGGGCGATCGCCTCCGCTTGAGGCGCGAGCATTCCCGCCGCCGCGTGGGTCGCCGCTTCCTGGAACGAACGGGAGCAAACGGTGACATTGGCGCCGCGCAATTTCAGTTCGATCGCGACCGACAGGCCGATAATGCCGCCGCCGATCGCGAGAATATCGCTTTGAGTAGTCATCAAACCTATCAAATATAAAAATCGATCGGGGAAAGGCGATCGGGGAACAATCCAATCCCGAAGATTACTTTAACAATTAGAGAAATGCCCAAGAAAATTTCGTAACTTGGGAGAGGAACTCGCACCCCCCCCAGGGGCGCTCCGGGACGAGCCGCATCCGTTGCCGACCCGTCCCGAGGCGATCGCACTCAACCCCGTTCGGTCCAGAGCGTTTCGTCTCCTTGTCCCCACATCTTGTTATATTTTTTCACTTTGACATCCCCTAAAACTTTGGTTTGGCAGGCCAAACGACGGTTTTTTGTAGGAGAATGGGGAGGAAGGGACAACCTCGCTTTTTCCCGTCCTTGCATTTCGGAGACTTCTCCTTCAACCTCAACGGTGCAAGTCCCGCAGGTTCCCAGGCCGTGGCAGTTAAAAGCTTTAGCCGGACCGTTGTACAACTCGACATCATGGTCGAGCAGGACCTTTCGCAAGTTCGCCCCGCGATCGCATTCGATGGTTTTTCCTTGAGCTTGGATTTGAGGCATATCGATACCACCCTTTAAACAACAATTATTTATTTTATTTATTCTGACATTTTCAATTGGCGATCTTGTCATCTCGACTCCGATTCGACCTCGACCCTGCCGCCGCCTAGGGGGGGGAGTCCGAACGCCTGCAGGCTGAAGCGCGATCGCCAAACCCCATAACCAACCGGAATCAGAAAACCGAGACCTTTAAAACTCGGAGCCGTACACCCGAATTGATACTTGCTAAACCATTATGAGCGTAATGAGCGGACAGTCCTCGAAACGGATTTGGATCTACGACACCACCTTAAGAGATGGTTCTCAAGCCGAAGGGATTTCCCTGTCGATCGAAGATAAATTGCGGATTGCCCGCCGCTTGGACGAATTGGGCATCCCGTTTATTGAAGGGGGGTGGCCCGGGGCCAATCCGAAAGACGTTCAATTTTTCTGGCGGCTGAAAGACGAACCCTTGCAACAGGCGCAAGTGGTGGCCTTCTGCTCCACTCGGCGTCCGGGGAAAAAAGCTGCCGACGATCCGATGTTACAAGAAATTTTATCCGCCGGAACCGAGTGGGTGACGATTTTCGGGAAATCCTGGGACCTGCACGTCACCGAGGGGTTGCAGACGAGTTTAGAGGAGAATTTGGCGATGATCGGCGAGACGATCGCCTACCTGAAATCCTGCGGACGTCGGGTGATTTACGATGCGGAACATTGGTTTGACGGGTATCGCCACAATCGCGATTATGCGGTGCAGACCTTAGACGCGGCGATCGCCGCCGGGGCCGAATGGCTGGTGTTTTGCGATACCAACGGCGGCACCTTACCCCACGAAATCGCCCGGATTTGCCGGGAAGTGATGGATCGTTTGGGCGATCGCGGTGGCGAGGATCTCAAGTTTGGCATCCACACCCATAACGACTCCGAAACTGCCGTCGCCAACGCGATCGCCGCCGTTCTCGAAGGGGTGGAGATGGTACAAGGGACGATCGACGGCTACGGGGAACGCTGCGGCAATGCTAATTTATGTTCGGCGATCCCCAACTTGCAACTCAAACTCGGCTATCACTGCCTCGATCCGCAACGGTTGCAAAAACTGACCGAAACTAGCCGTTTTGTCAGCGAAATCGCCAACCTCGCCCCGGATTCGCGCGCCCCGTTCGTGGGACTCTCGGCGTTCGCCCATAAAGGCGGGATCCACGTGTCGGCGGTGCAGCGCAACCCCCTCACTTACGAACATATTTCCCCGGAAGCGGTGGGGAACCACCGCCGGATCGTGATTTCCGAGCAAGCGGGGATGAGCAATGTTTTGGCGAAAGCGCGCAATTTCGGGATCGACCTGCACAAGAACGACCCCACTTGTCGCCAACTGCTGCAAAAGCTCAAAGAGATGGAAAATGAAGGCTATCAGTTCGAGGCGGCGGAGGCGAGTTTTGAACTGCTGATGCGCGAGGTGATGGGCGATCGCCCCGACTTGTTCGAGTTGCAAGGGTTTAAGGTTCACTGCGATCGCGGGCCGGGAATGACCCACGCTTGGGCCACGGTCAAAGTGACCGTCGAGGGTCAAAATATTTTAGAGGCGGCAGAAGGCAACGGCCCGGTGTCGGCTCTCGATGCGGCTTTGCGAAAAGCTCTGGTGACGTTTTACCCCCGGGTGAGCGATTTTCACCTGACTGACTACAAAGTGAGAATTATTGACGGCAGCTCGGGAACCTCGGCGAAAACTCGGGTGTTGGTCGAGTCGAGTAACGGGGTCGATCGCTGGAGTACGGTAGGGGTTTCGACGAATATTATCGATGCGTCCTATCAGGCGATCGTCGAAGGGTTGGAATACGGCTTGCTGCGGCAACGACCTTCGGAAAAAGTCGCCGTGACGGCCTGAAGTGACGGAATCGGGGGTGATTGTGCGAACAATTGCCCCCGTGGGTAACAGGGGGTTTATATTTTTTGTTTCATGCACGATCGCGCTAACTCGGCAATGCGATCGAGGCGGAAATTATCGACTAAATGATTTAAGCTGGCGGCTAAATCGGGGCGATCGCCCGGTAAGGCGTCGAACAGTTCTTTAACCCGGGTATCGTCGAGGGCTAAAGCCGCTTGATGCAGTTCTCGCAGCCATTGGAGGGGCATGACGTCGAAATCCGAGGTTTTCAATTCAGTGAAAACCGAGTTCTCCGAACTGGAATGACGGGGGAGATCGTCGGCGTAGGCATAGCGAAGCCCTAAATGTTCGGCAATTTTTAACAATAGTTCGCGTTCTTCAAAGGGTTTGTGAACGAAATCGTCACAACCGCAGGCTAGAATATCGGCGCGTCGGTCTTCTAAGACGCTGGCGGAGAGGGCGATAATTTTAGTGCGATCGCCGCCCTCTAACGTGCGTTCGCGTTCGCGAATTTCACGACTGGCTTGATAGCCGTCCATTTGGGGCATTCGCATGTCCATCAAAATTAAATGGGGGTGCCAGATCGACCAGGCGGCGATCGCCGAACTGCCGTTATCGGCTTCTCTCACTTCAAAGCCCAAATCGCCGAGCAATTTAGCCGCGAGCAAGCGATTGACGCGGGTATCGTCTACGATCAAAATGCGATAGAGGGGTTCGCCCTCTGCCAAACCGACGATCGCCGCTTCCTCGGAGACGGGGGAACGGGTGGCGCCGTCGAGTTGGCGAGTGGGGGCGATCGAAGGGGTGACGGGAACTTGAAAGCGAAAAATACTCCCTCGACCGACGACGCTACTGACATCAATTTCGCCACCCATCAATTCGACGAACGATCGCGAGATCGCCAATCCCAAGCCCGTTCCTTCTTGAGCTTGCCGACCGGAGGCGGTTTGCTCGAAAATTTGAAACAGTTTTTCGAGTTCTTCCTTCGCAATTCCCGGCCCGGTATCTTCAATTTCAAAATTTAAGAAACAGCGATCGCGATCGCAGGTGGCCGTATCTGGAGTACTCACGGATCTCACTCTTAAAATGACTCGACCCGTTTGTGTAAATTTAATCGCGTTGCCGAGTAAATTAATTAAAATTTGTCGTAACTTGACCTTATCTGTTTTGACATATTGGGGCAGGTCGAACCCGCAGTCAAAAACGAGGGGCAATCCTTTTTTACGGGCTTGGATCGAGAGGAGATTTTTGAGGTCGGACAAGAAACAATATAAATCGAAATCGGTTAAATTGAGCGTGGCCCGTCCGGCTTCGATTTTAGATAAATCGAGAATTTCGTTAATTAACGAGAGTAAATATTCCCCATTTTGGATGACAATTTGGGTGTATTCTTTTTCTTCGCTGCTGAGGGTGCAGGCGCGATCGAGCAGTTTAGAGAATCCGAGAATCGCATTGAGAGGCGTTCGCAATTCGTGGCTCATGTTGGCGAGAAACAAGCTTTTGGCTTGCAGGGCGGACTTAGCTTTTTCCTCCGCTTTTTTACGTTCCTCAATTTCATCGAGCAGTCGGTGATTGTGAACTTCGAGTTCTTTTTGTTGGGCGACGATCTGCTGTTGGAGCGAGCGAATTTCCAATTGATGCTCGATGCGAGCAATGACTTCTTCGGCTTGAAACGGTTTGGTAATATAATCTTCGCCGCCGACTTTAAACGCTTTAACTTTATCTTCGACTTCGTTTAAAGCGCTCAAGAAAATAATCGGAATATCGCGGGTTATAGGATTTTGTTTCAGTCGAGCGCAGACCTCGTAACCGCTCAAACCGGGCATTTTGATATCGAGTAAAATCAAGTCGGGAACGAAGCGCGTGACGTTGGCGAGGGCGATTTCGCCTTCCGGTGCCATGCGGACTTCGTAACCGCGATCGATCAGTAATTCGGACAACAGGCGGAGGTTGTCCGGCAGGTCGTCAACGACCAAGATCTTGCTGCGATCGGGGGGAATGGGGGGTCGGGAAGTCATAGACAGAGAACTGGGCGGGGAACTGGGCGGGGAACGTCAACTCAGAAAATCAGACCATCCAAACAGTTTAAAATCGTGCGGTATTCAAACTGGTCGATGTAACGGCGTAACAGGCGGGCGAGATCGGGGTGTTGGGTCTCCACGTGCGTCATGACCTTGGAGATCGCGTCGAGATCTAACGTCAAAATAGCTTCGTGCAGGGCCAGGCGATCGCCGGAAGAGAGTTGTTGGAGTAATTCGACACTCAAGGTATTGGGAGAGGATCGATCGCCGGAAATTGCAACAGGCTCCTCTTGATAAAGGTAACGTACTCCCAAATGTTCTGAGAGGGTGTTAAAAATGTGTTCTTCTTGAAAGGGTTTGGAGAGACACGCATCGCACCCGGCGGCGATCGCCCGTTGTTTTTCCTCGTCAAATGCATGGGCGGTGAGGGCGATAATTTTGGGAAACGGGGGGCGATCGCCCCGGGGATCCGAGGCGGCAGCACGTTGGCGGATGGCGCGGGTGGCTTCGTAACCGTCGAGGTGGGGCATTCGCAAATCCATAAAGATCGTTTGCGGTCGCAACGCTTCCCACCGGGCGATCGCCTCCCAACCGTCCGTCGCTTGGGCAACTTCAAAGCCGACGAGAGACAGACAATCTGCCAAGGCGAGGCGGTTGCTGGAACGGTCGTCTACTACGAGAATCCGGTAGGGGGGCTGATTCGGCGCCAGAGAGACGATCCGGCGGGTGCGGACTTCGGAGGCTCCCGTCGCCCGTTCGCAGGGGGTGGCGGCGATCGTAAACGTAAAGGTGGTGCCGCGATCGCGCTCGGATCGTACCGACAGGGTACCGCCGAGTAACTGCACGTACTTATAAGAAATCGTCAGTCCCAATCCGGTTCCTTCTCCGGACTTGAGACCGGATTGAGTTTGTACGAACGGTTTGAAGAGGCGATCGAGTTCTTCCGGGTCGATCCCGACTCCGGTATCGGCGATCTCGAATTCGAGCAGACGACGATCGCCATTCGCGCACTCGTCCGCCGCCGCCGTTTCCGGGAACGGGAGGGGACGGGCCCGCAAGACAATTTCCCCGGCGCGGGTAAACTTCACCGCATTCCCGAGTAAATTGAGGGCGACTTGACGCAATTTGACGCGATCGCTGCGAACGAACGGGGGTAAATCTGGGGCCAGCTCAAAAGACAAGCGCAAGCCTTTTTGAGCCGCTTTTAACTCGAAGGTTCGCTCTAACTCGTCGAGTAACTGGTAGAGGTCGAAATCGCTTTCGTGATAGCTGATATGTCCCGCTTCAATTTTGGAGAAATCTAAAATATCGTCGATCAACGCCAGCAAATGCTCGCCATTGCGACTGACGATCGCCAAATATTCCTGTTGTTCCGGGGACAAAGCCGTCCCACTGCGCTCTAACAGGCGGGTAAAGCCCAAAATGGCATTGAGGGGGGTTCGCAGTTCGTGACTCATATTCGCCAAAAATAAACTTTTGGCGTGATTCGCCGCTTCCGCCACTTCTTTCGCCCGCGCCAGGGCGATTTCAGCCTCCTTGCGTTCCGTGATTTCCGTTTCCGTGCCGATCGTGCGAATCGGCTTGCCGTGGCGATCTCGGATCGAGGTGCCGCGCACTAAAATCCAGCGCGTCGAACCGTCTTTGTGGCGCATTCGGCGTTCGTGGATCAACTCCGGGGTTTCGCCGTTGCGGTGGGCTTGAGAGGCGGCGATCGCGCCGTCGAGATCGTCGGGATGCACGTGACTCAACCATACTTGGCGATCGTTGGCAATTTCTGCATCCTCGTACCCCAAAATCGCCTTTACGTTGGGATCGATAAAAAATTCCCCGGTTTCTATATTCCACTCCCAAATCCCGACTTTAGCCGCCCGCGTCGCCAGTTCGTAACGGCATTCGCTCAGTTCTAACGCTTCTTTCGCTTGCTTGAGGGCGGTCACGTTGCGGATGCTGGCGACCGCGCCGACGATCTCCCCTTTGCTATCCACATAAGGCGAATAGGTGACGCTCATAAATTGCCGTCCGTCGTGGGCAAACTCAAACCAGGTTTGATAGTAAATCGTTTCCCCGCTCAAACATCGCTCTAACTTATCCCGGACGATCTCCTCAAAGGTCTCCTCGCCGACGAGATCGACGACCCGCGACCCGACGATTTCCTCGTTCGATTTGCCGTGCAAGCTTTCAAACGCCGGATTGACTAATTCGTAAGTGTAGTGGCGATACGCCGTTGGCGTCGCTTCGCGAACGACCAGGGCGATCGCGTCGTTGGTGGCGTCAAAAATGCGCTCGTACTTTCGCAAGGTCGCCTCGACTTGTTTGAGCTCGCTAATCTCGATCGCCGTCCCGATAATTTGAACGATTTTGCCGTCGGTTCCCCGTTGAAAAATCGTTTCGCGAGCGAGGAGCGATCGCCATTGTCCCGCCGCATCTGCGACCCGATATTCAACATCGAAAATTTCTCCGTCCCGCGCCTGTTTTAATCGTTCCAATTGGCTGGCGATCCGTTCGACATCTTCCGGATGCACGATCGTGGGTAAGAGGGCCGATCCCATTTCCCCGATGCGATCGGGGGGGTAACCGAGCATGGCGGCCATTTCGCGATTGCAGTAGACGTTGCGTTCTTCGACGATATCGTAAATATAAATTAAATGGGGAGAAGTTTCGGCAATTTGTTCGGTGAAGCGCTGGCTGCGTTCTAAGGCGGCTTGGGCTTGTTGGCGTTCGGTGATGTCGCGCACGACCCACAAGCGCTCGCCGTTGTCGAGTGGGGTCACCGAGAGTTCGTGAGGGACGAGACGACCGTCCCGACTGCGGGCGATCGCCTCGACTCGGGCCGCGCCCTGACCCTCGAATAAGGGGATAAATTCGACGGCGAGGCGATCGATTTCCGAGGGGTCGTAAAACAGATGCCAGCTTTTGCCGAGCAGTTCGGCGGCGCTGTCGTAGCCGAACATCTTGACGTGGGCTTCGTTGAGGTAGAGGTATTTCTGCTCGGCATCGACGATCGCGATCCCTTCGCTGGCGGCGGCGATCGCGGCAGCTTGACGGGCGAGTTGGCGTTCGGCTTGCTTGCGTTCGGTGATGTTGCGCGCGATCGCCGACAGACCCAAAATTTCTTGGTTCGAGCCGCTCACGAGGGACAGCTTGAGCCAGACATCGACTTCGGTTCCATCTTTGCGGCGATGGCGGGTTTCGCGATCGCCGCCCTCGGGCCAAGTGCGATCGAACACTAACGGACAGATCGACGCTTCTAAATCTTCCCACAAAACATTCAATTTTTGCCCGACAATTTCCTCCGGTCGGTAACCGTAAAGGAGTTGTGCACCCCGATTCCAATTGACGATCGTTCCGTTTAAATCGATGCCGATAATCGCATCGGTGGAAGACTGGACGATCGTAGCTAAATGACGGGCGGTACTGTCCGCTTGAAGGCGTTCTTCGCGAATGGCAATGGCTCCGGCTGTGGTTTCGAGCAGTTTAATTTCTAACGAATTCCACGGTCGTGCGATTTCGCAATTATCGAAGCCGATAAATCCCCAAAATTGGCCGCTCACTTGTAAGGGTAAAATTAAAATCGCTTCGATCTTTTGCGGTTCTAAAATGACCCGTTCCGATTCGGGAAACTCCCGGACGATGCCGTTAATCGGCTGACCTCGGGAGAGGCGATCGGCCCAACGCGGAAAAAAATCTTGGTAAGAGAGATTTTGCAAGGTCGGATTGTCAATTTCGGGTTGAATTCCCGGTCCGCACCATTCGGCGATTTGACTCATTCGTAGGTCGCCGTCGGCATCGCGATGGTTGGCAAATAAGTAAACCCGGGAGGCGCGGGCGGCTTCGCCGAGTAGTTTTAAAATTGAGGAATAATCTTGTTGCGCGTCGGGTTTGGAGAGCAGTTCGCGATGAACTTCAACTAACACATTAGAATATCTTTCGCGTTTGCGTAATTCAAATTCAACTTGTTGGCGATCGCTGATATCGCTAATGCGAATCAGTTGGAAGGTTTCGGAGGCAAATTCGATGGTTTTTCCGGCGAGATTGACCCAGAAACGGTCACCGTTGGGGTGGGTGCATTCGAGTTCGCGACTCCAAACGCGATCGCGGGGGAGTTCTGGGGCGATCGCCGCCCAACGCGCCCTGGGGGAGTTGTTCTCGAACAGTTGGGCGATCGAATGGTGGAGCAGATCGCTTTTGGAGGCGACTCGAAACATGGCGATCGCGGGCTGGTTGCAATCGAGAATGAGATCGTCGAGATCGACTAAGAAAATTGCGTCGGTAGACTCGTTAAATACAGTTTGAAATAAGTTGCGGGTGCGGGTAATTTCGGCTTCGACTTGTTGGCGGCGCTCGATTTCGGCGCGCAAGTGAATGTTGTGCTGTTTTTGGCGATCGAGGAGTTGCACTTGGGCGATCGCGACGCCGAGTTGAGTGGCGATCGCTTCGAGAAAGACGGTTTCTTCGCTCGTCCAGCAGCGTCTGACCCTCGGCGATCGATCGCCAAGTGCTGCCGGACCGCCGCAGTGCTGCAAGCTAATCGCCCCATTCATCCGTTTTTTATATGAAGTGCGTACTGCCAGCATCGAGACGATCGCGAAGCGATCGCACAGGTCGCGCACGTTGTCGAACAGGGGATCGGCTCTGACGTCGATCGTGGCGAGGGCGCGATCTTCCCGGGTCACTTGGGCGAAGTGGTCGTTACCGACGACGGGAATGCTGCAACCGCGCATGGACGAGTGAGCATCGGCGGCGAGATATTCGGCGACGATCGGCAATTGGGGGGTGGGGGTTTCGAGATAGGTGTGGATGAGCACTCGGGTGACGCCAAAGGCTTGACCGATTTGAGTGGCGGCGGTTTCAAAGAGGGCGGCGGGATCGAGTTGGGAGCGAATTTCGTCGGCGATCGCCCGCAACCAATGAGCCCTTTGTAGTTCCCGTTTGAGCGCTTCTTCCGCACGACGGCGATCGTGCCTCTCTAGGGCCAAGCGTTCGTTAACGGCTCTGAATTGTAAGCTGCGTTGGTTGGCTTGGTGTTGTAGGCGTTCGAGACTGACGGTGAGTTCTAACGGATCTAAGGCGTCGAGAATGTGGGTCTGCTCGATCGCCCCGACCAGTTGCCCGTCTTCGACCACGACCAGGCGCCGAATCCGGTGGGTTTGCATTCGTTCGTGGGCTTGCCATAACGAGGCGTGCGGGCCGATCGCCTGTAGGGGGGCGCTCATCACGTCTCGGGCGATCGTCGTCTCGAAATTGAGGTTTAATCGTTTGAATTGAACCAGATCTCGTTCGGTGAGGATACCGACGGGAACCGTTTGGCGATCGCGACGATCGACGACGATCGCGCAGGTACAATCGCGATCGATCGTCAGGCGCGCAATGGCGAGCAAGTTCGTCTTCGGGGAAGCAGTCGCCACGTCTCGCGCCATCACTTGCCCCACGGATTTGAGTTGAAAAAGCTCGTTCGGTCGAATTGCCTGCCCCAAACTACTCGGGGTCACCACACCGATCGCCCGTCCCGATCCGTCGAGGATAGGAAGGTGTCGCACTCGCTGCGATCGCAACAAAATTACGCTTTCAAACAGTTGGGGGTTATCTGCTAGGGAGAGGGTCACCACTTTGGGACCCATCACTTCGGCGATCGAGGCGCTTCTTAAGGGGCGATCGGCGACAGTCAAACGCACCAGATCCCGTTCGGTCAACAAACCGAGAAACTGGTTTTCATCCGCGACGAACGCACAACTCGCCCCGGATCGACCGACCAATTTTAAGACTTCCGCGATCGCCGTATCTGGTGCAACTAGGGGAGGCACGGGAGCGAGGGCAGGCGAACTGACTAACGGTTGGAATAACCAGGAAGAAAGGGTCATAAATTATCAGAAAAAGAGGCATTTTTAAAACTTTAATCGATTGACAGGTAGGGGGGTGTCCGTCGTTACCCGAAGGGAAAGACAACACCCAAGAGGGAACAGGGGAAAGAAATGTTTTTCAAGATCGATACAAAAAATTTTCTCGGCTTACAAATGATGTGAAAATCATGACTTATGCCGTCAAAGATCGATGAAAAACTTGGTAGTGAGGTAACTAAAGCCATGCTGTCGTCCGTGGATCTTGCTCGCTAGTGTGGTTACCCATCACTCAAAATATAATAATTTTGAGTGATGCGGTCGTTTCGGAATAAATACTTTATCTATTATTTTACTGATTAATGCTTTTTTATCGATCGATAACATTGAGCTTCAATATAACTATCTTGAATTAGCCAAATTCCCGTAGAAATCCATCAACTATACAATTGAGAACCCCCGTTGCAGTAAGCACCGACTCTGAAATCTCCCTTCCTCGCCGAAAAGCCGCCATAATTGCTCGAATAAATGTTTAAAATTTGAAAATTTTTGTAAAATTTTTTAGATAAAGTTCGGTTCCAGGGACGGCAAGTTTATACAGTAGTTAGAGAACGGGGTGATTTTTCGGCGAGGCGCCCCACGATCGCGCCTCGGCAATCCCGGATGAGAAAACCAGTATTTCCACGGGAATACTAAGGGAGTCATCCCTTTAAGGGAGCGAATCAATTCAGGGTTTTCACTGAATCTATCGACGAGTTGGATCCCTTGAGAAGAGCGGGGCGATCGCCCCTCAAGACCGCTTGAGAGATCGACAGACACTCATTCGGGGGAAGGTCTGCGATCGCCCGATTTCCCGAGAACCCGGCTCTCGATTCCCGCTTGACTTCTCTTGGTAATGGTTCCATGAAACTCCCCGGATACGACATTACACAAAAAATTTACGAAAGTTCCAACTCGATCGTTTATCGCGGTATTCGATCGCGCGATCGCCGTCCGGTAGCGATTAAATTGCTCAAGCAAAAATTCGCCAAATCCGAGCAAATCGTCCGCTACAAACAAGAGTACGCGATCGCCTCTGGCTTGGAATGCGATCGCGCGATCGTCCCTTACGATTGGCAAGCATATCAAAATACGTTTGCGATTATTTTTGAAGATATCGGCGCCATTTCCCTCAAAGAGTGGCTACAAGGAAAGCCCCTCGATCTCGGCGATTTCCTACCGATCGCCATCGAAATTACCCAGGCGATCGGCGAACTTCACGACCGAAATATCATCCACAAAGATATCAATCCCAGCAATATCATCATTCATCCCGAAACCCACCAACTGAAAATTATCGATTTCGGCATTTCCACGCGACTGAGTAGCGAACAACCCAACTTTAAAACTGCCCAACTCCTCGAAGGTACCCTCGCTTACGTTTCTCCAGAACAAACGGGACGGATGAATCGATCCCTCGACTATCGCAGCGATTTCTACTCCCTCGGCGTCACCTTTTACGAAATGCTCGCAGGTCACCTACCCTTTTCCGGTGAAGACGACTTAGCCTTAATTCACGCGCACTTAGCCAAACGTCCTCACTTCGAGGGGGTCATTCCTGCGGCCCTGGTGCCGATTCTGGCGAAATTAATGGCGAAAACTGCCGAAGATCGCTATCAAAGCGCCTGGGGACTGCTCGCCGATTGGGAATATTGCGCCCGAGAGTGGGACGCCACCGGAGCGATCGAACCCTTTGAAGTTGCTAAAAACGACCGTTGCGATCGCTTTCAAATTCCACAAAAACTTTACGGACGCGAACGGGAAATCGAACACCTCGTGCAAACCTTTAACCGGGTGGCACATTTGGGCGAATTTGCCGAAAATGGCGAGCCAAAAGCGGAAATGATGCTCGTGGCGGGCTATTCCGGGATCGGTAAATCGGTACTGGTACGCGAACTGTACAAACCGATTACGGAAGCGAAAGGATATTTTATTGCCGGGAAATTCGACCAATTTCAACGGGATATTCCTTACAAGGCGGCGATCGAGGCGTTGCGAGATTTAGTGAGACAACTGCTGTCCGAAAGTGAGCTATCTTTAAATCGATGGCGCGATCGCCTCCTCGAAGCTCTCGGGGACAATACCTCGGTGATTCTTGAGGTCATCCCGGAACTCGAAGCGATCGTCGGATCGCAGCCTCCCGTGGTCAAACTCGGACCGATGGAAACTCAAAACCGCTTCAATTGGGTGTTTGAAGACTTTCTCGGCGTCTTTTGCAATCGCGATCGTCCCCTGGTGATTTTCCTCGACGATCTCCAATGGGCCGATACCGCCAGTCTCAAGTTAATCGAGGTGACGATGGGGGCGACGAATTTAAAATATCTATTGTTACTCGGTGCGTACCGGGATAACGAAGTCGGTCCGACCCATCCGTTGATGCAAACCCTCGACACCCTCCGCCAACAGGGGGTGGCGATCGATCGAATTACCCTCGCCCCTTTAAAGAATAAAGATATCAATCGTCTGATTGCCGATACCTTAGATTGTTCGGAAATGAGCATCGCTTCCTTGGGCCAGTTGGTGGCTAAAAAAACAGGAAACAATCCATTTTTTGTCAAAGAATTTCTCAATACCCTCTACAACGAAACCGAGATCGATTTCGATCGCGATACTCAAACCTGGCAGTGGAATCTTACCCGCATCGAAGCGCTCGACATCACCGATAATCTCGTCGAGTTAATGCTGAAGAAAATTCAAAAACTGCCCGAATCGACCCAAACCCTTCTCGGTTTTGCCGCTTGTATCGGGTCGGATTTCGAGTTAGAGGCTCTCGGCGCCCTTTCTCCTCTTTCCCTCTCAGAAATTTTCCACAATTTATTACTCGCGATTCAACAAGGGTTGATTCTGCCTATTTCTAATTTTGATGAAAATTTATTGATTCAAGAGTATAAGTTCGGCCACGATCGCATTCAGCAAGCCGCTTATCATTCGATCGCGCCTGAGTGCCGCCAACAGCTCAATTTACTGTTAGGTCGCTGGTTGTTAGAACATACGCCCCCCGAAGAGTTTTCCGATCGCCTGTTCGAGATCGTCGATCGCTTCAATAACGCGATCGATTTAGTTGAAGACGAGCAAACACGGTGCTTAATTCTCGACCTCAACAGGCAAGCTGGATGCAAAGCCAAAGAGGCGATCGCCTACAGTGCCGCCATTCACTATTTTGAACGCGCGATCGCTCTTTTACCCGAAGAAAGTTGGTCGGTTCAATATTCTTTAAGTCTAGAATTGTACGCGCAATTTGCCGAAACTCTTTACTTGAATCTGGATTACGCGCGCGCTATAAAATTGGCCGCAATCGCCATTTCTTACGCGCGGAATCCTTTAGATAAAGTCAACTTGTACATCACCAAGATTTTAGTCTATGGCGCCCAAAATAAAATGTCAGATTCTATTCAACGAGGCATGACTATTTTAGAGGAATTGGGCGTCTCTTTTATCAAAACCGAACCGATCGTAGATCTGGAGATCGAGCAGCTTTACAACCTTCCAGAAATGACCGATCCTTACAAGCAAGCGGCCATGCATATTTTAATGCGGTTATTCGGGCCAATTTACACGGGCCAACCTCAAAAATTGGCATCTCTTTCGTTTACAATGGTCGATTTGTGTTTGCGCTTTGGCAACTGTCCTTTAGCGGCTTATGCTTACGCCTTGTATGGCTTACTCCTTTGCAGTGTTTTGCAGCAAATTGAACGGGGTTATCAATTCGGAAAACTGGCTTTACGAGTTTTAGATAAATACCAAGCTCAGGACATTGAATGTCGTATTATTAATAATTTTTATTCGTTTATCATTCATTGGAAACAGTCAGCGCGAGAAGCGATGGAACCTCTTAAAAAACGAGTGATTCCCATTGGCATTGCTACGGGAGAAGTTGAGTTTGCCTGTTATGCTGCGGTCAACTACTGCCACGATATTGCCTTGCTCGATAATAATTTAGAAACTGCTTATAATGAAATCTTAGATTATCATGATTTAGTTGCAGATTTGCAACAAGAATTTCAGCTCCTTTACACTAAGATATGGGCGCAATACATTGAAAATATTCGTCGAGACGGGGATGATAAGGTAGACCTTTTACAAGGAACCCATTTTGACGAGACAAAAATGGAAAAGCTTCTCATTGAAAATAATAATTTTTCAAGTCTCTACAATTTTTATTTAATTAAAGCTATTATTTGTTATTTATTTAAAGATTATCGTCGCGCCTTCGAGTACAGCGATCGCGCCCAAGCTTATGAAGGGGGAATTATCGGCTTGTTACCGTGGGCTTACAATCCTTTTTATCGCGCTTTAGCTGGATTAGCGGTCTGTGAAACAGTGCCAGAAAGCGAACGAGAAGCGATTCTAAAACAGGTCGAATCTTGTCAAAATAGACTCAAATATTGGGCGGAACAGGCGCCGATAAATTTTCAACATAAATGGGATTTGATCGAGGCGGAAAAACTCAAATTATCGGGACAGGACTGGCAAGCCGTTCGGGCTTACGAAAAAGCCATTCGTGGGGCGAGAAAGAATGACTATTTACAAGAAGAAGCCCTCGCCTGCGAACGAGCCGCTCAATTTTACCGCGATCGCCAATTAGAAGATATTGCAGATACCTATTTAAAGAAAGCCTACTATCACTATTTGTTTTGGGGGGCAATGGCGAAAGTTCGACAGATCGAACGGGAGTATCCGGATTTATTTTCTCCTGAAATTTTGGGACGATCGCCCATAGCGAAAAGCACCATCGCAACCACGTCAAGCAGTGTAGAAAAATCGTTAGATGTAGCGGCGTTAATGAAAGCGTCTCAGGCGATCGCTCGCGAAGTTTTGATCGATCGCTTGCTCGATTCTTTGATGAGAATTTTACTCGAAAATGTCGGTGCATCTCGCGCTTATTTAATGCTCAAAAATGGGGAGAATTGGACGGTCGAAGCCGCAGGCAGTACCGAAGAAGGAGAAATTACAACATCGACCCTAGGAATTGAGCTCAAAACCCTGGAAGAGTCGGCAGATACGCCCTTTTTATCGACCTCGATCGCCCGTTACGTGATGCGAACGCAGAAAACGGTCGTTCTCGACAATGCCGAAACCGAAGAACGCTTTCCCAGCGATCGCTATTTGCGCGCCAATACCTGCAAATCGATTTTGTGCGCCCCGTTAATAAATCAAGGTCAAATTCGCGGGATTGTCTATTTAGAAAATCTTTTAATTATCGGTGCTTTTAGTGCCGAACGACTCGACGCGATCGAGTTACTTTCGGGACAAGTAGCGATCGCGATCGAAAATGCACAACTGTATACCCAATTGCGCGATCGCGAACGAGAATTGCGCCAACTTTTAGAAGCTATTCCAATTGGCATTGCCGTGATTACCCCCTCTGGTAACGTTAAATATATGAACCAGATGGGACACGAACTCAGTTATAAAGTTACGGAAGAAACGACCAAAGAAGTTCTTTCCAAAGCGTATCGAATTTACCGCGCCGGAACTGACGAACTCTATCCCGTGCAGCAATTACCCAGCCAACGCGCCTTAAAAGGGGAAAATGTTTTTCTCGAAGATATCGAAATTCACAAAGAAGATCGCATCGTTCCGTTAGAAGTGAAAGGCACGCCAATTTATAACGATCGCGGTGAAATCATCTATGCTATTAACGTGTTTCAAGATATTACCGAACGCAAACAAGCCGCCGAGTTACTCGCCAATTACAACCGGACCTTAGAGCGACAAATCGCCCAACGGACTGCCGAGCTCGCCGCCGCAACCCGGGAAGCACAAGCCGCCAACCAAGCCAAAAGTACCTTTTTGGCGAATATGAGTCATGAATTACGCACCCCTCTCAATGCGATTCTGGGATTTTCCGAACTGCTCGAACGCAGTCCGAACCTCGATCCTAAAGAGCAAGAAAGCCTCAATATTGTCTTGCGAAGCGGACAGCATTTATTACAGTTGATTAACCAAGTATTGGATCTGTCGAAAATTGAAGCCGGACGCATTACTCTCAACGAAAATCCCTTCAATTTCTATCGCTTCCTCGACGATCTCGAACAAATGTTTGATTGGAAAGCAAAAAATAAAGGATTGACGCTTTTAGTCGAAGCCAGTGCCGAACTGCCATCTTATATCAATACGGATGAATTGAAATTGCGTCAAGTGCTAATCAATTTACTCAATAATGCTCTCAAATTTACCCAAAAGGGCCGGGTAAGTTTGACGGTGGTCTCGAAAGGAGGTCCGGGAACCAGTTTACAACCGGGCGATCGCTGCGAGATCGAATTTGCCGTAGCCGATACCGGGGTGGGGATTGCGACTACCGAACTCGACAAACTGTTCCAACCGTTTTCGCAAACGGAATCCGGACGACAGGTCCAAGAAGGAACTGGGTTGGGTTTGGCAATTTCCCGTCATTTTGCCGAACTGATGGGAGGGTCGATGAGTGTGGAGTCCGAACCCGGGGTGGGGACTTGTTTTCGCTTTACGATCGCCGTTTCCGTCGCCGAAGCGTCGGCGGTCGAAACCTCCCTCGGCGAGGGTCGGGTGGTGGGTTTGGCGCCAAATCAGCCGCGTTACCGCATTTTGGTGGTCGATGACAACGAAGAAAACCGCTATTTGATGCAGCGATTGGTGGAGTCGGTCGGATTTGAGGTGCGCGTGGCGACCGACGGGGAAGAGGGGATCGCGGTGTGGGAGGCGTTTGAACCCCATTTAATTTTAATGGATATGCGGATGCCCACGATCGACGGTTACACCGCCACCCAACGGATTAAAAGTAGCGAACGCGGTTCTCAGACGATCGTGGTGGCGGTGACGGCGAGTTCGTTCGAACCCGAACACAGCTCGATTTTTGCGGCGGGGTGTGATGCTTTATTATGTAAGCCTTTTCAGGCGATCGAACTGTTCGAGGCGATCGCCCGTTTTCTCAACGTTCGCTACATTTACGAGGACAAACCCCCTGCAGGCGCCCCAACGACACCCCGCGAAGCCCTCACCCGGGAGATGATGGCCGATTTACCTGCTTCTTGGCTGGCGTCGTGCCATCGGGCGGTAGTCGAAGGAGATCTCGACGACATTTTGAGTGCGATCGACGAGATTCGCGAGGGATACCCGGCGATCGCCGACGGGTTGAGCGAATTAGCCCGCCAAATCCGCTTTAAAGAACTGCTCGAATTAACGGCCAGCAAAAACCGCTAAAGCCATTAGTGACCCAGAACCCTATATTTTTGGCCGAACCCGCAAAGCACGCTAGTGAATCCACTAATGTGTTGGTTCTAATTTTTCAGAATAATAAGTTTTCGTAAAATTGCTTGAATATCTCCTAAAATAGATAAGGAAAAAGAACGGTTTTGAACCGGAGTCAACTCCGTGTCCATTGACTGCTACTCAGGAAAAAATAAGGGGCGATCCTCAGTCATCTCTCACTGAAATTAGTTAAAATCGCAACTGTCGGTTGGTTTTCGGGTCGAACTCACCCCCTCAAAACCATTGCGAATCTCAGCGAAGCAAGCTAAACGATCTAAATTTTTACTTACACAGGCTACAACAATAGAGAGGGATTGTGGGGTCGAGGGGATCCCACCGGGGTTCTCCGTACCCAGTCGTCGATGAAATCCCTATTGATTAGGTCAAGAATTGATGAACTCAAAGAAGGAGTGAGGGTTGATGCAAACTTACAAAGCCAGCATCTTAGTGGTTGACGACACCCTAGCCAATTTACAACTGCTCATGCAAACTTTATCGGACAGTGGCTATAAAGTTCGCATGGCACCCGACGGAGAATTGGCGTTGCAGTCGGTGCGATCGAACCCACCGGATTTAATTTTACTCGATATAAAAATGCCGGGAATTGACGGTTACGAGGTTTGCCGTCAACTCAAGCTCAATCCAGCAACTCATAAGATTCCGATTATCTTTTTAAGTGCTTTAGACGAACCCTTCGATAAAGTCAAAGCCTTTGAATCTGGTGGCGTAGATTATATTAATAAGCCCTTTCAAATGTCCGAAGTATTGGTGCGCGTTAAAAATCAACTGACGATCGGTGCTTTGCAAAGTAATCTCGCCGTACAAAATAGAAATCTCAAACGGGAAGTCGAAGAGAGAATTCAAGCTGAGGAACAGCTACAAGCTGCCAATCACCAGTTACAAGAAGCGCGAGAAATTGCCGAACGAGAAGCGAGGCGCGCCGCCGCCGCCAATCAAGCCAAAAGTGAGTTTCTCGCCTCCATGAGTCACGAGTTGCGAACTCCTCTAAACACGATTTTGGGGTTTGCAGATCTTCTCGGTGAAGCCAGTGAATTAAGTCGCGAATCTCAAGAAATGCTCGATATTATTCAGCGAAGCGGCAAACATTTGCTGACGTTGATTAACGATATTCTATCGATGTCTAAAATAGAGTCGGGGCGAACGGAACTCCATGAGGATGACTTCGACCTTTATTTGATGTTAGACGATCTCCATAATATGTTTTCGGTGAAAAGTCACGGAAAAACGGTCAATCTGATTTTCAATCGCGATCGCAATCTTCCCCATTACGTCTGTGGAGATCAAGTTAAATTACGTCAAGTTTTGATTAATTTAATCGGGAATGCTCTTAAATTTACCGAAATCGGTTCGGTGACCCTACGGGTCGAATCTCGCCAAGGATCGACAGAGGTTTCCGGGAATGGCGATCGCCCTGCGTCCTCAAAAGTTTACTTTGCTGTTGAAGATACGGGCTGTGGTATCGAACCGGAAGAATTAGAGAATATTTTTAATCCTTTTTCGCAAGCGAGTAAAGGTCGCCAAGGTCAAGAAGGAACCGGATTGGGATTGTCAATTGCTCGGGAATTTATTCACTTAATGGGAGGGGAAATTAAGGTCGATTCTAAAGTGGATAAAGGATCTAAGTTTAGTTTTGAAATTCCCCTGAGATGCCTCGATTTCAATCTAGGGCGATCGCCCACTCTTTCAACTGTTCAAAAATCACAGAAAATCGTTGGTGTCATGCCCGGTTCGCCCTCTTATCGAATTTTAGTGGTGGACGATTCGAGAACAAACCGTCAATTGTTGCTCAAAGTGATCGAACCACTTGGCTTCCAAGTTCGCGAAGCCTCCGACGGCCAAGAAGCGTTAGAAGTTTGGAAAAATTGGCAACCCGACTTAATTCTGATGGATGTCAAAATGCCGAATATGAATGGGAAAGAAGCCACCCAACGGATTCGCGCTACTCCTGAAGGGAAGAAGGTCAAGATTTTGGGGACGACGGCGATCGCTTTTGAAGAAGAACAGCAAGAAATTCAAGAAAGTGGTTACGACGACATTCTTTCCAAACCTTTGGATAAAAATATCCTCTATCAAAAAATCGCCGAATATTTTAATTTAGAATATTGTTATGAAACTTCGCCTCAACAAAATCGAAATAATCCCTTACAAGTGCGCTTTACCTCCTGGGGAAAGCTCGATCCGAATCATGCCTCACTCTTGCGTTCGGAACTGAGCAAAATGCCTAAACCATGGCGCGATCGCCTCCACGATGCAGTGACCACGCTCAATGAAAACATGGTACTCAACTTAATCGAAGAAATGCCTGAGTGCAACTTAAGCTGTAAGGATATGTTAGAGGATTTAGTGACTGAAATTCGCCTAGATTTGATCTTCGAGTTACTGCAAGATGAAATTCTGTAAACCGCGATCCTGGACAATCCGGCGATCGCGTTGGGGCGATCGGTTTTTTTGTCTGCAGAGAACCATAGAAAACGATCGTGCTTTTCTCAATCCAATGGGGTATGGAGGATCCCCCTAAATCCCCCTTAATAAGGGGGACTTTACTCGACTCCCCCCTTAAAAAGGGCGACTTTCCTCGACTCCCCCCTTAAAAAGGGGGGTTGGGGGGGATTGTCCATCCCATTTTTCAAGAGAATGAAATAGAACTCCGATCCCCCTAAATCCCCCTTAAAAAGGGGGACTTTCAGGAGCTGCAAATATTACGCAAATATTACTAAATGTGACAGGCGATCGCCGTGGGGGTTTCAAGGTCGTTAGAATGAGAGTTGAGACCCCAGAAGGACCACTACGGATGTTCGGAGAACCGATTTCGGAAGAAGATTTACGGGATAAATTTCGCAACCTTCAACAACAATTGCGCGATCGCTGGCAAACGATCGACGAATTCGATCGCGGCGATAACGATATTGTCGTCATTCCTTCGATTACTTTAGACCAACGAGAATTACAAAAAATTTCCGGCGTTCACCACTACGAAGAACGCAATTTATATTCCTTAATTCGCTTGCGTAATCCCCGAACTCGCCTGATTTACGTCACCTCACAACCCTTACATCCGAGTACGATCGATTACTACTTGCAACTGCTACCGGGAATTCCATTTTCCCACGCGCGCGATCGCCTGTTGCTGTTCTCCACCTACGATTCGTCTCCCCACCCCCTGACGCGCAAGATCTTAGACCGTCCTCGCCTCATGGAACGCATCTGGCGCGCCTTGCGACCCCAACAGTCCTATATGGTCTGCTTTAACACCACTCCCCTCGAACGGGAACTCTCGGTCCGCCTCGGAATCCCCCTGCTGGCGGTCGATCCCGATTTACTCTACTGGGGAACGAAAAGCGGGTCGCGCCAAATTTTCGCCGAATGCGGGATCCCCCATCCCCCGGGGAGTGAGTTGGTGCGATCGGCGGACGACCTCGCCGAAGCGGCTGCACAATTGTGGCAACAGCAACCCGAAGCGCGTCGCTTCGTGGTCAAACTCAACGAGGGCTTTTCCGGGGAAGGGAACGCCCTTCTCAATGTCGAAGGTTTGGCGGAAGTCTCGCCGTCACGGCGATCGCTTCTCTTGCGCGAACGCCTGACCCAGATGAGCTTTCAAGCCAGTGGAGAATGTTGGGAAACCTTTGCCAGTCGTATCCCCGAATTGGGGGCGATCGTCGAGCTATTTATCGAAGGAACGACGAAGCGATCGCCGAGCGTCCAATGTCGGATTACGCCGGAAGGTAAGGTCGAAATTCTCTCGACTCACGACCAAATTTTAGGCGGTCCCGACGGCCAAGTGTATCTCGGTTGCTTGTTTCCCGCCGATGAATCTTATCGCTTGCGCTTGCAAGAATTGGGCTTGCGAATCGGCCAAAATTTATCGGCAAAAGGAGCATTAGAACGCTTCGGCGTCGATTTTATTGCGGTTTGCAATAACCCGGGCGATCGCCCGGCTCAGTGGCAACTTCACGCGATCGAAATTAACCTGAGAAAAGGCGGCACGACTCATCCATTTATGGAATTAAAACTATTAACAATGGGTCGCTACGAACTCTCAAGCGGGATGTTTTACAGCCAGCAAGGACGGGCTAAATTCTATCGCGCTACGGACAATTTACAAAAAGACCGCTATCGGGGTTTGTTGCCGAATGATTTAATGGATATCATCGCCTACCATCAGCTCCATTTTGACAGCAGCACGGAAACGGGAACGGTGTTTCATTTAATGGGATGTTTGTCGGAATTTGGTAAGTTAGGTTTGACCAGTATCGCCAATTCTCCCCAACAAGCCGAAGACCTTTATAAAAAAGTGATTGAAGTGCTCGACCGCGAAACCCAAATGCACGCGGAAACGAACGAACTGTGGGAAATGCCGCCGACGCATCCGATCGCCTGGAATGGACGGAATGAGGCGAAGAAGTAGGGAGTCGGGAGTCGAGAGGAGGCAAAAGCCAAAAGGGAAGAAGGAAGAGATGCGACAGGGAAAAATATCACCAAAAATGAGAAGTCAGGAGGGATTAAGTCGAGGAGAACTGCTAAAAAAACAACCGATATTGTTTCAATTCAAAACTTAAAATCTACAATCTAAACTCTGCAATTTAAACTCTAAAATTCCCTTGACTTATCCGCCCGAAGCCTGGTAGAATGTCTGTAGTAAAATGGGAGAATGTGTGCGCCTATAAATAGTTGCTGAAAACTTCAACCCTTGTATGAGTTCCGAACGGCCCGAACCTCGCCTCAAAACCCCGTTCATTCCACCGCGTAAGCGTCGCCAACTGACAGAACGTTTGGTCTTGGCGACGGCGGTCGCTTGGGCGATCGGGGAAGGGTTAGTTTACGCGGCGATCGTCAATCGCGACGGCCAACTTCACAGCTACCAACCGATTAACGGCGCCGCCCACGACTGGGGAGAAAGCACACCTCTAGCACGTTTTGGCATTCTTTCCCTGGCGGGAGAAGGGTTGGAGGTGCCGCACGCACGGCTTCAGATTATCGTCAGTCCGTCCGGGGAAGTACGGGTGCGATCGTGGACTCCGTGAGCGAAGGGGATTGAGAAGAAGGGCGGCAATTTATCGAATTGTTCCCTGCCAAATCAGGGTTTGTTTTGCCGAGCGATCGCCGAGCGATCGCGTCACTTCGATCTCGATGTCTACCCCGACCCCGGACATTAAATAGCGATCGTCGATCGGCAACTTTCCTAAATTTAAAGTAAAGCGATTGTAGTCGAGTTCGACCAACTCCGGCGGGATTTCCCCTTGATACCGGACTTCGTAATTAGAACGAGTTCCGAGACGATCGCCGAACTTCGTGGAACGATAAACGATCGCGAAGTCCGTGGTTAAAATATCAGATTTTGCGGCGATGTCGATCGCGCTTAACCTCATATCTTGACGACTTCCTGTAAATTCAGAGACCTTTAACTGGGTTGCTTCTTGTTCGCGTAAAATGCGATCGACCGTCCAGATCGTCGTTTGATTTTCTTGAGAAACCGCCGCAGCGATCCAGACCGATTCGGGAACAGTCGCTTCAACTTTACCCGCTTCGACTAAATTTAACGCTACCGGAATGTCCCCATAGCGGGCGATCGCGCGCGGGTCGTTCCAGCGTAGGCTAAAATTCCCCGCGATCGTGTCGATATATTCTCGGTATTCGTCGGCAATTTTCGATCCCGGCGCTAATAGAGAAGTTGCGCCGAATTGCGTTTCCCACCGATGTCGGGAGAGGGAAACCGGGCGATCGCCGAATTGTGAGAGCGAAATCGTGGCACTCGGGCGGTCTTCCGGGAGAGGCTCCCCGCCGGGGATTAATGTGAGTTGGCCGAAGTCGCCGGATCTGCCGTTCGTTCCCCGGCGTCCGTCGTCGCCGTCGTCGCCGTCCCGACACCGGAATTCGCGATCGAAACAACGGCGTTCGGAACTCCCTTCGACGGTCTCGCAGATCTCTACATCCCAATCTCGTTCGCGACAGTCGCACCCTCGGGCTCCGTCGCCACCGTCGCCGCCGAATCCGCCGCGTCCGCCCTCGGCGACGACGTAAATTTTGCTTAAGTCGGCGCGATCGCTGTAATATATTGTGAGATTGCCGCCGTTGCCGCCGTCGCCGCCGCGACCGCCATCGCCGCCGTCGCCGCCCGGGGCGCCTCTCACGTTGTATTCAGTCTTGCGCGGCTGTCGGCACGATCGCGCGCGATCGCCGTCCTCCCCGTCCTCGCCATCTTCCCCGTCGCTCCCGGACAAGTCGAGTACCGTCTCGGTTCCGTCGGCGACAATTTCGCGGTTGGGTCCCGATCTCCCGTCCTCGCCGTTGCGTCCGTCGCTCCCGTCGTAGCCATCATCGCCGAAGGTTTCGGTGTCACCGTCCCAGTCAAAAGCGATGCAGGCGATCGCTCGGGGGACATCTGTCGTGACAACACCGATCGAGCCAAGCAGGAGTAAGCCCAGGGGGGCGATCGAACGCAGTAACATAGTCATGAGTCTGTCAAGAGAACCAGATATCGCTGTTCTAGCACGAATCGGGGCGATCGGGAGACTGGCGCCATTCGAGCAACCGCCAGACGGCGATCGGCTCGCTTTTGCCTTTGGCGGCGATCGCCTCGCACGGTTCGACGATTGCGCGATCGCCGAGCTGTCGGTAAACGGCATCGGAAATAGTAATTTCTCCGGCAGGGGTCGCACTTTCGATCCGTTTGGCCGTATTGACGACATCGCCGATCGCCGTATAAGTTCGCACGTCTTCACTGCCAAAAAGTCCCTCGATCGCGCTGCCGTAGTGAATCGCACATCCAGCGCCCAACCCGTGGGACGAGAGGACGGCGATCGCCGCGTCGCGCATTTTTTGGGCGGCGTTGACCGCTTGTTCCACCGTGGGATAAATCGCCATCACTTCATCCGCCGTCAGGGTAATCCGCAAGGGATCGAATTCGGCGGCTGCGGGTTCGACGCCATTGTAGTAAGTATTGAGAACTTGAGCCACGCGATCGGGGGCGGTTTGTTCGCACCAGCGTGTAAATCCTCTCACGTCGAGGAAGACGATCGCGCGATCGCGGCGCTGAAATCCCAAGGCATCGGGATCGGCGATCGCCGTACTCACTACGTGAGTTCCTAGACCCCATTGCGCCAAATTGCGTAACGCGACAGCGGTTTCTTGTAGGATTTCCTGTTGCTGGCTCACTTGCAAGGTTTGCAATCCGACTAACAGACCGATGGCGATCGTACTTTCTAGAAAGAATTGATGGTGAGCCGTGCTAAAAATATCGAGAATTTGCGCCCCAGACAACGGCAAATGTTCCGCTTTGATTTTTAAAATAACGTAGAGGGAAATTAACATGCCGCTACGGGTGAAACTTTCTAGGGGAACGATCCAGTTTTTAAGTCCCGGCGTCCAGTGACATCGCAATCCTTGCAAGGTGGCGATCGCCAGACAAAAGATCCATAAAATTAGATGATTGGGTTCTTGGAAAAACTCAAGACCATCTAAGGGTAAATCGGTCAGCGTGTAAATCGTCGGCCCGATAAAGTTGCCCCAAAAGCGGTTTGCCTTCGGTCGCGATAAATACCACGCTTGCGCGCATAGGGCGATCGTAATCAAATAATGACTTTGAGAGGTCAGATACGATCGCCAACCAAATAAAGAAATTTCCGAAAGGACGTTAAAGATTAAAAAATGCCCGCTATTCGATAAAAGTTCGCGCAAAAACGCACTCATGCGGGTGCCGTGCAGGCGAGTATCGATGAGGTTGTGCGGCTTGGTTGGAGATGTATTTAACACGGAGATCTGGAGTGAATAGAACAGACAGAATCGATTCCCTGATGACCCCTCAATCGCAGCAGACGTTCGACGATCTTCTCAATGATTTCTCAACGATCTCTTAATGATTGGCAAGCGACCCGCGATCGCCGTGGGTCGCACCTCCCCCTCTTGAGACGATTGTATCCCGAGATCTTCGTAGGTTGCAGCCGATCTCCTTCCCCCGCAATTTCGGCGATCGGGGGAGCGAAGGACGCTAAAAAAGGACTCAGAGGCGGCGATCGCTCCTGAGTCCTTTTCAGATCTCCGTCAAGCTCGACGGTGCGGATTCATAGGGTTTATTTCTTCGGCGCCACGAGCATCATCATCGTCCGCCCTTCTTTTTTCGGTCCTTGCTGCACTTCGCCCACATCTTGGAGGTCGGCGGCCATGCGATCGAGCAATTCTTTCGCTAAATCCGTATGCTGAATTTCCCGACCTCGGAAGCGGATCGTTGCTTTAACTTTGTCGCCAGACTTGAGGAAGCGCTGGGCTTGGGATTTACGAACTTTATAGTCGTGTTCCCCAATTTTATAGCGCATCTTAACTTCTTTCAGTTGAGAGCCTTGCTGTTTTTTCGCTGCCTTTTTGTCTTGTTGATATTTATATTTGCCGTAGTCCATAATCCGGCAGACAGGCGGATCGGATTTATCGCTGACTAAGACTAAATCTAAATCTTTCTCTTCGGCAATTTCTCGGGCTTCGCGCGAGGAAATCACGCCGAGTTGGGTTCCGTCGGTATCGATCGCCCGCACTTTGGGAAACCGAATTCTTTCGTTGATTTTGGGTAAGTTCTGAGTTTTAACTCGCTTCTGAAGCATAGGCATAGAGATGGATCCAAATGAACAACAATGAAACATCGGAGGCGGTTCGCGATCGCCGCGAACGTCGCCAGTATCAGCGCCCCCCGTGGGGGACAATGAGTTTTAGAAAACCGTCGATGCAAACATCCCCGCACCGCGATCGCATCTACGGGCGATCGCCATTTTCATCGATCCAACCCAGCCATCCGCCAGAGTGCGAACGAGCGCGTTGCAACCCGTAAAATCATTGAGCAACGGGGGTGAAGCGATTTCACAGCGAGTGCGCTCGGGCAAAAAATATACGTGCAGTCTGGAAGTTGGGATCTGAAAATTCAAGTTGTTGTGGGAATTCGCAGTTGTCTTGTCTCTTTCTATCATACTCCATTTATTTCGGGTATCTCTCTGTAGATAGACCGTGGCGACCGATCGCGCCGCCCAATCCCGTCGATCTCGGCAGTTTTTCGAGGGGCGATCGCGGCAGAACTGCTGGAAATGACCACAATTCAAATCCCCTGCTACGACTGAGGTGTAGCCGTTTGCGATCGCGCGATCGCCTGCCGAAAACTTCCGGCAAAACCGAACGACGAGCCGTTCGCTCTCCCGGACGAATCATCGGCTCTAAAAAGATAATTAAGATTTTTCAAGCTCCTACCCGTGCCAATTTAGGGCTGCAACAGGTGGAAATCGGGCAATTCAGGCACAAATTCAGGCATTTTTGAAAAAACGGATAATTTCGCGAACGCGATCGAGGAATTCGCTATCGGCGCTCAATTGGGCGATCGCATTGCGCGCTTCCCGGGAGAGGCGATCGTGATCCGCCTGATTCGTGGCGCGCAAATCCTCGTGAGCACTCGCCAACCGGGATAAATCGTGGCGCAACGCTTCGAGTGCGCGGTGTTGGTTCGCCGTCAGCGAATTGGGTTGTTCGCCATCGAGTAAGTTTTCGAGGTCTTCCGTCGCCGTTTCTAACAAGGCGACGCGATCGCGCAATTCTACAATGTCCTCCCGGGGGTATTTAAACTCGCGACCGATATTAAATAAACGGGTGGCTAAATATTGATAAGCGCGTACCGCCGGACGCAATCCCGTTAACAATAAAGCCGCTCCCGAACTCAAATAACCGATCGCGCCGATTCCCGTAGCGGCGAGGAAATAAAAACCGAGGGCTGATAACACGTGCAAGGCGATCGCGATTTGCAGACTGCGGCGGGCAATTTTCTGCACGTAACGCAGTTGTTTGGTCTCCACCGCAATCCCTTTTTCTTGGGATTGTTCCCCTTCATCGAGAACCTGTTTCGCCGCAAAATGAATATTCCACGGAACCGTAGTGACCACCAACAACCACCAAAAACTGGCTCCCGCGATCGCCCAATCTAGAAAACTCCCGACGGGAACGTGCAACCATTGCAAAATCGCAAATACGAGCAAGATTAAAACGAATAAAACAACCGTAAAAATACCAAAATTTACGGGATTTCCTCGATATTCCATATCGCCTCTTTTCTATTTTGAGAGTAGGAATTTGTTAATTTCAATTTTGCGAAATCTGGAAACAAAGATCGCTTGAGTGTGACACTTATTGAGGTGTCATAGGATGAGAATTTTAGATTTTGTATGTAAATATCCTAGATTACTTCAAGTTCCGATCTAATTAAAAACGAGTCAAACCCTTGAGAGACAGGGCATTGCCCTGTCTCTCGAACTCCTGATTTTCACGACCTATTTAAGATTGCTATATATCCTTGCCGAACTTCAAACACTGCCTCTTTTGCTGGAGCAGGAACCCTCCAGAAGTTGCTATAGCTAATTATCCACTGATTGATTCGTTCTCTTCTGTCTAAATTGTGAATAACATTAAGTTTTAAACGTGCATCTAAGAATAGTGTTTTGTCTTTAGTATTCTTAATTTTAGTAACATCAGACTATGTGGCGTAGCGTGAATCTTGATATTTGGCAGTATCTATGACGATTTGTCTAAATAATTGCTCACCTCCTTTGCCAATTTGTCGGTAAACGGATGTCATACCTCTAGCAGCTTTGCGAGCAGCATATATTAGATCTCAATCCAGACCAATCCACGAATAAAATGGATCGGACCCCCTTTTTGATTGGCTTGACCAAATTTTGGCGGGTCACGCCTGCAAACCTCGATGGGATCGAGAAATTTTTGGAGGTATAGGCTTTCGTCAGGGATAAAATTTGAACCCGATTCTCGAAGTGGGTCCAGTACGAGAGCGTTTGCTGGATTTGGTGTTTCTACGGGAATGAGAGGGGGAATTGAAACAATAACTGGCGTCGATAGACGATAATAGATCGTCGAGCTATCGATGCCAGAAAACGTTACTCTATTGTTCTAATTTGTTCTAAAAGCCCGTGACGAGGATTGAACTCGTGACCTCACCCTTACCAAGGGTGTGCTCTACCACTGAGCTACACGGGCGATCGCGACTTAAGAAGCAAGCCTCCCAGTTTCGCGGTCTTGCCGGACTCGGCAAGGAAATGGGCCGGGCTGGATTCGAACCAGCGTAGGCGTAGCCAGCGGATTTACAGTCCGCCCCCATTAACCACTCGGGCACCGACCCGCGTTTTCCTTGCACGATTACTAATCCTAGCACAACGGCCTCAGATGTCAAATGTTTTTGCAATTTTTTTTTAAAAATGTCGGGCGATCGCCCACCCCCGATCGCCCATATCCCTTGCCCAAAGAGTATTTCAGCCAATTTAAAAATCTGCAAAAAATGGCTCCATCAACCGCGAGATCCGCGTTTGGGCGGACGGTTGGGATGGGAGCGATCGCCCTGGCGGTTTCGCTGCATTCGCATGGGAAAATCGCTCTCGTCATAAATTTCGCCGACCAATTCTTCTAAAATATCTTCCAAGGTCAGCAAGCCGACGGTCCCACCGTACTCATCGACGACGATCGCCAAATGCAAACGCTGCTGCAACATTTCCTTGAGTAAATCCGCAATCCGTTTCGTTTCCGGGACGTACACCGGGGGATCCATCGCCATCGTCACCGGACCGTTCGCCGTTCCCTCTTTCTGCAACGCGGTCAACTGACCGATGGCCCGTTTCAAGTGAACCACGCCGACAATGCGATCTTTGGATTCTTCCTGAACCGGAATCCGAGAATACCCCGTTTCCAAGCATAAATCCACCAAATCCTGCAAACTCGCCTCGTGAGAGATCGTCCGCATCTCGATGCGCGGTTTGACGACTTCTCGGGCGCTGAGACTGTCGAGCATCAGCGCTTTATTGAGTAATTGGTGTTTGTAAAGGTCTAAATGTCCTTTCCCGCCGAGGATTTCGATCATCAACTGCAGGTCTTTGACCGATTCTCCCTGCTGCACGCGCTCGGATTGCACCCAGCGAATCACGGTTTGGGCGATATTTTCGAGTAGTTGGACGATCCCGAAAAATGCCAAGAACTGGGAAAACCAGTAAATCGGACGCACCGATATCTTGAAATAAGACATCGAATTGTTAATCGCCAGAGATTTCGGGGTAATTTCGCCGAAAATCAGCAACAGGAAGGTGATTAAAGCGGTGGCGATTCCCAGTCCGGTGTTTCCCAACCACAGGGCAAATAAATTACTCGTCAAGATGGCAGAGAAGTTGTTGACGAGGTTGTTGCCGACGAGCAGGGTAGTAATAAAACGGGTGCGTTTGTGTAAAACTAGGGTAAAGATGCGTGTCGGATCCCCTTGTTCCTGAATGAGCGATCGCAGTTTGAGGTTGTCGAGGGAGGTAATTGCGGTTTCCGAACCGGAGAAAAATCCCGAGAGGACGAGCAGAAAAATCAAAACTCCTACATCGAGCCACACATTGCCCAAAAGTGGAGCAGGTTGAGCTGCAGCAATCAGAGGAGAGTCAAATGATGAAGCAATCACGATTGGGGTAGGGCTATAAGGAACGCGATCGCCCCAGAACCCGATTGGGTTTGGAGCTGAAAGGGACTATGCTTGCAAATCATAACGCGATCGCCCCCTCAAGTGGCGAGGGCGCACCGGGGGCGAAAGGCGGGCGAAGGGAGAGGGAGGGGGTCGGATCTCCTTCCCTTGAGGGTCAACGGGTACGGATACAAAAAAACCGCACGGAGGGTGCGGTGATTTCAGTTGTTCGCTCGCTGGAACGGACGGGGCTCCCGGCGTTTACCCGTCGAAGCGATCGCTACCGGGAAGCCGCCGAGAGCTGTAGATTCGATCGCGCTGCCTAATTCAAGGTATAGGCGGATTGCAAAGCCCACCAGATCAAGAAGGCAATCCCTCCCAAGATCGCGATCGACGACAGGGCCACCGCCACCGGACTGTCGGCACCCTTAAATTTCATAATTCCACGATTCAAATCAGACATAATGCCGCCATCCTTATATCTATACGCAATACCTCAAACCATCGCTATGGCAAGCGTTCGCACCCAAGGGGGGATGCCTACAAAAGAGATCCCGGTGCTGATTTGAGGGTATCCTGGAAAATCAAAAGCGCAAACCCCCTCAATTTTAACGGATTTCGTCGGGGAGATCGCCGCAGAGTTGGCGATCGGCGCAAATCGACCTAAATTTTGAGGAACTTGTCGCGGCGATCGGGAATTGGGATATACTCTAATTTAGATCTAAATTTAGAAAAGTTAACGATTTCAGGATCGATCGTCGCTCCCCGAGAGCAAAAGCCGAAACGAATCTGACGCTAAACAAAGCAAACTGCATGGGCAACAAGCCAACCATTGCTATTTCTCATCTAGGCTGCGAAAAAAATCGCATCGACACCGAGCATATGCTCGGCTTATTGGTAGAAGCGGGCTATAACGTCGATACAAATGAAGAACTCGCCGATTATGTAATTGTCAATACCTGTAGTTTCATCCAAGCGGCACGCGAAGAATCCGTACGCACCTTGGTCGGACTGGCAGAAGAACAGAAAAAAATCGTGATTACAGGCTGCATGGCGCAGCACTTCCAAGAGCAACTCTTGGAAGAACTGCCCGAAGCCGTCGCCCTGGTCGGAACCGGAGACTATCACAAAATCGTCCAAGTGATCGAACGGGCCGAAACTGGGGAACGAGTTAAAGAGGTTTCCGCCGAGCCGACCTACATTGCCGACGAAACCACGCCCCGGTATCGCACGACGAGCGAAGGAGTCGCCTACCTGCGGATTGCCGAAGGGTGCAATTATCGTTGTGCCTTTTGCATTATTCCCCACTTGCGCGGCAACCAGCGATCGCGCTCGATCGAATCGATCGTTGCCGAAGCACGGCAACTCGCCGCTCAAGGGGTGAAAGAGATTATCTTAATTTCTCAAATTACCACCAACTACGGCACCGATATTTACGGCGAACCGAAACTCGCCGAATTGCTGCGGGCGTTAGGAAAAGTAGATATTCCCTGGATTCGGATGCACTACGCTTATCCGACCGGGTTGACGCCACCGGTTATCGAAGCCATTCGCGAAACGCCGAACGTGTTGCCTTATCTGGATTTGCCCCTGCAACACTCCCATCCCCAAATGCTGCGATCGATGAATCGTCCTTGGCAAGCGGGGGTAAATGATAGTATTATAGAGCGGCTGAAAGAAGCGCTGCCCGAAGCAGTCCTGCGAACCACCTTTATTGTTGGATTCCCCGGCGAAACGGACGAACAGTTCGACCATCTGCTTCAGTTTGTGCAGCGTCATGAGTTCGATCATGTCGGCGTGTTTACCTTTTCCCCAGAGGAAGGAACGCCTGCGTATGACCTGCCCAATCAAATTTCGCCAGAGGTCATGGAAGCCCGCCGGGATGCCTTGATGCAGATGCAGCAGCCCATTGCTTTAAAGAGAAATCGAACTCAAGTCGGGAAAGTTGTAGACGTTCTCATCGAACAGGAAAATCCAGCAACAGGTCAGTACATTGGCCGCTCGGCTCGATTTTCCCCGGATGTAGATGGTTTAGTCTACGTGCGAGGCAAAGCTCGACTGGGATCGATGATTCCCGTACTGATTGAGAATGCCGATATCTACGATCTGAGCGGTCGGGTTGCCCGTGCAGCCGACGCGCTTCAGAGAGAATCCGTGGTTGTTTCTTAAGGCAAGCTGGCCTTCTCCGTTCAAGTGTGTGGCGATACGGGTGTTTTGGTTTGATGGGAACTTGACCCACGTAGGAAGGGATCGCATTGCACACTTGCCGAAGCTCGAACCCGACGGCGCCAAGATTTGCGCCTCGTGTTGACCCTCGTCGTGTCGCGGGACTTGAGTGACCCTCAAGGAATGCGGCCACCGATCGGGATGCCCGCGACCCAATCGATTCGCTCGCGATCGAGCCAGTCAGGGGGCGAACTGCAATCACTACTCAATTCGCTGCCGAATGCAGCGCCAAAGACGTTTTTAGGAGATTAAATGACTCTTTCGTTTCAAAGTCTTGGTCTTTCCGATGCCCGTGTAGAGCATCTAGCAAACAACGGCTTCACCGAGCCGACGGCTATTCAAGAGCAAGCAATCCCTCACCTACTATCCGGTCAGGATGTGGTGGGACAAGCCCAAACGGGGACGGGTAAAACCGCCGCCTTTTCGCTACCGATTTTAGAGCAGCTCGATTCGAGCGATAAAACCGTACAGGCCCTGGTGTTGACGCCGACGCGCGAGTTGGCGATTCAGGTCTCGAACGCGATTTCCGAATTGAACGACGATCGCCGCGTGCGGATTCTCTCGGTTTACGGCGGCGCCTCGATCGAACGCCAAATGCAACGGTTAGAACGTGGCGTGCAGATCGTGGTGGGAACCCCCGGACGAGTGTTGGATTTACTCGGACGCAACAGCCTCAAACTCGACACCCTCAAATGGATGGTTCTCGACGAAGCCGACGAGATGTTGAGCATGGGCTTCATCCAAGATGTCGAAAAAATCCTCAAAGCGGCACCGCAAGAGCATCAGACGGCATTTTTCTCGGCGACGATGGACGCCTCGATCAAAGCGCTGATCCGCAAATTCATGAACGATCCGGTCACCGTGGCGATCGAAATGAAAACCACGCCGAAGCGGATCGAACAGGCGGTTTACATGGTGCCGCGCGGCTGGTCGAAATCGCGCGCCTTGCAGCCGATTTTAGAGTTGGAAGATCCGGAATCGGCGATCGTCTTCGTGCGTACCCGCCGGGCCGCCGCCGAACTGACCAGCCAACTACAAGCGGCGGGTCACAGTGCCGACGAATATCACGGCGATTTGAACCAGTCCCAACGGGAGCGCCTGTTACATCGGTTCCGCCAACAACAGGTACGTTGGATCGTGGCGACGGACATCGCCGCACGGGGTCTCGACGTGGATCATTTGACTCACGTGATTAACTACGATTTGCCCGATAGTGTCGAAAGTTACGTCCACCGCATCGGTCGCACGGGCCGGGCCGGACGGGAAGGAACGGCGATTTCGCTGATTCTGCCTTACGATCGCCGCAAACTGCGTCAAATCGAGGATCGGGTGGGACAACGGTTCGATATTCGTTCGATTCCGACGCGATCGCAAATTGAGGCGCGCCATCTGGAGAAACTGCAAACCCAGGTGCATGAGGTGCTCGCCGGAGAACGCTTGGCGTCTTTCTTGCCGATTGTCGCCCAATTGAGCGAAGAGTACGATCCCCACGCGATCGCCGCCGCCGCCTTGCAATTGGCTTACGACCGCATCCGTCCGAACTGGGCCGAAAGCGAAGCGCCAGAAGAACCGATTCCGGTGTACAGCAGCAAGCCCCGGCGCAATGGCGATCGCCGCACTCCCCGTCCTCGTAAATCGTTCGAGGCTCCCAAGAAAAAACGCTCCTCGCGTCGCGAACCGATCGGCGATCGCAAGTAGGGTAAACCTCGTGCAACTGCCCTCCGAGCAGTGAGCGAACACAATGGGGATCGCTGACGGTTCCCATTTACCCCGCCTCTTTCTCGGGTTCTTAGATCGAATGGGGGACATCCCTCGACCGATAAAATCTCACGTTCGGGATCGTCCCCTCCTCTTCTTTAGCAAATACGGGGTAATTGTTCCCCACTCAGTACATCGACGATGCGACTCGCACCGATTTTACTCTGCATCGTCACCAAGCCTTTTCCTATCTCCGTAACGCGACCGATCGCTCGCGATCGCGGGTCGTTCCGTTGCAAAATATCGAGCGTCTTTTGTGCAAATTCTTCCGGGACGAACGCCACGAAACGCCCTTCATTAGCGACATAGAGGGGATCGAAACCGAGGAGTTCGCACGCCGCTTGCACGTCTTCACGGATCGGGATCGATCGCTCGTCGATCGCGATGTCCACTGCCGCCGCCGAGGCAATTTCGTTGAGGGCACTCGCCAGACCGCCGCGAGTGAGATCGCGCAAACAGTGAATTTCGATTCCGGCGTCGAGTAAGGCGGAGACCTCCCGGACCACGGGGGCTGAATCGCTTTCGATCTCGGTTTCAAATTCCAAACCTTCGCGAACCGCCATAATCGCGATCCCGTGACGACCGAGATCGCCGTTGACGATGAGGACGTCGCCGGGACGGACCGAGGGAGGGGCGATCTCCTGAGAATGTTCGACGACGCCGACTCCGGCGGTGTTGATAAAAATGCCGTCGCCTTTGCCGCGATCGACGACTTTTGTATCTCCGGTCACAATTTTCACGCCGCAGCGATCGGCAGCTTGGCGCATGGATCGGACGACCCGCCAGAGGGTTTCCATCGGTAAGCCTTCTTCGAGAATAAAGCCGACGGTGAGATACAGGGGACGGGCCCCACTCATGGCTAAATCGTTGACCGTTCCGTGGACGGCGAGGGAACCGATATCGCCGCCGGGGAAGAATAAGGGGTTAATCACGTAGGAGTCGGTGGTGAGGGCGATCGCCCCCGGCGGCGGCGTCAGCACGATCGAATCGTGTTGGGTTCCTAGCGAGTCAAAGGTGGGGGCGAACATCTGTTCGATGAGCTGGTGCATTAACTTACCGCCGCCCCCGTGAGCGAGTAAGATTTTGGGATATTGGGCGATCGGAATCGGACAGGAGAAATCCATTGAAGTCTGTAGGGTTGAAAAGAGAGCGGGCGATCGCCCCTCGTTCGAGAGGAACGGCGGCGATCCTCCGATGAGGATAGCAGGTGTTGCTACCCAACTGGGAAGCCGAGTGTTTCCCTACAATTTCCGAGCCTCATTTCCCCCGCTTTTTCTCAATCACTTTTCGAGCGATTAACCAAGAACCTACAGAACATAACCCACTGAAAATTAATGCCATTATCAAGGGGTGAGGTGAGAGAAAAGGTAGCTCTATTTTTTCACGATTGGGAAAATACCACGGTTGAGTGACTAGCCCGAAACTAGAAGCAACGATCGCCCCTGCAGCAATGCCAACCCCGATCGCCTGAATGTGGTCTTGCAGGTCTTGTTCCGTTTCCTGAAGTTTGTTGTTTATCTCAGCTTGTTCCACTTCCACAATGCCGCGCATGGTGGCAATACAGTCTCCGAATAAAGTTTTTCCCGGCATTAAATAGTTGAGGTCGGTGCGGATTTGTCCGAGAAATTGGGAACGCCGATCGCTGAAGTCTTGGAAAAGTTTTAACTCATTTTCTCCTTCTAGTTGGTTCAAATGATTGAGCGCTGTGATATAATTCCTAAAGTTGGTAATAATTGCCGTGCGTTGGTCTTCAATATCGCGGATGTAGCTGGCATAAGTAAACGCTTTGGGGGTAGTTTTTGAGATGGAACCCTTCAGAAAGGTTAATCGCTCTGCTGTATCTGCTGGCAAGGTTTGTAACCCCTGCATCACCGTTTCTAGCTGTTGATAAATCTTGCGGGCGTCTCGGTAACGCTGGCGGGCTTGGTGATAGCTAAAGCGGATTTTGCTGCGGGAGCAGAGCAGATTGATGAGGGGTTCATAATAGGTGGCGGAGGCTTCGAGTGGAGTGGTGTCGGGATGGCAGTTTAACCAGATGAGAATGTGGCAGGATTGCGCCGGATCTTCGGCGAAGTTGTCATATTCAAAAATTGGGCTACCGAGTAGTTTGCCCTGGGCGATATAGGATAGATTTTGCCAGTGGGAGTCTGCTTCTGCCAGCAATGCTTTTAAGCAGCGATCGGCGAATTTTTGCAGGGTTTCGGGGTGGGAAGTATCGCCATTGATGAGGGGTTTGGCAAACAAAACTAAGGTTTGTCCGAGGGAAGCTTGAATGCGATCGGGAAGCAGTTTTCCCTGGGGATTGAGGTGACTGAGTTGGTCAACAGAGACGCTACCCGAATAGCGAAAAGTGAGGTCAGCGGCGTAGGTGTCATGCAGTTGGAGGGCGTAAAGTTCACCGTTGCGGCGGGATTGGGGAATCGGGAAGCGCAAGCAGCGATCGATTTCCTGAGAAAGCAGTTCTCGAAACGGAACCGTTCCCCCATTTTCCGGGAGGTTGAACCATTGGCGGCAAGTGGCGAGGGGTGCGATCGCCAACTCTTGCCCCAATTCCTCAAAAGTCTGCCACAGGCGATCGCAATCTTCCACCCGTTCCCCTTCACCTAATGTCATATCGTGGCACAGGTGGAAAGCATATAACGTGAGTTTAGGATTCTCCACCTGTTGCGCCAGAGAATCCTCAGTCATGGTTTGTTGGACGGCGATTGGTTGCGCCGGATGGCATTTTCCAGCATTTGTTGGTAGAATTTGGGGTCTGGTGGCGGGGGTGCGATGCCGGTATGTCCCGGGACCCGATCGCCCTCCTTTTGTTCAGACAGCGCATCCAGAGCATTCTGGACCGATGGATGAGCCTCACACCAATCGGCGATCGCATCGGACATTCCCTCCTTATCCGAGGGCAAATTCCCCAGCAGTTGTTGCAGTTCCTCTTGGCAGTCCGCAAATAAAGGCTTTTGCGTCTCTACCAACTTGATAAAGTCTTGGATCGTTTCGTCTTCTTGTAACATGGTTTTGCTCCTACGCACCGATCGCACAGAACCCCGCCCAATAATAAGGCGAAGCAAACGGTTTAGCCGTTCCCTCCATCTTACTAAAACGCCGACGGAACTGCCCTCGATAAGTTGAACGTAACATTAGCTGACTTGACCACACCTGCAACCCCTCCACGGTCACATCCCGCAGCCAGATTTGAGCCTGTTTCAAAGCCAGGGGAACCGTTTCACCACTTTTGACATTTTGGTAAAATCGAATCATCAGCAAAGCGGTAGAGAGGTCATTCACCGCCCACAGAGAACAGACGACATTCGGAGCACCGGCCAAAATAAACCCACTGGGTAACCCGATATATTCATCACTGGTGGAGTTAAAGTCAGTAATCCCAGTTTCGCAGGCAGAAAGGGTGACGAGACGACAATTGCTCAAGTCAAGACGCAAGATATCCTCTATTGTGAGGCACTTGCCCAAGTCGAGGAGATTGCCATTTTGTAGGGGAATATAGCGGCTTTGGTCCTCATTCGGTGGCGGGGGTGTGAAGGTGCTCTTAGCTAACAGGAGGGCAGATTTCAGGGCATCTTCAAAATTGAAATAGCCGTGACAGGAGAAGTGAGTGCAGTGAGCATTTTTCAAGTTATCCCCATCGAGAATCGCTGCTTTTTCCGCTGCCTCATATTGGAGGATATGGTGCGGATTGAATAGGGATTGAATCGCTGCCACTTCGATATCGGTAAAGTCCAAGTCTTGGGTCGGGTTTTGGATAGCAAAGAGTTGGTTAAAATCGGGACGTTGGTTGATACGTTTTTGCGCTTGTTGCAACACCTGACAGTTAGGCGCATAGGCGACACCTTTGGGAAATAATTCCTGTAGGGGGATTGGGCGCAAGCATTGCGCCCCTACGGGGTCATGTAGGGGCGCAATGCTTGCGCCCTGGTTGTGGGTGTGATGAATAGGTAAAGCGTGGAGAGGGAACAGGTGCAGGAAGCGGTGAGGGATGAGGATGAGTTTTTTACAGTTGGGGAATTTTTCCCGCAGGTTGTGCAGGATTTCATCCAGGTGGAGGATTTGAGCGAGTTGTTCTAGGCGTTGGGGGAGGGTATTGCGCCATTGGCTGTTGTCTCGGCTGCGGTAGTCGTTGATATAGGCGTTTGTCCAGTCGATGAGGTTTTTGAGGTCTTTCTCAGAAGACTGCCAAAGGTTGAGGGTTTCCTTAGTGAGGGTAAAAGTAAGGAATTTATCGCCCAGAATATACCATTCCAAAATAGCGGTTTCCCTGTCCAGTAAAGACTGAATATCCCCGAAGTTCAAAGGTTTATAGGGATATTTTGCCTGGAACTCTTCCCGCAGTTGGGTGATGTGGCTATAGTCGGGATTGGGGTCTTGTGTGAGGCGGCGGTCTTCTTCAGAAATAGCTTGGCGGAGTTCTTGCAAGCGTTGGCGGACTTCTGTGGGGATTTCTCCGCCTGGGTATGCCTCATGGGTGGCGATGAGTTCTGTTAGGTTGCGGGCTTTGCTGCGATCTACATATTCAATGGCGGTAGTGTGGTTGCCCAGTTCTAGGCACACTTTCACCATGCCCCCATAGATACTATTCCATTCTTCATTAAAGTTGCGTTTATAACCCTCGGTGGTAATTTCACCGCGCAGAGATTCCACCTGTTCTAAGGCTTCGGCAAAGCTGCGATAGGCATGGTTGAGGGCGGTTTCTTTCTGGGAGGGACTATTACTGGGCAAGCGAGATTGAGCTTGGTAGGCAAAACCAGCGTTATTTAGGGTATCGGCAAGGTCTTTTTCCAGTCCTGGACGGCGGCGAATCGTGGCTGCTTCGTTGTAGGCGGTGATAGCTTGGTCTAAGTTGGTGGCTGGGTCTA
>NZ_JAEOXH010000001.1:770332-963791 GCF_016632315.1 Oxynema mangrovii CENA135 | reverse complement strand
TTGGGGGACGGGATTGGGGACGGGTTTGGAGACCAAACCCCTACATGAGAATGGTAATGTAGGGGCTTGGTTTCCAAGCCCTCCCAAGGGAATGGTGATGCAGGGGAATGCTAATCTAGGGGAATAGTAATGTAGGAGCTTGGAGACCAAATCCCTACAATCCACCATACTGAAAAGGCGATCGCAATGGTTCCAAGAAAATATGACCCTCATATTCATCATCGGCGTTCAATTCGTCTGAAATCCTATGATTACAACCAGGCAGGTGCTTATTTCATCACCATTTGCGTGCAGAATCGTGAATGTCTCCTCGGTCAAATCGCTCATCAAACCCTACACCTGAGCGAATATGGCGAAATTGTCCGGCAGGTCTGGAATCACCTACCCTATCATTTTGATAACTTGGACATCGATGCTGCGGTCATCATGCCCAATCATTTTCACGGGATTCTCTTGCTCACTTCCTCTCTCTACATCGATACGATCGCTCAACCCTTTTACCAACAAAAAACTCTACTGGGAAAAACGATCGCTTACTTTAAATATCAAACCACCAAACTTATCAATCACACACGAGATTCAATCGGCGCTAGATTTTGGCAACGCAATTATTACGAGCATATCATTCGCGGCGAGCAATCTCTCACCCTTCTCAGAAAATATATTCTTGAAAATCCATTCCGTTGGGACGTTGATGTTTTGCATCCAAACAACCCATCAAAATGGTAAAAGCAAGTAGGCTGGGCAAAAGCGGAGTCGCTTCCAGAGGAGGATCTAGCTGAAGTGGAGCTAGACTCAAATTCAAGTTTTTACAGACTAAAACAAGGGCGGTGACGGGTTAATTTTTAAGTTCGCCGCGTTCCCAGGTTCCCTCGATGCGAGTGCCATCAGCGTAGATATAAACGCCGTCACCGTGCTTTTTACCTTTTTCAAAACCACCGATATAACGATCGCCATTCGCATAGGTGCATTCTGCTTTTCCTTGAAATTCCCCTCCACTGACTTCACCCTGACAGCGATCGCCGTTGGCAAAAATATAGGTTCCTTCTCCTTCTAAATTGCCGCGATCGAACTCGCCTTGATAGCGGTTGCCACTGGCAAAGGTATAAACCCCTTCCCCGTGAAATTTACCGTCTTGAAATTCCCCTTCGTAAACACTGCCATTGGCAAAAGTATAAACCCCTTCCCCTTGGGGTCGTCCTTCGACAAATTCACCCTCGTAACGGTTACCATTGGCAAATTCACGCACTCCGGTTCCGTGAAATTGGCCGTTTCTAAATTCACCTTCGTAATAGCCACCGTCTTTGAATTCGTAGCGACCGCGATCGTGGGGTTTGCCGTCTATAAATTCACCTTCGTAGCGATCGCCACTGGGAAACTCTCGGATCCCTTCTCCTTCCATTTTTCCGTCTATAAATTCGCCTTCGTACTGTCCGCCATCGGTAAAAATATAAACGCCTTCGCCATCGGGAACGCTATCGGTTAAATTACCTTCGTAACGGTTGCCATTGGCATAGTTACAAACCGCTTGCCCGGTAATTTGTCCGTCAATCAGTTCGCCTTCGCAACGGGTGCCACTGGCAAAGGTATAGACTCCTTCGCCGACGGGTTCTCCTTCTCTAAATTCGCCTTCATACTGTCCGCCATTGGCGGTGATGTACACCCCGCGTCCGTGAAATTTTCCATTTTCAAATTCGCCTTCGTAGCGGGTTCCTCCGTCAAATTCGCGAATGCCTTCGCCGTGGAATTGTCCCGATTGAAATTCGCCTTCGTAATAGCCCCCTTGGGCAAAGCTATATTTACCAGAACCGTGAGGTTTTCCGGCTTGAAATTCGCCTTCGTAGCGATCGCCGTTGGCATAGTTACAAGTTCCGGATCCTTCTAATTGTCCGTTTTGTAGTTCGCCTTCACATTGACCGCCATCGGGAAGGGTTATCGACCCGGCGATCGCGGGAAGTTTTGGGAAAAATAAGGTGGAAATTAGAAAGATCGGAATAGTGTGTTTTTGAATGGAATAAAGCATAGGATTGAAGGAATTAGTTTTAGGAAATTGGGAGGCAGTCAGGATGCACGCACCACAGGAGGGAAGATTGATTTTTTAATGATTATTTTCCTGATAAACTCTAGAATATTCTAGAATTTATCTCAATTCAAATGGAACGGAAACCATGCGTCCCTGTTGTCCATTTTCTGAAGAATCAAATTGCCAACTCCAGGCGCGATCGATCGCTGTATTATCGAGTACGGGATAACCACTGGAACTGATGAGTTGAACGTTGCTAACATTGCCGTTGGGATCGACATCAACACTTAGTAACACTTCTCCTTCCCAACCTTGTTCTCGGGCGATATCGGGATAACTCGGTTTGCCACAATTGATACAACCGACCGACCCAGAACCGGAACCGGAACTCGACGAATTGGGAAGATCGCCCATTGGGCCGGAATTGGCGATCGCGGGTTCGTCAAAGCCACTACTCGCCCCGGGATCCCAGTCGTTGCTGGGGGCGTCGTAGCTGTCGTAACTGCCGCTACTGTCGTCGTAGCTGGGCGTCTCGTTGAGAAAATTACTCGAATCTCCGGTGGAATCGGAGATAGGCGCGCTATAAGAGCTAGAAATCGGGGCATTACTGCCTATTTCACTTTCTGCATAAGGATTGCTCTCGTCTAAAGGCGCCATCGATCCGGTTTCGTCGCTACTGGAGGTCGAGTAATCGTTGTAGTTGGAGGCGATCGGGTCGTTGGGTTCGCTGGCGTCCCAGGTATCGGACGGAGACGGTTCGTTATACATTGGCGGTTGTACCGCAGGGGCTGAGGATTCGGAGGCGATTTCGGGTTCGTAAAATTCCGCTTCGGTCGATCCGGGGTCAAAATCGCTCTCTATGCCCGGATTTTCGTAATTTCTGGCAATTTCTGGCGGTTCTGTCGTTGTAAAATCTTCGATCGCGTCGGTCGGATCTTGGATCGCGGGAGAGGCGATCGGATCGTTCGGCGGTGACGACAGTTCCGGTTCGGAGATCGGCGGCGATGTCGGTTCGTCAAAGCTGGAGGAAGGCGGTTCGGAAATCTCACTTTCGGGCATTTCCGGTTCGGAAATGGCGGGTTCCTCACTCGGATCCGTAATCGCCGGGGATTGAGTGACCGGAGGGGCGATCTCGCGCGGTTCTTGCGGTTCGGAGATCGATCGTGCGATTTCTGGAGGGTCGGCGCGATCGAAGTTATCCAAATTATTCGGAGGATCGAATAAGGGTCGCGTCGGTTCGGTCGGCGATTCGGGGGTACTTTCCGGTTCCGAAAACGATTCCCTAGGCGAGTTCTCACTTATCACTTCAGTCGGCGATCGATCGGACTCTTCGATGGGCGGTTCCTCGATGGGCGGTTCCTCGACCTCGGGTTCCTCGACCTCGGGTTCCTCGACCTCGGGTTCTTCGACGACGATAAATTCGATCGCCTCTTCCGTTACCGTCCTCGGTTCTTGCGCCAACAATTGCAATCCCAACGGTAGGATCGCCACGTGGAGGGCGATCGAACCGAGCAAACTCCAACCGATAAACCGTTCGATTTGCTTTTCTTGTCGTTCTCGTTGCGACGAATAAACGCCATACACGCTCATCGTTTCAGCATCTCCCGCATCAATTCGGACGCCTTAATTTCCCGGATTGACCTCCGTGTTTGAGGGGGTCAAGACGATCGGTTTACTTCCCAGAGGTCGAACCGGACTGGAAAAGCAATAGCATCACACCCTAGAATCTTTATCATTATTGAGACTCTTTAGCAATAGATTTTAGACGCCGATCGCGCGATCGGTCTATTTCTCGGACTTGCAAAACGCCTAAAACCCTTAAAAAAACGATGTTTGAGCTAATTTAGGCGATCGAAAATTTCTCGACGATCGCAGACGGTTGAAAAAATCTCTGAAATTACTTGACAAGTAATTTCAATTGAGCGTAGGCTTTTTGAGAAAACTTTGCAATTTTACCAATGGAGAGTCACAAGCACTTAAGTGGCTGGCTCCCCTCTTTTTTCATTACGTGAGAACTATATGCTTGATATCATTGCTGCTGGTGGCTTAGTCGCTTGGCCCTTACTAATCGCTTCCGTGGTGGCGGTGGCGTTAGTCGCCGAACGATCCTATTTTTGGTTTCGTATCCGCAAACGAGGACGTAAAGTTGCAAAAGACGCATTACAAACGTACTTACAAGATCCCCAAGCTGCTTTTAGTAAATTGGGGATGAATACAGATTTACCGATCGCCCGAATTTTCTTAGAAGCCCTCGAACTTAACGATCCCAATCCCGAAGAATTTCGGCTTGCTTTGGAGAGCGCACTCCAAGCAGAAATTCCCGTTTTAAAACGGTTCAATACCGTTTTTGAAACGATTGTTAATGTAGCCCCTTTATTGGGCTTGCTCGGTACAATTTTGGGCTTAATAAATGCGTTTTCATCGTTACAATTAGGTGATGTCGGTGGAACGGATACCGTAGGTGTTACCGGGGGGATCGGTGAAGCCCTTGTTTCTACCGTAATGGGGTTGGTTGTTGCAATTTTTACCCTGTTATTTACCAATATGTTTCGCAGTTTTTACCTGCGCGAGTTGGCCTTAATTCAAGAAGCGGGAGGGCAGCTCGAATTATTCTACCGCCATCGCTACGAACGAGAACAGGAGAAAACTTATGCGAGTACCCGATGAACCCGAAAATTCGCCACAAATTAACATCGTACCGATGATTGATATCATCTTTAGTATTTTGGCGTATTTTATTATCTCATCTCTGTTTTTATCCAAATCTGAAGGTTTACCTGTCAATTTACCCAAGGCTTCTACCGCTCAAGTACAAGCAGAAACGCGCAAAATGACGATTACTCTCGATGCGGAAGGAGTGATTAGTTTAGATAAGGAAGAAATCGAGTTAGACTCACTCGAAGAAAACCTTCGCGATCGCATCGAAACAGAGGGAGAAAGTTTGGTCATTTTAAATGCAGATGAAGCTTTAGATCACGGGCGAGTTGTTGCAGTGATGGATAAGGTTCGCCGCATTGACGGTGCGAAGCTGGCGATCGCCGCTAAAAAACAATAAGGGCAAGGGTCTTGTTTAATGTTCGATCGTCATTTAGCCTACCGCGATCGCCACAACAACCACAGAAAATAAGGGGTTCCGATCGCCGCCGTGACCAGTCCCGAAGGGATTTCGGCGGGGGCGACCACGATCCGACCGAGGATGTCGGCGACGGCGACGAGTAAGGCGCCGAACAAGGCGGCGAGGGGGACGAGTTGCCGATGACGCGAACCGACCAGCAATCGCGCAATGTGAGGGGCGACCAAGCCGACAAAACTGATAGTTCCGACGGTAGAAACGGCGGCGGCGGCGAGGGCGACGGAGATCGCGATCGCCAGGGCGCGGGCTTTTTGCAACTGGATCCCCAGCAAGCGCGGCAAGTCTTCGCCTAATGCCATCAGATCGAGCCAAGGCGCGAAAACCCATGCAAGGGGCAGTAAAATAAGTGGCCAGGGACTCAGGCGGGCGATATCTTCCCAATTCCGCGCGTAAGTGCTGCCCGCGAGCCAAACTAAAGCCCGGGCGACGCGCAACTGGGCGACGACGACGAGCAAGTTAATTCCGGCGGTGCAGAACGCTGAAACCGCGATTCCGACGAGGGCGAGGCGGGTGGGTGAAAGGTTGCTGCGCCAAGCGATCGCGCCGACGAGTGCAAACACGGCAAAGGCCCCTGCAAAAGCGGCGATCGCCACGGCTTCGACGGAGGCGCCCGGAAAGAGAACTAAGACGAAGCAGACCCCCAATCCCGCCCCAGAGGTAATCCCGACGATTTCCGGCCCGGCGATCGGATTTCTCACTACACTTTGTAAGAGCAAGCCACTCACGGCTAGGGAGGATCCGGCGAGGAGGGAGACCACCAGGCGCGGCAACCGCAACTCGAAAACGACCCAAGTGTAGAGTTCGCTAGCATTTCCAGCGAGGAGGGCGAGGAATTTACTCGGCGAAGAAGATAAAGTCCCCAAGCTCAAACTGGCGATCGCGGCGACGAAAATTAGGCCGATGGCGACGAGGGTCAGAGCGGAATAAGGATATTTTCTCCCTTCGTGAGAAGAAGAGCGCGCCGGACCGGACCCGCGATCGAGTCGCTCGTTTTTACCCACCAACCAAATTAAAAACGGCGCCCCGACCAAGGGAATCGTCGTTCCCACGGGAATTTCGCCGAATCCCGCACTGAATTGCAACGCGCAAATATCGGCGCCGACCAAGACGATCGCCCCCCAAATAGCGGCAGCCGGGAGTAAAGTCCAGTGAGAGCGGCATCCCATTAATCGAACTAAGTGTGGGGCGACGATCCCGATAAAGCCGATCGGGCCGACCACACTGACGGAAAGAGCCGCTAAAAACACGGCGATCGCCGTACAAATCAAGCGAGTTTTTTGTAAATTTTGGCCGAGTGATCGCGCCACGTCGTCGCCGAGTAACAAAATATCCCAATTTTTTGATAAAACGAGAGCAAAAAGTGCAGGAATAGCGATTCTAGGGGCTGCATAAGCCGCATTACTCCAGTCCGTTTGTCGCAACGAACCCGCCCCCCACAGGAAGATCCCAGATAATTGATTTTCGTAAAAAACTTGCAAGATTGCCGTCAGCGAAGCGAGGGCGAGGGAAACGGCTACGCCGGACAAAGTGAGACGCAAGGGAGATAAGCGCACTCCCGCAGCGATCGCATAAACCAAGGTGGCGGCTAAAATCCCGCCTGCTAAGGCAACGCCGACAGGCGATCGCTCGAACCACTGAGGAACGAAGATTAAGGCGGCGGTGACACTGAAGTATGCCCCCGCATTGATGCCGAGGGTGGCGGCGGAAGACAGGGGATTGCGGGTGACCGTTTGGAACAGAACCCCCGCCATGCCCCAGGCGGCCCCGGTCATCACCGCGATCGCCGATCGTGGTAACCGCAGCGATCGCACAATTTGGGCGTTGGGACTGCCGTCGGGGGCGAAAACAGCCCCTAGGGTCGTCAACGGATCGATTTCGATCTCTCCCTGGGCGAGATGGGCGATCGCGAGTAACATCAGTAAAAGTAAGCCCCCCGCGATCGCGATAGTTGCCGATAGAAGGGGGGCAATCGATCCTTTTTTTAAATCGGCGATCGAGAGTGTTTTAGACAGATAATTCACGGTGAATCGAGGCAACTAAATCAAGTTTGAGCAAGGCGATCGATTTGAATTGGTTAGATCATTTTACTAAATTTTTGATGACATTTTTACCTAATAATTCTGCCGATAGTGGACCGCCAAACAGCCACGTTTGACCGTCCAGGGGATAAACGAGATCGTCTTTGACAAATTTTAAGTTTTTCCATACAGAATTATCAGTTAGCAGTTCGAGATAGGGATTACTTTCGTTAGAGATGTAAAAGAAATGAGCGGTTTCTATTTGAGGTAAAGACTCCACCCATACCGAATTAAAACCAAATGAATTAGAATTCCCTTCCCATAAATTATTTAAGCCAATTTCTTGTAAAATTTGTACCGCCATCGAACTCTCGTTAAATAATCGCAACTCCGGACCGATGGGGGGCAGTTGTCCTAGGACAAATTTAGCGTCATCCAATCCGATTCCCTTTAACTGTTGGGAGATGCGATCGAAGTTTGAATGCATTTGCTTGAGAATTGCTTTACCCCGTTCTGCTTGACCTACCGTTTCGGCAATTTTTAAAAACGTTGCTTGCATTTCGTCAAATTGCCGGATTCCTTGGGGTGGCGGTGGTGGATAAGGATTGAAGAGTAAAGTTGGGGCAATTTTTGATAAAGTTTCTTTGATATATTCGTGACGAAATTGGACGCCGATAATTAGATCGGGTTCGAGTTCGGCGATCGCTTCTAAATTCGGTTCCTGTCGCGTTCCAACATCGACAACATCCTCGGCGAGTTGCGGTTCGATTTGTACGAATTGCTGATAACCTGTAATATCGGCAACGCCGACAGGTTGAATCCCTAAAGTGAGTAAATCTTCAACATAAACCCATTCTAGGGCGACAATTCGCTTCGGATATTCGCCATTAACTTTTAAATTTAATTGCGGGCGATCGCTCGTACAAGAAAAAATAAATACTCCTAATAAAAAACAGACTAAAAGTTTTAAAAATTTACTTGTTTTTTTTAACATTGTTTTATGTTTGATTTTTATGAATTTTTAATCCTCATCAATAATTTATTGGAAAACAAGTTGGCAATCCATTAACTGGATGAGGAATAACCGTCATTTTGACTCCAAAAACTTCTAAAATTTTTTCTGGGGTCATCACTTGTGCGGGGGTTCCCATTGACATGATTTCACCGGAACGAAACATAATCATGCGATCGCTATAAGCTGCGGCTTGATTGAGTTCGTGCAGTACCCAAACCACTGTAATTTGTTGTTCTCGATTGAGACTTTTAACTAAAGAGAGAATATCTAACTGATGGCGAATATCGAGAAATGTTGTTGGTTCGTCTAATAATAAAATCCCCGTTTTTTGGGCTAACGCTAAAGCAATCCACGCCCGTTGTCTTTCCCCACCCGATAAAGTATCGACTGCACGATCGCGCAAGGATTGCAATCGAGTCATTTCTAACGCCCATTCCATCGCAATTTTGTCTTGTCTCGATAAAGTACCTAACAGCGATCGATGGGGATAACGCCCGTAACCGATTAACTCCCAAACGGTTATTCCTGCGGGAATATCCGGGGATTGCGGTAACATTGCCAATTCGCGGGCGATCGCCTGGGTTGGCATTTTTGCAATATTTTTACCGTTCAAATAAATTAGACCGCGTTCGGGCTTTAATAGGCGGGCAATGGTTCTTAAAACGGTACTTTTTCCCGATCCATTAGGGCCGATCAACGCAGTGATTTTACCCATTTCGATGTCAATGGATAAATCAGAAACGATCGCGAGATCGTCATAACTAATTTTTAGATTTATGGCCCGAATTGCCCAATCAGTTGCTGCTATCATTATTTTTCTCTATTTGCGTTCATTTTGATAATTTTCAGCGAATTTGCCCAGACATAATTCGCTATAATTCGCTTAAGAATTTACCACAAATGAACGCAAATTTAATGGTTTTCTGCGTAAAAACTACACCGGTAAGTTGAGGCGATCGGAGATCGCTTCGTGTAAAGCATTATTTACTTTACCGAATGCGGCAGCATGGGGGCGATCGCCATCGTCGGCATAACCGTAAGTAATCAGCCGATTGCGATTGAGGCAAAGTTTCGTAAATTTGGGTGCCAATAAATTGAATAATTCAAAGCGATCTTGCAATTCGGGAAACTGACGTTGATAGTTTAGAATTACTTGGCGAACTTGCTGCCAAAAATCGCGTTCGTCATACTGATGAAACTCTTCTAAGATATCCGACAAATAGCGATGGTGACAGATAAACAACCCTGCAAAAATAAACTGGCACAATCCCTCGGGAGGTTCGCTGAGTAAGATTCCTTTCAAGTCTGCGGGTATCGACTCTAACTCCGGTAAGGGATGGCGACTGACATTGACATCATCGACAAAATCTTTCATTGCCAATCGATGAGGAATATAATCTTTAAGAACGAGAATGGTATTTTCACCGTGGGGAGAAAACACGACGCCGTAGCGATAGAGATAATGTAAAAGCGGGGGCAATACGGTATTAAACAAGCGGTCTAACCAAACTTGCGGTGACAATCCCGATTTTTCAATCAGTTGTGACACAAAAGGTTTGCCATTTCCATCGATATGAACTAAAGCAGCTAAAGTAATCAATTTTTCGTCAGTTTCGCAGTAAGATAAAACACTTTCCCGCCACAGACAACCCAGCATTTCTTTATATTGATAAGGCGCCCCATGCAGGGCAGTAAAATAGGGATGTTCGTAGTTAATACTAGCTACTTCTCCCGGCAAAATTAAGCGACATTTTTGAGAAAGAAATGAGTCATTTTTCCAAATCGATGTAATCCATTCAGTAACTTTAGGGGCGATCGCAGTCCGTTCCCCCGGCAGTCCTCGATAAACCAACGTATTGAGAATACTCAGAGGTAATTTAACGTGACGTTTGTGGGGATTACTAATATTAACAAATGTCCGAATAGACTGCTGGGGTAAATAAAGATCGCTGCTTTTGCCGAGATAGACGATCTTTCCTTTAGCAATTTCTTCGGCAAAAATTGGGATGATTTTATTGTCCCACTGCCAGTCATGAACGGGCATCAATAAATAATTATCGGGATTGCGATTTTGCGCGGTTAAAATTGCTTTAAATTGGGCGAGATCGCTTGCTGATAATTCTTCTGCGATCGCTTGTTCGTAGTCGAGATCGGCGATCGCATTAAATTGGGCGGTTTTTTTAGAAACGGCCAGCCATGGGAGATGAACGGGTTGCTGATTTTCTGGGGCATGGGCCAAATAGTCGGCATATCCAAAACCGATTCGCCCTTTATTGAAGGTAATCCAAGGATGTCCCTCCATTTTTCCTTCAAGATGGGCGTAATCTAAAGCGAGTAAATCTGTTTGTTGTTCGCTTTGTTGTTCGCTTTTTTGCCGATCGATATGGGCATCGGCGAGTAAGGTTTGACTGAGTTCTTTAATTAAATGTCCTGCTGTTTCCACTGTCATTCCAACGGCTGTATGACAGTCGAGAACGAATTGAAATGGACTCGATCCTTGTTGCCAAATTTGACCGTCCCACCGTTGAATTGAATCCGGTTTCACGCGATAACTATCAAATAACCGTTGTTTGGCTTCAAATTGATAAGCAATGCCTTCGGGAAGACTGAGTTTATAAAGGGCTTGCCGATCGCCTGTTTGTTGCAGGCATTCCGGTTTAACAATCTCTTCATACATAAACTCGGATAGCATTTTTGCCAGCAACTTTTGGCTAACGTTTTGCCAGCGTTGCGACTGTAAAGTAGCATTGAGAGTGTCTAAATTTTTCATGACAGAAACTCCAGGAAATCATTCAATAATTGTGAACGAGGCTATAGTTCGACTTCAGACGGTTGAAAAATGGGTGCCCGAAAAATCGTTTTTTGGGCAAAAAGAAAGTTGACTGCACAAATGAAAGCAGCAACAAATAAAGGCATTGCTAACGTATAGCGTTCGACTAGCCAAGACGCGAGTAAGGGGGCGCTTAAATGGCCTAAATTGGCAAAAGACATGGCGAGGGAATAGTTAAAATGAAGGCGATCGCCCCGACTGCGATCGAATAACCGCAGTTCTAAAGCAGACTGACTGGTTGCCAAACAAAAACCGTAAATAAGGCGGGCAATAATGAGAATTCCGAGGGATATAGTCCATCCTTGGAGGAATAAAGTAACGGACAATAAAACCAGTCCGACAAGATAAATAGAATGAAGGCGATCGCGATGAAAAGATTTGCGAATGTAAGGCAACGCGGCGATCGCCATTGCACTCGGAATCATGAACAAATAACTACTTTCATTTAAGGTTATGCCCAAAGTTTCCGATTGGGTCACGTAAGCCGTAAAGAAAGGACGAATTAAGTTATTTGCCAGTTGAAAGGTTAGGATAATTAAGCCGATTGCCACTATAAATCCCCAGCGATCGCCGAAGCTTGAATGTTGCTCGGATGGTGGTGTAATTTCTCGGCGAGTTTGCGTATCTCTTAGAAAGATAAAACACAACAAAAACTGAAATAAATCGGCGATCGCGATCGCGTAAAATAGGGACAATGGGGCTTCTAAATTGACCATCCAAGCCCCGGCGATCGTCGCGGCAATAATGCCGCCGTGAAATACCGCTTGATAGGTTCCCGTGACGGTGGAATGCTGTTGAGAATCAGTCAGTTGAATAATTAATGGATAAACCATCAAATAGCAACTTTTAAATAACAACAAGCCAATCGTATAAGCGAGAAACCAATTTGCACTCGTACTCGTCGCCATTAAAGCTGTAAAAAAGGCCGTTCCAATTTGAGCGCAATAGAGCAAGTATTTGACTTCAATCCAACGGGAGAAAACTCCCCACAAAGGGGCGCATACAACTACAGTTAGGCGACAGATAAAAATGTAATATCCCGTATAGGAAAGATCTTCAATGCCAAAAACCTTGCTGAAAAATTGGGGATAGAAGGGCGATAGTAAAACCTCGGTAAAAATTGAAATAAAGACACAAGAAAATAGAGCGATCGGAATCCACTTTGGATTGACTTTCATCAGGCAACCCCGAATTGCTGGAACACATTACGGCGTTCGACTGGATAAAGTGTTTCACCGAGGAGGGTATTGATAATGACCGAGTTCCGATGCGCCCCCAAGCCCAAATCGGGCGCCCCTATTCCGTGGGTATGAAGTTCGCCATTTTGGACAAAAATATGATTGCTAATCTCGCGGTTTAAAGCCAGACGATAGTCAAATTTGACCTCGTATCTACCGCGACTATCCCACTGGATTAAATCGCGAATACCGTCGATGCATTGAGGAATAGCATGACGATATCCCGTGGCGAGAATGACGCAATTGGTTTCGTGAGTAAAGCGAGTTTCTTGCTGACCGTGACGGTATCCGAGGAGGAAACGATCGCCTTTTTCTGTTGTCACGCGTTCGACTTCTTTAACTTCTACTAAGGGAAGTAAGCGAACGTTGAGAGGTTGACCGCCGATCGATCGTTCGTAAAGTAAATCGTAAATATCGGCGATCGTTTCAAAGCTAATGCCTTTGTAAAGCAATCCTTGTTCGGACAACAGACGATCGCGTTTTTGGGGTGGCAAGTGATAGAAATAGTCGATATAGTCTGGTGAAAAATGCTCTAATCCTAGCTTAGAATATTCCATTGGGAAAAAGCCCGCCGATCGCGTATGCCATTCCAAACGATAGGAATAATGCGACTGTTCTTGTAACAGTTCGTAAAAGACTTCAGCCGCACTTTGTCCGGAACCAATGACCGTAATTGAATCAGATTGTAAAGCGCGATCGCGCCGATTTAAAAATTCGGCAGAGTGGAAAATATGGTCGAAATCAATGTTTTGGAAACAGGGGGGGAGTTGAGGAATACTACCGACACCCAAAACTAAATGACGGGCAAAATAAGTTGTTATTGTTCCTGTTTCTAACTCTCGGGATTCGACTTTGTAATACGTTTCAAAATCGATCTTCTCCCAAGTCACTGACTCGACTCGTTGCCCAAATTGACAACTGTTTAACTGTTGCGAAACCCACTGACAGTAATGATTGTATTCTCGGCGAGGAATATGGAACTTCTCGAAAAAGTAGAAGTGATAGAGACGAGATTGGGCGTGCAAATAGTTCAAAAAGCTGTAAGGACTGCACGGATCGGCCATCGTTACCAAGTCCGCTAAAAAGGGGACTTGAATCGTACTATTTTCAATGAGTAAGCCGGAATGCCATTGAAATTCTGGTTTTTGTTCTAGAAATAAACAGTCGAGATCGGTTCGGTCTAATAAAGCGGCCAGACCTAAGTTAAATGGGCCGAGACCGACGCCAATTAAATCGTAAATTTTTCCGTTCATCGTTCCCATTTTTCTCTGAAAGATTGGCGATCGCAAAACATCAAAGCAGCCCGTTTATCCGGAAGTTCGATTTCTCGCTGAAAGACAAAGCCGCAGCGTTTGAAAATATGAATCATTTTGTCGTTGCGGATGTCCGGTTCGGTGACAACTTTTTGCGTTTGTAGTTTTGGCGTTGCTGAAAATTCAAACTGTAGGTCAGTCATTGCCCGCAATAATGGCAAAGCATAGCCTTTTCCTAAAAACTTTGGTTCGCCAATTAATAAGTGAATTCCGCGATCGCCCGCGTCCGGTTCGTAACATTGGGCGATAACATCATCCTGTGCCCAATATGCCTCCCAATAACTCATAGGAACCCCATCCAGATAGCCGATGTATAGGGTTTGATGGCGATCGCTTAAGGCTTTTTCCAAATGCGATCGCATTCGATCGCGATCGAAATTCAACTGCCAAAAAGGAATCACGTGAGGTTCGTTCATCCATCGGTGAATGCGGTCTAAATCTTTCTCTAACTCGACCGGACGAAAGGCGATCGTTTTTTCGAGCGAGCGATCAAATTTTTCGTAAGTAAACTGCGGCTTTGCTTCAGTTTGTGAAAACTTCATGAGAGGTCTAATGGAGTAAAAGTTCTAGTTTTCAGGGTGTAAGGGATTGTCCAACCACACGTAAACGGACTGACTCGCTAACGACCCGACTAATTCATCCATATCGTGAAAACGAGTCATTAAATTCGCCTTACAACGCAATTTTGGTTGACTTAAATTCTCTAAAATTTTGGAGTTGCCGGGATTGAATTGCTTCACCCGTTCTAAGGCCGATCGCAGTTCGTCTAATAGCAGAGTTTCGTCAATTAAACCCGCAACACCAAAGGCATTAATCAATCCAAATAAGTTGTTTTGGAAAAAGTAATATCCCAAACGTTCGTCAGAGATTTGGTCATCGCAAACGGTCTGGCTATTTTCGCCAATTCCGGGAAGAAAACGATTCAAATGCTCGAAGTAAGATTGACGGAAATAATACCCCTGATTGTCGCGATAGTAAAAGCGATCGGGATAACCATTTTTGAGTTGCAAAACACTATTTTGCTGGTGGGCTTCCACGGCGACACCGTGAGTGAAATACAACCACAAAATCGGGTCTAAGGAAATGTCTAAATAGCGGCGAAACCATTCTAAACTGATATCGCGGCTAGATCGTCCTTCCCGTTTTGCTAATGCGCGAATGATGTGGGCGAGTCGGGAACCGTCGCTGTAAATCGAATCCTGACATAAAGAAATAATGCAAGTCGCGTCTGTTTCTGGGTTTGTTTGAAAGGGGTTTTCTCGCAAAATGGTCGCGAACGCGGGTAAGGGTTCCCCGTCTACTTGAACGGCGAGATAAGCCGGATCGCGAATAATTGCAAATTGGGGAAATTTTTCGCTTAATTCTCGACCAATTTCACTATCTAAAAGTCGATAAACTTCGACGCTACGTTCCAATTCTTTATAAAGGTTTGTTCGCAAGGAATTAGTAATTTTCACATTCAAAGATAGTTTGAACATGAAAGCTTTTTGGGGATGATAGACCGTCCGAATTGACGAACTTGGTAAATAGGGCGATCCTTGCCGTCCTAAATCTTCTAATAAACACCGATCGCGCAACTGTTGACCGATCGGTTGGCGCAGAAGAAAATGAGCTTGCCACGGATGTAAAGGTAACAAAGAATAGCCATCATTTTGACAGTATTTTTGTTTGAACTCTTCAGAAATACTTTCATCTTCCAGCAATCCTTGTTTAATCGCTTGAGTCGCCGTTCGATCTAGGGCCGATCCTTCGAGAACGATCGCGGGATTGAGGCGAAAATAGTGGAGGGAAAACGATCCTTTCAGTTCTGGAGAATAAATCGGTAAATCTTCTTCAGCAAATCCCTGACGACTTTTCGGGGTTGGGTGTAAATGATGTCCGAAAATTAACGCTTGTTCGGTGGTGGCAAAATTGCTAGAAAATTCGCTTAACAGTTCGGCATCTTGGCGTCTTTCGCGAATAAAATATTCGATATTGCGGCAACTTTGAACGACGCGCAGTAAGAGTTCGTCTTGACTGGCGTGATGGTTGTGAACGATCGCCAATTCTTTAGAAAGTAAGGCGACTAAGGTAACGTAATCGAGTTCGATATATTCGGGATTGACCGTATTTCTATAGTAGAACGGAAAATGAAACAGATGACGACCTGTTGGAGACGAGTAACGCAGTCCGGCAATAATTTCTATTCCTTGGTGAGGTAAGGGACAGCGAATTAATCGATCCCAATTCTTGTTGAATTTTTGAAAATTGGGAATATCTTCCGGAGTGGAAAGCGCCCCAGTTCCGGTTTCGCGCAAGTAGCAGTTAAAAAAACTTTGAATGGTGGCGCGTTCGGCGATTTGTTTGTCCGTTAAATGAAGATCGACAGGTTGAGAAATCGGTTTGAGGTTCATGGCTTCGATCGCAATAGTTGGACGGAGTAAGTTCGAGGCAGAAATAATCAGTTATCGGGAAAACCTGGCCATTTCTCGATCGCAGGCTTGGCCGATCTCTCGAATTGTATCGAGTAAATCGACGAGATCTTCGATCGCAATCTGAGGATTGAGTAACGTAAATTTGAGATAAGTTTTATCCTCAATTTGCGTTTTGGCAATCACCGCAATGCCGCGATCCATTAAAGTTTGGCGAATGCGATTGTTAATATCGTCGGCACGATCGCCTCGTTCGGGTAAATAACGAAAAACGACGGTGTTTAGGCTTGGAAAATGAGCGAGTTCTAAATCCTCTTGATGGTCGATCGCCGCCGCCGTTTGGCGCGCGATTTCGAGGGTGGTATCGATCATTTGACCGAAAGTCACTCGACCGATCGCCTCCAAAGAAATCCACAGTTTCAAGGCATCAAAACGCCGCGTGGTCTGCACGGATTTCGTCACTAAATCGGGAATGCCTTCCTCTTCATTCGTTTCCGGATTGAGATAGGCGGCGTGCAGTTTCATTAAGTCGAAACTATCGCGATCGCGCAACAAAAAAGCACCGCAACTAATCGGCTGATAAAATAACTTGTGAAAATCGACGGCAATCGAATCGGCGAGATTGATTCCAGCTAAATTTTGACGGTAGCGATCGCTCAAAATGAGCGCCCCACCAAAAGCCGCATCGACGTGCAACCAAATCTTGTATTTTCGAGCAATTTCGGCAATTTCAATTAACGGATCGATACTGCCGAAATCGGTGGTTCCGGCGGTCGCCACGATCGCGATCGGTAGCAGGTCGCGATCGCCCAACTCGGAGATCGCCCGTTCCAAGGCGTCCACAGACATCGATCGATCGCGATCGCACGGAACCGTCACCACCGATCGCTCGCCCAATCCCAACTGGGCGCACCCCTGACGGACGGTGAAATGGGCGTTTTTGGAACACAACACCCGGAATTGCGCGGCTTCGGGGGGCAAACCGCGATCGCGAACGCACCAATTATACCGATCGCGGGCGTAGCGATCGCGGGCCAGCAACAACCCCATATAATTCGATTGAGTCCCGCCACTGGTAAACACGCCGTCGGCGGTGGTGGAGTAGCCGAATTCGCGGCACAACCATTGAATTAAGCGTACTTCGGCGATCGTCGCCGCCGGGGACTGATCCCAGGAATCCATCGATTGATTGGTCGCCGCCACGATCGCCTCGGCGGCGAGGGCGGGAATCACCGGAGGGCAGTGCAGATGGGCGATACAGCGCGGGTGGGAGACCACCACACTATGACGGACGATCGCCTCGCCCAGGAGATCGAGGACGCGATCGATCGGTTGCGGGCGGTCGGGACACGGATCGATCGCCGCCAACCGATCGGCAATCTGTGCTGGAGTAGCACCGCTATAGGGTTGCGACAGTCGCGCGAAATAGCGTTCTAAAACGTCGAGACTGGCGGCGATCGCCTGGCGGTAAGCCGTTTGACTGGCTTCGGAATTTCCGAGAAAGTAGCGATCGAAGGGGTGCGATCGATCGGCGATCGCGCGATCGCGGTGCAGTTCTAACATCAACCGACCTCCGCCAAACAATCCGCCTGTTGAGATCGACGGGCCGATCGCACTGCCGCATCGAAAATCTCGCTAATTTGGTCAATTTGCTCGGCAGTAACGATTAATGGCGGTAAAAAGCGCACGACTGCCCCGTGACGCCCGCCTAATTCTACAATCAAGCCGCGACGGAAGCATTCGCCTTGAATTTCACGGGCTAAGGTCGGATCTGCCGGGTACGATCCGATCGCGTTCGCTTCCGCCTCCGGGTTGACGATTTCGACGCCGACCATCAAACCGCGCCCGCGAATGTCGCCGATCCAGGGACACTCTGCCTGAGTATGCCGCAAGTGACCTGCGAGGCGATCGCCCGACGCCCGGGCGCGATCGACGAGATTATGCGTTTGGATATAACGCAACGTTGCCAACCCTGCCGCCATCGCCAATTGGTTACCCCGGAAGGTTCCAGCGTGAGCGCCCGGGGACCAGCGATCGAGCTTTTTGTGATATAAAACCACGGATAAAGGCAAGCTGCCGCCGATCGCCTTCGACAGTAAAACCACATCGGGAATAATCCCGGCGTGCTCGAATGCATACAGCCGTCCGGTTCGTCCCCATCCGGTCTGAATTTCATCGACGATCAAGGGAATGTCGCGATCGCGCGTCATCCGCCGAATTTCGCGCAGCCAGCGATCGGGTGAAGGAATGACGCCCCCTTCCCCTTGCACGACTTCCACAATTACCCCGGCGGGTTGGGTGATACCGCTTTCCGGGTCGTCGAGAACCTGCTCGATGTAATGACAGCCGATCCGCGTGCCGAGTTCGCCGCCGATCCCAAACGGGCAGCGATAGGAATAGGGATAGGGCATAAAATGCACGTCCGGCATCAAATTAGCCACCGCGTGTTTTGCCCCCAAGTTACCCGTCAGACTCAAGGCGCCGTGACTCATGCCGTGGTAACCGCCGTGAAACGACAGCATACTGCGGCGTCCCGTCGCGGTTTTCACTAACTTAACCGCCGCTTCGACCGCATCCGCCCCCGTCGGTCCGCAAAACTGAATTTTGGCATTTTGCGCAAAAGCTGACGGCAAACTGGCGAACAATTCCTCGACGAAACGATCTTTAACCGGAGTGGTCAAATCGAGGGTGTGCAACGGTAAATTTTGCTGCAACAGGTCTTGCATCGCCGCGATCGCGATCGGGTGATTGTGACCGAGGGCGAGGGTTCCCGCCCCCGCCAAACAGTCGAAATACTGGTTTCCGTCCACGTCGGTGACGAAAATTCCCTTGGCTTCGCGAATGGCGATCGGAATCCGACGCGGATAGCTGCGGGCGTTGGACTCTCGCCGCGCCTGTCGGTTTAAGTAACCTTGTTGAGAATCTTTTACAAGAAAAGGCGTCATGCTGACCTCGGAGAGTGAATGGGTAATGTTGCGATTGTTGAAATGAAATGCTGCGTCCCGCGATCGCGGGGGGTTGGGAGCGCTCGTTAATTGCTATTTATTCTCAATTGTTTAAGAGTCTAGACTGTATTGAGAATAATTGCAATAGGATCGGAAGATTTTTTTAAATAAAAATAAAATAAATTTTCGCCAAAAATTGGAATGCAAAAACCCGGCTAAAATCGGCGATCGCCCGTAGATTTGAGCCGTTATTGTTCCAGCAAATAATAACTTTTATTTGTGTAGGGTGGGCATTGCCCACCTTACTACGGGATCTACTACGAAATCTACCAACTTAACGAATACCCCAAGCGAAGGGTGCGACCCCGTGCGGCAGCATAGGCAGTATCTTGCCCTTGCAATTGAGAAACGACCGGAAAATATTGAGTGTCTAATAAATTTTCGACGCCCAAAACGAACCGTCCCGGTCCGACTTGTAAACTGCTAATTAAATCGAGGGTAATGTAACTATCGACTTCCCCCAAACCAAACCCTTGTCCTTCCGGATCGCGACTGCCCGAATAAAGCGCTTGTAAGCGATTATTCCATCCCGGTAAAGTTTCATTTTCCACATAAGCAGTGACTTTAATCGGCGAAATCCGAAAACCGTTTAACGGGTCGTCATAATCCCCGTTATCTTCTAAATCTACCGCACCATCAGTCCAAGTAAACGTCCCTCCAAACGCCCATTTTTCGCTCGGAGTGACATCGAGGGCAAACTCGACCCCATACACTCTTTCCGGGGCGCGAACCACTTGGAAATCTTGGGTAAATGTCGAACCGAGATCGGAGGTATTGTAAAACCCAGAAAGAGAGGCGCGCACCTTTTCATAGTTGGCACGAATCCCAATTTCATAGTTATCTACGGTTTGCGCTTCCGGGTCGAGTTCTTCAACCGAAAATCCCGCAGAGGCGCCGCGTAAAACTCGTCCGACATCGGCGATCGAAAACCCTTGAGAAAAGTTAGCAAATACGCTGATTTCATCGGTGGGATAGACGACGCCACCGACATTAAATAAGGTCGCATTATAGTCGAGTTCGCCTCCTTCGATCGCATCTCCGGCGATCGTCGTGTAGTCATCGACATCGATATTAATGCGTTCGTGACGGACGCCACCGCGCAAGACGACTTTCTCGCCTAAATTAACTTTCAGTTGGGCGAATAACCCGAGATTATCTTGTCGCTGTAGGGGCGACCAGGTGCGATTGCCAATCCGGCGATAAACTAAACCATCGCTATTTTCAAAAACCTCCGGATCGAAAATATCTACAGGTTGGTTGGTACTTTCGCGGACATAATCGACCCCCCACAATAAATTCCCATTTTCTTCGCCAAATAAAGGGGTATTTAACTGCAGCCGTCCGCCGTATTTTTCCGACTCGACCTGAGACTGAAAAATCGTGTTGCCCAAACTTGGAAATTCCCGAGCGTCGAAGGGGAAAAAACGGGTAAAGTAATCTCGATAATAGGTTTGAGCGTGCAGGCGAGACCCGAAGAGATTGTCGTTGGTGTAATCGAGAGAAACGAGGAGGTTATCAGTTTGTTGGGAGTTGTCTAGTTCTAAACCGGAAAGAGCGCGGGCTTTTTGGCGTCCGGGGAGTTCGTTAACGATCGCCTCGGTGGTGTAATTCGTATCTTGCTCGTCGTGGAAATAGTTAAATAACAGTTGAAGGCGTTGGTCTTCGGTGAAGTTATATCCGAGTTTGCTCGACACGTTTAAGGTGGTGGTATCGGCAAGTCCACCTTGGGCGTTGGGGTCGGGGGGAATGCGATCGCCGTCGCCGTCAAACAGTCCGTTTACTCCGGTATAAGAGGCATTTAAAGCAATATCAATCTTGCCCAACCTTCCAGAAACAGATTGTTGAATTGTCGGGGAGAGACTGTCGCCAAAATCGCTGGGAAAAGCGTTTAAATCGAGCCAACTTTGAGCGGTAATCCCTTCGCCGCGCCCCTGTTTGGTAATGATATTAATAATTCCTCCCGTGGCGCCGTCGCCGTAAATGGCGGTCGGACCGCGCAAGACTTCGACTCGTTCGATCGCGCCGGGATCGATCGTACGTAAATCCCGCGCCACGTTGCGGTTGGTCGATTGCGGGATTCCGTCGATCAGGACGCTGATGTTGCGACCGCGCAAGGTTTGTCCGAAGTTACTGGCGCTTTGGGTCGGTGGGGACAGTCCCGGGACTTCTTGACTGAGGATCGTTCCGAGATCCCGGGTGACGCGCATTTGTTCTTCGATTTGCTCTTGTTCGATGACGCTGGTGGAACGGGGAACGTCGGTGAGGCGTTCGAGGTTGCGCGTGGCGGTGACCAAAATCTCGATAATATCGTCGGGACGCGCGTCTCCCTCGGCGCTGGGATCGGTGGAAAGGTTGGGTAGAGTGGGTGTTTCGACTTCGGCGGTGGTGACTTGAAAGATTAAGGCGCCACCCGCTTCGTTCCACTCGATCGCGGGTTGTCCGCTTTGACTGGTGACGATTAAGCGCACGTTATTTTCGTCGAGGGGACTGACCGCAATTTCGGCGATCGCCTCGTTCGGATTGTCGGCGCTAAAGCGATCGCCGTCCGCCAAACGCAAGCGCGTATTGAGAATATCTACGATTAAGGTGTTGCCGGAGGCCGAGGAAAAAATTTGGGGGGTCTCTTCTCCGTCAAACTCTAAAATTAGTTGCAATCCGTCGGCGCTCGTTTCCACGCGCACGTCAGTGATGGCGCTGGTGTCGGCGCGCACGGGGGCAACGGCTACAAGTGCTGCCGTTCCTGCAATCCAGAGACTTTGCCACAGTCGATTTCTACTCACGGTCGGTTCGGATGTTCCTATTTTTTTACAGGGGGATCCCGGCCCAACTGCGAATTCCAGTTCGGCGCGATCGCGTCTTGAGAATTTTTCTCAATTCAAATCCAGCCTACCCCCGAGACCCATAAATGATCTGGTTCGGGAGGAGGCGAAAGAGTTTGGGGTGTCAACCAGAGGTCATCATACACTTATTGCAAGTTATATTCAATTAGTTTTGAAAATATTTTTGGAGGGCGATCGCCCGCGACGGTCGCGGGCGATCGGACGAAATCCCTGTTAAATCGTGAATTACAGCAGTTTTTGCCGTCGGGGGTCCTTTGGCTGTGAAAATGCAGACTTTAGCAAATTTAATACACTTAATTACATTTTTACCTTATTTATTAAGCATTTATATGAATACTTATTTAATTTTTTGTAAAATATATGCAAATAAAACCGATCTTCTTTATTGAAGATAATTCTAAATAAATTATTCAACAACCCTACTTATTGAGAATATTTAAAAATAAACCCCGCGATCGCCCTTAGAGTTCCTCTAACAGCCACCACAGAATCATCCACATGACTACATACCAGGGAATTGCGAAAAAGATTCCGGCGATCGTCCATCCTCGTTGGTGGCTTTTGAACTGTTCGATACTGCGCCAGCGACGGCTTTTCCAGGCCCACTCATTCCCCTTGTAGCCGAGTAGGACATTGACGATCGAACCAAACGGAAAAGGCATCCAGGAGAGCAGCCCGAACCAAACTCGATTGGTCAAGGGCCACCAATTCGCCATCAGGAAAGCCCCCCAATTCCAGCCGAGAATTTCCTCGGGAACGGGAACGTTCGGATCGAAGAGACCGCCTTGTCCGGAGGTATTGGCGATCGCCGATTGGGGAACCGTCGCGATCGCGCGCGGGGGAGCGTCGAGGGCTTCTTTGGCTTCCCGGGCGCTCGCAAACCGCCTTTCGACCGAGGGTTCGGTCATTTTTTCCAACCACCAGATCAGTCCCTCGCTGGCGCTGATGCGATCGCGAAACTGAAAGCGCAAGTCCGCTTGGGGTAAATCCGCCGGGGCGATTCCCGAGAGTAAGTGAATTAACGTGGCGCCCAAAGCGTAGAGATCGGACGCGGGAACCGTCCGACCGCCGAATTGTTCCATCGGCGCGTAGCCGTAGGTTCCGACGACGGTAAAGGTGGATCCTTCGATCGCCACTTTATCTTGAACCGCGCCGAAATCGACGAGATAGACCTGCCAAGAATCATCGACGAGCAAGTTACTCGGTTTGAGATCCCGATGGAGTACCGGAGGATTGAGGTGGTGCAAATAAATGAGAAGATCCAACAGCTCCCGAGCAATGCGGCGCACGTCGCGTTCGCCGAACCGTTTCCCGTTCTCCTGCCATTGTTTTAACGAATTGGCGGGAATATACTCTTGCACCAGTGCGAACCACAACGAGCGATCGTCGATATGGAAATAGTCCCGATATCGAGGAATGCGAGGGTGCTGGAGTTGTTGCAAAATACGGGCTTCTCGCTCGAATAGTTTGAGATGTTCCCATTGCACCTCGCCGCCAAAGGGGAGCAGTTTGAGGACGACGAGATCGTCGCTATTGGGGGGAGCTTGCAGGTCCTTCGCGAGCCACGTTTGGCGAACTTGGTTCTCGCTCAAACGGTGTTGCAGTTGGTAGCGTTCGTGCAGTAGGCGATCGGGTTCGAGCATGATAGTCCCCTCAAGCGAACGGGATTGATTTTAGATTTTAGATTTTAGATCTAAGATTTTAGATTGGGGATTGAAGGGGGGGATCTATGCGGGCAAAATGCCCGCACCACAAGCGTTTGAGCTGGTTCGATTCCCCACTCCCGATTCCCTCCCCTAGCGGTAACCTAGGGTTTTTCTAGGGAATTACCAAACCGTTTGAACAACCACGAACTCAAGCCACTAATCAGGGCGCCTGCCATCAGAATCCCGATCGCGGGGGTAAATAGAGGATCCCAAAGGCTGTACCACAGATCGAGGCCCAAGTTAATCCCTGTAGAGCGACCGACGACGGCGATCGCAAACCAGAAAAACGAGAACAGGACTAAGAAAACGTCGGCGACTAAAAAAAGATTGAGCCAATTTAAAAGTTTTTCTTTCATCGGCGGTTGGGGGAATACTTGTAAATCGGGCGAATTCGGTTAGCTGAGGTTCCGACTCCAATAGAGGCGGGGGAAACGGCGGTAGGCGATCGCGCCGAAATTGAGCGTCAGACAGACCGTAGCGAGGAAAAAGAGGATGTAAGTTGGAGCCATGACCACACCTTCGACAAGCCAGCAGATCACGTGAGCGGCGATCGCCACGGCGTAGCAACTCGCCACCGTCGCCATCAGGCGCACGCGATCGCGGGAATAGCCGCCAAAGGTGAAAACCAAGGTTTGCAAGGTCGCCAGCAAGTTCGCCGGGACGAGAAACGCGCAAATAGCAATGCAGTGGGTTCGTGAAAATTCCGAGATGACATCAAACATGAGAAGATTGCAATGCGATTGTTCTAGCAATTGTCGCACATTCTTTGTCGTTACCCGAGACGCGATTTATGGAGAATCCTGACGTACAAAATTTAGTCGCCGCCGGATTGGCGGGGGTCATTTTCCTCGGCGCAATGTTGATGATGTTCACCAATTTTTGGACGAACAAGGGCAAAAGGTAGGGCGATCGCCCCGGGCGTGCCTGGAAAGTTCCCATCTGTCGGGCGATCGCTATATGATGGGAAAAATTGGTTTTAGCGTGGGTCTGACTTCATGCCATACGTCGATCTTCTCGGTGAATTGAGCGCCAAATTGAGCGCCAGTCTCGTACTGGCGATCGCCCTGATGCCCTTCGGCGGATCGATCGCCCGTGCTGACGATCGCGATCCGGTGTTCTTGCTCGATACTCAATGTGTGGAAACCGGACTCGGACGCTGGCAGGAAGAGACGGAAAATATTACCGTCGGACGCAAAGTTTATCGATCGTATATGTTCGGCGGACCGGGCAGCCGGGAAGCGAGTTTAACCTGTCGGATTACCCCCGAAGATGACGAGGAGATTGCGGCGGGATTTCGCCTGTTGCAACTGCAATTCGGGATGCGCGATCGCGATCCGGGACGACCTGCAACGATTGTCAACCTCTATCTAGACGGCGAGCGTTCTGCCTCGCGTCGGCTCTTTCCCGGGGAACTGGCAGAACTCGTACTCGATGTCACCGATGTTGAAAACGTGGCGATCGAGACCGTCTGTTCCACCCCGAATCAATACTGCGATCGCGTCTACTTTTTCCAAAGTGAGATCGTTCCCACCACCAGTTTGCCGGAAGGATTGCGGGAGTCCGCCATTGACATCGAAGTTAACGGACCGGAAAATCAGGAGCCGTCCGACACCCTCCCGCAACTTTAGATCCCGCTTTCGTCGCGGGGCGATCGCCACGGCTTCATCGAGAACGCTTGTCCCGATCCCGGCGTCGGCGATCGCGCCATTCCACCGCCGTCAGATAGACAATTCCCAACGTCACTGCCAGCATCAATCCTAACGCGGCGATTCCCAATCCTAAATAGAGGGATGACGGTACCGATGTTTCCACAATTCCTCCTAAACCGAAAAACCCCAAGGGGCAAATTATACCAATTTTCCACGCCTTGCAAGTCCTGACGACCTACTCCTCCTCAGTTTCCCCTTGCAATCCTTGCAATAACTCGACGAGTGCTTCCTCAGAACAGGCTTCGATCGATCCTTCAAACGCATCGAGCAATCGGGCCGCCGTTTCCCCCAAGGTCGGACTCATCCCCCACACATCTTGTACCCAATCTCGGGGTCGTTCTTCATCGAAAATCAGGTGCCGTAACTGTCGTTTGGCTTCGCTTTTAGAGATGGACATAGTTCGCGATGGTCGAGGCTGGACTGTCGATTTTAGCCTTTAGATTTTAGAGGTTAAGATAGGTAAAAGACAAGGGACTGGCGGCGATCGCCCGGAATGGGAAAATTCAAGTCTTTTTACTTCGAGTCCTCGATCGGCGATCGTCCGACTTTTCCCGGTCATTTTTGAAGTTTAAACTCATCTCCATGGAAGAATCGAAACCTTTTTTAATTCGCCATCGCGATCTCGAACAATCTGCCGAAGTTTCCTTTAGCCATCCCCTCAATCCTAACTCTGAACTTTACCTCCATTCTCTCAGTGATTTAGTCGGATTGCAGCGCCTGATTGTCCGCTTAGGTCGCATTCCTCCCGGTAAAGAATCCTTTATTTATCACGCCCACCATCACGAAGAAGAATTTATTTATATCCTCTCCGGACGAGGAATGGCCGAAGTAGACGATCGCGAATTTGAAGTCGAACCCGGCGACTTTCTCGGATTTCCTACGCCCTCCGTCGCCCACCACCTCCGCAATCCTTTCGATACTGATTTAATTTATTTAATGGGTGGGGAAAGAAAAGCGATAGAAATTGGCGAATATCCCCGTTTAAATAAGCGCGTCGTCCGCGATGGCAACGATGCCGCCTATATCATCGACATCGATAAAACCGAGCCATTTTTCCGACAAGCGCCGCCAGAAGAAATGCCGTAATGGCGATCGCGGTAATGGTTAGAGAAAGTATGGCTTAAAAGATCCCCTTTGTGCTGTCGATGGCGATCGCCTTACGAATCTTCCCCCAATTTAAACGGATTGACCGCCAAATCGCGATCGTAAACATCGAGTTGCTCTCGATCTTTGAGAAAAGCAACAACCCAATACGTCAAGGGAGTGGCTAAGATTTCGTAAATGGATTTAAACAACCATTGAACGACAATCGCCTCTCCCATCCCCGGGAAAGGAATCGTCCCCAAAAAGGCGATCGTCACAAAAACCACAGAATCCAATCCTTGACCGACTAAAGTAGACCCAATCGTTCGCATCCACAAGTAGCGTCCCCCAGTGATGACTTTCAGTTTCGCTAAAACAATCGCATTGGTAAATTCCCCAATTAAATAAGCTAAAAAAGAAGCCAATAACAAACGGGGTGTATAACCTAAAATACGATTGTAAGCCTCTTGTCCGTCCCAAAAAGAAGCCCCCGGTAACTGTTGAGCGATCGCGATCGCCGCTACCGCCAATAAATTGCAAAAAAATCCCAACCAAATCACCCGTTTGGTGGCGCGATAACCGTAAACTTCAGTTAAAACATCCCCACAAATATAACTGACGGGAAAAATCACGATCGCCGCCGTCACGACAAAGCCGAACACCTCAATTAATTTAACCGCAATAATATTAGACGTAATCAAACAGGTGATAAAAAGGGCGACGATAGTAATAAACCAAATCGAATAAGTCTTTTTACGATCGGACATAAGCATTTTAAGATAGAGTAAAGAGTTTGAGGAGGTGCGATCGCCGAGTCAAGTTAATCGATTGAGGATTGAATATTATCGCATGAGTGCCGAAATTGATTCGATTTTGAAACAATTTGAACGCTTCGGGGTCAATCTCGGATTAGACCGGATTCGCCGCTTACTGAACGATTTAGGCAACCCACAACAACAAGTACCCCTCATTCACGTGGCGGGAACCAACGGGAAAGGATCGGTTTGTGCGTATTTATCGGCGATCCTCAAAGCGGCGGGTTATCGCGTCGGTCGGTATACTTCACCGCACTTAATCGACTGGACGGAACGCATTTGTATCGACGATCGCCCGATTTCCGAACCGAAATTAACCGAAGTGTTATATCAAGTAAGAGATGCGATCGCCCCCGACGCCGAAACCCCCACCCAATTTGAAGTGATTACCGCCGCCGCTTGGTTGCACTTTGCCCGGGAACGGGTCGATGTCGCCGTGATGGAAGTCGGACTCGGCGGACGCTTGGACGCGACCAACGCGATCGATCGCCCTCTAGTCAGTGTCATTACATCGATCGGTTGGGAACACTGGCAGCGTCTCGGGCCGACCTTGGCCGATATTGCCGGAGAAAAAGCGGGTATCCTCAAAGGGGACTGTCCGGCGGTAGTGGGGAAGTTGCCCCCGGAAGCGATCGCCGTCGTCCGAGCCAAGATCGCCGAACTCGGCTGTCCGGCAGTGTTTCCAGCCCCTGCCGTTCCCGTCGCCGACCCGCCGGACGATCGCCCGTGGGTTCGAGCCGAGGGCATTCAATACCCCTTACCCCTGCTCGGTGACGTGCAGTTGCAAAACTCCGCCTTGGCGATCGCCGCGATCCGGGTATTGCGCGATCGCGGCTGGAACATCGACGATCGCGCGATCGTCGAAGGCATGAGTCTCGCACAATGGCCGGGACGATTGCAGTATTTCATGTTTCATAACACTAAAATTTTAATAGATGGCGCTCACAATACCGATGCGGCCAAGGTATTGCGCCGTTATGCCGACGGTTTGGACTTCACCGAAAACCGGATAACTTGGGTGATGGGAATGCTTTCGACGAAAGACCGCGAGGGCATTTTCAAAACCTTATTGCGATCGGGGAATCGTTTATATCTCGTTCCCGTCCCAGACCACAGCAGCGCCATCCCCGAGGAGTTAGCAGAATTAGCCGCCAAAATTTGCCCGGATTTAGCCGAAATTCGCTGTTTCCCCGAGGTCATCCCCGCCTTAGAAGCGGCGATCGTCCGAGAAGAGAGTTTGACAATTTTATGCGGTTCTCTCTATTTATTGGGTTATTTTCTAGGCAAAATGCGTTGAGAAACAGGTTGCCAAATCCTGTCAGGACACGGTAATGCCGTGTCCTGACAACCCCTGAATTTTAAAATCTAACCTGCTCGATGTGACGTTCTCCCGACGCTGACCTATGCGCTTCGCGCAGGCTTCGCCAAGGGTACAGCGCGGGCTTCCCACCTCACGGACAGAAGTCCATCTGCCCCGGCGTCTTGGGAAGTTCCTGTTTCATCCGGTCTGGTCTAGGCAACGCCCCCGACCGAACCCGTCCACAGGCATTTTGTTTGACATCCACGACCCGTCCAGCCGCAGATTGGGAGGATTTCGTTTTGAGGGTGCATTTCCTATCCGCCGCACTGTTCGCCAGCCGAATTGTATGGCTGTACGTTGGTGTCGGGACAGAAAGCCGCCGCTAGTCTTGGCCATCAAGGGCATTGCTGCCGTGCCAGTTCAAGTTTACCAGATTGGCGACTCCGTTCCACTCCATCGCCTCGGCTTTCATCCCGACAGCTTCGCGTAGAGTGCGGGGCTTCCCGCCGATTAAGCTAAAATCCCCGACTGTTCCATTGTTCCGCAGCATCCGCGATCGCGCGATCGATGGTTTTCTCGTCCAACATCGCCGCTTGCAAATTATCGTAAATAATCTTTTGCAATTGCTGAACCCCTTCAATGGCGGGGATTAACGACTCGGCGTCGGCGAGTTCGGCGGCGCTGATGATGCGCGCGCGATCGAGGGCCGAGGCATTTTCCGACAGGTCTTGAAAGTAAGGATCGGCTAAAGAAGCCGTCGTCGAAGGCAGGACGTTCGCCGCTTTGGCAAAAGCAAGCTGATTTTCGGGATTGGTGACGAATAAGGCAAACTTGAGAGCGTCGTCCGGGCGATCGCTATCCTGGGGAATGACTAAATTCATCACCGCCGCCGCTTTTTTACCCGTTTTCCCGGTAATTTGGGGCGCGGCTGCCGAAACGCGGGCAATCTCGGGAGCATTTTGTTCGATCGTTTGGAAAAATTGCGGACCGGAACCGAGTAAGGCGATTTCTCCAGCTTGGTAGAGTTGGACTGCTTGGCGGTGTCCTTGGGTTAAGACTTCCCGAGGTAATAACCCGGCTTTGAACAAATCGACCCAATATTGAAAAGCCGCTTTGCCTTCGGGAGTATCGAAGGCGGCGTTACCGTCGTCATCAACCAGGGTGACCCCCATTTGCACCATCGATTCGAGGACTTCCCCAGAGTCGCCGGGAACGAAGGTGACGAAAAAGGCATATTTTCCCGTTTTTTCGCGGATTTGGCGGGCGACGTCGGCGAGTTCGGCGTAAGTGGTCGGGGGTTGGGTGATTTCCGCTTGTTGGAACAGGTCGCTATTGTAGATCGTGATGCGAGTGGTGACGTACCAGGGAATACCGAAACTGCGATCTCCAAGGGTGCTAGCTTTCCAGATATTGGGTAAATATTGCTGACGATCCTCTGGCGAGAGCTTAGAATCGAGATCTAACCAAGCGTTGCGACCTGCAAGGAGGGTAGCAAAATTCGGGTTGAGATTGACCACATCCGGGGCGGTTTTGGCGGAAACGGCAGCTAAAATTTTGCTTTCCATCGCCGACCAAGGAACGTCAACCCAACGCACTTGCAGATCCGGGTTTTCCGCTTCAAACGTGGCGATCGCCCGGTCGAAGTAGTCGGTAAACTGGGGCTGAAGTTGCATCGTCCAGAATTCGACTTGAGGGCGATCCGAAGCGGAATCGGACGGGGAATCGGACCCGGGGGTACAGGCAGCGATCGCCCAACTGAGCAGCATTCCCAACAGTGCAAACGTTGCGAACCTTTTCCAGGTTTTCATGGTCGGTCTCGTTCCTCGGACAACTGGTTTTTGCCACAATACAATCCGCCTGACGCGCGCGATCGCGGCGGACTGTTGTCAGTTTAGCCTTAAGCGCGGCGATCGCCCCTCGGCGGGAGACAAGACGATCGTTTTTGTTTTTGCTACCCTAGCGAACAATTCCAGATCGCGGTTGGAAACAGCCCTCGACAGGCGATCGTCCGACCGCCCAACTTCCAGATCGACCCAGAGAATGCTCCGCGCGATGGCGATCGTCACCGCCGTGGGCATAATCGTATTGATAGCGTCGGTCGTCTCCGCCCCCCGGGCGATCGCCGTCGGCTCATCCGTCCTTGATTTGCGAATACAACCGTCAGCCCCGCGCACGTTCGGTGACGGGGCTTCATGCCTCACCTTCAGTTAACCGATCGGCCTCAGTCTGGACTGACTCCGTTTTTAAGGTCATGACACCTACGAATGCTTGCAAGTTTGTAGCTGTGTCGCTAACGATTCAACAACTTTACGAGGGGTAAGGTCGTATCGTTAGCCGAACAAGCCTCAAAAAGATTGGCGAGGAACAGATTACCCCGACAGGGAGTTTTGGAGATCGCGATCCCCATCACCAGGGCAACCCTACCCCTCCTCACCGATCGGATCGAGCCGCGCTCAATCGGTTTTCCTCCCTGCTCTCAAGAGACAGGGCTTCCAACCATCCAGGAGATTTACGTGATTCAAGCCTTAAAACGTCTTTTTTCAAAAGGGTCTAGTGGCATCGGCGTGGAAATCGCCCCCGAACGGATTAATATCGTGCAACTGCGCCCCTCCGGACCGGGATATAAATTGGAAGTTTACGCCACTGCCGAAGTCCCGGAAGGGGTGATTCAAGAAGGGTTAATTGCCGACCCTCCGGAACTGGCATTGCTCTTGCACGATACCCTCGCCGAACACAATATCAAGCCGAAAAGTGTCGCGACAGCCATCCCCGCCAGAGAAGGAACGATCCGAATTTTACCCGTTCCTAAAGACTTGTTAGAAAACGCGGAAGAAATGCGCGAATACATGAACCAAGAAGCGGGATTGTATTTGCCTTTCCCGAGAGAAGAAGCGGATGTAGACTATCAACCTCTGGGGGAATTTACCGACGAAGACGGCATCGATAAAGTCCAAGTGCTGCTCGTCGCCACCCGCAAAGAAGTCACCGACACTTATTTGAATACGTTTCAGGAAGCGGGTTTAAAAATCGACGTTCTCGACTTGACCAGTTTCGCCCTGCTACGAACAATTCGCAACCAACTGCTACAGTTAGCTCCAGAAGAAGCCGTCGTCATTGCCGACTTACAATTTGACAGCACGGAAATCGCGATCGTCGTCGATGGTATCCCCCAATTTTCCCGCACGATTACGATCGGGATGTACCAAGTGCAGACCGCCTTATCTCAAGCGATGAACCTGCCGCCGTCGCGCAATACGGACATGCTCCAAGGCATGAACATTCCCGCCAACCCGTCAGAAATTTCCGGCTCGGGTAAAATGGGGGGAAATAACCCCGGAACCCAGGCCATGATTAAAATTCTGTCGGAGTTGGCCGACGAACTGCGGCGGTCGATCGATTTTTATGTCAATCAGAGTGACGGACTGGAAGTCTCGCAACTCATGCTCGCCGGACCGGGTGCCGCGATCGGTGGGATTGACGAATTTTTCAATCAACGATTGAGTTTGCTCACCACGGTCATCGATCCGGTAGAGAATCTCGCTTTACAAGTCGATGAAGAACAATTACCCCTATTGCAGCGCCCGGGATTGGGAGTCGTGCTGGGGTTAGCCATGCGGGAGACCTAAAGACCATGTACAGTCTAGATATTAATTTTCTCAACGATCGCCCCGGGTTCAGGCAAGAACCCAAAGCCCCTCGGGGGGGTGCGCCCTCCACCGGGAAAGACCGCACGATCCAACTGATCGGACTGGGAGCCGGGGTGGCTTCTATTGCTTTAGTCTTGGGATTTTGGGCGTTTATCGAAGGCGATAACAGTCGCTTGCGCCAAGAAGAAGCCCAACTCCAAAGCGAACTCGACGGTTTGGGCAAAGGGGTTCAAGAACTCGAAGCCATTAACGCCGAAATTCAACAAATTCAGACTCAAGTTACATTTTTTGCCAATATTTTTAATACCTCGCTCAAGCCACTTTCGGCCTTGTTGCAAGAATTGCGCGAACAAGTTCCCGTCGGGGTTCAAGTGAGTAAAATGGAGCATAGCCTCGACAAAGCCGAAGGGGAGGAGATTCAAAGCGATTCGCCCTGGAGTATTGTCAGACAAGAAGTGACGATTTCCGGGTTGTCGCGCTCCTTTGATGAGGTCAACGACTTCGTGCTGACCCTGAAAAGCTCGCCGTTTTTTGTAGACGAACAGACCGAGCTGGTAGTCGCCGAATTGGTTGACAATCCCACGGCGGTCGAATGCGATAAAAAGTTTGAAGATACGGACGTGACTTGTCCTCCGGACGGGTTTCAACTGCCCAAAGTCGTGCAGTATACGATTACCGCGCGGGTGAGCAATGCACCAGCCGCTACCATGTTGGCCGAACTCCAACGTAATGGAGCCGACGGTCTGACCACTCGGATTAAAACACTTGAAGGATTGGGGGTACTCGAACGATGACATTCAGTGACGAGTTTATACCGATGGAAGAGCCGCAAGAGGCTCCCCCTCCTCCGGGTAGTATTGTGTTTGCTGGGGTGGTGTTAACGCCCAAAATTCAAGGGATTGCTTTTGGGGTACTCGGTGCCGCTTTGGCTGGGGTTTTGGTGTGGAAGTTGTTGCTGCCCGCACTCAGCCAAAATCAAGAGCTGAAAGCTTCGATCGACAGTAAAACGGGAGAGATCGAAGCGACGAAAGAGCGGGTGAAACGGTTGGAAGCTGCCCGCAATAATTTGGAAGAGGTCAAACAGCGTAAAGAAAACGTATTGGCGTTATTTTCGCAGCAAGGCGGTTTAGAAACGTTGTTGCTCGATATCAACGCGATCGTCAAGCCGAAGCAAGGGGCGAAATTAGAGTTATTTAAACCTCAAGAAAAACTGGATAATGCTTGGATTTTTGAGGCGGGAGCTGCCGGAGGGAACCAAGCTGCTGCCAATCAATCTTCGGGGGGAGCAGAGGGCGACAACGCAGCCGCCGCACCGACGGCAGCTTCGTTAAGTCTGTCTCAGGCGATCGAAGGGACTAGCCGCGAGTTGAAAATGCAAGGGAATTTCGAGCAGACCCGCGAAACGCTCAGAGATATCGAACGGCTGCAACAATTGATCGCGATCGACCAATTCACCTCCGAATTGACTCCCGAAAGTCAGAAGATTTTTGTCGATCCGAGCGGCCAAATTACGGGACAAGAAACGCCCAAACTGAATACGTCGTTTAAGTTATTGGCGATCGTACCGAAATCTCAAGAAGAGTTGCAAAAACTGGCCGCTCCGCCGCCTCCAAAAGAGGAAGGGGAAGGCGAACAAAATCAGTAAAGGGGTTTGGTTTTCTCGAAAGGCGATCGCCGTCGGTGAAGGGAATGTTGCGAAAAACAAAAATTGCCTCATCATTGATTGACAATTGCGGGCGATCGCTTCAGACTAGCGACTAAACCGTTATCGTTTTCATGGTTTGAAATTTCATTAGCGTTTAGCAGATCGAAGGGAGGAGGGAACGGTGAGACAGGAATTAGCACTCGGTTATCTTTTTGGAGCCAGTGCGATCGCGGTCGCGATCGCACAGCCCGCCTGGGCGCAACCCACGCAAGTGACCGGAGTGCGCTTGAATCCAAGTGGCGGCGGCGTCGAAGTCATTCTTGAGGGGAGTGGCGGCGATCGTCCCCAAGTCTTTACAGTCAATCGCGGTAACGATGTCGTCGCCGATATCGTCAACGCCCAGCTCAGCTTACCCGGCGGTCAGAGCTTCCGGGAAAACAACCCCGCCCCCGGAATTACATCCGTCGTCGTTACCCCCCTCGACGCCAATAGCATCCGCGTCGTCGTCACCGGGAGCAATAGTCCCCCCCAAGTGACCATCGACCAAGCCAACTCCGGCGGCATTCTACTCGGCTACACCACAGGCGGCAACACCGCAGCCGTTCCCAGCACCACCACACCCCCACCCCCTCCCTCGACGGCTCAACGACAGCCGGACGTGATGGTTCCCAATCCAGACGTCACCATCGACGGCTTACCCGCAGCCAATAACGGCAGAGTCAGCCAGCAACAACCGCCCCCGTTTTTACCCCGCGCCGTCGCCCCTCCCGTCGGTGACATCGCCATTTCTAATGTTATTCCCGGCGTAGAAGCCATCAGTCTCGGTACGGGGGAACGGATCGATCGCCTCGTCTTGCGCGACGCCCCCGTTAGAGACGTCCTGGCCCTGCTCGCCAGAGCCGCCGGACTCAACCTTGCTTACGTTCCCGGTTACGATACCAGCGAAGCTCCAGGCGCTCCGAGAACCTCGGTCACTCGTGATTTTGGTGAACTCAGCGAACAAAGTACGGAAGCGGTAGAAATCGGTGCGCGCACGATTTCCCTCGACATCCAAGACGAAAGCATTAACGACGTCTTTAACTACATTCTGCGCTTGGCAGAACTCGAATCTAACCGAGTTGGTTCGACCATCTTTGTCGGTCCGCGCCTCCCCGATAGCGCCCGCAACGTCGTTACCCGCACCCTCAGACTCAATCAACTCGAACTTTTGCCCACTTTGAACTTCTTAGTGTCTCAAGGGGCAGAACGCAATGAAGTCAGTACGACCACCCAAATCGTTACCACTGGGGAAGGAGCGACGGCTCAGCAATTCACGAACACCACAACCGGAGTTGAATTGCTCGCAGCAGATACCCTTGAAGACCCTTATGTTGGATATGCAGCTTTACCCTTGAAAGGGGTTTTGATTTCTGGTGACGAGCGCACGAACTCGATCACGATCGTCGGGCCGCCGAGCAAGGTGCAATTAGCGACGGCGATGCTGAGTCAACTCGACATCCGTCAGCGACAGGTGGCCGTCAATGTCAAAGTGATTGACGTCAACCTCAGCAATAGTGACGAATTTAATACCAGTTTCTCGTTCGGAATTAACGACACTTTTTTTGTCAACGATGGTGGAGCGGCAGCCGTTAACTTTGGCGGCTATAACCCCCCAAGTCGAGCCTCGGCGACCCAAGGTTTGATCGTTCCTCCCGTAATTAATAATCCCATCCAAGGAGACGTTCAATTCGATCGCGAAAACACGATTAATGTCCCTCTGACTGCTCCAGGATCGGGCGGGCTCTTCTTGCGGCCTTTGCCTCCAGTGAGTAACAATCCCTTGCGGGTTCGTGTCTCGGACTACGAAGTTTTTACAGTGGATAACGATGGCAATATCGAAGTCGGTAGCGCTGAATTTAGTTTACCTGGGTTGTTTAAATATCCCCAGCGTTTCTTAGCTACTCTACAAGCGCAGATTCTCAGTCGGAATGCCAAGATCTTGACCGATCCGACCCTCGTGGTTCAAGAAGGTCAACAAGCCAGCGTCGCACTCACCCAACAAGTTGTCGAAAGTATTGAAGTTGTCTTTACTGACACCAATGCTGGAACTCGCGAAACCCGAAATGCTCAATTTGCAGATGTCGGACTCACTCTAGATGTGGCCGTCGAACGGATTGATGATAATGGCTTCGTGTCACTCCGGTTAAATCCAACGGTCAGTTCTCCTATCGGACAACAAGATACGGGAGGTGGAGGGTTTGTCACTCTCGTTCAAACCCGAAGTCTTGACTCAGGTACGATTCGCTTGCGCGACGGTCAAACTTTGATTGTTTCGGGGATTATTCAAGACCAAGACCGGACGACGGTGAGTAAAGTCCCGATTTTGGGTGATTTACCTTTAATTGGCTCTTTATTCCGCAGTACCAATAAAACTAACGAACGGGCGGAAGTGATCGTCTTGCTGACGCCTCAGATTCTCGACGATTCGGATATGGCGAACTACGGATATGGCTACAGTCCCGGTCCGGAGGCCCGACAACTGATGAATCGATAAGACGATCGCCCCTCATTCACGAGTTGGGATAAGTTCTAGCCGAATTTCTCGGCGTTTCGACGGATTTTCCCAGCCCGGGCATGTTAAACTAACCCATAAGTCAAACCCCTGCTATCCATATAGCAGGGGTTTTTCAGTAAAGATAAGGATTGCGCTAATTTTTGTGTTGCTACATTGAGCATGACAAAAACCCGATCGCCAACCGGGCGATCGCCCCCGGCGGCCCGAGTCTTTACAAAAAAAAATGCCCAAATCCATATAAATTAAAGGTTTCATCGATCCATATTGGGCTAGCAGACATTAGAATAATGCAGTGAAAAGTTGAGTCTGTGGGAGTTTCAGCCATTTATTCGGCAAAATCCCCCAAAATCTCTAGGCGATCGCCGATCTCGAATGAGAGCGGCGCTGTTGTCTAACACTTTTCCGAACAAAAGTCAAGGAGTATTGGCATGAATAAAGGTGAATTAGTTGATGCCGTTGCCGACAAGGCGAGTGTCACGAAAAAACAAGCCGATGCCGTGTTGACGGCAGCCTTAGAAACGATCATCGATGCGGTTTCCTCCGGCGACAAAGTAACCTTAGTCGGTTTTGGTTCCTTTGAATCGCGCGAGCGGAAAGCGCGTGAAGGTCGCAATCCGAAAACGGGAGACAAAATGGAAATCCCGGCGACAAGGGTTCCCGCGTTCTCCGCAGGCAAGCTGTTCAAAGAACGGGTGGCCCCTAAGTAAGGGCGACCTAAACGGTTTGTCGATCCTTGAAACGACCTGCACACGGGGGAAACTTAGCCTGGGCAGCAGCACTGGCGGGCTGTCCCCCTTCCTCTATTCTGGATTTTTCAGCGAGTATTAATCCGTTGGGTCCGCCCCCATCGGCGATCGCCGCCATCCAAAGCCAGTTAAGTACGATCGCGGCGTATCCCAATCCAGACTATCGGGAGTTGCGCGAGGCGATCGGTGCCTTTCACGACCTCGATCCGGACTGGATTTTGCCGGGAAATGGAGCCGCCGAGTTGCTGACCTGGGCCGCTCGGGACTTGTCTACCCTGGCGGCGACGGTTTTACTCACCCCCGCCTTTGGAGACTATCGCCGATCGCTCGACGCCGTAGGGGCGCAGGTCGTGACCGTTCCCTTGTCCGTCGTGGACGAACAATGGACAATCGCCCGCAAGCTCACCGAACATCCGGCGATCTCTGCCCAAAACATGGGGTTATTATTGAACAATCCCCACAACCCCACCGGGCGCTTATTTTCCCAAACCGATATCCTCCCCTATCTCGACTCCTTCGCCTTAGTCGTCGTAGACGAAGCGTTTATGGACTTTCTGACCCCAGAACGCCAACAAAGCGCGATCGAATTGATTAAAACTCATCCCAACTTGGCGATCGTGCGATCGCTGACCAAATTTTACAGCCTTCCCGGTTTGCGCTTGGGCTACTGCATCGCCCACCCCGATCGCCTGCAACGCTGGCAGCAGTGGCGCGACCCCTGGCCCGTCAATAGTTTAGCCGCCGCCAGCGCTCGCGCCGTGTTGAGCGATCGCCCCTTCCAAACCCAAACCTTCACCTGGTTAGCACGGGCCCGCCAAACCCTATTCGACGGATTGACGGCGATTCGCACAGTGCACCCCTACCCCAGCGCCGCCAATTTTCTCTTAGTTCGCTGCGATCGCTCCGCGTGCGAAGTACAAGAGCAACTCCTCAAACACGAGCGTATTTTAATCCGCGATTGCCTCAGTTTTCCCGAATTAGGCGATCTCTATTTTCGCATTGCCGTTCGTTCCGAATCCGACAATCAAAAACTGTTGCGAGGCTTAACAAAAATCATCGAATAAACGGGCAATTTCTCAAAGACGCAAGCCTCGTTCAAAACATAAAAACAGACAAAACCAAGCAACGCTCTATTCCTTTTAGATAGAATCAAAAAGACGCACTGGCTGGAATAACTGATGACAAGTCAGACCGATCGCAACCCCGTCATTTCCGATAAAACCGCGACTGATTATTCCGCCGAGTGGGAATTCATCAAAGCCGATCTCGAACAGATCGAAATTGAGGACGATTGCCCAGTGGATAATTTAGTCAGCGAGAAACAGCAGCGCCTACTCGTCGCCAGTCTCTACAGCGATCTGCGCGATCGCCAACCCTTTCTCGCGGCGGCCAATGTCGGGTTATTTTATGGCAAGTCAATTCCCCCGTTAGTTCCCGATGTTTTGCTCAGTTTTGGGATTGCGATTCCCGAAGATTGGAGCGAAAAAGAAAATCGCTCGTATTTCACCTGGAATTTTGGCAAACTCCCGGAAGTGGCGATCGAAATTGTCTCGAATGCAGTCGGGAATGAGTTAGGGAATAAATTGAATCTGTACGAATCTGCAGGAGTTGGTTATTACGTAGTGTTCGACCCGTTACAGTTCCTCACTCAAGAGAAATTACAGGTCTTCGCACGGGGAGCCACTCACTACCATAAATTACAAGAGCCGTGGTTGGCTGAAATTGACCTCGGTTTGCGTCTTTGGGAGGGAGAATTTGAAGGAAAATTAGAAACTTGGTTGCGCTGGTGTCGCCGGGATGGAACGATCCTGCGAACCGGGGACGAACGCGCCGATCGCCTAGCGCAGAAGTTGCGAGAACTGGGGATCGATCCCGATACCCTTTGACGGGGTTTGAGACCCTCTGAAATCGGTATTGCAACCCCTTATTTTACTAATTATGAGTTTTAAATGCTCCTCAAATTAAACATTACTGTATCGTGAATCTCGACTACGATTTAGTTATTATTGGTGGAACCCCTGCAGCCATTGCGGCAGCTGTCACCGCCGTTCGATATAAAGGGCGGATCGGCTTGGTGATTCCCGAGACCCCCCGGCAGCATTTTTATCCAGGATTGTTCCCAGATAGCCTGCTAGGCGGCGATCGCGGCAATTTGAGCGATCGCCTCGACTGGTCCGCCCTCGTCTCCGAGGCGATCGTCGCCACCCCGTCCCTCGAAATTCTCGCCACCTTGGGGGTTGACATCATTTTCGGCAACGGACAGTTCCTTCCGCGACCCAAACTCGCCTTTGAAGTCGGACGGCGGCGCTTGATTTCGCGAACCTATTTACTCGCCGTCGCCTCCAAATCGTACATTCCCCCCATTCCCGGATTGGTCAAAACCGAATATCTGAGTGCAGCAACGATCGCCCGTCTGCGAGAGAGTCCCCTCCCAAAGAAAATCGCCATTGTCGGCGGCGATCGCGAAGGCTTAGAAATCGCGCAAGTTTTATGCAAAATAGGGATCGAGATCGCCCTGCTGACTCCCGAACCCGCCCTCTTGGCGGAAGAAGATCCCGAAGCGGCCCAACTGATTGAAGCCGAGTTAGAAGCCGCAGGCATTCAAGTGCTGACAGACACCCACATTCGCGAAATTACGCAAAGTAGAGAGGGGATCGTCCTACAGGCTGAGGGAGATCGCGCGATCGCCGCCGATCTCCTCCTGCTCACCTGTGGCGTCGAACCGGATTTCGACGGCTTGAACCTCGATCGCGTCGGCGTGGAATTCGCCGATCGAGAGTTGCTAGTTAATCGCAAATTTCAAACTAGTAACCCGCGAGTTTATGCGATAAATAGTAGCTATAGAGGGTATCGAGAAGCTCATCGCGCCGAAGTTGAGGCGAAGATTGCCGTTAAAAATGCCTTATTTTTACCGATCTTTAAAATCGGCGATCGCCCGATTCCCCGGGTCTTATTTACCCAACCCCAACTCGCGACCGTCGGTTTGACCCAACCCCAAGCAAGAGCCCAATACGGAAACGACCTAGAAATCTTGCGAGACTATTATAAAGATATTCCCGGCGGCAAGCTGCGAGACGAACCGACAGGCTTATGTAAAATCTTGGTGACAAGGAATGGTCGGATTGTCGGCGCACATTTAGTTGGGAGTCAAGCCAGCGAATTGATTCATCCTTTTGTGTTAGCGATGCAAAAGGGATTGAAGGTCGAGGCGATCGCCTCCCTACCCTATATATGGCCGAGTTTATCGCGAATTGAAGGTCAAACCGCGCAACAGTGGAAACAAAAACGGCGCGATCGTCAGTCTTTATGGCAAACTTTATTAGAAACTTGGTTTAATTGGCGCAGGTGAAGGGATTTTAGATTTTAGATTTTAGAGACTGTTTATAACGAAAATATATAAAAATCTTGTAGGGGTTTGGTTACCAAACCCCTCCAGGGTACTTATTCATCCCCCGATTCCAGATTAAAATTACCACGGTAAACGAGTTCCATCCCAGGAAAAGAATTCACCACTATCCTGTTCTTCTAAAGTTTCCATCACCTCCCACAGTTGGGAAACAGTTCGCTCAATTGAGAATAACTTTTCCGGAGGAACATTACGCTGGAACGGTCGAGACAATCGGGTGTTTGTCGTTCCCGGATGCAGCATGACCACGATCGCCCGAGACCGCTTGCGACGGTATTCGATCGCCGCCGTTCGTAACAACATATTTAACGCCGCTTTCGAGGCGCGATATCCATACCAACCGCCGAGATTGTTGTCGCCAATACTGCCAATTTTAGCGGAAATGGTCGCGAAGATACTGCGATCGTCATGTTGAAACAATGGAAGTAAATGTTTCGCCAATAAAATCGCGCCGATACTGTTAACGTGGAAGTAGCGAATGAGTCGATCGGAGTCAATTTGGCGCAAACTTTTTTCCGGTTGCAAGTCGCCTTCGTGTAAAACTCCGACGCAGTTAATGACGAAGTGTAGATAGGGCGTGGATTGCTGGATTTGGGCGATCGCCCTTTCAACTTGCGATTCGTCAGTAATATCCATTGACAAACAGGTCAATTTGTGGGGAAATTGGCGGGATAAGTCGAATAAGCGATCCGCCGAGGGGCGATCGCGATAAGTGGCAAAAATCGTAGAAATTTCGGGAGTTTCGAGGCATTTGTACAGGAACCCCAAGCCAATTCCCTGACTGGCGCCGACAATTAAAGCACTGCGATTGAGATGATTCATTCAAAATCAGAAGAGATACACGGGAGAGTCAATCGATAAGATTCGAGGAAAATCTCGCGTTTTCGATGGCGTAAAAAGCGGCAAAAAATACGATCGTTCAAGTTCGGATCAAGTTCGGTTCAAGTTCGGCTCAAGCTGATTTAAGTTGAAATTTCTAGATCTGTAGATTTCTCCTCTTTGGAGATCGGAATCACCAAAACCTTATCGACTCGATTGCCATCCATATCCATCACTTCAAAACGAAGCGTTCCCCAATCAAAATGATCGGCGGTAATCGGAATGCGTCCCAGGTGAGTAATAATAAAACCGCCTAAAGTATGGTAATTGCCGCGATGTTCGCCGGGGAGTTCTTGGAGGTCGAACAGTTCGCGAAACTTCTCGACAGAAAGCATTCCGTCTAACAACCAGGAACCGTCCTCGCGGCGGGTAATTTGCGGGTCGCGCGGTTCGTCTACGGAGGGTAAATCGCCGACGATCGCCTCTAAAATATCGTTGAGGGTGACCAAGCCTTGAATCACTCCATATTCATCCACTGTAAGGGCGATGTGAGTGCCGGATTGTTTGAATAATTCCAATACTTTTAAAGCGCGGGTACTTTCGGGAACGTAAAGGGGTTGGCGCAAACAGGCGGTTAAATCGATCGGCTGTCCGTTGAGACTTAAAGATAATAAATCGGTGACTTGAACGACCCCTAAAACATTGTCGAGAACGCTCTGACAGACTGGAAAACGAGTGTGGGTACTGGCGGTCATTTTGTGGCGGTTTTCTTCGGCAGAATCTTCTAAATTGAGCCAGACGATATCCGGTCGCGGGGTCATCAATTGGCGGACGCGGCGATCGTCCAAACGCAAGACTCGTTCGACCATGGCTTGTTCTTCTTGCTCGAAGGTTCCCGCTTCCGTCCCCTGTTCGAGCAGTAATTTAATCTCTTCTTCGGTGACGAGGGGTTCCTCGGACGCTTCGAGTCCCAGGAGGCGAATGGTCAATTCGGTGGAAGAACTGAGCAAGTGGATAATCGGCGCGCCGATGGTGGCGAGCATCCGCATGGGAGAGGCGACCAGGGTGGCGATTTTTTCGGGATAGGTCAGTCCGAGTCGTTTGGGGACGAGTTCGCCAAAAATCAGGGAGAGATAGGCGATGCTGACGACGACGAGTAAGAGGGAAAGCGGACCACTGTAAGGGGCGATTAAAGGAATTTGGGTGAGGGATGTGTTGAGTTTTTCGGCGAGGGTGGCGCCCCCAAAGGCCCCGGCGAGGATACCGATTAAGGTAATGCCAACTTGAACGGTGGAGAGAAAGCGGTTGGGGGAGTTGGCGAGGTCTAAGGCGGTGCGGGCTTTTTTATTGCCTTGATTGGCCCATTGCTGGAGGCGGGCTTTGCGGGCCGAGACAATGGCAATCTCGGACATGGCGAAGACTCCATTCCCGAGAATGAGGATCAGAATAACAAAAATTTCCAAGGTGATAGAGGACATATCTGAGATTGCCTGGGGCTGATGGCGTAATTAGCCTATCGTCTTTGTATCCTAATATTCAAAGGAACGCTTCTCGTCATCGCATCTGGATGAATTTATCGATCGCTTTGTTGGCGAGGGCTTCGCCTCTAAAATAAGGGGTCAGACAGATTGAGGCAACCGGATAAGTCATGGCGTTTTCTTCGATTCTTCGCACCCTCGGGCGATCGCCCCTAGCGACGGAACTGCTCGCCAAATTGGAGCAACAACGCTGCATCCAGCTCGACGGGATCGGACGTTTCCCGAAAGGGTTGATTGCATCGACCCTGGCGCAAGAGGGGGGTAGACCCCTCGTGGTGGTGACGGCGACTTTAGAAGAAGCCAGTCGCTGGGCCGCCCAGTTGGAGGCGATGGGGTGGCAAACGGTGCATTTTTACCCGACTTCCGAGGCGTCGCCTTACGAACCGTTCGACCCGGAATCGGAGACGACCTGGGGACAGTTGCAAGTGTTGGCGGATTTGTTGGCGCTGGGGGATCTCGACGGGGACGATCGCCCGTCGATGGCGATCGTGGTGACCCAGAGGGCGCTACAACCGCATTTACCCCCGGTGGAGCGGTTCGCGCCGTACTGCTGGACGCTGACCCCGGGAACGACGTGCGAGGGGAAGGCGATCGACGAAAAACTGGTGCGTTTGGGTTACGATCGCGTCCCCTTGGTCGAAATGGAGGGTCAGTGGAGTCGGCGCGGCGATATTGTCGATATTTTCCCGGTGTCGGCGGAATTACCCGTGCGCCTGGACTGGTTCGGCGACGACCTCGAACAGATGCGCGAATTCGACCCGTCCACTCAACGATCGCTCGACAAGATCGATCGCCTGGTGCTTACCCCCACGAGCTTTCGTCCGGCGATCGAAGCGGGACTGACCGACGCCGGACTCGCGCCGATCGCCCCTGTAGAACTCGCCGACGAGAATCGCTTTGGCGAGGGGGCGCGGGGGATCGGGCGGTTGCTGGGGTTGGCGTTCGATCGCCCCGCCTCGATCCTCGACTACCTGGCGCCGGATACCTTAGTGGCGATCGACGAACCGCAACAATGCCAGGCCCACGGCGATCGCTGGTTTCAAATCGTCGAAGATCACTATCAAATTGCCCAAAATCACGACATTCCCGGCTATCCGCCCCTGGCGCGCTTCCACGAGGCGATCGCCGACACCTTCGAGCAGACCGAAGCCTTCGATCGCCTCTACTTGAGCGAACTCGCCGAGGCCCGACCCGCCCATCCGGACGTCCAAAAACCCTACAATCTCGACAGCCGCCCGGTTCCGGTGATGCCGCACCAATTCGGGAAAATGGCCGCAGCAATCCGCCAACAGCGCGATCGCCGCTTCGGCATCTTTATCGTATCCGCCCAGCCGTCGCGATCGGTCTCCCTGCTGCAAGAACACGACTGTCCCGCCCAATTCGTCGCCAACCCGCGCGATTACCGCACGATCGATCGCCTGCAAATCGAGCATACTCCGATCGCCCTGCGTTACAAAGGACTCGCCGAAATCGAAGGATTCGTCCTCGACGCCTTTCGGATTGCCCTGTTCGGCGATCGTGAATTCTACGGTCAACATCTGCTCGCCACCCCCAGCTACATCCGCAAACGGCGACGCGCCAAATCCACCCAAGTCGATCCCAACAAACTCCGTCCCGGCGATTACGTCGTCCACCGCCACCACGGAATCGGCAGATTTATCAAACTCGAAAAACTCGAAAATCGAGAATATCTCGCCGTCAAATATGCCGACGGCTTACTCAAAGTCCGCGTCGATCAACTCGATTCCTTGAGCCGTTTTCGTCAAACCGGACGGGGTAGACCCCAACTCAACAAACTCCAAAATAATAAAGCCTGGGAGAAAACGAAAAATAAAGTCCGCAAAGCCATTAAAAAATTGGCCGTGGACCTGCTCGACCTCTACGCCAAACGCTCCAAACAGCAAGGCTTTCTCTATCCGCCCGATATGCCTTGGCAACAAGAATTAGAGGACTCTTTCCCCTACCAACCGACTCCCGACCAGCTCAAAGCCACCCAAGATGTCAAACGGGACATGGAAGGCGATCGCCCCATGGACCGCCTCGTCTGCGGCGACGTCGGCTTTGGCAAAACCGAAGTCGCCATCCGCGCCATCTTTAAAGCCGTCACCGCCGGAAAACAAGTGGCCCTGCTCGCCCCCACGACCATTCTCACCCAACAGCACTATCACACCCTCAAAGAGCGATTCGCCCCCTACCCGATCCAAGTCGGTCTGCTCAACCGTTTCCGGACTGCTCAAGAACGGCGCGACATCCACCAGCGCCTCGCGACCGGGGAACTCGATGTCGTCGTCGGAACTCACTCGATCTTGGGCAAAACGGTTAAATTCCGAGACTTAGGACTGCTGGTGGTAGACGAAGAACAGCGTTTCGGGGTCAATCAGAAGGAAAAAATTAAGAGTTATAAAACTCAGGTAGACGTGCTGACCTTGAGCGCCACCCCGATTCCGAGGACGTTATACATGGCGATGTCCGGCATTCGCGAAATGAGTTTAATTACGACGCCGCCACCGTCTCGCCGCCCGATTCAAACCCATTTAGCCCCTTACGACGAGGAAACCGTGCGGACGGCGATCCGCCAAGAACTCGATCGCGGCGGACAGGTGTTTTACGTGGTGCCGCGCATTGAAGGGATCGACGAGTTGGCGGCGTCGTTACAACAAACGATCCCCAGCGCCCGGATCGCGATCGCCCACGGTCAGATGGCGGCGTCGCAACTCGAATCGATCGTACTCGCGTTTAGTTCTGGGGAAGCGGATATCTTGGTCTGTACCACGATTATCGAGTCCGGCTTGGATATTCCTCGGGTGAATACGATTTTGATCGAGGACGCCCATCGTTTCGGCTTGTCGCAATTGTATCAACTGCGCGGTCGCGTCGGTCGCGCCGGAATTCAAGCCCACGCCTGGATGTTTTATCCCAAGGATAAAGTGTTGAGTGACGACGCGCGCAAGCGACTGCGGGCGATTCAGGAGTTCAGCCAATTGGGTTCGGGCTATCAATTGGCGATGCGGGATATGGAAATACGCGGCGTCGGTAATTTGTTGGGGGCGGAACAGTCCGGTCAAATGGACGCGATCGGATTCGATTTGTATATGGAAATGCTGCAAGAAGCGATCCGAGAAATTCGCGGTCAAGAAATTCCCCAAGTGGAAGAAACCCAGGTCGATTTACCAATTACGGCGTTTATTCCCACCGATTACATTACCGATTTAGATCAGAAGATGGTCGCTTATCGTCAAATTGCCTCGGCCAGTTCGCGCAAGGAGTTAACTCAAATTGCGGCGGATTGGAGCGATCGCTACGGCCCGCTTCCCAATCCGGTCAAACAGTTAATGCAAATTGTCGAACTCAAGCAAATTGCTAAACCTTTGGGCTTCTCGCGCATTAAACCGGAAGGTCAAAATATTATTTTGGAAACGCCGATGGAGGAACCCGCCTGGAATGTACTCAAGGCAAATTTAAGCCCCAGCCTTCAAGAAAAGTTTGTTTACAGTAAAGGCAGAGTCAGCGCCCGGGGTCTGTCGTTCATGCGCCGCGAACAACAATTGGAATATCTGATCGATATTTTGAGCAAAATGCAAGGGGCTTTACCGGAAACGGCGATCGCCGCCAGTTAACTGTCCCTAGATTCTCCCTAGTAGGGGGGATTTTCCCTCAGATTTGCCGTGGTACGGGCGTTGCCAAAATTGGAGATCAATTCAACAAGAAACCGCGAGAGTCAACGGCGATCGTCGCGCCGATTGTATCATTGCTCGGCGCGAGAGCGGCATTACAACCAATTGCCGACTAGAACAAATGCCGACCAAAAATAAGGGGTCGAAAACTCCTCGCTTTGCAATAACGCTTGCTGCGCGCCTCGCAGCGCTTGCGCTTTACTCTGAGGGCGATCGCTCAATTGGCGATAAAATTCCGTCATCAGTTGTGCCGTCGCCCGATCGCTCACATACCATAAAGAGGCGATCGTGCTGCGAGCCCCCGCACGGACCGCGACTCCGGCGAGTCCCAACGCCGCGCGTTTGTCTCCGGCGGCGGTTTGACAGGCGCTCAACACCAGCAATTCGATCGGTTCGGCCCCTTGGGCGTTGCGCCGTAACAACGTATCGAATTCGCGAACGTCGATGCGATCGTCCCAAGTGAGAATGAAAGTTTGGTCGGCATCGGAGCTAAATTGTCCGTGACTGGCAATATGGACGACGGGAAATGACGATCGATCGAGGGTCGTTTTGAAATTCGCTTCGGTAAATGAGGGATTGAGTAGGCGTTTGGTCGGCAATTTGTTGGCGATGCGATCGAGTTCGCTTTCGACGCCGGGAAGTTCGACAAACCCCTGACGGGCTTCGCTAATTCCGGCGGTGAGAACGCTGAGAGTTTGACTCTGCAAGGGTTTCGGTTCGAGCAGTTGCAACCCCGGCGTGAGGGCGATCGCGTATTTTTCAATCAAATATCCTTCGCCGTCGTAAAGCGCACTCATGGGAAGGTTGCGAAAACCGCCATCGAGGACGAAAACGAGGGTTTCGATCGCATTCCTTTCCAGATCCACCGCCGCCGGACCGACGATCCAATCGTAAATTTGTTGGGAGATCTGTTGGAAGCGATCGATCGCGCTGCGCCGTCGCGGATCGGTGAGATACAACCGCATGGCTTCGATTTCGGCTTCGACCGTGGGGCGATCGACCTCGGCAGTGTAATGTTTTAAAGGCTTTCCGGGTATGGAAACGATCGTTTCGAGGCGATCGCTCAAAATGATTGTATAAATCGCGGCGGCTTTCTCGTCTACGCGATCGATCTGGACGGGTTGGGTGTCCAAACAGGCATCTTGGAAAAAGTTATCGAGTTCTGCTAATTGCAAGGATTCTACAACTTCGCGCGCCTGAATCAAATCGGCTTGGCTGACTTGACGATCGCGCCGCAGCAGCAAAGCAGCGAATTCTCGATAAATCGGTTCCACACTTTCCTGAAACGAGAACTGCGCCTCGTCCCCGATCGCCACCAGGTCGCTGCGTAAAGCTTGCAAGGTTTTCACCGCTTCGCCGTAATGGGCGATCGCCGCATCCAGATCTCCGGTGTGGCTTTCGAGTCGTCCCAACTGCCATAAAAACTGATAGGCGATATCCGGGGCGGTATAACTCGGGGCGAACTGTAGTGCTTCCAGACTAAATTTAATCGCTCGATCCCACTCCTGTCGGGCTTCGTAAAGCTTGCCCAACGTTCCCAACACATACGCTTGGGCGCGCGCGTTCCCCAGTCGGCGAGCGCGATCGATCGCCCCTTGCAAAATCCGTTCGGCGCGATCGAAGTTTTCCCGCGATCGCTCGGCAGAACGATCGGGACTCTCTTGACTTCCTTGGATTTTTGTCGCCAGTTGAATTAAACTTTTAGCAAAATTAATTTCAGCGTAAATCCCCTGTTGCGTTAAAGGAACAATGCCGATTTTACTTTCCAACTCCCGCGCTAAATCAGTTGCTTCGCTCTCCGATTTGAGGGCGATCGTTAAACTCAGTTGATTGAGTCGCGCTTGGAGTTGCGAAAATTCGGACGTTGCCCATTGTGCCGATCGCGCGTAACTAGCAAATGCCGCTTCTTTGTCATCTAGAAAACGCTGAGTATTCCCCAAACTTAAATAGGCGTTCGCTTGTAAGGCGCGATCGTCGATCTGTGCGCTCAGTTCGGCAGTTTTTGATAAAATTGTCGCCGAATCGGTTAAATTGCCCGTCAGCCGAAATAAGTTTCCTAACCCGATCGCCCCCCGCAGTTTGAGGGCGCTCAGTTCTCGATCGTCCCACAAATGATTGACAAACTGCTCGAATTGAGAATCGGAAAGCTCGCAGTCCCGATCCTCTATTTCTAAAGCCGTTAAAAAGGCATTGCAGGCGCGCGGATAGAGTCCTAAATCTTGTAAAGTTTCTGCCCGATTGAGCTGATTATTTAATAAGCGATTTTTTTGACCGGATAACTCGTAAAGTTTTGCCGCTTCTTGCCAACTGGCGATCGCATTTTCTAACTCTCCCATCCCTCGGTATAATTCACCGCGAATGTCCGCCGCTTGCGCCCAAACGCGATCGCGATCGCCGCTTTTTTCCGTCGTTTCCAACAGGCTAAAACTGCGCGCGATCGCCGTCCTCGCGTCTTCCCAACGTCCTAATTGGCGATCGCTCAACGCCAAATTACTCCACGCCATCGCCGCATTGAGGCGATCGCCCCCTTCCTCAAATTCTCGGGCGAGTTGTTGCCACAATTGTGCTGCCGTCCCGTAGTCGCCCAAACGATACGCCTCCCGGGCGCGATCGACGATCGCTCGCGCATCCGTTTGGACTTGGGCGATCGATCGCGGTTGTCCGTGGGGCTGTTGCGCAGTTGCGATCGGCACGGTTATTCCTAATAATATTCCCAATAAAAAGAATAAAACGAACGCACCGAGCGATCGCCGCCCCCATTGTCCCCATCTTTTTCTTTTCATCGATTCCGATTCTCGCAAGATTTATCGATTTTCAGATCGTACTTCTCGAATTCGTGAGCTACCCAATCGGTTCGTCGATTGCCGTGGAAATAGGAATCACAGCTTGAATCAGCGAATTAACAGCATCCGATCTAAACAAATTTCACCACTCAGGAAGAGTATTAATAGCTCATTAGAAATACCTACTAAGCGTTTTGCTTGTTTAGGATACTTTTGTAAATATTCCCGAGTAGGGGCGATCCGCGAATTGCCTCTACTCGTCGATCGGCTATCAATACAGTTTATCTTTCTTAGAAGATCGTATCAGAAAGATTCTGGAAAGGTCGATGGCTCGGACGATCGCCTCGGCTATTTTTTTCTCTTTCGTGACCCATTGTAGATCGCCCTAAATCTGGCAAAAATTGCGAATTTCGTGCCAAATTTCCGGGAGGACGTTCGCGAGGCTGTGGTCGCTGTCGAGTTCGACTAAGTTCGCCCAGGGGCGATCGCGGACAAACGCCCGGGATGCTTGAATCGGAATCACTTCGTCCTGTCGTCCGTGTAAAATCAGGGTCGGGCGCGATCGTCCGAGGCATTCGTCGCGATATTGTTGCAAGTCTTTTACAAAATTGTAGTGAAGCGGAACTTCTCGCCCTTCGCCGTAGTGGTAGACATCCAAATAGCCCCGGGCTTCCCAATCGTGCAGGGCAGCCGGATCGAGGGTGGGGAGCCAAAAATAGAGAAAGTGCAAGGCGGGGGCAAGGATAACGAGGCGATCGACTTGAGTGGACTGTTGCGCCAACCACAAGGCGGTTAAACCACCAAAGCTCGAACCGATGAGGGTGACCGGACTCGGGGGCGGCGGAAATAGGCGGCTGACCCGTTCTAATTGGCGGGTGAAAGTGAGATGGGTGAAGTTCCCGAAGTTGAGGTCGGGAACCTGCAAGGTGAGGTGCCGTTCGGCAAAGCGATCGCCCAACTGGCGGGCTTTATTCGATTGGGGACTGGAGGCGAAACCGTGTAAGTAGAAATAGGTGGATTCCATTATACTTGCAAGGAATATCGATGGGGGCGATCGCCTCCACTCGGCATTAGGTAATATTCTACTTTACCGATCGGCTTTTTCGCTTTTAAAATGCATATACAGCAATTCTCGCTGTCATGAGGTACAAGAGGCAAAGATCCCCCCAACCCCCCCTAAATCCCCCTAAATCCCCCTTAATAAGGGGGATTTAGGGGGATCGAAATGTACCGCCCAACAGCGAAAACTACTGTAGCCGTTCTCAATGATTTGTCACAACCGATTGAGGAGGGCTATAGAAGTCAAGAACGAGTGTACTACCGAAAAGCTTATTCGATCGTGCTTTGAGGAACGATTCTCCTCGATCTACACTTTCGCGTTCGCGCTCCTTGACTCATGCAGTTTAAATGTCGAATAGCTTAGACTTCTCATCTTTAGATTTTCTTTAGGATACCCTGTAAGATTTATGGGAAAAACGGGCGATCGCCCTCACTCTCAGACCCTCTCTCGGAGCCCGGCGCCACAATTGCCGAACCCTCGCCTAGAATAATCCTCTAGAGTTGAGGAACAGCTAGGAATGACCCGTTTTACCCGTCGAAATTTTATCGTCATGTCCACGTTGGCGGCAGGATTTGCCTTGTGCGCCCGTCCGATTTCTTCCCAGACGATTTTCACCGATCGCGAGGGCTTGATTGCCGGAGAAGTCAAAATTCCGGTCAGCGATGGTAAAATCCCTGCTTATCGCGCCATGCCGGACACGGGCAGCGATTTTCCCGTGGTTTTGGTCGTGCAAGAAATTTTCGGGGTTCACGAACATATCCAAGATGTCTGTCGCCGTTTTGCCAAACTCGGCTATTTGGCGATCGCCCCCGAAATGTACGCCAGACAGGGCGATGTGTCTCAAATGACTGAAATTCAGGAAATTATCGAAAAGGTGGTTTCCAAAGTCCCCGACGAGCAAGTAATGGCCGATTTAGATGCCACTCTCACTTGGGCGGAAACGAGCAGTCAGGGCAATCTCGACAAAGTTGGGATTACGGGCTTTTGCTGGGGCGGGCGCGTGGTGTGGCTGTATGCGGCTCACAATCCCCAGGTCAAAGCGGGGGTCGCGTGGTACGGGCGCCTGGTAGGCGAGTCCACCGAGTTAACGCCGCAACACCCGATCGATATTGCCGAAAGCCTCACCGTTCCCATTTTGGGGCTTTACGGCGGTCAAGATGATTTGATTCCCCTCGATACAGTGGAGCAAATGCGCGATCGCCTCGACGCCGGAAACAGCGATTCCGAAATCCTCGTCTATCCCGACGCCCCCCACGGGTTCCACGCCGACTATCGCCCGACCTACCGGGAAGAAGTCGCCCGCGACGCCTGGCAAAAACTGCTCGTTTGGTTTGAACGATACGGGGTGGTTTGATTCGCCCCCCTGCTCAAAGCGCAGTCCTTCGATTAGAATAACGGCTAATCCCTCCCACGAGGGATCCGCCTACAAGAATACCGGGGGAAAGCTTGTGGTCTCCGTTTCTGAGAAACCGCCAACCGATCGCCCTACCGAGTCGCCCGAGTTGCTCGAACCCGAGGTGCTGCGGGCAGCTCGTCATCTCTACCGTACTTACAAAGAAGTTCATCCCGAAGCGATCCAGCGTCCGCTTGGGGTGGCGATCGATCGCTATACCCATCGCGGTCACCTGATTTTTCAGACCAAACCCGCGTTATTGATGACCGAGTTGTTCGTCCCGTTCGATCGCATCGAAGCTGCATTATATTAAGCCCGATTGAGGGGTGTCAATCCTCTTGACAACTCAAATGACCGTCAAAGTGGGTGCAACTCAAATTTTTTCCTCAAAAGGGCTTGTCTCGGTCGGGGCGATCGTGTTATTTTAGGAATTCCGAGGGCGATTAGCACAGTGGTAGCGCACTTCCTTCACACGGAAGGGGTCACTGGTTCGAATCCAGTATCGCCCATTTTAGATTTTAAATTTTAGATTGAGAGCGCAATACGGCGCGATCGGGAGTCCTCGTCAAGACAAACTGAATAAATTCTTCAACCGTTTGCGAACCCACGCCACCGGGTTTTTGTCGTCCTCCGCCGCATCCACCAATCCGAGGGCGCGTAATTCTTTTTGTCGTTGGGCCAGTTCTTCTTGATGTTTACCAAACTCCTGAACGATCGCCTCGTACAGATCCGGGTGTTCGCGCAAGATTTTTTCAAAACTCTGGCGGTTGATCGTAAATAAAATCGTATCCTCCAAAGCACGAATCGAAGCGGTTCGGGGAATCCCTAGCATCAACGCCAACTCGCCGAAAAATTTACCCGCCCCGAGGTTAGTCAAATGTTTATTGATTTTCTCGACATAAACTTCCACCGATCCCGAGAGGATAATATAAAACGCATCCCCCGGATCTCCTTCTCGGAATAAAATTTGCGATTCTAACAAGCGTTTGCGATATCCGGTTTCGATCAGTTGGCGCACTTCCAGTTCGGTAAAGTTCTGGAAATAAGTAACTTGTCGGAGTAAATCTTTTAACGCTAACGGTTTGGGCGGTTTGATCGTCGGCGGATTTTGTTGGGGAATTTCGAGGCGATCGCTCGTCGGATCTTTCGACCGACGGGAAACGGGAATTAACGTTTCTGGATTGCGAAGCCATAAATCCCGTTGGGGGAACGGAATGCTAATATCAACCGCGCGCAAATTGTATTCGATAATAAAGTTTAAAGAACTTCTAATATGCGGTTCTAAATCGATGCGATTGACCCACACCCACAACTCGAAATCTAACGCACTATCCCCAAACCCCATAAACATTGCTTTTGGGGCAGGATTGTGTAAAACCGCAGGTTCCATATAAGCACAATTAAGTAAGGTTTCAGTGACTAAAACCGGATCGCTACCGTAAGCAACGCCGATGGCAACATGAATGCGGGCGATGAAAGAATCGTAACTCCAATTGAGAATTTGATTTTCCACTAATTCGCTATTGGGAACGACCACATCCCCCCCTTCGCGGGTGCGAATGATCGTAGACCGTAGGGAAATTTCCCGGACGTAACCGGACAATCCCCCAAAAGAAATAAAGTCACCGACTTTCAGTTTTCGTTCGAGTAGAATGGTCAAGCCACTGGTAAAGTTTTTCGTGAGATCTTGCAGTCCGAGACCGATCCCAACCCCCAAACCTCCGGCTAAAACTGCGAGAGAAGCGAGATTAAAGCCATTTGTTTGTAAGATGATTAAAAAGCCGATCGTGCCAATTCCATAACTGATCATAATGGCGATCGCTTCCCGATTTCCTTCATCGATGCCCAATCTAACTAAAAGTTTATTTTTGAGAAACTTTTTTAGAGATTGGGTGATAAAGATGACGATCAAAAACGATAAGATTAACTGAAATATAGAACCAACTGAGATAGGAATATCACCAATTCTCAGCAGTTCGCGATCGATCAGATTTTTGAGAAACTCTAGCAGGGTCTCGGCAATAGCTTTCATAGAGGTGAGGAGCGAAAAGAAGGGGCGAGCATTGTGGAAATGTTAACGATCGTCAATCGTACAATAAAAATTGAATAAAAATAAATAAATTCAAGAAAATGCTTAATGGTCGCCCTATTGCTTTTTTAGCACCAAAGCAGCCAAAGGTTTACAGGGCGATCGCCCCCATGGTTGAAATCCTGACGATCGGCCCATCTTGGGGGACGATCGTGTTTAGGGAAGTGTTCCTAAATTAGCAGAAGCCTCGGCTAAATTCAGATTGGCAAAATCGAAAACTTGACCGCGTTTGACGTAACCGAGAAATCCATCAGAACGGGCATCTTGTAAAGTTCCCGGTTGATAGTGATACAGCCACATTTTCTGCTTCCAGCGATCGGGAAGTTCGGCTAGGCGATCGTAATGGGCGTGAATTTTGCTAGGAAATTGAGAGGTTTCGCAATCTTGAAAAATCAGGTCGGCGCGATCGTAATATTCGCCTAAAACCTCTAGAGAAAGTTGGGTATCGGTCGTAAAAAAGACCTTACAGCCTCGAACTTCAAAAAATAACCCATAACTGGGCATCACGAAATAGCCATTATTGACGTGAATGACTTTAATTAAATGAAATTCGATCTCTTCCCAAGTAAAAGATCCCGCTTTAGGAACTTTGCAAACCTTGAAAAATGTATCGATTTCTGCAATTTCTCCCTCGATCGATCGCATCCCGCCAGATAGAGTCCGATTCCACAGTTCCCCCGCCATTTCTTTACTTAAATAAAGATTGGGTTTTTCGCATCGCGGGTCAAATTTGGTGCTAAATCCGATATATTCCAAACCTCCTGCATGGTCGGAATGCAAGTGGCTGATATAAATATCGGTAATGTCGAGATGGGAAAATCCGGCAGCATGGAGGGAGAAGCGAATATCCGTCCCGCAATCGAGCAATAATTTGCGATCGCGATCGCTGACGAGGAGCATATTCGATTGAAAATTATCGGCCCCAACGGTAAACGCCGAACCCGATCCTAAAAAGATTAACTTCATGACTCTTTCAACCGTGCAACTGAATGAATAAATATCGGAAGACTTATTTTAGAATTCCCCAATTTCTGGGAAAAATAATCTTTAACCCCTCGGGAAGCGATCGAGGATGCCCGTTCGTCAGAATTTCTATCCCCCTTTAATCGATTCGTAAAGGGTTTGCAAGCGGATCGCAACTTCCGGCGGTTTGGCGGTAAAGCGAATGTAAAAATTGCCGTTACCATCAGTTTTATCGGTCACTTTTCCATAGATATCCTCGCTTAATTCGCTTTCTTGATAGCCGATGAGATTGAGTTTGAGGTTAGTTAAGGCCGTAGGCATCGGCTGTTGAGAATCCGCACGAGCAATCGCAGCCCCTTGGTTGGAAAGGTTAACAATTTTTCCTTTAAAAAAGGTAGTGCCGACATGTTTGCCATCGAGCATGATGTATTGCAGGGGAATCGCATTCGGAAGCGGGAAAAATCGTTCTTCTTCTTTAGATAAAAAGAGGTTGTATTTGCCGGAAATTCCGCCAACTTCGTAAATTGTAATCGGTTCTTTAACCCCTTTTGGCATGACTTGGCGCTGACTGTCAATTTTAACGATCGCCCCCGCTTGATTTAAGGTGGTTTCCGAGATTAAAATTTGTCCCCCAGTCGTATAAGATTCGATGCGATACGTGAGGTTAACTTGAGACCCGACGACGCCGTATTTAGTGCGTTTTTCCGAGCCGATATTGCCGACGACCACATCCCCGGTATTGATACCGATGCCCATTTCTAACGCAGGTAAGTCCCATTGTTCCATTTGGAGGTTGACTTGGCGCATGGCGAGTTGCATGGCGACGGCGCAGGCGACGGCGCGTTCGGCATCGTCGGGACGGGCGGTGGGGGCGCCAAATAAGACTAAAATCCCGTCGCCCATGAATTCGTCGATCGTGCCTTGGTAGCACGTAATGACATCGGCCATGTAGCCGAGGTAAAAGTTGAGGATTTTGACCACTTCTTCCGGGGGCAAGCGTTCGGACAGGGCCGTAAAACCGCGTAAATCGGAGGTAAAAATGGTGATTTGCCGACGTTCGCCACCGAGTTTCAAGCCTTCGGGGCTTTCGAGGAGGTTGGCGACGACTTCATCGGTGAGATAGCGTCCGAAGGTTTTGCGAATATCCCCAGCAGTCCGGGCGATGTAGGCGGTAATGGCGATCGCCGATCCGGCAAAGCCCAAGGCGGGCGGCACCAGGGGAATCCACCATTTATATACAAAAGCGATATAGGTCGTACCAAATAAGAGGGCGACGGCGAACAGACCTGCCGCCGCCCGTTGGAGTGATACCGATCGCACGCCGCCAGCATACCGTAACTGCCAGGTCAAGGTGGCGCCCAAAGCACACCACAGCAGAATCCACAGCCATTCGATCGCCTCGGGCCAGCTTCGGATCGGAGGGCGATCGTCGAGGGCGGCGCTGAGAATTTGACTAGTGAGATTGGCGTGAATTTCCACCCCTGCCATCCGTTCGGGCAAGCTGAGTAAGCCGCCACTGTGAGGAACCCAGAATAAATCGTTCGCACTTTCGCTCACGACCCCAATGAGGACGATGCGATCGCGCGCCCAATCTGAAGGGAGGCGATCGTCGAGCAGATCGCGCAAGGGAACGATCTCGAAATGTTCTACCGGACCGCGATAGTCGATTAACTGTTGGTACCCGCCACTGTCTGTACGAATGTAGCCACCATCATTCGCTTCTAAAGGTCGAAACTCAGTCGGGCCGAGTTTCCAATTGCCATCCTCCAACACTTCCGGCCCGATCCCCTCGGCATCGAGATAGAGTAAAGCTAAATAAAGTGCGAAGCTGTAAACCGTGTTCCCCTCCGCATCGGAGAGATACATAAATCCGCGTCGGACCTTACCATCGGCATCAATAATCAGGTCGTTGGCGCCTACTTGTCCTTTTTCGGCCAACATCGGCGGGGGCGCCACCGCATCGCGATCGCGATCGCCGACCACTTTGCGAATCCCCACCAAATTCGGCGTCGAAGCAAAAATATCGACTAAGGCTTGATGACCCGGTTCGTAAGGCAAATCTCGATAAATATCGAGACCGATCGCCCGAGGTTGCATGGCTTTGAGCTTTTGCAACACTTCCGCGTAAACCGCATCGGCGATGTAGCCTTGTTGCACTCGTTTGTAGTCCGTTTCGTCAATTCCAATAATTGCGATCCGGCGATCGGGCCGTTCTGTAGGCGGGAGGCGCAAGTATAAATCGAACGCTTCCCATTCCCACGATTGTAGCAATCCGGCAAAGCGCAAACCGATGACGAGAACGGCGACCAGGGGGGCCGCTATCCAGACACCTCGCGAGTCCCAGAGTAGTTGTTGGAGTTGCGATCGCATGAAACAGAAGGGGTGAGGGAGTCCGTGGGGCGGGCATCTTACCCGCCAGCATCTTCAAACAGAAGGGGTGAGGGAGTCCGGAGGGCGGGCATCTTGCCCTAGCAGACTCACCCCTTCAATCTAAACTCTAAACTCTAAAATTCATTCATTTCGCAACAAGAAATCAACGGTTCGGAGGCGATCGCTTCTAAACCGACGGAAGTCAGTAATTGTTGCCATTGTTCCGGATGAGAATCGCGCAATTCGGCGGCAATTTCTAAGGTTTCGTGCCAGATTCGGGCTTTCGCATAGAGTTCGGCTTGTTCCAAAGCGGGCGATCGCTCTATTTTCGTCCTCAAAGTTTCATCGATCGTTTGTCTGTAGACAAAGCCTTGCACGAACTTATCTAAAGCCCGATTTTCCGGATTGCAAATTAACCCAAAATGCCAGATTCGGTCTTTTCCTTCCCCTAAATTAATACTTTCTGGAACTTCCACTTTCATGATTCCTGGGGTTCCGGCGATCTCGAACTCGCTGACATAGACATCCGCCCCTTCCTTATCCACAATGACAAATTCTGCTCGTGTTGCTGTTGTTTTCGGGATATAAAAGAAAAACGTCGGATTCGCCTTAGCCGTAGTCCCCACATTATTCGTCGGCATCAACGCAGTTAGGGGGCGTGAATTTTCCGCCACGCAATCCTCACCCCGCGTTCCCCCACCCGCAGTCCGCGAGGGTGCGCCGCGATCGCTGGCGGGCGGGAATTCCAACGCTTTAACCGCCAGGGGAGACAGCAAAATCGCCAGTAGGGACAAACAGGTTAGGGATTTCGACAGGTGCATCTTTGCAAACTCTCCAATCTAATCAGAATTCAAAACAATTCTGGTCTTTCTAATTAGTCGGGATTAGCGGACTTTTGTTCCGCTTCCAAGGGCAAGAAAAAGATCGTCACCATACCGGGAATCGTCAACAAACAGACAGTCAGGAAAAACATCGGATAATTGAGACTTTGTTGCAGGTAACCGCTTACTGCCCCGGGTAGCATCATTCCCAAGGCCATAATTCCCGTAGAAATTGCATAATGAGACGTTTTATATTCTCCTTGAGAAATTTGCATTAAATAAACCATGAAAGCCGTAAAACCGAGACCGTAACCGAATTGTTCGATAGAAACGAGGGGGTAAACCCATTTAATGGACGGTTGGGTGTAGGCCATATAAACGTACAGTAAATTAGGAACGTTTAAGGCTAAAGCCATTGGAAAAATACATTTTTTCAAGCCATATTTTGCGATAATCAGGCCGCCTAAAATTCCGCCTACAATCAGGGAAAGTACCCCAAAAGTGCCATAAACTAAGCCGACGTCGGAAGTGGTCAAGCCGAGTCCGCCTTTTGCTATTTCGTCTAGCAGAAAAGGCGACGCCAATTTAACGAGCATGGCTTCCCCAAAGCGGTAGAGTAATATATAAGCTAAAATAAAAGCAATTCCGGGTTTGAGAAAGTAAGAACGGGCAATTTTGAGAAAAGGAATTTCGTTACGAACTTCTTCGACCTCAGACGGGGCATCGCTATCGGGAAAAGGTAAAATTAAGTGATGGTAAAAACTGAGTCCGGCAAAAATAGAAGCGGCTACGGCGAGGGCGATCGTCCAACTGAGGGGAATATTGCCTAAAGTTTGTTCGAGTTGTCCGGCAAAATAGACGAGAAAACCGGAACCAAAAATGACGGCCATTCGGTAAAAAACCGAGCGAATTCCGACAAATTGGGCTTGCTGTTCCGGGGTCAAGGCCAGCATGTAAAAACCATCGGCGGCGATATCGTGACTGGCAGAAATAAAAGCCCCGACCGTGAAAATGCCTAAAGAGAGGAAAAAGAATATTGGGAGTTGTAACGACCAGGCGGCGATCGCAAAACAGACCATTAAGCCAATTTGGGTATAAAAAATCCAATTGCGTTTAGTCGAGTAAATATCGACTAACGGTCCCCAAAACATTTTAATCACCCAAGGAAGATAAAGCAGGCTCGTCCAAAAGGCAATTAGAGCATTAGAAATGCCCATATTTTTATAAATAATAACCGAAACGGTGTTGATAATAATGTAGGGAACCCCTTCGGCAAAATAGAGAGTTGGAATGAAGGTCCAGGGACTCTTTGTTGACGTAACGTCTTCAGTTTTCATTTTAGATAGTATTGAACGGTGGCAGGTGGTCGTCGAGAAGCGCGATCGCGCCGAATATTGAGGTACTTTCTGCTTTTGAGAGTAGAATTAATCTGTCAAACGATCGCCCAAAGGTCAAGGGGGGTTGGAAAGTCGATAAAATTTGTTTATTGTTATCGCAAGGCGATCGCCTCGATCCGGATCTCCTCTATTGCGGGGTCGCGGAAAGTGACGGATCGATCGCCACTTTCAACACTTCACGATCGCGCATTTGTTGAAAAACGGTTTGCAACTCCGACAGGGGACGGCGATCGCTGACGAGTAATTCAAAGGGAATTTTACGACTTCCTAATAACGCCAACGCCTCTCGCACATATTGCGGGGTATTGTGAAACACCCCTTTAAGGGTCAGTTCGCTGTAGTGGAGGCGTTCGGTATCGACGTTAACGGTCGTGTCGCGGGGACAGCCTCCAAACAGATTCACCGTTCCCCCAGGACGAGTACAATCGATCGCCGTTTCCCAGACTTGGGGGATTCCCGTCGCCTCAAAGGTGAGATCTGCCCCTCGTTTTTGGGTCAGAGATCGCGCCACTTCCTCGATCGGTTCGTTGAGATGGTGGTAGTTGAATGTGCGAGAAGCCCCCAATTCTTTGCCGATTTCCAAGCGGCGATCGTGACCGCCAAACAGCAAAACGCTTTCGCACATCGTCGCCAGTACGCCGACGAACATCAAACCGATCGCCCCATCCCCCAAAACTAGCACGCGATCGCTCGATTTGACAGGCGATCGGGCAATTCCGTGCAGGACGCAGGCGAGGGGTTCGGTCAGGGAAGCCAGTTCGTCCGGCAAATTGTCGGGAACTTTGAGTAAATTTTGGCGCACGATCGCCGCCGGAATTTTTACGTATTCGGCAAAAGTTCCGTTATTCCAGGTTAAATTTTCGCACAATGAATATTCTTGGCGATCGCAGAAAAAACAGTCGAGACAAGGGGCCGAATTGTTCGCCACCACGCGATCGCCGACCTGCCATCCACTGACCCCAGAACCGATGGCGACAATTTCCCCCGCCGCCTCATGTCCGAACAGGGTCGGCGGTCGCAACATCTTAGCGTGACCTCCCCGGCGCCACACCTTTAAATCCGTCCCGCAAGTGGTCGCCACCGCCACCCGCATCACGATTTCCCCCGCGTCCGGCGTGGGGTCGTCTACCGTTTCCAGGCGGAAATCTTCTTTTCCGTAGAGAACTGCTGCTAGCAAGGCGATCGATTCCTCTATGACTTAATTTTTTCCGATTCTATCAGCACTCGTCCGGTGGGGGGTCTGGCAGGTTTTCGAGATGATGTATAAATATCCTAATATTATTAATTTTTGCAATGCGATCGCTCCTTTTACGTGAATTTACGGTAAAACGAGCTATCCATCTGTTCTATAAATAGAAAAAAGCGATTTTTCAGATCGATCGCGACCGGGGTTTTTATATAAAATCAAACAAATGCCTATTCGTCGGGGGGACGGGGGGATTTTATCCGTTGCCGGAGTAATCGCACTCCATTTATAGGCATGAATTCTGTACATCTATTATGGCACCTCCACCACCATGACTCCCGAGGCGATCGAACGCATTTTAAACCCTTCCCTTCCCCAATTAGTCAACAAAATTCATGTCATCAATCAAGCGTGGAAAGCTGCTCAAAACTGCGGCGATATCGAACCCGTTGCCGAATCTTTTCGAGACTTCAAAAGTCGCTTACAAGCGCAATTATTGCGCCAATATGGCCCCGAAAAGGTCTATCTCCAACTCGACTCGGAAACTGAAAGTGACGAACCGCTTTACAGCGTAAAATTGAGCGAACCTACAGACGGGAAAATGGATGCAGCACATTTACCCGTGAGAGTTGCAAAATCTCTGTTTTCAGAAGACGAACTGACTCGCTTCGTTCGCCATTAATCTTTAGGGTCATCTACCAAATCTTTTTAAAATCATGACTGAAACCCTTCAAACTATCAATAATTTCTTCGTTCCCACGATTTTCTTATTTGCCGCGATCGCCGCCTGTTTAGAAACTTGGTCTATCTTCCATTATTGGACCGTCGAATGTGGCGAAGTCAGTCGGGCGATCGCGCAACTCAAAAAAGCCCAAAAAAATAACACGAACGCCCTCCACATTAACGAAAAAGATCGTCCCTGGTTTATCCGTCATCTAGACGGAGTATGGCGAGAAAGTCGCCTAATCGCCAAGCAAAAAGGCGGCAGTTTTGTTTTATTAGCTTTTCCCAGCATCCTCAACAAACCGATTCCCCGAGGTCCCGTTTATTTTGCCCCCACCTTATTAACCGCATTAGGGGTATTAGGAACCTTCACTGGAATCTATTTGGGCTTGCAAAATGTCAGCCTCGACGCGATCGATGAAACTGAAACGTTATTGAAAACCAGTACCCAACTCCTCGGCGGGATGAAACTGGCTTTCTCAACCTCTTTGTGGGGATTGGGAAGTGCTAGCGGATTTATGATTATCCTCGCCATTGGCGAACGAATCCGTCAGTTGCGGCGGGATAATCTTCGCAAAGAATTAAGCAAAATTGCCTTTTTACAAAGCCCTATAGAACTGCTTTCGCAGTTAGATCCTAGTTCTAATCAAGAGGTTACAGAATCGTTAATTCAACTAGTCGAAAAACTCAATGAATTAAGCACATTAAATGCAGAGACCATAGGGGAAGCCGTGGGACGGGCGATCGTTCCTAGCTTGGGTTCATCTCTCGCCAGTATTAATAACGAATTGACAATCGTTCGGCAAATCCAAGACAATCAAGGTCAAGCCGTCGATTATCTCGTCAAACAAATGCGAGATGAATTGATTCAGCCCGTTATCGAAAGACTCGATGAAAGTGCCGAAATGACCCGAGAAGCTTCCGAAGCTGTTCGCGAACTAAAAGATGAATTAGGCGGAATTGCAGCGAGTTTATCAGGGGCAATTTCAACCATTCAAACGTTCCAAGAAGACACGCTTAAAGAATTACAAGAGTTTGCCCGCAGTTTAACTGGTATTCTCGATCGATTCCACACCGATACAGAAATTGTTCTTGAAAAAGTGGCAGAAAAAATACAAGAAGCTGTCAACGACAGTATTCGTTCGATGGAAGCACAACGAGAAGCCTTTGCTAATAGTTCAGCACAAGCTGCCCAAACTTTTCGTGGAATTCGAGAGGAGTTGGAACAGTCCCTCGAAAAACAAGCGCAAGCGCAAAAAACTATGCTGGAAGCTGTCGAACAGCAGACCAAAGATATTCTTGAAGAAGCCAATAAAGCCTTTCAGACTCAATCCGACACGATTGTTACTTTGGGTCGGGAATCTTCAACGCTGATTAATGATGCACGAGACAGCTTTATCGCGACGTTAGCAAATATTGACGAAAGCCTGCAAAAAACGCGAATTACCGTTCAAGAAGAATTGGAGAAATTCCGAGAAGAATACGAAAAAGGCTTAACCCTATTTTTCAACCAACAAAACGAACAACTTGAAACTGTTCTCGGTCAACAGCGAAAAGCATTAGAAGAAGTTATCGATCGCCTACAAAAAGTTTTCCTCGAAGATGCGATCGCCATGGAAAATGCAATTAAAAATAGCATGACCTCCATTCAAAAAACGGCTGGAGTTGTTTATAAACTCGAAACCGAACTGGGCTTAACTTCTAGGGAACGTCTCGAACAATTACAACAGATTATTAAACTCATGAGTCAAGAAGCGAAGCAAATTGAATCGGCTTATCAAGATTTAGCCAAACAGTTTGACGAGGCATTGAAATTAGGGAACGAACAACTCAATGAATATTTAGAAAAAGCTAATGAAAGTTATAAAATCAATATCGAAGAATTCGATCGCGCCATGGCTGGAGTTTGCACTAGCTTAGATCGAAACACTCACGGTTTAATGGATGTCGCTCATTATTTAGTGGCGTCAGCAGAAGAACTCAAAAATAGTCAACCTTCGCGGAATTAAAAGTTTCTTAAGATCGGATTCCTGTTGACACGGGAATCCACCCCTCTCCCCCAAGCTACAATTCCATCACTATCCCATATAACGATGAATGATTTTTACGACTTTGAAACCAGTCCGGAAATTTTGGAAGAGCAAGATTCCGGCGTTTGGTTATCGATTGGCGATTTGATGTCCGGTCTGTTGATGTTTTTTGCCCTCCTGTTCATTACAGTGATGGTACAACTGAAACAATATCAAGAAGCCCTCAAAAATTTACCGTTGATTATTCAAACGGCGATCGAAGAAAAACTCGGCGGTTCCGATGTTAAAGTCGATCCAGAAACGGGAGATGTCAGCATCGGCGATCGCATTTTATTTGATGAAGGAAGTGCACAACTAAAACCCGCCGGAAAACAATTTTTACAGCAATTTATTCCCACCTACAGCCAGATTATTTTTTCCGAAAAAACGTTCGATGAAATGATTACCCGCGTCGTCATCGAAGGTCACACCAGTTCCTTTGGGGACGAACAAGATAATTTAGATTTGAGCTTAAAACGAGCTTTATCTGTATCGAACTACATTTTATCCGAACTCAATTTTGAGACAAAAGCAAAGTTTAAATACAAAATCCTCGCCGCCGGACGGGGAGAAATCGACGCCAACCAACAGACTGACAATCCCACAGATAGAAAAGTCGTGTTTCGTTTTCAACTCAAACGACCCGATTGGGATAACTTGTTATAGTATTTTCTGTCATTCCTGCATCCGGGAAAATCCACCGACTCACTGTGTAATTTAATCGTGTGAAAATTGCTATGTTTGGAGATGACTATGGTTGACTTTTCTTTTGGAGTGTTACAATTTCCACGCCATCCTGAAATTGCTATTCGTCATTTAACAGGGTTACTCAAACCGACTTCATCAGGAGATGAAGGTCTGAAACATTTAAACATTCCGCCACAGATTCCCCAACAGAAACAAACTAATATTCGTAAAATTGACGAACTGATCGACGATATTTTGAACTATCAGGGCGCTGGTTTTTCAGAGATTGAATGGATTTATTGTTTATATTGCAAAGAAGATTGGGATCGAAATCATCAAGAATTAGCGATCGTTTCAGCTAGTTATATTTGGAAGGTAGCCATTGAAAATGATTGGTTGAGGAATTGTTTATTTTGGCGACTTGCGCTTTACTTCGATCGCCCCGAATTTGAAAAGATAAAATACTTACCCCGTTCTTTAGCTAATACCTTCACCGATTGTCAATCTGAATTGGAAAAGGTCGCCCCTTTGTCAATTCAAATTTTAGACTGTTTGAGAACTTATCGGTCTGAAGATTTAACAAAATTAAGTCTCGACAACGTGCAAACTCCGCGAAATTTATTAGCAAGCTGTTATTTACCTTTGCATCTGAGTATAGTTCGTGAAGCTTTAAATGCTGTCGGCGAAACTTTCGTGAAATTTGTACAGTCTGAAAACGGCGATCGCCCTCAGCAAGAGTGGTTATTAGACTGTCTTACCGAGATGAGTCATAATCAACAATTGAACACTGTAACGACCCTCTTATCTCAACTCTCTAGTCGTCAGGGACAACAGTTAGAAACAATTCTAAATTGGCTGCAAAATAACTACGGACCCTACACCCCCAGTTCTCGCTGGAATGAGTTGTCAGATAACGGACAATCTGCGTTGATGACATGGTTGGGGGCGCTCAATTATAACTATTTTCGCGAACTCGTCGATCTGCTTTTAGAAAAGTTAAATTTACCAGAATGGGAACGAAAACAACTAAAAAAACGCAAAAAGTTTTGGTCGCATTACAGCGATCGCTTTAAGAGAATTCGCATTTTATTGCCTCCCAGTTCTGTTGAAACCCTCGGTAAAGTATTAAGCCATCAAAATATTTCGGTTATTCCAGAAGATGGAAGCAAAGAAACAGAAGTTTGTATCTTCGATTTTGGGGATTGGGCGATCGCCGAATTCTTTCGCGGGGAAGGAAGTGAAACCCGAATTTTTAAAACCCGTTCAAAACCGGAAATTAAACGCTTTTTATTTGAGTCTCCCCATGTATCTTTAAAACAGATTCGCTGTTTGGGTGGCGAAGTTTTAGATCGTAAATTTCTGTGGCAATATTACTCCGAGCAAACTCTCAGAAGTCTCAATCTATATATGAATGAAGGAACGCGGTTGGTGAAGGGCTTACCCCCCGGAGAAAATCAATACAATCCAGAACGGGGATTACCGGAACCCAATTTAAAGAAACAGCAGGAACGCAAATATAAGTTAAAGCAATGGCATGATGAAGTTAAGACGATCGAGCGAGAAGCGAAAGCCACATTTAAGGCAGAAGAGTTATTGCAAAATTACAAAAAATAGTGATACAACTGATGTTGACGAACCGACTCGCTCTGAAATGTTATGAATTATTTAAAGACATCGCGATCGCCATCTGTTCAAAGAAGATTCAAAAACATTAGAATATAAAAGATGAAAACTGACACGATATTTTATCTAATTTTTCAACAATACCCAGAAATTTTCTTTGAACTACTCGATCGCCCCGTCGGCGAAGCCAGTTCCTATCAATTCACCTCCGTTGAAGTCAAACAACTGGCTTTTCGGATTGATGGCCTGTTTTTACCGACCACGGGAGAGTTGAGCCTTCCTTTTTATTTGGTGGAAGTGCAGTTTCAAAGTGATGAAGAGCTTTACTATCGCATTTTCGCCGAACTGTTTTTATACCTGCACCAATATCGACCGCCGCATCCGTGGCGGGTTGCTCTCATCTATCCCACCCGTAATGTCGAACCTCAAGATCGTTCTCCGTTTGATTGTCTGCTGTCATCGAGTCGGGTAACGCGGATTTACCTCGATGAAATTCAAGGAGAACCCACATTAGGGGTTGGTGTGGTTAAACTAATTATAGAGTCAGAGGCGATCGCCCCAGAAGCGGCTAAACAATTGGTCGCTCAAACCGAACGGGAGGTCGCAGACCCAAACCGCCAACGGGAACTCATCGAACTGATTGAAACGATTATTGTTTATAAATTACCGCAAAAAAGCCGAGAGGAGATAGCCGCCATGCTAGGACTAGGAGATTTAAAAGAAACTCGTTTTTATCAAGATGCTTTTGCTGATGGCGAACAAGTCGGCGAACAACGAGGAATCGAACAAGGTCTTCAGCAAGGTCTTCAACAAGCCAATCGTCAGGCTGTACGAGGAATGCTCCAGGTAGGATTGAGTTTGGAAACGATCGCCCAAGCCTTGAATTTACCCTTGGAACTTGTCCGTCAATGGGCTGAAGAAAATCGCGAAAATTGAAGTAGTCGATAAGGGTAAAAATGGAGAGGAGATAGCCGCCATGTTAGGACTAGGAGATTTAAAAGAAACTCGTTTTTATCAAGATGCTTTTGCTGATGGAGAACAAGTCGGCGAACAACGAGGAATCGAACAAGGTCTTCAACAAGCCAATCGTCAGGCTGTACGAGGAATGATGCAGGTAGGATTGAGTTTGGAAACGATCGCCCAAGCCTTGAATTTACCCTTGGAAGTCGTCCGTCAATGGGCTGAAGACAACAACGAAGATTGAGCGAAGTCAAGCAGAACGGCGAGGGTAGCGATGCCCCGGCGATCGCTATAATTTAACTCAATCTAACCTCAATTCAGACCCTCGTTCTCTAGCGAGAAATCATGCTCAACCCCAATCTCGACGACATCGAGCTGACCAAAGACGATTACGAACGCTATTCCCGTCATTTAATTTTGCCGGAAATCGGCGTTGAAGGACAAAAACGCCTCAAAGCGGCGAGTGTATTATGTATCGGAACCGGGGGACTCGGTTCGCCTCTACTACTCTATCTTGCCGCCGCCGGGATCGGACGCCTCGGGATCGTCGATTTCGATGTCGTGGACACCTCCAACTTACAACGCCAGGTCATCCACGGGACCGCCTGGGTGGGTCAACCCAAAATCGAATCGGCGAAACAACGGATCTTAGAAATTAACCCGTTTTGTCAGGTGGATTTGTACGAGACCCGCCTGAGTTCCCAAAATGCACTCGATATCGTCGCACCTTACGATATCGTCGTCGATGGAACGGACAACTTCCCCACCCGCTATCTCGTGAACGATGCGTGTGTTTTACTCGACAAACCGAATGTGTACGGGTCGATTTTTCGGTTTGAAGGACAGGCGTCGGTGTTTAACTACCAAGGCGGTCCGAACTATCGCGATTTGTACCCGGAACCGCCACCGCCGGGACTGGTTCCCTCTTGTGCGGAAGGTGGAGTTTTAGGAATTCTCCCGGGAATAATCGGGGTGATTCAAGCGACGGAAACGGTGAAAATCATTACCGGGTCGGGAACGACGTTGAGCGGTCGGTTACTGCTTTACAATGCTTTGCAGATGAAGTTTCGCGAGTTAAAATTAACGCCGAATCCGCAACGTCCGGCGATTGACAAGTTAATTGATTACGAACAGTTTTGCGGTATTGCGCAGGCGAAAGAGCGAGCGGCGAAGGCGATGAGGGACATTCCCGAAATGACCGTGACCGAACTTAAAGAATTACTCGATCGCCAAAGGGAAAAAATCCTCTTGCTCGACGTTCGCACTCCTCACGAATACGCGATCGCCAAACTTCCCGGTTCCCTGTTAATTCCCCTGGCAGAAATTGAAGGCGGCGAGGGGATCGAAAAGCTCAAAGCCGAACTCGACGGCCACCGCTTGATCGTTCATTGTAAGGTCGGCGCGCGATCGGCGAAAGCTTTGGCGATTCTCAAGCAGGCGGGAATCGAAGGGACGAATCTCCGGGGTGGAATTGCGGCGTGGAGTCGGCAAGTCGATTCGTCAGTTCCGCAATATTAAACCTGCCGTTGAACTCGTGTATTCCGATAACGGCGATCGCCTCGTGCGATCTGCCGTTGTTTTGTTGGCTTCAATTCGATCGCCAAGCATCGAGCGTTTAATACCGAAATTTACCTCAAAATTATATTTTTGTCAACCGTCTTTATCTGTATTTTTCCTCGATCCCTATTAGTTATGAAGCAATATAACAAAAATACCGATCGCGGCAAAAAACAGGGAATCCTAATAAATAGGGAAAAAGCCATATTGAAAATTAAACGAAAAGGGAGAATGAACCGATGTTACATTCATCAAGAGAAGCCAACCGCTATCAAGGCACCCCCTTAGAAGCCGATCGCGATTGGGGAAGCCCTCGCCGGGTGAGCTCCAGCCGTCACCTCTGTCGCCGTCCTCCAGGTCCTTCGGCGGAGCAGAACCGTCTCGACAAAATGTTCCAAGAATTGCCGGAACTGCTCGCTTCCTTGGAAAGTTTTCGGGAGTAATGCCTACAACCGATCGCCCAACCGTTAAAATCTTCGATGAACCCCCCAGACCGTACGGGGACCGCCTACAGCATTTCCGGGATTGAGCGATCGTGAAAGCCGTTGTTTTACTCTCCGGTGGATTGGACTCCTCCACCGTCATTTACCAAGCCAAAGCCGATGGATGCGACTGTTACGCCCTCTCCTTCGACTACCAGCAGCGTCACCGCCGCGAGCTGGCTTCGGCGGCGACGATCGCCCGTCACGCAGGGGCGATCGAGCATCGAGTCGTCAACTTCGACCTCCGAACCTGGGGCGGTTCGGCCCTGACCGACGACCGCCTCGACCTGCCCGGCGATCGCTCGGTAGCCGACATGAGCCAAAGCATCCCGATCACCTACGTCCCCGCACGCAACACCATTTTTCTCAGTTTTGCCCTCGCCTATGCCGAAGCGATCGCCGCCCGTCGCGTCTATCTCGGCGTCAACGCTTTGGACTACTCCGGCTATCCCGACTGTCGCCCGGACTATTTGGCGGCGATGCAAGAAGTCTTCCGTCTGGGAACCAAACAAGGACGCGAAGGCGAGGCGATCGCGATCGTCGCTCCCTTGCTGCACCTCAAAAAAACCGAAATCGTCCAACTCGGCAACCGCCTCGGCGTTCCCTGGGAACAGACGTGGTCGTGCTATGCCGGAGGCGAAAAAGCTTGCGGTCACTGCGATTCGTGCCGCTTGCGCCTCGCCGCCTTCGCCGAACTCGGGTTAAGCGATCCGCTCCCCTATTTCAGCCAGGGAGACTGACTTACAGTAGGGCGATCGCCCCCTCGGACCGCAAACGCGCACCCCACAAACGCGATCGCCGTCCGCACATTCCCCACCGGGTAAAATCGTCTCGCGCAAGCAAACCCCGGACCAGTCCACATCGACGACGATCGCCTCGCGCAAATTCGTCCGCGTCAAATTGGCTCCCGTCAACCGGGCGCCGAGTAGCACCGTCGAAATCGCGATCGCCCCTTCTAAATCCGCTTCCGCCAAATCGGCGCCGAGTAAGACTGCCCGCCACAAGGTCGCCTCGCGTAGAATCCCCCGACTCAAATCGGCTCCGGTCAGGGTCGCTCCGATCGCCTGCGATCGCGTCATATTGGCTGCGGTGAGATTGCACTCGCTCAAATCTGCCGTACTCAAAATGGCTTCCGTCAAATTGGCTCCGGCTAAATTCGCCCCCACCAAATCGGCAGCAGCCAGATTCGCCCCTTGTAAATTGGCCTCGCGCAAATCCGACCCCACCAGATGGGCGCGCCGCAAATCCGCCCCTTGCAAATTCACTCCCCTTAAGTTGGCGTGAGACAAACCGACGCCATAAAAATCCCGTTGTCCCGCCTCATATTGGCGGATCAGTTCCTTACTCTTCATTTCCACCCCCTGCGCTCAACAATACGATCGCCGTCGCGGACTTCAACCAAACCAACTGGAAGCAGCATAAGACGGTTCGTCTGGCGAGGGGATATGACCGACCGCCCAATCCGCATTCAGCTCAAAAAGCTGACGGATTCCTTGATGAATCGCCGCCTTGACGTCGAGCTGCAAGGCGATCGAAGCGTGTATTTTTTCCATCGCAATGTGGCAGCTTTCCGGGGTCTTCACTACCGCATATTGATTCGGAATGCGGCTGAGGACGTGCGCCATTAGTTTTTGTCGTAACTCGGGATGGGCAAATACCTGTTGGTAGGGATGAAACGGATAAGTTTCTAGAATTTTTTCTATTTCTTCAGCGACAAAAGGTTCGGTTAAATTGATAATGCGAGTATTCATCACAGCAATAACCCCTCGTTCAATTGAGTTGTGCACCCCGAACGATCGCGCCATCGCAACCGCTTTTTCTGCTGTCTTCCCTGGCGCTTTTACCCAGAGTCTAAAACAGAAATGTGAAGATTATCGGAATCGATCGCCCGCCTAGCCGCCAACGAGGGATCGAGGATGTAAATTTTTATGTCAAATCGGAGTCGATCGCGCCACTTTCTGGCGGCTTCCCCTCGAACTTCCCCGAAGACAACCGGGGCGATCGCCCTAACTGACCACTTTCAAACGAGGATCCTTCAACTCCGCCGCTACTTCTTCAACTTTTAACTCCGAACAAGGGATAGACTCGCTCCACTGCAAGCCGCGACCGCTTCCCCGATAGACCTCCAAACAGGCATCCGTAACCCCTTCAAACAAAAACCGTTGTCGGGGAAAAATAACCCGCTCCAAGACCCGGCGATCGCCTTGCATCACCCGAACAATTTGTAGATTCAGTGTTTCGTTGAGATAACAACAAAGCATGGTATTCACTTAAACTAGGCTGGCAACTTTACAAACAGTTAATCATGTTAACTCTTCCTGAAGTTTTCCGACACGATCGCCTTCAAACTTCGATCGCCTCTCGCGATTGGAAAACCGGAATTTTCAACGAACTACAACTCATTTTTTTCCACTCCCCCGGACTCTCCCACGACGGTGCAAATGGTTCGATCGCCAAGCGACAACCCTGCCAATTTCCTTTAACTGGCACCCCGAGAAGCTGACATGCCCCTCCCCTGCGTCCTTCGATTTGATAATGACCGCAGGTACAACATTTCGAGATCGAACCATTGATGGAATAGGTCATAATTTGCCTTTGATTCAATTGAGCAACTGATTCACTGGCGACGATCGCGCGATCGCGAAGTCTCCCCAGAGGAGAATCGTCACCCCCTTTCTCAAACGCTACAGTTTCACCCAACAGACAGTTGGCGATCGCCCGTCCGTTGTTTTTCTACAGCAACGTGAGTTAACAAAAATTTCTGATATTCTTGGGTTAATTGTTTCATGCCTTGATAGACCTGTTGCTCGATTTGCAAGCGCAATTCCAAAGAGCGATAAGGAAACTTCAATTGAAATCGTAAATTTCCGCGATCTCCGATTAAAATGTACGAGCCGTGAACGCGCTGAAGGACATACTCGATCAACAAATACCGAAATTTGGGAAGCTTAAAGGCTTGTTGATAAACCGGATCGGCGCAAACGGCTAAAGCTATGTCGATCTCTTCTTCAACTACTGCAACTTTTCGGTTTCTGAGTCTTTCAGGCATGACACTCTTTACCCCACAACATTGTGAATTTCCTCAATTTTTCCCAATCCACGAGTTGAATTTAGTTCTCGGTGAATTCCGTGGAAAAACTACAGGAATTAACGGTTAACTTCTCTTGACAGAAAACAGAAAACAGTTTGATTAAACGACAATAATTCTCGATCGCTTCGGTGAAAGATAAACAAGGCTGTTGGATGCAATGGAAACGATCGAATTATGGGAGAGGGTGAGGCGATCGACCGAACCCCATATAAGAAAACCGACCCGTCAAGATCGCACCTGTCGATCGCGCTACTTTAAATCAATGAAGTTATTATCTCTCTCTCATGTAATTACACCCCCGATTCACTGTGTTCAGACTAAAGCCGAACTGTGAAGACCATTGGGAAGAGATCGGGAAGAAATCGGGAAGATCGCTGCAATGGGTGTAAAGAAATCCTAAAAAAGAGCCTTCAGAGTTTAATTTAAGGGACTTGCCGCGTAAAACTACCCCGGCGCCACCCCAATTTCTGTTTTCTAAGCCCTCAATCGCTCAAACTCTCATTGACGTTTCCATCAAGGGAGGCGCCAGCGCAGAAAACCACGGGTGCATGGACCTGGGGGCACCGCCAAATTACCCCGCCAAAACGTACAAAAGTATGCTCAAATCGGCGATTGGCTCCCTAAATCGGTTAAATTCCTCTCAAAAGGAGAGTTTTATACTACTTTTAAGGATTTGAACTCAGAAAATCTGAATCATGCCATTTTTCTAAACCCTCAATCTCTCTCATTATTTTTGAAAAATGGTATAAAAATATCAATACAGACCAGAAAACCCCCTCGCCGCGCCCTCTCCACGCGGATCGGCTGCCCCTTCTAACATCCCTTCTTCGGTTAAAACAATAGCATTGGCATTTCCCCATCCGGGTAATTCTTGGATCTGATGTCCCCGCCGTTCTAATTCCTGCAACGTCATCGCGTCAAATCCCCACTGTTCCACCCACAAGCGATCGGGTAGCCATTGATGGTGCAAGCGGGGTGCGGCGACGGCACTTTCGGCGTCCATGTCGTAGACTAAAACATTAAATAAGATTTGCAAAACCGTCGTAATAATCGTGCTGCCGCCGGGAGATCCGGCAGCCATGCGAAATTGGCCATTTTCCGTGACGATCGCCGGAGTCATGCTCGATAACGGCGTTTTGCGCGGGGCGATCGCGTTGGCTTCGTCGCCGACCAAGCCGTACAAATTAGGAACCCCGGGAGCGATCGCGAAATCGTCCATTTCGTTGTTGAGGACGATTCCCGTCCCGGCGGCGACGACTCCGGCGCCGAAGTTGCCGTTAATCGTGAAGGTCATGCTGACGACGGTGCGGCGATCGTCTACGACCGTGAGATGGGTTGTATCGGTGGATTCCGAAGTCAGGCGCCGCAAGGTTTGCGGGTCTACGGCTTCGACGCGATCCGATCGCCGCACCCGATCGCCCTCGATCTGGGATCGCCGCCAGCTTGCATAACGCGGGTCGATCAATCGCGCCACGGGAACTTCGACAAAATCGGGATCGCCGAGGTATTCGGCGCGGTCTGCATACGCCACTCGCATCGCTTCCACGAGTAAATGCAGCACGTCGGGATGGTGCCAGCCGAGCGATCGCGCCTCCAAGTCGCCGATAATATGGAGGATTTGCAGTAAATGGACCCCCCCGGAGGACGGCGGCGGCATCGAACAGATGCGAACGGACCGCCAGTCGCCGCACACGGGCGATCGCCAGATCGGTTCGTAAGCTTGCAGGTCTTCCAGGGAAATCAAGCCCCCATTGGCCGCCATATCCGAGGCGATCGCCCGGGCAATATCCCCTGTATAAAAGTTTTGCGGGTCCCTGGCGATCGATCTCAAGGTGCGGCCTAAATCCGCTTGGACGAGGCGATCGCCCTCTCGATAGGGTGCCCCGTCCCGGCTGAAAATGGCGCGGCCTGCGGGATTGCTCAACAGCACCTCCTCGCGCGATCGGACGCGACTCACGAGGCGATCGCCGACGGTAAACCCGTCTCGTGCCAGCCGAATCGCGGGGGCGACCACGGTGGACCAGGGTAGTTCGCCGTAAGTCTCCTGTACGCGGGCGAGTCCGGCGATCGTCCCCGGAACGGCAACGGCGCGGTGTCCGTCCAAACTGGCGCGCTCGATCGGATCGCCGTTCTCGTCTACATACATATCCGACGTTGCCGCCAACGGAGCCCGTTCGCGAAAGTCGAGGGCGCGAATTTCCCCGGTGTCCCCCTCGCGCAATAACAGGAAGCCACCGCCGCCGATCCCTGCGGAGAACGGTTCGACGACGGAAATCGCTAACGCGGTCGCGACGGCGGCATCGATCGCGTTACCCCCTTGTGAGAGTATTTCGACCCCCGCCTCGCTGGCGAGCGGATGTGCGGATACGACCATCCCTCGTTCGGCGCGATCGCCCTGGATCGCACGGGCTCCCGTCGGGGTGGATGCTCCGCCTACCACGCACAGGGAAATCGAAATCAGGGTGACGGAGAAACGGCGCAAGGTTTGACAGGTCATGGAATCCGAAGGGGCGATCGCTATATCGTCAGTTTAGCCGAAAGCCGACGAGTTATTTTTTCTTCCTCTTTTTCTTACCGCCTTTTTTCTGATTTTTCTGTTGGTTGACCGCAAACCCCTTCGTATTTTTTTGGGGGGCAGACTCTTGCTTGTGAAGTGTCAAGAGTTCGTCGAGCAAAGGAAATTGTGTTTCTTTATTTTTGGGTAAGGACTCGCGACTTTTTAATCCGAGTTCGACTTGAACTCGATCCCAATCGCCACAAATAGATTCAAAAATCCGCTCTTCGGCGAACACTCGTTCGATGAGTTCCGCCGCTTGTACTGCGTGTGAACTACCGCTATTGAATCAAAGATTACAATAGCGGCTTCCCTCTTCACTGGGGACTGCGCTAGATAGAACTGAAGTTCTACCACCTCGTCTTACATCCCCTCCAAGGGCAGTAGAGCGAGTTCCTAACTCTAATATCCGTAAGCCTTCATTTTTGAGATTGATGGCGGCATTGATATCCCTGTCATGATGGGTTTGGCAATGTTCGCAAGTCCAGCTTCTCGCATCAAGAGACAAGCTTTTGATTTGATTGAGACATACATGGCAGGTTTTAGAAGAAGGAAAAAATCGATCGACTTCTAGATAAACTTTTCCTTCTGATTCAGCCTTGTACTTTAACATCGTACAAAACATTCCCCAACCGACATCACTAATCGCTTTGGCGAGTTTGCGATTGCGAACCATGCCTTTAACATTGAGATTCTCGACCACAATCACTTGGTTTTCGTTCACTATCTTACGGGATAGCTTGTGGAGAAAATCTTCACGACAGCGACTTATTTTGGCGTGAATCTTGGCAACTTTTACCCGCGATTTATTGCGGTTGTTGCTGCCTTTCCTTTTTCGAGCGTGTTTTTGCTGTTTTCTTTTGAGGTTTCGCGCGTGTTTATCAAAATGCTTGGGATTATTATATTTCGACCCCTCACTGGTAATCGCAAAATCGGTCAGCCCTAAATCAATGCCAATGGCTTTTCCTTCAGTTGAGAGAAGGGGAGGTTCTTTTTTACCCTCTACCAAAACTGAAGCATAATATTTACCATCTGGATTTTTGGAGAGGGTTACAGTTTTGATTTTTCCCTCAAAACTTCGATGCTGACGACAACGCACTAACCCAACTTTAGGCAGTTTGATGTAATTTCCCTCAACCTTAACATTTTGAGGATAACTGATAGATTGCCTTCCCTGCTTGGATTTGAATCGGGGTAATTTTGCCCGGTTCTCAAAGAAGTTTCGATAAGCGGTTGATAAGTTCAACGCCACGACTTGCAAGCATTGGGAATAGACATCTTCTTTAAGCCAAGGGTATTCCTTTTTGAGGGCAGGTAATAATCCCTGAAGATAACCCCTCGATCGACCTTTTCCGGTCGATCGATAAGTCTCTTGGCACAAATTTAACGCATAGTTCCAATACCAACGACAGCAACCAAAGCTCTTGGCTAAAGTCGCTTGTTGCTCGTGGGTTGGATAGATGCGGTATTTGTACGCCTTGAACATTATCGCCGATATAGCCAGACGATCGGATTATAACTGATTTGCCGAAGAGTCGCTTTCATCCCACGATTCACCTTCGGTAGAATCGGGGAATTCCCGCTCCCATTGTTAAATCTATCAAAAAGGAAACTAAAAAGCCATTAAACTCTGTCTTATTCTCTTGATATAATTCGCTCGTTTCTCAACAAGAAAGATCGATATAGCATTTTCCTTTGTTATGCAAGACATTTAGATCCCCCTAAATCCCCCTTAAAAAGGGGGACTTTCCTCCTTTCCTCGTTCCCCGCGAAATCCCCCCTTCAGGGGGGATAGAGGGATCGGCACTGGATCTCATCAGACGCCCGAGTGCTGTAGAAGCGAATACCAGCGAATAATTTAAGCGTGACACTCACATCCCGTATGACCGCATCCACTTCCGTCCGGATGACCGTTGGCGCAGGCTTCAGAGCAGTAAAACTTACCATCTTTCTGTACCGCTTTATCCGTCGAAACGACGCACAGGCAGGATTCGCAAGCACATTTCATTTGAGCAACTGTACTCATGAGTTGATTCCCAAATAGTGGATTTGAAAATTATCCTAACACCTGAACAGGTATTCAGATATTTTGAGCAATCTTTCTTAATAAATTTAGGGACCGGGATGGAGACTCAGAAGCGGGGGGCGATCGCGGCGATCGCCCGCGCCTCAAAATGGCGATAAGCCCCTCGGGTCAACGACTCGGAGCGCTCGAAAACCAATTAACAGTGCTACAATTCTTCTTCAAGCTAGGGGTGCCTAGACCGTTGAGGCTGAGATCAGACCCTTAGTACCTGAGTCTGGGTAATACCAGCGGAGGGAAGCTGTTAATTGAGGTTAAACGAATATGCGAGCAGAATGGGTAGCCAAGCGGAGCAGTCAAGATAACGTCTCCCAAATGCACTACGCCCGCCAGGGGGTCATCACCGAAGAAATGGACTACGTGGCGAAGCGAGAAAATCTTCCCGCCGATTTAATTCGGGAAGAAGTCGCGCGGGGGCGGATGATTATTCCCGCCAACATCAACCACGTCAACTTAGAACCGATGTGCATTGGGATTGCTTCTAAATGCAAAGTCAATGCAAACATCGGCGCCTCGCCGAACTCGTCGGACATCGACGAAGAAGTTAAAAAACTCAACCTGGCGGTCAAATACGGCGCCGATACGGTGATGGACCTGTCCACGGGTGGGGGGAACCTCGATCAAATTCGCACGGCGATTATCAACGCTTCTCCTGTTCCCATCGGTACCGTTCCGGTCTATCAAGCGCTCGAAAGCGTCTACGGACGCATGGAAAACCTCACCGCCGATGACTTCCTGCACGTCATCGAGAAACACGCCCAGCAAGGGGTGGACTACATGACCATCCACGCCGGGATTTTAATCCAACACCTGCCCTTGGTGAAAAATCGGATTACCGGGATTGTTTCTCGCGGCGGTGGCATTTTAGCGAAGTGGATGCTGCACCATCACAAGCAGAATCCACTTTATACCCATTTCGACGATATCATCGAAATTTTCAAGAAATACGACGTTTCCTTTAGTTTGGGCGACTCCTTGCGTCCCGGTTGTACCCACGACGCCTCCGACGAAGCGCAACTCGCCGAACTCAAAACCCTCGGTCAACTGACCCGACGGGCGTGGGAACACGACGTGCAGGTGATGGTCGAAGGGCCCGGACACGTTCCGATGGACCAGATCGAATTCAACGTCAAGAAGCAGATGGAAGAATGTTCCGAGGCGCCGTTCTACGTTCTCGGACCGTTGGTGACCGATATTGCCCCCGGTTACGACCATATCACCTCGGCGATCGGGGCGGCGATCGCGGGATGGCACGGAACGGCGATGTTGTGCTACGTGACCCCGAAAGAACACCTGGGTTTGCCGAATGCGGAAGACGTGCGTAATGGCTTAATTGCTTATAAAATTGCGGCTCATGCGGCAGATATCGCCCGTCATCGCCCGGGAGCGCGCGATCGCGACGACCAGCTCTCGCAAGCTCGCTATAACTTCGATTGGAATCGTCAATTTGAACTGGCGCTCGATCCCGACCGCGCCCGGGAATATCACGACGAAACCTTACCGCAAGATATCTACAAAACGGCGGAATTCTGTTCGATGTGCGGACCGAAGTTCTGCCCGATGCAGACGAAAGTGGATGCGGATGCGTTGGCGGAATTAGAGAAGTTCTTGGAAAAAGAACCCGTCAATCAAGTCTAGGTCATCGTCGAGTTGAACATCAAGAATCGGTGGGTTTCGACCCACCTTTTTTTATGAAAATAGCTTGATTATACAGCACTCGGGCGCCTGCTGAGGTACAGTGCCGATCCCCGAAATCCCCCCTTCGCCCCCCTTTCAAAGGGGGGGTGGGGGGATTTCGGGGGAAATGAGGAAAGTAGGGGTTTGGTTACCAAACCCCTACCTGGCGAGGGGGATTTAGGGGGATCTATAGCGTTTTTTAAGCCAGTGAGGTACATCAAACTAAACCCAATCCCGAAATCAAGAGATTCCGCCATACCTCAGCAGACTGAGAAACCCTGTATTATAGGCAATATTTCCTCAAAATCAATGGGTTATTATTCAAAATAATGCTTAAATCGGTGTTGATTATTGGCGCGGGAATCTCCGGAATCGCTGCGGCAAATTTCTTGCAAAAACAGAATATTCAAGTGACGGTATTAGAAGGACGCGATCGCCTCGGCGGGCGGATTTATACCGATCGCACCCTCGGATACCCGGTAGACTTAGGGGCGAGTTGGATTCACGGGATTAAAAAAAATCCGATCGGCAAGCTTGCAAAACAGTATCATTTACCCCTCGTTAAAACTGATTACGATAACTTAGTCATTTACGATCGCAATGGGAATAAGATTCGTGAAAAAGATATTTGGAAAAGTTGGAAACACTTCGCTAAGGCGATCGCCCGAGTCAAACGCAAAGCCGAACGCCTAGAAAGCGATCTGTCGATCGCCCGAGCTTGGGAAAAGTTTGCCCAAGTAGAAGAAAATAACGAAAAACAGAACGAATTCAACGATTTAATCCACTGGTGCAGAGCCTCGGAACTGCTCGTTGAAACCGGGATGGATTTAGAACGGCTTTCTTGTTGGTATTGGGACGAAGACGAGGATTTTGCAGGGGCCGATTATCTGTTTCGCGAAGGGTACGATCGCATCGTCGCGCAGTTGAGCGAAAACCTCGATATTCGCTACCAGCAAACCGTCACAGAAATGGCGATCGTTGAAGACGGGGTAACCGTGACCACCGAAACGGACAACTTTAAGGGAACCGAGGCGATCGTCACCTTGCCATTAGGGGTTTTAAAAGCGGGAACCGTCAAATTTTCGCCAGAATTGCCACCAACTAAACGAGAGGCGATCGCCCGGTTAGAAATGGGAACGTTAAATAAAATCGTGCTGCAATTTCCGGAAACCTTTTGGGAGGGCGATCGCGATTTAATCGGCTATCTCAATCGAGAAAATAGCGCCTTTTGGGAATTTTTTAACGGCCAAAAATGTAGCGGGCGGCCCGTATTAATAGCCCTGACGGCGGGGAAAGCGGCGCGAGAGTTAGAAACCCAGAGCGATCGCGAGATCGTCTCCCAGGCGATCGCCACGTTGCGGCGAATGTTCGGCCCGGCGGTTCCCGAACCGGAAAACGCCCGAGTGACGCGCTGGAGTCGCGATCGCTTTTCCTGGGGGTCGTACTCTCAAATCCCCGTCGGCGGGACGATCGAAGATCGCGATCGCCTCGCCGACGCGGTGGGATCGCGGCTATTTTTTGCCGGAGAAGCGACCTCGCGAGACTATCCCGGAACCGTTCACGGGGCGTATTTGTCCGGACTGCGGGCCGCGCGGGAACTGGCGGAGGCGATCGCGGCCCACAAATAGGGCAGAATTAGAATAGGGAGAGGGATCGCATCGCTCTGTTCTAGTGCGCGAGCATTCGACGTTCGATCGACATTGGGGCATTTCATTTCAAGTTGCAAGCATTCCGAGTTTATTGCTTTGTCCAGGAAACCATCCCATCCAATGCGAATTTGGCACGCCCTCCGAGCGATCGGCAGGGGTTTGAGGGAGGCGGCGATCGCCTTGCTGCGTCGGCTTACCCAGTTTCTACGGTCCCCGGGGTCCGATCGGCGATCGCACCGTAGAGCATCGATGCAAGTTGCGCCCCTCGCCGCCCATGAAATCGAACGTCTCAACGCCTTGCGTCGTTACGAGATTCTCGATACCGAAGAAGAACAAGCCTTTAACGACATTACCGCCTTAGCCTCCCATATTTGCGGGACGCCGATCTCGTTGGTGAGTTTGATCGACACCAACCGCCAATGGTTCAAATCGAAAGTCGGTCTAGACGCCAGCGAGACCCCGCGAGATTACGCCTTTTGCGCCCATGCGATTCTCAATCCCGACGAACTGCTCGTGGTTCCCAATGCCTTGGAAGACGAGCGGTTTGCGGGCAATCCCTTAGTGACGTCCGATCCGAATATCCGCTTTTACGCCGGGGCGCCGTTAGTGACGCCGGACGGTTATGCGTTAGGGACCTTATGCGCGATCGATCGCATCCCGCGCAAACTGACTCGGGAACAGCAGCAAGCCTTACAAGCCTTGGCGCGACAGGCGATCGCCCAAATGGAATTGCGGCTCAACCTCAAGAAATTGCAGCGCCAGCTCAAACGCCAACAAGAAGCGGAAGAAAAACTGCGCGCCTCGGACCGTCAAATCGTCGATCTGCTCGAAAGTATGACCGACGGCTTTTTTGCCTTAGACCGCCAGTGGCGCTTTACTTACATCAATCGGGTCGCCGCACAACTGTTAAAGCGCGAGATCGACGATCTGCTCGGTCGTAAGTTTTGGGAAGAATTTCCCGAGGCGATCGGATCGAAGTTTGAGACCCACTATCGCCAAGCGATGAACCAACAAGTCAGCGTTAATTTTGAAGAATACGATCGCCCCTTGCGGCGTTGGTTGGAAGTGCGCGCCTTCGCCTCTTACGAAGGTTTATCGGTCTTTGTCCACGACATTACCGAACGCAAACAAACGGCGCAAGCCTTGCGGTGGGAGAAAAAGAAGGTAGAACGGCTGTTACTCAATATTTTGCCGCGCAAAATTGCCAAACAGCTCAAAGAAGAACCCGGCTTAATCGCCCAAGGGTTCGAGGAAGTGACAATTTTATTTGCAGATTTGGTCAACTTTACGCCGTTGGCGGCGAAGACATCCCCCCACGATCTGGTCAGTTTGCTCAACGAGATTTTTTCCAGTTTCGATCGCCTCTGCGACAAACACGATTTAGAGAAAATCAAAACCATCGGCGATGCGTATATGGTGGCGGGGGGATTGCCCACCCCTCGGGAAGACCACGCCGAGGCGATCGCCGATATGGCCCTGGACATGCAACACAGTTTGGAACTGTTCAATCAAGCCCAGGGAACCGATTTGAGCCTTCGGATCGGCATCAATACCGGAGCGGCGATCGCCGGAGTGATCGGCATTAAAAAGTTTATTTACGACCTTTGGGGGGATGCGGTCAATACCGCAAGCCGCATGGAATCTCACGGCGTTCCCGGTCGGATCCACATCAGCGAAACCACCTGCGCTCGCTTAGGCGATCGCTATCGGGTCACAAAACGGGGTCGGATGACCATTAAAGGCAAAGGGGAAATGACCACCTATTTTCTGCTCGGATGTGTCCGACAGAACGACAGTCAAAACCATGAAGCCTGTTAACTCGCCAATTGGCGCGCCCGTCGTTGGATTTCGTCAATCGGGAAAACCGCGCGAAATCCCAACCCTTGCTCGCGGTACAGTTCGGCGCCCCCTGCCGCACGATCGACCAGAGAAATGACCTCTTCGACCACGTATCCCGCATCCCGCAAGCGATTTACCGCTTTAAGGGCGGAAGCTCCGGTGGTGACCACATCTTCGAGAACCGCCACTTTCGTGCCGGGTTCGAGGGTCGGCCCTTCGATATAGGCTTGGGTGCCGTGTCCTTTGGCTTCCTTGCGGATAATCAAGGCGGGAATCGGGCGAGCTTCGTAAGCGGAAACCACGCTGACGGCGCTGACGATCGGATCGGCCCCGAGGGTGAGTCCGGCGACGGCCCCGGTGTCGGCGTCGAGCATCGAGAGCAGGAGGCGACCCGTGGCTAAAGCGCCGAGGGGATGGAGGGTGACGAGTTTGCCGTTGATGTAGTAGCTGCTGTGCGCGCCGGAAGAGAGGACGAAATCGCCCTCGCGATAGGCGAGTTGGCAGAATAAATCGAGCAGTTGAGTGCGAACGGCGGCTAAATCGGCGCGAACCAGGGCATCGGCTGTGAGGGTCATCGCTGGAAGGTCTTCGATAGGTGGGCGAGAAAAATCGTGCGGTGAATCATCATATCGCGGAAGATGAGTTAGTATCTAGCCAATGTCTGAGGGTGAATGTAATGAGAGGACGATTGAAAGCCTTGTTGGCGACGGCCTTCGTTGTCGGATTGGCGAGTGTGGCGATGCCGTCGCGGGCGATCGCCCAAAATCTTGAAGGGTCGATCCCCCAACGATTTGAAGAGGAGTTTTTCGGTTGGTCGAAAGATTTTTATACGAATCGCTCGATTACCCGTCAAGTTTATTTTTATTTGCTGCCGTTTACCTTTCCCGAACGGGATATCGCTCGGGATGCGAAAAATGTTAACGAGTTGTATCACCAAGTTCTCGAACAGCAGGTCGCAGGCGATCGCGTCATTCGGACTCCGGATCTGACCAATCCGTTTAACACCTCCGTACAAACCTTACCGGGTTCGCCGTTGGTCAATGGCAATTCGGGGTCTCAAGTGGGTTTCGACCCCTTACCGTTGCGCTGAAGCCCCGTAGAAAAGCCCTTTCGACCCGGATAGGAGGTAGAGAAAGGGCTTTTCTGGAATTTTTGCGTTTTTAAAATCATGGGCGGTGCAGGAGTTGAACCCGCCTAAGGCGAATTATGAGTTCGCTGCCTAAACCGCTCGGCCAACCGCCCGGGTTGTTTCGTTCTACGCGAGGATCGATCGCAGGTCGGGACGCGATCGCGAAACGATGCAATTATAGCTTGCCTCAATTCCTGCTGTCTAGCTGTTCGGGCGAAGTCCAACCGACGACGAGATCGCCGTGGGTAGCGGATTGATTATGATAGAGCATGTATGAAAAATACAGGGCCGAGTTGCGGCGATCGCGATCGCCGAATCCGCAGCAGCCCGAGCGATCGCGCCATCGAAATTCTCAGCTCCGAGCTCTCATCTTCTAAAATCCAACATCCAGCCAACATCACCGCGAATCTCCCATGAGAATTAACCCCACGATAGCCTTGACCTTGTTTCTCTTAGCCATGATGTTTGGGGCGGGGGGACTGAGTGCCTCTTGGGGACTCAAACTCGGCAAAGACGCGCTCAAAGATGTCACTCAACCGGACGTGCGCCCGAGCAATGGGACTGGTGACAACACGGGTAATAGCGGACGGGGCGCACCCCTAAAGTTATTGAAAGAAGAGGAAGTCATCAAGCGAGTCGAGGCGCAGATGGACGGTAAAGTGCCTGTGGAACCGGAACCCAAGGAGCAAAAACCGTCTCCTGCACCGAAAGCGGAAACACCGGAAAAAACAGAACCGAAAGCAGAGGAGAACAAGGAAGAGAAAGACGATCGCTTTCCGATCGCCGCGCGCGATCGCGACGTGACCTTCGAGGTGCGATCGGTGAAAAAAGAGGAAAATTCCTTAATTCTCGATGTCAGTCTCAAAAATGAAAGCGATCGCTCGATCCAGTTTCTCTATAGTTTCTTAAATGTCACCGACGATCGCGGTCGGGTCTTGAGCGCCAGTACTGACGGTCTCCCCGGCGACCTGCCCCCGGACGCCCGGGTGTATACCGGAACGGTGAGCATTCCCACCAGTTTGCTCGATGATGCGAAACAAGTCTCGATGAGTCTGACGGACTATCCCGATCGCGAATTGCAGTTAGACATGTCCCCCATTCCGATCGCCCCGTAAACCCGCGCCGAACCTCAGCCAACGGGCGGCGATCGTCCGATCGCGGGCGATCGCCGCCTCGGTTAATCTTGAATCTAACATCTAAAACCTAAAATCTAAAAGCTAAAATCTACAAAATCTAAAATCTAAACTCTAAACTCTAAAATCCAACATCACTCGGTAGAATACGAATCCTTAGCTTAGATCCAACACCTAAAATCCTCCGGTGCGTTTTTATAGCCGTTTGTCTGTCTCTTGGATACTTGCCCTCGTCGCCGTCCTCTTTGGCGCCTCGGTCGTATCCCACGCCCAAGTCCCACTCGGAATTTCCGAGACTCAGCCCGATCTGTTCTGGCGCTTGCTGTCCGTTTTTGCCCTGATTGCGATTAACGCCTTTTTCGTCACGGCTGAGTTTTCGATGGTCTACGTGCGGCGATCGCGCATCAACCAACTCGCCGATGGCGGCGACCTCCAGGCGAAAACCGTCCAGCACTTACAACGCCATATCGATCGCCTCCTCTCCACGACCCAACTGGGGATCACCCTGTCGAGTTTGGCCCTGGGGTGGATTGCCGAAAATACGATGGCGGTGGTCGTCGTCGCCGGAGTGCGCCGTCTGCCCCTTTCCACGGAAGTGAGCGACGTTCTCGCCCATTCGATCGCGATCCCCGTCGCCTTTTTCATGGTCGCCTACTTGCAAATCGTCCTCGGCGAACTCTGTCCGAAATCGATGGCGATGCTTTACGCCGAACAACTCGCGCGTCTCCTCGGTCCGCCGAGTTTGGCGATCGCCCGCTTCTTCAACCCGTTTATCTGGATTCTCAATCAATCGACGCGCTTTTTATTGCGCCTGTTCGGAATTCGCTATAGCGGTCAGGGGTGGTACAACCGCGTGACGCCGGAAGAACTGCAACTGATTATCGCCACGGAACGCGAATCGATCGGCTTGGAGGCGGAAGAACGAGAACTGCTCAATAATGTCTTTGAGTTCGGCGATGTCTGCGCCAGCGAGGTGATGATCCCGCGTACCAGCATCCGCGCCATTGCTTACAATGCCAAGTTTCAAAACTTACTCGACGAAGTCGTCGAAAGCGGTCACTCCCGCTATCCGGCGATCGGCGAATCTTTAGACGACATTCGCGGCATTATTTATTTTAAAGAACTCGCCGAACCCCTCGCCCGGGGGATCCTCCATCCGGACAGCTCGATCGAGCCGTGGATTCGACCCGCCCGTTTCGTTCCCGAATATACCCCCTTGAGCGAATTGCTGCCCATGATGCAACGATCGCGGCGATCGATGGTCACCGTGGTCGATGAGTTCGGCGGGACGGCGGGATTGGTCACCATTAACGATTTGGTCGCGGAAATTATCGGCGAAAATCCCGAAGCGGAAAACCCCGAAGCGTTGACCTTACAGATGATCGACGATCGCACCTTCTTAGTTCAGGCCCAGTTACATCTCGAAGAAGTCAACGAATTACTCAATCTCGAATTACCCTTAATCGACGAATATCAAACCCTCGGCGGTTTCGTCATCTATCAATTTCAAAAAATCCCCCAACAAGGCGAAACCCTTCACTATGACAACCTCGAATTTACCGTCGTCTCGGCTGAAGGTCCGCGCCTCAACCAAATCCGCATTTACCGTCACGAGGTCTCTGCAACGCCGACCCCGGTCGATACCCCAGAAAGCTTTGACGAACCCCTCCCCGAACCGACACCGGACTCGGAATCACCATCACCATCTCCGGTGAGTCCGCCAACGGTCCTCGATTGGACTTTTGACGAGGAGGATCCTCCCGAACCCCCTGCCAACTCTTCTCTCGATTTCGACCTCGGCGAGGAGTCGGACTCCACCGAACGCCCCGAGGATACGGACCGACGGACCGATTGACTCTCCCGAACTGTAGACCCCCGGATCGGCGAACGCTCACCCCTGGGTTGAGGACGTTTCGGTCATTGTCTCGGTCATGGTGTGCGGCGCCTTCTTCGGTTTGGGCATTCGTTTGATGTAATCGCGCACCACTTCCGACATCGACAGTTCTCGTCGCTGTGCTTCCGCTTTCAATTTTTCCAATTCTTGGCTGTTGAGCCGAATTCGCAGCATGTAGTCTCTAGCCATGTTGTCATACTTATTGTAGCTACATTGCTTAAGGTAGCAAGGGGATCCAGTCTCTGGCAAGGAACCAGTTAGGAGAGCTGAAAAGTCGAGCGGTCAGACGTTAAAAGTTGAGAAGAGTACAGTTACAAGAAAGATTCCTAAAAGTCGAGTGAGGAAGGGATGACAAAAGATCGGCGGTCTACAGGTTCGAGGTCGGATCGCCGATCGATCCGTGGGGCGAGTCCGAAACCGATCGCTCAGGTAGAGAAAGGAATGGTCACGGTTAAGCTCGTTCCTCGTACTCGTGCGTCTCCTTCTACATTACTGGTTACGCCGATCGCCGCGCCGTGTAAATCCACACATTTTTTGACCACCGTCAACCCCAATCCGGTTCCGGGAATACTGCCGACATTTTCACCGCGATGGAAGGCTTCAAATAAATGCGGAAGATCCGACTCGGGAATACCAATTCCGCGATCTTTCACGGTCAAAATCGATAAATTTGGCTCCCCCTCCCCGGATAAACGCACCGAACCGTCGTCGTCGATAGACCCGCACGCTGAAGATAACTCGACTTGGATCGCTTCTCCTTGAGGCGAATATTTAATCGCATTCGAGAGTAAATTCATGACAATCGATCGCAGCAATTTAGCATCCATAGAAACTCGCCGACTCGGCGGCAGCAACCAGCGATCGTAACAAAAATCAATCGCATGATTTCCGTCAGAATTTAGCCGTGCTTCTTCGATAATTTGCCGACAAACCTGAATCAAATTCAACGGGGCGGGTTGAAACTCTAACTTCCCAGTTTCCGCACGATTCAGCGTTAGAATATCGTCGAGTAATTGTAGGGTATGCTGCACGGATTTTTGAATCCTCCGGGAATTTTTTAAAACCCGACCCGGCGATAAGTTAGGATAGTTCTTCTCCAAAATTTGAGCCGACATCAAGATCGTACTCAGAGGCGTGCGAAATTCGTGCGAAACCATCGAAAAAAAGCGCAATTGGAGTTGATTTAATTCCTGCTCGCGCTGCAAAGCCCGTTCCACTTGCTCCGCCCGTTTGCGATCGGTAATGTCGATGCCGATGCCGATAATATATTTCAGAGAACGATCGCGATCGAACAGCAGCGTATTCGACCAGGCAATCAGTCGGCGGCTGCCATCTTTGGCAACCCAATAATTTTCATATTCGCTCGACGGGGTAGTGTCGATCAGGTGGTTAAATTCCTGTTCGATCGCTTCGCGTTCTTCAGGCAGCAGTAAAAACTCCCAAAAAACTCGATCCTTTACCTCCTCAAACAGATATCCGCTCATCCGTTCGCAAGCCCGGTTAAACTGGACAATTTTACCCTCGCGATCGAGGACGATCACGAGCGCTCCCGCCGTATCCAACACCGCAGCAATAAAGTTGCGCTCGTCTAATAATTCCAGTTCGGCTTGTTTGCGAACGGTAATATCTTGAGTCATGCACAGTCCCGCATGAATTTCCCCTCGGTCGTCGGTGACGGGAAGAGTGTGAACCGTGTAAAACCGATCGCCATAGGGCATTTCAAAGACCGAAGATTGCCCCATAAAAACGGCACGCAAAGGAGGTTCGAGAATTTCGCAAGTGGCGGGATCGAAGTTTTCCCAAATAGTTTTTCCTTCTAAGTTAACCTTCGAGAGTCCGACATCGAGCAAGGCCGTTCCTTCGGCGAGGGTATAGCGCAAATCGCGATCGAATAAAACCACCGCGCCGTTGGGAAAATTCTGAACGAGGGTGCGATAAAGGACTTCGCTTTGGCGCAGTTGTTGTTGGACGTGGCGGCGCTGGGTAATGTCGATCGCCACGCTGAGAATTTGTTGGGGTTGCCCTTCCCGATTGCGTTTAAAAACAACTTCGCAAGAATGCAACCAGCGCCACTGACCGTCCGCATGTTGCAAGCGGTATTCGTTCTCAAAAATTTCGCCATCGTCAAGCTGAGTGAGGCGGATTTTAACGTCCTGCCAGAGTTGGCGATCGTCGGGATGGGTGCACCGCATAAATAAGTCCGTCCCGCCGACGATCGCCCCTTCGGTAGGCAATCCGAGAAAGAGCCGACTTTGGCGATTGAGATAGAGATCGCAATCGCAGGTGAGATCGTAAATGCAAATTAACGCTGGGGTGGTATCGGCAATTTGTTCGAGCAAATGTTGACTGGCGCGCAAGGCTGCTTCGGTTTGCTTGAGTTCGGTGATGTTGCTGACGACGGATAAGACAGATTCGACCCCCCCTTCGGCGTCGAGTTCGGGAACGAGCCGACTCTGATAGTAGTGCCGTCCGACAGGAGTGAGAAAGTCAAATTCGAGAACTTGAGATCGTGCAGTTGCAAACACGTCCATCAAAGCGCGATCCCACTTGAGTACAGTGTCGGGGGGCATTCCCAATTCGCTGTTGGTTTTGCCGATGAAGGTATTCGGAGAGATTCCGGTCGCCCGTTCGATCGCCGGATTGATGTAGACGTGGCGCCGATCGCGATCGAAGCGGGCGATAATATCCGGAGAATTTTCGACGAGGGCTTGAAATTGGCGGTCGCGCTGTTCTCGGGCGGAGATCGCCCCGTGGAGGTCGCTCATATCCTGACAGACCCCATCGATGACCAAGGTGCCGCGACGATCGCGCGAACAGCGCCCGGTTTCGCGAATCCACTTCACTTGACCGGAGGGGGTGAGGATCCGATATTGGCAATCGAAATCGGCGAGGTTCGCGGTCGCCTGACGCCGAAGCCGATCGCACGTGCTTCGATCTTCGGGATGGGTGCAGTCGAACAAAGATTGAGGATCGGCGATCGCCACTTCTGGGGAGATTTCGTAAAGGGCTTGCACCCCGGGACTGATATAGGTCAGTTGTAACCGTCCGTCGTCCCCGATAACGGCCCGATAGATGGAACCGGGGATATTGGCGGCGATCGCACTTAACTGCTGTTCCCGTTCCCCCAAGGTCGTTTCCGCCCGTTGGCGATCGGTAATGTCGCGCGCGATCGACAAGTGCCGTCCCGGGAGGAAATTCGCCGTAGCAGAGAATTCCACCTCCCTTGTCGTACCGTCCCCCCGCACGATCCGACATTCGCCGCGCATTTTGCCCCGTTGCAGAAACTCGGCCCAGACGCGATCGAAGCGATCGTCCGAATTGCTCTCGGCGTCGATAAACTCGGCGAGGCGACGACCGAGAAGTTGAGACTCGTCCAAACCGAATAAGTCCCATGCTGCCGGATTGGCTTGTAAATAGGTGCCTCGGTCGTCGAGGATCGTCAGGGCATCGGAAACCCCATCGAAAATCGCTTGCAGTTCCCGTTCTCGATTGCGAAGTTCGTCAATTTCCGTGGTGCCGCCCCGGCGATCGCTCATTGTTAAATCTTGATATTTCTGATTGGCGCCGATCGCCAGATCGGTTAGATTGGGTATGCGATTTTTTGCCGATTCTCCTATCTGTTCAGTTGCACAGTCGAAGCTTTCAGGGTTAGTTTCTAGAGGGTCGGCGCCTCCTTTGTCCGGCGTTCTTGGCGATCGGCGAATAGCTGCCATCGAACGGACAACAAACTTATAAAGCCCCAGCAATAGGAGTAAAATAAAACTGTCGGCGATCGCCAATCCCCCCATGTATTGCGATTTGTTGAGTAATGCGATCGAGCTTGATAAAAAAATACCAAAAATCAAGCTGAAGCTAATAATAGCTAAAGCCGTTAGTCCAAACACCCTAGTAACCCGTGGTTCTTCGCGATTTTCGTTCATCTGTAACGTTCGTAAATCTCGCTCAACTTAAATCAGGCTCTATGACCTACTTGTTGCTTTAGAGATATTGAAGAGCTGCCCTTTGCGGTTGAGTTGAGATCCTCTCCTTTCCTGAATTCTCGCTTAAGTATGCCCTTTTCTGAAAGAGAGATCGATGCTTGACGAGTCCCGACCGCTACCAACAGCCAAAGTTGGGAAAATGTTCGGATTGAGAGGCAAAGTTCGTCAAGATTAGGCGGCGATCGCTCGCACAGCTCCTTTTTCAAAAGGTCGAGTGCGCTTCCTCTCTCTTTTAGGATCTACAGTTATGAGAATTTTAGTGGTCGAAGATGATATTCCTTTTGCGGACACCTTAGCGGAAGTTTTGACAGACGAGCGATACATTGTCGATATTGCTCGGGATGGGGAGGCTGCTTGGCAGCAAGTCACCCAGGTGAATTACGATTTGATTGTGCTCGATATCATGCTGCCCAAACTCGATGGGGTCAGTCTTTGTAAGCGAATGCGCTCCAACGGCTATTTTCAACCTGTTTTGTTGTTGACTGCCCTCGATACCAGTCGGGATAAAGTGAAAGGGTTCGATGCTGGGGCCGATGACTATCTGGTCAAACCTATCGATCTTTTAGAGTTCTTCGCCCGTTTGAGAGCGTTATTGCGGCGATCGCAAGACGCGGCGCCTCCTATTTTAACCTGGGGCGACTTGCGACTCGATCCGACGACTTATGAAGTCACTTACGGCGATCGTCCTTTACAATTGACCCCTAAAGAATATTCACTTTTAGAATTATTCGTGCGCAACGGTCGCCGGGTTCTCAGTCGTGGTGAAATTCTCGAATATTTATGGTCTTTAGAAGAACCCCCCAGCGAAGAAACAGTTAAAGCTCATATTAAAAGTTTGCGCCGGAAATTTCGTGAAATTGGCGCCCCAGACGATCCGATCGAAACCGTTCACGGGTTTGGCTATCGCTTGAGAACTTGCGAATAGCGGCGAATAGCGATCGGTTTGCGGGTTTTCTAACTCAAGGTAGACGCGAAGACCGTCGGTCAATGGATAGAGTGAGAGTAATTCAGAACTCAAGAATAAGAAATTATTTCTCATGAAATCTATAATTCATTTAACTTTAGTAACCTTCAGTGCGATCGCCGGGATCGCGATCGCACCGACCCAAGGGAAGGCGCAAAACTCCGATCGCGAGACGATGACCCCACCCCTGACGGAATTGAGTGACGGAACTCATTTTTATGGGGAAGTTGCCGATCCGAAACAAGGCGGTTCCGCTTATTCAATTTTTACTAAAAATGGGGAAACTGTTCGCGGCATTTACTATATTTACCAAACTGGCAATATCACCTGTTATCGAGGAAACGTTCGACCGAAGGCGATCGATCGTGCCGATGTGGCGACACCGAGTCGCGCCGCTTACGGATTCTCCGATGCTTCGCCGTGGGACTTTTACCAAAATGAAACAGTAGACTTAGAAGGATTTCAAAAACTCGCCACGGGTCAGATTCCAGACACCGCGATCGACGAGTTTAAAGAATGCCAGAATTTGAACTATCGATAAGACGGCGATCGCCACGGAGAGGGGGTTGAAATGGCGTTACCAAAAAGGTAACCGCGCGATCGCGCGGATCGAACTGTGCCATGCTGGAATAACCTACAGAATCAGCATGTTTGAGAACTCTAAATTATGAAACCTCTCTATACCGCGATCGCCTGTACCCTCCTGCTGGCAGGGGTTGGCGCGATCGCCAAATTTGCTTTAGCTCAAACCTGGACGCCGCTCTCCCGCAGCCATTCTAATACCGAGGTGACCGCCCGGGGGCGATCGAGTGCTGCCGCCGAAACCGCAAGAGAAACCGGAGGCTTGTACGCCGTTTCCGAAGACGGGGAACGTCAGGTTTTTCCCCTCAAACATACGGAAGTTAACGCCACAATTGCCGGGAATCTTTCTCGGGTCGAAGTGACCCAAACGTTTCAAAATCCGTTTGACGAACCTTTAGAAGCGGTTTACGTGTTCCCGTTACCCGACGAGGCGGCGGTGGACGACATGGAAATTAAAATCGGCGATCGCATTATTAAAGGGGAAATCAAAGAACGCGAAGAAGCGCAACAAATTTACGAAGACGCCAAACGCGAAGGACGGACCGCCGGACTCCTCGAACAAGAACGCGCTAATATTTTTACCCAATCGTTAGCCAATATTAAACCCGGCGAACAAATTGACGTGACGATTCGCTATACCGATTCGTTGCAATTTGAAGGCGGCGATTACGAATTCGTCTTTCCGATGGTGGTCGGACCGCGTTATATTCCGGGAGAGGCGATCGATCGCGAGGGAAATAGCGATCGCGTCCCGGATGCGTCGCGCATCACTCCCCCGGTATTGCCGCCGGAGGTGCGATCGGGTCACGATATCGGCGTGACTGTGGAAATCGATGCGGGAGTGCCGATCTCGGAGGTGCGATCGCCGTCTCACGATCTCGAAACGCGCCAACTCGACGAGAACCGGATCGCCGTTCGTCTCGCCCCGGAGGATACGATTCCCAATAAAGATTTAATTTTGCGCTATCGCGTTTCGGGAGACAATACCAAAGCTACGGTGTTGACCCAAGGGGACGATCGCGGCGGCCATTTTGCGATTTATCTGATTCCGGCGATCGACTACGATACTCAAGAAATTGTTCCCAAAGATGTCGTCTTTTTAATGGATACCTCCGGATCTCAATCCGGCGATCCTCTGGCGAAGTCTAAAGAGTTGATGCGCCGTTTTATCAACGGACTCAACCCCGACGATACGTTTACAATTATCGATTTTGCCAACACGGCCCAAGCGTTATCCGCCGAACCTTTGGAAAATACCCCCGCCAACCGCCGCCGGGCTTTAAGTTACATCGACAAACTCGACGCCAACGGCGGGACGGAGTTGCTCAATGGAATGCAAGCGGTGCTGAATTTTCCCGCCGCCAAGGAAGGACGCTTGCGCAGTGTCGTACTGATTACTGACGGTTATATCGGTAACGATAACGAGGTGATTGCGGAAGTTCAGGAACGCTTGCAAGCGGGCAATCGTTTGTATAGTTTTGGGGTCGGCAGTTCGGTCAACCGCTTTTTACTCGATCGCCTCGCCGAGGTCGGACGGGGAACGGCGCAAGTCATCCGCCAGGACGAACCTACGGGAGAAGTGGCCGATCGCTTTTTCCGCCAAATCAACAATCCAGTGCTGACGAATATTGAGGTCGCCTGGGAAGGCGGCGGCGAACCCGCTCAAGTCTATCCGCAAGCGCCGCCGGACTTATTCGCCGAACAGCCGTTAGTTTTATTCGGACGCAAGGGCGATCGCGCCCGAGGTCAATTGCGGGTGCGCGGAATCGCCGCCGGGGGTCGCCGTTACGAGCAATTGTTCCGGATGACGTTTGAGGAGTCTGGGAATCCGGCGATCGCCCAACTCTGGGGACGGGCGCGGATTAAGGAGTTGATGTCGCAAATGTACGGCGGCGAAACCACGTCCGCCGTGGAGGCGGTCACCGATACGGCTCTCACTTATCGCCTCCTGTCTCAATACACCGCCTTTGTCGCGGTCAGCGAGGAAGTGCGCGTCGATCCCGACGGAACCACTCGTCGGGTCGAAGTCCCGGTAGAATTGCCGGAAGGGGTCAGTTACGAGGGCATTTTCGGCGATGTAGACGATCGCGTTCAATTTGCCCCAGCCCCACCACCAACAGGTGCGATGTCTGCCCCGTCGCCTGCAGGAATGGCCACCCGTCGCGCGGGTGGAGGCGTGCGCCTGCAACAGGTTGAGGAAGAGGTGGATCTGGCGACCCCGGAACCGATGGCCGGAGATCGGATTGAGGTTCTCGAGGCGGAGGGTTTGGATGAAGCGGCGATCGCCGATCTGGAGCGGTATTTAGCCCAGCACAATTTCGACCCCGGGTTAAGCGGCGAGGTGGTTTGGGAGTTGAAGGTTGAAAATGGCCGCGTGGTGCGCGTTATCTTCGACGATCGGGCTTCGGCGTTGCCCGATCGCCTGGCGATTACGAGCCTCCGGCGATCGCTCTCCCGTTGGGTCGTCCCTAATGGGTTCTCGGGTGACGTGCGGCTGAAGTTACGGGTTAATAAGGCGTAGAAACTCGGGAGTCAGGTCATCTAGCCATCCTCGATCGGTTGTCAAATTCAGGGGTTTTAGAGGGACACGGCATTGCCGTGTCCTTACCCTCGCTCTCTCTCATTATTTTTGAAAACTGGTATAACTTCTACAATCCTACTGCCGACTCTCAATCCTCGGTCTCCAGGTCAAATATGCAAGCGGTCCGAGCAAGGGAACGAGGGCGACGATCCAAAACACGACTGGGCGGGTTAAATGGCGACGGGCCATGTCGTCGTGTAAAAGGGCGGGGAAGAGTAGGGAAAGCAAGCAGAAATCTAAACTCATGACGTGAATAAAGCGCCAGCTTTGCCAGTCGGCGGCGAATTCGGCCCAGTTGCCTTGGGTGACGCCGTAGGCGAGCAAGACGACGGCGCCGACGGAGAGAAAGGCTCCCAATCCGCGCGAGTCTAGGAGGTTGAGGAGGGGGTTTTTGTCGCCGTCAAAGTCGGGATTGGGCGATCGCACGGCGAGATAGGGCAAGATGGCGAAGGCGCCGACGGCAAAGGAGGCGATCGCGAAGGGCCAGGCGGGGATTTTTTGGCCGCGTCCGTCGAAGAGGAGCACGGCGCTGTAGATAAAGGGCCAAATTCCCATGACGTTGAATAAGGCGACGATCGCCGGATTGATGCCTTCCCAGTTTCCGGTAGATAGATTTTGAATTAATGAGAAGGTTTCCGGGCGATCGGGGGGAGCAAATCCAAAAGCATAGGCGATCGCACCTATCCATAACAGGGTAAATCCAAGTTTTCGTAACATTACAAGTATGGGAATTTCCGATTTGAGAGTTCAGAGTTTAGATTTTAGAGTTCCACCGGGGTTCGATCCAAGTCGTTTCCCGAGTTTCGCGACCTGGCGGCGGTACGGGTGACGGGGGCTTTCGGAGAGGATGGGGCGATCGAGACCAGAAATTCCGTGTTGCTACTTATAGAATTTGTTTGTTTTTCCGTAAAAATGGACACAATATGAGTAACAAAATTTCACGACCGTTGAGATGCTCTCCAATGTTTATGTAGTAGAATTAACAATAAGGGAAACCTTAAAATATTATTACTTAGGATCGCTTTTTGAGAAAAACATGGTAATAGGAACGGTTCAGCGATCGCAGTTGCTCCCATGACCATCCGAATCACAATAACGGGAACGAGGCAACGCCGGGAGTCATTCCCCTACCGACCGTCAACCTTTGCCACTTGAGCGAGCATGGCGTAGACATTATTGGAGCAGGAACGATCGTGAATAGTAGCGAATTACTCGAACGGTACGAACGGGGCGAAAGAGACTTTGCTGGGGTGGATCTGAGTGGAGCCGATTTAAGTCGAACCCATTTAGTCGGGATCGACCTGAGTGGGGCCAATCTTCGGGGAACCAATTTCAGCCGCAGCAACCTGACCAAAGCCGATTTAAGTGACGCTCAGCTCCAATGGGCGAATTTGAGTTTTGTCAAAATGGAATATGGCAAGTTCGCCGATGCAGATTTGACCAAAGCGGTCTTGAGTGGGGCGATTTTAATCAAAGCCAAGTTACCGAGAGCCAAACTTAGTGGGGCCACCCTGACGGGAACCAATTTGCGCGGCAGCAATTTACGCAGCGTCAATTTCACCAGTGCGAGCATGGAATGGGTGAATTTGCGCAGTTCCAACTTAACCGGGGCGAATCTGAGTTGGGCGAATTTGACCCACGCGCGCTTGAGTGGGGCGATGCTTTACGGCGCTCAGTTTAATGGGGTCAATTTGAGTGAGGCGTTTCTCAATGGGGTGGATCTCAATGGGGTCAATCTCAACGGGATTAATTTGAGTGCGGCGAAGTTGACCCACACGAATTTAGAAGGGGCTAATTTAATTGTCGCCAATTTGACCAACGCGCAGATGCGATCGGCGAGTTTGATGGGGGCGGATTTGACCGGAGCGAATCTTTCCGGATCTTATCTCTATCATGCCAATCTCAATTGGGCGAATCTCACCCGCGCCGATCTGACTCGCGCGGATTTGAGCGATGCGACCTTGGTCGGGACGAATATCGAGGCTACGGATTTCAACGGAGCTATTTTACCGGAGTTGACCCGGCGCTATTTTTACTTGACGACCAGTGGGAGTTCGATGTCATGGCGCGATCGCACGGTCAGTTCTCCGGTGAATTGAGCGATCGCCTGCACACCTCGCCTTCACCCCTCAAAGGACACGACATCTGCCGTGTCCTTTTCTATTGTCGGTTGGTCTTGTCCCTGTCGATTGCAAGGCAGCTTCAATCCACCGTCGCCCGGAAGCGGATAAAGCCAAAGGCACGTTGTGGATCGTCCGCGACACTCGGTAAATCGCCCAGTTCGATGACGATCGCCCCATTGCCATTGGCCGAGTTATTGACCGCCGGACAAGGTTGCGGTGCGGCCCCTCCCGGCGGCACCGGGACGAAGTTACCCGGGGTAAAGAAGCGAGCGATATCGCCATCGTTGGCATTGGTATAAGATAGGGGCGCATTCAAGCCGAAGGCGATCGCCACCCCGCGATTGACGCCACCAAAGCCGCCCCCCGCTTGCGCCAACCCGTTAAATCCATCGGGGACAAACGTTTGATTGAGCGGCACCAAGTCGCAGATCCTCACATTGTTGGCAGAAACTTCACCGTCGGACATAAAGTATATTGTATATTCAACCTCGTCGCCCGGGAAGACATCCGGCACGTCGATCCGCCCTTGTAGGTAGTTCCCCGGCCAACTGGGCGCGTTATCGTCGAGGTTCGGATCGTCTACCACATCGATGAAGGTGCGATCGTTAATCGCCGTCACCCGCTTCACCAAGCGCAGATTGGCCCGTCCATCCGGCGGTGCGAGCAAAGAAACCGTCGTCGGAACGTCCTCATCTGGCGTCCCGTCCCCATCCGGATCTACATCGTTCCCATCCGTCGAATCGTCCTCCACAGGGGTTCCATCCGGTCCCGTTCCCGAACCCGTCGCCGTATTGTTATACGGTCCGAAATTCGTCCCTGGCGTCACCGTCACTTCAAAACTAATCGTTGCCGTTGCACCAACCGCCAGAGTGTTTCCAGTTGCCAGTAAATTATTATTCCCCTGACCGTTAAAGTTCGAGTTCACCACCAAACCGGAAGGACTCGTCAAGGAATTGGACACCACCGTAAACGAACTGACCCCCGAGAAGGTATTCGCCAGATTTTCTACAACTTGCAGGTCTTCAATGGCGACATTGCCCAAGTTATCCACTTGAATCGTATAGGGAATCGTAAACGTGCCATCGCCATTGTTGACAGGAGTCCCCGCCGCCTTCGCGACACCGAGAATGGGTTGGGATGAGAGAGTGACCGTGGTCGGATCGTTTTCGTCCGGCGTTCCATCTCCATTCGGGTCGGCATCGTTGCCGTCGGTCGAGTCATCGGTGACTTCCGTTCCATCTGGACCACTTCCCGAACCTGTCGCCGTATTTTCATAAGGCCCGAAATTCGTCCCCGGCGTTACCGTGACTTCAAACTCAATCGTTTCCGTTTCACCAATAGCCAGGGTATTTCCCGTAGCGAGTAAATCATTATTTCCCTGTCCGTTAAAGTTCGAGTTCACCACCAGACCGGAAGGACTACCAATTGAATTCGACACGACACTAAACGAACTGACTCCCGAGAATGTCGTGGTGAGGTCTTCTGTAACTTGTAGGTTACTCAATGGAACATTGCCCAAGTTTTCAACTTGAATCGTATAGGGAATCGTAAACGTGCCATCGCCATTGTTGACAGGAGTCCCCGCCGCCTTCGCGACACCAAGACGGGGAACCACTAAGTTGACCACGGTCGGATCGTTTTCGTCGGGGTTGCCATCCCCATCCGGGTCTACATCGTTGCCGTCGGTCGAGTCATCGGTTACTTCAATGCCGCCTGGAGTCGTTCCCGTTGCGGTGGCGGTATTTTCATAAGGGCCAAACGCCGTCCCGGGGGTGACAATGACGTTAAATTGAACGGTCACGGTTGCACCGACGGCGAGACTGTTATCGCCAGCTAATAACTGGTTGTTTCCCTGACCGTTAAAATCAGTATTGACATTGAGTCCGTCGGGACTGCTAATCGAACCGGACTCGACGGTAAACGAAGTAACTCCCGCGAAGGTCGTCGTCAAATCTTCTTCAATTTGGAGGGTATCGAAGGGAAGATCGCCTAAGTTTTCAACTTGGATCGTGTAAGGAATGGTAAACGTACCATCGCCATTATTAACGGGAGTACCTGCCGCTTTTGCCGTTCCCAGTTGGGCATTACCGGGACTGATGGGTTCGGCGATCGCCGTGGCGCTTTCCGTGACGTTGGTCCCACCACTATTATCTTGATCGTTGGGATCGGTGACGTCACTCGGTCGGGTGACAATTGCGATGTTGGTTACCGAATCTCCTACATCGGGGCCGAGTCCTCCAGAGATGCGATAGGTCGCTTGGGCGCCACTGTCGAGATCGACGGTCGTGGAGAGATTGCCGCTTCCCGTTTCTTGAGCGCAGTTTCCAGTTCCCGTGGTAATCTCACAAGTCCAGGAGACATTGATAATTTCCGGGGGCAAGCCATCCCTGACTCTCGCACCTGTAACCGAACTCGGTCCGTTGTTGGTGACGACAATGTCATATTCAATGGGTCCACCGACGAGGAGATTGGTTGTGACTACCGTTTTACTGATGTCTAAATCGGCTTCGAGTACCCGGATTCTGCCAGCTAACTGCACGGGAATTGAAGGTAAACGAGCCCAGGTGTCAATTCCTCGTTGGTCTCCCCACCCTGTAAAGTTCCCTGCAGGGAAACTGTGAGCTCCGGTAGAACTATCGATTCCACTCAAGGCGGAAAGGGGATTGGGAGCCGTTTCCTGGGGGGTAACATTGCGATCGTCGTAGTAGACCAAAAAGGGATTGGCCAGAGGATCGCTAGCATCGTAGTTTGGTGGATTGTTTTGTCTTTCGATAATCAAACCATTTTGATTCCCTTCAACGTCGAGGAAAGGAAAATGGACTTCCCCACCGAACAAGCGGATATCGGCTGCATAGCCCAACTCACTCGGCGGTACCGGAACACCATCTCTGTCTAAGCCGTCCCACACAACGCTGTTCTCACCGATCCCGGCAAAGCCAAAAATAATGCGATCGTTGTCATTGCCGAAAATGCCATCGTCATTGATATCGATCGTAATTTGAAAGGAGGTGGCTTCCGGTGAATTAAAGAGAAAACGACCTTCTAAAGGATTGCTTCCGGTTTGGTTGACCGTTCCTTCACTCCCAACAAACCTTAAATTACTCGGTTCTGGCGGATCTTGAGGAGAGTTTAACAACCAAGTTGAACCCTGGGGCGAATTACCGGACAGTGGCAAGATATTGGTTCCGGTGCTATCGGGGCTATTAAAGAAAATTTTATGGGTAATATCGTCATTAGCAAAATTGCTGGGATCGTCAGTCTGCGCCGGAAAATCCACCGATTGATACAGAGGAATTCCTGCCGCATCTGTAAATCCATTTTTATTGGCAAAGAAGATAAACCCAAACGGTTGCATCCCATTTAAGTTAACTAAATATTGATAACCATCTCGCGTTACGATCGTCGGTTCAAATTCAAAGGCGATATCCGGATCGTCGGCACCGGGGTTGAGGGCGAGGTAGTTGGCAAACACGCGCCCTGTTTGTTCGCCTTCTCCCCCCGGATCGTTAACGGTGACATCCCAAGCCGTCACGTAGCCGACGTTAGTCGGTTGATTGCCCGCTTGCGTCCAATTAAAACCAGCGCCAATGCTAATTGGATTGTCGACACTGCCGGGATTGGGGCTGACAAAATCAATTTCCCAAACCCCATCTCCTGCTGCTGTAGTTTGTGCGGTCGTAATGGTACATTCGTTATAGCCTCCTGCCGCCAGTGCGCTTGGTCCGGCTAACTCTTGCGCGCGATCGGCGATCGCCCCAGCAGCGCCACAAGTCCCGGTCGTCCCATTGGGAGCGCGATAGTTAATCGTTCCTCCGCGACCGACTGCACTCGAACCGAGAAAAATTTCTTCCCCCGCTTCCGCATACACTTTGATAATGCTTCGGCGAGGAATCCCGGTAGTGAAATCATTGCGATATTCCAGGAAAAATCGCTGACCCCCGTTCGCCGTTAACTCCCGACTCCCCTCACCGCGAGCGGGGAGGGCGCCGAACAGGAGCAAGGCGAGGGGGAGGAGAAACGAGGATTTCGCAGTTCGTTTCATGAGTCGGTTCGGGAACTTGGCAGAGGCGTTCATCGCGGGAGAGGGGGTGAAAAGGACTCGACGGCGGGGAATCAGGTTACTCGGCGTCGCTTCGCGATCGCACGGTGGCGTTGCGGGCGGGTTCGGAGGTGCCGTAGTCGGGATGGGTAACGATCGCGCTAATCGTCGTTCCCGGTTCGAGGGAGTCGAGCTCGATGCTGAAACGACCCGAACCGTCGGTGGCGACCGTGGCGAGGGGTTCGCTCAACGGTCCGTGGGCCATCCCGGACTCGTTGACCCGATAAATTTCTACGGTTCCTCCCGGTTCGGCGAGACCGTCTACGGTGAGGGCGTCTCCCAGTTGATAAAACTCGCGAGCCAAAAACTGGGGCGCCTCGATCGCCCGGTTGCCCGTATCTTTCCGGCGATTGCCGGAGTTGCGCGGCGGGTTGGGGCCGTCGCCGATCTGAAAGTGCTTGGCGCGATCGTTGGAGGTGGTATTGAGGTCGATACTCAACCCGGCTAAATTGGCGAAGCGATTGTCTTCAATGGCAATGCGATCGCCCGGCGGATCTGCCGCCACCACCACCCCCGGACCGGGTTGGTCGGTAATTTTATTATTTCTCACTTGATGTCCGCTTCCCATTAAGTAGATGGCCGCCCGTTGCAATCGCCGCCCGTTGCTTCTCACAATGTTATCGGCGATCGCCACCGCACCGGAAGGATTGAAGAGGAAAATCCCGGAACCTGCATTGTTATAAATCTCGTTATCGAAGACCGACGTATTATCGATATATCCTTCTAAACGCAAGGCATCGGGCATTCCGCGAAAGCCATTTTCAAAAATTTGATTGTTATTGACTTGCAAGTTATCGGCGCGGACGCTCGTAATGACAGCGCTGCCGTCGTGGGCGGCGATCGCGTTATCCTCCACCGTCACATTGGTCCCCTCGAACACCCAGACCCCAAAAGCCGATCGCCGTTCCGGGAACGTCCCGTCCGGCAACAGTCCCAGCCAATTTCCGGCGATCGTCACGTTGTTCGGAACGGGAACATCTTCCACCGCGTCGGTCACTTCCCGGCGCCACTGGCCCTCTTCGAGGGTGACGCGATCGGCGATCGCCGCCGACTCGCCCCCCACAATCAAAATATCCGCCGCCGGAGGACTCGCCGTGCGTTGGTGAGTCGCCGTAAACCCGTGCACACTCAAACCGCGAATCGAGACGTCCGGGGCCATCACGACCAACCCGCGCAAAATCTCCGTTTCCGGCGCCGGGGTCAACGTCACCACCGCCCGGGGCGTCTCCTCCTCGGGGTCGAAACCCGGTTGCGTCGTCCCGTCGATCGCCACGGGCGCCTGTAGGGGCGGCAAACTCGCCGTCAAACCAATGGTCGTAGCTTGCGGGTCTAAAGCAAACTCGATCCGGGAAACCTCGATTTCCGGGAGTTGGCGCAGTTGCGATCGCTCCGCCGGACTTAACTGTTCCACCCTTAAATTGCCATTGACGATCGCGATCGCCTCGCGCAACGTCAGCCCCTCGTCCGCCCGAACCTCGTCCCCATTGCTATTGACCGCGATCGCCCAGGTCGGTCCCCCCTCTTGAGCGATCGCCCGTACCGATCCGACGAAGGACAGCGACACGATCGAGACCGCCAACCCTACCCGCCAACGTCCCATCATCGTTCACCTCCGAATTCGTGTACGGGTTGCAAAGACAACTCCACCGCCGACTCTTGTTGTTGGGGTGGCGCCACAGGCTGCTGACCGAATCCCGGCCATAATTGATTTAATTTCATCGAAACATTCAGATACGGACCACTCGCCGAGCGATCGCTCTCCATCTCGTCCGCATCCACCTTGCCAAACACGTATCCCGCCGCCAGACGTAAATCCGGCGTCAGATAAAAACCGACCTCCGCCACCACGCCGAACTCGCTAAAATTCGCCGACGGTTGATAAATCCAGCGCCCCTCGCCGACTACATCCCAGCGATATCCCAGGCGATAAGTCGCCCGCAACTGCGCCAGAGAGACCGTATTCGTCCCGACTAAATCATCGGCGAGATAAGACGTACTGCGGCGCCACGCATATTTCCCATAAAACTCCCAGCGCCAATTCGGGGCGAAAATACTTTCCAACGCCAGGGTGTGGTCTTGAGCTTTCGTCCCGCTACCGAACAAAATCGTATCGGGAATCGAGGAGGGATTTTGGCGGAAGTCGTAACGCAACAAAGCATTAAACTTATCGCTTTGTGGGTCGCGGAACGCAAAACCGAAGCGCAAATTAATCGTATCGCCGATATCCTCTAACAACTGGTTCGACGACGAAGCTTGATGGTAGCGTCCCAACACCGAAATCGCATCGGTGAGTTTTCCCGTCGCCGCCGCTTGAATGACTGTATTATCGCCACTACTGGAAAAACGATGTTCGTAACGGGCGCTGGCGGTGAAGTCCGGGTTATCCGTATATTCCAGACCGATGCTGTAACTGTCCCCACTGCGGATTCCCAAGGCGGCGGAACTTTGCCCGGGGGCGTAAGGTTGGGCGAACTCGGTCCCGGTGGCGTTGCGGGAGAATAACGACCCGAACACGTGTTCGTAAGCGAGATTGAGGCGCAATCCGGGAACGATCGTCCAGCCGTGTTGGATCCCCAAGGCGGCGCCCATGGTGCGACCGTCTACGAAGGAGTAGCGCCCGGTGAGGGTGGTGTCGTCGGTGAGGTTGTAGTCGCCGTTGAGGTTGAACGAGGTAATCGAGTTGTCCTCGTACTGACCGCTTGTAAACCAGACTTGATTGAGTTGGGCGGTGACGCCGGGTAGCAGGCGCCAGTCGAGACCCAAGATCGTGCGATCGGGATAAACGATGTCTTCGTCGGAGGACAAACTCAGTTCGTTTTGGGCGCGGAAACTGATTTTACTGGTAATCGGGACGAGTAAGCGACTGCGAAGCTGGGAGGAGGTCACGTCGAGGGGGCTGGTCGGGCGATCGTCGGTGCGGTGGCGGTAGACCCAATCGACGCCGAGGGTGGCTTTGTAAATTTGCTGTTGCAATCCGGCGCTAATCGTGGTCAAGCTGTTATCGACTTCGCTACCGGGAATCGCTTCGAGGCGGGGGGTTAAGAAGTCGTCGAATTCGGTAATCGGACGGGGGGCGACGCCGGAATTTTCCTCGCGATCGAAATTAAAGTTTAAGCGGGTGGTGGAGGTCAGGCGACTGCTGAGTTGAGTTCCGTAGCGGGTTTGTCCGGGGACGAAACTGGTGGTGGCGTCGTTGGCGAAACCGCTATCGGTGGTTCGGTAATAGGCGCGTCCGGTCAAGGGACCGCCTCGGGCGTTGAGTTCGATGCGGTAGGCTTCCCCGGTGACGAGTCCGAGGAGTTCGGAATCGTTGGTGGAATGGGCGTATTCGGCGATCAGTTCGCCGCTAAAGGGGGTGGCGTTGCGGCTTGGGTTGGGAGGTTCGGCGGGGAGGGTTTCGGGAAATTCGGCGTTGGAAATGGACGGGAGGGCGGTGGCGCCGGAGGTGACGCGATCGCTCTCCGTAGCATTGCCAAAGGTAAACATCAAGTCGGCGCCGTAGAGTTCGAAGTCCCGAATCCCTTGGTTTTGTCGCAGGTAGGTGGCGCCGATCCAAATCGGGTTATTGTAATCCCGAGAAAAGTGATAGCGCATCCGTCCGCCCCAGAGGTTGGTGTCGCCGTCGCGTTCTTCGTATTGGTAGGTGGCGACGATCCGCCGGACGACGACGATGCTGACTCCGGTGGCGTCGGTGACGACGTCGGTGCGCTGTAGGGGGCGACGGAAGAGGATCGTGCCGCGATCGTAGTCGATTTCGTAGTCTTCGCCTCGGTTGAGTTGTTGGCGAGAGATTACATTGCCGGGGCGTCCGAGTTCTTCGAGTTCGATAAAGATATTTTCGCTGCCGTCGATGAGCAGGCGCCGGGAGAAGAAGTAATAACCACTGGTCCCGTCGGGGGCGATCGCGTCCCGTTGGAAGCCTTCGACGTCGTTGGCGTAGAGTCCGGTCAGTTGCAAGCCGCCAAAGTTGTAATTGGCTTTAAACCCGTGGAACGATCGCGTCAACCCGGTGAATTCTTGGGTGCGATTGGCGAGTTCTTGGGTGTTGTAGTCCCCCCACATAAAATAGTCCAGTCCGGCGTTTTCTACCGGGGACGATCGCTCGAACCGCAGGTAGACGCTATCCCGGGAGGGCGCCACGGTACTCGCGGTGGAGTTGTCGCCGTAAAGGGGATAATCCAATTCGGTCGGTTGGGTGTCGCGGAACAGGCGGCGATCGTTGCCGCTACAGTCGCAGTTGAGGGAGCGATCGGAGTTATAAGCCCCGGTGAACAGCCAGCCGCCGAGTTTCCCGGTGGCGAAGACGGCGCCGGATAGGTCCGCTTCGTAGTCGTAATCTTCGTCCGCCGGGAGGAAGTCGCGGAAACTGCCCCAGTAGTTGGTCCCCCGCTTTCCGAGGCGGAAGTTGACCAATCCGGTCACCAAACTCGGGCGCAGGTAAGTGGTGAATTCGGCGCGGGTAAAGGCTTCTAAGGTTTCGCCCTCGGCGCTGGCGTCGTCGATCGCCCCGCGAATCCGCACGATTTGGGCGTCGAGGGGCGCTTGCAATTGGGCGCTGAATTCGCCGCCGACGGCCTGGACTTGAAAGCCGGGGGCGTCGAGGTTGTAGTCGGCGCCGATAAATTCCCCAGCACTGCTGCTGAGCGTGACTACGGTATCCCGTTGGACGAGTTGGTTGTTGGCGTCTAAGACTTGTCCGGTCACGGTGAGGGTCGATCGCCCGTCCGCCGGAACCCGGGTTTCTCGGGTGGCGATTTGCACCTGGGTCGGCGCACCGGAAACCGCTACGGTAAAGCTTTCGACGGTTTGGCCGTTGACGGAGAGGGCGATCGTGTTTTCCCCTTCCTGGAGGGGGACGCCGTACCAGGTCTGCACGGTGATTCCGGTGGCGGTGTCGGTTTCGGTGCGTCCGACTAAATCCGGGGAAACGGCCTCGCCGTTGACCAGTAAGGTGACTTCGGCTTCGCTGGGGAAGCGGGCGATGACGGTGGTGGCGGGGAGATCGGTGGTTTCGCCGGGACCGGGCGCCAGGATTTCGGCGATCGCTCCGGCGTCTCCCGCTCCAGTTTGCCCGATTTGCACGGCGGAATCGCCATTGAGTTCGATTCCGGTTGAAAAGTTCGTTCGAGTATCGCTTAAATCGGTTAAAATATTGGGGGAAAGGGGGCGATCTGTCCGAATTTCGGATGCGCTCGGATCTACTCTGTTTCCGGATAGGGCTAAATTATGCTCGATCGCCGACGATGTTGTCGTCACCCTGTTTGTAACTACAGGATTTGATAGCTCCGCTACGGCGCGATCGCCCCTAATTGCTTTTTCTAATAAGGCATTGACCGAATCAATACAATCGGTTTCGTCCTGACAAGTTTCTAAAGTAAAGATAGAGTCATTTAAACTTACATTTGTCCCTACATTCTTCGGCAGTTCGCGATCGCCTGTCGTCGCTACAAATGTAGACCTCAACAGAGATCCTTGCAGTCCGGGGCGATCGCTCTCGGCCCACGAATTTTCCAGGGGCGCCCCCAGAAAACCTACATTTGTCGCCACAAAATCCCCCGATTGAGGAACCTGCACCGCTTCCCCCGACGACGCCCACAGCAATGCCGAAGAAGGAACCGCCAGCCAATAAAATCCCTTTTTCATGGTAGATTGCCCTCCTCTTGGAAAGTTGGGGTGAGTGCAAAATTCACCCGCGCCATACCGCCCGGTTCCAAGCGCACTAAGCGAGATTGACTATTCCCTTCACTGAAATATAAATTCGGTGCCAGGGTGTAGCCCGGAACGCTGCTCAAATCCACAACCGCCGTTCGATACCCCGCAACGACGTTAGCCACCGAGAACAAACCGTTGGCATCGGTAATAATCCGGTTGCCGTCGTCCATAAAGATCACCGCATTCGGGATACCCGGTTCGTTCTTCTCCTGCAGTCCGTTAAAGTTTTTATCGACAAACACCCGACCGATTAAGGTGCCGCAATCGGACAAAATCCCCGGATCGAGTTGGAGTTGATGAATCGCCGGACCGTCTTTGACGTTCAGTCCCGTATCTGTCCGTTGTCCGTTGGCAAACGCCGAGTTCCGACCGTTCCCGCGCAAAGCATCCGGGGTCACCCGCGCCGCATAGGCGAGGTTGAGAACTTCTCCGGCGGGAATCGTCGCCTCGGGAAGGTCGAAACGAATTTGTCGCCCGTCGTTACTGCTGACGACATCGATCTCGGTTCCGGCAATTTCCGCTTTCGGCGAATCGTCGTGGAATTGCAAGCCAAACGGCAGTAAATCGGTGATAAATAAGCCGTTGAGGGGACTGCTGGAGAGATTGCGAACGGCGAGGCGGTAAATCACCGTATCCCCGGGTTCGGCTGCGGCGCGATCGCTCGTCTTGACAATTTGAATCTCTTGTGCTTCGCACACCGCCGCCGTCAGGTCGAACGATCCAAAATTCAAACCGATGGGGGTACCGTCGGCGCTGAGGGTAAAGGTTCCGGTCGCCTTGGTGCCGCCGTCGGCAGCATTAATCGGGCGTCCGTCTAAAGAGGTGGCGGTAAACGAGACGACGCCATTATTCGTTTCCCCGATCTCCAAGCGGATGCGGCGTTCGCTCAAGTCGCTACCTGCAGGGGGACTGACGACAAAAATATACTGACGTCCGGGGTCGAGTTGACCGCGCGAGGCGTCGAGGCTGAAGTTATACGTCCCGCCTTCGCCGTTGGTCAGGAAGAAGGGGTTGGCATTGTCCACATTCGGCTCGAAGCCGCGACCGACATCGTTACCCGGTAAATCCGGGAACTCCGTCGGCGTCAGGGCGACGACCTCGCGAATGCCTCCGGTGGGGTCCGTGGGGTCGGGTTCGAACAGGCCCACTTTAAACCCGGTATAGTCGGACAGAATTTCCCCGGCACATCCGGTAATTCGCCCGACGTTGGGCTGACTGGTCGGCGTCGTCGGGGGGGGAATAATCACCGTTTGTTGGCCGATGGGTTCGTCGTCTTCGTCGGGAATGACCACGGTGACGCCGCCGCCTCCGTCGGGAACTTCCGGCGCAATGATTTCCACGGTGACCGTGACTTCGCCGCCCGGAGGCAAAATCACGTCTACCGGATCGACGACGGGACGGGATGGGGTCGTCGGCGTCGGGGGCAGTTCCGGTTCGGGAATGTCGGGAGGGGTGATTTGCGGCGCTGGCGGCACCTGGGCGGGCGGTTGGGGCGGTTCGATCGGCGCCGGAGTAATCTCTGGCGGTTGGGAGGGGTCTTGGGTAGTGGGGGGTTGGGGTTCCTCGATGGGCGGTTCGGGGGGCGTAATTTCCGGTGGGGTTGGGGGTTCTTCCGGTTCTTCCGGGGGAACCTCTACGGGGATGCAGTCGCCGACGAGGACGGTTCCTTCGGGGGTGGTGACCATGGAGTATTTGACGCCGCGCACTTGGGCGCCGGAGGTGACCCGTTGGATGGTTTCGGGATCGGGGATGGTGAAACGCAAGGCCCGATCGCCCGGATTGCTGATGGTAAAGTCAAAAAAGAGTAAGTCTCCGGCTTGGGCCCCGGTTTGAATGCCCTGGCGGATTTCGCGCATTTCGTCGGCGACGTCTTGGGCGAGTTCGCGCAGTTGTTCTTCTTTGTCCGGGGCGACGGCGACCATCGCTTGAAAGGCTTGGCGGAAGGTGTCGTCTACGGGGGCGTTGTCGCCACTTCGCAGGATGACGGAGAAGGCTTGTTGGGTGGCTTGTTCGGCTTCGGTGGCGGTCAGTCCGGCGCTGACGAGGAAGGTGCGCGCCAGTTCGGCGGTGATGGCGGCGGCGGTTTCTTGGGCGACGGACCGTTCGAGTTCGGCGACGGTTTGTCCTTGTTCGGGGACCGCTTGCACGATCGCGTCGCGCGCGGCGATCGCCACTTCTCGGAAACTGGAATCTACCGGGAGTTGGGCTAAGGCGACGGTGACGGCGATCGTGGCGCGGGTGGCTTCCTGTTGGCTGAATCCCAATTCGATTAATTGGTCCGCCAAGGATCCGGCTAACGACCCGGTGACTCGATTGTCCGCCAGATCGCGCACGCCGTCGGGATCGACGGTCACCGGACCGCCTGGAATCACGGCGTTTTCGTCGATATTGGTGATTCCGGAAAAGGTTTCGCCGCCGACGCTGTAGCTGTATTCCCCTTGGTTGCGCACTAAGATCCCGGGAACCACGCATTGGGGCGTGTCGGTTTGGGCGATCGCCCGATCGCCTGCCGAACGAGCGATCCAGGTTCCGGCGCCGCCGAGGAAAGCCGCAACGGCGAGCAGGCTGGCGGCTTTCGAGGGAACCCCCATCCACGGGCGGTGGTTGTCGCGTCGTTGCTGCTTCATTTCACCCTCACTTGAAACTGCGCGATCGCCTGCCCTCGGGCGGCGATCGGTTCGCGAAATCGGACGCGCACGTGGGTGTAGCGTTCTGCCGGGGCCGGACGCCGTTCGACCCGTCCGTTCGCCCCGGCGACCTCGATGGTGGGATTGGCGCTAAAGGTCCGACCGCCATCGATGCTGTAGCTGAGTTGGGCGGTGGGGGTCGCGCTGAGGCTGTCGAGAATGTAGGTGGTCTGGGGATCGAGGGGTTGGGTGATGACGAAGTTGGCGATCGCGCGATCGCTATCGTTAACCCCCGTCACGGTATAGCGCAGCATATCTCCCGGCTGCACCCGACAACTCGCCTCGCTACAGCGCGGGGGTAAATCCACCCAGCTCACCTGCTCCGAGCTGGCGATCCGGCGATCGACCTCCAACTGCAGGCGCACTGACTCCTCCGGGGTCTGACCCCGCAAGGGCAATGCGGCGGTGCCGAGTAAGACGGCGATTAAACTCAAACGCACTAAGAAAATCTTCAACATTTTGCCCACCTACTCAATTCACCCGTCGTTGGAAGGTAAACGTTCCCGTTTCTCCCGGTCCGAGGGGACCGCGCACTCGCACTTCGTATTTGCTCACGTCAGATGCCGTCGTCGTCCCGCTTTGCGGCCCACTGCGCGCCGTGGGCGGTCTGCCGCCAAAAAAGTTGATGGTACCACCGAGCGAATCCACCGGGGAACCGATGACGTGAGAGGTATCGATCCCCGTGGTCGGGTCGTTGTCCCCGTCAGCATCGTCGGTATCGAGGGCCCAATTATTGCCCCCGGGATTCTCGATCGGGTCGTAGGTGGTTCCGTCTTCGGAAATCACCAAGTTGTCCGCCGTCAGGGTGACGTTCCCCGGCCCGCCCGCTTCGGAAATGTTGTCGTAACTGAGGCGGTACTCGATCAGGTTGCCCGGTCCGGGGGTTTTGGTGTCCTGACTGAATTGCTCCTGTCCGTCGAGAACGTCGGGTCCGCTACCTTTGAGGATGCGCGATTCTTTGAGAATTTCGATAAATCCGGTATAAACGCGGTCGATTTTGACGTTCCCCGGCTCGCTTTCGTCGAAGAAGCCGTCGTCGTCGCGATCGTCGAAGGCGGCAATCGGGACGCCGTAGCCTCGATTTTTGACTGCCGTCGGCAGGGCGATCGTTACCGAGTAGTCCGCTTCCGTGGTCGTTCCGGGGATCGTCACCGGGGGGTCGTCGGTACGGAAGCCTGCGGCGCGATCGTAAGTGTAGATGGCCGTTTGTTGGTCGAAGGTTACCGTGACGCGGGTGCCGTTGGGCAGGGAATCCCGCTCTTGCGGGGCGATCGGGGCGATCGTCACGTCGGCCCCGGAGGCGTTGGAGAGACTGTTGGTAAAGGCGACCGGATCCGGGGTAAAGGGTTCGTTCGGTCCCAAGTTCGGCGGCGTGGCGACCACTTTGTTATGGAAATCGTCGTTATTGTCCGTCGGCCCGATCGCCCCGGGGGATCCCGGCGGTCCGTTGAGAATGCCCCCAGCACCGCCGGAAATCACCACGACGTTCGCTTCGCCCCCCGGTCCGCTTCCGCCGTTGTTGTTGTCCCCGTCTTGGCCGTCTCGACCGGGATTCGACAGCCCGGGGGTGACGATCGGATTGCCCGTATCGTCGGTTGGGGGAGGGGTGCCGTCGTCGTTAAAGTTGTTGGGATTTTGGTCGCCGGATTCGTCGAATAAGAGCGGACCGGGATTGCCTTCGGTTCCGCCGAAGACTTGGGCGACGTTGGCGATCGTTCCCGGTCCGGTCAAGCCACTGGTGACCAGTTGGAATTGGAAGCCTGCGGTAGTGGTTCCGGCGTTGAGAATGCCGTCGAAGATAAAGCCGATCCGGGTGGCATTCGCCGCCCCCCCGATCGCCCCGGGATCCGTGGTCCAGGTGGCGAGGTTGGCATTGAGGACCTCGGGATTATCGGCGGTGAAGACCACTTGCCACCCGGCGGGGGCTTGCCAACTGTCGGGAACCAGGGCGGTCCCTTGGGGGATGGCGTCGGAAACGAGGATGCGCGGTGCGACGGCCCCATCGACGGCGATCGGAAAGTTGGTATTGGGGGCGAGGTTGCCGGGGACGAAGCCACTGGCCCCGGCGGGAATGCGCGATCGCACGTCTAAGGCGAGTTGGTAGGTGATGACGTCGTCGGCGGGATTCGCCGGGTCGCCAATTTCTACTGGGGTGCCGTGGGTTTTGAGGATGACGGGTAAGGCTAAGGGGGTCGAAGCGACGGTGATGGTCTCAAATGCACTGGCTTCGCGGGTTCCGTTGAACGGATCCCCGGCGGCTTCCGTCGGGACGGCCCCTTCTGGATTGTCTACGGTGAAGACATCCGTGTCATTGGGAGTGCGTTCGACGTTCTGGGCGCTGTTGGGGGTGTTGCCCAGTTGAACGCGGATCTCGTCGCCTTCCGTGGCGCCTCCGTTGACGGTGACCGGAACGCGCACCAGCAGGTTACCGCCGATCGGGATCGACCCGGTAATCAGTTCGCTCCCGCTAATCTCAGTCCAGGTATTGCCGCCGTCGGTGCTGATTTCCAGGTTGCCCGAGACGGTCCCGGCCCCGGAAACCGTGGCGCTGTTGGGAATGCGAACACGGGTGGGATCGTTACCGACGTTGGTAATTGAAAAACGGAAAAAGAGGCGATCGCCCGGTTCGATCGCTCCTTCGCCATCTTTGCGAGCGCCGTCGGGCTGCACCGTAATCCCGGCAATTTCGGCCACGGTGAGGACGACGGTGTTGGACTCGACGGGAATCGCCACCCCGGGATTGTTCGGGTCTTCAAAGGTTCCCGTCGCCCGGTTCTCGATTTGGGTGCCTGCGGCTGTCGTCTGCGCTAATATCCGGTACGGCGCGATCGCCCCGGCGCACAGCAGCGCGATCGCCAGCCAAAATCGATAGGATGTACCCTGTTTATTTCCAGTTTTTTTTGGGAAGCCCACGCCAATTAATGACCCCGATGCAATGAGTGGATGTCTGCGATGCCCCTGATGCTTCCACTAAACCCTTTTTGGATCGGTAACGCGAATTTTAAAGCTTTAATTAGCTTCTCATTAATCAGTCATTTGTCAATCATGAAATTCGCGCCTAACCTCAACGACAATCGAGCCGTTTTCTTAAACCCGAATCAGGTTAGTCGGTCAAATAAGGATTCTAAAGTTTGGTTCTAAATTTAAGACAGATAACCCGGTTTTCTTTAAGCCAACTTGCTATGACGAGAGCGCTCGTAAGTTGACGACAAACTCCTGACGCCCGAGCGGCGAAGTGCGACGTAACCCTTATTGTTAGAAGAGTTGACGACGGCGACCGACGAGCAGTATTAAGCTGAAGGATTCCGAGTCTATCGGAAGTTCAGAGCTTGAGTAGATGGGAGTTTTCCCTGTTTTATTATGTTTTTCAAGTCCCAGTTATAGCGGTTTGCGATCGGCGAGTCAAGTTCGGTTTATAAAAATTATTTTTCAATAAAAAAGCTCGAACGCGCCTGCCCTAGGAACTCATAAAAATTAAAACAGCCATTTTTTTCTCCTGGGGGGAGAAACGGCCTTTTGAGTATATTCGATCCCTTTAACTTTGTAAATTGCGATCGCGATCGCCGCTCGAAAGCGATCGCGATCTCTCGGCCAGATTAAATGTCTTAAAACGTGCCGGATCCCTGGCTCGCCGTCAAGAATTCTTCACAAAAATTATAATCGCCGTCCGGTGGCGGTTCCAGGGGAGTCGAGCGGTCCCTAAACGGCGAGCCGACAGATCCGCACCAGACCGCGCGCGCTGCCCGTGACCAGGGTTTGGCCGTCCGAGGCGAAGCACACCGACATCACCGCCCCCGTTTCTTCCATCAGTGTCGATAACGGGGTCAGTGTGGGGAAATGCCAAATTTTAACGGTGCCGTCGGCGCTGCTGGTGGCGAAACTGCGACGGTCCGGGGCGATCGCGATCCCGGTCACCGGACCGGAATGAACCGCTCGCGTGTCGATCGCCCCCGGTCGATCTAAGTCCCAAACTTGTATCGTCCCGTCGCCATTCCCGGTAACGACGGCGCGATCGTTGGCAAAGGCGATCGCCTCGACCCCATCCAAACTGCCGACGATCGAATCGATGTATTCGCCGCGCTGCAAGTGCCATAGGGTGATCGTGCCGTCTCCTTCCCCGGCGGCGAGCCACTCGCCATTCGGAGAGAGCGCCACCGCATAAATCGGTCCGGTATAGTCCGTGAGGGTATCGCGCAAGGCACCGCGATCGAGGTCCCAAACTTTCATCGTTTCGTCAAAACTGCCACTGACCAAAGTTGTACCGTCTGCAGACAGGGCCAGCGATCGCACCGATCCCGTATGACCTTCCAAACTCGTCCACAAGCGCCCCTCGGGCAAGTGCCATAACTTCACCGTCTTATCCCAACTCGCACTCGCCAGGGTTCGACCGTCGGGGGTCACGAGCAAATCAAAAACCCCGCGATCGTGATCGTCGAGGGTCGCGAGTAATTCCCCCGAGTCCACTTGCCATAACTTCACCGTCGTGTCAAAACTCCCCGTCGCCAACAGGTTGCCATCCGGCGTCAACGCCACGGCCCGCACCCAATCCGAATGAGCGTTCAAATTGCGGACGCACTCCCACTGTTGGGGGACGATCTCCTCTCGAGCAAACTTCGGTAATTGAACCCCACTCGCACTCAGTTTAGCGGGAGCGGGAGGCGGCGGCGAAACGGCACTCGCCTCGCTGGGAGACGGAGAATCCTCCGTTTCCGAGGGGGGTTCGGGAGGCTCGACGGTCGCGCGAGGCAACTCGACCCTCGCACTCGACGTTTGCACCGCCCGTTCCAGGCGCTCCAAACGCTTACCGATCGCCAAACGGTTGAGATAGTCGATGGTTTGGGCGATCGATTCTTGCAAATCTCGATGCTGACTGGCGAGACCGTCGAGATCGGCACTGGAGAGCGATCGCACCTGGTTTTCGATCGCCTCCAGACGCTGCTGTAAAGGCGCCAGATCCCCAGGGGGCAACGGTTCGCGCGATCGCGTTTCCGGGGCGATCTCCCGAGCGGCGACCCGTCGGGTCAACAGCTCGATTTCTTCCGTCACTTGTCGCTGGAGGCGCTGGTTCAATACGGCATCCATCCGGCGGGTCAACTGTTCGGAACGGTAGCGCAAGATCGGCTGGAGGACGAACAGCAGCGACAGCAAGACGGGAGGGAGATACACTAGCGATCGATAAAAAATTGCGGCGATCGCGGCGAGGACGGCAGCCACGATCAGAACGGATTCGGCATTTTCGAGCCAATGGCGGTTGGGAGTCATGACAAGGGGGAGTCGGGAGTCGGTCGGAGAACAGTTAGAAATTAGAACTGCGAACGGAAGCGTCACCGTCTCAATTTAAAATCTAAAATCTAAACTCTAAAATTACTCTAAAATCCCAAAATCAGACGGGCAATACTGAAATAAATCAACACCCCCAACACATCGACCGCCGTGGTAATAAACGGAGCCGACATCAAGGCGGGATCCAATTTGAGCGATCGGAATAAAAACGGGAGCGCCGAACCCGACACCGACGCCAGCACCGAGATCGCGATCAAAGAAAAACCGACGGAGATCGCCACTCCCAAGCGCCCTTGCAAGAAATAAGCCCACACCGTCGCCATCACGCCCAAAATCGAGCCGAGTAAGGCTCCTGCTAATGCTTCGCGCCAGACCACCTGCACGGGGCCGAGTAAGCGAATTTCGTCCGTATTCAAGCCGCGAATCACCACCGTAGACGATTGAGCGCCAACATTGCCCCCGGTTCCGGTCAATAAGGGGATAAACGCCGCCAGCACGACCACTTGCTGCAAGATATCTTGCTGGGCGTTAATAATCGTCCCGGTTACCGTGTTGGTAATCAACAACACGAACAACCACACCACCCGTCGCCGCGCTACTGTAATTAAATTCGTGTGGAAATAATTGTCTCCTTCCGACTGCACCCCACCTAACGCATAAATATCCTCGGTGGTTTCCTGCTCGATAATGTCGATGACATCATCGACGGTGATAATTCCGACGAGGCGTTTCTCGCTATCGACCACGGGAACGGCGAGGAAGTCGTAACGCTGAATCAGATGGGCGACTTCTTCTTGATCCGTATCTGTCGAGATGTAAACGACCTCGCGGGTCATGATCTCGCCGATAGTTTCCTCGGGTTGGGCGGTTACCAAGTGGCGCAGGGAGACGATCCCGGTCAGACGGCGCGCCGCGTCGGTAACGTAGAGATAGTAAATCATCTCCGTGACCGAGGCGAGATTGCGAATCCGTTCGAGGGTTTGACTGACGGTGAAATGTTCTTTGAGCGAGATGTACTCCGGGGTCATAATTCGGCCCGCCGTTCCCGCTTCGTACCCCATCAGAATCGCGGTGGCTTGCCATTCTGAGGGACTGAGTTGGGCGCGCAAACGGCGCACGACCTTCGCCGGGAGTTCGTCGAACAGACGGGCGCGATCGTCCGGTGACATGTTATCGATAATGTCGAGAACTTCTTGACGCCGGAAGACTTCGAGTAGGGACTGCTGTACCGAAGAGTTGACGTGTTCGTAAACTTCGGTGGCTTCGTTTTTGGAGAGTAAACGAAAGGCGATCGCCTGCATGTGTTCGGGTAACCCTTCGATCGCTTCGGCGATATCGGGAGGTTGGACGGGAACCAAAATCGCTTTGGCGCCTTGTAGGTCTCCCTGTTCGAGCAGCGCTTGGAGCTGCGATCGCACGAGTTCGCGCAATTCTTTGCGCGAACCGAGTTGAAAGGTGGAATTTAGATTTTGATTCTCAGCATTCAAAGCAGACTCTCTCGATAGCTAGGCTCTTTATGGTGATGCCTTTAGTCTAATTGGGCTTGTCAATTCGGAGAATAGGGAAGGGGGTGTCGGGTGTCGCGAGTCGGGCGATCGCCCCGAGTCCCCCCTCTAAAATTTAAAATCTAAAATCTGAAACTCCCCTCGATTCGTCCTCAACCACGATCGCCGGAATCTCGCTCGTTTCCAAGACCGCACGCGATACCGAACCGACCAACACATTTTCCCACGGTTGATGACCCCGTTTTCCCAGGACGATCGCCGTCACCCGGAAATCTCGCGCCAGTTGCACGATCGCCTCGGCTGCAGCACCATTGACGGTGAAAAATTCATGTTCGATATCCGATAACAACCGCCGCGCCACCTGTCGCAATTCCTCGACTTGCTGGGGACGATCTTCTCCGACCGCGTGCAAGACGATCGCGCGAGCATTGCTCCGACGCGCCAAATCTGCGGTTTTTGTCAACACGGCGGGGGCTAACGGCGAGGTATCTACCGCCGCTAAAAAGGTGGTGCGGGTCGCGACGGTGACTTTCGTCGGATCGATCGCCCCTTTTTCTAACAGTTTGGGCGCGAATGTCGGAATTGCCCAAGCGCCTAACGGGGCCGTGACTAAAATCGATAAGGCGGCGATCGCTAAAATCGTTTCGCCGCCGTCAATTCCCGCAGCTAAAGGAATGGCGCCGATCGCCGCCTGCACGGTCGCTTTTGCCGAATTTCCCGGCAGTAAAAATAAGCGTTCCCGCCAAGTCCAATTACTGCCCATTGTCGATAAATACCAGCCCATCATCCGCCCGATCGATAAGCCGATCGCCAATAACAACAATCCCGGGAATAGGGTTTTTTCTAAAACCGCAATTTGAATGCTCGCCCCCATCAAAACAAACAGAAAGATTTCGGCGATCGTCCACAAACTGTCAAATCCCAAGCGCAACCGCCGCGCCAGAGGGGCGTCTAGTTCCACCAAGAAAAATCCCATCGCCATCGCCGCCAAATACCCGGAAAAATGCGGCCAACGGTTCGCAAAAATTACTAGAAATAAAGCCAAACAGGCGGCAAGTAACATTTCTTGGGTTTGGTTCTGCGTCCATTTTTGCCCCACGAGTAACACCACCAACAACCGGGCGGCAAAATAGCCGATCGCCACGCCTAAAACAATTTCGGAAATGACTTGGAAGGGCAACAGTTGCAACGCCGTCAATTCGATTCCGAACGGTAAGCTGAGGCGATCGAGTTGCCCCTGGCTTAAGAAATTTAACAATAAACTAAACAGCAACAGTAAAAAGACATCGGAAAGTGCCGATCCGGTTAAAATTGCATCGGGAATGCCTTTGGCAACTCCCCATCCTTTACTTTTTAACCGCAGCATTCCCGGAACGATGACGGCGGGGGATTCCGCGCCGATAATACAGCCGAGTAATAAGCCCGTCATCCAATTAAAATCGAATAAAACCATTGCGGCGATCGCGATCGTTATGGCTTCCGTAAATGCAGGCAAAATGCCCAACCGTAAAGCCACCGTTCCCTGTTTTGCTAACTTTTCACGATCTAATCCTAGCCCCGCTTTCATCAAAATGGCCATGACGGCGATCGTTCGCAATTCATCGGCATGATTGAGGATCGATTCGTCGATAATATTTCCCAATTGCGGCCCTAAAATAATCCCGACGAGAATCGTTCCAATTAAAGAAGGCGCACCCAAGCGACGGGCAATTTGTCCCACAAAGAAACCCATCACCAAAATCCATAAAATACCTGCTATCATGTCTCGAACTCCTGAAAGATTGGATGAGGTGGGTTGGTTCTTCCAAAAGTCGAGACCGCCATAGCCCTACTCTCAGGTCACCAACCCGAAAAGTAGGAGCTATCAGCCTCGATATTAATAATTTTTGTCGCTTTTAAGCGAATTTGAAATAAGTCAGGAGGCGGTTAAGGCAAGCCCCATTGCCTTGTTGTTTTAGAGTATAGCATGATTGTCTGTGGCGCAAACACTTTACCTGTATTGAGCCGGAATATTGGCCGCCTATAATATAGTGTTTCCCAATCTAATAAAGGAGGGACGATCCCCCTAAATCTACCTTAACAAGAGGGACTTCAGGCTAATAAAAGAGGGACGATCCCCCTAAATCCCCCTTGAAAAGGGGGACTTCAGGAAGCAGACAGACATCTGAAGTACCTCCTACCTCAAAAATCAGGAAAGAGCATGGAAGCAGAAAACAAGAATCATTGGGTGACAAGCGAATGGACGATCGCTCAATGTCAAGAAGCGATTAAAATCGATCCCTGTAATTTTAAAAACTATCTCTATTTAGCTCAACTTTTTGAAAAACAAGGTTATTTCGAGGCAGCGATTCGCACTTACCGACAGGCGATCGCGATCGTCCCTGAATGCGCTCAATTTTTATTCAATTTGGGCGATCGTCTCTTAAAAGCAGGAGAAACAGAACTGGCACGAAAAAGTTACTATTTTGCTACCCTTGCAATTTATCCCGATTTGGCCATAAATCTACATTTTAACTCTGAATTAACCTTTGGCCAACATATCTTGTGGGATCCGTGGTTGTTAAAAACAACAGACGGATATCGTCTATTTTACTTAACCGGACAACGCCACATCCAACCCTTTTGGAAGCAAGGACAAATTAGTGCGGCAATCTCGCCAGATCTGAAAAATTGGGACTATTTAGGCACGGTTTTAACGCCGATCGCAACCAGTGACTGGGAAGCGGATAATCTCTGTGCGGGAAGTGCTTATCAAGAAGGAAATTGTTATTATTTATTTTATTCCGCTTCCGTTTATCAAGCCGATGGCGTCGTCCAAAGTATCGGTCTGGCAACTTCAAATGATGGCTTGAATTGGCGGCGATCGCCCGAACCGATTCTCAAACCCGACCCTCTTTTTTATGGCGGTTCGATGCGTCCGCAACTCGACCAAAACGATCCGATAACAAAAATCGTGCAATGTCGCGATCCGTATATTTTAAAAGAGGAGAAAACGGGTCAGTATTACATGTTTTTTACTGCCGTGGTCGGGCGATCGCGCGGTAAAAATCCAACTTATAGCGGTTGTGTCGGCGTCGCTGTTTCTGATAAAATAGATGGGGTTTACCGATGTTTACCACCCGCTTGCGATCCGGTCATTTCCGATAGCAAAGGATCGATTTTTTACGAACTCGAACGACCGCAAGTTATTTTTAAAAATAATCGCTATTATTTATTCTTTTCTTGCTGGACTCGCTTAATCAATCCCGCTTGGTTGGAAACGGTCGATCGCCGCTTGATTAGCGATTCTTCTCTCTATTGTTATGTCAGCGATCGCCTCACCGGACCGTATCGCGCGATCGCCTCTACTCCCGTGGTTTCCGGTAGCGAAAAAACCGAGTTATATGGAACTCAATTGATGGAAAATCCTAGCGGTGACGGTCTGTTTGCTTACGGTTGGTATTGCAAAAGTAAAACTCTGGAAATCTCCCCACATTTCCCCGCTATTTGGACGGGCGATCGTTGGGAAATTATCGCTTAATTGAATAACAAATTGAGAATAGCACTTTTTTGTCACTCTGGGTCAATAAAAAGCTGGAAATTTTATAGAAAAAGGCATACACAATTTGAGCTGAAGATATGGTTTCCTATCAATTGGCGAGAGCCAGATTCTAGATGGAGCATAGCTTTCATGAGCTGGCTACGATTTTTTTTTGCCCTAACTAGAATGACAAAAGATCGTTGGATCTTAAAGTTTTATGAAAGTTAGTATTTCACTTATGTCAGTTAGCATAATGCGTTGTTTCTTGGCTGCTTTGTTGAGACGAGCCATTGAAATATTTTGTGTTTTTTGAATTCGCCTTGATGCATAGGCTTTATCAAATAGCTGATAACCACAGCTTGTCCAGATCGAACGAATGTCATCCGTCACCATCAAAATTTCTTGACTAGTAACATGCCGATAATTGGGCGTAATTACGGTGCATAGTCCTTGTGGTAACTGAGCGATACTGCAATTCTTGGAGATCGCGTGCATTGCCTTCAGCCAATCCTGATAGTTCGTTATATTAGCAATATCTTTAGAATTGTGTGAATATTGATTTCCCACCATACCGAAATACGGAATGTCCATAATAATATAATCAGCTTTCTCAACAGGTAGTTTTTCTGTCAAATCATTCGCTTGAATTTTATCTTCATACGGACCTCTAGGATTCAGATCGAGTAGCTTGAGGGTAAAATCAAAAAAGTCTCCTCTCATCCAGTCTTTTCGGTCATCATAAACCCTTTGAATCTGTCCCATTCCTGCCATTGGTGCAACAACGATATCTCCAGGCTTTGCGTAGTACCATAAACAATTAACATATAAATCGCCAGGAATGTAACCCCAATCATCAGTTTGCGACTGTAATCGTGGATAACGAATAGAAGAAAAGTTCCAGTTATCAGAAGGTTTAATGACAGAACTTTGTTGTTGTGGACTATCCTTCCCATTTACCTGCATTTGCAACTCTTCAAGTAACCGCTTAGTTGATATCGACTTATATCTACCATTCACTACCTCAGTCTTGAGTTTTTCAAGAGCAGTATGAAAGGCTTTATCAGAAGCATTAGCGAAACGTTGAAATAAAGAGGATTCTCTTTTCGTTAACCCCATTTCTGAAACTCTCAGGGGGGGAGATTTTTTCTTTTTAGACTCGGCGAGCAATTTACCTATCTCACGCTGACAACTGAGTCGTACCTCAATGGCATATGGTAGTATGTCTTGGCTCAATTCATAGTCTCTCTGGAGCTTGCGAATGACTTCTTCTAATGCAGTAGCATGACGCTTGACTTGTACAAGCTCCATGATAGATTTTGAAGCAGTAGTAATATGCTTCAACCGATCAATTTGTGAGCGATAATGTTTTTCAGGGCTACCAACCACAACCGTTGGGACGATAGTAGTTGTAGCCATTGTATCTGGCTGTTGGTCGTATATTTCGTACATAAATCGCTATTAAATTTTCCTTATGAGGACTTTTCATCTTACTGTTATTGGGACTTAGATTAGTTTTCTAAGCTAAAGATATCCAAGTCCCATTAACCTAAAATGGCATAGTATCTAAGGATTTTTGCTGTTCTTGAGCTTCCTGTTGTTGAGCTTGTTCTTGTGTTCTTGTTGTTGCAATAACTCTTCAGTAGTAAGCTGGAATGGGGATAGGCGCATCCTAGCACTCACCACTGCTGATGCAGCAAATAAATCAACTAGTGCTTCACCAGGGCCAAAATTTTTAGTCATCTCAACTTGAGCATCGGTTGCCTTTTCTAAGGCTCGTTTAGCTTCACTGGCTCGATTATGCCGATGAATAATACGAGAGTTAAGATTATTTAAAATATCATCTGGTACTTGAGCGGCACTTTGAACAGCAATATTAAAAGCAATCTGTCGGCTTCTACCTTTGCGAATTCCCTCGCTGAGTACATTTCCCATCGCAGTAGCGAACTGCTTACTACCATTAAATAGGTCTTGAGCCTCATCAATATGATGGAGTATTGGAAAGGTAATCTGACGTCGATCTTTCAAATCGTAAACTTTTTTAAGCATATAGTTAAGAAACAAACCATAGTCGCGTCCTCCCCCTGCTTGTCCGACACGAATTACTAATGCTTTTCCTGGCTTTAACAAAGTTGTGGGATCAAACCATTGTGGAGGTTGATTAGAGGGTTGAGTTTGACCAAATGCAGATGCGCTAGCACTCACTCTTCTACCTTGATTTCTGTTAGGATGAATTGGCTGTCCACCATCAACCCAAGCTGGACGGCGATTCCGGCGTAGCATTTTACTTACCATAGATTTATAAGTTACTGCCTGTCGTCCTCCTAATCGTTCTCTTGCATGGGCAGGTGGTTGCGCCTGAGCATTAGGACTTTGAGGGTTATAGCTTGTGACCCACCGATAGAAATCGCCTAACGTCCAAATAGCGCGCTCATCACTATCCTGATTCGCTTGCTGTTCATCGTCAAACTCTTCTAGTAATGTTTCAAACTCTTCACGTTGATTGTTTTCATTGGGCGGATAGTACATTACTGCTGCTAACACTGCGGGATCGAACTCTGAAGCAGGAATTGCAATTGGAGAACCTTGAAAAGCAGTAGAGTCTTCACCTAGATAATAAAAATCAGTATCGACCCTCTGAATCCAACTAGGAAATGTGTCTTCCTGATTACTTCCTGTCAATAAGTTGAGGGCATCGCGATTAGGCTCAGTTATATGCTGATAGTCTGGTTTGTGATCGTAAATAATCACTGCAAATTTCATATTCAATGCTGCACAAATAGAATTAGCACAAGAGTTTGTTTTTCCACTTCCAGTAGCACCAGCAAATAAGGTTTGATAGAAAAGAGATCTTTGATTGATATAGATACCTATATTAGTGTCTACGATCTTTCCGATTCGGTATTCTTCTTTTGCCTCTGGCAAATTCAAGTATTGGATAATTTCATCTTCTGTAGCTGCTCTTGCAATCGATCCAATTTGAGGTCGCCGACGAATGCTACTAGGAGGTTCTTGGGTAATATCTTTAACTAAGCTGACTTGATAGTAATAAACCTCGCGAACTACAACTTCACGAGAATAGTTATTTTGTTCCAACTGTTCAAAAGCATTAATCGTAGGGCGTGTCATCAATTATGTAGGTTGACAAAAGTGACCAAATGTGGAGGAAAGCGCCTGCGGACATTTAAGCCAGCCAAATCACGGATGCAGCCAGGTAAATGCCACCCAGGAAGTTCACCGAGCGCTTGTCATAACGAGTGGCAATCCCTCGATACTGTTTGAGCTTGGCAAAGAAGTTTTCCACCAGATGTCGGGTTTGATACAAGAATCGATCGTAATCGTGGGCTTGTTTTCGATTCTTTTTCGAGGGAATGACGACTTCAATCCCTCGCTCGTGCAACGGTTGTCTGACTCGTTCGTCGGCATCGTAAGCTTTATCCGCTAGCAGTGCCTGGACTTCCACTGATGGTAGCAACCGCTCGGCACCGACTAGATCGCTGGCCTGACCGGGAGTTAAAAAAAAGATATGGGATTCCCCAAAGCATCCACCACCGCATGAATTTTCGTACTCAACCCGCCTCGGCTACGACCGATATTTTCCTCTTCGGCTGAACTCCCTGATGCTCCAGCACTGTGCTGATGCGCTCGCACAATGGTGGAATCGATGGCAGCATATTCGTTATCGGCTTCCTCGCAGAGGACTTGGAAAACGCGCTCCCACACCCCAGTTTTTGACCAGCGAGTGAAGCGTGTGTGGACGACTCGAAAATCCCCAAAGCGTTCGGGAAGATCTCGCCAAGGAATCCCTGCTCGAAAGCGATACAACACGGCTTCGACGAATAAACGGTTATCTTTAGCTGTGACCCCAACTGTACCCGGACGACCCGGAAGCAGGTGTTCAATGCGTTGCCATTGGTCGTCTCGTAAAGCGTAACGCCGTTTCATCCCGGTTTTGAGCTATCTTGAGTGAACGGGTAGCAGGCTACACACATTTCACTATTTTTGTCAATTTTCTTAATTGATGACAGACCCTAGCATTGTCTTGAGGACCAAGTGCCGATCTATTCAAGTTCGCTTGCGGACTTACGATTTGGCCGAAGTACCTTCGCTCACCAGCTTTGTCTTCAATAATCACAAAATCATTTGCCGAAAATTCTGGTTCATTAAAGGTATAACCACAAATCAAGCTAAGGTCAGAATTAGTTGTGTCAGGAATTTGAATTAGTGTCATCGGTAATCTCTCTCGTTAGTGATGTCTACACCCATACGATAGTTATTTCGTTGAATCTCGGTAATAAAAGATTGCTTAATTGCCTGAGAATTGTTGCTACCTCTGAGATGGGAATCTACAGTTTCTAATAGTAAAGGAATCTCATGATTCACTGTTGGACTAGCATCTTGTCGTAACAGACTGACTGCATACGGTAAATCATGTAATGCACACTCAAAAGCAAATGCCTTTTCAGCAGGACGATAAACTACACGGACATATTTTCCAGGCAATTGTTGAAGCCAGTCATTTATAGACCGAATTTCTCCAAATCTAATTTGATATTGCTGTTGAATAGGACACAAAACAAAACCCTCCTCGCGTTCTAAGCTCATTGCAGTCCATTTGCAAATTGCCCATGAACTTCCTAAATCTTTAATAACCCCAATAAAGCGTTTTTCTGTTTGCATCATGCGTGAGTACAGTTCTTGTCCTTGCCTCTGAGTTATCAAGTTTTGTGTAAATATTGGGCCATCTAACAAAACAGTATTTTGTTGACAAGCAATTGCCACTTCTCTTTCCTGATACTCACGAAATGTAGTTGCCCATGAGCCTTTAGTTTGACGAGTTCGATCTAACTCATCGCATAATTGAAACAAATCTGAATTGTCATTAGTAACGACAATTTCTTCAGGCGTTGCGTAGCGAGTATTTGTACTTGTTAAAACAATTTCTGGAGTAGAACGATTTTGACTTGTAATACAGCCAACTCCCACGGCATAAAAGGAAGTATTCATGAGATCGGTTATGGGTAACATATCGCTGGAGTCAATTGCAGCAATTTCCCCTTCTATTAAATCTTGAGCTACTTCGCTATCCAATTCACTGCCATAGGTCTTAAAATCAAATAGGAATTGAGTTTCTGTCTTAGCATTTCTCATGAGCTGGCGTATCTTACCCTGTACAACTTCATCTGATTGATGAAGGTTCTGAGCAATTGTTTGGTCGCTAGAAAAATCTAAGAAGAAAGTCTCATCAACAAGTTTTTGATTGGCTAAAGCAGAGCCAAAAACGCCTTCATCGGGAGTTTTATCGTTATTGCCCATTTATTTGCTTTTTTTAATCAATAAATTTCTTCTACTTTCTATTCAAGTTGTGATAAATCTGTTCTAACCACAGAGGAATCAGCGACTGACATCGATCGAGGGATGAGATCGCCCCTTCACAGTCAAATTCTACCAACTCCTATTTTCACACCTTTTCCTCCCACTTCAACATAAATCGCTTCTCAGTCTGTAGATCGATCCAGGCGCAATATCTCTCAACTTTGTCACCCCTGCGGGTAGGGTCACAAAGCTCTGCGAACTTCTCAGACTAAGACCCTCGCTTTATCAGTTAGGCAGGATAATTGTATAGCAGCACGATCGCCCTCGTCGAAACATTTACAAATCTTAACTCAAGCGCCAACAACAGCTACACCACAAGCTCTAAGGACAGATTTTTGGACAATAAATTAATGAGTCGAGATGACACTCATTTGACAATGCTGACAACTCATGTAGCGATCGCATGAAAAAAAGCTGGTGAAGGGATTTGAACCCATGACCGTCCGCTTACAAGGCGGATGCTCTACCACTGAGCTACACCAGCAACACCCTTTACTCTAGCAAAATTTACCGGGGATTTGCAAGGGTTGGGACGCCGATTTACTGGACGTAATCGAGGAAATTCTCGGGGACAATCCGCAGTTGTCCGGACTTGAAGCGCGCAATCTCGACCCAAAGGGCGCGTTTTTGGCGCTCTCCCTCGGAAAACATCATCGGTTCGGCGTCGTAAAACTGGGGGTCGGCGAAATCGCACTGATAGAGTTGAATGATTTCGTGACCGGGTTTTCCTTTATGGAAAAAAATGCTTTCTAAGCAGGTGATATAGCGGATATTGGTGAGTTCGGCTTGAATTTCTTCTTGAAATTCGCGAATTAAGGCGTCTCGACTGGTTTCGCCAAAGTCGATCCCGCCGCCGAGGACGCGATAGAAGGGTTGGTTGTTCTCGTCGGATCCTTCGGCGACGAACAGGCGATCGCGATCGCGGATAATTCCTAAAGCCAGAACGCGAATTTTATTTTTATTTTTACTCCCCATAAATGCAAATAGCAGTTTAATTTTCGTGGGCAAATAAGGAGCGATCTTCCCTATCTTCGATAGGCCAATCGGGGTTTTCACCCCCAATAATTAAGCGTTCGACTAAGACGTATTCTTTATTGAGCTGCTGCAAGGCGTTGATGAGAATGTCGATCGCGATCGCGTCGCTGGTACCGAGATCGAACCAACAGCGCGCCCAAGTTCCGTGATACTCGAATTCGCCCATATTATGCATTAATGCCATTAAGGAGCGATCGGCATTGTCCATATCGTAGTCCATATAACTCACCTCCAGTCCGGTGTCTTGAACTTGGAGGTTTTCGGCATTAAATCCGCCGAGTTTGCCGATGAAAAACCAGGAGTCAAACAGTTCTTCGAGATACTGTTTTTCCATATTGCCGGGAACGGTGTTGAACTCAATCCAGAACCAAACGTCAAAGGGATTGAATTCGCGAAATTCAATTTTCATGGCGATCGCTCGATAAGATTAGGGGAACGGTGCAGAGTTTAGAGTAACATATTTGGCGACATTCGATTTTAGATCGATCCAGATCGAGACAAGGGGCGGGCAAGATGCCCGCGCTACAAATATAAGAGGTGGCGAAGATGCCCGCTTTACCGCGCACTGGCGGTCATTTCTGCAATCTTTCGGGCGTTGCGATCGCGCTCTTTTCTCAATTGTTTTTGTAAGCCTTCGGGAAATTGGGTTTCGGCTTTGGCGAGGGCCATTTGAAAATGTTCTTCTGCTTGTTGAAGCAAGTTAACTTCGTCGAGATCGTTCCCTTTTTTTACGAGAATTTGCGCTTTCAAGTAAAATAACTCGGGGTTATCGGGAGTCATTTCGATCGCCCGATTGACGGCGCTTAAGGCTTCTTCGACGCGATCGAGGTCGCGATAACCGACGGCTATCCCGCGATAGGCTAAATATTGAGGGGCGGCGTAGTTTTCTAGGCGGGCGATCGCCTCTTCCGGTTCGCTAAACGGGAGGTTCACCGCTAACATTAAATCCATGTAGCCTTTAATTAGATTTAACTCCGGATCGGTCGGTGCAATTTGTTCCGCCGCATCGAAATGTTTGAACACTTGACGCAACTTATTCATCGCGTCGGGCATTCCTTTAATGGTGCCTTCGGTGCTGATGATATAAGCTCCTTCTAAAAAGTGACCGACGGCAGTATAAAGATTGCCGCGTAAGGGGTCTTTTGGGGTCAAGTTTTCGGCTTTTTCGCGAGTTTGGGTGGCGTAAGTTTTTAAGGTATCCCAATCTTCATCGAGATAGGCGAAGGCGGCTTGCATGGCGTACACTAAGGGTTCGCTAGCTTCTTGGCTTTCCGCTTGTTTGAGTTGCCGTTGGGCTTCGGTGTAGTTCCCTTCCTCGAATAAGACGCGAAAGGCGGATTCGGTCAGATCGCCGATTTCGTGCTGGTTTTGACTCGTCCGAAACGGATCTAATGCCAAAGAGGGAGGGATGGGATTGGCGACGACGACGATCGCCACGGTTGCTAAGCCAGTGGCGATCGCGCGGCTATATTTAGAGAATCGGGTTCTCATGGTTTTCGGTGTTGGGAGTGCTGTTTAATTATGATGCTAAATTCAGACGGGCGATCGCTACAACGGTCGGATCTCGGTCAAAATGTAGCGTCGCTGTTGGGGAAATTGACGCCGCGCGATCGCCCAAGTTCCGAGAAATTACCCAATTTCTTCGTAATTTCTGCTCTAGCTCGGTTTGTTAGCAATAATAGAAGTTAGGATAAGGTGTCGAGGCGATCGCGCGATCGGCATCGCTTGTCTATACTTTCAAACTTTAGCTATTGTTTTGTCCCGACCTACACTTCAATGCTCTATCTGCGAAATCTAAGTTATCATCCCACGGCGACCCCCCAAGCAATTCTCAAATCGATCGATTTAGAATTTGCTCCCCAACAATTGGGGCTGATTATTGGCCCGAGTGGTTCGGGAAAAACAACGTTATTAGAAATTTTAAGCGGACTGGCTCAACGCACTTCAGGGGAAATTTATTGGCGAGAACAATTACTCGGCGCAGAACATTTACAACAACTCGGCGGCTTAGTTTTTCAATTTCCCGAACGTCATTTTTGTTGCGGGACAATTCTAGAAGAATTGCGCTTGGGACATCCAGAATTAAGTTCGGAAAGAGTGAAAGAAGCGTTAACCGAAGTCGGATTGAATCATTTATCGCTCAACGTGGCACCTCAAGCCCTCAGTGGCGGACAGCAACGGCGTTTGGCGTTAGCGGTGCAACTGATTCGTCAGCCGCACTTACTGTTATTGGACGAACCGACGGCGGGTTTAGATTGGTCGATGAAACGGCAATTAGTCACGTTGTTGAGTAAACTTAAAAATCATTGGAGTTTGCTAATTGTCACCCACGATGCGGGAGATTTATTGGAAATTGCCGATAAATGTTGGACCCTCAATCACGGTCAATTAAATGAGGTCGAGCGCGATCGCGTCGCCATCAGTCGTCAGCTTTCCGCCGTCAGTTAATGTTTGCTCTACCTGCATTTTTTCTACGTGCAATGATTGCAGTGATTGCAATTTTGTCTCAATCCCCTCATTTGTTATTCTCCCCTCTAAAGTCATGAGCCAAGATTCGCTTCAACATTCTCGATTGCCCGATCTTTCCGATGTTTGGCACGAAACCCTCGGTTGGCAGCCCGATGCGGGACATTTATTAGAATTTCAAACTCTGTACGATCGCATCGTCGATGCCAATACTCAATTTAATTTAACCCGAATTGTCGAAGCTGAGGAGTTTTGGGAAAAGCATTTGTGGGATTCTCTACGGGGGGTCAGTTGCGTTTTGCGCGGGGAAGTTTTTCCGGAAGGGGATGCGGAAAAGTACCGCGCCATTGATATCGGAACGGGGGCGGGTTTTCCCGGTTTTCCTCTGGCGATCGCCCGTCCCGATATTGAGGTAACCCTGCTCGATTCTACGCACAAAAAAGTCAATTTTTTACAGCAATTGGCTGAAGAATTGGGGATGGAAAATATTAAAACAATGACGGCGCGGGCGGAGGAAGTCGGACGGAAAAATTCCGATCGCGAAAGCTACGATCTGGCGTTGGCGCGGGCGGTCGGTCCGGCTTCGGTCTGTTTGGAATATGCCCTACCGTTGCTTAAAATTGGCGGGATGGCGATTTTATATCGCGGTCATTGGACGGAGGAAGAAACGGAGAAACTTTCGACAACTGCGGCTCAATTAGGTGGAGTTATTTCGACGGTAGAAGCGTTTACCACGCCGTTAACTCGTGGGGTCAGAAATTGTTTGTATTTGAGTAAAATCAAGCCAACTCCGGCTCAATTTCCTCGCGCGGTGGGCCTTCCGAAACAAAAGCCGCTTTAGAAGAAAAATCGTGCAAAAATAGAAGTAGGACACGGCATTGCCGTGTACCTACAGGGATTTGGCGAGTTGACAAGGTCGATCTCGGATTCAACGGATTGAGGAATTGCTATAAGAATATTTTACCAGTCGGCAGTTTGAGGCTATTGCAACTCAATTAAAGCGGCGTTAACTTGATTTTTGAATTGGGAATTTTCTTGGAGTTGTAGGGTCAGTTCGTTGAATCGCTCGATGGTCAGATCGAAGCTTTCGACAATTTCTTTGGATTGGTTGCAGTAATTGACGGCAATTTCGCGCAGTTCTCGGTTGAGTCCGTCCAAACTACTCGCTTGGGAACAAACGACGCCGGGTACGGGTTGACCTTCGCCGACGATATTTTTAATATCGTTGTAGGCTTGTTGGCGAATATTTTCGATCGCGATTAAACTGCGGGCGTAATTGAGAATTTCCGTATTATTATTGGGATTCGCAACTGGGGGATTGTTGGGGGTCGGTGCGGCGGTAGGGGTGCGCTCGGAATTGGTTTGAGCGTAAACGACGTTATCGACGCCTAAATGAGCGGCAACTCCCCCGAAAATGACGACGCTAGAGGCGACGGCGAAGGCGATCGATCGCGATAAAAAATGATTGAGCCTCGATGGCAATCGGTCGGAAAAAATCATGAGAATATCCTTTTATTTTGGCGTACAAATATAGGGTTAAAGGTGCATGGTAGCGCATGAGGACGCCCGATGGCACAGGAGGTTATCGAAAAGAATTTTGCCGGGGAGGGTGACACAGTCGAGCGAGTTCGATGACTTTAGTTTGCAAAGTTGCTAACTCGTCCGCACCCCGTTTGAGACTCACTTCGAGTTCGAGTAAGACGGGTAAAGTTTGGCGCAGTTGCTCTAAGGATAAAGCACTGACCTCTTTTCTCAACAAGTAAATCCGTTTGGGGTTGCCAATATCGGCAGCTTTGGCGATCGCGCGTTCGTCACGTTCGCCGCTTTCCCCCATTAACTTCACCCACAACCACGTTCTAAAAACCGATGTTAGGGTCGCTACAATTCGCAAAGCGGGTTCGTTACGGTTTATCAAATCCGCAACCAATTCTAACGCCGTGGAAATGTCTCCTTGACGGATCGCAGTGGCGAGTTGAAAACTACTTTGGGTGCTGCACGTAACCAAGCTGTCGATCGCCCGTTCGTCGATCGCGCCGTTGCCGAGACTGTCGGCGTACAGCTTTAACTTTTCCAATTCGTTGTACAGCGATCGCGTGTCATTTCCGACCGCGTCGGCTAACGCTTCCAGTGCGCCTTGACTCAAGTTTACACCCAATTCGTCGGCGACTTGTCGCACTTTGCCGATTAATTTATCTTGTTGCCACGGGGGAATTTGAGAAAATTCTTTAATCGTCGCCCGTTCTTGCAATAATTTAGTCGATTTTAGCCGTCCGTCCGGTTTGTTGCGACTGGTCAACAACAACAGGTTCGATTCGGGAATTTCGCCGAGGGTTCGTTCCATTTCGGCGAGTAAATCGGCGCTACACTGTTGGGCGATCGTCGTTTCGACCAACCACACCAGGCGACCGCCGCTTCCAAATGGCGGGGTCATGGCTTGATTGAGGGCGCGGATGGGGCCGTCGGGTTCGTCTGGGGGGATTTTGTCGAAATTAAAACTCACCCAGTCCGGATCGAGTATTTTCTCGCGCAAATCCGCCACGGCTTTCGAGATTGCAAACTCATCGGAACCCCAATAGAGGTAAATTGGCATAAAGGAAACCGTTACGAGGGGACGAGGAAACCGCATAGACCAAGATAGAAGCCCGGGGGTGCAGCCTTCAAGGGTTTTGTTTGTGACTGTGGCTTTTTCCCGACCCTCTAACTTGATGTTCGCTTACTTCACGAGGCCGATCAGATTGGACGATACCTTACAACTGTACTTAAATCGCGTCGCGCGGATGACTTTGCTCGAAAGTTATCTCGGCGTTCTCCAGCACATTCAAACCTCGCCGAAATACAAGCCGAGTGAGGACGGGACGCGACAAGCGGTTCCGTTTCCGGGATATACGATCGTGGCGCCGCCATGGGGGGACGATCGCCAAAACGAGGCGTTTTATCAAGATTTACAACAGTGTCAGCAGGAACTGTTAACCCAAATGGGCGAGGGATTGGCGGTGGCGGTTCCGCCGCCGAGTTTTCACGTGACTCTGGCGGATTTAATTTGGAACGATGCGTTTCGCGATGCGGCGGCGAAATCTCCCGATTACGAGGCGAAATTGCGATCGGCGATCGCGGAAAGTTTCGCGCAGTGCGACGCTCTCAAAAGTCCCGAACCGATTCGCTGGGAAGTTCTCGGGGCGATCGTCATGACGCGGGCGATCGGGGTCTGTCTGGTACCGAAAGACGAGCAATCTTACGATCGCGTGCTGCAATTGCGACGGGCGATTTATCAAAATAAAAATTTAATGGGTTTGGGGGTCGAACAGCAATATCACTTAACTGCTCACGTGACTTTGGGGTATTTCGGCGAAATTCCCAAAGATTTAGACCGCCATCGCGTCGCCGTCATGCTTTCGGAGTTTAATAACCGTTGGTTGGAGTGCGATCGCGAGTTGGTCATCACCCGGGCGGAGTTACGCCAGTTTGCAGATATGACCGCCTATACCCGCGAACCGGATTGGCCGACGTTAGATTTTGTATAAAATACCGCCAGGGGAGGAATCATCGGGGTGACATCACTGTTCCATCCAATTTTACTCGAAAGTTTTGCGACGATCGATCGCGAAATCGGTCCGCATTCCTTCGACGATCGCCAGTACGCGATCGTGCGGCGGGCTATTCACGCGACGGCAGATTTCGAGTTCAAAGAGGCGATCCGCTTCAGTCCGGGGGCGATCTCCTCCGGGATCGATGCCTTGCGCCGTGGGGCTCCCGCGATCGCCGACGTGACGATGGTCAAACAGGGGGTCGCCGGGTTACTCGGCAAAACGTTTAACAATCCCCTCCTCGCCGCCGTAGACCGTTTTCAACAAGCCCCACCGGGGAAAACGCGCACGGAAGCGGGGATCTTGGAGTGTTTCGCCGAACATCCCGAGGGGATTTTTGTCATCGGGAACGCGCCGACGGCTTTGCTGGCCCTGTGCGATGCAATTCAACGCAGCGATCGCCGTCCGGCCCTGATCGTCGGCGCCCCGGTCGGGTTCGTTTCCGTGGTGGAGTCGAAGCAGGTGCTCGCCGAGACGGACGTCCCCCAGATTCGCATTGACGGGCGCAAAGGCGGTTCCCCTGTAGCGGCGGCCATCCTTAATGCTTTAATAGTTCTGGCATGGCAGAACAACGGGCAAATAAACGATGAAGGATGAAGCCGTAAGGTATTACCCCGGGCGATGATTCATGTAGTCGGTATCGGTTTGGACGGCGCGGAGGGGTTGAGTGCGCCCGTCCGCGAGATTGTGGACGCGGCGACGTTGCTGGTGGGTAGCGATCGCCACTTGGGTTATTTTCCCGAACATCCGGCCCGGCGCTTGGTGTTGGGAGATTTGCGCCTGACGTTGAAATCGTTACGGCGCAAGCTCGATCGCGCTGCGTCCGCACGGGAGAACCCCGCGATCGCCGCCGGGGAGTCGGAAACGGCGAGTCCGGCGATCGACCCGGAACGGGTGGCGATCCTCGTCAGTGGCGATCCGTTGTTTTTCGGTCTCGGACGCCTGTTATTGACCGAATTTCCCCCGGAATCCTTGCATTTTTACCCGCATTTGAGTTGCGTGCAGTTGGCGTTCAATCGGGTGAAAGTGCCGTGGCAAGATGCTTGTATCGTCAGCGCCCACGGGCGATCGCTCGATGAATGTTTGGAGGCGCTGCAACGGGGAGAACAGAAAATCGCCGTCCTCACCGATCGCGAAAACTCGCCGTCGGCGATCGCCCGGGTGTTGTTGGGTCTGGATTTACCCAGTCAGTACGAGTTTTGGGTCTGCGAAAATCTCGGCGGTTCCGACGAACGAGTGCGATCGTTTGCGGTCAACGGGGAAGAGGCGATCGCCGCCTTGGATGCGGAAAGCTTCGCCAGTCTCAATGTCGTCGTGTTGGTCCGCCGTCGCGGCGAGGTCGGCGACGAGTTGGAAATCGACGATTTGCCCCGTTTGGGATTGAGCGATCGCACTTTCCTCACGTTTCGCGATCGCCCCGGACTGATGACCAAGCGCGAAATCCGCCTGATCGTCCTCGGCGAACTCGGGTTAAAACCGGATCAAACCGTCTGGGATGTCGGCGCCGGAACCGGAACCGTGGCGATCGAAGTCGCCCGCCTCTTCCCGTCCTCGCAAGTGTACGCGATCGAAAAAACTGCCGCCGGAATCAATTTAATCGAGCAAAATTGCCAGCGTCTCCAAGTCCGCAACGTGATTTCCATCCACGGAAACGCCCCCGATATCCTCGATCGCCTCCCCGTCCCCGATCGCATCTTCATCGGCGGAACGGGGGGACGTCTGCGCCAAATCCTCGGTGTCTGCGCCGGACAACTCGCCAAAGGCGGTAACATTGTCCTCGCGATCGCCACCGTCGAACATCTCACTACCGCGTTTAACTGGATTCGCGATTGGAACTGGCCCCACCGCGCCTTACAAGTTCAGGTTTCCCGTTCCGTCCCCGTCGCCCACCTGACCCGCTTCGCCCCCCTCAATCCGGTGACGATTTTGACAATTACAAAACCTAAATAGATTGGAGATTTGAGATTGTAGATTGGAGGCGATCGCTTGTTCCTCTACAAATATTCGGCTAACTGTTCGAGATCGATATAAATATCTTCGTAAATACTATAGGGTAACAAATTCGGATTGCGTTCTAAAAAATCCGACACCGCCAAACTTCGATAATCCTTCCCGACAACCGCGCGATACTCCAACCCCAAATGATGACTCATCACCTGATAACAACTCGACCGATAACGATGGGAAAATAACTCGATAACTACCGTTCCCGGCTGACAAAATACCGCATTCGTCAACCCCGCGCCGTGAGGGGCGACAACGACTTGAGCTCCACTCAATAAACGGACTTGTTCGCGAAACGATAACCTCTCCAACGATACGCTGACAAAACCATAGTTCTTTAAAAATTCGATCGCTTCCGATTCATTCACTACCCGGCGATGTTTCGCCTGTTGGCGATTAATATAAATCTTGTTCGGCGTTGGAGAAACTGCGATCGCACCCTCCTCTTTTGGTAAAAAGCGATCGCGCAGAAACTCGCAGACCCACCTCGGCGGACCGTCAATAAACTCGCCCATCCATTTCGGCGCCGTCGTCGGAATCGAAGGAACGATTAAGGTTTCCGCTTGGATGAAGCGATCGCCCTCGATGTCGTGCCATGTTTGACGCGGAATCCCTAAAATCGATAACGTTTCTTGTTGATATTTATACTGTACCCGATTAACCAGAAAACGATCTATTTTATCTAACTCAAATCCCCCTAACTCCAATAATTCGATCCGAGGTAAAACATCCACCATCCAATGATAATAATCCCGCCCCGCTTGGACGGACAAACAAGCCGTCATTCCCGGCAATTTGCGAATAGAATAAACCGTTTTTAAGCCAAAAATCCACGCAACTTTTCCCCCACCCGTACAGACATCCGCTAACAGGCGATCGCCGCCAGCAACGACGATCGTATTGGCGCTATCTCCCCAAACTTGACCCTCGCGAACGCTAACGACAAATCCCGGCGGCGAGATTCCCGAAAGGGTTTGAGAAGGCAGGGATATCGGCGAACTCGGGTAAAGTTCTCGACAGGCGATCGCGCGATCGCTTCGCGCCGATTCCCGGCTGGAATAAACTATTTTTTCGATTAAATGATTGCCGATCGAGATCGTCTCGCGATCGCAACTGGTTGTTTCCAGCTTGAAGTATTTTTGCGTTAATTTAGGATATTTTTTTAATCCTATTTCAGTAAAACTAACCGCTTTATCTAATTGCCCGTTAAGAGCAAAACTGTTGACTAATTTAATCAGAAGACTAAAATTATTCGAGTCAATTTGATATGATTTCAAATAAGCGACGATCGCCGCTTCTAAATTATTTTCAAGTTCTAATAATATTGCTAAATTTTGATAAGCAGTTGCCGAATGGGGTTGCAAATTAATTTGTTTTTGGATACAAGCGATCGCCTCGGAAAAGCAGTGTCTGTGGGAGAGGGCGATCGCTAATTTCTCGTACATTTGGGGCGAAGATGGGGCGATCGCAATCCCTCGTCGATAGTGGGCGATCGCCTCGTCCCACTGTTTTAACTGAGCGCAATCGTTTCCTCTTTTAAAATAAGTTTCGGCGGATGGGCGATCGAGATTTTCTAATGTTTTATAAACCCGCTTTGCTGATTTATTTTTACCAAGTTTAGAGAAGCTATTCCCTAAAATCTCGTAAGTTTGCCGACAATGCGGATCGAGTTTTAACGATTGTTGACATGTGGCGATCGCCTCTTGATATTTCCCCGATTCTAATAGTTTTTTTGCCCATTTATTTAAATCAGATACACCCTGATTCATCGCCAATTTTATAATTTTACATTAGAATTTTACAGCCTTTCCCTATTGTAACCCCGTAGAGGTACAGAATTTCTGTATCTCTACTATCCATCCATCTTATTCTACCGATCGCTCCATCGCGCGATCGCGGTAAATCTTAGCTTCTTCTAACTGTCCGTTTTCTTCTAAAACTTTACTTAAGTTCCAATACACCCCCGTTAAATTTGGTTCGAGTTCGATCGCCTGTTTGTAAAAATTAATTGCCGTTACTAATTGCCTTTTATGATAGTACATACTGCCTAAATTTGCCCGGGCTTCTGCAAAGTTTGGATCCAGTTCGATCGCCTTCGCATAGGCGCGGATTGCTGCATCAATTTTCCCCTGAGTTTGCAATGCATTTCCCAAGCTTTTATAGAGGATCGCCGACTGTGGATATTGCACGATCGCCCGTTGACATCGGGCGATCGCTTCCCCGGTATTTCCCTGCTGCAATTGCCCCCGGACTTCGCGAGCGATCGCCCGGACAATTTCCGGATTTTTGCGCTCGTTTATACCGCAAACTTGTTCTAAATAGCGAACCCACTCGCGCGATCGCACCGTCCAAGTACATTGTTTTTGAATATATTCAACTTGTTTTTTTAACAAACTTGCAGACTCTTCGGACTGCCAATTGCGTAAAACCTGCACGGTTTTTTCGAGGAAGCGATCGGCGTAATTCTGCCAATCCGGGCGTTGGGAAAACTGCCAATCCCGAACGGAGGAAAAGCCTTCGACACCTTCAACGGAGACTAAATGACCGAATCCCGCCGTCGTTTCCGGTAACGCCGCCAACTCGCTAGTGACGACGAAGCAACCACTTGCCATGGCTTCCACGACCGCAATGCAGGAGGTTTCCTCGAAGGTATTGGCGTAGGCTAACATGGCGATCGATCGCAGTTTTTCGGCGAGTTGCGGTTGGGGAATCGAACCGATATATTCCACTCCTTCCATTTGGCGGCATTTTTGATAGAGGATTCCATAAACGGACTCGTCTAATTCGGTCGCCATTTGATAAACTTTTTTACTTGAAAAAACTTGCAGTCTGGTTCCGGGAATGGCTTCGCGTATCTTTGGAAAGATGGATAGTAATAAATCTAATCCGCGAAAAGGTGTGCTGGTATAAGCTAGAATGGGCGGATTTGTTTTTGCTGCTAATATATTTGTTTGTTCTGGGAATAAGTTCGCAAATGCCGGGGCGATCGCGTTCCGTAAAACGACAGTTTTTGCGAGATCGATCGCGAAGAAGTCTAAGAAGCGATCGCGCTGCCAATTGCTGACAAAGATGAGGCGATCGTAGGCGTCGAGTTCGGCGCGATCGCCTAATGCTTGCATCGCTTTTAAGCTGGGAACTTGCTGCGTCCAAAGAAATAGTTTTGTAGCATAACCTAATAAGGGTTTGAGCTTTTTTCCCCATCCCGCTTGATTGAGAACGATCGCCGCATCCAGCGATCGAAACAGTTGGCGAATGTCGTCGTTGTCGTCTAACGGTAAACAGGAAACGCCGCGCGATCGTCCGGGGGTTTTGGTTCCGTTGAGCAAGAAGATTTCATGTCCTTGTTTTGCCAAGTTTTCGGCGAGGTAACATAAAGCGGATTGGGAACCGCCTAACGGGATTTGATAGGCGCTTTCAATTTTATAGTCCCAAGTGGAAAGGTCTAAAAAAGCAATTTTCATCGATGGTTTTGAAAAAATAGAAACTTGCGATCGCCGATGTTACAATTCTGAATTTCCCCTTTTTCAGGAGGATTTAGGGGGTTCTCCCAAGGCGCGATCGCTACAAAAGTATGATTCAAACTACATTATTTTAGCGAAATTGGGCGATCGCTCCGGCCAACTTAGACCAAGTTATACGAGTTGTTCTTTCGTTTTCAAGAACGCGGTAAAGTAAACACTGGTGTTGATTGTCATGGCAATTTCTACATCACAACGTCGAATTAGGAGAAAAAGTATGAGTGCCACCGCAGATCCAGTTAAAGTAATGAAAGAGCAGGTGGGGAAAGCCGCCGCCGACCGCGTTAAGTCCGGTTCGATCGTCGGTCTGGGAACGGGTTCGACCACGGCTTATGCGATTCAATATATCGGAGAACGTCTCAAGTCTGGCGATCTCAAGGATATTCAAGGGATTCCCACGTCGTTTCAAGCAACGGTGTTGGCGAAGGAATACGGGATCCCTCTGACGACTCTCGATGAGGTCGATCGCATCGACGTGGCGATCGACGGCGCCGATGAAGTGGACCCGAACAAGAACTTGATTAAAGGGGGTGGCGCCGCCCATACCCGCGAAAAAATTGTCGATTCTCTCGCCGAGGAGTTTATCGTCGTGGTCGATAGTTCTAAAATGGTCGATCGCCTCGGTTCGACGTTTTTGTTACCCGTGGAAGTTTTACCGATGGCGATGACTCCGGTGATGAAGGCGATCGAAAAACTCGGCGGTCAGCCTCAATTGAGAATGGGCGTCAAGAAAGCGGGTCCGGTAATCAGCGATCAAGGCAATTTCATCATCGATGTCAAGTTCGATCGCATCGACAATCCCGCCGAATTGGAAAAAACCCTCAACAATATTCCCGGCGTTTTAGAAAACGGGTTGTTTGTTGGCGTCACCGATGTGGTCTTGATTGGCGAAATTAAAGAGAACCAACCGACCGTTCGCGAGATCTAATCCACTCGCCGCCGTCAACGGGCGATCGCCGATCCTGGATGGGCGATCGCCCCGTCCGGGTCGATGGTAGGATCGAACCCGATCGCCTTTCCCTGATTCAGTGTCCGTCATTTTTTTTGAGAACTTTTCCGCGTTACTCAAAATCGTTATGATTATGATATAGTTGTTAAGGTTCGTAAACAAAATGCGGCGATCGTGGGTTTGGCCTTTCGATGCTGACCTGCAAGTCCGTATCATTCGATCGTTATTACAGGAGAATCATATGAGTGCTAATGAAGGATGTATCCGGGTCGGTCAAGCGGCCCCCGATTTTACCGCCACTGCCGTTGTCGATCAAGAATTCAAGACCATCAAGCTGTCTGACTATCGCGGCAAATATGTAGTGGTCTTCTTCTATCCCCTGGACTTCACCTTCGTTTGCCCGACCGAAATCACCGCGTTCAGCGATCGCTACGAAGAGTTTAAAAACCTCAACACCGAAGTCCTCGGTATTTCCGTCGATAGCGAATTCTCTCACCTCGCTTGGATTCAAACCGATCGTAAACAAGGCGGTGTCGGCGACCTGAACTATCCTCTAGTTTCCGATATCAAGAAAGAAATTAGCGCCGCCTACAACGTTCTCGACCCCGAAGCCGGAATCGCCTTACGCGGTCTGTTCATCATCGACAAAGAAGGCGTCATCCAACACGCCACCATCAATAACTTGGCCTTCGGTCGCAACGTCGATGAAACCCTGCGAACCCTGCAAGCCCTTCAGTACGTCCAATCTCACCCGGACGAAGTTTGCCCCGCAGGCTGGAAACCCGGCGAAAAAACCATGAACCCCGATCCGGTCAAGTCGAAAGAATTCTTCGCGGCTGTCTAAGTTTCCGCTTGTCTCTGTTAGCTTCAGACCGATACCAAATCAATTCCGAGGGCATGTTGTCCCTCGGAATTTTTCCTCATTTTAGAGCGATCGCTCTAAAATAGGGTGAGTTATCCTACATTGAGAACGGCTATCGATTACCAATATAAACGAAGATAAGGAGAAGATCGATCGTGTTGACTTCCACCGATTTTCGCGGCTTATTCAACGAACGCTTTTTTAAAAACTTCTTTCCGATTCCCGCTACCAATAAACTCTATTCCGACGTCGGCACCCCTAATTTTCAACTGCCCAATATCAACGGAGAAGGCGCAATTAAACTCTCCAATTATCGGGGCGAAAAAGCTGTAGTTCTTGCCTTCACCCGCATTTTTACAGAAAAACAATATTGTCCCCTGTGTTTTCCCCATATTAAAGCCCTCAACGAAGCTTACGAACAATTTGTCGAAGCCGGGGCGGAAGTTTTAATGATTACCAGTACCGACGATCGCCAAAGTAAAATCGTCGTGCGCGATTTGGGTTTAAAAATGCCCTTGTTAAGCGATCCGAGTTGCCGGATTTTCCGCGCCTACTGGACCGGACAGGCGTTAGGCGCACCCCTTCCGGCGCAGTTTATCTTAGATAAAGAAGGAAAGCTTAGATTCAAGCATTTATTCTCGTTTTTAGACCCCAATGCTGAGGTAGAGAAATTGCTGGAAGTCGTTAAAAGTTTGCCGAGTTAGAGAAGCGGAGATCGCCGTCAATCGCTAAAATAAAAAAATAGTCGCGCTGGGAAGAAACAACGATGGTCATCGACGTGCGATCGCCCAAGCAAGAACAGATCGTTTATCCGGACAGTGACGGTCAACCGATGGCGGAAAATACGAAACAGTTCGAACTGATCGTCTGGATTAAAGAAAACCTAGAACGCCTATTCGCCGACGACGAAGACGTATTTATCGCCGGAGACTTACTCTGGTATCCGGTGGAAGGGTCGCCGACGATCCGACAGGCGCCCGATGCGATGGTGATTTTTGGACGACCGAAGGGATATCGGGGGTCGTACAAACAGTGGGAAGAAGACAACATCGCCCCGCAAGTGGTGTTCGAGATCTGGTCGCCGGGAAATCGACCCTCGGACATTACCCGCAAATTCCAGTTTTACGATCGCCACGGCGTCGAGGAATATTATGCTTACGACCCGCAAACCCTCGATTTTATGGGATTTCAACGTCGGGAAGGGGTTCTCAGTCCCATTGACGCGATCGACGGTTGGGTCAGTCCCCGTTTGGGAATTCGTTTCGATCTGTCTCAGGGAGAGTTGCAAATCGATCGACCGGACGGCGATCGCTTTTTGACGACCTTGGAACTGGATCGATTGCGTCAACAAGCGGAGGAACGGGCGCAACAGGCGGAAGAAAGAGCAAAACAATCCGACGAAAGAGCCCAAATCGCAGAAACGGAACTGGAACGGGAACGACAACGATCGCGCGCCTTAGAACAACGATTGCGCGACATGGGAATCGACCCGGATCGTCTCTAGGGAAGCGGCGATCTCTACAATGAATAAATCGACTCGAAATTTAATCAAAATTCAGTCAAAATAGATAAAACTCGCTGGGGAGAAACAACGATGGTCATCGACGTGCGATCGCCCAAGCAAGAACAGATCGTTTATCCGGACAGTGACGGTCAACCGATGGCGGAAAATACGAAACAGTTCGAACTGATCGTCTGGATTAAAGAAAACCTAGAACGCCTATTCGCCGACGACGAAGACGTATTTATCGCCGGAGACTTACTCTGGTATCCGGTGGAAGGGTCGCCGACGATCCGACAGGCGCCCGATGCGATGGTGATTTTTGGACGACCGAAGGGATATCGGGGGTCGTACAAACAGTGGGAAGAAGACAACATCGCCCCGCAAGTGGTGTTCGAGATCTGGTCGCCGGGAAATCGACCCTCGGACATTACCCGCAAATTCCAGTTTTACGATCGCCACGGCGTCGAGGAATATTATGCTTACGACCCGCAAACCCTCGATTTTATGGGATTTCAACGTCGGGAAGGGGTTCTCAGTCCCATTGACGCGATCGATGGTTGGGTCAGTCCCCGTTTGGGAATTCGTTTCGATCTGTCTCAGGAAGAGTTACAAATTTATCGACCGGACGGCGATCGCTTTTTGACGACGTTGGAACTGGATCGATTGCGTCAACAAGCGGAGGAACGGGCCCAACAGGCGGAAGAAAGAGCACAACAGGCGGAAGAACGGGCGCAATTACTCGCCGATCGCCTCCGGGAAATGGGGATCGATCCCGATACTTTGTAAACCTAATTGTGTAAATTTAGCACAAATTGGAGTTATCCCAAGTTCAACGGATCGACATCGATCGCCAACCTCACCGTATGGGGGCAGCGCGATCGCAACTCCTCCAAGGGACGGGGTAAGTGAACCGGAACCCACGGCGGAAACTTCAGCAAAAGCTGCCAGCGATAGCGATTCGAGACCCGGGCGATCGGGGCGGGGGACGGACCTAAAACCTCGTGGGCGATATCTTCCCACCCCGGTTCCGGTTGTAGCATGTGGGCGAGTTCGGCGATCGTTTCGCACACCGTCGCTTCGTCCATTCCCGAAACTCTCAGTAAAATCAAACGCCCGTAAGGCGGGTAATGCAGCGCCTCGCGAGTTTCCAACTCCGCTTGTATAAATGCCTCGTACTGCTGGCGGCGAACCGCTTCGATCGCCGGGTGATCCGGGTTGTAGGTTTGAATCACCGCCCGTCCGCGATCGCCGCCGCGACCCGCCCGACCCACCACCTGAGTGAGGGTCTGGAATGCCCGTTCTGCGGCCCGATAGTCGCACAAATTCAACAACCCATCCGCCGCCACCACCCCCACCAACGTCACTTGCGGGATATCCAACCCTTTGGTGAGCATTTGCGTCCCCACCAACAAATCCGCCTCTTTATTCGCAAATCGGGTTAACAAAATCCGGTGGGCGTCCTTGGTTCGGGTCGTGTCGCTGTCGAAGCGGATGACCCGCAACTCGGGAAACTGCTTGGCGAGGGCTTGGGTGACACGTTGCGTGCCACTGCCAAAATGTTTGAAATAGGGGGAATGGCAATCGGGACAGCGATCGATCGGGCTTTGACTGTACCCGCAATAGTGACAGCGTAAGCGTTCCGCCGCCGCCTCGTGAGTGTGGTGGTACGACAGCGACACGTCGCAATGGGGACATTCCATCACGTAACCGCAACTGCGACAGGACACAAAACTGCTATGTCCCCGGCGGTGAATAAACAAAATTCCCTGTTGTCCGGTTTCGACAAGCTGAATCAGTCCCGCTTGCAAGGATTCGCTAAAAATCGATTTATTCCCTTTGCGAAATTCTTGCCGCATATCCACCACTTCTACCGGAGGTAAGGCGCGCCCGTGAATCCGTTCCGGGAGGGAGAGGTAATGAGTGGGGGCGGGGGAAACCGTGGCTTGACGGCGACGGTAGCGATCGCGGGTCGGGTCCGGTTCCGTGGGGGCGTAGTCCACCCAAGTTTCTAACGACGGGGTGGCGGAACCGAGAATCAGGGGACAGTCGGCGAGTTCGGCGCGCCATTCGGCGACGGTTCGGGCGTGGTAGGTCGGCGAGGGGCGGTCTTGCTTGTAACTGTCGTCATATTCTTCGTCGAGGACGATCGCCCCGAGTTTCGGTAAAGGCGCGAAGATCGCCGATCGCGTGCCGATGACAATTTGCGGTGAACCTGCAAGCATTTGCCGCCAGCTATCGTAACGTTCGCCGTCGGATAAACCACTGTGATACACCAGCACTTTATCGCCGAAACGGGCGCGGAAGCGATCGCACAGTTGGGGCGTCAGTCCGATCTCGGGAACCAGCACGATCGCCGACGCGCCGCGATCGAGGATCGGGGCGATCGCCTGTAAATAGACTTCCGTTTTTCCCGACCCAGTGACGCCATGCAACAGCACCCGATTGAATCCTCGTAAGCCGTGCAAGGTTTCTAACGCAGATGCTTGATCGTTTGTCAAGGTTTTGGGGCGATCGCGCTCCCGCCGACGGCGATCGCCCGTCCGCAACACTTCCCGTTCGTCAATTTCCACACATCCCTTACTCTCCAACGTCTGAATCAGTCCGGAACTGGTGTGACAGGTTTGCTGCAACTCAGTCAGCCACAGTTCGCCGCCACGGCGCCGCAGCACATCTAACACTTCGCGCTGGCGATCGGTCAACTCCACCCCCGGTTCGACACCGACAAACGTCACCGCTTTTTGCAACTTCGCCCGAGGCGGTTTGGGCGGTTCCAAATAACTTTCCACCCATCCTTTTTTACTGAGTTCGTGCAAACCTCGGGTCGCCTTGGGAACCTGGCGGCGCAGGTAAATCCAGGCATAATCCCCCGTTTTCGATTCGCGCAGGAGTTCCAAAATTTGGCGGGCGGCGGGAGTACAAAACACCTCGGCACCCTTGGGAATTTCCCCACTCAAGCGGATGCGGCGCTGGGATTTCCCCAGCAGTCCCGGCGGGAGGGCCGTTTTAATCACTTGAATCAGGGGGGTATAGTAATAGGCGGCGACCCGTTCGAGTAACGCCCAATAAGACGCTGGAAAAAAGCCGGAGACGACTACATCTTCCACCGCTTTGACCGCTTCGGGATCGAGATCTTGCGGGGGGCGATCGCCCGTCGCGACGGCGATCGCCCCCAACTGTTGGGAACCAAACGGAACGCTTAAAATATCTCCCGGTCGCACCAACAAGTCCGGCGGAACCGCATAAGTCCACAATTTGCGGTCTTCTCCGGGCAGGTCTACGAGCACTTCCACCCACAGGGACGGGCGATCGCCCCCCCGCCACTCGTAGGCGCCACCGGGTTCGGCGACGGCGAGGGAAACGACGGGCAAATCGCAAGTCTCGGAGGAAAAGGGCATCGGCGTTAACTGTCGATCGGCCTTTCGATTGTACCGCCTCTTTTCGGCGACGACGGGGGAGGCCGTCCGTCTAAATCTTGCAAGGATACTCTAAGATAGAAAAGCTCTCGCGCGATCGCCCCCTCCTTTCGACCAGTGATGTCCGAACCTGACTTATCCTTTGCCATCCGTCCCGCCATCGAAGACGACACCCGTGGGATTTTTGAGTTAATTCGAGCATTAGCCGCTTACGAACGGCTTTCCCATCAAGTGCGAGGCAATCCCGAGACCTTGAAAGCGCATTTATTCGGCGATCGCCCTTACGCGGAAGCGATCGTCGCCGAAGTCGGAACCAATTTAGTCGGATTTGCTCTATTTTTCTACAACTATTCTACGTTTTTAACCAAACCGGGAATCTATTTAGAAGACTTATTTGTTCTGCCCGAATATCGCAGTCGAGGCATCGGCAAATCTTTGATAAGTTATCTCGCACAAGTGGCGATCGCGCGCGGTTGCGGTCGCTTGGAATGGTCCGTATTGGATTGGAACGAACCCGCGATCGCCTTTTACCAGCATCTCGGTGCCGATCTCCTTCCCGATTGGCGGATTTGTCGGGTGACCGGACAATCTTTACAGGAGTTAAGTCTCTCAAACTCGCGATCGCACCCGTGAACGATCGACGTTTCTCCCCGGAGCGATCGCCGTTCGACTCCCCAGCGACGTACAGGAAACATGGGGCAAAGTTGGCGGGACTTTAACGGTGGGTCAACCCCCCGGTTTAACCGTCGTCCTGCCGGAGACGGCGATCCCCGTCCTCTTGCCTCGGTGAGCTTGGAGAAGCCCCGCCGCCGTCACTGAGGGAAAACGGGATAGTAAACGGGGGTTAAGGTCGCGCGATCGCGCCGCTCTGTTTCGATGCCGCGATCGGCCAAAAGTCGGCGATCCCCCCCGATCTTGCCTCCAGATTCAAAGGATACTGCTGTCAGCAATCGGGGGAGAGAATCGATCGCCGTTTTATCCCGTTCAATGCCACCGATCCACCTCTTTACACGGCGCGATCGCACGGAAATGGCGATCGATTTTAAGCCTTTTTTTAGGGTGTTTTTACCGATGTCCGGCTATAATTCAGTTAAATAGTTTAAAATCAAATCATTAATTGTTTTTTTTAAATAAACGGTTGATATTTATTCATGGCCTCCCACTTAAAAGTAAGACAATATCTTGCTTATTGGTTGCAATTGGGCAAGAAAGTTTTTGTTTGTAATGGAGAAATCGAGCAACAACCCCGGCCAGTGATTCGAGGCGATCGCTACAGCAGCGATTTTGAATCGTTATGGCAAGCAGTGGGAACTCCTGAATTTGGCGATTGTTATTTAGAAGGAACCGACGAAACGATCGCCGACCTTCTCAGTCCCGAGTGGGACATTGTAGAGTGTTCGCGTTGTACGATGCCCATTCCCTTGCGGAGTCGAGGAATGCCTCCCCAAGTCTGTCCGTGTAACAACCTGCCCACGTGGCCGAATTCGCAAATTCCCGCACCGCGATCCCCGGTCAACGACCGTCAGGAACTCGGTTCGATTCGCGATCGCCTCCACCAAATGGCCGATCGCGCCGATCTGTACGCCCTGAGTATTCTCCAAGACTTAAACGACTACAAACAAGCCGAACAAGCCGTAGAACGGCTGCGCCTGCAAAACGAACTGATTCTCAATTCCGCCGGGGAAGGGATTTGCGGACTCGATGCGGATCTCAAAATTACCTACCTTAATCCGGCGGCGGCAGTCGTGCTGCAAACCCATACATCCCACGCGATCGGGATGCCGATCGCGAGCCTGTTTGCTCCCCCCGACGACCCCTCGGGCGATCGCCCCCAACCCGAAGCCGCGATCGCCACCACGATCGCCGAAGGCAGCGTCCAGTACGTCACCAACGCCTGGTTCCTCCGTCCCAACGGCAAACCCTTTCCCGTGGAATACGTCAGCGCCCCGATCCGGCAAAATGGTCAAATTGTCGGTGCGGTCGTCACCTTCAAAGACATTACCGAACGTCAGGAAATCGAGCGCATGAAAGACGAATTGCTCTCGATGGTCAGCCACGAACTGCGAACCCCCGTCGCGGCGATTCGCGGCGCCTTGGGTTTGCTCGCCAGTGGGGTCATCTCCGCCGAAGCGCACAAAGGACGACGAATGCTCGAAATTGCCCTCAACAATACCGATCGCCTGTTGTTGTTACTCAACGACATTCTCGATATTGAAGGGATGACCTCGGGTAAAATCGTCATGCACCCCCACAACGGCGATGCTTCCGAGATCGCCGCGCAAGCGGTCGAATCGATCCAACCCCTCGCCGAAAAAGGGCAAATTTCCTTATTCGTGCGGGTCCCCAAGGCGCCGATTTACTGCGATCGCGATCGCGCCATCCAGGTATTGACCAATTTACTCAGCAATGCGATTAAATTTTCTCCCCCCGGCAGTTCGGTGTGGTTGGACGCCGAGATCGGCGATCGCGACATCCTTTTCCAAGTCCGCGATCGCGGTCGCGGGATTCCCAAAGAAAAACTCGAAACCATTTTCGAGCGCTTCCAGCAAGTAGACTCGTCCGACTCGCGCGCCTATGGCGGGTCCGGTCTCGGCTTGGCCATTTGCCGCCAAATCGTCCTCCAACACGGCGGTAGAATTTGGGTCGAAAGCGAACTGTCCCGAGGCAGTCAGTTCTTTTTTACCTTACCTCTCGGGTAGAATTTAGATTTTGAGCGATTGAGGGCGATCGCCGTTCTCCATCGGTCCCCAAAAATTCCCAAAAATTCCCAAAAAAAAAGCTCCCAGCCAACGACTAGAAGCTTTATATAGGGTGTATATGTTTGGGTTTAGTGTTTGCAAATGCACAAGGGCAGTCTTAGCTGCTTACTTCGGTAGACCGCGCAACCGGGCTGAGAGTTCCTTCAAGACGTGGGGAACGATCGACCCGATCGCCGCGTGCCGAGTGCGTGCCAACGCTTGTGTGTGGAATTTAGGCTTCTTTATTCAAAAAGTTTTGCAGTTGTTGCAGCGCCACTTTACCGACGTTGTAGAACGCCCAACCCCCTGCAGCTAACACGGGCAGCAAAACAATCAGCAAACGTAAGTCAAGATCCATAGCTGGATTCCCCCTTTCTTAAGATTTATAAAACATTCTCATCTTTCTACCTCTATTTTGCAATCAAGGGGCGCTGTTTGCTACCCCTTGGGGCAAAAATTGGCCATTGGGAATCGGGCATCGGGACGGAGCGATCGCCCGCTTAATGGGGATTACAGTTGCGATCGCAACCATTCGAGTTCCGCATCGATCTGAGCCACATTATTCTTGAGTTCTTCTAAGGTCAGATCCATCTGCGCGGCGGTGGCGCTCCCGTGTAAAATACTGCGTTGGTATTCGAGACGGGCGAGTTGTTGTTGGAGTCGCTCCACCGTCGGCGCCAGGCGATCGAGTTGCGTTTGCAAGGCGATCGCCTGTTGGGTATAGGTGCGCTTCTCCAACAAAATCCGGCGGGCTTCCGGTTCGTCGCCTTGCTGCAGTGCCCGTTTGGCCGTCTCTTGGAGGCGATCGCCCCTCCCGCGCGCTTCCTCCAAATCCCCTTCGAGTTGGCGTCGCGCCTCTAGGGCTCGGTTCACGCTCGATTGGAGTTCGGCGAGGGTAGCATCGACTTCTGTTTGCGGGTCGGTTTTTTGATTTTGCCAGTCGTTCAAATTAGAACGAACCAGCCGACTGATGCGATCGCCCAATCCCATTCATCGTTCCTCCCGTTGACCTTTAATCTTTCCTCATTAATTTCTATAATAATAACTCGATAGAGATTAGGGGCGATCGCACGGCAGGGTAAAGTAAAAAGTCGTTCCCACATTCACCGTCGATTCCACCCAAATCTGTCCCCCGTGGCGTTCCACGATCTTCTTACAAATTGCCATCCCAATTCCCGTTCCCGGATATTCTTCTGGGGTGTGCAACCGTTGAAAAATCTCAAAAATACGCTGAAAGTATTCCGCCTCGATCCCGATCCCGTTATCGCTCACCTTAAATAACCATTGATCGTCTTTCCGTTCGGCGGAAATTTCCACTTTCGGCGGCTCCTCTGGACGGCAAAATTTAATCGCATTTCCGATTAAATTTTGAAACACTTGGGAAAGTTGCAACGGATCGGCGATCGCCTCCGGTAAAGCATGGCAAATAATTTCCGCATCGCTGGCGGCGATCGACGCCGATAAATTATGGGTGACCGCATCGACAATCGCCTTGCAATCGACGGGTTCAAACTCTCCCCCTTTTCGTCCCACCCGAGAATAAGCCAACAACCCTTGAATCAATTGTTGCATTCGCTTGGCGCCATCTTCAATAAAATAGATGTAGCGATTTGCTTTTTCATCGAGCTTATTTTTGTATTTGTAAGCGAGTAAATCGACAAACCCAATAATACTTTGCAACGGGGATTGTAAGTCGTGGGAAACGACGTAAGCGAACTGTTCCAATTCTTGATTCGAGCGTTCGAGTTCGGCATTTAACTGGTTGAGTCGCTCGTTTTGTTCGAGCAGTTTGGTATTTTGCTCGCTCAGTTGTTTTTGCAGTCGCCGTAACATCAAGCGATTTTCGACCCGAATCAACACTTCTCGTTCGTGAAACGGTTTGCTGATGTAGTCGGCTCCCCCGACCGTAAAGGCTTTGACCTTATCGTTAATTTCGTTGAGCGCGCTCAAAAAAATTACGGGGATCTCCTCAGTGACTGGCGAGCTTTTCAGTTGGGTGCAGACCTCGTAACCGTCCATTTCCGGCATCATGATATCGAGCAAGATCAGGTCCGGATGGGCCGCTTCCACCGCAATCAACGCCATACGGCCATTAATCGCTTTCCTGACTTCGTAGCCGCGATCGCTGAGCATAGCCGACAGCAGCCTTAAATTATCGGGGGTATCGTCAACGATCAGAATCGTTGGCCGTTCGCTTACAGGTTCGGTCATAATGATGCCAGTCCTCAAGTCAAAACATCTTGACAAACGCGACAACCGGGCGATCGCGATGCATCTGCGCAGGTGAATCGCCGTTTGTTGTAGACCCCCTGAAATCATCGGTCAGTCTAGAAGCCTCTGTGCGTTCGAGTCCCCATCGGCGTCCCCGTCGAGACCGACATGAAAATCGGCTCGCTTCCCTCCGGCGACACGAGTGCGGTTCCAGAAATGAAACCCTTACCCGGTCGGGATGCTGGAATCGGCGATCCTCCTCGGGAGACCCTAAGCGAACGCGGCTTGCAACGGATCGACCCTGAAGGTGCGGACAATAGCGCGGAGAGTTCCAGGCAATCGCGCTAGCTGGACTATGATACTCCAAGGGAGCGATCGCGAGGACGATCTTGTTCTCGCACGTTGACTCGACGACGGCGATCGCTTCGCGATAACATCCCCCCATGGATCCGAAGTCGCGATCGCCCTTCCCCTGCGATTGATAGTTGGGTGGTTTACCACCGAGGCTGGCTGGCTAGCAAATCCCGGGTCGATGGAGCGTCGAGGGGAGCCGAAAACAGATATCCTTGTCCGCAATTGCACGCTAATTTCCGCAACTGATTCAACTGCCCTTGAGTTTCGATTCCTTCCGCGATCGCTTCCATTTCCATTGTATGAGCCATTGTAATAATTGCCGGAATTAAATCGCGATTTTGGGGGTTGCCATCCATGCGGCGGATAAAAGATTGGTCGATTTTGAGCGTGTTGACCGGGAGTTCGTGCAAGTAGCTCAACGACGAATATCCCGTGCCAAAATCGTCCAAACTGATCTTGATGCCGCACTGTTGCAGTTCGCCAATTTTCGCTTGAGCGAGATCCTTATTTTCCAGGATTGCCGTTTCGGTAATTTCTAGTTTTAAGCGCTCCGGATCGAAATCGAGATCGGTGACGATCCGCCGGATTTCCTCCGTTAAATGGGGTCTCAAAAACGTAATCGCCGATAAATTAATCCCCACCGACAGCTTAGAATCGATCGCCCCCACTTTTTGCCACTGTTGGAGCTGGCGACAGGCCGATTGTAAAACCCACAAGTCGATCGCGTGAATGACGCCACTTTCTTCCGCCACCGGGATAAATTCTGCCGGAGAGACAAAACCCCGCTTGCTGTGGAACCAGCGCACCAGCGCCTCGAAAGCGACTATCCGACCGCTTGACAAATCGACGATCGGCTGGTAAAAAACTTTTAATTCTTCCCGTTCGATCGCCCGTCTGAGATCGTTTTCTAGCTCCAGACGCCGTAAGACCGACTGGTGCATCGACGGATCGAAAACGTGGTAGCGGGAGCGTCCCAAAGCTTTAGCCCGATACATGGCGGTATCGGCATCCCGTAACAGATATTCCGGGGAATCGTCGTAAACATTGCTCAGGGCGATCCCGATGCTGGCATTAATAAAAACTTCGTGTCTCGATAGCTGAAATGGGGTAGAAAGACTGGAGAGAATGCGTTCGGCGACGGCGATCGCTTCCGCTTCATCGGCGATGCGACGGAGTAAAATGGCAAATTCATCGCCGCCGAGGCGGGCGAGTAAATCCTCCCGTTTGAGGCAGTGCTGGAGGCGTTGGGAGATCGCCTGTAACAGTTCGTCGCCGACGGAATGACCGAGGGAATCGTTGACGACCTTAAAGCGATCGCAGTCTAAAAACAAGACGGCAAACTGATAGTTTTCCTCCCGTTCGAGTTGGGCGATCGCCTTTTGTAAAGACTCCATAAACAACGCCCGATTCGGCAAATTCGTCAGGGAATCGTGGAGGGCCAGGTGCAACAATTCATTTTGCAATTCTTGCCGTCGTTCGATCTCATTTTTCAACTCTTGATTGGCGAGTTCGAGTTGCTGAGTTCGGGCGCGCACCCGCGATTCGAGTTCGGCGTTGAGCTGTTGAATTTTTTCTTTAGCCTGACGTAACAGCAGTTGGTGTTGAACCCGGATTAACACTTCTTCCAACTGAAAGGGTTTGGTAATGTAATCGACCCCCCCCATTTTAAAGGCTTTCACCTTATCTAAAGCATCCACCAAGGCACTGAGAAAAATCACGGGAATATCGCGGGTTTCCGGATTGGCTTTGAGTTGCTGACACACCTCGAACCCATCCATTTCCGGCATCATGATATCGAGTAAAATTAGATCCGGAACCAACGTTTTACAAGCGGTCAAGGCCATCGAGCCATCGAGAGCCTTGCGAACTTTGTAGCCGCGTTTCGACAGCATTCGCGCCAAAATATATAAGTTATCCGGGGTATCGTCAACGATTAAAATATCGACGCTGGCATTCTCAGGAAGATCGGAATTCATGGAGGGTTGGGGTAAAATCTCGTGGGCCACGTTCTCGCAAAAAGCCAAGAGGAAATAGTGAAAAGTGAATAGTGAATAGTGAATAGTGAATAGTAACTTTTAACTTTTCACTTTTAACTTTTCACTTCAGTGGTCGGGGTGCGATCTCCCTTCGAGGGCAGTTTGGCCCATTAGAGCTGTTCGGGTCGAACCAAATTCATAATGCTCTCGAACTGGAAGTTTTGAGCGAAGTCGGTCAGAGTGCGGGCTAAGGGGGCGAGGTCTTCGGGAAGATCGGCGATCGCTTCTAAAATTAACTCGTCATTCCCTTCGCGGGCGGCTCGACCGATACGCTCGATCCACTCCGGAGGCATTTGAGCGAGATCGAGGCGGAGGCGATCGTCACTCAAGGGTTCTGGGGGAAGGTCGGCGTCCGAGGTCGCCCCTTCTTCCTCTTCCCGATAAACATATCGTAACCCTAAATGCTGGCCGAGTTTGTCGAGCAGTTTTTCCGGTCGCAGGGGTTTGCGCAGGAAGTCGTCGCAACCGACCGCCAAGACTTGCTGGCGGTCTTCTTCAAAGGCGCTGGCGGTTTGAGCGAGGATTTTGGTTTTTTTGCCTTCCGCAGTGGCTTTGATGCGCCGGGTGGCTTCGTAACCGTCGATCTCGGGCATTTGCATGTCCATCAAGATCGCTTGCGGTCGCCAGCGCTGCCAGATGCCGATCGCCTCGGTTCCATTTTGGGCCTCGCACACTTGAAAGCCGATCTCGCGCAAGAGCGTCACCAACCACAGACGGCTGTCCGGGCGATCGTCGGCGACCAAAATGCGATATTCCGGCTGTCCCGGTTCCAAGCCGATCGCCTGTCGCCGGGAAGGCGGTTCGCCGACGCTGCTGGGTTCGACGCGATCGAGGTCGATTTCAAAGCGAAACACGCTGCCGACGCCGACGGTGGATTCCACCTCGATGTCCCCTCCCATCAGGCGCACGAATTTTTGCGAAATCGGCAGGCCCAACCCGGTTCCCTGTTGGGACTTGCGTCCGGAAGCGGTTTGCACGAACGGTTTAAAGAGGTCGTCGAGTTCTTCCGGGGCGATTCCCGGTCCGCTATCGACGATTTGGAAGCGGATCCGACAAGGGCCGAGGGTTTCGGGATCCCCCTCGAAGGCGCGGGGTTCGACTTCTAAGCGGATCGTTCCCGTTTCGGTAAATTTGATCGCGTTGCCGAGGATATTTAACAAGACCTGACGCAATTTTCCTGGATCCCCGCGAACGTAGCGCGGCATCGTCGGGGCGATCTCGACCTCGAATTGCAAGTGTTTGTGTTCGGCTTTGAGCCGTAACATGTCTTCTAAAGCGCGTAAGAGGCGGATCGAATCGAAGGGAGTGCAAGAGAGTCCCGTGCGTCCCGCTTCGATTTTGGACATTTCTAAAATGTCGTCGATCAATTCGAGCAGATGTTCGCCCGCGCGGTTGATAATGCTCAGTTGCTCGTGTTGGGTGGCGTTCAAACTGCGATCGCGGCTCATGAGTTGGGTAAAGCCGAGGATGGCGTTGAGGGGGGTTCGCAGTTCGTGACTCATGGCGGCGAGAAATTCGCTTTTGGCGCGGTTGGCGGCGTCGGCGGCGATCGCGGCCCGTTCCAAGGCGGCGGACTGTTGTTTGGTTTGGTCGAGCAGTTGCGCTTGCTGCAGGGCCACCCCCAACTGAATCGAGATCGGCACGATCGTGTTAATTTCCGCCGCTTTCCACTGACGCGGTTCGCGATTTTGATAGGTGGCGAGCAGCCCCCACAGTCGCGGACCGCAGAAAATGGCCACGGCGATATAAGCGCGGGCGCTGAGGCAATCTAAGGCGTCGCGGTCTTCGGGAGGCAGTGGGGCCGTTTCCGTATCGGCGATCGCCCGATAGCACCAGTCTTGGTGGGGGGTGAGCCCTTCGGCGGCGAAAAACTGCTCGGCGTCGCTGCGATGCACGCCCAGTTGCGGTCCCGAGCGATTGACGGATTCGGTGGTCGGTTCGTCGGCGAGTAAGGCGAGGGCGGGGTCGCTTACCGATTCGGCGATCGCGTGGAGCGAGCGATCGCCGTTGAAGCGATAGATGACGACGCGATCGCAGTTCAACAGATGGCGCAGTTCTTCGGTGGTGGCGTGGAAGATTCGATCGAAATCCAGGGTTTCGCGCATTCGCTGGATCGCTTGGGCGATCGCCCGTTCCCGTCGGGCGCTTTCGCGCAAGGCTTCTTCGGCTAATTTGCGCTCGCTGATATCGGTGAGGGTGCCGACGTAGCCGACTTGGGCGCCGTCTTCGTCAATTTCCGGCACCGCTTGGGCGACGATCGTCAGCACCGAACCGTCCGGACGGACCATCCGCAGTTCGGCTTTCCAGGGGGAGCGATCGCGGTAGGCTTGCAGCCATTGCCAATGCACCCACTCCCGATCCTCGTCGTGGACGTAGCTCAGCCAGCCGTCGCCGAGGATGTTTTCTGCGGGAACTCCCGTCATTTCCTGCCAACGGCGGTTGATGTAGGTACAGTGCCCCTCGCGATCCGCGTGGAAAATACAGACGGGAGAAACTTCGGCGAGGGTTTGATAGCGGCGCTGGCTCTCTTCTAACGCGAGTTCGGCGAGTTTGCGATCGCTGATATCGGCGCCGTACCCGACGATTTCGAGGGGTTGGCCGTCGCGATCGCGAATCAGCCGCATCTGATTTTGAATCCAGCGATAGTGGCCATCTTTGGAACGAAAGCGATACTCGTGAGTGTGGCGATCGGACTCGAACAACTGCTGCAAGCCTTGGAAAATTCGCGCGCGATCCTCGGGATGAATGCGGCTCGGCCACAATTGCGGATCTTCGAGAAACTCGTCGGGTCGGTAACCGAAAATTTCGGTGATGTTGTCGCTGAGGAAGGTCATCTCGTAATTTCCGTCCGCCTTGCAGCTAAAAACCATCGCCGGAGAAGCGGTCAGCAAGTATTGCAAGCGCTCCTTCGCCACGCGCAGTTCTAACTCGCTTTGCTGGCGATCGGTGATGTCCGTCGCCGTGCCTAAAATTTGCTGCACCCGACCGTCCGCCGTCCTCGCAAACAGGGTTTCGCGCGCGATCCAGGTGCGCCACGCTCCGGAGCGATCGCGGATCCGATACTCGATCTCGAAAACTTCCCCGTCTTCTGCTTGCTCGAACTGTTCTAGGTGAGCTAAATAATTGCCCAGGTCGTCGGGATGGATCGCTCGTTCCCAGAACGCACTCGGCCTTTCATTCCCTTGCATTCGATCGAGCAACAGGCCAAAGTCCCGATTCGTATAAATCAAGCAATGCTCGATTAAGTCGTAAATATATAAAAGGTTGGGCGACGCTTCCGCAATCCGCCGTACAAAGCGCTGACTTTGTAATAAGGCGTCTTCCGCCCGCTTGCGATCGGTGATGTCGCGCCCTTCCGGCAACAAGAGCACCACTCGTCCGCCTTCGTCGGCGATCGGCTCGATCGAAAAATCGAGGACGATCGCCTCTCCCGTTTTCCCGACGATTTCGACTTCGTAACGGACGATCTTTCCCGTCGCCGCCCGGGCGATCGCCCCTTGCAATTGGCGCTGTTTCGAGGTGAGTTTCCCGGCAGCGTCGGGCTCGTCTCCCGGACCGGGCAACCACCACGGCGTTTCCCAAAAGGGCAAGCCCACCAGGGAGCGATCGTCGTCCAAACCGATAAACTGCAACGAGGTCTGATTGGACGCCATTAAGGTGCCGTCCGGTTGCAGTAAACCGGAAAATTGAAAGCTCGACTCGAACAGCACCCGGAATCTCTGTTCGCTCTTGCGTAAGGCTTCCTCCGCTTGCTGCCGTTCCAGTTCGGCGGCGGCGCGGGCGGCGAAAATCCTCAAAATCGACTCCCGTCCCGGGTCGGCGGGCATGGGACGCACGTCAAAGACCGCCAGCAGTCCCAAAACTTTTCCGGTGGAGTCTTTCAACGGCCAACCTAAATAAGACTGCACCCCGCTACGGGCGAAATAGAGGTCGTCGGGAAAGGATTGTTGTACGGAATCGGGATAGTAGCACCGTTCCCCTGAAATCACATCCTCACAAGGGGTTCCGGCGATGTCGTATTCGACGTTCTCTTCCCAGGTTTCTCCGGACCAAAAGGCTAGGGTGCGGATGCGTCCGCGTTCGGAACCATCGACGCATTGGGAAATGGCGGCGTAGCGCACGTCGAGCACTTGAGCCAAGTAGCGAACGCAGGTATAGAAAAAGTTTCGACCCGTGGCGGCGGCGGTGCCTTCGACCATCAAGGATAAGGCCCGTTCTCGTTGTTTGCGCTCGGTAATGTCGGTGACGCGCACTAAGTTAAATCGTTCGCCGCCGACGAGGATTTGAGTGGCGGCGAGGTTTCCCCAAAAGAAGCGACCTTTGCGGCTGATATATTCTATTTCCTGAGACCAGATCCCCGTCGCCCTGACTTCTCGGTAAATGGCCTGGAGTTGTTCGGCGGAAAATTGGTGTTTTTGGAGGGTGTGACCTTCGATCCCGACGAGCTCGTTTTTATCTTCGACTTCAAACAGTTCGAGGGCGCGGCGGTTGCAGTCGGTTACCCGTCCGGTGTTCGGGTTGACGAGAAACAGGGCGTCCGCCGATTTGTCGAAGATGCTTTGAAGCAGCTCTTTGGCCCAGAGGATGTCGGTTTCGGCTTGTTTGCGTTTGCTGATGTTGGAGGTGCTTCCGGCGATCGCCTCGATCTGTCCTCGACGATCGCGCACGGGCGTTGCGTTGACCAATAACTCGATTTTGCGTCCGTGTCGGTCGAGATGGGTGGTTTCGTATTGAAATACGGATTCCCCGTTCCCCAAGCGCTTGAAGATCTCGCGATCGCGCTCCTGTCGTTCCGGGGCGGCAAATTCTACCCACTCCCGTCCGATCGTCTCTTCGGGTTCGTAGCCGTAGATCGTCCGGATGGCGGGGTTGACGAAGGTATAGCGACTGTCGAGGTCGCAATACCAGATCGCGTCTTGGGAGGTTTCGACGAGGGCGCGATATTTTTCTTCGCTGTGAGTGAGGGCGTCTTGCAGGTGTTGGCGTTGGCGAATTTCTGCTTCGAGTTGCTGATTTTGGCGATCGCGCTCGGCCCGCGCTTGTTTTTCCTGTTCGAGTAGTTGTGCTTGGGCGATCGCGATTCCGAGTTGGGCGGCGATCGCTTGGACTCGTTCGATCTCTTCCGTACTCCACTGGCGCAGGCGATCGCATTGGTGCAAGCTGACGATTCCGTTCGCTTTTCCCTGGTAGGAGGTTCGCACGGTCAACATCGATCGCATTTGGTGGGTGCGAGTAATCTGACGGACGTTATCGAACAGGGAATTCTGTTCGACATCGGAACAGGCGATCGCGCGATCGCTGGCTAATACCGCCTGGGCGTGGGCGTTCCCTTCGATGGGAACGTGCAGATCTAAAAGGGAATCTTCGCACCCGGGTCCCAAATATTCCCCCAAAACCGGAAGTTTCGGCGTCGGTCGCTCGACGTACAACAAAATTGACGCCCGACTCACCCCGAAGGCCCGCCCGATCTGACTGGCGGCGGTTTCCAACAGTTGTTCTAAATCGAGTTGGGCGCGAATCGCTTCGGTCATTTGCCGCAGCAGTTGGGAGGCTTCCAGCTCTCGTTTTAGTGCCTTTTGCGCCTCGTAACGCGCCCGGGCTTCGATCGCCAGGGCGATTAAATCGGCGATCGAGCGGGCGAACATTTCCTCTTGTAAGTTCCACTCGCGAGGGACACCGACGCTTTCGAGGCACAAAATCCCCACGGTTTTACCCCCGAGACAAATCGGGGTGTCGAGGGTCGAGACAATGCCAAACGGTTGTAAGTACTGCTCGGCAAATTCGGCAGTCTGGGCGTTCTCGGCAGCGTTGGGGGCGAGGATCGGTCCTTCCGCTTCTAAGGCTTGGAAATAGGCCGGATGGTCCGCCACGCTCAAGCTCAGTTGGGGGTTCGACGAGCCGCGATCGCGCTCGAACAGTTCCACGCATTCGATCGCCGTGCGCCCTTCGTCGTAGAGCCAAATGGTGGTTCGTTCGATGTCGAGATGCACCCCCGTGGTTTTGGCAATTTCGCGCAAGGCGCCGGGCAAGTCTCCCTCTTGCAGGGCACGATTTTTGGCCAGTCTCGTTAAAATCCGATTTTGGTCTCGCAGTTGGCGCGTACTTTTTCGTAAGTAGTCTTGCGCCCGCCGGCGATCGCGAATCTCTTTTTGAAGTTTGAGATTTTTAGCTTCTAATTCTTTCTGCAAGTGCCAAATCTTCAGTTGATTTTCGACCCGCGCCAGCACTTCTTCAACTTTGAACGGTTTGGCAATATAATCGACCGCTCCCAATGATAATCCTTTGACGATATCGAAGGTCTCTCCTTTGGCACTGATAAAAATAATTGGAATTTTTTCGGTTTGGGGATCGGCTTTCAGTTGCGTGCATACTTCATACCCGTTCGGTTCGGGCATCATGATATCGAGTAAAATCAAATCGGGAGGCTCGATCCGCGCCGCTTCCAGCGCCATTTTGCCATCGAGAAGAGGTCTCGTCACGTAACCGCGTTCCTCTAAAACGCTGGTTAACAACCGCAAACTATCGATCGTATCGTCTACGATTAAAATATTAGCCATTCCCTGGTTTACCGACTCCGCAGTTTGCGCCATTCCTCTTGCCGTTTTCCCGTTTTGACTGTCTTCAATTTGTTTCGATGTTGTCTCAATTTTAAAGAGTGAGGCGATCGCTTTAGCCTCGCGCGTGCGATTGGGGTCGATCGAACTCGAACGGGTCGCGATCTCGATCGAGGGTCGAACGCCCGCTTAATCTCGTTTATTTTCAGATTTAATCAGTTCGAGCATTCTTGGCATATTCCAATTGAAAAACTCAGCTTTCTAACTGTTCTTCCAAGCAATTATTATAACTTTTGATTTCTGAAATGAAATCCGCCACTTGTTGTAAGTCGATCGGAACGATCGCCGCGCCAGGGTCGGCAACTGAGGAAGGGGGAATCCGAGCGATCGCCTCTCGCGACAGTTCCCCGACGGCGCGATCGATCCTAGGGAACGGCTACTGTGGTAAAGGCTTAAGGCGATCTCGAACCGGGTACGCTCTTCCCAGATTTAGGTCGGTTTTATCTACAATATCGATCGATTTAAAGGGTTCGCCTCAAAAACCTCACATTCGATTTTATTTGCCCCCCTCAGCCGTTCCCATCCACCGGGTTACAGCCCTACAATTATAATCGTTTCAATCCGACAAACTTCACTGTTCTTTCCGATCTCATTTCATCGCGAAGACGATAAGTGAATCCCATAAATAAACTGTTCTTCCTCGTCGTAAACCCAATGTTTTCTCATCATTTCTTTAATTCTATACAAATTCGCCAACCATGCTAACATGTGAACATAAACAATCCTTCTTTCGGACTGGTAAGCTTGTGGAAATTGCAACAGACTTGGAAAAGTGGCAAATTCTAAATCGGCCATCATTTTAATCACAATTGGATTGCCACTAATTGTATAAACATGACGTTTGCGGGCGATCGCCTCCTCAAAAGCACTATAAAATAACCGTTTGCCAATTCCACGCCCTCGATCGGCTTCGCGCACGTACAAAACAGCGATTTTCGTCCAATTTTTACCAAAGTCAATATTTAAACTGACCCCCATCAGATTGCCCTGACGATCTTCAGCAACCCGGATATTCTCTGCTTCTTTCCATTCTTTATCAGAATATCCCACAATATAAGGGGTTTTTTGGATTTCTTTTACCAGTAATTGAGCTTCTAGTGAGGTTACCTTTCTGCGGACGATCTTAATCATTATTTCATTGATAACATCTCTCGCAATTGTAAGGTACGCTCCCTCATTTTGTCATTCTTTTAGTCTTGACAATCTCCCAACTAAACGGGCAACCAAAACATCAGGCCGATCGCAATTAAAAACATCAAGATACCTAAATACATACTCAAATTAGAACGGCTAATCCGTCTTAAAACATTAAAGGAATTATTTTCTTTTTCAAACTGTTGATAATTTACCTCAAATTTAGATAAACAATGAGAGGTCTGCTGAAACACGGTTTCATAATGGGAAAATCCCCAAAAAATAATGAGTAAAACGATCGCCACCACGATCGCACCGACCCAAAACCAGGCTTTCGCCGATTCCGATAAGGTATCTTGACCGAACACGGAACGACTGGCGATCGTTTCAAATAAAATCGCTGTCGCCAATCCGGAAAACAGTGAAGTATAGCGCTTTGCTAAATAAATGACGTCGTAACAATAGATTTTAAATGCATCTAAGATATATTGACACGCTCGATCGTCTTTGACATTTTCTTCGTTAATCAGTTCGAGTTTATTTTTCAAATTGAGACTTTGCGATCGCAGGTCGAGCAAATCTTCGATCGCTGCATAACTCCCTCCAGCAAATAACCAGATTGCCAAGGCAAAGTTAATGGTTGAATAGGGTAAATACAATAAATAGGGTAGGCGATAATTTAACCAATCACTCCCGTTTGATTCCACGAGAGATTTAAGTTCTTCCGGTCCCGTCCACAGATGGTGATCTAATAATAAAATGGCGATCGCGAAACAAAACACCTTCACAAACCAGCGAAATAAATTAAAAATTTCATACGGATCGTTTGACGGAGAACGAAAGGCAAAAACTGCGGCAGCTTCTCGGGAAAACTTCGTCCCTATTAAATAAATAATGCCGACAATTAAAAGCATTCCCCGCGCCATTTCGATCGTCCAACCGCGATCGCCAAAGGTTTGAATCCAAGGATCGCTCGTTCCCCAAACATAACTGGCTAATAATGATACAGTGCTAATGACAGATAAACTAAATCCGATTTGAATTAATCGTTTTGGGGTTAATGGCGATCGCGCGATCGCCGCGCGATCGATCGCTGCGTCACTTTGCTCGCGAGTGACCGCTAGCAGAGGAAAACCATCGACATTGACGGGCGATCGTTGGGGATTTAACCATCGCTCCCAATGGGGGGGCATTCCTGCCGGATTTTGGCAAATTACGGGTAACCAACTTACTCCAGGATACTGATGGTGAAAGGCATCTTCTAAAGCTCCTCTCGCATAGCGAACGGAGACGTAAAAAGACTCGCGATTCGCAAAAGCTCTAAGAAATTCTTGTAAAAATTGGGTCGCGACTTCGTCGGGGACGGGTTCGCGCATGACAATGCTTTGCGGTAAGTGCAGTTGTGCCAGTTGATTCGCCAACCCCAAGCCGTCGCAAGAGTTGAAAATGGCTAATTGCAATCCATTTTTATTAATCGCCCAATCCAGAGAGTTTTTTAAATCGGCAATTTCCATCCACTCCTTTTCATTGAGCTTGAATTTGCCGATTTTTCCATTGGCGTCACTTTGTGAATGTCCGGCAAAAAAGAAAATATGCCAGCTTTTTTGACGCAATAAGTGGCGGAGTTCTTCTGCAGATGGCTGTTGCAAAATTTCGATGTCTGCTTGGCGATCGCCCAATTCTTCTAAAACCTGTCGATCTAGTTCCAATTTCAGGTGTTTTGCATATCCAAAAACTGCTAAAACTCTGATTGCTTGACTTTGAGAAAAAGAGGGCTTCGGTTGTTGGTAGCTGCGCGGACTGAGCGCCAGATCGGTTTGTTTGTAATTCCCCGTCGAAAATAAATCCCAAGCCTGCCACGGTAAACGCCGTAAGTGAATATCTTCGGTTTCTAGGAGAATGCGGAGTTGTTCGTGACTATTTTGTAGTAGTAAATCGCGAATTTGACGCCATTTTTTATCCCCGGAATTGAGCCATTCATTTAAGCGATCGGCTAACTCGCCCGCCACCTGCGGATCGGGTCTGACTATTTGAGTCGAAATTGCTTCGATGCGAGCCATGTTGAGCGATCGAAAGCTAGACCGCCATCGATCGAGCAATGCCGGAATTTCGGGCGCTGGCGGTAGGGTTCCGGGGATTTGAATTTGCGTTTCTGTCGGCGGGTTGTCGCCCCGAATTTGTAAGAGGGCTTGAAATCCTCGATCGAAGTTGCCGTCTTGCAACATCAGTATGACTAACTTCGCCATCAGCTTTTCGGGACTGGGGTGATTTAGATGACAAACCGTTTAGTTATTATATCATTTTCTCGGGAAATATTCAGGGTGAATTCTTCTCCAGGATGGCCTTTAATCTCTAGTTGCAAAATATTACTGTTGCTATTTTCGGTTGCCGTGGTCAGAATGGTTTGTCCCGTACGATCGCGAAGAATTAGTTCTAAATGAGCGGGTAAAGTTACCTCGTTTCCTGTTGGATGCAGTTGTAAAAGAATAGAAGTTTGGTTATTGCTTTCTCGGACTGAGGCGATCGCCAATACCAGTGAAATTCCGGCGATCGCGATCGCTTGTCCCGCGATCGTTTCCGGTTCCCACCCCGATCGCCACCCAAATGCAAATTGATATTGTGCGGGAGTTAGTAATGATGAAAGTTCCTGCCAACCTGTCGGCCAACGATTCGATTGCCATTCACTTAAATGAATCGGTTGAGGGACGACTTCTACCGCTTCGATAGAAAATCCCTCAATCTCGGTCAATTCCCCTCGATTTAAGAGGGTTTGAATGCGTCGAAATCCGGCTTCGCTGCCTTCAAATTCAACAACGATCGAGCCTTCGTGAATATCCATAATATTTAGAGAATTATCTCCCGCGAGTTTGCGAACTGTAGTCTGCATTTTAGCGATCGATTCCGGAGTGAGTTGATCTACTCTGCCCGAAAATTTAATCCTCCATCGAATTATTGTTTGATTTCCCCATTGTTCGATTTCCGCGATCGCTTCGTATTCCGAACTGGCAACGGCGATCGGGCGATCGCGATGGTCTCCAACACTCGTATTGTTCGATTGACTGTCTTTAGTCTTCGTTTTCTCGAAAGATTTATTCGGCCATTTTTGGCATAGTATAAAATTTAAAATGTCCGACGAGTTTCGCGTCGGTAAATCTAGATAAAAAGATAATTTTTCGGCTTTAGCTCCCGTTTTTACCGATCGCAGGTCGGTTAAAATGTGCAATTCTTCTAAATGGGCGATCGCATCTTGAATTTCTGCTTTTTGTTTCATACTCGGATAGCGATTGCCACGGCTTAAACGCACTAAGTTTGTTTTGGTCGTGTAATGGACGTATAAACGATGGCGATCGCCGTCGAGGCTTTGCCATTCTGCACTGAGCAGATCTTCAGCATAATTGTGCTTGTCGAGCAGAACTTCTAAAAAATTTCTCACTCGTTGCTTGGGAATTTCCCCCCAGGTCATGTTTTTTCTTTGCGGCATTGAACCCTCCAACTCCAGCCCCCGATCGATTCACCGATCTGGGATCTCCCAGAATAATTTTTTCCTCCCCAATCCACAACGTTTTAATTATAAGGCTTTCGAGCAATTTTCTCCGGTGTTTCTAGGATCTTGATTCTTTTTGAACTCCTCATTGATGCTGAAGTTAATCGCTCGATGTTCTGAAGTAATCAAATTGAGGTGCTTATCTTGGAAAAAGAATTAAGTTTTAAGGTCGAGATCGGTGACTTTTTTACCAGAATCAAGCAACTCGATTTAGGTCCGATCGCCTATAAATTGATGCACCCAGAAACCGGATCGGGATGGACCCGCGATCGCGTCAGTCGCGCTTTAACTCGTTATCTCATGTTCCTTTGTTTACTATACCTCTATCCTCATCTGGCGATCGCCCCCAATCGAGAAATTGACCGGGTGTGGCACCAGCATATTTTAGACACGAGTAAATATGCTGAAGACTGTCAGATGCTGTTCGGTCGTTTTATCCATCATTTCCCCTATTTTGGCATTCGCGACGAGGGCGATCGGCAACAACTCGATCTTGCCTTTCAACAAACACAATCTCTGTTCGACCGACACTTTGGCGTTATCCTCGCCGAAGCAAGTACAGACACTGACGATGAATCGAATGAAGAGTCTAAAAGTGACTCGCAAGATCCCGGCGTCTGTGTCTTATTAGAACAGACTCAAACCAATCGACCGACGGTCAATATAGCGATCGATCTACCGAATTCGATCGCTCATTTAGGTTGAATTTTCAACAGAATAACCTACACCCTAAATCCTCAAGTCCCCCTTCTCAAGGGGGATTTAGGGGGATCTCTTTCTTCGATCGAATTTAGAGATTAAATTGAGAACAGATCTAAAAGCTCTATAGGAAGATTCTGATGTCTTGCCCTTACGAAAAAAACAGCAATCTTAAACAACTCCCCTGTCATTGGGTTCAACATCCCAACAATCCCGCGTTACGAGTTTGTGATGTTTGTCGTGCATCGTACAATCTCAATGAATTCAAAGCTTTTAAAATAAGCTTTTTGAATGTTGTTCTTTTATCATTATTGGCTTTTCTTGTAATTCACTTGCTGACTAACTAAAATTTATTTTTAAGTAAAAATCAAGATTAAATATTAAAAATTTTTGACTGATAAAAAATCATCCATTTCTATCACTTCTCGACGCATCAACAGTTGACAAAAATCTTCTCTAGCTGACGCCGCCCACCGTTTCGCGCCAGCCCAATCTCCTTGGGCTTTTTTTAACAACGCAAAAGCCCGTTTGCAGAAAGCCAGACAACGGCGATCGCCATTGACATTTACCGATGGAAAAGATTCTTCTAATAAAGATTCCGCGCGATCGAGTTTTGATACTTCGATCGCCACTAACGCCAACCAAATCTGCAAAAAAGTAACGGCTCGATTCCATCCAATATCTTGTGCTTTCTGCAAGGCTTTTTCGTAAGATTTTTGGGCTTCGATAAACTTCTGTTGATTAAAATAAAATTCGCCCCGATAGTAATCTATCTGAATTGAGCGTCGAGGCGCATTACTATCGCTCGAATCGATTGTTGCTTGAATTTCAGAAATTTTTGAAAACCAGCGATCTGCCGAGCTAAAATTCCGTTGATGAATTTGCAAAATTGTCATATCTAAGGCCAAGTCAATTTCGATCGGCAATTGGTGGATTTGACACAGTTTCCAAGCTCGTTCCAAAAGTTGATGAGCTTGGGCGAGATAGTCCGCTCGATCGACTAAAATTAGGGTGCGACTTTTATCGCGAAGGGCTTGTACCATTGTCAACCAATCTTCGCGTTTTTCTGCTGTTTCTCGCCACCAATCCATCCAGCGCAAGCGTTCGATCCAGTATCCGGCAAAATGGGTATAGCCTTTCAAATATTTCCAAAATTCTCCAAAATCTTGATAACGATCTTGTAAAATTGTCCATTCGATCGCCTCGCTCAAGTTGTCCCATTCTCGATCTAATTCTTGATATTCATTCCATTCATGAGCGTCGGTATTTCCATATTGTTTGCTATAGGTTAAATACCAGTTAACCCAGCGATCGCGTGCCGATGTTTGAAACAGGGGATAAGCTTGCAGTTCCGCTAACACGTAACCCCGGGTTAGGGGTAGCATTTGATAGCGTCCTCCCTCCAGTTTGACGAGGGATAACTGTTGCAAAGGAACGAAAGCATCGCGGTTGGAGACATCGGCGACTTCGCAAACGGCTTCGGGTAAGGCAGGACTGGGAAAAATCGCCAATGCCATTAACAATAAATGGGGCGTTTGTTGCCGTAGGGGAATAATTGAATCTTGGAAGCAATAGCGGGCAATTTCGCTATGAGAGTAGTTTAAGTGGGCGATCGCTTTTGAAAAAGGATATCCGGCGCTGAGTTGGCCGATCGTATAAACAATGGCTGCCGGAATGCCTCCGGTCGTGGCATAAATTTTTTCAGCTTGTTGCTGTACGATCTCCAAATTTTTTTGTTCGGCGTGATGGTAAATCAGCCGCAAACTCTCTTTTTTACTGAAAGATTCGAGATGAATGGGAACGTCTAATAAAGCTTGTTGGCGACTGGCGATCGCCACTTTCACCGTTGGCGGTAATTCATATAAAAAGGAGCGTACTTGGTCGAGATCTGAGGCCGTTTCTAGGTTATCGACAATCAATAAGGTGCGCTGCTGGGTGAGACAGTCGAGGATTTCTTCGATTTGGCGATCGCGTGTTGCCATCAACAAATCGTGACATTGCAACGTGCGCGCGATCGTGCGGCAAATATCGGATAAGGTATTTTCTTTTTTTAACCGAGGTAAAATTCCGGTGCCCGTGAGTCGGTGGGGTTTCGCCGAAGTAAAAATAATTGCTTCAAAATTAGGCAGGTTTTTTGACTCCAAACAACGATACGCCGCCTCTACAATTAAAGTCGTTTTCCCGGCGCCGCCAATCCCTTCAATCCCGATGCGGTGAACGCGACTCTCCCAAGACAACAGTTTGAGCAAGTGCTGCAGTTGTTTTTCGTGACCGATAAACGTGGTGTGGTCGCGCGTCGGTAAGTTTTGGTAAATGCACGGTGATTTCGGCAGGTTGGTTGTTGTCGTTTTCGTCGTCGCGATCGCAGAAAGTGGAGTTTCGATCGCTTCGGTGGCGGTTGACGGTTGGGGCGATCGATTTTCGAGGGACTTTGTAGAACGATCTTCAAGCCACGCTTGCCGCAGTTTTCGCAGTAAATCTTTTTTTAAAATAGTATTCGCTTTCGCATCGACGACCCCGACCGCTTTCAAGGCAGGAAGGAGTTTTTTTCGCAGCTTGGGAGAAACGGTTCTTCTGAGGTATTCGGAGCTGAAATCCGTAGATTCACGGAGTTCAATTTCGTCGTAAGTCCAATCGGCGATCGCCCCTTTGAGGACACTTTTTTCTAAATCGGTCAGCAGGTCATGGGTGGTCGAGTCCAGCAACGCTTGGGCAAATTCTACGAGTTTTTCAACTTCTGCTATATCCATCGTTCGGAGCATTGAGCAGTAAATGTACAAAAATTTTCGGTCGCTAAAAAATAGAGAGAAAATTGTCTATAAAACTGACGGATCGAGTATTACAGGCGATCGGAGCCAGCCGTTTTAGCACCCATTCACTTACCTGGCGATCTTTTCTAGCCAAGGAAAAATTAATTGACGTTTATCTTTAATCAATCTTTGCAAAACGCTCTTGTGCGACAGGCGATCGCCTTTGCAGACATTCAGCGACATCGGCTTCAAATTTTTTGGCTGAGAGATAATTATGGAGGTTAGGGAGTTGGATCCCTGACTTGATAAGGCTGTGCGAATATCTACGCTACTAATTATACTCCAATCTTTGTAAAAATCCTAGCCGAGGGTGGCGATCTGTTGCAATACAAATTTGAATCATTTGATAAAACTTTTGTAAAGTGTCGCTAATTGTCGCACAGTGTCGCAAAATGTCTTCGATCCCGGCCATTGACAAACTGGATTTATATTACTTAATATCGGGTTTAAAGAAATTCACTATTGTAGTTCGGGGTAAATTCAACGGCGAGAGAGTATAGGACTGACCCCAGGCGACAATTGGCTGGCACTGTCAGTTCGGTGTTATCTCTACAGGTATTCGGTTTATTTAGTTTTTTGTACTTAAAGGAGAATTATCTGTGAAAATTAAGCTGTTCGCTGCCGTACTCTTAGGCGCTTTTACTTTCTTGAACTTGAGTTTTGGTTTTAACCATGAAGTAAAAGCACAGTCAGAAGGAGAACTTGAAGAACTTGAAGAACTTAATGAAGTAACTGAAGAACTTAACAATCTTCTTCTACAGTTAGAGGATCTAGGTAATCTAAATCTACAACTGGCTGAAAGTCATTACGAAGATGGCAATAGTTTTTTCCAAGAAGAAGATTTTAATGCTGCTATTGCCGAGTACGATCGAGCCATTGAATTGAATCCTGAATATGCTGAAGCTTATACCAATCGTGGGGTTGCCAAGGCTCAATTAGGCGATCGTAACGGAGCTATTGCCGACTTACAACAAGCAGCAGAGTTATTCAAGCAACAAGGAAATATGAGTGCCTTCCAAGAAATCCAACAGATTCTTGGTCAAGGGCAGTAATCTGACCAGAGATTGACATGCAAAATCGTAGATTTATGTATGTGCATGTCGATCTCGATCGAACCTTTTTAAAGCCCATGCTATCTCAATGATTATACATTTTTACTTAAAGTAGGGTTGCGCCTCTATTTGCTCTGGCTATAAGCATTAACAAAACCAGGCAATAGCCAGAAAATCTACCAATCAACTTTTATGTTTGTGAATATAATTCTTATTACTATGAAACCAGATACAGGAACGATTTTGCGACATTTTTGTATCAATTTAAAGAAGTTTCTGCCCAAACTTTTCGACGAGTGCGTCTCGTAAAAAGTGACACTTCCTAACTGCTTTAACTAAGGTGAGATCGTAAAAACCCGGCCTCTCAACTGTCGTTCCTCTAAAAAGCGATCGCATCTGCAAAAAAGCAAATGATTGTAAGTGGCATAATCCACTCAAATAGCATGGGGGCTTCTCCAAGAAAAACTCATATCTTAACGTTCAGAAAAATGAAGCTGGAGACGAATTACTCTATTGGCTATTTCTAGAGAAATATCTTGAACGCTACGACCACTTTGACGGGAAGAACAAGCCAAGTCCAATTTCCCACAAGCTGTAGGGATATCTAAGTCTTTTGAAAGTATTTGATTTCCGTTTTCGTCTACTCCCACAACATTCACTCTTGCTTTAACACCGTGCAACTTTTCTGTAGCAATAGCTTCTCCTTCGATTACTAATTTGCCATTGCGATAAAGTATTGCTGTTCCGGTAGCATATCCTCCACTCATTTTGCGACGATCGCTGATAGTAACTTCTTTAGCTTCTATAGGCTCCTGAATTACAGGAAGGCTATGTAACGTTTGATTATTACTTCTCAAGATAATTTGATTAAATTTTCTTAGTAAATCACCAGAAATACCATTTCTTCCTAGATTTAGAGAAATCTTAAATTCACCTCCCGATACGTTTTGATTGATACGAACATATCTTCCACTAGCTTTTCGAGCTTCTTTTTCATTCAACTCGGCAATTATTTCAATTTCTTCAGGTTTGAGGTTATAGCCATATAAATCAACAAACAAAATCCTGGGTTGATTACCTTTTAGTATTATCTTTTGTACATCATTACAAATTTTAGGTTTTGGAGCAGGAATAGTCCGGGAAGGGACTCCAATTTCTTTTGCTAAATTGTTTCTTTTTTTGAGGAGTTCATAGCTAAGATATTCGTTGATAAATTTACCATTACATCGACCTTCTAATCCTGCTGTGTGTATGGTGTTTTTAGCAAAATCTTCTAGGTCATAGCGAATGGTTTCCTTGGTTGAAATTTCCAAATCTTTAACCACCTGGCGCCAATTCGCAGATTCATTGCTTAAAAGGTCAATGGCTTTATCGAGTTCAGCTAAGGTATTATCGTCAAAGCAAGAAGAGATAGACAAAATTAGTATAGAGGCAATACTAATTTGGGAGAATCTTTTGAAAATTTTTATAATTTTCATTATAACGTTAATTAATAACCGTATTATTTGTATTTTTTGAAGATCGTATTATGTGTAATGAAAAGAAACGATCGCCCTTTTAATTGATTTAGGTGTGAGGGGGCGATCGCTCTTCCTAATCCTAACCCTACTTACTGCTGCAATCGATCCAGAATTTCCTGGACTTTCTCGACAGCAGCAGGTTGACCTTGTGCTTCAAAGAAGATAGCGGCTTGTTGTAAATCTTGAATTGCTCCCGCCCGATCGCCAATTTGATTCCTAGCCACTCCTCGTTGAGCGTATGCCTCAGCATGTTCCGAGTAGTTGCTAATTGCTATATTGTACTGTTCTATAGCCCCTTGATAATCTTTCTTTTTCAGAAGATCGTTGCCTCGTAAGTAAAACGGGGCTGCTCTCATAAATTCCTCAAAATTACCAAGGTTATTCAAGGATTGTCCTGAATTTGCTTGCTTGCCTTGCTTGGGTAAAGCTGAGACTAATTTAACAGAATGTTCTGATATTGTTTCACCACTGATTCGGCTATTGCTGGCTCGTACCAGTTCGGGAAACAGTACAACGGAGGTGGCAACTGTGGCAGTTGCGAGAAAGAAGCGTGTCAAAAATTTAAAGTTGTGAGAATGAGATGTCATCATTTGCAAGTTCCAGTTTCCAAACAAAAAATAGACGATCTAGATTGAAATATGGGATTGGGCAAGATTGAGATGTAGAGGTTAATCAATTCGATCTTAATGTTCCAAAAGTGTCAATAAAAGCGCTCGCCAATTAATCTTTTCAATAGGCGAGCGCTGCCCGATGCTGCTGGAATCATCAATGTCCTAATTGACTCTAGGATATTGAGGTCTCTAGCGTTGAATTAGGCTTTAGGCGTAATAAGAACTTTCTTGCTCAAAATGACCATCTTGATCGTAATCAGTACGATAACGCGCTTGATCGGCGTACCCATCACTATCATGATCGAACACTTCAACTACCGTGTCATGGTGGCCATCATAATCGGTGTCGGAACTGGCATAAGCGTAATCAACATTGCCATCTCCATTATCATCAAACGCTTCCACTACTGTCTCATAATATCCATCTCCATCGGTATCGTAACGACCATAAGCATAGTCAACTTTTCCGTCACCATTGGTATCTTCATAATACTCATAGTTACCTGGATCTGCCATTGTTTTTCCTCCGAATTCATTTGTTACCAAGCTAACAGTTATATTCCCTAACAGGAAGGTTTATAATTGCGCTTTAGCGCTTTATTACTGGTTCTCAGGGGGGATTATTTCAAATCTTGCGAACCAGTGAGAGGGGAAATTTTTGGTTATGTTTTCATGCTCTCCTCCTGTTCTGTTTATACAGAATAGTCTTCATGTTCAGCATTATTCTCTGAAACATTGTAGTTATTTTGATAAGGATCGCCACCAGAAGCAACAGTATTTACATTTCCGGTATCATCCTGATAGGCAACTACCTCATAGTCAGCGGTTCCATCACCATCAGAATCAACGGAGCCATAAGCGACATCAAAGGAGCCATCATCATCGTAATCGTAACCTTTAATTGTGGTTTCATAATGGCCATCACCATCGCGATCGTAACTAATTTCAGCATAGTCACTATTACCATCGTTGTCATAATCTTTGTAATATTCCTTGCGGTTGCCACTGTAAACCATTGGTTGAATCTCCAAAATTTATCTCGAATTAATCATTGCTTCAATACTTAGCAATGAGTTTCAGGACATCCTGAAATAAATATTCTTTATTTCAGGATTAGCAAAAAGCCTCGATGAGGCTCATCTAACAATCAGTTATAATTGCATTTTTTTGCGAATCTCCATAAACTGGCTTTTTTCTTTTTGCAATTGTTTCTGCTGGTTTTGAGCAGAATCTAAACCTTTTTTCAGTTCAGTCATGTAGCCTCCAACTTTATCGCTAGTAGTTTCCATTAAAGTTTTGAACCGGCGTTCTTCCGCTTCAATTGCCAAATTAATCTGCTGAGATAACTTGTCCGCAATACTTCTCGCTAAAGATTGATAATGTTGGCATAAACCTTTGCGTAAATTCTCGGTAATTTGTTCAATTTTGGCAGTTTCACTTTGTTGTTGGGCGACCTGTTTGCCCAGCATACCCATCCCAGCGCTCATCAGCAGAAATGGCTGTCCCATTGCCAAACCGACAACTCCCATAGCCGCCGATCCCCATAACATTAACTTGTTGCCAGAAGATTGGTCTTGAAAAGAAACTTGATTGTCAAATTCCACAAAGGAATATTGCAAACATTTGTAAACATCAAACTCTGAGTTTGCGGCAAAAGATGAACTGGGCAAGTCGAGACCGGGAATAAAATCAAAGGCGGCATGAGTTTGTTGGAAAATTTCCTGCAAACCCCCATCTCCATAGGTGCCATAAACTCTTTGCCATTCATCTTTTGCCCACTGGCTCATATCTCCGTAGCAAAGACGGTTCATGTGAGTATGAATGGTCTGCGATTTGCTCATTTTGTCAGAATGTAAACGCAGGGAAACCCGATCTTTATCTTGACCGATTTCTTTTTCTCTGCTAACAACAGGTTGCAGTTCGTCGGTAAACTGTTTAATTTTATACAGTAAACTTTCTTTACTGAATCCATCGATTAATGCGGCTTTGGATTTATTTAATTCGACTCGAATTTCTCGGAATGACTTTTCTTTGTTTTCCGCTACTTGCTTGAAGGCTTTTCTGATTTGCCGATCGAGTTCATCAATATCTGTTCCCGGAGGCAAGGCAACTGACAGGTTTTGGCCGGTTTGCAAGGCTGCTTCTTTTTCTGCGTAAGCTCGTTCTAAAATAGCGAGTTGTTGTTTGATTTGACTGCTGACACGCTGAATCAGAATTTCCTCCCGTTTCTCGATCGCAGACTGTTCTAGAAATTGGCGAAACCGATCGCACTCTTGCTGCACATTTGGCGCCAGTTCGGTCATGGGTTCGGGACTGGGATAAAAAGGATGCAAGGGAATCAACGGCAAGGCAACAGCCCCTTGCAAATTTTGGCTTTTTAGCCACTGCTTGAAAGCATCAATATTATTGTTGACTCGTTCCGGTTCGCGAGCGATCGCCGAAACATCAAAAATTGCAATAGTTTTGAACAGTCGTGCTTGAGTTGTTCGCTCAATCAGCCGTTTTTCCGTGTTTGAAAGGGGCGCCGTGGGGTTAATTACCAAACAGAGAATGTCGCAGTCAATTAGTTCTTTATATAATGACTCGTTCGGATCTGATGCTTGATTCCCGGCAGAACCATGAGTGGATTGGGGAGACGCGACATTATATTCTAATTTAAAAATAAGTTCGGCACTGCGATCGGTCGGTTCGGGATAGCCTAATGTAATACGATCGTCCGGCTGCAATTGATAACATCCCTCGATTTTTTCGCCGTTAATGTAAGTGCCATTGGTACTGGTGTCGCAAATTTGCCAGTTACAAAAATTATCTGTTCCTGGAACTGGGACAATTTCCGCATGATGTCCAGAAGCAAAACTATATTGTTGCGGGATTTGAATTTGACAGTCTGGACGACGACCGATTAGTAATTTGCCATTTTTGGGCAGACCATGAGAAATTGGCTGTTCACGATCGCGGTCGGTAAATTGCAGGAGTACGGGCTCCGGAGAAGCTAATTCCGTGCGAGCATATTCTACTGCCTGCATGGGAATTTCCGTGCGTTGAGATTGACCGGGTAAAGTTGTGGTTTGAAATTGATAAAGTGCAGGTAGGGTGGCACTCGATTCTACCATTTTGGCAACTGCATAAGCGAGGGGAGAAGATTGGCTGACAATTTGAAATTTGAGTTTTCCAGTTTTGAGAATTGCACTTAGGCTTCTCAATTTTCCCGCCACGGTTTTAAAGGTGGGATCTTGGCTCCCTGTGGCTGTCACGAATTTGTGCAGTTCTTGGAGAGACTGGAGCAATTTTTCGATTTTACCTGATGATGATTGGGATTTATTTTCAGTGTTAGCCAACATGGTGAATAATTAATAAAATATCAGAGATTAGGTGATCCACCCTAACCCCCCTTAAGAAGGGGAGAACCGGATAGGATTTACACTGTTGTAACCCATGCCATTGTTAATGGATTTCCACTGACGCGGGAATGACAAGTTAAAGGTTAAGATTCGGAACTGACCATACGTTTTAAGGAACGCTTAAGCGGGTGAACTTGCTGGGAAAAGATGGCAGCAGCAATCAGACAAATCAGGCCATTAATTGTTAAAGTTGTCACCACACCAAGGCGATCTGACACAAATCCACTAAATAAATTACCTAATGGAGTCATGCCGATAAAAGCAATGGTAAATAAACTCATAATCCGGCCTCGTTTATCATCTGGTGATAAGATTTGCAGCATCGTATTGCTAGAAGCCACTTGCAAACTTAAGGCTAATCCAATTAAGTACAAGGATATTAACGAAATTAATAAATTTTCTGACTGAGAAAAGATCATCAGACTGAGACCCGCTAGTCCCGTAGATAGGGGAATTATTTTTTCTAAACCTAATATTCTCTTGCGCCATATTAAATAAATGCTGCCGGTGAGCGAACCGAGTCCGGCAAATGAGAGGAGAAACCCCAGAGTTTCAGCATTGCCTTGCAGAATTTCCTTGGCAAAAATTGGCGCTAAAGAAGCATAGGGCATGGCCATAAAACTCACTAAGCCTAGCAATAATAGAATCCAACCCAGGTCGGAAAACTTGACTACATAGGCAAATCCTCGTTGCAATTTTTTCCAAGGTCGATCGACTTTGGGATAATGGTTATTTTTAGCCGACAGTTGAATCAGTAATAAGGCGGCAATGATGAAAAGGTAAGTGAGTCCATCGATTAAGAAACACAAGCCACTGCCCAATTGCGCGATCGCAATTCCCGCCAAAGCAGGGCCAAGTAAGCGACCGGAACTGATAATGAATGAATTAAGGGCGATCGCCTCCCCAATTTCCGGTTTATTCTCGACAATTTCGGCGATAAAAACTTGTCGGGCTGGCACATCAAAAGCTTTAATACAACCTTGGCATAAACTCAGGGCAATCATCCCATAAATATTGATATTACCTGTTAAAGTCAGCACCGCTAAAGATAAGGCGTGCAGCATCGCAAAAGTTTGGGTGATAATTAAAACCCGTTGCCGGTTCCATTGGTCGAGAAATACTCCCGTAAATGGCGCTAAAAGTAAGCTGGCAATATCATCAGTGAATGCCACTAAACCCAGTAACAATGCCGAGTGGGTTAGCTGATAAACTAACCAACCTGCAGCTACTTTGGTCATCCAAGTGCCAATTAGGGAAATGCCTTGTCCGGTAAAAAATAGGCGGCAATTTTTAGAACGTAATACCAGCTTCATCGACCTTATACCTAGCTGAGTTTTTATCAAATTGAGACTTACGCATCGCCTTTATATATGAGGTGATTTGCGAATCACCTCTACATTTTCCCTCGTTCCTACGCTCGGCGTGGGAATGCAACTCTTGAGGCTCTGCCTCCTGTGATTCTTAATGGGAGGCAGAGCCTCAAGAGTTGGCATTTTTAGGCAGATCCTAAAAACGAGGGATATGGATGTCTTAAAAGCTAGAAAATCCTCCTTCAACGGGAACAAAATCGTAGCCAGTTTTCGATTCACTCGCTTCTATAGAAGGCATTTTTTTCACGGTCACCATTTGTATATCGGGAATGACATCATTATTTTTAAATGTAATGATTCCTGATGCTCCGTTAGTTTGAAAATTTGGAGCCACAAGTGCTTTTTGAATACTCTCGCGAGTGGGATTATCACTCTGTTCGATCGCCGCAATAAATGCCCGAGCCGAGTCATAAGACATAGCTGTCACCCAATTGACCGCCCCCCAAAGCTTTCCAGAACTTTGAGAAAATCCTTGAGTATCGGATGGGTCGCGTCGCCAAGCAACTGCCAGCACCATATCTTCTGTATCGCGACCTTTTTTTAAGGTATCCAGGCGATACAAAGTGGCAATGTCTCCTAAAACTTTTAGATCGCCAAACTCATCTGGGGATTGATTTTTAATCCGTAAAACATCCCAGGCATTGTCTAAAGTACTGAGACTAGGTAGTAATAGAATTACCTCGGCACCATTTGCTTTAGCTGTTTGCAAACCGGTATAGGCATTAAAACTCTTTTTTGATATATCGAATTCGCCGACCACTTCCCCTTCATTGAAAAGTTCGCCTTTAAATGCATCTTTCATCTCCCTGGTATAGTCCAATTCCTGATTATAGAAAATGGCCACTTTTCGCCGCTGCCAATTCTTAACCATGTAATCGGCTAATTCATCGGCACCTTTGGCAATATTCGCTCGGTTCATCCGAAACAAATAAGGGTTGCTGCCATCGGTGAGTTCGTCCACAACACTAATCGGGGTAATTAATACCAAGTTGCCTTGTTGATAAATTGGCGCTACCTCCTCGGTGACTCCGGTGATATGGTGTCCCATGACGCCGATAATATTAGAATCGTCGACCAAATTTTCAGCGACTTCTGTCGCTTTTTCCTTGTTATCGTAGTCGTTGACGATCGCCAGTTTTAGCGGCACGCCATTAATGCCACCGTTTTCATTCACTTCTTTTTGGGCTTGGGCAAATCCGCGCAACATTTCTAGGGCTCGGCCTGGATCTTTACCATCTTTAATCGGCACAACGGCAGCCAGGGTGTAAGATTTTTTATCCCCAATCTCGGCATTATTGAGATAAATCAGAGTTTCGGGGGCATTTCGCCTAATAGTAAGAGCTTGGTTAAAATTTTTGTAAGCGGTGACGTAATCTTTTTTCGCCATTGCCGCGACTCCAGATTCTTTTAATTCCTGGAATTTTTGGTTATCTAAGCCTTCGTTAGGAATTAAAATGCGATCGCCCGAACTGATTAATTCATTGTCAGACTGAACCTCCGAGTTAACCGTAGAATTAGAAACCGCCTGATTAGAATCCCCTGAAGAACTCATCAGCGATCGCACACCACCACCCACTAGAGCTAATGCCAGAATTCCTGCAACTGCTAAACCGATCGGCTTTAGGGGCAGTGGTTTTGATGCAGTCTTAGATGCTGTAGTTGCTTGTGTGGGCTGCTGTGTGGGCTGTGCTGCGGGGGCCACTTCCGTACCCGCAACAGGTGCGGGTGGAGGTGTGGTCACGGGCAACTGAGTGGCAACGGCGGTGGGAACCACGGTGGGCTGATAGTTGTTTTCAGGGGGACTTGCGGTTAGAGACTCCAGTGCTTGCAAGGCTGCGGTGGCACTTTCGTAGCGATCGCGCCAGTTTTGACGCAACATCTTAGTTAAAAATTCAATGAGTCCCGGGCTAACATTGGTTACTTTGTCTTGCCAGTGAATTTCATCGGTATTTGGATCGCTATAACTTAATCGCAAATCAAAAGCATTGATTCCGGTTAATGCTTGGATGGCAATCATACCCAGAGCATACAGATCGCTATTCAAACGGGGACGACCTGCCGCTTGTTCTGGGGGGCGATATCCCTCAGTGCCGATAGAAACCGTCCAACCAAATGCCCCAGAGTTTGTCATCATTTGGCCGCGCACTTGCTTGACGGCGCCAAAGTCCACCAGGACTAATTTATTATCTCGTTTGCGGCGAATAATATTATCCGGTTTAATATCCCGGTGGATGACATTTTTGCCGTGGACAAATTCCAAGATCGTTAAAATATCCTTGAGTAAAGCAATTGCTTGAGTTTCCGACCAAGGCTGACCTTGAATCAGTTCAGAACTTAGGGGATGGCCATCAATAAATTCTTGCACCAAGTAGAATTCTTGCTCTTCTTCAAAATAAGCCAGTAGCCGAGGAATTTGGTCGTGGTTCCCGAGAACTTCCAGGGTTTCCGCTTCTTTCTCAAAAAATTTATGAGCCATGTCCCAACGATTGTCCCGTGAAGCATCGGACAAAGTTGGGTCATCTACTCCCTGGGGTTGAAGTTGTTTGATCACGCATTTCGGTTTACTCGGTTGTTTCAGATCTTGGGCAATATAAGTGCGGCCAAAACCACCGGCACCGAGAATTTGTAAAACTTTATAACGTTGGTCGAGTAGTTGGTCGATCATGTTTATTGGAATAGTGAGAGTAGATTAAAATGAAAGCCAAGAATTAAACTAGGTATTTATTGGTAAAGTGTGTTAGTCGGCGCTGAGATTTTTGCGAACTACAAATAATCTGGGATGGCGCCGATGTAACGCAGCAAATTAACCCTGATAAAACATCAATAATTATTCCGGTTTTGATACTCCTTTAATGTTGTCTAAGGGGCCGACGTAGTTGGGGTTGAGCAGCGCATCCTTAAATTCTTTGAGTGCTGCGTCCGCTTCTCCTATGCTGATTCGATCTACAGAACCGAGGGTGACAATCAATTGTCCACTATCACAATTTCGAGCTGTTGCTGCGTTTTCATCGGTGGCAATACATAAAACGCGATAGCCGTTGATGACCCCATAAGTAACTTTATCGATTTGAGCCTGATTTAAAAGACCGTCTGTTTCATAAGATTCAAGTCGGTTGGAAACATAAGTACAGCGATCGTCTGGCTGATATTGCCGTCCAAATTCTCTCGACTGCCACTCAATTAGGGGTTGACTTCGACGCATAGTTTGTCGGCTCGCGTCATTGCAGAAATAAGTCGGGCCAGTTGCAATCTCTCGATTTGGATCGGGGGTGAATTCTTGTTCTGGAGCGCTCCCTTCAGAGGAGACAGTTGATGCTTGATTATTTGAGTTAGAGGAGCCGCTTGATTGTTCATCTCTTCCGAATGTATTCCCTCCCCAAGCTATATTTACGTTGAGCTGTTTCTCTTCATTTAAGTCCTCAATTAATGTACCACAAATGCTTTCCTCGCAGTTACTGGCCGCTTGCTGTAAAGTGGCTTCTGCTGCTGCGGTATTTCCTAAGTTAGCCTGGACTTTTGCCAAATCGTAGAGAGCGTAGGGATTATTAGGAGCCAATTCCACTGCTTTGTTTGCCTGTTCTAATGCTGCTGCGTCATAAGCGAAGTCATCGTAACCGACCATTGCAAAATAAGTATACTTGTCAGCGATTTTACGGCGAATAACAGAGTTTTCCGGCAAGCTAGTGATGAGACGATTCCAATATTCCCGCCCTTCTTCACGGCGGCCATTTTGGATCAGAAATTGGCCGATTTCTAAGTAAACATCAGCATTATCGTCACTATTGGCAATGTTGACGGCTTCGTCCCAGAGTTCTTCTGCTTTCTGTGTGTTTCCCCAACGGTATAGAGTATTGCCTAACCAGACATAAGCTAAAGGTTCGCCTCCTCCTTGAATTATCTTGCTGGCTGCTTCCCAATCACTTTCTTTTTTGCTACTGTTTCCTAGGAGTTGGTGTACGATGCCGCGAAATACTAAAACCCGGGCACGGACTCTGGAAGGATTATTACCAATAATCTCTAATGCCTGGTCATATTGAGCCAGTGCTTTTTCCGCTTCTTCCCGGCATTCTGGGATACATCCGGCTCCAGCAGAAGCATTTAATGCTGTCATCGCCTTTTTCCAATGTTGAGCCGCTTGCTCAAGATAAGTATCTATAGACTGAGAAGAATTTTCAGCGATATTGTCATTACCTGAGTCGCTAGGTGGAAGACTTGCTTGTATTGACATTGAACTTGAACCGATTGTTAACCCGATTTTCTCAAGGTTGTCGAATAAAGTATTCCTGTCTTTAGGTCTTCGATCTGAACCTGGTAGTTGATCGGTAAAAGTGTTAATGGGAATTCCCCCTGAAACAGTTTGGCCAATAATATTTTCAGAACTTGGGCCACCTGCATTTTGCTCATCTGCGCTGCCTTGACCATGAACTCCTATAAGCCGTCCTTGCTCATCAAATACTGGTCCACCACTAACTCCCTTTGCTGTCTCAGCATTATATCCCATAACATAGCCGCGCCTTGTTTCTTCTGCTGTACCTAAGTAGTCATAATCTTCGTGTGGATTAATTATTCCTAGGTTGTGCCATAATACAGGTTGACCTTTTTTTACTTCATCGTTAGGCCAACCTGTCACTCTTACAAGTTGTTCTTGCTGTTCTCGAATCTCATAACTGACTCCTTCTGGTAAAGGAGCCAAGGTAGCAACTGGATATTCTACATCACTTTCAAATGTTGCCACAGCTAAATCAAGACCATATCTTTCATCCGAGTTAAAGCGCGTAACGTTTTCTGCTGTTACTTCATATCTTTTCTCGTCATGGGTTATGAGTTCTACCTTCTTGTCTTTTAATTGTTTATCTTCAAAAATATATGTATTTATACCAAAATTATGAGCGACTGTTAATATAGTGTACTTGTAAATTTTTTGGTTGCCATTTTCTCTAGCAATAAGTGTTCCCGAACCGCTAGCTATTGCACATCGGTTGTCAGGTCCAGGAAAATACCTTCTAACTTCAACTCTTACGGTTAACTGATGTGCAGATTCAGGTATGCCTGACGTATTTATCGATCGGGCTTCATCACACTCATTTTCATTCGCTAAAACCCTCACGGCTGCAAACGGACTGGCAACCCAAGCAGAGACCGTGACCATTCCCAGGAGAAAATGAGATAAAAATTTAATCTGAGAAAATCTGAATAACATTGTCAATTCCTTAACTGAAATTACCAACCTGGAGTTTCCATTTCACGACGAGTGGGAACTGGAGACCGAGGAGAAACATCAGAGTTCGCCGAACCGCGCCCCTGAACTTGCTCAAATCGGCTAATCGGAATCGCCCAACTCAACGCTTCCATGTCTCGAAACCATGCCACTGATGGACGACTGCCATCTTCAAATACAAACGCATCCATCCCATTCAAGGGATATTTCGATCGCCCATTAATCCCCACCAACCGACCATATCGGTCTAAAACCGGCCCGCCACTCATCCCGGTTTCAATATCGTTCGTGTAGCCCAACCCATAGCCGCGTTCTAGGGGACGATTCAACAACATCCCCACTTCACCCGTAGTCAATCGATAGGCATCCCACCCCCAGTCGCTAGTATCTTCCACTCGATTTGGGTTCGTCCCATGCCACTTGGGAAATCCGGCCACATAAACCGGATCGCCCACAGAGAGAGACTGAGACTCAGCTATTTCCACCACTTGATAACGGCGAGAACTGGTAAATTGAACCAATCCCAGATCCACAGAGCCAAACTCGTCAGCCGGTAAAGACTGCGCTGAGTGGGTTAACCCATCGGCAGTTAGCACCTGAAACTGACTTGCCGAAGCACTATCGTAGTTGTAGGACAAACAATGCTGGCAAGTTAAAACTGTATACGTGTTTCCGCGACGGGCGATTAGCACTCCCGAACTCACTCCTGGATTACCGATCACTCGCACTGTCACCTGTCGAGCAATTTCTGGCACCGATTGACTGACCGAAGATTGATTGAGGGCTTGTGGTTTATTGACCAGCCGAACTTTTGGAGCGACTTGTGCTGAAGTTACTGACATCTGTCGATCGGGGATGGAGTTGAGAACCCAAAATAGAAAGAAACTCGCCACCGAGCCAGCAATTATGAATAACTTCCACAATTGTAAATGGATTAACCCAAGCATCACAGGCAGTTTTTCCTCATGGCGATTCGGAACTCGTAGGTTGGGTCTAGCGTCCACGAAACCCAACCAGAGACTTTTCCTGGATTCTCGTTTTCACGGGAACCACAGATGATTGTTCCAGAACTTACGCATTATCTCTATATATGGTAGGGGTGATTCGCGAATCACCCCTACATTTGGGGTTAGGTATTAAAAGAAAGCGTAAACTCTGATGGTTTTATCAGATTTCTGATGTTGGGTTTTAATTTGTTCGACCCAACCTACAAAAACTGGATTTCAGAATTTCAGTCGGTTTTAACCGACCCCCGCCTATAGCCTTCGGCATGGGTTTCGGCTAACACGGGGGCAGGCTTAGGCTATTAGCCAGGAAATTAATTCCCTGACGGTCGCTGTCACCAAAACCGAATTTTGCATAACTCCTTACCACCCTTGGAAATCGTCTTCCTCTTGATAAGAACCAGAACCAGAAGAATTTAATTCGGGTTCGAGCATACCCCCCAGATCGACATAAACTTGTTCGCCACCAGATTCATAAACTGGAGGAACATTACTATATCCTTGTGAAAATGCTCCAATTTGCTGCACAATTCCTGCCGCCCGACGTGCATTTTCTGGTCTTAAGGTGAATAGCATATTCTCCGACGTACAAACATCACCATAATATCGGGCGACGCAAAGAACCGTAGAACCATTTACCTTTCCATGTGTTAGCTGTAAACCTTGTAAGCTTCCGCCATAAAAGCTTACTACGTCGTTGAATCTTTGCGTAACGTCATTACAGCGCCTTTCGGGAGGATATTCCGATCCAAAATAGTTAGTCCGCCACACTAGTAAAGGAGGTGATTGCTTGTTTCCTCGCGTGGCAAACGTTGCTGGATATGTGTACCCAGATCGCTCGTCGTAATAACTACGACAAACAAACCGGGTACTATTAGAACCACTTGAGTATTGCTTCATCGATGCTGAGGTGGACTCAGCAACAGCCGCTAAAGGTAGCGCCGCAGATAGGGCAAAAGTTGCCAGCAACGTTTTAACAGCTAAATTCAACTTCATTAAGATTCTCCGCGATAATTTGGGTTCAGAAAAACAAACATAAACTTGAGGCAGAGCTTCATATTGGGACATTTCCAGGCAGAGCCTAGAAACGAAGGACACCCTCACTGAATCTCAGTGAAACTACGGATAAATTTCTCTCCTACCGGAAGAAAAAACCAATCGTCAAATCGGACAAACTGAGCTGAGTTCAAGTCCCGGAACAGTGAACCGGGCATTGGGTAGATCCGTCAATAAATATTTCACTAAACCCCCTGGGGTTGTTGCGTGCTTCAAGGCACCCTCGATTCACTTTTAAACTTGTTGAACCCAATGTTAGGTAATATAAATCTGCCTTGTCAACTGCCCTAACTTGCAATATTTTGAGACGGTTTGCGACACTTTGCGACACTTCACGCGAACTTTATCAACAAATTGAAACCACTACCTCACCCGATCGCCGATGTGACCCCATGATTCGGCAACAATTAGGATATAACCTCGATCTAAACTGAGGTGATATCCTCGATCTGGCAAAGGGTTCAACCCCCGATCGCCTCGAATCGCCTCGAATCGCCTCTCGCTAGTCTCTCGCCAAGAAAATTTAAGCTAATGTCGCCCGATGTCGGGAAATATCGCAAAAATTAATTTTGTAAAGATTAATTAAAGGAAAAAAATAGTGATTTTTATTTCGATCGAAAATATTTAGTAAGCCTCGGTTATGTATTTGAATTGCAATTTTATCCTAAGATTGGACAGCTTGAGCAAAGAATCTAAAGATTTTATTAATGCAATTTAGACGTTCAGTCTTGTCGGAGTTTCGTGAATCTATTCTCGGAGTAACAAAAGTAGGGTGACCAAATATTTGCCCACCCTACCCGTGACAACAGTAATGAAGTAGAGTAGGCAACTCTTTCCCCGCCCTACAGCATTTTTCTCTGCTCTGCAAGACATTTAGATCCCCCTAAATCCCCCTTAAAAAGGGGGACTTTCCTCGTTCCCCTCGAAATCCCCCCAACCATCCCCCCAACCCCCCTTTGAAAGGGGGGCGAAGGGGGGATAGGGGGATCGGCACTGTACCTCATCAGACGCCCGAGTGCTGTATTATTCACTATTGCTCAGCCGTTCCCCCGCCCCACCGATTCGGTAGCCTCCCCCCTTCCCGTAAGATGGAGAATGTTTAACTCGCGAGGAGGTAACCCGAATAGTGGCTCAGCCAAAAACTGCACGAGAGACGACTCGCCCCCTTGCCAGAACTCCCCTGTACGAGGAAGCTGTCGAACTCAACGCCCGGATGACGGCGTTCTCGGGATGGGAAATGCCCGTGCAATTTTCTGGGATTGCGGACGAACACCACGCCGTTCGCAATGCTGCGGGAATGTTCGATATTTCCCACATGGGTAAATTTGCATTGAAAGGCGAACAGACGATCGCCCAACTGCAATTACTGGTGCCGTCCGATCTCAGTCGTTTGGAAGCCGGACAGGCACAATATACAGTCCTACTCAACGCCCAAGGCGGGATTCTCGACGATATCATCGTCTATCACCAAGGAACGGACGAATCCGGCCAAATTCGGGTGATGGCGATCGTCAATGCGGCGACCCGATCGCGCGATAAAGCCTGGTTGACCGCCCAACTCGAAAGCGCCGAGATCGAATTCCAAGACCTCTCTAAAGAAAAAGCCCTGCTGGCAGTTCAAGGGCCCAAAGCAGTGGAATACCTGCAAAAACTGGTAGAAGCGGATTTGTCCGCCATTCCTGCGTTCGGTCACGTAGAAGCCGCGATCTGTGGCGAAACGGGCTTTTTAGCGCGCACGGGATACACTGGAGAAGATGGCTTCGAGGTGATGGTCTCGCCGGAAACTGCGGTCAAAGTGTGGCGATCGCTCCTCGAATTTGGGGTCCGTCCCTGCGGTTTGGGCTGTCGCGATACCCTCCGGTTAGAAGCGGCAATGGCCCTCTACGGTCAAGATATTACCACCACCACGACCCCCCTAGAAGCGGGCTTGAAATGGTTGGTTCACTTGGACTCCAAAGGCGAATTCATCGGGCGCGACGTCCTCGAACGGCAACGGGAATACGGACTCAAACGGCGCTTGGTCGGCTTGGAAATGGAAGGGCGCCGGATCGCGCGTCACGGTTATCCCGTGGTCTTTGAGGGCCAAACCGTGGGTGAGGTCACCAGTGGCACTTGGTCGCCGACCTTGGAACGGGCGATCGCCCTGGCTTACGTTCCGGTCGAGTTGGCGAAAGTCGGTCAGGACATCGAAGTAGAAATTCGCGGCAAAACCTATCCGGGAAAAGTCGTTAAAAAACCGTTTTATCGTTCTCCCCACAAAGGCAAATAACCGCCACGGGCGATCGGTGGTGGCGCGATCGCCCACCTTCGGTCTGCCCCCTTCCTTTTCTAAACTTTTTTCCTATTTTTATCCCTCAGATCGCAGACTATTATGGGGGTAAACACGGGCATTCTTCCCATATTTTAAATCAATGGCTCAGGGCTATGAGTAACTATTTAGCGATCGCCACCGTGACGGCGACTTTACAAAGAACGTTACAAGCTGCCGTGCAGCTCGATGTCGATGGGGCGCGGGTGACCACCGTGCGACCGAGTAGCTTGGGCAACGGCACCCCGGAACACGGCGTCAACGTCTTTCTCTATCAAGTCGTTACCAATCCCGCTTTAAACAATATGGACTCGACCCGATTGCGGATGAAAGGAACCCAAGCCCAACGACAATCGGCCCTCGATTTATATTACATGATGAGCTTTTATGGCAATGATGCCGAATTAGAACCGCAACGACTTTTAGGTAGTGTCATTCGCACATTTAGCGATTTTCCAATTCTCGATTCCAATCTGATTCGCGAAACCTTAGCCGACTCGACCTTTGGTTTTCTGAGCGAGTCTAACTTAGAATATCAAATCCAACAAATTAACGTGATGCCGTTGGATTTAAACTTAGAAGATTTATCAAAAGTTTGGTCGGTCTTTTTCCAAACGCCATACGTTTTATCGATGGCCTATAAAGTGTTAGTGGTGACGATCGAGGGGGACAAACCCAACCAACGATCGCTCCCGGTACGCGGGCGCAATTTTGGCCGTCTCGGTCCCTTTTTAACCCAACCGACTCTCGAAAGGGTGATGCCGGAGGGCGGGCCGTTCCAGCCAATTTTGCTCGACAGTACCTTAATCATTCGGGGCAAACATCTCGCCCACGAGGGGGCGCGGGTTCGCTTTGCGGATTTGGAAGTGATTCCGTCGGAGGTCAGCGATCTCGAAATCAAGGTGCCTCTGTCGGATCTGCCGCGCGATCGCATTCGGGCGGGAGTCCATACCCTGCAAGTGCTTCACCCGATCGCCCAGTCTGCCCAACCCCCGAGGAACGGCAATGGAGCCACCCCCGGGCGGCGATCGGGAAATAACGGTCGGGCGATCGCCGAGTTGAGCCGAGAACGGGATACGCTGCCGATGGTACAGTCCAATGCCTTGCCCTTCGTCCTGCGTCCGCGCGTCGTGGAGGTCGAGGTCGAGGAGATCGAAGGGCGCGGCAACGAACCGCGTAATGCCCGTGTTGGGGTGACGGTTAACGTGACGGTGGCGCCCGCCCAGCAAGTCGTGTTATCCATGAATGAATGGTCTGTGGAGAACCCGAAAAGTTATCAATTCGAGTCGTTAGTTCACCGGGAGGACACGAGTCGGTTGTTATTTTCACTCTACGATGTCAAACCTGGGGAATATTTAATCCGGATTTATATTGATGGGGCGGAAAGTCAACTTGCGATCGATGACGATCCGGAGAGTCCCACGTTTAATTGGTATGTCGGGCCGAAGGTGGCGATCGCCTAATCGGCTGGAGGGAGAACCGATCGAAATCAATTTAACAATTTAAGAATCTAAAATCTAACAATCTAACAGTCTAAAATTATGGAAGATTTCGTCAAAAGACAACTCGATCGCGAAATCGAAATGCTCAGTTATAACCAGCTTACCGAACTGGGCAATCGCGCCGTCGCCTTGGGATTGATTCTCGGTCACGGTTATCGCGGGGGAAAATACGAAATTCTGATGCGCGATCGCGACCTGTTGCTGTCGCCGGAAGAAGCCCAACCCTATTTAGAACAACTTCTCAAACAGAACGGAGGCTAAATGGTTTCGATCGATGCACCCGCTACTCCGGATTGGTATCGAGCCAATCACCGCTACTTAATGGCGGCGATCGCCCGGGTGCGCCACGGTTTGAACCGTCGGATCGAACAGCAGGAAAACGCGCAACAGGTCGGCGATCCAGACGCGATCGCCCTCCCTGAGTTGGAGGCGATCGAACCCCCTGCCGCCTTAGATCGTCTCGCGCAACTGTTCGACCTGTCGGCTTTCGAGCGCGATTTACTGATACTTTGTGCTGGTTTAGAATTTGACGGAAGCTGGGGATCTTTGTGCGCTCGCGCTCAAGGGGATTCACATAAAATATATCCGACGTTTAGTTTGGCGCTGGCGGTCTTGCCGGAGGCGAACTGGGCGGCGCTGACTCCGGCGGCACCGTTGCGGCGTTGGCGGCTGGTCGAAATCGGTGCGGGTCACGCCCTGACGGCGAGTCCGTTACGAATTGACGAGCGTATTCTGCACTACCTCGCCGGGATCGAGCAGGGAGAGGAACGGTTGGTAGGAATTGCCCAAGAGTTACCGTCTGCCGGGGCTTTGGTGCCGTCTCATCAAGAGATTGCCCGTCAGATGGCGATCGCCTGGATGAGTGCATCTCAGGAAGGGCGGCGCTTGCCGATTTTGCAGTTGTGCGGTGCGGACAGTTCGACGAAGCGGGCGATCGCCGTCCGCACGGGTGAGGATTTGGGGTTGAAGTCGCACGCGATCGCGGCGGAGGCGTTGCCGAACGAGATGACGCAGTTAAACTTAATTCGCTGTTTGTGCGAGCGAGAATGGTTGCTCGGCGATCGCGCCTTAACGATCGAGTGCGATCGTGTCGATCTCCAGGAATGGACCAAGGAAGGGGCGATCGCCCGCTTTATCGAAGCCTTAGACTGTCCGGTCATCCTCAGCAGTCGCGATCGCTTCTGCGGTCTCAACGCACCGTTAATGAGCTTCGACATTTACCCGCCCAGTTACGACGAGCAGCGCGTCCTCTGGCGGACCGTCTTAGGCGAAACCCTGCCCGAACCCAACGGAGGGATCGAACATCTGATCTCTCACTTTACCCTGACCTCCGATGGGATTCAATCCGCCTATTTGAAAGCGCGCAGCCTCGATCGCCACTCCGGCGAGGACGACGGCGATCGTGGCGATCGGTTTCAACAGCAATTGTGGCAGGTCTGCCGGGTGCAAGCCCGTCCCCGACTCGACGAACTCGCCCAACGGATCGACTCGGCAGCCACTTGGGACGACCTGATCCTCCCGGACAAAGAACGGAAAGTGCTACGGGAGATCGCGGCTCACGTGCGACAGCGTGCCAAAGTATACGAAACCTGGGGATTTGCCAGCAAAAGCAGACGCGGACTCGGGATCGGCGCCCTATTTGCGGGAGCGAGTGGTACGGGAAAGACGATGGCGGCGGAAGTGCTAGCGGGAGAATTAAAGTTAGATGTCTATCGCATCGACCTCAGTAGTGTGGTCAGCAAGTATATTGGCGAAACCGAGAAGAATTTACGGCGGGTGTTCGACGCGGCGGAAGGTGGCGGCGCGATCTTGTTATTTGACGAAGCCGATGCCTTATTCGGCAAGCGATCGGAAGTGAAAGACTCTCACGATCGCCACGCCAACATCGAAGTCAGTTACTTATTGCAACGCATGGAAGCGTATCGAGGCTTAGCCATTTTAACCACGAATTTGAAAAGTTCTCTCGACCAAGCTTTTTTGCGTCGTCTGCGTTTTGTCGTTCAATTTCCCTTTCCCGATGCCAACCAACGGGCTGAAATTTGGCAGCGTATTTTTCCGAGAGAAACGCCCACAGAAGGACTCGATTTTGTCAAATTATCCCGCTTGAGTGTCGCCGGGGGAAACATTCGTAATATTGCACTCAATGCCGCTTTTCTGGCGGCGGAAGCCAACGAACCCGTCGGAATGCAGCATCTTTTACAGGCGGCAAAAAGTGAATATACGAAAATGGAAAGACCGCTTACCGATGTAGAAGTTAAGGGGTGGGTTTAGAGGGGTACTCCGTTCGACGACTCCGTTAAAATACTCAATACTTCTGCATCTATTGTTATTCGACTGTTATTCGACTTATGGCGAATGGCGCAACCCAAAAATTAATGAGATAATTGGGTTAGACCCCGATCTATAGTTTTTGAGGCGGAGCGATGAAAACCCGAGCGCACGAAATCCAAAAAAAATCGCGATCGCAACAGTCCGCGACCAATATTTCCACTCAATTGCAATCGCGTCCTTTTGCCGTTCAAACCCAGTCTTCTCCCGAGTCAGAAGAGGAGCATTCCCCAGATCGAGGCGATCGCGTCGAACCATTATCTCACAATTTAAGTGAGATCGCGATCGTGCCTTCCGCGACCCACACCGCTCCCATCCAAACGAAATTAACCGTCGGCCCCCCCAACGACCAATACGAACAAGAAGCCGACCGCGTCGCCGCTCAAGTCGTCAATCAAATTAGTAACGCCAATTCAGCCAGCGCCACCCAACGCAAACCCATTCAACGTCAATCTCCCCGTCCTGGAATGGGTGAAGAAGAGACAAAAGGTCCCATCCCCGGAGCGGCGGAAGAAGATGAAATTCAACCTAAATCTTTAGTTCAACGTCAATCTCCCCGCCCCGGAATGGGTGAAGAAGAGACAAAAGGTCCCATCCCCGGAGCGTCGGAAGAGGATGAAATTCAACCTAAATCTTTAGTTCAACGTCGCACCAATGCCAAAGGAACGGCGGATGAAAACATCGAACAATCTATCGAGCAAACACGGGGAAGCGGACAACCCCTAGAAGACAACGTACGCGCTCCGATGGAAAACGCTTTTGGTGCTAATTTCGGTGGCGTTCGGATTCATAATAACGCCCAGTCGGACAATTTGAATAAATCTTTACAGGCTCGCGCTTTTACGACCGGACAAGATATTCATTTCAGTCAAGGGGCTTACAATCCCAATAGTAAAAGCGGTCAAGAATTACTCGCCCACGAGTTAACCCACGTGGTTCAACAAAGTGGTGGAGCGCTGCAAACGAAAGGAGAAGAGGGGGCAAAAGTTTCCAGAAAAAAGTGAATAATCTAGCGCAAACTTCTCTCCAACAAATTCAACGAGTTCCGGTCGATTTGAATGCCGGACAAAAACGAGTTTTGGTGAGTCAAGATGCGCCGGGAAGTATTCAGGAAGCGCTAGATCTTCCCTTCTGGAAAGAGCTGTATTATGCCTGGGGATTAATCAATCATATTGAAGAGGAAATCTCCTTCCGCATGAAAGTCGAACGCTTCGAGCAAGCCCCCTCGTTTGGCTTTGGCAAACATATTTACAACCAACATATTAAAGGAGGGAATGCGCCCCAGCAAATTAACGTCCCGGCTCAGCTTGTTAACGATCTTCAAGGAATTTTCGAGCCTATTACTCCAGGAGGTTGGGTCAAAGGGGTGGTGGTCAGTTCGGATACCTTTGATGCGGCGATCGCCGAATTAAATAATCAGACGGCTTACGCCCAATTCCAACAAGAAATTACCCAGCAAATTGCTCAAGTTCGGCAAGAGTACGCCCAAAAACAACAGCATCAAATCATTCTCAACAATCAACGACAGGCGCAAATCGATCGCACCAACCAACTCAATGAAACCTTGACGGAGTTAGGATTGCAATAACTCGTGTTGGAGGGGCGATCGGCCTAATTGAAGGATAGATTAGAGACGCGGGCGATCGCGTCTCTAAGCCTTTTCAGGTTCCGTTGATTTTTGTCATAATTTTAATTGCCGACCTACCTGAGAGACCCGTGACGGCGTATTTTAAAACCCGTTAAATTCCCGGAATTTCAGACAATTCCGATTCAAATTCTTCAACTTGGAAACCCGTTGCTGCCTTCCATTCTTCTAGGGTAAAATCGTATCCCAACTCCCGGGCGAGGCTGACAAAAGCTTCCAAATCTGGAGCCGCATTTACTTGAGCTTTTAACATGGGATTGGTTTGCGCCTCGCGGAAGAGGCGGACGACTTCTTCTTGTGCCATTGAATTTCTCCACCTGAGTTAGAATAATGCTACTCTAGCAATACGCGCGATCGCGCAAAATCGTTAAAAATTTCAATATTTTTTAATAAAATCTCCCGGTCAAATCGTCTCTACTAGAAACAGAGGCTGCGACGAGAACTTATTGCTTAAAATACCGATGAATTATGGCTAAAAAATCATTCAAAGACTTGGCCAAAACCGCACGCCAAAAAGAAGTCAGTCGGGCGGTTGGGTTTGTTGGCTTTGTTAAAAGCAGTGTATTGATGCGGGCGGTCAACCTCATTCCCACGAGAATGCGGTGGATGGTTCCTTTTTTGAGTGAATATCTCAAAGAGATTCCCACTCCTAGTGTAGAAGAAATTAAAGGGAAAGTGAGCGATCGCCTCAAAGGGAAACCGGGCGTTGAAACAGATCGCGAACAACTGCCCCCAGAGTTGCAAGAAACGGCGGGATTATATATTCCGCAACAAGTCAAACTTTACTACCAACATTATCGATGCGAACGGGGCAATCCGTTAGAGTGTCCGTGGACTCAAAAAACCCTCGACGAACAACCGAAAGCGAAATATTGTCTTCGCTGTGGATTTCCCGCCTTGTTAGCCCCAGAAACGCAAATTCGCGGGAGTCGTGGGGTTTATGAAATTGAAAATTTCGTGCGATCGCGAGGAATGGGGCGGATTTATCGGGCGATTCGTTTGAGCGATCGTCAAGCGGTAGCGATTAAAGAATATTTGTTACCGAAACAGTATTTTAATCGCCTTGAAGAACGCCAAACCAAAGAAATGTTTATGCGGTTGGCGGGATTGAGTTTAGCCGATGGTAGAGTCCAAGATTTTCGCCTCGTCGATCCGATCGAGGCGATCGCCGATCCGAACGAAGAACGCTGTTATTTAGTCACTCCCGCCCATCTCGACACGGCCCCCACTCTCGCCACTTATCTCGCCGAAACCGGGCCATTAACGAACGCCCAAGTTTGGCAAATTCTCGATCGCATCTTACAGAGTTTGGAGTTTCTCCACACGCAAAAATTTCGTCTACGTTCCGGCTTAATTCGAGAAGGGTTGACCCACGGAAATATAAACTTAGATAGTTTAATTATTCTACCCGACTGGCAGGGATTTTTGATCTATTTATGCGATTTAGCCTTGTGGGAATATCGGTTTATTCCCCCTGCCTCTCAAATCCCGACTTCTTCCCCCCAAAAAGATTTAGCCGATCTCGGTAAAGTCGCCTTTTATTTATTAGCAGGACAGACGATCGATCCGGAAACCAACGAACATTTAGATCCGAAAATCGAGCGAAATTGGCCGACGGATGTCACTCCGGAATTAAAACAGTTTATCGAACGGGCGATCGGCGTCAATGCTGTTGCTTTCCCCAATGCAGAAGCCGCACGAATTGCATTATTAAAAATTCCTTTTCAACGGGGGATTATCTCTACACAAGTGCGAGAAAAGATTGAAGTCGTTGAAGAGATAAGCGCCGAAAAAGAAGCCCAGAAAGGCGATCGTCAATGGCAAAAAAGGCTACCTTTTTTAATTTTAGGAACGGCGGGACTTCTATTACTATTTCTATTGATTTGGGTGGCGATCGCCCGCAGCAAACAAAAAAACATTGAAGAAAAAAATGGCGTTATTTGCTGCATTGAGGAAGTGGCAGGAGTTCCCGACGGGAATTTTACTTATACCGGAGAAAAACAAGGAAACTGGAGCTATATTTTAACTCAAGAAAACTTAATTCAGAAAGGCAAAACTTTAGCCGAAAGTTTGGCAGAAGACAAACCGAAGTTTGAATTAAATTACCGACCGAAAGAATCTATTTCGCAAGCGATCGGCGCGATTCAATCGAAACAAGTCGATTTTGGAATCATGAGTTTGCCGAGTTTAGAAAAATTTGCAAAAGACAGTCTTTATACAGAATTAGGATATCAAACGATCGCCTACGATGGTTTAGTTGTTTTTGTTAGTTTTAGTTATGCGCGCCGCGATCGCAGTATTCCAGCAGCCCTCAACGGAAGTTTGACGATCGAACAACTTCAAAAATTATATACGGGAAAAATCAAAAATTGGCAGGAACTCGGCGGACCGAATTTACCCGTCCGACTCTACATTCCCGCAGATGGAGAGGCGATCGAGATTTTTAAACAGCGTGTTTTGCCAGAAGAATCGGCACAAATTTCCTTCGATCGCCTACGCCAATCCCAGCAAGATTCGACGAGTTTTACGATCGAAGAACCGCAGTTTTTACAGTTGCCTACTTTTGGGATTTTACGATCCATTATCCGAGATTTTGAGCGTGAAGAAATCGGGAGTATAGGATTTGGGACATTGAGTAAAATTTTTGGTCAATGCTCGATTTATCCCTTAGCGATTTTGCAAGGAGATCGGGTGCCAATCTCGCCATTAGTTGAAGCAGATAATAAAGGAATTACACCAGAAACCGACTTATGCAACAACAAAGGAAGTTATCGTTATAATGTTAATGCGTTTGTTCGAGGTCAGTATCCGTTAGCCTATCCGGTTGTCGTCGTTTACCCGAGGGATAACAGTCGGGTACCTGCCGGACAGAAATTTGCCGAAATGCTGTCTACAGTGGAAGCACAACGGTTGTTAAGTCAGACGGGATTGATTCCCGTGCAACCCTTACCGGAATAAGGGCTGAAACTTAGACGTTTGGCTAATGACGATCGCCCGCAGCGCAGTTTAAACTGGTAAGTAGAATGGGGGCTTTTATGAGCGATCGCCGCATCCGGTCTGCAGAAATATCGGGATTGAAGGGAAGAGAACGGCAAGCTTTTCTTCCCCCCATTGCCGCAGTCAGCGATCCCGCAGGATATGCAAGTTCGAGTTTAGTGTTCGACAGTCGTTTAGGCGATCGCCAAACTGAAATGCGGCTGAAGAAATTAGCAGGTCAAATCCTCCAAGATCCGATGTTAATGCAGGAGTTGGGCGATCGGGTTTGGGAGATGATGGCAGAAGAATTGAGACGCGATCGCGAACGCCGAGGTGAATATGGGAGGAGGTGGTAATGGCTAAGAGTAAAAATCGACAATATAATCATGCAAACTTCGTTACAGACAATCGATTTTATGTAGAAATAGATAGCGCGATCGCCGCTTCCTTTAGTGAATGTTCGGGATTGAGTATCCAAGTCGATAAAGAAACATTTTTTGAAGGAGGAGTCAACGACCAACAACGGATTTTGCTCAAGCAAGCAAAATTTGATGATATCACTCTCAAAAGAGGGATTACGAACGATTTAACCTTTTGGGAATGGATGAATCAAATCTTATCAACTGGGGCAAAAGAACGACGCAACATCAACATTTTAGTATTCAATCAAGCCGGGGAAACCATGCAACGATGGACCTTAATCGGGGCCGTACCCGTCGGATGGAAAACCCCCTCATTGCAAGCGAGTGGAAATTCCGTGGCGATCGAAGAATTGACCCTCGCTTATGAAGGATTGAAAGTTGTCGCCAACCCCTCCGGAAGTGGAGGCGCCACCAAAGTTCAACGAGATTCCCTAGGCTATTTCTCCGGAAGTTAAACCATGTCCGAACCCACCGCCAATCCGCGAGAAAACCTCCCCGCAATAGAGGGAGAAACTCGCCAGTCCGAAAGACCATTAGGACTGCATCGAGGCTTACACTGTCCGTCTCCTTTGGGACAGAGTTTTTTGCAACCAAAATTTCTCTCTCCCTTGGGGGGGAGAACGATGGCGGGAACCTCAGATTTTTCCAATTTTTATCCTAGAGAAACCGAATCGAACTTGTGGGAATCGTGGCAAAATGAGGAAGGATTAGCGCCAAATTCACCAATAGAAACTCCTGAAGATTCCGGGTTAAACTCAGCATCTTTATCCCCCGTACAAAGACAAACCCAAACAACAACCGACTCCCCCACCTCCTCCCCAGAAAATCCTCAATCGTTCCGCCAACACCAGCAATCCTTTCCCCAACCGTCTATCCCCGATCCTAACTTGATTCAACGCGATCGCCTTGAAGGCGGCGCGATCGGGTCAGAAACACCCCAAAACATCGAACAAACCTCGTTTAACACTCCCCGTCTAGATTCCCCTACTCCATCAGGCGAATACAACCCTTTAATAAGACAAAAAGAAACCGATTCATACCCTTCATACACCCAAAAAAATCAACTCATTCCCCAGGAAAGTAGCGAATCTAAATTTCCTCTAAAAACAGAGAGCTTTCAAAAACAAAATTTAGAAAATATTACTTTTTCGCCAACCAGCAAAGCCATTCAACTTATCACTGATTCCAACATAGTTCAAAAACAACTTTCTGAAGTTCCTCCCAAGTCAGATCTCCCGAGAGAAACTACATCGACCTCGCAAGCGGAAACCATTCAACGAGAAACGCCAGAAGTTGTTTTAAATTGGGATATTTCGGAAGACACTGCATCAGTGACTGAAGCGGAAACGGTTCAAAGACAAACCGACGCAACTGTTGCAACTTCCGATATCTCCCAAGAAACTGAATCAGTGACTGAAGCGGTTGCGGTTCAAAGACAAAGCGATGACACAGTTCCCAGTTCGGATATCGCGGAAACAACTG
>NZ_JAEOXH010000001.1:632801-766763 GCF_016632315.1 Oxynema mangrovii CENA135 | reverse complement strand
GAACTTGTTTCAACTTCGGATATCTCGGGAGAAACTGAATCAGTGACTGAAGCGGATGCGGTTCAAAGACAAAGCGATGAAACTGTTCCCAGTTCGGATATCGCGGGAACAACTGAATCAGGTACTGAATCGGAAACGGTTCAACGAGAAACGTCAGAACTTGTTTCAACTTCGGATATCTCCCAAGAAACTGTATCGACTCCCCAAGCGGAAACGGTTCCAAGACAAAGCGATGACACTGTTTCAACTTCGGATATCCCTGGAAAAAGCTTATCCACCCCGCAAGCGGAAACCGTTCAACGAGAAACGTCAGAAGTTGTTTCAACTTCGGATATCTCCCAAGAAACTGCATCGACTCCCCAAGCGGAAAGTCTAGAAGTATCTCCCATGTCACCAATTAGTGGAGACATGCAATCCCTGATTGAAAGGGATACTGTTCGACGAAAAACTGATGAAATTCACCAAGATGTACAACAGAGTGAAGCAACTCAAGCTGTCAGTACAAATGACAGTATAGAGGAAGCTTCGGATTCGATTGAATCCAATTCTGACGACCGTTTAACCTTATCACAAAAGGAGACAAAAGACAACCCTGTTCAAACGTATAAAAAAGGTAATGATTTAAATGAGAATTATATCACTGTAGCACAACTGCTGCGGGAGTCCGATCGCCTCTCCCAGTTGTCTCATGGCATCGAAAATTTAGGATCTTGGCAACCTTTGGGGCAATCTCAGCCCCTCGGGCAACATTCACAAAATATCATTCAAGACGAGGGACAATCGCCCAAAAACGACCCCGATCGCCCCCCGTCAGTCACCCAATTTATACAAAAATCCCGTTCCTTGCCACCGGAAAGTGCGATCGCCCCCGACCTCCAAACCCGTAGCGCCAGCGAACCCACCACCAGCGAGACCCCCGATCGCTGGTCGAGTATCGCCGATCTACTCGCCCATAGCGACAGCCCCCAACCCGCCGCCGCCAACGCCCAACCCAAAATTCAAAAGCGATCGCCCGTCATCCAACGGCAATCCCAAAAACCCACCGCACCACCCCCCCAAGACAACGACAGCACCCTCATCTTCACCCCCGACGGCTTCCAAACCCTCCCCAGTTCAAACAACAGTAGATCCCAACACCTCCAACTCAAATCCAAAACCAACAACGGATCTCCACCAGACATCCAGCGATTGGCACCATCCGCAACCGAGGCGATCGCCGAAATCGGCCCCAGCAACGCCGACCCAACCCCCCAAAACCCCAACACCAACGACCTCGAACTCCTAGCCCGACAAATCTACCACCTAGTCCGCCAACGGCTAGAAATCGAAAAAGAACGACGCGGTGGCTACTTCAGCGATCGCCTACCCTGGTAAATCCCCCCATCACCCCAGAGAGAACCCCAACATGCAACTGCAAAAAGCCCAACTCATATCCCAAGATGGCGGTGGCACCATCGAATTCATGTTCAACCCCAACCAACTCGCCTTCTCCCAACAAATCAACCTCACCAAAGAAAACGGCGCCCGCACCGGGAGAGGCTTACCCAAAGTCAACTTTGCCTATCCCGAACCCGTCACCCTCACCGTCAACGACCTCTGGTTCGACACCCACGAACAAGGCACCAGCGTCCTCGAACCCCTCAGCCAATTCGCCAAAGCCGTCAACTTCATCGAAGGCGCCCCCGACACCGAAAAACGCCCCCCCACCTTCGTCTTCACCTGGGGTCAACACCAATTTATTCGCTGCTTCGTCACCAAACTCGACTACACCTTAATGCTCTTTCTCCCCGACGGCACCCCCGTGCGAGCCAAAGTCAACCTCACCCTAGAAGAAATCGACGAATCCACCACCCAACCCGGCATGGGAACCCCCCAACCCAGCGCCAGCCAGCGCCAACGCGACAGCATGACCAACCGACGCAGCCAACGCCGCTCCACCTCCCGATAAACCCCAGCCCTCCACCCAGATAATTCGACCTTTGGGGAATAGTGAAAGCCCCCCCCGATCGCCCATCAATGAAATAACGCGCCACCACCGAGGGACTCATGCCAGTCACTTACGTTGCCGAACCGATCTTGAAAATTAACGGTCAAACCGCCTCCAGCACTTTGATCGAAGATCTCCTGCAAGTCAGCGTTGAAGAAAGCCTTCACCTTCCCGCCTTCTTTACCCTCGTCATCAAAAACGACTACTTTTCCGGTCGCTCCGACGAACAACCCTGGCGCCACCAAAACTTATTTGAAATCGGCACCCCAATCCAAATCGGCTTCGGGTCGAGTACCACCGAAGCGCCAGAATTCGAGGACGAACAGCGCGACACCATCTTTGACGGCGAAGTCACCGCCATTGAAACCCACTTCACCAGCGAATCCCAGGCACCCATTGTCATTCGCGGTTACGACTACTCCCATCGCCTCCATCGCGGACGCTACAACCGCTCCTTTCAAAACATGACCGACAGCGATATCGTCAACAAAATCATGGGTGAAGTCGGCATTCGCTCCGGAACCATCGACCAAACCCGGGAACCTCACGAATATATCTTTCAAGAAAACCAAACCAACATGGAATTCTTGCGCGAACGCGCCGCCCGCAACGGTTTCGAGCTATTCGTGCAAGATGGCAAACTCAACTTTCGCAAACCCGCCAAAAACTCCACCCTCCAACTCAAATGGCTAGAAGACGTCCACAGCTTCCGCGTGCGTGTCAGCAGTGCCGAACAAGTGAGCAACGTTGAAGTGAGAGGGTGGGACTATACACAGAAACGGGCGATCGTCGAAACCGCCAGCCGCGAACAAATCCTCACCGAAAACCAATACGGTCGAGGCTCCAAAACCAGCCGAAACTTTAAAGGGCAACCCCCAACCCCCACCGCCGTCGTCGTCAACCAACCCGTTTACTCCAATCAAGAAGCCACCAATATCGCCCAAGCCATCTGTAACGAACTCGGCGGCGAATTCGTCCACGCCGACGCCCAAAGCGAAGGCAACCCCGAAATCCGACCCGGAAAAGTCGTCAAACTCCAAAACCTCGGTAAATATAGCGGCGAATACTACATCACCGAAACCCGCCACCTCTTTCAAGAACGGATTTACACCACCGAATTTAGCGTGCGCGGACTGCGCGGCGGCGACCTCCTCACCACCCTCGCCCCCGCCAAAACCATCGAACCCGGACAAAGCTTACTCATCGGTCTCGTCACCGACAACCAAGACGAACAAGGATGGGGTCGAGTCCGCGTCAAATTCCCCACCCTCACCGAAGAACACCAAAGTCACTGGGCCCGCGTCGTCAACATCGGCGGCGGATCCCAACGCGGCTTTCACTGCTTGCCAGAAATCAACGATGAAGTCCTCGTCGGCTTCGAGCATGGCGACATTCACCGCCCCTTTGTCATCGGCGGATTGTGGAACGGAAAAGACAAACCCCCCCGTACCACCCACGACACCGTACAGGGTGGAAAAGTCCGTTTGCGAACCCTTCAAACTCGCACCGGACACACCTTACAATTCGTCGAAGAAGACCAAGGAAGCAGTAACAAAGGGATTTATTTAACCAGCGTTTACGGACATCACGTTTATCTCAACGACAGCGAACAATATATTGAAATTAAGACTAACAATGGTCATCAAGTTCGTTTAGACGATAAAAATAAAAAAGTTTTAATTAAAACCCAAAACGGTCATAGTTGCGAACTCAACGACCAAAATCGTAAAATTTCCATGGAATCGGTCGGACAAATAGACATGAACGCCCCGCAAAAAATCACCTTAACTGTTGGAGGCAGCAGCATTGAAATTGCCCCAAGCGGAATTAAAATTCAAACCAGTGCCTCGATTAATATTCAAGGCTTAAATACCGACGTTAAAGGAACGACAACTGTTAACGTTCAAGGCATGACCGCCAACTTAAAAGGTACGACCGCCAACGTCCAAGCTGGCACCGTAGGAATTAGTGGCGGTATGGTGAGAATTAATTCGTGAACTACCGCTATTGAATCGGAGATTGCAATAGCGGCTTCCTACCCAACAGATTGCCCAATCGTAGATTTCTTGCGTCCTCTACGGTTCGGTCTTACATCCCGACAGTAGGCTTGGCCCCGCGTCCCGCAGGTCAAGAGTCGTAGCCCCTCTTCTCTGAGATTGATAGCTGCATTGAGATCGCGATCGTGACTCGTCCCACAGCTAGAACAAGTCCAATTTCTGACATCTAGTGGCAGGCTATCGATTTGATTCAAGCAAACGTTGCAGGTTTTAGAAGAGGGGAAGAATCTATCAACTTCAATATAGACTTTCCCTTCCTGTTCGGCTTTGTACTTCAGCATCGTCAAAAACATTCCCCAACCGACTTGGCCGATCGCCTTAGCCAGGTTCGGGTTTTTGAGCATGCCTTTGACATTGAGGTTTTCCACACAGATGACTTGGTTTTCGTCAACTATCCTACGCGATAGCTTGTGTAGGAAATCCTCCCGGCAACGTGCTACCTTGTTATGTACCTTAGCGACTTTCTTTCGTGCTTTATTTCGGTTGTTAGAGCCTTTCTGTTTTCTCGATAAGTCTTGCTGCTTGCGTTTCAGGTTACGCTCATGTTTAGCAATCCATCTTGGGTTGTTAAACTTAGACCCATCGGAAGTTACAGCAAAATGATTTAATCCAAGGTCTACACCGACCGCTTTTCCCTCAGTGGATGAGTCTGGATTGGGTTTCCCATCTTCAAAGAGAATGGAAGCAAAATACTGGTCGCAGCGATTTTTGGTAACTGTGACGGTTTTGAGTTTGCCTTCTATTGGTCGATGAACAACCGCTTTAATTTCCCCAACCTTCGGTAGCTTCAAGGCGTTTTCCAACACCTTGACATTTTGGGGATACTGGATGGATTGTTTGCCGTGTTTGGATTTGAATCGTGGATACCTGGCTCGTTTCTCGAAGAAGTTATTAAAAGCGGTTCCCAGGTTAATGCAAACCTGTTGAAGGCATTGTGAATATGTCAGCTTTAACCACTCATGCTCTTGTTTGAGGCTGGGAATCTTTTTCTTGATGTCGTAACTAGATAGTCCTTTTCCAGTCTCCTGGTAGGTTTGGTTCATCAAGTTCAGACCATAGTTCCACAGCCATCTGCAATTGCCGAAGGATTGCTCCAGCGATTGCTTCTGCTGCTCATTTGGGTATAATCTGACCTTGACAGCTTTAAGCATTAGGGTCAACTGAATTCACCATAAATACTCTACCATAAGTTACTGCCGCCATTCATCTCACGCTTCAAATCTATAATTGAAGCGTGAGATGAATGGCGGATTTGGCTAAAAACTAAAAACTAAAATTCCTACCATGTTTCCAGCCGCAAGATTAACCGATTTAACCGCTACCGGAGATCTGATTACCGGACCGGGAATGCCCAACGTCCTCATTGGCGGACTGCCCGCCGCTTGCGTCGGGGATTTAGTCTCCGGACCGTACTTGACCAGTGGCGCAGTAGTCGCCGGAGCCTTTACCGTCCTCATTGGCGGACGTCCGGCAGCACGCATGACCTCCAATGTCGCCGGGATTACCGTCGCGACAGGGATTCCCACCCCCGCCACGACTATCGTCGCCAAAGGTCAGCCCAACGTACTGATTGGCGACAATCCCGCCGCAGGGATTGCGGCGGCGGCGGCGGTGGGTGGTGCAGCAGCAGCCGCCCAAGCCCAAGCGGCAGCCTCCCAAGCGGCAGGGGCAGCAAAGCAACAACAAGCCCAAATGCAAGCGCAGATGGAGCAACAAGCCCAACAACAACAATTAGAAGAGGAACGGTTGAAACGGGAAGACCCGGAAGCTTACGAGCAAAAAATGCGAGAACGGGAGCAACAAAATCAACAATTCCAGGGATTTTAGATTTGAGGTTTGAGATTTTGGATTGAGAAAGGTGGGTAAGGCAGGCTGGATGCGCGGCCCACAGGGTTGTTGTCTTGCTTGTAGCCTGTGACTTGTGGCTTGTTGCCTACTCCCTAGTTCCTCAAAGGAACCAAACTCGACTTTTGGCCAATGGCAATACATAACCCTTCTCCGCTAGAGTGACGGCTACGCTGAGAGGGGTTTGCAAACCATGAGCGATCGCCCGCATGAAGCCTCTGAAGATTACCTAGGAACGGGATGGTCTTTCCCATTAAAAGTTAACCTTCAGGGAAGCATTCAACTGAGCAGTAGCAGTACCAATATTGAGGAATCGATTCGGATTATCTTAGGCACGCGGTTGGGAGAACGGGTCTACCGACCTAATTTCGGTTCGCGGCTGTCGGAACTGGTGTTCGCGCCGATGAATACCCAAACCCTATTGCTGATTCGTTTGTATGTCGAAGAAGCGATCCAAATGTGGGAACCGCGCGTGGTACTCGAAGGGGTCTTTACCGAGCCGGATCCGATTCGAGGGCGCGTCGATATTACGATTAAATATCATCCGAAAGACAGCTACGATTCCCGCAGCATTATTTATGGTTTTTATCTATTACCTCCCATGAGCGCGCCGTAGGTCACTGGGGCGAATCCCTCTTGTCTAAACGGGTTGGGTGCGACCGGGGAAGCGGAGCCAGGAAGATAAGACCGAGGAGAACATGAGGAGAACATGGAGTTTGATTTTCTGCCCAATTTGCCGAAGTCGGATCTCGACGATCGCCAATTTCAGGACTTAGTAGACGAGTGCATTTTACGTATTCCTCGCTATTGTCCCGAATGGACGAACTACAATCCGAGCGATCCGGGGATTACCTTGATCGAACTGTTCGCGTGGCTGACAGACCAAATGTTGCTACGCTTCAATCAAGTTCCCCGCCGTCATTACGTCGCCTTCCTCGAACTCCTCGGCGTCCGACTGCAAGCCCCGAATCCGGCGAAAACTGATATTACCTTTTATCTGAGTGCCTCCCTGCCGGAAAGCTACGCGATCCCGGCAGGTACTCAAGTGGCGACGGTGCGCACGGAAACGGAAGAGGCGATCGTCTTCAGTACCGATCGCCCCTTGGTGATGGGAACCCCGAGCATCCGCCACCTCCTCGGCGCCCGCACGGCGGAAACGGTGCCTCAAGTGTTGCGCGATCGCTTCGTCGGCACCTGGACCTTACGACCGGACGGCGAATGGGAAGGTCAATCCCTATCCTTATTTGAAGAACAACCGGAAATCGGCAATTGCTTCTATCTCGTCTTCGACCCGGACGCTCCCCTCGAAGGAAACACGATCGCCCTGTCCGTCAAAGGCGAAGCCGCCACCTCCACCGGGATCGACCCGGAACGCCCCCCCCGACGCTGGGAAGCTTGGAACGGCCTCTATTGGGAATCGATCCTGCGAGAAGAAAACGACGATTTAACCGAAGGCTTCAGCTTCAGCGAACTGACCCGCAAAGGCGGTAACCCCCTCTCCGGTGCCGATGTCATCTTGCACCTGCCCAAACACTGGCCCGTCACCCACTTCGTCACCTATGCCGGACGCTGGCTGCGCTGCGTCTACACCCTCCCCGACGGCGATCGACCCGGTTACATCCGATCGCCCCGGATTGCCGGCTTGAGTACGCGATCGATCGGCGGCACCGTCGAAGCCACCCAATGCAGCCTCGTCGAAAACGAAATTCTCGGCGAAAGCAACGGACAACCCGGTCAAACCTTCCAACTGCAAGGCACCCCCGTACTGCCGCGCGACGATCGCGAACGGATTCTCGTCACCCCTCCCAACGGCATCCCCCAACTCTGGGAAGAAGTCAGCGACTTTTCCAACTCCGGCGCCGAAGACCTCCACTACACCATCGACTCCCTCGACGGCACCGTTCAATTCGGCCCGCTCATCCGCTCTTCCGGTTCCTTGCCCAGCCAAACCGACTTTCGCCGGAGCCTGCAAGGAATACCCAAGCAACAGCCCGACGGTCGCCATCGGGGAACCCAAAACAACAGCGCCAACGATCGCCGCGCTCAATTCCTCGAACGACAGTACGGCGCCGTTCCCCCGCGCGGTTCCCTGATCCAAATGGCCGCCTATCGCACCGGAGGCGGCGAACGAGGCAACGTCCAAGAAAATACCATTAGAATCGTCAAAACCGCCGTTCCCTACGTCGCCAGCGCCACCAACCATCGCCCCGCCCGCCACGGTTCCAACGCCGAAACCCTAGAAGAAGCGGCGATGCGCGTACCGCGAATGTTGCGGACCCGCGATCGCGCCGTCACCGTCGAAGACTTTGAAACCCTCGCCATCAAAGCCGGACAGGGGGCGATCGCCCGCGCCATGTGCCTTTCCCCCAGAAACGGCGAACAAGGCGGCATCGTCCGCCTCGTCCTCGTCCCCCACACCAGCACCGACGGCATCGAACGCGGCGAAGGTATCGACCCCGAACGGCTCTTACTCACCCCCGAACTGCAACAACAAGTCCTCGACTACCTCGACGAACGACGCTTGCTCGGCGTCCAAGTCCTCTGTACCCAACCGGAATACGTCGGCGTCGGCGTCCAAACCGAAGTCGCCCTCGAAGCCGAATACAAACATCCGAGCGCCCAACAACAGATCCTCGCCGAAGTTCAACAAGCCCTCTACCGCTTCCTCAACCCCCTCACCGGAGGCCCCGAAGGCACCGGATGGCCCTTCGGTCGTCCCCTGTATTCCTCCGATATCGTCACCCTCTTACAAAAAATTACCGGAGTCCGCTACCTCGGCACCGTCCAACTATTCGAGCTGCGCCACGGCGATCGCGGCTGGGTGCGATCGCTCCCCCGCGAACCCCAAATCGACCCCGGCCCCCTCGGCTTAATCTGCTCCTGGCGCAACGATCGCCTCCGCTCCGGTCATGCAGTGGGAGTGATTTAGGCAAAAGCCACAAGCCACAAGGCATAAGGCACAAGGCATTCCCCACTCCCTCAATCTCAAATCTCAAATCTCAAATCCCTAATGACTCAAGCTCGCGACTTACTGCCCTTACGCCTCGAACTGATGCCGATGACCTCGGCATCGATCGCGGCGCAACCCACAGGGCGGGCGATCGCGCAATTTCAACACCACTCCCCCTTACAAAAACATCTCGTCCGAGCGACTCCCAAACCCGCCTGTCAACTCGTCGTCCATCCCGGGGCACCCGCCGAACTGCTCGTTCGCATCCAAAACCTGAGTCAGTCCCGCCTGGACATTGCCCTCGACCTCGATGGGGACTTTCCCAGACATTGGTGTCGCATCGGAATCGAAGGACAAGAAATTCCCCCACAGGCCCGGCGAGAAGCCGTTCTCTACTTCCACCTGCCCGATAACTTCTTCGAGACAGATACCCCATTCCCCAACGACCGTTGCCTATCCCTGGACTATCGCGGTCAGATTTACATTCGCTACAGTCTCGACGGCGAAACCTGGCAGGTCATGGCGCCGGAAACCTTTAACCTGTTCGTGCGGCCCGACAGCGTGTATCTGGATTTTTTACCGGAACTTTATCGGGAAGTCGATTTTATCGGGCGGATCTTAAGCTTGTTCGAGCAAGCCTTCGAGCCGACGGTGCAAACCCTAGAGTTATTGTGGGCATATCTCGATCCACTCACGGCCCCCGAAGGCTTGTTATCCTTTCTCGCCTCTTGGGTGGGGTGGAAACTCGATCCGCGCTTGAGTATCGAACGGCAGCGCCATTTGATCGGACAGGCGATCCAACTGTACAGTTGGCGCGGAACGCGGCGGGGATTGAGATTGTACCTGAATTTGTACACGAATTTACCCCTCGACGAAGACCGACCGGAAAAGGAAAAACGGATTAGCATTCAGGAAGTGTTTACCCAAGGGTTCGTGTTGGGAGAAACGCAACTGGGAGAAGATGCGATCGTCGGCGGGGGTAAACCGTATCACTTTATCGTGCGATTGCGCCCGTCCCGGGGCGATCGCCTCGACGAAGCCCTCGTTCGGCAAATTATCGAGCAGGAAAAACCCGCCTTTTGTACTTACGAACTCTACATCGAACCGAGTTCCGACTAGGCGTCGCCCGACGGTCACCCATGGTAAAGACGATGAGTAAACCTTGGCAGTCCCCCCACATCAAACCCTTCCAACGCCTGCAAGTCGCCGACGGCTTGTTGATGAATGCCGAACGCTGGCGCTTGGCCCACGACTACCATCGCGCGCGGCAAAACGTCCATTTTCAGTCCCTCAACCAACCCGGAATCGTCTGCGACCTCGGCGTTTGTCCGATCGCCCCCCCGTCGGACGTTCCCGCGAAATATCGTGACGGACGCTGGGTGCAAATCCAACCGGGGATCGCCATCGACGTGTTTGGCAATCTCATCGTCATTCCCGAACCCGTAGACTTCCGCATCAGTTCCCCCGTCGGCGACGGCGAACCGACCCAAATTTATCTCGTCGTCAGTTATGTCGATCCCGATAAATTAAAAGCCCGACACGACGGCGAACTCGTCGTCACCGAAACCTTTCGCATCGACGAAAAAACGACACCGCCGGAAGATTGGGAAGTCGAAGTCTGTCGCATCGTACTCGAACCCGGCGACATCCACTTACAGCGATCGCGCCAAGTGTTCGCCCCCGAACCCAACAGTTTGGACTTGCGCTACCGCCTCCCGGTACAGGCGCGAGCCCGGGCGATCGTCCGCTTGGGAATCGTCGGCGATTCCGGCGACGACCTCCCCAACACCGTCTCCCGCCTATCATTCCTCCTGCGATCGCTCGACGGCTTATATCCCGCCTTGCAAGGAACCGACGAGATCGGCGTCTTCTGCGAAATCCGACCCGACGCCCTCGACACCTGGAGCGCCTACGATGCCCTCTACGTCGGCGATCGCCTCTTCCAAAACGCCGAACCCCACCAACTCGAACCCCTCAAAGCCTATATCGAACGCGGCGGCACCCTCTGGCTCGAAATCACTACGGATTTAGGCAAAATCGAACAACTGCGCCTCGTCAAAGCCGAACTCAAAGACGCCCTCACCCATCTCGAAACCTCCCCGGACACCACCCCCTTACCCTCCCGTCAGGCGGAAGTCGCCGAATACCAAAAAATTCACTCCGAACTCAACGACGAACTGACCGCCGTCGAAGCCGAACTCGATCGCCTCATCCGCGATCGCACCGCCAAGATCGGCCAGTTTGCCCAAAGCTTCGGCACCCCCCTCGAATTTCTCGACGCCCGAGAACGCGACCACCCCTTGCGAACCGAACCCTTTCTCTTCGCCGCCTTACCGACCGTCCAAGGCGAAGCGATCCAACTGCTAACCGCCCCCGGACTGGTCGTGGCGATCGGTCAGTTATCCTCCGCTTGGGGTCTCGACGACCACTTATCCCTCCCGCGCGAAACCATCCGCAGCGCCCAGGAAATGGGGATCAACCTCTTACACGCCGCCTCGAAACGACGCCATCTGATCCAACTCCAACATCCCTCACACCCCGAATCGCCTCCCGAACCGCCTTTACCTCCCCCCACCCCCTCGGAAGAATCCCCCGCCGAAGCGAAAAAGAAAGGCTCGCGACTGCCTAAAAATATTCTCGATAAATTAGGTTAAATTTCACGTCGCATGTTTTCAAACCCGGGGTAGCGAACATGAGAATTAAAAATCTCAAACTGGCACGTCAATTCACCCTCTTTTTATCCGTGGTCTTTGTCCTGTCGATCGCCTTTTGCGGGACCATTCTCTCCGATGCTTTGCAAAAAAAAGCACGGGACGAAGTCGCCACTCAAAGTCTGCTGCTCATGCAGACCATGAACGCCGTTCGCACCTATACCAGCCAAGAAATTAACCCCTTACTCGCGCCCCGACTCGAAACCGAAACCGCCTTTATCCCGGAAACCGTTCCCGCTTATTCCGCCCGTCAAGTCTTTGAAAATTTGCGCGACAGTCCGGAATATAAAAACTTCTTTTACAAAGAAGCAGTTGTCAACCCGACCAATTTGCGCGACCTCCCCGACGGATTCGAGCAAGAAACGATCGCCAAATTTCGCCAAAACCCGGAGTTAAAAGAAACCTGGGGCTATCGGCAATTATTCGGGGAACAAGTCTTTTATAAAGCCCGACCGATTCAAATCACCGAAGCAAGTTGCTTGCGCTGTCACGGCGACCCCAAAACGGCTCCCAAAAGTCTGCTCGCGACCTATGGCAACCAAACCGGGTTTGGCTGGAACTTGAATGAAACGATCGGCATTCAAACCGTTTACGTCCCCTCCGAAGCGGTGTTTTCTCTCAGCCGCCAGTATTGGGCGGGGGTGATGGGGACGTTTATCGTCACCTTTGCGATCGCCATTGTATTAATTAATATCTTGCTCAAACGCCACGTCATCCATCCCTTGCAACCGATGGCGAGGGTGGCAGAAAAAATCGGCACGGAACAACTCGACGACACCCTCGAACGAGATCGAGATTTAAAAAAACTGGCGACTCTCTCCCAACAACAAAACGAACTCGGTCATCTAGCCCGTATTTTTCAACAAATGGCTCACGGGGTTTACTTGCGCGAGCAAAAACTCGGTCAGCAACTGCAACAATTGCAACGGCAAAGTCAAGAAAGCTCGGTCAATTCGACCAGTTCGAGCCGCGATCGCACCGACCCGGGTTATTTAAATGCCCTGTTAAACAAAGCCAAGCAGTTACGCGGCGATCGCCCCCAATAAATCGCCCCTTCGATCGCCCGATCGATCGCAACAACCCGCCCGACTCCCCCTTCTCCATCCCCTCCCTCGAATTATGGCCAACAACCTCATCGAGACGACCCTTTCGACCAAACAATTGAGCTTCAAACCCGGCGGTTCGCCTGCCTTTTTTGAAGTGACCGTGGTCAATCACAGCGATCGCTTCGCCAGTTTCCAAGTCGAGGCGATCGCCGCCGGAGTCGATAGCGAACCAACCGTCACCTGGTACAAAATTTCCCCGGAAGTCAGCACCAAAAAACCGCCGGGAGATTCGACCACGTTTAAAATCGGTATCGTGGACAGTCCGGTTCCGGGATGGGTGGGGCTGATGAACGTCACCGTCCGCGTCTTTTCGATCGAACTGCTCGACGAAGACCGCGAAATCGTGCGTTTGGCGATCGAACAAGGAACCGGATCGATCCCATTACAACTCAAACTCCCGGTACGCGATTTCCACGTTTATCCGGACAATCAAATCGAAATTCCCGTGCGGATTTACAACCCCGCTCAAATTCCCAGCAAGGCGATCGTGCGCTGTTTGGGACTCGAACCGTCTTGGTTGGGTCAGTCGGTGGAACGACAGGTGCAAGTGTTGCCCGGAAAAGAAGCGGAAACGACGTTTTTATGTCAGCCTCCCTTCGGCGCCAAAGCCCCCAGTCGGGTCTATCCGTTTACCGTCGAAGCGTCCCACAGTCTCGGACCGCCCAGCCAAATTGAGAGCAGTTTGGAAGTGCTTCCGGTAGGCCATCTCGAATTTCGAGCCCTTGCACTCAAACAGAGAGTTCCCCAGCGTCGGGCCTGGGCGATCGACTGGCACTCCGATCCAGTCACTTACCTGCTCGAATTTGAAAATGCTAGTAATTTGGCGCAAGAGGTCACCGTTGACGTCACCGGAGACGGGGTGGAACGCTGCGATCGCCTCGAAATCGAACCGGATACGATGACCCTCTACGCCGCAGAAACCGGACAGTTCGAGTTATTAGCCCGCGCCAAACGCCCCTTACTCGGTTGGAAGCGTCGCCTGACCTTTGAAGCTAACGGTCTGGTTCCAGAGGGTCGCTTGAATGTCCGCAACGAGCTGCAAATTTTACACCTGGATTTGCTGCCGATCGTGCCGCGCTGGCTCCAATTATTCCTACTGTTTTTATGGTTATTAGGTTTGGGCAGTTTGTGGTACTTCATGCCCCGTTTACACCACCACAAAGCCCCGGTTCACGCCGTGGAGATTGACGGTTTGGCGAATTTTGTGGTCAGTGGTTCCAATGACGAGACCATTCGCACTTGGCAGCTAAAGAACCGACGGGAACTCGATTTTCGAGGGGTCTTGGGGAGTTTTGGGAAAGCGGTGCGAACCCTACAGTATCGTCCCGTGGATAATAATTTACTGGCGGTGGGATTGGAAAATGGCGAAATTCAACTGTGGGATTTGTTGTCGTCGCCGGATGAAAATCCGATCGATTCCTTTTCGTTTCAAAAAGACGATCGCGTCTTGGCATTAGCGTTTACCCGAGACGGGCGTTATTTATTTAGCGGTCACGGCAGTGGTTCGGTTCTGCAGTGGGAGGTACAGTCGCAGTTAGAGGCTCAATTTGGGGGGACGCCCCCGAGTCAACAACCGCGCCGACAGCCCTTTGATTTTGCAATTTCCGGGTTGGCGTTGGTGGGTACGGGCGATCGCACTTTAGCTGTCGCCGGACGTTTCAATCAGTTGCGCTTGTGGAATTGGAGTGACGGTAGCGAACCTCGGGCGATCGCTTATCCGGAAACGGGCGGTCAAAATGACTATATTTTCGCGATCGCGACTGCCGAATACAATCCCTATTTACTCGTCACCGCAGATTCTCAAGGATCGATTACGATCTGGAATTTACAAACCTGTCTGAGTGAAAATCAGCCGTGCGATCGCATCGTCGATCGTTGGAGTGACGGTCACGACTCCCAACCCGTGCGCGCCTTATCCTTAAGTCGCAACGGCTGCTATCTCGCGACCGGGGGCGACGACGGCAAACTGAAATTGTGGCCGTTGACCGCCGACGGACGCCGCGCCGATGCCTATTTAGAGGGCATCGAGTTAGCTACCAGTTTCGGACGCCAGAAGTTTAACGCGATCGATCTCAAAATCGCCAACAACAATCTTCTCATCGTCGGCGGCAGTGACGATCGCTGGGTTCACTTACGCCGACATCCCCGTTTGCCTCAAGTTCGGTGCGAAAAGTGAATAGTAACTTTTCACTATTCACTATTCACTTTTCACTTTCCCCCCACCTGCTGACGCGAGGAGGGAGAGTGCGACGGACTTTATTCAACTTTCGTCGATTCACTTAAAAGCGGTTCGTCGGCTATATTGTCTAGACCGACCGATTCGAGCAGTGTTTTCCAATCTTGCTCGAATTTGGCCTCTTGCGGATGCGTCGCCCGTAATTCGGCGAGTTCGCTGAGCGTATCGGTCCAGATCCCCGCTTGAGCGTAAACTTCCGGCAATTCGCGTTCTTCGGCAGCGTCTAGACGTTCGGATAATGCCGCGTCGGGTTCGACCCGCTTGACCCAACCATCGACAAACACGTCCGCCGAACGGTCTTTGACATCGCAAATCACGGCAAAAAACCAATGATACGCCGTATCCGTTTCTAAAGACTGACCCTCTGGAAGCGTAATACCAATAATGCCCGGTTGTCCGCTCAACGTAATTTGTTCTTCGTATAGGGTTTCCCCGGCTTCGGTTTCTAATGCAAATTCCGCTTCTTTTACAGGAGTTTCGCTGACATGGACGAAAAAGGTCGGATTGGAATTGACGGTCGATTCGACTTCAATGCGATCGTCGGGCAGTTCGCTTTGATTGACTTTCGGCAAGACGGGGGTGACCGAAATCGTTTCTCCGGCGCATTCGCTCGTTCCCCGAGAAATCCCCCCGGTACGCCGACGGGAAGCTCGCACGCCGGGGACTTTAAAGCCCAAAGCAACGAGGGTTTCATGACGGTCGCTCCCCCCGGATGTCGGGGCGGTCGCGGCGGGACGAATGCTCCCGGGAAGGGTCGCACTGGCGGCCAATCCGAGGGATAAGGCCAGTGAAAATGTTTTGAGATAGGTAAGATATTTAGTCTTCATTTTTCCCTGTTAGGACAACGCTATGTAAAATTGGAGTTGAAGCCGTAACGATCGTAATCTTAAGACATTGCAAACAGCAAGAATTATATATTAATCATTATAATCTCAAGCCCCGATTGTAGACGATTTTGCTAAAGGTAAAGTTTCCCGGACAATAGATTAAATCTGTAAAAAATATAAAGAGCATTTTTTAGGCAAAAAGACCGAGTTGTCCGGTGAAATCGGAAGATCGAGAAACGGTAAGTTTCCCATCGAGTCGTCAGCCAATATAGATAATGGATTCAAGGGGGTTTTGTCGGCGGTCAAATGGGGTTAAAGTGACGAAATCCCCACCTATCTGTTGAAGGAAGTGGTGCCAGCATGATTGCTCAGTTAACTGAAAAAATTCGGGCGACGATCGCCCATCCTAAATCCCTAGGTCAAGCGGTAGTCGGATTTGGGGGAACCGTGGCGGTCGCCAGCGTGGCAATCGCCGCCGTAGTGGTCGGGGTGCGACAAGTGGGCGGTTTGGAATCGTTCGAGTTACAAGCCTACGATCGCCTGATGCGATCGCGTCCGGATCCCGGACCGGACGAGCGCTTACTCGTGGTGGAAATTAGCGAAGACGACATCCGCGCCCAAAACGAATATCCGATTTCCGATGCCACAATGGCGGCGATGTTAAATCAATTGGTCGCCGACGAAGCCCGGGCGATCGGAATCGATATTTTACGCGACGTTCCCATCGGGACGGGTCGGGAACAATTAGTCAAAGTTCTCAGCGAAAACGACACGATTATTGCGGCGTGCAAACTCAGTTCCGAAGCCGAACCGCAAGGAGTTCCCGCCGCGCCGAGTGTCCCGGAAGAACGGATCGGTTTTGCCGATTTGCCCGTGGACCGCGACGTGACCATCCGCCGCACGATTTTAGTTTCGACGCCCATTGTCGATCCGCAAACCGAGATCGTCAAACCGCATTTTTGCAACTATCCCGATCCGGAAAATCAAGTACCCTCCCTTTCGTTCAGTTTGGCGTTGATGTACCTGGAAGGGGAAGGGGTCGCAGTCGCCTTAGCCGAAAATGGGCAAGATTTACTCTTGGGTGACGCCGTTCTCAAACGCTTGGGCGATCGCTCCGGAGGCTACGCCCAAAGCGGGGCGACGGACTACCAACTGATGCTCAATTACCGTTCCGGAAACAAGGCGATCGAACAAGTCAAGTTAACCGACTTGATCGAAGGGCGGGTCGATCCCGAAACCATCCGCGATCGCGTCGTTTTAGCCGGATATACCGCCAGTACGGCCAATGACGACTTCGCCACCCCCTACAGCGCCGGAAGTCAGGATCGGGTCGAAATGCCCGGAGTCGTCATCCACGCCCAAGCCACCAGCCAACTGATCGCCGCCGCCCTCGACGGGCGCCCCTTAATCTGGTATTGGAGTCAGTGGGGAGAAATCCTCTGGATCTTCCTATGGGCGTTAGTCGGCGGCAGTTTAGCCTGGGCGATTCGGCGTCCTTGGGTGTTGGGGGTCGCCGCCGTAGGCGGATTGGCCGTTTTGTACGGCATCAGTTACGCCCTCTTTTTACAAGCGGGATGGATCCCGTTAGTCCCCCCCGCGATCGCCTTACTCGGCAGTTTGGGCGGCGTCGTCGCGATCGATCGCTTCAATAAGAGCGCCTACGGTCAAGCGGTGATTCAAGGGGTCAAAGGCTTCTTAAAAATCGATATCGAAATCGACCAAGAGAAAAAAGAAGAACAAGTCGCCGAAATTACCGAAAGCGACTATTTTAAAAACCTGCAAGAAAAAGCGCACCAACTGCGCGCCCAAAAACACCAACCGCGCAGCCGGGGCGATCGCCATTTAGCCGACGACGGCGAAACGAGCGAAACCGAAGCCGCCACGACCGAAACCGATGGCGAAGAGGACTATTTCGCCCAACTGCAACAACGGGGCCAACAACTCAAACACGACCGTCCCGAAACTCAGCCCCAGGAAAGTGCAGCGACAGGGGATAGGGAAGACGGCGACAGCGAAGACGGCGACGGCGACGATTATTTCGCCCAACTGCGCCAGCGCAGCCAAAACCTGAAGCGGGATAACCCCGATCGCCCGGAATCGTAAACGGCAATCCGCCGACGTGCCAGTTCATCGTTTTACGAGGGGGACCGGATTTATGAGCCACCATCCATTTCAACCGCCAGCGAACGCACCCGACCCAGACCCGCCCGGCGAAGACAAAGGTCTGAGTTTGGCGCAGATCCTGGAACTGCCCGACCGAGAACGGCGCATCGTCAATACTATTTTGCGCCAGAAAGATTGCACGCTCCACGAACTCGCCGCCACCTTGGGAGAGTCGGAAACGACCCTGCAGCCCGAAGTCGATACCCTCTTGCGTCAGGGTTGGATCGCCGAACGCGAACGGGAAGGGCAGTTTCACTACACCGTGCAGTTGAGCGCCAAACGGGGGATCGATCTGCCCTCCGCTTTGGACCGTCTCGGCGAGATCCCCGAAGGTCGTGCCACTCCGGCGGAGGAACCGTGCTGGGTTGCCGTCGGACCGCCAGAGGAGGTCGTCGCCAGGGCGGGCGATCGCGTCGAACTGCGGGTGAGCGCGACGAACCGAGGTCGCCGAAATGCGGCGATCGAAGCGATTTTAGCCGAAACTTCCACCATTCCGGAAAATTGGTGTACCTCCCGAGAAGAACGCCTCGCCCTCGGACCGGGATACGGTGGGGAACTGGTGTTCGAGATCGCGGTTCCCGTCGAGGCGATCGCGGGAATTTACCCTTACGCGATCGTCGTCAGCGCCAGCGAGCATTACCCTGAACAGCCCCCCGCGCGCTTGGTCGGTCAGCTTCGCGTTCTCGAAGACAACCTTTGACGAAGATGCTAGCGTCGCCTTCAATTCTGCCAAGCACCCTTTAAAATCGACGGGCGTCGCGTTTTTTCAACTCACGAGGTCTTTCATGTCCAAAATTATCTCGATTCACTCGTTCCGAGGGGGAACTGGAAAGTCCAACACCACCGCCAATCTCGCCGCCACCGTCGCCCGTTGGGGACATCGCGTGGGGATTGTAGACACGGACATTCAATCCCCCGGAATTCACGTATTGTTCGGTTTCGACGACAAAAGCATGACCCATTCCCTCAATGACTACCTGTGGGGAAAATGCACCATCGAAGATACCGCCTACGACGTCAGCAGCGTCTTGCGGGAGGCTCAAACGCCGAAAAGCAAAATCTATCTGATTCCGTCGAGTATCAAAGCCGGAGATATTACGAAAGTGCTGCGCGAAGGGGTCGATTTCGGACTGCTCAGCGATGGCTTTTACGAACTGATCGAAGAACTTCAACTCGATTATCTGTTCATCGATACCCACCCGGGAATTAACGAAGAAACTTTACTGTCTCTGACCATTTCCGATGTCTTGCTCGTCGTCTTGCGACCCGATCGCCAGGACTTCCAAGGCACCGCCGTCACCGTGGAAGTGGCGCGGAAATTGGCCGTTCCCAAAATGTTTTTAATTGTCAATAAAGCCTTGCAAAGCTTCGATTTTGACGCTCTCAAAGTCGAAGTCGAAAAAACCTACAAAGCTCCGGTGGCAGCGATTTTGCCCCATTCCGAAGATATGATCCAACTCGCCAGTAGCGGGATTTTCTGTCTCAACTACCCGAAACATCCGTTGAGTAAGGAGATCGAAACCATTGCCCAATTGGCGATCGGCTAATCCAAACTGTACTTTTGTCTGAGCGATCGCGCGAGGAGACCATGAGGGGAGATCGTTTGAATCCAGAATCTCAAAATCGCGCCCAACAACGGGGGCGGGGCTTGAGCATGGGGGAAATTCTCAGTCTCCCCGCCCGCCAACGGCAGATCGTCAACTTTACGATCCGTCAAAAAGAATGCCGACTGGCACAAATCGCCGAGTTTCTCGACGAAAGCCCCGCCGAAACTGAGGGCGAACTGCAAGAATTGATCCGCGCGGGATTCGTGCGCGAATCGCGGATTGGCGGCGAGTCGGTCTACACGATCGAACTGGCGGCGAAAAAAGGCAGCCACTTACCGGACACGATCCAACAAGCCCTCACCCCGGGCAAACCTCTGGCGACGATTGTCAATCCGTCCGGGGAAGTGCTTTTGACGCCGGGTTCTCAGTTCGAGCTGTACGTAACGGTTTCTAACAAAGGCAATCAAAGTGCCTTAATCGATATTTTTATCGAGGAAACCTCCGAACCCGTGCGCCAGTGGTGCGCGACTCCCTTTACCCGGCTCGCGTTGGGGTCGGGACAAAGCAGCGAGGCGATTTTTAAGCTCGACATTCCCCTCGATGCGGTTCCCGGACCTTACGAATATACGTTAGTCGTAGACGCGCCCCAACATTATCCGGAAGATACGCCGATCTTACATTCGGCGCGGGTTCAGGTGATGCCGTTCGTTCAGGAAGCGCGTAAGGTCAGCGATCCGACCTTCAGCTTGTCGCCGCCGACGCGATCGCTCGATCCGGCAGTGCTCGAACCGGGACAACCCCTCGAACTCCACGTCCTCGTCCACAATCGCTCGGATCGGGTGGACCGCTTCCGCCTCGACTGTCCGGACTTACAGCGTCATTGGTATTCGGTTATCTATCCCGAAGGGTTGGCGCAACCGGGGATCGTCACCGCGACGGAAGGGTTGGAACTCAATCCGGGCGAAAAAGGCGAGATCGTGCTGCTGCTGCAACCGCCTCCCGATGCTTGGGCGGGGGTGTACGCGCCGACGGTGCGCCTGTATTCGACGAATAATCCCAGTTTGGCGTTGCTCGAACCTGCCTATTTTCGGGTCGCCGAGATTTATTTGCTCCACGCGGAGTTTCATACGGTGGTGGGTAAAATTGCCCGGGGGGCGGGCTTGTTCGAGTTGCGCCTGACCAATATGGGCAATAGCCCTCGGGAGGTGCGGGTCAGGGCGAAGGGGACGGACCAAGAGGAGATTTGCAAGTTTACGATCGCCCCGCGTCAGGTTCGGCTGTTACCGGGAGAATCGAGGATCGTAGGTTTGCAGGTGGAACCGACGGACGCCCGCCGCCCGTTTTCGGGGAAATTGATTAGTTTTATCCTCGAACTCGAAGATTTAGATAAATTTCCTTTAATTACCGATCGCTTCCAAGGGGCGCTGATGTGGGAGGGGCGTCCTTGGTGGCAATTGCTGCTGTTGATTTTGGCGATCGCCAGCGCGATCGTCGGCTTGGCGGTGTTAATCTGGTGGTTGCTCACTCGTCCGCCCGTGCGTCCCCGGATCGTCCGCTTCGCCCCGGAGAGTACGACTTACAAACAAGCCAACGACGACGCCATCCGCCTCGATTGGGCGATCGCCCATCCGGAAAAAATTGACTCTCTCACTCTGATCGGTCTCTCGGAAGATGGCTTGGTCGCGAGCGGTCCGGTCCTGTACGAGTTCGAGAACGGCTTGCCCAGATCGTTGCAACATTTTTGCAAAATGAACGGTCAGCTCGTCTGTGAAAATGTCTGGACCGATGCTAAAAAGGCGGGCAAATATATCTTTGAATTGACCTTGACGCCGAAAGAAGGGGAGCCGGGACAGGGCGAAACCCTCAAGACCAAGCCGATCGCGATCGAGCCGCTCCCGGTGCCGAAAATTCTCGAAGTTGCTTCGACTCGCCCGGTTTATCAACGGCAAACCCGTCCCGACGCCCCCGAACCCCAAGGGGAACCGATCGCCCTCAATTGGACCATTGCCCATCCGGAACAACTGCAGGCGGTGGCGGCGATCGCGCGATCGCCCGACGGCGCCGTCACCAGTCCCCTCAAACGCTACGACTTCAGCCAGGGGATCCCCGAACCACTGCGCGGCTTTTGCGAGATCGCCAACGAACAACTGCGCTGCGACAACGTCCCCACCGATGCGGGCAATCCCGGCGACTATATCTTCGAGTTGACCGCCATCCCCAAACACGGCGAACCGGAAACCGCCACCAGTGCCAAAACCGAGCAAATTCAAGTCCAAGTCGATCCGATTCCGACGGCGATCGCCCAATTTACCCTCAACGGTAAACCCGTCCCCCCCAAATATCTCGCCCGCCTTGTCAACGGCGACCAACCCCCGGTGGTTCTGCTCTCCTGGAAAGTCACCGGAGACCCGGACCTTCAAGTCCAGTTGTTGCCCTCTCCCGGCGACGTTCCCCCGGAAGGTCAGCTCGCCTATCCCCTCAGTCCCCAACCCGGGAGTGAAGTGATTACCCTGCAAGCCAGCAGCCCTACCGGAGACCCGGTCACGCGATCGTTCGTCGTCGAAACCCTCCCGCCACCGGAAACCGTCGCCGTTCCTCCCCCTCCCGGGGCCGATGGCGCCGCCGAAGCTCCCGGGGGTGCCGAGGGTGAACCCGGAACCGTCGCCGTTCCCCCTCCTCCCGAGGAGGGAACCCCCGGCGCCGTAGCGGGAGACGGTACATCTGACGGCGGCCCCCCCGGTACCGATGGCACGGCGGCGGGGGAGGCTTCCGGGGAGCAAGGTGCGGCTGGGGAGGACGAGGGTGAAGCCGGATCCCAGCCAGAAGAAGAACCGCTTCCCGAACCGGATCCCCTGGAACCTCAAGAGTTGCCGCCGACGTTCAATTAACTGGTTTTGCGCGCCATGAAGCCCCGAATACTCTTTGCGATCGCCCATCGGGAGAGATCCCCCCTAGCCCCCCTTGAGAAGGGGGGGACTGGAGAGTGCGGCGTTGTTCCCAAAATAAACAACGTCTTGAAAGTCCCCCTTATTAAGGGGGATTTAGGGGGATCCTCCAGTAAAGTCCCCCTTATTAAGGGGGATTTAGGGGGATCCTCTCCAGGGGAGACCGCCCATCGGGAGAGATCCCCCCTAGCCCCCCTTGAGAAGGGGGGGACTGGAGAGTGCGGCGTTGTTCCCAAAATAAACAACGTCTTGAAAGTCCCCCTTAATCAGGGGGATTTAGGGGGATCCTCTCCAGGGGAGACCGCCCCAACCCCATCTATTACTCGCCGCATCTTAGTCCTCCTCCTCTCCTTCCCCTTCCTCCTCGCCGCCAGTGGACGACACGTAGAGCAACTGCGCGAAACTAAACAATGCGCGGACTGCCAACTGCGAGAGGCGCGCTTGGGTGGGGCTGAACTCAACGGCGCCAATATCGCAGGATCCGACTTGCGGCGGGCTCACTTGCGCGGGGCGCAATTAGAAGGGGCGAACTTGCAAAATGCCAACGCCCGGATTGCGGACTTGCGCGATACCAATCTCGCCAGCGCTAATTTAGTCGGGGGAAACTTCAAACAGGCGCAATTCGCCCAAGCGATTCTGTTTCGCGCCAATCTCAGCCAGACTAATTTAGAAGAGGCCGATTTTACCGGGGCGAAACTCGGCGGCGCCAATCTCAGCCAGGGGATTTTAACAAAGGCGGAGTTACAAGAGGCAGACTTAGAAGGGGCGAATCTCGACGAGACTGTTTTTCTGGAAGCCAATTTAAGCGGGGCGAACCTCAAACAGGCGAGTTTGCAAAAGGCAGATTTTAGCCAAGCTAATTTAGAAGGGGCGAATCTGGAAGGGGCGGATTTGCGCGGGGCGAATTTGGAAACGGCAAATTTAACGCGGGTTTATTTAAAAGATACCCGGATCGACGCCCAAACGGCGATCGCCGCCAAATGGCTGTTAGTGCGCGAATCCCTCAGCAGCGCCATTCCCCAACCGGATTTACGCGGGGCGGATTTAGCGGGCGCCAATTTAAAAGATATCGACTGGGACAATACGGATTTAGCAGGAGCCAATTTGGAAGGGGCTTATCTGTTTTTGGCGAAACTGCGTCAGGTCAATCTCGTGGGTGGCAATTTGGCGGGGGCGGATTTAGTTTACGCGGATTTGACCGGGGCGGATTTAACTGAGGCGTCGCTGATGGCGGCGAATTTAAGTCACGCGCGTTTATCGGGGGTGACGTTGCAGCAGGGGAATCTCGCCGGGGCGAATTTGTACCGGGCGGATTTGCAAGGGGCGGATTTGCAAGGGGCGAATTTACAAGGGGCGGACTTGCGCGGTAGCGATTTTACCGGGGCGGAGTTGACGGGGGCTAATTTAAGTGAGGTGGTGTTCGATGCGGATACGAAGATCGCCGCTCAAGCTTGGCTGGTCTGGGATTTGTTGGAACGCGGCGCGGGCGATCGCGATCTGACGGGGGTGGATTTAGCTGGGGCGCCGTTAGCTGGGGTCAACCTGGAAGGGGTGCGTCTGACTCGGGTCAATTTGGCGGGGGCGGATTTGACGGGGGCCAATTTAGAACAAGCCAATTTATTTCAAGCGGATTTGAGGGAGGCGAATTTAAGCGGGGCGAATTTAAATGGGGCGAATTTGAGCGAGGCTAATTTGCGCGATGCGATTTTAGACGGGGCAATGCTGGATAAGGCTTATCTATGCGGAGCAATACTGCCAAATGGAACGAGAGAAGTTTGTGAATAAAGTGAGATATACTTTTGGGGGTTCGCTGCTGGGGCTGCTGGTTTTGGGGGCGTTGGGGTTGACTGTGGCGCCCGTGGCGGCTCAGGAGGGGTTGGAGGATTTTCAATATTGGGCACAACTGTGCGCGTCTCTGGCTGAAGAGGATAAGTATGAGGAGGCGATCGCGGCCTGTGACAGCGCGATCGCCCTCAATCCGAAGGATGTGGAAACGTGGCGCGATCGCGCTGGTATCTTGTTGGAGTTGCAGCAGTATACACAAGCGACGGCGGCGTATAACCGGGTGTTGGTGCTACAGCCGGACGATTCCCTGGCGTTGGCCGATCGCTGTTATGCGCTTTCTCAGTTGGAACGCTACGACGTGGCGATCGAATCGTGCGAAACGGCGCTGCGGGTAGACCGCAACTGGGGCGAAGCCAGTCCGGCGCTCGCTTGGTATCATCGCGGGCGGGCGTTCTGGCAGTTGGGGGAGGTGAAGGCGGCGTTGGATTCGTTCGATTGGGCGTTAGAACTCGATCGCGACTACTCGGCGGCGGCGGCGGATCGCTGTCAGTTACTGGCAGATTTGGGGGATTTCGAGGGGGCGTTGGCGGCGTGCGATCGCGCCTTGAAGGCCGATCGCCGTTGGTCGCCGTCGGATCCGGCAACGGTTTGGGAGATTAAAGGTGAGATTTATATAGCTCTCGATCGCTACGATCGCGCCCTCGATGCCTTCGATCGCGCCCTCGCCCTCAATCCGGAGAATGCGGACGCTTGGCTGCAACGCGCTCAATTGCTCGATCGCCTCGGACGCCACGGGGAGGCGAAAATTGCTTACGATTGGGTGGTGCAGATCCAGCCGAATTCGTCTTTGGTTTTAGCCCGTCAGTGTGCTAACCTCAACCGCTTGGGCAGTTACGAGGAAGCCCTCGCGGCGTGCGAGGCGGCCCTCAAAGAGGGGGATGGCATTTGGGGATCGGAAGGCGCGGCGTTTGCCTGGATGCACCGTGGCAACGCCCTTGCGGGGTTGGGGAATTACGAGGAGGCGATCGCCTCGTCCAACCGCGCGATCGCCCTCGCCCCGGATTATGCCGACGCCTGGAGCAATCGCAGTGTGCCGTTATGGCACTTGGGACGGGACGACGAAGCTCTCGCCGCCACGGAACGGGCGATCGCCCTCGATCCGAACTCGTCTCTCGCTTGGTACAATCAAGGCCGCATTTTAAAGGATTTGGGCGAATACGACGCCGCGATCGCCGCTTACGACCGGGCGATTAAAGGGGATGCCAATATCGGCGATCGTCCCTCTCTGGCTCAAATTTGGATTAATCAAAGTGCGGTGTTTTTAATCCTGCAAGAGTACGGTAATGCGTTGACCGTCGCCCAAAGTGCGACGACGACCGCCCCGGAACAAGTCGCCGGATGGTACAATCAGGGTCTGGCGTTGATGGCCCTGCAGCGTTACGAAGAAGCGGTCGAAGTCTACGAGAAGGCGATCGAACTCGACCCCGAAAATGCCGACTTTTGGACGGGAAAAGGCATGGCCCTGCGCGCCTTGGAAGAGTACGCCGAAGCCCTCCCCGCCTTGGAAACGGCGATTCAACTCAACCCCACCCATCCTCAAGCCTTGCAAACTTTAGAAATCGTCCGCCGCGAGTTGCAACCGGAACCCCCGCCACCGGACGCACAAAATGTACCACCCGAGGAAACCTTACCGGAAGTCTCACCCCCCGCCCAACCGTAGGAACACGACAGTTCCTGTCCCCAACCCAGCTCACCTGTCAGATTTTCGCTCATCTTCCAATCGGAAATTTTAATCCACTTCCCCCATACAAGTCCTCTTGCACAAGACTATTTAATTCTTGAGGATTTAAAGGATTGTGACCCGCTTTTAACTGGCCGATCCATTCTTGACGCTGTTCTTTTTTATTGCTGTCTAAAGTCCACCCGATAAAAGCTTCAAAATCAGCGATCGCCCCTTTTTTATCCCCCACAATTGCCCGCGCAATTCCCCGACTGTCACGAATCAAACCATCTTCCGGAGATAAATCGACCGCGCGATCGCACGCTTCTATGACCGCTTGCGCTTCGCCGTAAAAACTTCCATAGAAGCAAATGTTGTGCCAATCGTCGGCATATATTTCTAGATTGGGTTGAAGCGTTCGGGCTTCTTTGTATGCAGCAATTGCCGCTTTCACTTCACCCTTTTTCACTAAAGTATTTGCTTTTTCAATTAACCCTTTAGCCAAAAAGAGATTAATTTGTTTGTCCGTATCGAAAACAATCTCAGAATCGCGCTTTTTAGCCGCTTCAAACTTGGCTTTTGCCCCTTCTTTGTCCCCCGATTTTGCTAAAGCTTGTCCTTGTTCCACTAACAATTGTGCCAATTCTTTTTCCGTCCAAACTTCACGCTGACAAGTATTCCAGGCTTTTTGCGTGGTTTCTGTGATTGGGTTTTTAAATACCGGATGGAAATAGAGGCGATCGCAACCGACCTCAAGCAGCTTGTGCCAATCTCCCCGCCAAAGTTCGAGGATGTTATCCACACTCCCATTCAAGATGAGGCGATCGATCATTTCCCCATTTTCGTTCCACAATTTTACCGTTAGCTCGTGCCAAAACCCTGTTACCGTTAGAAACGCTTGACCGTCGGAACTTCTCGCCACCCATGGAAAATGTTCTCGCTGCAAATACCCTCGCAACGGTTCCCCTACGGGTTCCCCCTGGCGATTCCACAATCGAACTGTGTCATCTGAGATCTGTCGAGTGATAATCGTTTCACCATCTGGCGTAATCTGTGCGATCCAATCTGTTTCAGGATTCTCCTCTTGTCTTAATTCTTGAATATTAAACTGTCCGTTAGTTTGCCATGAACGAACTTTTCCATAATCTTTTAATTCAATTGTTTCACCCTCATCAAAACTTGAATACGGCGTCTCTTCTTCTGATTCGGCGTCGATCGGTTCTGGTTTAATCTCTTCCCAAATTCGGATCGTTCCATCGCCGCCACCACTGACAATAGTGTAAGTATCGGCTGCAATGGCTAACGCATTCACTCCCATTACTTGATGTCCCCGGAACGGTTCCCCTAATGGGTATCCGTCAGATGTCCACAGGCGTAATGTTCCGTCGAGACTGCTACTGACGATCGTCCCATTTGGATTAAAAGCAATAGAGTAAATACTACTTTGATGTCCGGATTGAGGGTCGTTGATTCGATCGCCTTCCCGATTCCAGAGATTAATAGTTCCTCCCCATACGCCAGTGGCAATTATATCTTCATCGGGACTAATAGCTAGTGCAAAAATCATATCTTCATAGTTATTCTCAGTTTTGCTAATAACTTTTTTAATCAGTTTTCCCTCGCGATTCCACAGATGAATATTGCCATCTTGATTACCACTAACAATAGTTCCTCCATCAGCAGTAATCGCAACGGACATAACACCATAATTTCCAGATTTCATCGGTGGTGCGATCGCCTGTCCGTCTTGACTCCATAGTTTTACAAGTCCATCATATCCTCCAGTTACAATAGTATTGCCATCTGGCGTCATCGCGATACTATTAATTCGACTGTTATGGGCATTAACTTGGGCTATCGGTCTTTTTCGATCCGGATTCCAGAAGCAAAGAATTCCCTGTTTGTCTCCTGTCACAATAAGCTTGCCATCCGAACTCATGGCAAGAGCATAAATAGGAGATTGATGAATTCTTAGGGTTTTATTTACCAGTTCCCCCTTATTATTCCAGACATTTACAATACCATTATTTCCGGCACTTGCAATGAGTTTCCCATTCGCACTAATTCCTACACCAAAAATACTCCCTTGATCGGTTTCAATCATATTTTTTTCTTTGGCAACTTCGATCGCCCCTAACAAGCTAAACTTAATTGGATGCAAAACTTCTTTTAACTTTTGCTGACTGTCTCCGGTACTGGCGATCGCTAATAACAAGCCATCTACAGGTTCAAAAGAAAGCAAATTTCTCGAAATGGCTGCCTTTTCTCCCAGTTGAGCGATCGTACTTTGTCGAACGGCAAAAAGTGCGGCAATACTAACTAAAACCGTCGAGGCGATCGCACCCAATGCCAGAAAAGTAACCCGCCGAACTTGTTGTTTTAAGAGGCGATCGCGCTTTTGCAAACTCGCGTCTATAAATTGATTTTCTATTTCGCTAAGTCCGCCTAACTCTTTAAATTCTCCTCGTTCTCTAACTTCAGCAACACGCTGGAGTTTCGACCCACTCCATAATTCATCTTCTGCCTTGATCTTATTCTCGTCCTGTGAATTTTGCCAGTTTTTAGCATCTTCCGATAAACGATTGCGTAAATGAATCAGTTCTTGACTTTCCGTTATCCAATGTTGCAATAAATCCCACGAATGAATCAAGGTTTCATGGGCAATTTCAATCGCCGCCTCTCGATCTCCAGCTTCGAGATTGCTCACCAACAAATTTGCATCGACCAATGTTTTTAAAATCAGTTCTTCATCCTGATTAAATTCGGACTTTTCCGCCCGACGACTCACAAATTTAAGACTTTTAGATGCTTCATCTAATTTGACCAATCTCAAAAAGATACATTTAACTGCTTCACGGCGATCGGGCGATAAACCATCGTAAATTTCGTTAACATGTTTCTGGAGAGCACCGCGAACGCCTCCCAATTCTCGATAAGTTTTAATGTTGAGGGTTCGGTCTTCAATGTCGTCTCGTTGCCACAGTAAATCTAGGGTATATTCAAGTAAGGGCAAAGAAGCTGCTTGTCCGATAACGTCATTAACAATTTCCTTAACTAATTCCCCTTCAAAAATAACCCCATGCTGGGCGGCGGGTTGTTCGATCGCCAAACGCAACTCATCCGGGTGCATGTCGGTGACTAAATGGATATAAGGTTCCACAAGTTTACCGAATTTGGGATAAGGACTGAAGCGATGTAAAAAATCAGCCCGCATGGCTAAAATCAGCTTAACCGAGTGGTCGCAATTTTGGACTAAGTTAATGAAATTTTCGATAAAAATTTTGCGTTTTTCGAGATCGGATGTTCTTGTAAAAAGTTCTTCAAATTGATCGACAAAAACCAGCCACTGTTCGTTACTCTGTTTTAATCGATCGACCGTTTCCAACAATGTAGTAGGCTTATGTTGTAAAACTAATCGTGCATTGTCTTGAGAAAAGCCGCCGACAATTAAACTACTTTCAAGAGATTTGAACGGATCGAGATCGGGAGTAAAGATAAATGCGCGAAACTTAGACCCGAGACGATCGCTGAGTTGAGGAAGGACACCCGCCCGAATGAGGGAAGATTTGCCACTTCCAGACGCCCCGAGAATTAAAAGCAAGGGATTTTTAGCAATCGCGTTGATTAAACTGGCGATCGCCTGGTCGCGTCCGAAAAATAAATCTTTATCTCTCGCTTCAAACCGTTTTAATCCGCGATAAGGAGAAATGGGATTAAAGGAACGATTTTGAACGGAAGATGCGGTAATTTGAATGATTTGATTGACGGTAAAGGTATTCCCTTCTCCAGTAATCGTAATATCCCGGAAGGTTTGGACTTGCTGATGGGTGGTAGACATTTTTTTAAATGGGTTAAATTTTATCGTTAACGATCGCCGATCCTAACGATCTTGATTCTGGCGTCCGACTTTTGTAAGATTGGGTACGAGATGGGCAGACAATTTGCAAACTGTCTACTCCGGTCTCGTGTCCGGAGTCGTCCTATCCTAAGCTAAGGACGATCGAACCATGACTGACAATATGCCTATTTTTTAGCACAATACACGAGGGCGATCGCGCCTCCCCGAAGGTTTTAACAATCGATCGCAACTCTTTGTAAATCCTTCAAACTTCTCTATTAATTTTCACCATTTTTCACCGTTCTTTATCGATCTTCATGTCTGGCGATCGCCGTTTGTAGCTGGTGAAAAATAGGTGAACGCCCGTGCTTTTGTAACCCGATCGACTTAGTTCTTCAATCGTTCTTATGAACTCCACCGATCTCGCGTTCGCGTCCGCCTTAGAACAAGCCCGACTCATCCGAACTGGGCAAATTTCACCTTTAGAACTTACCCAAGTTTACCTCGATCGCATCGATCGCCTCAACCCCAAACTCGGCAGCTATTTCTACATCAACGGCGATCGGGCGATCGCCGACGCCAAACAAAAAACCGAACATCTCACAACCGCCGACCCAGATCGCTTACCACCGTTTTTCGGAGTTCCCACGGCGATCAAAGATCTCAACAACGTCGCCGAACTCCCCTGCAGCTTCGGCGTCGCCGCCCTTCGCGACCAAGTCTCCACCTACGATGATGGGGTCGTCGCCCGCATGAAGGCTGCCGGATTTACAATTCTCGGCAAAACCGCCACCTCACAATTGGGGATGTTTCCCTACAGCGAACCGCCGGGATTTCCCGCCGCCCGCAATCCCTGGAATCCCGACTATACCCCGGGCGGATCCAGTGGCGGGGCGGCGGCGGCGGTAGCGGCAGGTCTCTGCGCGATCGCACAAGGTTCCGACGGCGGCGGTTCGATTCGCGGTCCGGCGGCTTGCTGCGGGGCAATCGGCCTCAAACCCTCGCGGGGTCGGGTTTCCTATGCCCCCGTCGGCGATGCCTTAAGCGGTTTGGCCACCAACGGTCCGATCGCCCGAACCGTAGCCGACGCCGCCGCCCTCCTCGACGTTATCTCGGGATATCTCACAGGCGATCCTTACTGGCTCCCGGATTCCGAACCTTCTTTTCTCACTTGCGCTACCTCCAATTCCGTCAAACCCTTACGAATCGGCTTTACCACTGCCATTCCACCGATGGGCGAGGCGGCGCCACCCTGTCAAAAAGCCGTTTTAGAAACCGTCAAACACCTGGAAACTCTCGGTCACCAGGTCGAAGAAGTCCGTCCCGATTTCAGCGAATTGGTCGAACCGTTTATTGCCGTCTGGCAAACCGCCGCTACCGTTGGGGGCATTCCAGAAGCCGCCTTAGAACCGATGAATCAATGGTTTGCCCGACGGGCGAACGGGGTCACTGCGGGACAATACTTGCAAGCCGTCGGTAAAATGCAGGTCGTGGCGCGCCAAATTGTCAGTGTTTTAGACCCGTTCGACTTGTTTGTTACCCCTGTTTTCCTACATCCGACGATTCGCGTCGGGGAATGGGCCGACCTGTCGCCGGAAGAAACGTTAGCTAAAATGGTGCGCTGGATCGCACCTTGTGCGCCTTTCAACGCCACGGGACAACCCGCGATCGCCCTCCCCGCCGGGATCGATGACGGTTTGCCCGTAGGGGTGCAACTGGTGGGCCGACCTGCCGGGGAAAGTACGTTACTAGCGATCGCCGCCCAATTAGAAGCCGAATTTCCCTGGGGCGATCGGCGTCCGCCCCTGGCCTAAATCAGCTCGCCTTTTTATACTCGATTCAAGTATCTTTAGCGACGGCACGATCGCCCCCGTGGGGTGGAGTCGGGATAAAAGGTCACAATAGCGTTGCGACTTTTCACGAAAACGGCGGGGTAGGATGTTCCAGTTTCGCGATCTCGCACCGAAAGTAAACAAGCTCCCTCCGCACTGCCCTGCCGTTTGAACGCCCGGGTCACTTCCACGAGCATTTCTTCGGCATTCGTGAGATACGGATATCCTTTGAGATCGTCGGCGATCTCCCGATCGCCCAGGCGAACCAACACCCCTAAAGTATAAATTGCCCCCGGGACGACTTCTTCCCGGCGGGCATTGTTTGGTAAGCGTCCGGCAATGGCGAGATCTTGCAGTTCCCAATAGCGTCCGACAAAATGCAAGCCTCCAATCCGGTTATTTCCTTCAATTTCACCGCAAAAAATATGGTCGAAGCCGTGGCGATCGAACCAAATATCGGTTAAATCTTCCAAAAACTGAGTATTACTGCCGCGATCGCCCCGTAACGCACCGCCGACCGCATCCTTCACCCTTGCCAACACCTGCGGATGTTGGCGCATCAAATATTGGAACTGTTCTCTCGAAACCCGACTTCCCAACGGACCGCAGGTGTCGAGAACGGCGCGGTCAAAGGCATTCAAAACAGGTGGAACGGGGGTGATATCGACTGGACGTTCTCTGGGAAAGCTAACCTCGACCGGGTTACTCTGGCGATCGAAAAAGGGCGCGAGGCGATCGCCCCTCGTCCCCGCGAGGCTGCTGCACGCGGTGAACACTACGACGAAAAAGAGGGCCGAACTGGCGATAAATCGGGCAAGAGAGGAGTTCATAACCGGAAACCGAATCGGGACTTGGAGGGGATGCGCCCTTGAGCCAAGGCTCGGGGACTGCGCTAGGATCGAATTAAAAACAATGGCATTATAAAATTTTCAAGTCGATTCGCTCGAACAGTTGTATTGCATTGTAATATACACAGATGCTTAAATCTACGCTAATTACAGGGTCTATTATACTGGCGATTATCTATGTCGCTTTCGGGGATAAAATCGAATTCCTCCCCGAAAAGATGCAGACGACGAGTTTGCAAACGCGCACGAGTATTACCAAGTTTGCTCAAGGATTGGTTCCCGGTTGGGCGAAGAAAAATCCCAACGAACGCACGGAAAAAGAGATCGAAGAACAGTTACAGCAAGGCGGCGGCGAACCTGCTAACTAACTCTATTGGTTTCAGAAAAGGGCAAACAAGGGCGATCGCCCCTTTCAGAAGATCTCTTGGAAAACAGTAGGTAATTTATTTAGGGCATAGGGCAAACCATTCTATGGGTGGCGGGCAGGATGCCCGCCCTACGGACTTCTCATTATTGCTGGAGGTTCCGACGGTGAAGCCACGTACCTCTAAAACCCTTTCAATTTTGGCAGTTATTTTAGGATTCGCGTTTATCGCTTGGGGCGATCGCATTTTACCGGAACCGATGAAAACGGTCAGTTTCCGAACGCGAACGACCATCGAACGGTTCTTGTTAGGAATGACGCCGGATTGGAACCCGGAAAATCCTAACGAGCGCACGGAAAAAGCGATTGAGGAAGAATTGAATAGGAATTGAAGAAATTAATAGGCGATCGCCTATTTTGGAACTAAAAAGGCGGGCAAGATGCCCGCACCTCAGTAGGGTTGGATTCGACAGGCGGGCAAGATGCCCGCGCTACAGTTTATTTCTTTTTCAACCAGCTAAACATGGCGCGCAGATCTTTCCCAACTTCCTCGATGGGATGTTCTGCTTCCTGACGGCGCATGGCCGTAAACCCGGGTTTGCCTGCTTGATTTTCTAACACGAAATCGCGGGCAAATTGGCCGGATTGGATTTCCGAGAGGATTTTACGCATTTCGGCGCGGGTGGCGTCGGTGACGATGCGCGGACCGCGCGTGTAGTCGCCGTATTCGGCAGTGTTGGAAATGCTATCGCGCATGGTAGCCAAACCGCCTTCGACGATTAAATCGACGATCAGTTTGACTTCGTGGAGGCATTCAAAATAGGCCAATTCGGGCTGATATCCGGCATTGACGAGGGTTTCAAAGCCAGCCTTGATTAAGGCGCTCAGACCGCCACAGAGCACGGCTTGTTCGCCGAACAGGTCGGTTTCGGTTTCTTCGCGGAAGGTGGTTTCGAGGATTCCGGCACGAGTACCGCCGATTCCTTTAGCGTAAGCCATCGCGCGATCGCGAGCTTGTCCGGTGGCATCTTGATAGACGGCAAACAAGCAGGGAACCCCTTCGCCTTGTTCGTAGGTGCGGCGGACCAGGTGACCGGGGCCTTTGGGGGCGACCATCACCACGTCTACGTTAGCGGGGGGAACGACTTGTCCGAAGTGGATGTTAAAGCCGTGGGCGAAGGAAAGGATTTTGCCTTCGGTCAGATGGGGGGCGATTTCGTTGGTGTAGACAGTTTTTTGTACTTCGTCCGGCAGCAGGATCATAATCCAGTCGGCGGCTTTGGCGGCGTCGGCGACGCTGTGGACGGCTAAACCTGCCGCTTTGGCTTTCTCGGCGGATTTGCTGCCCGGATATAGCCCGACAATGACGTTCATGCCGCTATCTTTGAGGTTGAGGGCGTGGGCGTGACCTTGGGAACCGTAACCGACGATCGCGATCGTTTTTCCGGCTAAAAGGTCTAAATTGGCATCGGCGTCGTAGTACATGCGGGCCATAATCGGCGTCTCCTTCCAGGAAGCATCGTAAAGATATTGCAAACTCCGTATTGTATCAAACAAGGGGACGCCTCCCAAGGGGCGATCGCCCGCATCTTGTCCGTAGCCGTCAGAAGGTTCCGAGAGCGGCTAGAATAACAAAACTGCGTCAGTGGTGTTGACCGTGACTCATAACTGGGCGAATCGACAGCAGCAACAAGCCAAACGAGCCGTTCACTCGTTCGGGAGTGATAATTACTACCACTTGCTCGGGCTGACCAGTTCGGCGTCGGCGTCGGACATCCGGCGAGCTTACCGCGAATTGAGCAAGCGCTATCACCCGGACACGAGCGAGTTACCGATTGAAATCGCCAAAGAGAAATTTCACAAAGTCAAGGAAGCCTATGCGACTTTGAACGACCCGCAACAGCGAGGGATCTACGATCGCCAATTACAAGCCCGCCACTGGCAGCAGCTCTATCGTCCGCCCGTCAGTCGCGATTGGGAGAGATCGGCGCCGCCGCGCGATCGCGATCGCCCCAGGTCGTCGTCGGCGTACTTAGACCCGACCGACCGTCCCCTCTCCGCCGGAGAACTGTTCGCCTTATTCATTTTAGGGATTACCTTTCTCGGCTGTCTGTTACTGGCGATCGCCATCGGTCTGACCCGAGGCGAAATCGCCTTAGAACCGACCTCGGCGCCGACGGCGATCGAGCATTCGATCGAACGGTCGCCCTCCTCCGATCCGGCGATCGCGCGATCGCGCCCCTCCCCTTAAAGCCTACGATCCATACCACCTGCGAACCTTCATGACTTTGCCTTCCTCCGATACCCCCTTGTACAACCATCCCCTGCCCGAAATCGAGCAATGGCTCAAAAATTGCGGTTGTCAGCAAGACGACACCGAACTGCATCGATGGTACGTCGAGCAGCCCCAATGGAAAGCCGAACTCAGCCTCGACATCGATCGCCTGATCGTGCGCTACCTCAGTGCGGGAACCACGGGCGAAGATATCGAACGCGCCTTTAAATATTCCCTCAGCCGCGAGGACATCGAACAAGCGATCTTTGCCGGACCGTAACCCGAACCCTTTCAGAGTTTGCCGAAACGGCGGTGGCGTTGCTGGTAAACCTGCAAAGCACGATGGAACGCCTGACGGTCGAAATCCGGCCAGAGCGTATCGGTAATGTAAAATTCCGAATACGCCACCTGCCAAAGCAAGAAATTACTAATTCGCATCTCCCCACTGGTTCGGATCAGCAAATCCGGATCCCCCAAATGGGAAGTATAGAGATGGCGCTCGAATACAGCCTCGTCGATCGCCTCCGGATCGAGCCGACCGTCGCGCACCTGTTCGGCGATCGCCCGACACGCTTGGACAATTTCCTGGCGTCCGCCGTAGTTGGTGGCGATCGTGAACTTAATCTGCTTATTATCCTTCGTCGCCGCCGTCGAGCGCTCGATTTCCTCCTGCAGCGATTGCGGTAGCGCCTCCAAATTCCCCACAAAATGAATCTGGACGTTTTCCTCCATCATCTCCTTGAGTTCCTGGCGCAACATCCGCTCGAACAACGTCATCAAAAAATTGACCTCTTCGAGGGGACGTCCCCAATTCTCGCTGGAAAACGCATAAACGGTGAGGGCGTCGATCCCCCAATCCTTACAGCAACGCAATAAATCCTTGAGCGCGTCCACTCCCCGACGATGACCCATAATCCGAGGCATTCCCCGTCTTTGCGCCCAACGCCCGTTGCCATCCATAATTACGGCTACATGTTTGGGCAGTCGCTCTCGGTCGAGGTCGGGAGGTAGCTGTTTCAAAGGGGTTGGCTTGGTAATCATTTTTTCTCTCGGGAAGCCGATGATGGAAGACGGAGCAAACGCGAAATCAGTGCCGCACCCCGAGCACCCAGTTTGCGACTGAGCGTTCGCAGGTCCGGTGCAACGGGTTCTCGCTCCACCGTTTGCGAGAATCGAGATTGCAGTAGTTCTTTGAGTTTACTGCTCGTTAGAGGTCGATTCAGGACGCCGCGTTCCGCCAAAGAAATCGATCCGGTTTCTTCAGAAACAACGACACATATACAATTTTCGACCCGCTCGGTAATGCCCATCGCCGCTCGGTGCCGCGTTCCCAGTTGCCGCGAAGCGCTGCGTTCCGACAAAGGTAAAATCACCCCTGCCGCCACAATTCGAGACGCTCGAATCAACAGCGCTCCGTCATGCAACAGCGTAGACGTTTGAAAGATAGACTGCAACAACTCCTTAGACACTTCCGCATTCAATTTAACCCCGGGAACGGAAAAATCTCGCTCGTCAATCGGTCCGCTCGTTTCTAAAATCATCAGCGCTCCCGTGCGGTTTTGCGAAAGTTCCTTCACCGCATCGACAATTTCATCGATCGTGCTGTCCGGTTTGGGAATCGTCTGTCGGTACGGTTGAAACAGCAGCTTAAAATCTCCTTTACCCAACTGTTCGAGAAACCGACGAAATTCGGATTGCAAAATCACCGCCATCGCCACGGCGGAGCCGATCACCAAGTTATTCAAAACAAATTTGAGTAAATTGAGCTCTAGGGTAGCACTCAGCGCTGCCGCCACCATTAATAGGATAAACCCGCGTACCATCCACAACGTCCGCCGCTCCCCGATGATCGCCAGTACCATATAACTGAGCGCCAGCACGAGAATGATATCGATCGGATCTTTGAGCCATTGTTTCCAAATTTCCCCGAGGCGAAGCAACAAGGATTGAATCCAGCTTGGGTCGATCGGCAATTGGTTCCACAAATATCCCATGTGCTCGCTCATGAACCTTGCGCTTCTACATTGGAAGATTAGCTAGCTGGATCGTCCAGCCGCCGATAGAGTAAGCGGTTAACACCGTAGGCTGGGGGTTGGTGCCGAACCGATCGCCCTCAACCCCCGGTCGGTGGGGAAGGGCGAACCCTCCCCGGCTTTGGTACCGTTACACGCCGGAGCGCATCAAGCGTTCGGGGAGCCGATCTTGTCGAATTAAGTCTTCGTAAGTCTCGCGCTGCAAGATCGTATTGGCTTCGCCATCGCGGACTAAAACGGCTGCCGGACGGCCTACCCGATTGTAGTTCGAGGCCATGCTGTAATTGTAGGCGCCCGTTCCCATGACCGCGAGAATATCGCCGGGTCGAGTTTCGGGAAGCAACGCCTCGCCAATCAAGATATCGCCGGACTCGCAGTGCTTACCCGCTATAGTAACAGTCCGATCGCTGACGGCGGAGAGGCGATTGGCGATCGCGGCGCGATAGGACGATTGATAGGTAATCGGACGGGGATTGTCGGACATCCCGCCATCGACGGACACGTAGGTGCGGATCTGCGGGATCGTCTTGTGGGCGCCGACAGTATAGGCGGTCACGCAAGCCGGGCCGACGAGCGATCGCCCCGGTTCGCACAACAGTTTCGGCAAGGCGACCTGTCGCGCCTGACAGGCTTCGGCGACACTGGTCGCAATCAATTTCACCCACTCGTCAATACTCGGCGGATCGTCGGCTTCGGTGTAGCGAATTCCCAAGCCGCCACCGACGTTGAGTTCCTCCACGGGTAAGCCGCACTGGCGCGCTTTGGCCACCCAATCCACCAACACCCCGGCCAAATCTCGATGGGGTTGCAATTCAAAAATCTGGGAGCCGATATGGGCGTGCAAGCCGATACACTTGAGATTCGCTTGAGCGTTGACGAACTCGAACACCGCATCGAGATCGTCGGGATCGAAGCCGAACTTACTGTCGAGATGTCCGGTGCGGATGTACTCGTGAGTGTGACATTCAATCCCGGGGGTAAACCGCAACATGACGCGCTGGGGTTGGCTCCCGTCCCCGTCGCGGGTCAACTCGGCCAAGTGGTGCAAGTCTTGCCAGTTGTCGGCGACGACGGTGCAGCCGACGGCGATCGCAAATTTCAGCTCGTCTCGGGATTTGTTGTTGCCGTGCAAATAAATCTTCTGCGGGCTGACTCCCGCACGGATCGCGGTGTAGAGTTCGCCTCCGGTCACTACGTCTACCCCGAGTCCTTCGCGATCGACGATCGCGCAAATCGCCAAACAACTCCAGGCTTTCGACGCATACAACACCTGGGATTCCCCGGGATAATAAGCGGTGAGGGCGTCGCGATACTGACGGCAGGCCGTTCGTAATGTCTCTTCGTCGAGAATGTACAACGGCGACCCAAAACGCTCGACGAGCATCGTCACGTCACAACCCCCGATTTCCAGGCGATCGCTCTCGTTGGCCCGGGCGCTCAACGGCAGCAACGACTGATTCGGAGAAAGGGGTTCACCTGTAGAAGGAGCTTCCGGTAGATACTGACGTCCGCAATTGTCAACGGCACGGGGATAAGTTGAGACCATATTCAATGACTTGTCTTGAGTTAGGTGAGGAGCATGATTGTTTCTCGTTTCCCAGTTTACAATTGCGCCTCGTGCTTTCTGTGCTTAACCTACGATTTCTCTCCCCCTCAACGGCGATCGCCTCCCCCGCCCCCGGTCGCCTCCTAAAGCGTAAAATGCGATCGTCCCTCTCGCGATCGCCGATCTCGTGGCTGTTTTAGAACTCCAACCCCTCTGTGAAGACCTCCTGCCTGCCGTGGTCGCCCTCGACCGACTCGCTTTAGGCGGGCTGTGGACCCTCGAAGGCTACGCGCGAGAACTCGACAGTCCCAACAGCGATTTATTGGTCCTGCGCGCCGCGCCGACCCCGGAACGTCCGGAACCGCCGCCCCTGGTCGGGCTCGCCTGTCTGTGGTCGATCCTCGAAGAAGCCCACATCACCTTACTGGCGATCGATCCCCACTATCGCCGTCAGGGATTCGGCCAAACCCTCCTCTACGCTTTACTCGATCGCGCCTGGAAACGCCAACTGGAATGGGCCACCCTCGAAGTCCGCTTTTCCAATCGAGCCGCCTTGAGTCTCTATCAACAATTCGGCTTCACTCAAGTGGGAATCCGGCGCGGCTATTACAAAGAAACCGGGGAAGATGCCCGCATTTTGTGGCGTTCCGGCTTAAAACAACCGGATTTTCCCGAAACCCTCGCCCAGTGGCAATCCCAGATCCACGATCGCCTCGCGCGATCGCACTGGTCTTTATCCCTCCCGGACGACCTTTGAACCCGATCCCCAATGGCCTACGTAAACTTTCCCGAATTCCGATTCCAATTTCAAGGCTTATTGTTATAATCAAAATGGATTTTTCCATCAAAAGTTTAAGCGTAGAGCGATCGCGATCTACCCAGTCAAACGATAAAAAATAAGCTACTTTTTAGCAAATTTTACCCTCATTGCTCGCTCGCACTTTTCTACTTCGTCCCATTCGTCAATTTCCTGGACTATCCCTCCAGGTCAGTTGAAGGAGTTGAGAGCATGACTAAATTATTCACCCTGCTGTTAACCGTAACCAGCGTTACCTTTTTAGGAGCGCGGGTCCTCTCGGCGGAAGTGGCCGATCGCCCTTCTTCCCATCCCGCAAGACCTCCCGTGCCGGATGCCGCCAAAGTTTACGACAGTTTGAGGCACTTATTAGCCCAAACCGAACCCGCAGAAAATAACGAAGACCTCGAAAAAGGATTGGCCGATTTTGATTGGGAATTGCCCAATCAAAACCCCCAACGACAGTTTAGTTACAGTTTGGGATTGCCCATCCAATTAATCTCCCCCAATAGCGAATCGGAAGATGGCATTCAGCTCAATGTCGATCTGACCCGCTTGGAAAAATTAGAAACCACACCCGTCGAAACCGAAACTGAGGAATAACTGGGGGCGATCGCCCGATCCCCTAAGCGATTAGTTGTTGCAAATCGTCCCGGAGAATCGCTAATAACTGTTGTCGGTTCACTTCACAGCCGACAAACGCATTCGCCTGCAATTTTGCCCCATGTCGCCTGTCAATAAACGTATATCCGGCACTGTAACGCCCTTCCGTCTCGATCCGCACCTCGGCGCGCCGAAACTTGAGTGTTTCCGGATAAAACAAGTAGGCGACCGTCACCGCATCGTGAACTAAAAAGCCCTCGATCCCCGCCGTTTCGCGGTAACGCAACGCCGTCTCGGTCATGAACTCGCACAAGCGATCCACAAACACGGCGATCGCACTCTCCGGCGCCCGCGATCGCATCTCCCGGGCCGTCTGCCGTCGGAAAATCAACTCCTGGGTCACGTCGAGGGGCAACACCACCAAATTCGCCCCACTTTCTAAAACGGACTGCGCCGCTTGCGGGTCATACGCCGCATTGAACTCCGCCAACGGCGTCACGTTGCCCTGGCGTTCAAACGTCCCCAACATCAACACCACTTCTTTAGCCAATTTGAGAATCCCCGGTCGTTTCGCCTCCGCCGCCGCCAAATTACTCAACGGCGCCAAACCGACAACCGTAATCTCCCCCGGCGACTGAGTGAGGGCGTCGATAATTGTATCGTCCGCATTCGGCGCCGTTTGCCAATCCCGGCGGGACGCAGGCAGGGTGGCGGACAGATCCCCCATCCCGTCGGCGCCGTGAATGTGACGGGCATCTGAGAGGGTCGCAGGGGGATCGGCCACGGCCCGGGCGATTTCGACCCCCGCACAACCGCCCAGTTGCAGGAGTTGACAGGCGCTGGTAAAGGTTCGCGACCCGTTGACGTTGCCTTGGGCCGTGGTGACGGCGACCAGTTCGGCCAGTCCTTGACGGACCAGACTTTGCAACCACAGTAAGGCGATGGCATCGTCGCCGCCGGGGTCGGTATCGACGAGTAGTTTGCGGGGGGGAAGGGAGGACATGGGGAGAGAATCGGAGATCGGGATCATGCGGAGACCAAGCCCAGTTTGAGGGCTTTAACGATCGCCTGGGTGCGACTGGTGACCCCGAGTTTCTCGAAAATCGAGGTTAAATGGGCTTTGACTGTGGCGACGGTGACGTAAAGGTTTTGGGCGATCGCCTCGTTGGAGGCCCCTTGGACCAGCCAGTGTAAAACTTCTTGTTCGCGTTCGGTCAGGTGGAGGGATTGGGCCGCTTGCAAGCAGCGTCCGGCGTAGAAGTGGAACATCCGAAAAAAGCTGGTCGCCACGTCGGGATCGAGGTAAATGCGATCGTCGATTACCGTGGAAATCGCCTCGCACAACTGATTCGCCAAACGGTCTTTAAAGACGTAACCGCGCGCCCCCGCCTGCATGGCGCGAAATACCCATTCATCTTCGTGATGGGCCGACAAAACCAAGATTTTACCGGAATAACCCCGTTCGCGGAAGCGGATTAAGGCTGAAATGCCGTCTTCGTGAGGGAGTTCTAAGTCGAGTAAGACTAAGGATTGATGTTGTTCTTTGGTTAATTTGAGGGCTTGATCGACACAAGCGGCTTCGCCGACGACGTTAAATTTTAATTTTCCATTGCTATAGAATTCTAAAAGGGTTCGCAATCCTTGACGGAAAATTGGGTCGTCATCGACCAACAAAATCGAGATTAACTGATGGGTACTCATAGAAGGAAACCTCTATTCGGCGAGTTCGGAACGGGTGGGCGAGACCGAATCGCGATCGCCGAAGTGATGCAGCTACTCAGAAATCGGTAAGGTAAAGGAAAATCTAGCCCCTCCTTCGGGCAGGTTTTCGCCCCAAATTGTCCCGCCATGTTTTAGAATGGCGCTTTTAGCGATATTTAGACCCCATCCGGTTCCCCCTTGACGGCGGGAGTAAGAGGGCGTGAAAATTTGTTTGAGGTCTTGGGCGGACAGTCCGCAGCCGCGATCGGTTACGGTGACTAAGACTTCGTTATGAAAGACGCGCCAGTTCCAAGTGATGGTTTGGCGATCGGGACTGAATGCAATCGCATTACCGAGGAGATTTTCAATGGCTTGTTGGATTTGCCAGCGATCGATTTTTAAGCGTAAAGCACTATTGGGATAGGCGATCGTTAAGTGTTTTTTTTCCCAGTGAGAGCGCAGTCTTGCGATCTGCTCGACCAAGATTTCGCGCAAATCGTACAGTTGGGTTTCCCGACGATCGCGGGGTTCTAAAGGGAGTAGATGGGTTAAGTTCAGGGTTAAATCATTAACGATTTGACGGGCGATCGTGGCTTGTTGTTTATAGGTTTCTTCGGTCAATCCCAAGCAGAGATTTTCTAGGTAAAGAGCGACGGTCGCGAGAGAATGTCGGATTTGATGTTCTCCTCGATGGAGGTCGCGATCGCACGCTTTCCTTTCCAGATGTAACTGATTGTTTTCCCAGGATAGAGTTAAATAATCATCTAGAAATTGAGCGCGCTGTTCTAAGTGGTTCTGCTCTTCCGCAGAAAGAGATCTTTCGGCTAATAAGAGTAAATACTCATCATCGTGAGGGGTTCGACTAAAAAGATATAAATAAACGGTTGGAGAATGAGGGGTCGATCGCCCGCGATCGGCGATCGGTTGCGGTAGGGGGTCATGCTCCCCAAAAGGGAAAAATGTTGGTCGATTAAATTCGCTCAATTGACCGCGAGGCAGCCGATCGCCGCCAGCGAGCCGACCTTCTAAAGCCGAACGATATCGGGGGTGGAAATCTGGGAGATCGTTACGAAAATAACGGATCGACTCGCGCGCGAACCCGTCCCCATTTCGATAATGGATTGCGGCGGCCTCGACGGGCAAGAGACTGGCAATCTGGTTGAGTTCTCTTTGTAAAGCGGTGTAATTTTTCCCCAATCTCTCCTGGGGAGAATAACAGATAGTAGATCCGGGTAAATCTAAATCGGTGTAAGAGGGTTTCATTGTAAAATTTATTAACTAGGCGTGCCTCGGAACAAACTGGCAAATGAGGCTCAAGCTGGCACCTCGATAGAATTTGCCAATGTCGTTCAAACCTCGAAGGAAGCCGATGCGATTCGGCGGGTTAGATTGTTACCGTCGGTTCGACAGTATTACTGTAACCTCCGTTCCGTCTTGTCCAAATTAATAACACACAATTTTTAAAGTCTCGACCAAAGTCTAATAAACCCTAGAGGTAGCGCTGACTAATCTAGATCCCGTACAGCCCAAAAACCCACAGCGATGATTGCTGCTGTTGCTCAGACTCTGGCAGAAATCCTGGCGGGCGGGACTTCCCTCATCGATATCGAATCCATCGATCTCAATCACCCGAGCATCGATCGCCCCGGCGGTCCGAGGCTGAACCTTTACTGTTACGACCTCTGGCAAAGTCAGCACGAGCCGTCTGCAGAGTTCTCGCGTAGTGACACCTCGGACGTTCGCGATTCGACCATTTGGTTTGACGTATCGTTTTTAGTCACGGCTTGGGACCACACTGCCCTCGGGGAACAGCGCCTGCTTTCAGAAGCATTGACTCGACTCCTCTCCTACCGCTTCGTCCCGGAAGACCTTCTCGAACCGTCCTTGCGAGGTCACGGTCACTTACAGATGAGAGTTTGTGTGGGTGGGGCGATCGATACGGCGTCCCTTTGGCGTGCATTGGGTGTTCCGCTACGGCCTGCCTTGTACGTCACGATCGCCGTTCCCGCGATCGTCGAGCCGCAATCTAGCCCAGGGCGATCGCTATCCCTTACCCCCAGTCCCTAGGGTTCCAATTTGGGCTGAAACGCTCGTCAATTCAATACCAGATGGAGGACTATCCCTCATGGCATTAGATTATTTTGCCCCTGGCGTATACGTCGAAGAAGTCGATCGCGGCAGTCGCCCCATCGAAGGGGTGAGCATGAGCGTCGCCGGATTTGTCGGCTTCACCGAAGACGTGCGCGGGGACGCCGAACTGTTCAAACCGATGATGGTGACCAACTGGAACCAGTACCTCGAACTGTTTGGCAAACCCGGGTCCGACGGCTTCACCGATTTCGACGCCTACCTCCCCTTCGCCGTCAACGGCTGGTTCCTCAACGGCGGCGGTCGCTGCTGGGTCACCAGCATCGGCACCCAACTCCCCGGATCGGAAGCGCCTCCCCCGGAAGAAACCGGGCTGAAAATTTTCACCTCCGGTAACCGTCCCTCCTTGCGCTTCAACCTCAAACTCCCCGAAGCCGAAGGAGAAGCCCCCGCCTTACCCTCCGGAGACGGACGCATCCAAATCGCCATCCTCGAAAGCGAACCCAAACCCCTCCCCGACGACGCCCCCGAAGATGCCGAACCGCCGTTAAATAACGGGGAATTCTTCAGCGTCGCAGTCACTCAAGGCGATCGCGAACTCGAACGCTACGACCACCTGACCATGAATCCGGAACCGGAAACCGAGGTCGCCGATTACGTCGTTACCGCCTTGCAAGAGTCCGAATACGTCGAGATCGCCGACCTCTCCCAAGCCGGACAACCCCTCTCGCGCCGTCCCACCAACGGACTCTACGAAGTCGTTCCCCCGCCTTACATCGCCCAACCCGATCGCTTCCCCCGGGACCTCCAAGGACAACGGGACGATCGCACCGGAATGCAAGGCATTTTCGAGATCGACGAAGTCTCCACGATCGCCTGTCCCGACCTCATGCGCGCCTATCAAGCCGGATTGCTCGATATCGACCAAATCCACGGCGTCATGGAAATGATGGTCAGCATGTGCGAAAACGCCGCCCCCAGTCCGCCCTATCGCATGGTCGTTCTCGATCCCCCTCCGGTCAAACCCGGAAAAGGCATGGATCCCGTACTTCCCGAGCAGCAAAAACCCCAAGACGTCGCCCAGTGGCTGAGCGCCTTCAACCGCCGCTCGATGTTTGCCGCCCTTTACTATCCCTGGATTAAAGTCGCCAACCCCCGCAATGCAGGCAGACCGATTAGCGTACCCCCTTGCGGCCACATGATGGGCATCTGGTGCCGCACCGACGAGTCTCGCGGCGTCTTCAAAGCTCCCGCCAACGAAACCCCGCGCGGCGTCATCGGATTGGCATACGACACCAACATGCGCGAGCAAGAACTGCTCAACCCCCTCGGGATTAACTGCATCCGCAACTTCGCCACCTACAACCGAGGCTATAAAGTCTGGGGCGCGCGGACTTTGGTCGAACCGGACAATATCCAATGGCGCTATATCAGCGTCCGCCGCTTGATCAGCTATATCGAGCGATCGATCGAAATGGGAACCCAGTGGGTCGTGTTCGAGCCCAACGATATGGACTTGTGGGAACGGGTCAAACGCACCGTCAGCAACTTCTTAGAAGGATTGTGGCGTGCGGGTGCCTTGTTCGGCGGTTCCCCGGCGGAAGCGTTTTACGTCAAATGCGACGCCGACCTCAATACTCACGAAACGATGATGAAAGGGCGCCTCTATATCGAAGTGGGCGTCTGTCCGGTGCGTCCGGCGGAATTCGTGATTTTCCGCGTCAGCCAGTGGGCGCCGAATCAATAGGCGATCGCCCGGCGCCCGTCCCCACGGCTCGGGATCGATTCCCCTCCCCCTTTCCCCCCGGATTGGAGGTGGGGAAGCGTCATCCAAAACGGACGCCTTTCCCCGCTTTCAACAAGAGTAAATTACTTCGATCTGTGCCCTGAAAAGGAGCAAAATCATGGCCGACCTCAAACCGATTCCAACTAGTCGATTTTACGTAGAATTTGACGGCTTGACCGACAAACTGGTCAAAAGCATTACCGAAGTCACCTTTACCGGACAAACCGCCGGACACGAAAAACCCCTCGCTTCCACTAAAGGCGGTAAAACTTTATGGCAAAGTACCTCATCCGGATTTGAAGAAAACCCGAACTTCACCATCGAGATTTACCTGATTCAAGATGACATGGACTTCTACAATTGGATGCTCGATGTCATGCCAAAAAGTGAAGGGGGAAATGGCAAATGGGCTGACAGTCGTAAAAATGGCTCGATTGTCGGTTACGACAGTGGCGATAATGAAATTTTGCGCTGGAATATTACCAATGCATGGCCGAAGTCTTATAAAGTCTCGGATTGTGCGGCGGATAGCAAAGATTTAGCGGTCGAAACCCTGGAATTTGTTTGCGAACAAATTAACCGCGTGAAGTAATTACAAAAGTAACGCTAAGGATCTTGAATCCAACGATCTTGAATTTAAGGGTTTTTTACTCAACTGAATCGCTTTAAGAGTTTGAAGGAGCAATGTTATGGTCAGTCCTATCGGTGAACTTTTGGCCTGTTCTAAGTTTTATTTTGAATTAGAAGGCTTGGAAGATCTCGTCTGCAAAAAAGTGAGCGGTCTTGATATTACATTACAAACGGCTGGGGATACTAAGCCTTATGGGGTGACTAAAAATGCGAAAAGTGTCATGCAAGCCACGGTAACCGGGGTGGAAAACAAGAAAATTACAGTAGAATACGTTTCCACTGTGGAAGATATTCGGCTATTACAGTGGTACAGCGATTCCCACTCCGAACCGATCGCCGGAGGGGGAACCACCAGCAAAGGAGAAGTGAAAAGTGGCTCCTTAGTATTTTACAACCAAGGAGGAGATGAAGCCGTTCGCTACAATTTTAAAGGCTGTATGCCTGCGAGTTATAAGTCTACAAAGATGGAGGCGGGTTCGACGGATTTAGCGACGGAAACTGTCGAGATCGTTTACGAAAATTGCCTGCGCGTCAAATAAAACAATAAATATTTTATTGACCCATTATTTAACGGTCTGGGGGTCATTCCGGCGATCGCGCAACCGGGGATGACTCGTTTTCTCCTGCGGTGCGATCGCCCGATGGTTGCGAAAATTTTTGCTACATTAGAAGCAGGGGCGATCGCCCGTCCTGACTCGGGTTTGGCCAAGTTAGAATATCAATTAAAACATAAAGAATAGAATAACAACAAGATAAAAAACAATAAAAACTAGAAAATAAAATTATCAGAAATAAGGGAGAAAGGGATCGTGGCCGCACCAAAATTTGAAGTTTTAACCGCCAATCGCTTTTTTCTAGAACTCAAACTCAAAAATTCCAAAGAGCCCATCGACGGGTACTTTATGGAATGTCAGGGATTCAAACGCTCTCAAGAACTTATAGAAATCTGCGAAGTCACGCCCGAAAAATGGGGACAACATAATAGCAGCGTCGGACGAGTCGTCCGGACTAAAATCCCCGGTAATATGAAAAGCGAAAATATTACCTTGCGCCGAGGCATGACCATTTCCACGACCTTATGGAATTGGTTTAAAACTGTAGAAGAAGGCGGATGGGCTACGGAGCGCAAAGATGGGGATTTAGTCATTTACGATCAAGGAGCCAATGAAAAAGCCCGATTTCGGTTTGAGGGCGCATGGCCGACCAGTTATAAAATAAGTGATGTCAAAGCAGACAGCAGCGAGTTTGAAATTGAAGAACTCGAATTAGCCGTCGATCGCTTTATTAGAATTAAGTAATAACGGATGTTTCAAACCGAGTTTGAATTTACCTTGCCGAAGGGATATCTCGATGCCGATGGCAACGTGCACCGCAAAGGGGTGATGCGCCTGTCCCGTGCGATGGATGAAATTATCCCGATGCGCGACCCTCGGGTAAAAGCCAACCCGGCGTATGCGACGGTGATTATTCTGTCGCGAGTGATCGTCCAATTAGGCGCGTTGGACGAAGTGACGCCGATGACCATCGAGAATTTATTTGCTTGCGATCTGAGTTATTTGCAAAAGTTTTATCGGCAAATTAACGAACTCGAAATAGAAGTGGAAAAGCCAGCCGAACAACCCGCCCCCTCCACGGTAGAGGCGATCGATCTGCCCTGAGATCGCCAGTCCGCAGATGTGGACACGGGGACGGGAGTAGAACGCCGTTTGAAATCGAAACCCTAAAATCCAGAGGAGATCGAAGATGGAAATACTTGCTTTATTCCATTCTTACAACGCTTACGAAGCGGTGGGAGGGAGTCTCGAAGAAGGGGCGATCGCGATGCGTCCCCTCCGGATGGCGACCCTGACGATGGCTGTGGGGCTGTCTGTAGCGACTTTAGCGCCCCAAGCGAGTCTGGCGGTGGTCAGACGGGGCGATCGCGGTACCGCCGTTCGAGCCATCCAAGAAGCTCTAGTCGCCCAAGGTCACGATCCCGGCAAAATCGACGGCGTCTTTGGGGGCGCCACGCAATATGCCGTCGAGCAGTTCCAACGGCGGAAAAACTTGCCCGTCGATGGTACGGTCGGTCCGCTTACCGGATATGCGCTGGATTTGATCGAACCGAAAGATCCGAATAATCCTTATTTAATCGGCAACCGTCCGCCTCAACCGAAATTGCCCGCAGCTCAAGCGGGTCGGATACGGGTAGAAACCGCCGGATCGCGATTGAAGGTGCGTTCCGGTCCGGGGTTTAATTATGGTGTCGTCGATCGCGTCTGGGACGGCGCCGAAGTCGCGACGAGCGGTCGCCGGGCCGACGGCTGGATCGAGTTAGCCGATGGCGGCTGGGTGGCGGCGAATTGGACGGTGGCGCTGACGGCGGGAGGCGGCGGCGGTGGGGGGAACGATCCCGACCCCTCTCCGGTCGCGGGTGAGGCGATGGTTTCGACGAATGGAAGTCCTCTCAACGTGCGCGCCACTCCCGGCGGTCCGGTTTTATTCATGGCGGCGAATGGTAGCCGACTGGTGTTGAGTGGAAAACGCCAAGGGGGTTGGGTGGAACTGCAAGGGGGTGGCTGGGTCTCCCAATCTTGGATTCGCGAAGGTTAGACGGCGCCGCCGGGAGAGTGCTTTAGTGGGCGTCGAGCAGGTCGAGGAGACGATCGCGGGTCATCCCGGGACGGATTTCGTGGCGGTAGAGCAAGGAAATCACCGCTTTGTCCAGGGGTGAATAGGCGGTGGTGTCGGTCCAGCCTTCAAAGAAGATACTGTCCCGGTAGCGACCCGAATCGCGCATGAGTCCGAGAGATTGGGTGAGTTCTTCGCGGATGAGGTGCGATCGCTCCTGCTGGGTAATTCCCGCACTGGCGATCAGAATGCGACCTCGATAAATCGTGTCTCGCTCCCACCAGGTCCAGAAAAAACCGTAGTTCCGGGGGATGTAGTTCGGTTCGTAGGTGTTAAATTCGGATTCGGGAACGAAATAAATTTCGATTTTGGCATGAGGATCGTCCGCGTCGAGATAGAGGTCGATCCCCTCGGTGAGGGCGTTTAATTCGGCGATCGCGCCGTTTAAGGTTTGCCAATCGGCGGCGGTCGGCGTTCCCACCACTCGGATCGAAATCGGTCCGGCCCATTTGCGGATTTTCGGCGTGGCGTTGCCGAATTCAGATCCTAAAGCAATTTCGAGAAAATAATCGATTTGTTCGCGATTGTAAGCTCTCGAAAGCGCCACGGGAGCGCGTTCTAAGGGGCGATCGGCGATCTCGGTAGGCGGTGCCGTCGTCGAGGACACCGACGCCGAACTGACGGAAGTTCCTGCGGGCAAAATCCCGAGTTTGGAGGAAGCGGAAACGGCCACACTCAAAGATAAGCCCGTGGCGGCGATCGCCACCAGACCAAAAGATTTAAAATTCATAGTCGAAGCGGGTAGCAGCTCTCGATCTCGCTGAATTCCGAGAGAACGAACCGTTTGACAGCAAAGATTTGAGCTATGATGTCTTGATTCAATCCGCTTACGGGCGATCGCGATCGTCGTCCGGATCGGTTGCCTTCGCGGCCTGTTTGCAGTCGATCCGTTCGCAAAGCGGCTCCCTTGGAGCATCGCCCCCGTGCGAACCGCAAATGTTCCCCAATATTTTTCCCAATTCGTCCGGAGACTCCCTCAATTCTTGGAAGAGTTAAGACATACTTGCAAAAAAATCGCCAAAAAAGGAAAATAACGCATTCCTTGTTCCGTTCGAGTTGTTGATGTTGTGTACTGGGGTACTCCTGCGGCGCGATCGCTACTGCGGTAGAGGGCGAAGTGGGGGAGTCCCAATGGTTTAGAAGGATTATGAAATCAGGTCTTTTTTCTACTGTACTGGTCCCCCTGACGATGGGTTTGGCGGGGGTGGCGGACGCCACGAGCGAGCGACCCGTGTCCTCTCCCGACAGCGACCGGACAACCGCAGCAGCACACCAGGGTGCAAACGGGCATAACCCCGCTCCCCCGGCACCTGCGGCGATCGCCTTCAACCCCACTCGAACCGAGGCAACACCCCCAGGGTTCGCTACTGACGCGCCTCAGCTCAATCCCCTACCCCTCGCCACCCTCTCGGTTCAATTACCGCCCCTGGCGGCAGCGAGTACCTACTTACCGGAAATTCCCGATATTTTCGACGGCTACACCTGGCCCGCCCGAGGTCTGCTCAGTTCCGGCTACGGGTGGCGCTGGGGGCGGATGCACCAAGGGATCGATATCGCCGCACCGATTGGAACGCCGATTGTCGCTGCCGGATCTGGCGTGGTGCAAACCTCGGAATGGAATAGCGGCGGTTACGGCAATTTGGTCGAAATTCTCCATCCCAACGGCAGCATCACCCGTTACGCTCACAACCACCGCAATTTAGTCCGGGCCGGACAAAAAGTAGAAGCCGGGGAGTTAATTGCAGAAATGGGCAGCACGGGCTTCAGTACCGGACCGCACTTACATTTTGAAATTCACCTGCCCGAAGAAGGTGCAGTCAATCCCCTAGCTCTACTTCCCGAAGCGGGATTGGCGGCGCGGCGCTAACAACGGCGGTCTAAGGGACGGGCGGATCGGTTCGAGGATAAGGCTCGAACCGTTCTGAAGTCTTCCTGGCGATCGAGCAAGGTTTGGCTATGATGTAGGGCGGTCCTTGGCGATCGCTTCCTTTCTCCTCAATATAGTTATAAACCCATGGCCCAATTTTCTCGTTCGCTGGCTCTCCTCGCCCTCGGGGGAACCCTGTTGCCATTCCTCGTCAGTTGCAGCTCGACTAAAGCCAGTCAATGTCAAGAGTTGATGACGGCGATCGCCCGAGGAAGTGAGGCAGTCAATGCTTTGGATGCGGATCGAGCGCAAGAAATGCCAACCTTAGCCGAGCAATTAGACGAGACGACCACTCGCCTCAAAAAATTGCCGTTAAACGATCCGCAGTTGCGAGAGTTCCGGGAACAGGCGATCGCCGTCAGCCAAGGCTTTAGCGAGATCTTTCACGAAACGGGAACAGCCCTCGAACTCGCCAACCAAGTTCGACCGACCCGCGAGGGATTGAAAACCCTCAACGACACCCAAACTCGCCTCAAGGGGGCGATCGATTCCCTCGAAAAAAATACAAAAACGGCTAATCGTTTAGTCGCCGAAGTCAATCGTTATTGTGGGGCGAATTTGCCCTAAACTTTCCCGGCGCCTCGGAAAGGGGTGCATCGCCAATCCCTCGCAAACGGCGTCAATTCCCTCCGGTCAATTGACAATTGCAATAATTTATTTTCTCAGAGAAATAAAAATCAAAAACTAATCCCTCGGGTTTAAAAATTTCAGGGGGTGAACTACCGCTATTGAATCAAAGATTACAATAGCGGCTTCCCTCTTCACTGGGGACTGCGCTAGATAGAACTGAAGTTCTACCACCTCGTCTTACATCCCCTCCAAGGGCAGTAGAGCGAGTTCCTAACTCTAATATCCGTAAGCCTTCATTTTTGAGATTGATGGCGGCATTGATATCCCTGTCATGATGGGTTTGGCAATGTTCGCAAGTCCAGCTTCTCGCATCAAGAGACAAGCTTTTGATTTGATTGAGACATACATGGCAGGTTTTAGAAGAAGGAAAAAATCGCTCGACTTCTAGATAAACTTTTCCTTCTGATTCAGCCTTGTACTTTAACATCGTACAAAACATTCCCCAACCGACATCACTAATCGCTTTGGCGAGTTTGCGATGGCGAACCATGCCTTTAACATTGAGATTCTCGACCACAATCACTTGGTTTTCGTTCACTATCTTACGGGATAGCTTGTGGAGAAAATCTTCACGACAGCGACTTATTTTGGCGTGAATCTTGGCAACTTTTACCCGCGATTTATTGCGGTTGTTGCTGCCTTTCCTTTTTCGAGCGTGTTTTTGCTGTTTTCTTTTGAGGTTTCGCGCGTGTTTATTAAAATGCTTGGGATTATTATATTTCGACCCCTCACTGGTAATCGCAAAATCGGTCAGCCCTAAATCAATGCCAATGGCTTTTCCTTCAGTTGAGAGAAGGGGAGGTTCTTTTTTACCCTCTACCAAAACTGAAGCATAATATTTACCATCTGGATTTTTGGAGAGGGTTACAGTTTTGATTTTTCCCTCAAAACTTCGATGCTGACGACAACGCACTAACCCAACTTTAGGCAGTTTGATGTAATTTCCCTCAACCTTAACATTTTGAGGATAACTGATAGATTGCCTTCCCTGCTTGGATTTGAATCGGGGTAATTTTGCCCGGTTCTCAAAGAAGTTTCGATAAGCGGTTGATAAGTTCAACGCCACGACTTGCAAGCATTGGGAATAGACATCTTCTTTAAGCCAAGGGTATTCCTTTTTGAGGGCAGGTAATAATCCCTGAAGATAACCCCTCGATCGACCTTTTCCGGTCGATCGATAAGTCTCTTGGCACAAATTTAACGCATAGTTCCAATACCAACGACAGCAACCAAAGCTCTTGGCTAAAGTCGCTTGTTGCTCGTGGGTTGGATAGATGCGGTATTTGTACGCCTTGAACATTATCGCCGATATAGCCAGACGATCGGATTATCACTGATTTGCCGAAGAGTCGCTTTCATCCCACGATTCACCTTCGGTAGAATCGGGGAATTCCCGCTCCCATTGTTAAAAATGAGCTATAAAACAAGCAGCCTGTTGCTCGTCGCCTCCGAACATTAGATCCGTCAAATGAGTTACTGTCTCAATCCCGGTTGTCCGAACCCGCAAGATCCCGACAATCTCCACCAGGTGAATTGCCTGCATTGCGGTAGTGAATTACTGCTCGGCGGTCGCTATCGAGTGGTCGGGGTTTTGGGCAGTAATTGGTTTAACAAAACGGTGGCAGTCGAAGCGGGGGGAGAGCGAAAAATTTTCAAACTGCTGCGGGTCAACGAGGCGATCGCCGTGGCGTTATTCGAGCAAGAGGCATCGGTTTTAAGTCAATTGAATCATCCCGGTTTGGCACAGGTCGAACCCCACTTGTTGAAATTGAGTCCGTCGTCGTCAGATCTGCCGAGTTACGCGATGGCGATCGACAAAATTGAAGGCGTTCCCTTACCGCAGTGGCGGGCGACGGGCGGCGATCGCGCGACCGATCCGATCGCCGTCCTCGACGGGTGCAAACAACTGATCGACATTCTCGGACAAGTCCACGACCGCCAATATTTTCATTTGAACCTCAATCCGAGTAACGTACTGGTGCGATCGCGCCCGGAGGACGGCACGGGTTCCGGGTTAGAACTGGCTCTCATCGGCTTTGGAGCGGCCCGGGAAGTGGTCGGCACTTATATTACTAAAATAGGGGGCGGTACGATTCCCCCGCGTGCCATTTCTGCTTACATTCCCCCGGAACAAGTCGAGCACAATGCTACGGTGCAATCGGATTTTTTTGCTGTGGGACGGACGGTGGTCTACTGGCTGACCGGACGGGATCCGTTGAGTTTCGAGCAGGACGAAAGCGGTCACCTCAACTGGCGCCAAGGGGCGAGAGATGTCCCCGAAGGGTTTGCCGATCTCGTCGATCGCCTGATGGCACCGGATCGCGCCGATCGCCCGGAAAGCCACCTCGAAATTCGAGCGGCGATCGCCGCTTTAGAGCGCCAATGGAAGCTGCCCCCGCTCGAAATTGCCCGATTTTACGGAGATTTGGTCGCCGAGGTGCCGTCGGTCGCCGATCCCACTCCGGCGGGAGTCACCCCCATCGACGCAACGACCTCTTCCGAGAGTCGGGAAAGAGTACCGCCGAATCCGGATGAGTTTTTTGGGAATATTCAGATCGCCCACATGGCGGAAGCGATCGCGCCGTTCGCCCAACCCGAAGGGGTATTTAAAGCCGAGGCGAACGCGCTGCCCCGGCGTCGGTCGGTCAGGAGACTGGGGTTGACCGCGTTCGTCCTGGCGGCGATCGCGGCGATCGGCGGGTTTGGAGCGTATCGGGGCTGGGCGGTCTACGGCAAGCGCGCTCAATGTCAGCAATTGTTGACCCTGGCGACTCGGGGGCGAGCGGCGATCGCGGAACCTTCCGGCAGCGAGGCGGCAGTCGCCGAGCAACTGGCGGCAGACCTCGACGGTCTCGCCGGAAAATTGCAAAGCTTGGAGTTCTCCGACGAACAGTTAGCGCCGCTTTCGCAACAGTTTCGCCAAAGTTATCTCACCTTGAGTCGGGCCTTCAAGCAAATCGCCGAGGCGATCGCGGCGATCGACAACGCCCCCCTCACCCAAAGCGGACTCCAAGGGATCCGGCAGGCGAAAGCAAAAGCCGAGCAAGCGGGAGAAATGGCCAAACAAGCGGCTCGGGATGCGGACAGCGCCGCTACCACCCTGGCGAGCATTTGTCCCCAGGGTGAATGAGGCAGCTCAATGGTGGATCTCGATATTGAGAATGTAGCGGCCTAACTGGAGGGTTTCCGACCACAGCTCGTATTCGAGGCGGACTCGTTCGGGGAAGGGAGTGCCGATCAGTTCCAAGTGGCGGGTGTAGTTGCGCAAGCGAATTTGACCCGGCCCGTCGATGGTTTCGGTTTGCAACCAGTAGCGGCTGATGCCGTACATCCCCCGTTCCCAGAGGTGGCGGTAACTGAAGCGACCGTTTCCCTGCATGGTCATGACGATGCGGTAGGGGGTGATTTCCAACCACAAGAGGCGCGATTGGGGAGTGGTGTTACGGGTGTCTTCTGTGGTTGGGGAGTCGGTCGGTTCGCTCTGGGCGATCGCGGGTTCGGTTAAGAGCAGGTGAAAGCGTTGTTGGTCTTTTTGATAGAGAGTCGCGGCTGTTTCGACCACGGACCAAATCGGCAAGTCCGTAGAGACGAGGGACAGACAAACGGGTTTGCGGCGATGGGTGAGCATGACTTTGCACGAAGAGACGGAGAAAAAAATTCAAAATTCTATTCACAATACCGAGCGGATCCGCGCCAAAAGACAATCCGGGGAGAGAGGTCGGCAATGCACGGTTGAAATGCCTCGGCTCGAAGCGTGGGGGTGGGCGACTCGCGGGTCAACCCTGGCGAACGACAAACCGTCGAGTCGGATCGGGCGGGTCGAGAACGGGGTAGGATCGCGCTAAACAACAATCCCATCTCAGTCTAGCCTAATGCCCACTGCGATCGTAACGGTAAACAATACGGAATCCGAACAACAATTGCAGGTCGAACCCCCGGCGGCGGGTTTGGCCTTACAAGGTCGCATTTGCGTTCCTGGAGATAAATCTATTTCCCATCGCGCGTTGATGTTGGGGGCGATCGCCTCCGGGGAAACCACGATTGAAGGGCTGTTACTCGGGGAAGATCCCCGGAGTACGGCTCGGTGTTTTCGCGCTTTAGGCGCCGAAATTTCCGAACTCGACGAGAAAACAGTTACAGTTCGAGGGGTCGGGATCGGTCGGTTGCAAGAACCTCTCGACGTTCTCGACGCGGGCAATTCCGGCACGACTTTACGGCTGATGTTGGGTCTGCTAGCCAGTCAGCCGGAGTGTTTTTTTGCGGTGACCGGGGATAAGTCCCTGCGATCGCGCCCGATGTCGCGGGTGGTCGAGCCGTTGATGCAAATGGGCGCTCAAATTTGGGGCCGTCGGGACGGATCCCTGGCTCCCTTGGCGGTTCGCGGTACCCGTTTGCGCGGGATCGAGTACCGATCGCCGATCGCCTCGGCACAAGTCAAGTCCTGTATCTTGCTTGCCGGATTGATGGCGCAAGGTCGGACGACGGTAGTCGAACCCGCTCTGTCGCGGGATCACAGCGAGCGGATGCTGGCGGCGTTCGGCGCCGACATCCAGGCGGATCCGGAGGCGAAACGGGTGAGTGTCGTCGGCGGGAGCGACTTGAAAGGGACCTCGGTGGTGGTGCCGGGGGATATCAGTTCGGCGGCGTTTTGGTTGGTGGCGGCGGCGATCGTGCCGGGTTCGGAATTGGTGGTAGAAAATGTCGGCGTCAACCCGACCCGCACCGGGGTTCTCGATGTCTTGGCGCTGATGAATGCCGATATCCACTGGGAAAATCAACGGACGATCGCCGGGGAACCCGTTGCCGATTTGCGGGTCCGTCATACTAAACTGAACTCGTGCGAGATTGCCGGGGACATCGTCCCGCGCGCGATCGACGAGATTCCGATTTTGGCCGTGGCGGCGGCGTTTGCTTCCGGAACTACGGTGATTCGGGATGCGCAGGAGTTGCGCGTTAAGGAGAGCGATCGCCTCGCGGTCATGGCCCAGATGCTCGCGAAAATGGGCGCTCGCGTCACCGAACGACCCGACGGCTTGGAAATTGTCGGCGGTTCGCCGTTGCAAGGGGCGGACGTGGACAGTCACGACGACCATCGCATCGCTATGAGTTTGGCGATCGCCGCCCTCAACGCGCGGGGTAAAACCACCATTCACCACGCCCAAGCGGCGGCGATTTCTTATCCGACGTTTGTTTCTACGTTGAAATCGGCCTGCGATCGGTCCTAATGGCAACCTCTCGCTAGCTTTGGTTTTGAATTTGGGGGCGGCGGTTTCGCCAGATTTCACCGCCCCTATCCCCCGGAGCGATCGGGTGCGTGTTCTATTCAAAGCTTCGCCGTGAAACCTTTTATTGATTGAGGTAAACTCATGTCAGATCGTCATTCCCATCGATATTCTCTAGGATTTGACGAAATCCTCGCTGTTTTAATCGCTTTTTCTAGTTTTGGTCTCATTTTCTGGTTTTCGACCACTCGCCTGCAACAGTCCGATCGCAACGCTGAAAGTCCCTTGAATTCGTTGATGGCTGCCCCATCCGCGCCAGGGACGCCAACGGCTCAACCTCGCCGCGTCGTCGATGTTTTTAACGAGACCGCACCGACCCCGAAACCGACGGCACAGGCTGCCACTCCCCCCGCTCCCCCCGCGCCCGGTTCTCAGGCAACTGGAGAGCCTTCAGGCGGGTTTTTAGAGGAGGTATTGGCGCCGTTCGCTGCCCCAACGAGTCCGGAAGCGACCGCCACGGAGTCTCCCTCGCCGATGGCCCCAACGAGTCCGGAAGCGACCGCCACGGAGTCTCCCTCGCCGATGGCTCCAACGAGTCCGGAAGCGACCGCCACGGAGTCTCCCTCGCCGATGGCTCCAACGAGTCCGGAAGCGACCGCCACGGAGTCTCCCTCGCCAATGCCCCAGGTTCAACCGCCGGAAAATCCGACCCCCAGCCCGACGGAAACCGCGCCACCGACGGGAGAGGGGAGTGCGAGGTAGGCTCAATCGATCCCGGATCCGATCGATGGGGTTGGGTGCGCCGATGGGTGAGGCGATCGCGAGGGGAATCGCTCGCGATCTTTTTCCAGTGATGAGAAAGACTTCCTTGAGATGGGAACACTTGGAAAAAGATCGAGAATCGGGAGCGCACTTCGGGCATGTTGCGCCAACTCAAAAATCTGTTTTTCAGCGTTCAAACCTATAACGATCTCAGTCCCGATATTGAGATGAGGCGAGTGGTCAATCACGGTTTGTACTGTCGTCGTTCCTTGACATTACAGCAGTGGTTTGAGTCTTTTTGGCAACCGCGCGCGATCGCCGCTCCTGTGGTTGCATTTGTTTACGATCGCCTCAAAGCCTATTCGGGGGTGGAGATGGCGAGAGTGTGGCCGGACGATCGCCTCGATGCCGATCTGAAGTTTTCGCTAATTTGCTGGTTCGATTGGCAATTGAATTTATGTGAAGATTTCCAGCAACAATTTGGGGGCGACGCGATCGATCCACTCGCCATTTACAATCTCGATACCGTTGACGAACTCGTGGTTTTTCTCAACAGGCAATTTGACAAAAGTTTCTCGGGCAATCGGGAGCGAAAACCACACGAACCCACTCCCCAACCGTCAACTGAAAACGCCCCCGAGTCCTCTCCCGAGACGGGGTGAAGGGTACGGGCAAACAGGCCGAACGGCGATCGCGATCGGACTTTGAAAACAAACAAGAGCCGAGATCTTCGGCTCTTGTGGGGGATTCTGGCGGGGCGGGCGGTGCCGAGCGGGAGGCGGGCGCGAAACCAAAACCGTGCGGTTGTTTGGATTGATTTCGACGGCGATCCCGACGGCGTACCGCCACAAGCGCTCGTGGATTCGGCGCGCGATCGCCCCTGGAAATGTGGGAGTTAGCGTGAGGAACTTTTGCCGACGACTTGATCTTTGAGGCTGTTAAGCTCGTTAAGCAATTCCTGACGGTTGGAAGCCCGCAGTAAATAACGATAAACAAACCAAGCGGAGTATCCAATCCCGACTAACTCCAAAAATGGGGAGAGCAGAGGGATGTCGTTAATCGCATCGACCACCGCCAAGGTGACTCTGACGGTGACGAGAGCCGCGACAACCAGTCCGACGGTCACGATCGGTTTTTGGTATTCGCCAAAAAAGCTGCTGATGTAATCCGGCAGTTCGGACAAAATCGCCACGACGCGATCGCGGATTTCCTCAAACGTTTGGTTGGAGGAGGAAACGGAGGCGATCGATCCGCCTTCTTCCGAGGAAAAGTTGATGTCCTCTTTGGTCGCTCCGGTATCGGTGGTGGTTTCTTGCTTGGGGTCGGTATTTGGATTCATGATTTGACCTATTCGATCTCGATTTGAATTGTACTGGCTATAGGATACGCTGACTCGCCACACAAAGCACGGTAGGCTTTTTTTCACCCGTCCGGGTCAATTTCTCCCTCGCCGCGCGTTCCTCACTCAATTCGCAATGGACGGTGGTGGACGATCTCCGCGATCGCCTCGAGTGCGATCGGTCATCTTAGCGCGATCGCGCGCCCCGACGACAGAGGCGATCGCCCGATCTCGGTTCGGTGGAGATCGGGCTAAGTCTTTTCTGGCGAATTTTTCGGCAATTTAAAATGTATGCCCTCTTCCCGGGCGATCGCCCTACCGACGCAGATATCGTCCGGGGGGATGGCGATCGCTCGGGTTCATTCTGCCGGAGGCGGCTTCGGTGGCAAAGATGGGGTTCCTCTCTCCGAGAGCGAATCGTTCCACTCGTCGGTTGAAAGGTTAACCGCTTCTTGGAATAACTCGTTCATTTGTTGCAGCGTATCGCGAATGCAGTGCAAGCATTCGAGCGCGTCGTTATGGTCGTTATTGTTATTCGAGCGATCGTGGTGGATCAGCCATTCGAGGGAGACTAAAGCGGTATTCAAACAGAGTCGGAAATCGTAAGAGAGCTTGTAGTACGCCCTGAGTTTTTCTAAACGGTTACCTGCCATGTTTTTCACGATTAGGTGTAGCGATTTGCACGGAATCTCGCGGAAGTTGTAGGGAGGATCGAGAAATCAAAACAATGTGAGAAACTGGCTGGCCATCTCGATCATTATATTTAGACGGCCCCGCTCGGTCTGCGATCGCGCTAGTCGGTTTCCGTGATAATCCGTAGGGTCTGATGCGATCGAAATCACGATCTCGACGACCGATCGCCTCTTCGTTTCTCTCAATAGCTAATTGGGCGATCGAGAACGGCGATCGCCTCCTATCTTGGGCAAATTTTTAAATCTTTCAAAACCGACCCGCCGAGTTGAGCCGACCTTTCGATCCGCTCGGTCCGGCGCGGGATCGCTGCTCGATGCCGATTGTAGCTCTTAGTGCGGCGATCGACTCTACGACCCTCTCATTAAAATCCGATGAAACTTCCGTGGCGAGCGATCGCGACGACGATCGCACCAGAGCGCACTTCTACCGCCCGTCTAGATTGCGATCTCCGAACTTTTGCGGCGATCGCTCAAGCGACCTCCGAAGCTTCCACTAAACGAAAAGACACTTCCACAAAGTTCGGACGGCAAGAAAATAGGGTGTAACCGTTAACCCGCATCAACGAAATCGCGTCTTTCGTACATTCGACGACCCGGTAGTAACGGCCATCTCCCGAAATCAGAAAATTCCCTCTTTGGATGCTCATCGTGCCGATCCCGAAAATTTTACAGATAAATACTATGAAGCTGTTAATTCTGTTTTTATCAAAGCAAACCACTACGATCGTAACCGATCTCGTTTGATGAATTTCAATTTTTTAACTAAAAAAAATTAACTTATGTAACAAAAAGTCAAGAAGGGCAGACGATCGCGCGATCGTCGCCGATTTTGCTGGTTGTTGTCGCGTTTCTTACCATTGAAAATCAACGAGATCGGGATCGACTACCGCCAAATTGAGGATGCCATCCCCTTGATTGACGAGAGGATTTTGGGTGTGACCGATGACGATTCCATCGCAGGGAGCTTGCAATTTGACATCATTTTCGCCAAACGCATCGGAGATCGTACCGAGCCATTGTTTTTTATAAACCGCCGTTCCCAACTCCACCTTGAGATGTAAAATTCCACTGCGCGGCGATCGCACCCATTGAGTTTTATGAACCTTAACCGAACGATTCGTAGGAGATGGAACCGAGAGCGAGTGCATTCCCAAGACCGCCATCACTCGCAAAACCCCTTCGACGCCGATGCGAATCGCCTCCGCATCGAAGCGCAACGCCTCCCCCGCTTCGTAAAGTAACACCGGGATCTGGCGACGACTGGCGGCTTCGCGTAACGAACCGTCGCGGGTCGTGGCGTGAATGGTCAGGGGCGCCCCGAAAGCCCGGGCGCAGCGTGCGGTTTCGGGATCTTGTAAATTGGCGCGAATTTGGGGCAAATTGGTGCGGTGGTTGGAGGCGGTATGTAAATCGATCCCGTGGGTGCAGCGATTGACCACTTCGCGAAGAAACAGATTCGCCAGACGGGAGGCGAGGGATCCGCGCGGCGAACCGGGAAACGAGCGATTCAAATCTCGGCGGTCCGGGAGATAGCGAGATTGTTCGATAAATCCGAAAACGTTGACAATCGGAACGGCGATCGCCGTTCCGTGGAGATGGCGCGGGTCGAGGGCTTCGAGGACTTGGCGAATAATTTCGACCCCGTTGAGTTCGTCGCCGTGAATCGCCGCACTCAGCCAGATACAAGGACCGGGGGAGGTGCCTTTAATCGCGCAAATCGGCAGGGAAAGCTCGGTTTGGGTCGGGAGGATGGCGACGGGAATATTAATGCGTTTGCGCTGACCGGGGAGAACGGTTTCCCCGGCAATTTCGAGGGGGCGATCGTCGTTCATGAGAGAGAGGGCAGAGATCGCAGGGCGCTTGCGATCGGCGCTTGAGGGGGCATGAGGAATCGGGAGGGGGTGGATTTAATACTGAATGCGATCGCGGGTCTTGCCTTTGGCCGCATTTTTTTCGATAAATTCGATAATTTTACCCGCAATATCGGCTCCGGTCGCCGCTTCGATCCCTTCGAGTCCCGGGGAAGAATTGACCTCCATGACCACCGGGCCGTGATTGGAGCGCAGGATATCGACGCCGGAGACTTTCAAGCCCATGGTTTTCGCCGCACGCACGGCGGTCGATCGCTCCTCCGGGGTCAGTTTGATTTTTTCTGCCGTCCCGCCGCGATGGAGATTGGAGCGAAACTCGCCGGGGGCGCCCTGACGCTTCATCGAAGCGACCACGCGATCGCCGACGACAAAACAGCGAATATCCGCCCCTTTCGCCTCTTTAATAAATTCCTGCACTAAAATATTCGCATCCAAACCGCGAAACGCCTCGATCACCGACGTCGCCGCCTGGGTGGTTTCAGCTAAGACGACGCCGATGCCCTGAGTACCTTCGAGCAATTTAATCACCAACGGCGCCCCGTTGACAATTCCGATCAAGCCTTCAATATCTTTGGTCGAATTGGCAAATCCGGTCACGGGCAGTCCGATCCCTTCGCGGGCGAGCAGTTGCAGACAGCGCAGTTTGTCGCGCGATCGCGAAATCGCCTGGGATTCGTTCGCCGAGAACACCCCCATCATCTCGAATTGACGGACCACCGCCGTACCGTAAAAGGTTTTCGAGGCGGCAATGCGGGGAATGATGGCATCGAAATTCTCTAAAAGTTTCCCCTGATACATCACCGAAGGCCGATGAGAGGTGATATTCATGTAACAGCGAAGATAATCGACGATCTTCATTTCGTGGCCGCGCTCCTCTCCAGCCTCTTTTAATCGTCGGGTGGAATATAAAGAGGGTTTTTGCGACAAAATCGCGATCTTCATTGGTCTATGATTCCCTTGGATGTTCTTTTTTTGCGAGCGGGCCGAGAACTGAGTAAAAAAGACCGCCCCGGATCGACCACAAATCGCCCGCGCAGGGCTTGACGACCGAGCAACATGCGAAATCCCATGACATCTCGATTGGTCAGGGTCAATTCGATCGCCCATCGCTGCTGCTGGATTTCGACGGCGGTCAAGATCGCCAATCTTAACTCGCTATGACCTCCAGAGTTGCGGACGTGGCGGCGATCGAGCAATTGAGCTTCGGCGCTGACCGTTTGATGGGTGTCGCGCTGCAAAGGGTGGATCTTGAAGCGGACCATGTGTCGATCCCGATCTTGGAACGGCTCGATATCAAAGGCATGAATCGCCGAAGAACGCGCTCCGGTATCGATTTTAGCTTTAACTTGGGTAATGCCTAACTCCGGCAGGGCGATCCACTCCCGCCATCCGATCGCTGGCAGAGGTTGAGAAGATTTTACACTCATTGCGTTGAATCCAAAAAATACGGATGGGTCGCGTACACGCGACCCAGTAGCGCTTGTCCCCCTGGGGGTGCTGGGCGATCGAACTGGCGCGATGCGGCGCTATTAAGAGTCCGGTAACTGATATTGACCGACAATGCGCTTGGCAAATTCCGGAACGTGGTCGTCTAGTTTTTCCGGATGGGTGCGTCGGACGTACAAATAATTGCGGGTGAAATGGGAGTCGATCGAAAAACGGGCGTATTCCAATCCTTTCGGCCCGATGCGTTCGATGACCACTCCCATTAATTTTGCCGCCCACATCGGCAGGGTGACGCCTTTTTCGTAAGCGGGAATACTTTGTTGGACGGCTTGACGGCGATCGCCACTGGAACTGACCCCCTGGGTCTCCAACAACGGACGGACGAGATCGAGCATTTCTCGTCCGGTGTCGTTGCGAACGACGATCCACTGCCAGCCAAAGGGCGCCCCCATGTAACCGACGACTAAATCGGCTAAGGAGTTGACATAATCGAAACAACTCAAACACGACGGCGCGAACACGTCTTTGAGTTTCTTGGTATTCAAGCCGAAAAAGGGGACTTTTTCGATCGAACCGTCTTCATGCTTGAAGTGAACCCGAAAGTCTTGCATGAATTCGTAATGCACCACGGTGTCCGGGGATTGACTGGTGGTTTCTAAAAACTTCTGCAACCCTTCCCGGGTGACGTTATCCACGCAGGGGGTGCCTAAGACGTAGAGTTTTTCGAGTCCCAATTCGGCTTGAACCGCTCTGAGGGCTTGGATTTGACAGCCGACGCCGATCGCGAGTAACCGCTTCATTCCCGATCGTTCCACTTGTTCGAGAATCGACAAATTCGGCGAGAGGGTCGGTTTGTTGACCCGCGCCGCGAGGACTTCTTCCGGGGTACGGGCGATGACGGGCATCGGTTGAAAGCGATCGTCCGGGCTATTTTGGACGCAGACGACTCCCTCGACTAACCCGCGTTCGAGCATTTCGCAGGCGATCGTGCTGACGATTCCGGTCCACTGGGCGCCGGGAATCGGTTCGATGCGCCGCGCCGCCATCATGTCTTGACTGACGCCGAAATACCACTCGTCCTCGTTGTCGAGATCCCGACTTCGACCGTGTGCCATTGCTTCGAGTTCGGCGATTTGTTGGTTGAGAAAAGCACAAGCTTCTTTGACGTAGTGAATGTAGTAGGTATCGCACAGCCCGCATTCACTACACAGTTCTTTCGCCGGACGGCGGCTTCCCGGTTTGAGGGCTTTGGCTTTCTGATGTTTGGGGACGTCGGGAGTTACGGAGGTCATTGATAAAATTTTTTATATGCACGGACTTTTAACAAGATACCGCATTGCTATTGAGATCTGATGAGATCTCGGGAGGCAATCGATCGCCCCGACTCGCGGTCGAGGGTCTCAAAAAAAGTGAAGTACAGTAAGGGGTGACAACAAGCAGCCGCGATGGGTTCGATCGCCACGTCTTTTATGTCTCTCTCCATGTTCCCGGATTTCGTCGCTAAATTCTCCTCGAAAGCCAGCTTGCGACTGATTCTGATTGGTTCGTTTGCCTTACAAATTAGCGCGGCAGTCGGTTTAACCGCTTATTTATCTTACAAACAAGGGGAACGGTTCGTGAGCGATCGCGCGGCCCAGTTGCAAACGACCGCCACCAACTACCTGCGCGAACGGCTCGATCGCTATCTGGAAAAACCGCCCCTCATCTTGCAACTCAACGTCGATGCGGCGCGCCTCGGACCGTTCGACTTCAGTCAACCGGATCTCGCCGAGCGCTATTTTTGGCAGCAAATGCAACGGTTCCCCACCGCCAGCAGTATTTACCTCGGCAGGGATCGAGGCCAACTGGTGGGGATCGATCGCCGTGCGGACGGCACGTTAGTTACCAAAATCACTGAAGATTATCCACAACGGGCGTTTTACCGCTTGAACGCGGCGGGCGATCGGGTCGAACAGCTCGAAACACAGCCTTTCTACGACCCGCGCACCCGTCCTTGGTATCAAAACGCCGTCCCGGGCGATCGTCCGATCTGGAGTGAGATCTATTCCTTTGCCAATTTACCGACGTTGGGAATTACGGCCTCGGCTCCATTTTACGACCGCGAAGGGAATTTTAAAGGCGTCTTCGCCGTCGATTTGGATCTGAGCCAGATCGCTCAATTTTTACGCAGTTTTCGGATTGCCTATTCCGGTCAACTGTTCGTTCTCGACCGCCAGGGGACGTTAGTCACTACGTCTACCCGCGAACGCCCGTTTAAATTTGACGACGGTCAACAACAACAGCGCGTCCCGATTTTGGCCCGAGAAAGCGGCGATCGCCTCACCCGTGCCACGGCGGAGTTTTTAAGCCGTCAATTCGAGGATTTGGATGCCATCTCCACTACGGAACAATTCGAGTTTCGCTTTGCGGGCGATCGTCACTTCGTCCAAGTCGTCCCCTACCGCGATCCTTACGGCCTGCAATGGTGGCTCGTCGCCGTCATTCCGGAAAATGATTTTTTAGCCCAAATTCGCGCTAATACCCGCGCCACGGTCCGTTATTCCCTCTTTGCGCTCCTGTTTGCCGTGGTTTTCGGTCTAGTGACTGCTCGCTGGATTGCCATCCCCATCGAACGCTTGAATGATGCGGCCCGGATCTTTTCTGGGGGTCATTGGGATCGCCGGGTCGAACCGCGAGGGTTTGATGAAGTCGGACAACTCGCCCGCGCTTTTAATGGTATGGCCGATCGCCTCCAAGATTCGTTTGCAAGCTTGGCTAAAAATAACGAGCAAATGCAACAGTTAAACGTGCAGTTGGCGGAAAGTGAAAAGCGTTTAAATGACTTTCTTGAAGGATTGCCGATTGGGGTTTTAGTTTACGAAGCGGGCGGCAAAATTTGTTATTTCAATCGTAAGTTAGAACACCTGTTGGGACGGGCGATCGATCCCGAGGTCACTCTCGAAGAGTTTGCCAGCTTTTACCACCTTTATATTGCCGGAACCGATCGCATCTATCCCACGAAAGGCTTGCCGACCTTAAGGGCGTGTAAAGGGCGCAGCGTTCGGGTGGAAAATATCGAAATTAGAACCGGAAATCAGGCGATTCCCTGCGAGATTTTAGCGACGCCGATTTATGACGATAACGGTCGAGTGACGTTCGCGATCGCCGCTTTTGAGGATATCAGCCAACGCAAGCAAGTCGAACTCGAACGCCAATCGTTTACCGAACAGTTAAAACAGAAAAATGAGAAGCTGGAAAAACTCGACCGCCTCAAAAATGAATTTCTCGCCAATACTTCTCATGAATTGAGAACGCCATTGCACGGAATTATCGGCATTGCAGAATCGGCGATCGACGGCGCGATCGGATCTCTTACGGAATTACAAATTCAAAATTTATCCCTAATCGTTCAGAGCAGTTATCGACTGTTGACTTTGGTTAACGATATTCTCGATTTCTCCAAACTCAGACATCAAAGCCTCGAACTCCAATTGAAGGCGGTCGGCGTTCGGGAAGTGGTGGAAGTGGCAATTATTTTTAGTAAAACGTTGATTAAACAAAAAGATCTGCAGTTGATCAATGCGATCGATCCGAGCTTACCTCCGGTCATGGCCGACGAAAATCGCCTGCAACAAATTTTTTACAATTTAATCGGGAATGCAATTAAATTTACCGAATCCGGACGCATTGAGATCCGCGCCGAACTCGTGGAGGATCGCCGAGATCGTCACTCTGTTTCTTCGTCTTTATCGGTATTAAAAATTACAGTTTCCGATACGGGAATCGGCATTCCTCAAGATAAATTAGAGCATATTTTTGAATCTTTTGAACAAGTAGATGGCTCGACCTCGCGCCAGTATGGCGGTACGGGTTTGGGCTTGGCTATTACCCAGAAATTAGTGGAGCTGCACGGCGGTAAAATTAGTGTAGAATCGCAAGTTGGGGTCGGTTCTTCGTTTAGTTTTACTTTGCCGACTGTTGAATGTGAAATCGTGCCAATTATTCCGATAAATTCATCGTCGATCGCCCCTAAATCATTAGATTTAGAGATGGAAAAGCCATCGGTCGTTCGAGGGAAAGATAATCGCGATCGCCCGGTCAAAGTTGCCGAATCAACGCGAGCGGCGATCGTTGAAAATACCGAAATCTTTCAGATTTTAATTGTGGACGACGAACCTGTTAATTTGCAGGTGCTAAGAAATCATCTTTCTTTACACAAAAATTATCATGTCGCCCAAGCAACGAATGGATTAGATGCGCTGGCGATCGTAGAAAACGGATTTAAGCCAGATCTGATTTTACTCGATGTGATGATGCCCCACATGACCGGATATGAAGTGACCCGAAAGTTAAGGGAAACTTGGGCAATTGACGAGTTACCTATTATGATGCTGACTGCTAAAAATAGCGTGTCCGATCTGGTGTTTGGTTTGGAAGTTGGCGCTAATGACTATTTAGGAAAACCTTTTGCAAAAGAAGAGCTAATGGCTCGAATTCAAACGCATTTAAGAATCAAACAATTAAAAAATGAAAAGGCTAAAATCAGGAAAACATTTGGGCGTTACGTTACGGAAGAAGTCGCCTCAAACTTATTGGAAACCGAGCGGGGTTTATGCTTGGGGGGAGAACGACGAAAATTGACAATTTTAACCTCGGATTTGCGCGGATTTACGGCAACTTCCGAACGATTACCCCCGGAGGAAGTGATCGATATTTTGAATTTTTATTTCCAGTATATGGCCGATATTATTTCGGAATATCGGGGGACGATTGACGAGTTTATGGGAGATGGCATTTTGGTGTTATTTGGAGCGCCAAAAACTCGCCACGACGATGCGAAACGGGCGATCGCCTGTGCGGTTGCCATGCAATTAGCAATGGAGGAAATTAACGAACATTTAAAACAACGGGGTTACCGACCTTTAGAAATGGGAATCGGGATTAATACTGGAGAAGTTGTCGTCGGGAATATCGGGTCGGAACAACGCACGAAATATGGGGTTGTCGGTTCTCAAGTGAATTTGACTTATCGCATCGAATCTTATACGACTGGAGGACAGATTTTAATTTCGGAATCGACCCTTAATGAAGTGGGTCGCGAACTGGTCGCGATTAATGGGAAACGCGAGGTCGAACCGAAGGGAGTTAAGCAGGCAATCGCCATTTACGACGTGCGCGGGATTGGCGGTCAATACAATTTATTTTTATCCCGAGAAACGGAAGTTTTTGTGCCGCTCGATCGCCCGATTTTCTTAGAATATATGAAGTTAGACGGCAAACATGTGGATCGGGAACGATGGCCCGGTCGTGCAGTTTCTTTATCGGAAAAAGGGGTTGCAATTGAATGTGATTCCCTGGATGAAGATGCTTTACCTACGGCATTAACGAATCTGAAAATTAATCTTATTGGAGTGGTAGAAGGAACTGCGGACGAGGATATTTATGCGAAGGTCGTGCGCCGGGAGGAACGGGGCGATCGCCCGCCACATTTTTACATTCGCCTGACAACAACTCCGCCGGAAATTGCAAATTGGTTGGAAGCGGTCTATCGCGCTCGAAAAGAGGGAATTTGAAACAGGCGATCGCCACCATGGAATCGACATAATACAATCAAAGGTATAAGAAAGGAAAACTCAATCGTTTGAAAATTTGGGGTAATAATGTATTTGTAAATGTATTTTCTAATGCATTTTCGACTGCCTTAGCAATGTATTTTGAGTTCGAGCAAGCCATCGACGAGATGTTTTGGAGTTCGATCGTTACAGGTGACTCATTAAAGGCGATCGCCGTTTTTTCCTCAATTGACGCCCTGGAGTGAATCGAGTAGCGGCTTGGGGTAACATAAGAAAATTAGAATATATCGCCGTTCTCGATGGCATCAGGGACAAAACGACGGGCTAAATTCTCGTGTTTACGAGGGTGACCCGTTAACTAGGCGTACCTTCTCCGTCTAAGAAACCCGATCGACAAGAGAGACCGACTCAATTGTCTGACTCTTAAAATGTTTTGTATCTGTAAAGCGCTGACACTCACACAATACGACTGGCCTAAAGTGGATAGAATGGAGGTGCATACCGATGAAGTCTTGCCTCAAAATTTTGATTGTCGAAGAATCGGAAAACAATGCGGGAGCATTACTCGAACAACTCGATCGCAGTCCCTACGAAATCACTACGCAAAGAGTCGATACTTTAGAAGATATTAAAACATCGCTAGAATATCAAGTTTGGGATTTAGTATTAGTTAATTCCGAGTTGACTCATCTCTGTATCAAACGGGTTCTCGAAACGATCGCCGAAAGGGGAATGGACTTGCCGACGATCGCGATCGTACCACAAGATAACGAGTCAAAAGCGATCGCTCTGTTACAAATGGGTGCGCACGATTACATCCTTCAAGAGCAATTGACGCGCTTAATTCCGGCGATCGAAAGACAATTACAAGAAGCTGCCGCGCGGCGATCGCGTGCCATTTCAGAAGTAGCCCGTCGTGCGAGTGAAAGACAATTGCGGGCGGTTTTTGACTGTGCTTTAGATGCAATGGTCATTTTTAACGACGAAGGAAAATATGTTGCCGTCAACCCCGCAACTTGTACTTTATTTGGTTTGTCTCAAGACGAACTCATCGATCGCGCCATTGTCGATTTTATCGATTCGACTTGCGATTTAGCCGAGGCATTACAAACGTTTCGCGATCGCGGTAAAGCAACGGGGGAACTGCGCTTGTTACGTCCGGATGGAACGATGCGAGATGTCGAATATTCCGCTACGGCAAATTTTATTCCCGGCCTCCATTTATCCGTTTTACATGACATTACCGAGCGCAAAAAAGCCGAGGATCAACTGCTCTATCATGCGTTTTACGATCCGCTCACGGGATTGCCGAATCGCGCCTGGTTTCTCAATTGTTTGGGGCGATCGCTTCGACATGCAAAGCGGCGAAGTTCTTATTTATTTGGCGTTCTTTTTGTCGATCTCGATCGCTTCCAAATTATTAAATATAGTTTCGGGCATTTAGTTGGCGATCAACTCTTGACCGCTACCGCTCGCCGTCTCGGAACTTGCCTCGGTCCGACGGATACGATCGCTCGGGTCGGAACCGATGAATTTGCGATTTTACTCGAAGATATTCAGGATGTTTCCGATGCCACTCATATCGCCAATCGCATTCATAAAGAGTTGACTTTACCCTTTAATATTAACAATCACGAAATGTTTACCACTGCCAGTATTGGCATCGCGATCGGTACTAGTTGCTCCTCGAAAAAGAAGCAATCTTATGCCGATAATAATGGTTCTTCTTCTAATCTGTTTCACTGTAGCACTCGCCTCGAACAACCGGAAGATTTCCTCAGAGCTGCCGATACGGCCATGTATCACGCGAAAGCAATGGGGGGAGCGAGAACGACGATTTTTGAATCGGCAATGCATACAGGCGCCCTCGCCATGTTACAAATCGAAACCGATTTACGTCGAGCTTTAGAACGTCAAGAGTTACGGGTTTACTACCAACCGATTATTAACTTAATGACGGGAGAATTAGCAGGTTTTGAAGCTTTAGTACGCTGGCAACATCGCGATCGCGGCTTGATTTCTCCCGGTGAATTTTTGTCAGTTGCCGAGGGAACGGGTTTGATCGTTCCGATGGGTGCGTGGGTTCTTGACGAAGCCTGTCGTCAACTTTCAAAATGGCAAGCAAAACTCGATCGATATTTTGCTAATAACGATCGAAATGGTTCTAGTTTTGAGTTTGCTTTTGACATCAACCCCCCTAAATTAAGTATGAGCGTTAATATTGCCGGGGTACAGTTCGACCATGCGGGTCTGCTGGATCAAATCGACCATATTTTAAAAGAAACTGGAGTCAAGGGACGCGATCTTAAGTTAGAAATTACCGAAACTTCAATCATGACTGCCGCCGAATCGGCTACGGAAATCTTATTACAATTAAAAGAGCGAGAAATCCAATTATGTATCGATGATTTCGGAACGGGTTATTCTTCCTTAAGCCGATTGCAACGGTTACCCATCGATTTACTTAAAATTGATAAATCTTTTGTTGGTAATATGAGTAAAGATAGCGAAAGTTTGGAAATTGTCCGAACTTGTATCGCTCTCGCCCATAATTTAGGGATGGAAGTGGTGGCGGAAGGGGTGGAAACCCCGGAACAATTGGCCGGACTGCGCGCTCTAGAATGCCAATACGCTCAAGGCTATTTATTTTCTAAACCCCTCGAACGGAAAAAGGCGACTTATTTTTTAGAGGAACAACGACGCTGGTAAGGGCGATCGCCTATCTTATGATTCAGTCATGCTGGATCGGCGATCGCCCCTACTTTAAAGGTGAAATGAAATCCAAAAGTGTTGTTTAAAAAGAATGTAAATATTAACTTTTTGAGAAAATTTTATCAAAAAACAGAGAAAAATATAGCAATCCTATGGACTGGTCGAACAAACAGAGATGAGTGAGGACGAGTAAACAGTAAATGCAAATGGGACTAAACCTCTGACGCTCGCTGGAGGTCGTATCAATGAACTGACGAGCGATCGCAGAAGAGTGATAAGGGATAACCCGAAAACGTTTCAATTTCAGGATTGCTATATTATTCAACTTAAGAGGAATGCCCAAACTTGCAATCTTTTGACCGATCTAGATGGTGGCTAAATCGCCCCAAACCAGACAAGTTTTGAGAACGGCTTTAATCTGAGCGGGAAAGGATTCGCGATCGCCGCAAATAGTTTCGACTTCCCCTGTCGGATAAACGACGTAAACTCGATCCCCGCTTAGAACTGCGAGAGGTTTGTTCGAGTCTTCGGCAATTGATGGAGTAATCACAGGCATTAGAACATCCATAAAGTAACACCCTGAAACCTTTCCAACCTATCTGCAAATCCTCAAAAAAAAAAGAGAGCAAACCCTTTCTTCATTAACTCTTCATCTCGATCGCGCTGACTTTAAAGTTTCGATCGCGGAAACAGGCTGTCATGGAGTTGAGAATTTACTCGCTCAATCGGTTACAAAAATTGTTCAAGTGGATAGTTTAATCTCGACGGTTATCCCAGACCGTTCTTATTCATCTTCGATTTCTTCGCTAAGGATGGAATCGGTGCAATCTTCTAAACCATTGGCTCTCACATAGCCGGAAAACGGCGAATAGATCGGAACCCAACCGTTATCTCCGAGATTTTCGATCGCCACTTGTTCGCGGTGGGTCAACTGCGCGACGGTCGCGCTATCGCTGCGGGGTCGAGCACGAACGGTCAATCCTTGAGGATCCCCGATTTCCCGACATTCTTGGAGGGGTGGACTGACGGCGCGATCGCAGTAACCGATATTGAGCGCGCGCACGTAGCCTTCATAAGGTGAGGAAATCGCCACCCAACCACTATCGCCGAGGTTGTCAATTGATAGGGTTTCTCCGAAAGGAATTTCGCCGATTAACGGACTGTCTCCCCAAGGTTTTTGGCGGACGTTCAAGCCGTCAGGGACGATCGCCCGTCGGCAGGCATTCGTCGCATCGGCGATCGTGTTATTGCTACTGAGAGGGGAGTGCATTTGAGGCGATCGCTGCCCAGTCGCCGCCAGGGAAATCGGTGTAAATCCGGTAAATAATGCACAAAAACCAGTAACGACCGTCAAGCGAGAGATTTTTTTAAAATTTAGTTTCATTTTTATTCACTCTGGATTGTTTCAAAAAATAGCACGGTTGTATCACCTAAGTTTTCGTGCTATCTCCAGACTAAACAAGAATGAAAGGCGTTTGAAACTATCTCAAGAATGAGGTTAACTTTCAGCGCTCTATCTTTAGACAGATTTATGCGGTTCTATTTTCTGCTCGATTAGACGAGATTGCATAAAAATAGGGGGGCAAAATGCCTACCCCCCCACGGATTTTCAAGAGTGGCGATCGATCCGAGGGACCTCAACCACCGAAGGCAAAGGTTCCCATAATCACTGCCGACAACAGCAAACCGGGTGAGAGTAAGAGGACGAGCATCAATAAATCGTGTCCGCTCATGGAAAATCTCCTAATGATTCGAGCAACAATATCGGTCTTTTTGATTATAAACGCCTGAATTGCTGGAGGCGATCGCGCTGGACGCCGGAAACGTCACCAATTCTGGTTATATGCTGCAATTGTGTAATTCTCTTGGATTTTGTGAGTTAAGTATATGAGCTATTGAATCCCGGACAAGGACTCAATGTATCTAAGAGGCGATCGCTCAGTCAAGAAAAAACTGTTCGATCGATTAAAAAAAGATCTCAAAGACTGTTTATAGTGCTTGTCGCAAAGATGTGATAATTTTTTTGACTGGATCTATTTTGATCTATCTACCTCACTAATTTGAATCTTATTGTACAAAAAATCCAAAAAATCTTGTAGGGGTTTGGTTACCAAAGCCTAGAGAAGTAGGGGTTTGGTAACCAAACCCCTACAGGGCACAATAGAAACCCCGGAGCATCAAACAGGGTTCTTAATATTTATGTTATGAACAGTCTCTCAGATGTCGGAAAAATTATTAGTTTCAGTTCAACAAATATACTTGTTCGAGATTCAACGATCGATTAGTTAGATTTTAAGCTTAACCGTCCGATTAAAATGACGAGATCGGGGCGGTTGAGATTCCTCATTTCGGCAATGTTTGTTAAGCTTTTGAAGATTTCAACCGTTACGGTCAGATAGGTCTGTAACTGAGATCGGTTGATGTCACCTTCAAACCATTGGGGCAAAATCGCCATGTCATTAGAACTGTTATTTACCCTAGCCAATGTTTTCGTATTGCCATTTTGGATTTTGATGCTGTTAGTTCCCAACTGGGATGTCACCCGCAAGGTGATGGCGTCTTACTGGTTCTTTTTGCCGTTGGGGGGGCTTTACTTGTACCTACTCACCGGAGAATTGAACGCCGAATCGGCGGCGGCTTTGGCGAATCCAACCTTAGCCGATATTGCCCGCTTTTTCGGGGAAGAAGGGGCCGCCGCTACGGGATGGGTGCATTTCGTGGTGATGGATTTGTTTGTCGGTCGCTGGGTCTATTGGGAAGGACAGCGAACCGGACGGTTTGTGAGGCATTCGGTGGCCTTATGTTTATTTGCCGGACCGCTCGGGGTGTTGTCTCACATCATTACAACTTGGGCGACGGAACAGTTGTTCTCGCCGTCGGAGGGGGACAGTCCGGCCACGGAAGCTTAGGCTAGAACTTGCGGGCAGTGTGGGCGATCGCGTCGAACTCGAAACGGCGATCGAAGTCGGTTTTACCGTATAAATTAAAGGTAATCGTCGGTTCGTCGCCGAGGGGTTCGACGCAGTGAATGGCATCGGGGAGGAAACTGATAATTTCGCCGGGAACGAAGGTGCGATCGCCTGCCCGTTCGAGGCGATCGGGATGTTGTGAGGTCGGCGATCGCCGCCACAATGTATTTTTTTCTTCCCCGCCGACAATTGCCACCACCCCCCACGTCCCGTGATTGTGAATCGGCGACACGCAACCCGGCGACCACGCCACCATCTGCACCGTCAGGGGAAAATCCGGCTCGTCGTAAAGCATGACCACGGACCACCCGGTTTTCGGATCCGGATCTCGATATTCCCCTTGTAACCAGTCGGAACTGACCAATAAACGCCGAACCAGGGGACGAATCGCGCTCAAGCGCGCGCGATCGTCTTGATGCTCGTTAAGGATATCTTCAACTTCCGTTAAAAACCGATAGAGGCGATAGGGTTGCGCCGGAAAGTCATCGTCTTCCGGCGCCTCGCAAGGCAAACAATCCCCCGCCTCCGTCACCAACCAATCTGTGGTTTCCATTCTCTTGTTAGTAATTTGGACGGTTTAAAATACCGTAGATCGGTAGAGTAATATTTTTACATCCGATCGCCCTTCGGTGTCGAGAAATTGACAACCCGATCGGGTGAAGGTGACGACGGGCGCGGACGCTGGTGCGTCGGCGGATTCACCGTTTCCGGGGTTTTTTAGAGGAGTACAGAACTTTCTATCCTTCACTATTTTATTCTGCCAGATGAGCGATCTTCTCCTGTCAATATTAGGGAAAAATACTCCCCTAAAAAATGAATAACTCCTGAGTTTGCGATTAATTTTTCGTGAAGGATTGGCAGGGGCGATCGCCTACGAGGCAATTTCTCAGCAAAAACTCATTTTTTTGTGCTGAAATAACAGTTATCATGAATCAAATTCGACCCCAATCCGTTTGGGGATTGAGTTTTATAGAGTTCGTTTTAACTAAATGTAGAGGATAAAAACCATGCGAGTGAACTTGTTTTCCACCCTGGCCGCCGCATCATTTTTAAGTTTGGGTTTGGTGATGGGTTGCCAAAATCCTTGTGCCGGGAAAACGACTAGCCCTGACACGGGGGCGGAAGTGGAAGCCAACCCTTGCGCTGGCAAAACCGAGGCGAATCCTTGCGCCGGGAAAACCGAGGCGAATCCTTGCGCCGGGAAAAGCGAATAAAGCCGATTAATAATGCCCCAAGCCGATCGCCGATCGATCGCGCCGTTTTTATGCGATCTTGTTGATTTCAGGGTGCATCGACCGCCATTCTCAGCCGTTTTTCCCAATTTTGACGAGGTTCTGGGGATGAGATGCCCGATTTGAGGGCATTTCATAGAAAGGTTGAGGAACTGCTATATTTTGCAATGGGTGAAAGATTGGAAACGATCGCCCGATCGCCGACTCCAATCGATCGCCATGCCGAGAAGACGAGCGATCGCGATCGTGACTATTCAATTTGGACGAGAAATTTGTAGCCATCCAGCATTAGCGAACGATCGCGAATGGCTGGTGACCAACGGAACGGGAAGCTTTGCCTCGGGAACGGTTTCCGGGATGCAAACCCGACGCTATCACGGGTTGCTGCTAGCGGCCCTGCAACCGCCGTTAGGACATACCTTACTGGTGTCGAAACTGGACACGACGGCGCAATACGATCGCCGATTTTATCCATTATTTGTCAATCGCTGGCTCGATGGAACCGTCGAACCGGACGTTTATCCGTGGATCGAACGGTTTTATTTAGACGGCAGCATTCCGGTCTGGCATTATGCCTTTGCCGATGCTTTATTAGAAAAGCGCATTTGGATGCATCGCGGCGAAAATACCACCTACATTCGCTATCAATTGCGCCGCGCCAGTTTACCCGTGACCTTGAGTTGTAAGGGATTGGGGACTTACCGCGATCGCCACGATTCCACCCGAGGCGGCGATCGTCAGATGCGCGTCGATCTCATCGATAACGGCGTTGGCGTCACCGCCTTTACCACCGCGATTCCCTACTATCTCCTCGCCCCGGGATGCGAGGTGACTCCGGCCCACGATTGGCATTACGGACTCGATCTCGCCGTCGAGGGCGATCGCGGCCTCGATCGCGCCGAAGATGCCTTGCATGTAGTCACCTTCAAGCGCGAACTGCATCCCGGCGACTCCCTCACCCTCGTCGTCACGACCCACAGCCAACCGATTCTCGACGGAACCCAGGCCCTGGAAGTGCATCGAAAAGGCGATCGCCAGTTGTTGAAATTGGCAAAAAAAGCGAAAGGACTCAAGAAAAAGGGCAAAAAACTGTATGCCTTACACCGTAAAGCCCCGCAATGGGTCGATTGCCTCGTCCTCGCCGCCGATCGGTTCGTCGTCAACCGTCCCTCGCCGGAAAATCCCGACGGCAAAACGATCGTGGCCGGATATCATTGGTTTGGCGACTGGGGCCGGGATCTGGCGATCGCCCTGAGTGGATTGACCCTCTGTACCGGACGACCCAAGCTGACGCGCACGATTTTGCAAACCTTCGCCCGTTACTGCGATCGCGGCATGATTCCCAACCGCTTTCCCGACGCAGGCGAAACCCCCGATTACAACACCGTCGATGCGACCCTCTGGTACGTCGAAGCCGTTCGCGCCTATTACGAAGCTACAAAAGATAAAAAATTCCTCAAACAGTTGTGGCCCTTGCTGGTCGAAATCGTCGAGTGGCACGCAAAAGGCACTCGTTATAACATCCACGTCGATCCGGCGGATGGTCTGTTATATGCGGGGGAACCGGGGGTGCAGTTGACCTGGATGGATGCCAAAGTCGGCGACTGGGTCGTGACCCCGCGAATCGGCAAACCGATCGAAGTGAATGCCTTGTGGTACAACGCTTTGCAGTCGATGGTTAGGTTCGGCAAAAAATTAGGGAAACGAACCGATCTCTATCGGCAGATGGCGCAAGCGGCGATCGTCGGTTTCGAGCGATTTTGGAACGAATCTGCCGGATATTGCGACGATGTCATCGATACCCCCGAAGGTCGCGATTGTTCTTTGCGTCCCAACCAAATTTTCGCCGTTTCTCTACCTTACAGCCCCTTGAGTGCGCCCCAACAGCGCGCCGTGGTGGAGGTGTGCGGGCGATCGCTCCTGTCGTCCTACGGCTTACGCAGTCTCAGCCCCCACCATCGCGATTACGTCGGTCATTACGGCGGCGACGTCCTCCAGCGCGATGGAGCTTACCATCAGGGGACGGTGTGGGGATGGTTGTTGGGGCATTATATTTTAGCCGATTTCAAAGTATACGGCGATCGCGATCGCGCCTTAAGCTTCCTCGACCCGATCGCCGACAGCCTCATCGAAGCCGGAGTCGGCAGTCTCAGCGAGATTTTCGACGGCGACCCTCCCTTCCGACCGCAAGGGGCGATCGCCCAAGCCTGGACGGTCGCAGAAGTGCTGCGAGTAGCGGCATTCTTGAAAGTCGGCAAGTAAGACAAAGCATAGAAAAATCAGTAACGAGAGTGAGAAAATAAACAATAGAAAAAAGGGTTACCTTTTACATCTAATATCTAAAATCCAAGATCTAAAATCCCTCATCCGTGGGAAGGATTTTTGAACGGCTACTTATCTTTAAAACAAGCCAAGGGGGGATAATGACTCAACCGTCTAACAAACAACAGGTTAATCAAGAAAAAAGCGCAACTTCAAAACTTAAAAAAAATGGCAAAATTATTCTAATATTTGCCCTAATTGCCGCTCTTGTCGTTACAGGCAAATATTTAGGAATTCAAACCTATTTGCGCGATGCCCTCCAGTGGATTCAAGACTTAGGAATCCTCGGAATTGCGATTTTTATGGCGATCTATATTCTCGCCACCGTTCTCTTTATTCCCGGTTCTCTCCTCACCCTTGGCGCGGGAGTTATTTTTGGAGTCGGCTTTGGTTCCCTGTACGTATTCGTCGCGGCCACCGTAGGGGCAACATTGGCCTTTTTAATCGGTCGCTACCTAGCACGCAGTTGGGTTGAAAGCCAAATTGAAGGCAATCAAAAATTCAAAGCCGTTGACGATGCCGTAGCGAGGGAAGGATTAAAAATTGTGGTTTTAACTCGACTGTCGCCCTTTTTTCCTTTTAATCTTTTAAACTATGCCTTTGGCGTGACACGGGTTTCCTTGCGCGATTATGTTATCGGTTGTTTGGGAATGCTGCCCGGTACGATTATGTACGTTTATATCGGTTCCTTAGCCCGATTGGCGACGATCGGAACCGACGCTCAAAATAGTACCGGGGCAGAAACGGCGTTTAAAATTGTCGGGGCGATCGTCACCATTTTTGGGACGATTTACGTGACGAGAGTTGCCAGTAAAGCGCTCAATAGCGAAATTTCTGGCGACTAAATCCGGAGTATTTAAATCAGTTTTTTATTCAAAAGTAGCAATTATGGCAGACGATCGCCTCCAACTGATTCCCTGGGATACGCACAATCAAACCTTATTAGCTCACGTTCACCCGTCGGATTGGGTCAATCCGGAACCGGAACCGATATACAATCTCGTAGTCATCGGCGCCGGGACTGCCGGATTAGTGACGGCGGCGGGGGCGGCGGGACTCGGCGCCAAAGTGGCGTTAATCGAAAAACACTTAATGGGTGGCGACTGTCTCAACGTCGGTTGCGTCCCGTCGAAAGCGATTATCGCCTCGTCGCGGCTGGTTGGGGATTTCCGTCACGCCAGCGACTTCGGGATCGGGGTTCCCAGGGATCCGGAGATCGATTTTGCGGCGGTGATGGGGCGAATGCGCGAAATTCGGGCGGGAATCAGCCATCACGATTCGGCCCGACGCTTCCAAAATCTAGGGGTGGATGTCTTTTTAGGGGCCGGGTCTTTTGTCGGCGGGAATATGATCGCCGTCGCCGGGAAGCAGTTACGGTTTAAAAAAGCAGTCATCGCCACGGGGGCCCGGGCGGCGATTCCGGAGATTCCGGGGTTGGTCGAGGCAGGATATTTGACCAACGAAACCGTGTTTTCGTTAACCGAACGTCCGCGTCGGTTCGCCGTCATCGGCGGCGGTCCGATTGGGTGTGAGTTGGCGCAAGCGTTCGATCGCCTCGGATCGGAAGTGATTTTGTTTCATAAAAACGCTCATTTGCTCGATCGCGAAGATGCGGATGCGGCGGCGATCGTCCAACAGCAATTTATGGATGAAGGGATTCAACTGGTTTTAAATGCGAAATTGCAAAGAGTGGAAACTACGGAAGCGGGAAAAACTTTATCTTATGAAAGTAACGGTCAAACTCAGGCGATCGCCGTCGATGAAATTTTAGTGGCGACGGGCAGACAGCCGAATGTAGAAAGCTTAAATTTAGAAGCGGTCGGCGTCAACTACGATCGCCGCCAAGGCGTCGAAGTCAATGACTATTTACAAACCTCGAATCCGAATATTTATGCGGCGGGAGATGTCTGCATGAAGTGGAAATTTACTCATGCGGCAGATGCGGCGGCGAGAATCGTGATTAAAAATAGTTTATTTTCGGTTTTTGGCCTCGGTAAATCCCGCTTGAGCGATCTAACCATGCCTTGGTCTACCTATACCGATCCCGAGATCGCCCACGTGGGATTGTACGAACAAGAAGCAAGAGCAAAAGGGATCGATCTCGATACGTTTATGGTGCCGATGAGTTCGGTAGACCGGGCGATCGCCGATGGAGAAACCCAAGGGTTTGTGAAAATTCACGTCAACAAAGGAACGGATAAAATGGTCGGCGCGACGGTGGTCGCCCGTCATGCGGGAGATTTGATTAGTGAAATTACTGTGGCAATGGTTAACGGGATTGGTTTGGGGGCGATCGCCAATGTCATTCACCCCTATCCGACCCAAGCAGAAGCGATTAAAAAAGCAGCAGATGCTTATAACCGTACCCGCTTAACGCCCTTCGTCAAAACGTTATTCGAGCGTTGGTTGGCGTGGCAACGGGGGTAAAGATCGGCTAATCTCAAATGGAGTCGCTGCGCGATCGGTGGGGTCGATCGCCGAAATCATTAAAAGTGGTCTCGCTTTTTGGTTGACCTCATATAATAACGAAGAAGCCTCCAGCACTCGAACCGGATAACCACCGCGATCGCGGTGGCGATCTCCACTAAGTTCAAATCGATCGCCCCTACCATTGGCGAAGTTGAGATTGAGGCGAGAAAACCTGCTGCAATCGCTTAAAAATGCCTAAATTCAAGATTTTAATCGGTCTTCTGGTGACTCTAACCAGTTGTATGGCGATCGAAAAACCTGCTGTTTCCTCCTGGTATCCGGTTCGCGATGGGATTGAATATGGAATTAGCGGGATAGCGCGGGTGAATGCGCCGGGTGGAGATTCGGGGTGTAGTGCTGGCGATGCGTGTTTCCTGATCGTTCACGATAATAAATTCCCCGATCTGCCCTTTATTGGATTAGTTTCGATCTCGGCGGATCGGTCGGTAGACTATCGGACGATCGCCTGGCCCTCGCCGACTCAATATCCGGTCGATCTCGAAGCCCTCACCGCTCTTCCCGGAACTCCCGGAACGTTCATCGCTTGTAGCAGTCAAGGAGAGGTCTTCCGTTTCGAGTGGGACGGGACCACGGGTGAGCTGTCCCTCGCCGAGGTCTTCGAGTTACCGAATGTGAGCCGAAGTCTGAATATCGAAGGGTTTGCGATCGCCGAAGTCGAGGGGCAGTTACTGGCGGTCTGGGGCGATCGCGGTAGTGGTAGCGAACCCGGTGGGATTTATTGGGGAACGTTCGATCCGGTGACGAACGCGATCGCGCCGACGGGTACGGTATCGTTTCGCGTCCCATTTCCGGAGAACGGGCGATCGATTTCCGACCTCAAAATCGACGGCGCCGGAGTTTTATGGGTCAGTGCGGCGGTAGATTACGGCGATGACGGTCCGTTTGCGTCGGCGGTTTACGTAGCGGGAGTCTTCGAGGGTAACAATGAGGGAGGTTTCGATTTTCGTTCCAATAGCAGCTTAGTACCCTTGTGGCGGTTCGGCGATCGCAAAATCGAGGCGATCGAGTTGGTTCCCGGGGAAGCGGGAGGCGTCATTTTTGGTACCGACGATGAAAACCAAGGATCGGCAGTGTTTTGGTCTTGGTGAAGCCGATCTTCTCAGAGACGCTGAGAATTTCTCCCTAGAGTTCCCTCCCGTCTGAAATCTGAAATTACAACACCATCGCGATCGCCCGATTGCGTCCCTTATTTTTCGACGCATAAAGCGCTTTATCGGCGAGTGCAATTAATTCACTCCAGGAGGAATCCGGTTCGGGGGTCGTGGTGGCGACGCCGACACTCATGGTGACGTAGGGGCTGACGTAGGAGTTGTGGTTGGGAATCGACAACTCGAAAATGCTGCGGCGAATGCGTTCGGCGACGTTGCGGGCGCCTTCGGGGTCGGTGTCGGGAAGAATCACGGCAAATTCCTCGCCGCCATAACGGGCGACTAAATCGCAGGGGCGTTTGACGCATTCGGTTAAGGTGGCGGCGACGCTTTGCAAGCATTCATCTCCAGCTTGGTGACCGTAGGTATCGTTGTATAGCTTAAAGCAATCTATATCACATAAAATAAGAGAAAGCGGATGACGATCTCGCGCCATGTGCCGCCATTGGCGATCGAGATATTCGTCAAAACGGCGGCGGTTGGCGACTTGGGTCAAACCGTCGAGGGTGGCGAGGCGGCGTAACTGTTGGTTGGCGGCTTGTAACTGCTCGAACAGGGTGGATTGTTGGATGGCGATCGCCACTTGCGTTCCCAAAGCCGTGAGAAAATCCACCTCCCAATCTTGCCACTGACGGGGAGAGCGACAGTGGTGGGCGATCAGGAGTCCCCACAAGCGATTATGATTCGATTCTCCTGGGGAGAGGATTCGCGAACGCAGGTCCGGCATCTGCACGGTGGTTTCCGTCTGCAAAATCGGAACGACCAGATTGCCTTTGACCTGAAACTGCTTGAGTAAATTGCGGTGACACTGACTCAGAGGAGCTTCAAAAATATCCGGAATTGCCCTGACACGACCCTTGGCGTAGAGTTGGGCGTATTCCTCGCCAAAACAGGGATCGTGGATGTTGAGACCCAAGATCGGCAGCCAGTCGGCGCTGACCGATTCGACCACCACTTGACCGCTCCAATCGGGATTGAATTGATAGACGATCACGCGATCGGTGACCAAAAATTGGCGCACCTCGGCGACGGTGGTATTGAGAATTTCATCGAGATTGAGAGACTGGCGGATGCGATCGCGCATGGCCCCCATCAACCGTTCGCGATCCAGTTGCAGTTGCAATGCCGCTTGGGCTTGTTTGCGATCGGTAATATCGCGCAAGATCACCGTCAGCAGTTTTTCCGAACCGACTTGCAATTTAGAAATCGACGCTTCCGCCGCAAATTCGCTGCCGTCCTTGCGACGACCGAGGACTTCGGCGCGACTGCCCATTTGACGGGCCACATCTGGGGAATGGCGAAATTGATTGACGTGCTGGCGGTGGATGGCGCGCACGGCTTCGGGGAGGAGTAAATCTAAAGGTTGACCGATCGCCTCGCTGGCACGATAACCGAAGATTTTTTCCGCCCCTTGATTGAACAACTGAATACATTGATGTTCGTCCACGGAAACGATCGCGTCGTCGGCAATATTTAAAATGCCCGCCAGCCTCGCTTGGGAAATCCGCAGGGCTTCTTCCGTTTGTTTGCGGTCTTGAATTTCCCGTCTTAATTGAGTATTGGCCTGTTGCAGTTCGCTGGTGCGCTCTTCGACCAAGCGCTGCAAAGCCGAAAGGGCGTCGGTCATTTCCATTGGCGCCCATCCTTGCAGTAAACTCGTTTGGGTGATGATGCCGCACAAACAGCCCCGTTCGTCGGTGACCACCAGACGGCGAATGCGGTGGCGGTTCATCAACTGATGGGCGGACCAGAGCGAATCCGTCGGCTGAACTTGGAGCAGGGGGCTACTCATCACCTGGGCTGCGTGGAGCGATCGCGCGTCCAACCCCAACGCATGAAATTGAAGGATATCGCGTTCCGTGACAATGCCCAAAGGAATCACCGGAGCCTCGGCGTCCCCCAATTTCGGGGAATCCGTGCGATCGTCGGACTCTAGGGGACGGGAGATCGCGATGCAACTGACCCGAGCTTCGTGCATTAACCGCGCTAAATCGTTCACCGTAGCCGTTTCCGGCGCCGTAATCACGCGATCGCCCATCACTTCCTTGACCCGTCGCAAACGCATCCAGTCCGCAGGCTGAATCGTATCCCGGATACTCTGGTGGGTGACAATTCCGACCAAATCCCCCTCGCGGTTGACAATCGGCAAATGGCGGATCTGGTATTGTCTGAGCAAATTGAGTACGGATCGCAAGTCGTCGAGACTCGTTTCTTCTAAGGCGATCGGCTTTTGACTCATCACCTCGGCGATCTCGACCGGACCGAACCGTTCCAGAAATGGCACTCGATCCTTCGCCGCACATCGGGCCGTCAACTTGACTAAATCTCGTTCGGTGAAAATCCCCACGGGAGTTCGATCTTCCACCACGACCACACAACTCGCTTTGGCCTGACTCATCAGCAAAATAGTCTCGCCGACCGAAGTCTGAGGAGCGACGGTAACGGGATGGCGCTCAATAGCTAAATGAATCGAAAACGCAGAGCTTTCAAGCATGGAAGACAAGGGCTTAACAACGGGCTTGGGGCCAATTCCCCGAGCTGACCAAAATCATGACGACCGAGAGGGTTTGAGAGACTCAACCTTGCGTGACGTACTCCCGACGCCGACCGCTAAGCAGTACGGCGCGGGCTTCTCCTCCTGTTACGGGATTCGCGTTTTATCGTGAGGCGAACGCCCAACCCCACTTTTTTGATGAGTAACCCAGAATTGAGATCTCGCGCCATGGACGCCTTGCAATCAGGGCATTCATGCCAGCGATCGGACAATTCCTTCGGCACTCGGTTCAGACACATTGCACAATGTTGGGATGTGCCAGCCGGATGAACCTTCACAACCCGCTTACCAGCTCTTTCAGCCACGTAAGGCAGTACATCGTTCAGGAACCCAGCTATCCCAGCATCAGCAAAACTTTTATTCAAGCCCGACTTGGCTGCTTGCCCGTTAGGGAGAAATGTTCCCTTCTCCCCCGGCTTCGGCTGATGTCGTCGGGACATATTAGAGACTTTCAGAGCCTCGACAAAGATGACTTCCGCTTTATCGATTAACTCTCGAGCGGTTTCAAAATGCCACTGCTTCCGTTGCCGTGCAATGCGTTGGTGCAACTTGGCAATACGCTCATTCAGCTTACGGCGCGGCTTTGAACCTTTAGCCCTGGCGTCTCGCTTTCCCTGGAGCTTAGCTAATTTGTCTTCAGATTGGCGGTAAAACTTTGGCGGTTGCTTGGTTGAAGCATCAGAGCAGGCGATGAAGTATTCCAGTCCGGCATCCACGCCAATGCTATTGGTCTCGGTGGGCTGGATCTCGATCGCTGGCAAGTCAGGAACGCTCTTGTCTTCAAGGGTTAATGTGACATACCAGCCGTCCGCCTTCTTGGTTACCAAAGCCCGCTTAATCGTGAATCCTTCTGGTACAAGGCGATGTTGAATCAACTTGACTTCACCCAGCTTGGGCAGGGTGACTTGATTGCCCTGGATGCAGTCTGGTTTGACTCGCGGATAGGCAAAGGTGCGATAGCGGTTCTTCCCCTTAAATCTAGGCTTACCGCTACGTTTACCGTTCTTGTCGCCTTTGATGAACCGAGCAAATGCGAGGTCTACCCGCTTCACCGTTTCCTGCAAGACATCAGCATGAAGATCGGCGTACCATTCCCGCTCCTGCTTAAGTGAGACCAGGGAGCGTTTTTGCCCGTAGTATTCGGGCTGTTCTCTGGGCTGAGCGATACTGCACACCAAAGGACAGGCATTAACAGGACATCGATTCATCTCCCACCAGTCAAAGCGATCTGCCAGCAGATAGTTGTACTGGTAGCGCAACCTATCGAGCCACTTATCCATGCGGCATCGTTGCTCGTAGGTCGGCAATAGCTTGTACTGGTAGGCTAGTTTCATGCCATCATTTTAGTAGATATAAATACGATTGCTACTTAAAAGCCAAATAAGCCTTAGAATCTCGGATGTTGAAAAGGAACATTTAGACAGATATTGTAAACTTACGGAACGCAATCAAACCGACGTTTTGCGGCAATACATTAGAAGTCTGGGCGTCTCTGGGGCATTGAACCCCATCGAAGTTGACCGCTATTCCTTCGGGTACAGTGCCGGGAGGAATAGCGGTTAAGCTGAACGTCAAGTGAACGAATTGTTCAATCAATAAGAGACATTTTATCGGTTAGATGTTGCCTATATTTTCAAAAACTCGGGCCATGGAGAGGGTGTGGACGTCTCACGACGGCAGGCGGAAGGGTGCGGCGGGTTGGCTGCCTTCGGTCCGTCCCTCAAAATTCCACCGCCGAGGACGATGCTCCTCCCCAGAGACTTCGCGATCGCCGGATGCGTGCTGGCTATTCCCTGAATCTACAATCGGTCCGGCGACTCTCCAGGGGAGACGCCGAGCAATCGCCTCCCAACCCTCGAAGCATTCCCACAACAGCGACCCTGACAACAGTGAAAGACTTACAGATTGCGCTTCGGCTGTATCTAGACTCGTTTTCTTGCCGTTCAATCCTTGCCCTAGAACCCGACAACCTCCACGCCGCTCCCCTATGCCTTTTCTATTTTCCTGCAAAATGAGCCATTCCCGTGCATTCTATCTGAAAAAATGGTTTTGACCCCAGGAACGGGGGGCGATCGTTCCCTCGTGCTATAGATGCGATCGGGGAATTAACTGTCTTGCGGTTTTCATCGATCGAGGCTCGTGAGTGTGTTTTAAGTGGGGGGCGTTCGTAAAGCGGCTCCCTTGGAGTATCGCCGCCGCCAGGCTCTCCTTACCACGGACTGCCGATCGCCGTAAACGCAGCCCAATAATAAGGATGGGACAAATTATCCGGAGCGAAGGTCTGCAAGGCAGGGGGTAAATCGACCTCTTCTCCGGAGCCGCGCAACTGGCTCCCTTCCACGCGCACCCGACCGCGAATCATCGCGATTTGCGCTTGTCGCAACGCTTCGGCTTTGATCTTCGGCTGACCGTTGGCGTCGGTTGCGCGCAAGGCTCGATAAAATTCGCTCATCAGGGCCAAGGTTCCCGAATCGCTGACGTACCACAAACTCGCCAGAGCCGTTTTCACCCCACTTTGCACCGCCAATCCGGCAAAACCCAACTCGACATCTTCATCCCCGAAGGCGGTCTTGCACGCACTCAACACCAACAAACTCATATTCGCCGTATCGAAACCGAGTTGACGCATTCGATCCAGGGTGAGTTTTTCGTTCCACAATTGAATGAAGGAATTGCTCGGATCGCCGGGTTTAAATTCGGCGTGAGTGGCGAGGTGAACGATGCGATAGTCGTTCTCTTGCACTTGCGATCGCAGATTTTCTAAGGTAAAACGGTTGTTGAGAAAAACCCGACCGGACCATAAATCCCCGGCGATCGCCGCCAGTTCCACGGGAACCGCAGGCAACGGCGAAAGCTCTTCAAACTCCGACGCCCCCATCGCCAAGACTTTCGACTCACGCAAATCGCCGTAAAGGGTATCGGTCCACTTAAACGCCGGAATGCGCGTAAATCCGTATTCTTCAATTAAAAACCGTTCGCCGTCGTGCAGGGCCGCAAAGGGCAACGTCCGCAAGCCATTGCCGACACAAAACAACAAAGTGCTAATCTCGTTCGCCTCTAATTCGGCTTTTAACGGGCGCACGATCCAATCGTAAAGCGATCGCGCCGGTTCGAGATAACTCTCGCGGTTGCGTTTGCGAGGGTTCGTAATTTCCTGACGCAGTTGTAAAACCGCGTCGAGAACGGTTTCCCGGTCTGCTTCGGGAATACTTTTGCGAATCGGGTCGCGACCGGGTAACACTAATATCAATTCTAATTGTTTGGGGGCGGCGATCGCGTAAATCAGCGCCGACCGCTTCCCGGTTTGCCGTCCGAGACGGTCGAGAATCTCGGCAATTTGGGCGGCGTCGATCTCAATATCGCCGAAATTCGCCCCGAAATAACTCTCGTAAGCATTTTCCCAGCGCGTTTCGATCGCCGCGACCGCTTCGGAAGTGGAGACGCGATCGAGCAGTTCCGGTAAAGCAAGCTGGGTTTGGGCTGGGGGAGATTGCGTCTGGGCGATCGCCCGTCCTACCAGACTCCCACTCATTCCTAGGGCGATCGCCAACCCACATCCGGCCAACAATAACAAGACCAACTTACGATAATTCACCCTCGATCCTCGATTCGTTTACCATCAAGACGACCGACTCCACTGTCCCCTCAATCTCCCTACCGCTTGCGGCTCATTTCGCCTCGATCGGCAAGACGATCTCAAACTCCGTTCCCCGTCCGGGGGTCGAATCGCAGTTCAGTTGGCCGCCATGTTTTTGAACGACAACCTGATAACTAATTGATAACCCCAAACCCGTCCCTTTGCCAGGGGGTTTGGTGGTAAAAAACGGCTCGAACAGTTTGCGCCGCACGTTAGGGGTCATTCCCAAGCCGTTATCGGCGATCCGAATTTCGACCCGATTGCCCGCGATCGCCCGGGTACGGATCGCGATCGTCGGTTCTTCCCCGGATTCGGAGGCATCGCACTCGATTCCTCGTTCTTCCAAAGCGTCGATCGCGTTGGCGAGCAAGTTCATAAACACTTGATTGAGCTGTCCGGCGTAACATTCCACTTTCGGCAAGTCGCCGTAGTCTTTGACCACTTCAATCCCCGGACGTCCCCCTTTGGCTTTGAGCCGACTTTGCAAGATTAACAAGGTACTGTCAATCCCTTCGTGCAGGTTGACGGGTTTTTTCTGCGCCTGATCCAACCGCGAGAAGTTTTGCAACGACAGCACCACCTCGCGAATGCGATCGGCCCCGACTTGCATCGATGACATCAGTTTGGGAAAGTCTTCGCGTACGAAATCTAACCCCATGGTCTCGATCCGTTCGGCGATCGCCTCCGTCGGTTCGGGATAGGCGTCGGCGTACAGTTCCACTAACTCTAGCAGTTCGTTCGCATATTGGCGCGCGTGGGCGATATTCCCGTAAATAAAACTGACCGGATTGTTAATTTCGTGGGCGACCCCGGCGACTAACTGACCCAAACTGGAGAGTTTTTCGGTTTGAATGAGTTGGGTTTGGGTTTGTTTGAGTTCGGCGAGGGCGTCGCGCAGGCGGTGGGCCTGTTCGCGCAAGCGTTGGCGCGATCGCCGCAACACCTGTTCGTTCTTTTTGCGTTCGGTAATATTCTGGGTCATCATCATCCCGGCGATGACTTCCCCAGTATCGTCTTTGAGAGGCAAGACGTGGGTGAGGTAAATCCGACCTGCATAAGGAATTTCGGCGACGGTTTCTTCGCCGTCGAGGGCTTTAGCGTACAACGGCTCGATGATTTCCGCCGTTTCCGGGTCGAACACGTCCCGACAGGTTTGACCTTCCATTGCGGCTTTGGACAGGCCGACTTTTGCCAGTTCGGTTCCTTCCGCGAGGGTATAGCGGTAGTCGCGATCGAACAAACAGACGGCCCCGTTGGGGAAGTTGCGCGCCAAGGTACGGTAGAGGGTTTCGCTGCGGCGCAATTGGGCTTCCATCTGTTTGCGATCGGTGATGTCGAGTCCGACAAAGACCGCGCGGCTGTTGTGGTGGTATTTTTGGGCCCCGAGTAAGTAACTGCGCCGTTGTCCTTCGAGTCCGATGCAGATTTCTTTAGAAATCGTTTTCGTTTCGCTCTCGAAAAATTCCCGGGCGAATTCCGCAAATCCAGGGTGACTTTCTATGAAGCCGACTTCTCGATTGCTAAAATCTTCCGGGCGTAGCCCGAAGGTGCTGGCTAACTGGCGGTTGACGCCGAGATATTTGAGATCGCGACTGAGCCAGGAGACTAAGCCGGGAACGGCATCGAGAACGGCTTGCAGTTGTTCGTTGGCACTTTGTAAAGCGGTTTCGTATTGTTTGCGTTCGGTAATCTCGCGCACGAACGCACAGTGGTATTCGCGATGTTTATATTTTAGGTAGTTCACTCGCACTTCGACGGGGAAAATACGCCCGCTTTTCGTGCGGTGGGTCGATTCAAAGGTAAAGGAACCGAATTGTTTGATGGCTTTCCAATGTTCCGACCAAATATTTGGGGAAAATGCCGGATCGATTTGGTGCAGTTTGAGGGCGAGCAGTTCGTCCCGTCGATATTCGAGCAGTTGACAGGCGGCTTCGTTGACGTAGCTCAGTTTGCTGTCGGGGTCGATCCAAAAGATGGCATCGACGGCTTTTTCGATCGCGAATTGGTGGATGTAAGCCGACTGCTGGCTTTGTTCGAGGGCTTCGTCGAGTTGCTGGCGTTGCTCTTGCGCAGATGCTTCGCGAACGGTGACGATTTCGGCGATGACGATCGCCCCGCTAATTTCGCCGGGGTCGCCGTACCAGGGTTCGATCTTCCACTCGACCCAATCGACTTGACCGTCGGGTTTGATGAGGCGATCTCGTTGGTTGTGGGTTTCGCCGTGGTACAAGCAACGGCGAAAGTTCTCGTGCCATGCTCGGGAGAGGTGAGTAAATACTTCGGCGTGCGATCGCCCGACAATGTCGTTTTCGTCGATGCCGTAATCGTCCAACCACCGTTGGGAAACGGCGATGTAGCGCATTTGACGGTCGAGTAAGGCCATTGGCACCGGGACGGCTCGCGCAAACTGCTCGAAAGCGGTTGACGCACGAATCCCGGACGAGCGGTTTGCACTGGATTGTGGCGACATCGGCGCCCTCGGATGGGTCAGGGTCGAAGTGGTTCGCGAACGGGGGGTGGCGGGTGTCTTCCGCACGGGGGTAAACCTCCTGGATGCTTGTCTTCTGCTGTCAATTCAGTCAAATAGCTACGGCGATCGCTCGGGAATAAAGCTTATTTCAGGCAAAATTGCAGCTTATCCCGATTTTTTTAGCTTAAATAGGCACTCGATTTTTATTTAGCTGATTTAGGCTATGAAAATCGACCGATTGCTGGAACAATCGGCAAATTCTATCGATCTCGCGATCGCCGCGAGCGAGGGTTAAACGTTAGGAAGATGCGGCTGGCACCAGCGCCCCTTTTGGATTTTGTGATGCGTTCCCTGAAGCGAAAATCTTATCCAACCTAGAGGCAGATGCACGCGGTTGAAAGTTCCCCCAGTTGTAAAGTATTATTGCTTATTTTTTGGGAAATGTACGAGCTTTTAAACAAATTGGTCAAATCTTTGGGGGCTTCTAGGCGGCTTCTTTAACTAAATTATATCATAACTTCACATAATTTTTAAAAAATTCAGGTTAGTTTATGACTTCAGTAGCGATCGCTACCGACACGATAAGAAGCTTCTGGGTCAAGACCGCAGCGATCCTTATCCTGACCCAATGTGAGAACCCCCGATCGCCTGACGTCAATCGTCGGATAGGTTAGGAAGCAGACAGTAGGAGACAGTAGCCCGTTGGCGACAGTCAGTTCGCAGACTACGACCACACATCTGATTTTCCGCTTCGTCCTAACTCGATCGCAAAGCTGCCTTAAAAAGGCACGGTTTTCAACCCAAAAACTTTCGTTGGCCTTGATAAACTTGAAACAGTCAGCGCCGACTGAGGCGAACGCCTCGCCGCCATTCGGCAACCGTTCCCTCGGGTTCGGTAAACTGCATTAAATACGAAAATTACTTTCTCAATCCGTGCGATCTTCCTTCCAAAACGGGCGATCGTGAGTTGGACTCCCCACCGAACTCTGATAATTTTGCACAATAGGTTAAGGGAAAAAACCCATAGCCATCCTCATTCACATTCGTGTTTGATTCAATCCTTACTCGTGCCAATTGCGACCATGAAAAGTCCATTTCTCCAACGTCTTCACAGCCCCGATCGCCCCGTCCTTGTCTTCGACGGCGCCATGGGAACCAGCCTGCAATTCCAAAATCTCACCGCCGACGACTTCGGCGGCAAAGAATACGAAGGCTGTAACGAATACCTCGTCATTACCAACCCCGAAGCCGTTAAAAAAGTCCATCGCGGTTTCCTCGAAGTTGGCGCCGACGTCATCGAAACCGACACCTTCGGCGGCACCTCGATCGTCCTCGCCGAATACGACCTCGGCGATCGTGCCTACGAAATCAACAAAAAAGCCGCCGAACTCGCCAAAAGCGTCGCCGCCGAATTCTCCACCCCCGAAAAACCGCGCTTCGTCGCCGGATCCATCGGTCCGGGAACCAAACTCCCCACCCTCGGGCATATCGACTTCGACATCCTCCACGACGCTTTCGCCGAACAAGCCGAAGGCTTAATCGACGGCGGCGCCGACCTCCTGATCGTCGAAACCTGTCAGGACGTCTTGCAAATCAAAGCCGCCCTCACCGCCATCGAAGAGGTCTTCGCTAAAAAAGACTGCCGCCTCCCCCTGATGGTCTCGATCACGATGGAAGTCATGGGAACCATGCTCGTCGGTTCCGAAATTAGCGCGGCCCTGTCCATCCTCGAACCCTATTCGATCGACATCCTCGGTCTCAACTGCGCCACCGGGCCCGACAAGATGAAGGAACACATCCGCTACCTGTCGGAAAACTCCCCCTTCGTCGTCTCCTGCATCCCCAACGCCGGACTCCCGGAAAACGTCGGCGGACAAGCGCACTACAAACTCACGCCGATGGAACTGCGCATGGCCCTGATGCACTTCATCGAAGACCTCGGCGTTCAAGTGATCGGCGGTTGTTGCGGAACCCGCCCCCAACATATCGAACAACTCGCCGAAATTGCCAAAACCCTACACCCCAAAGCCCGCCCGGTCCGTACCTGGGACGGCGACGGCGAACCGCCAAAACGGGACTCGTTCCAATACATCCCCGCCGCCGCCTCCATTTACAGCGCCCAACCTTACGAACAAGACAACTCGTTCTTGATCGTCGGCGAACGCCTCAACGCCAGTGGGTCGAAAAAATGCCGCACCCTGCTCAATAATGAAGATTGGGACGGCTTAGTTGCCCTGGCGAAAGCTCAAGTGAAAGAAGGCGCCCACATTCTCGATGTCAACGTCGATTACGTGGGTCGCGATGGCGTCCGCGACATGCACGAGTTGGTCTCCCGCCTGGTGACTAACGTCACTCTTCCCCTAATGCTCGATTCCACGGAATGGGAGAAGATGGAAGCCGGGTTAAAAGTCGCCGGGGGTAAATGTCTGCTCAACTCGACCAACTATGAAGACGGCGAACCGCGATTCTACAAAGTGCTGGAGTTGGCGAAGACATACGGCGCGGGGGTCGTGGTCGGGACGATCGACGAAGACGGAATGGCCCGCACTGCCGAGAAGAAGTTCGCGATCGCCAAACGCGCTTACGAGGCGGCGATCGCCTACGGTATCCCCCCTCACGAAATCTTTTTCGACCCCCTCGCCTTGCCGATTTCCACCGGGATTGAGGAAGATCGCGGCAACGGTAAAGCCAGCATCGACGCCATCCGCCAAATGCGCGAAGAACTGCCCCACTGTCACATTTTGTTAGGGGTGTCTAATATTTCTTTCGGATTAAATCCGGCGGCGCGTCAGGTACTCAATTCCGTGTTTTTACACGAAGCAATGCAGGTGGGTTTGGATTCGGCGATCGTCAGCGCCAGCAAAATTCTCCCCTTAGCCAAAATTGACGAAGAACACCAGCAAGTTTGTCGCGATTTGATCTACGATCGCCGCCAATTTGAAGGGAATAATTGCGTCTACGATCCCCTCACCAAGTTAACCGAACTCTTCCAAGGTAAAACCACCAAGCGCGATCGTTCCCTCGATGCCAATTTGCCGATCGAAGAACGACTCAAACAGCATATTATCGACGGCGAACGGATCGGCTTGGAAGACGTTCTCGCTCAAGCGTTAGAAAAGCATCCCCCCTTAGATATCATCAACAAATATCTCCTCGACGGCATGAAAGTGGTCGGCGAACTGTTCGGTTCCGGACAGATGCAGCTTCCGTTCGTGTTGCAATCGGCGGAAACAATGAAAGCTGCCGTCGCCTATCTCGAACCGTACATGGAAAAAGGTGAAGCCGGGGATAATGCTAAAGGTACGGTGGTTATTGCCACGGTGAAAGGGGACGTTCACGATATCGGTAAAAATTTGGTCGATATTATTTTGACCAATAACGGCTATCGGGTGATTAATTTAGGCATCAAACAACCCGTCGAAAATATCATCGAAGCCTACGAAGAACACAAAGCAGACTGTATCGCCATGAGCGGTCTGTTGGTGAAATCGACCGCATTTATGAAGGATAATTTAGAAACCTTCAACGAACGCGGCATCTCGGTTCCGGTGATTTTAGGCGGTGCCGCTTTAACCCCGAAATTCGTTCACGAAGATTGTCAAAATACCTATCAAGGGAAGGTCGTTTACGGGAAAGATGCTTTTTCTGACCTTCACTTTATGGACAAGTTGATGCCTGCCAAATCGGCCAACAATTGGGACGATTTTAAAGGCTTTTTGGATGAAGCCAGCGACAACGGTAAAGTGGCTACAGCCGAGTCGGAAGCGGTAGAAACTGCTGAAAGTAATGGCGGTGTTAGCCGTAAATCGGCGAAGAAGAAAAAGCAAGAAGCTGCGGAACCTCAAGCGATCGACACGCGGCGATCGGAAGCGGTAGATATCGCTATCGATCGCCCCAAACCGCCATTTTGGGGCACGAAAGTTCTGCAACCGGAAGATATGCCCCTGGAGGAACTTTTCTGGTACTTGGACTTGCAAGCGTTGTTTGTCGGACAGTGGCAGTTCCGCAAGCCGAAGGGTCAATCTCGGGAGGAGTACGACGAATTTATCGATAAAGAAGTTCGTCCAATTTTAGAGACTTGGAAGCAACGCGTTGTCGAGGATAATTTATTACATCCGCAAGCGATTTACGGTTATTTCCCCTGTCAGGCGGAAGGAAATACGCTGTTTCTTTACGATCCGGCGGAAATGAAAGATGATAATTCTCAGCCGGAAACGGTGGTGGCGACGTTCGAGTTTCCCCGTCAAAAATCGATGCGCCGCCTGTGTATTGCCGACTTTTTCGCCCCGAAAGAAACGGGTATCGTTGACGTGTTCCCGATGCACGCGGTTACCGTGGGCGAAATTGCGACGGAATACGCGAAAAAACTGTTTGATTCGGATCGATATACGGATTATTTGTATTTCCACGGTATGGCGGTACAAACGGCGGAAGCGATGGCGGAATGGTTGCACGCGCGCATCCGTCGCGAGTTGGGATTTGGGAGTGAGGAACCGGATAATATTCGCGATATTTTGCAACAGCGTTATCGCGGTTCTCGTTACAGTTTTGGTTATCCCGCTTGTCCGAATATTGAGGATCAATACAAGCAGTTGGAGTTATTGGGGAGCGATCGTATTTCGATGTACATGGATGAAAGCGAACAGCTTTATCCTGAACAATCGACGACGGCGATTATTACCTATCACCCGGTAGCGAAATATTTCAGCGCCTGATGGAAAGTAGGGTGGGCAATTTTTGCCCACCTTTATACTATTGGTTCCCGGTTATTTGACGGCAGAGGATTGAGGCGATCGGCTGTTGAGATGAAGACTCCGATCTACTATAATGAAGGATTATAAGTACAGGACAAAAGTTGTAAAGTCTGGTGAAAAGAGTCGTGAAATAGAGACAGATTAGAGAAAGTGCGGCGTAGAAAACCGAAGCCAGTACGGAAAAGACTCTTGGAGCATCGTCCGTGAGCCTTCAAAGGAATAGGTGAACATTGGTGAATCCACAAACCCACCTTCATAGCCCAAGTAAAAACCAGGCTAAGCAAGGCCAGTAAACGGTTCAAGCGCTCGGCGTCGTTCAAGTGAGTCGATTCGAGACAGAAGCCCCGAGTCATGAATGCTCCGAACAGGTTTTCAATGCCCCAACGGCGAGCATAATCTCTCAGGGCCATTTCGGGACGAGAGTCAGTGATGAGAATCAGCAATGCCCCCGAATCAACCAGACGAGAACCGATGACGTCAACCTGTCGTCCCCAAAACCAATGCCGACCCGAACGCATGTTTGATTCTCCCGGTTCGAGAGAATCAAACATGCGTTCGGCGCGACCACGAGTTCCTTCTGACTGAGGACGAATCGGTTCGCTGTGGCGGATGCGTAACCGGAAAAGAATCTCAGGGCTGGAGACAGGGGTGGAGAGGCGATCGCCTCCCACCCGTCAAGTTCGGTCTGCTTATATCGTTCTGACTCGATGTCCGATATCGCGGCGGTAGTAGGCGCCCTCGAAATCGATACAGTTTACCGCGTGATACGCTTTGGCGAACGCACGGTCGAAATTATCGGCGATCGCGCTGACCCCCAACACCCGACCGCCAGCAGTGACCAATTCTCCCGCCTTGACCTCAGTTCCGGCGTGGAAGACGATCGCCCCCGCGTCGGCGGCGCGATCGAGTCCCGCAATTGTTTTACCATTTTCGTAAGACCCGGGATAACCGCCGGACGCCATCACCACGCAAGCAGAGGCCCCGGATTTCCAGCGCAAAGGCGGAAAATCGGCCAATCGCTTCTCGATACACGCCAACATCAACTCGTCTAACGGCGTCTCCAACAACGGCAAGATCGCTTGAGTTTCCGGATCGCCAAAACGGCAGTTAAATTCCAACACCTTCACCTCTCCCTCGGGAGAAATCATCAATCCGGCGTAGAGAATCCCGCAATAGTCGATTCCCCGTTCTTTCAATCCGGCGATCGCCCGTTGCAACACCTCCGTTTCGACCCGCGCCATCATTTCATCCGTCACTACGGGCGCCGGGGCGTACACCCCCATCCCCCCCGTATTCGGTCCGGTGTCTCCTTCCCCGATCGCCTTGTGATCTTGGGCGGGTAACAACGGGCGAATCGTTTCCCCGTCCGTAATCGCCAATACCGAAGCTTCCTGTCCGTGTAAAAACTCCTCGACGACGACGCATTCCCCCGCCATACCGAATTGACCGCCAAACGCCGCCACGATCGCCGCTTTCGCTTCTTCCACCGTCGCCGCGACCGTCACGCCTTTCCCCGCCGCCAAGCCGTCCGCTTTGACCACGATCGGCGCGCCGTAGCGATCGACAAACTCGAAAGCGGCGGTTTTTTCGTCCTCGGTAAAGACACCCCATTGTGCCGTAGGAATGCCGACATCTTTCATAAACCCTTTCGCCCAAGACTTGCTCGATTCCAATTGGGCGCCTGTTTGAGTCGGACCGAAAACGCGAATGTTCTGCTGTTTCAAATAGTCCGCCAGTCCGATCGCGAGGGGAACTTCCGGACCGATGACCACGAAGGCAATCTCGTGATTTAACGCCACTTCTTTAATACCGTGGAAGTCATCGACTGCCAACTTGATATTCTCACAGCGTGCCATCGAAGCCGTGCCGCCGTTTCCGGGAACGCAGACGACGCCCTCGATCTTGTCTGATTGTAAGAGTTTCCAGGCCAGGGCATGTTCCCGACCACCATTGCCAACCACTAAAACCTTCACAGTATCCTACTTTTCCTCGCGCTCGTCGAACTCGGTACGCCCAACCGCCGATTTGAGGGAGGCGGGCGCTTTTTTTGCAAGCTAAATTGTAACTCTATGTTAGAAAAAGATCGCGCGTTCGATGTAAGTCGATCGCCTCGTCCGCAGGGTAGGGGAGTTCGCGATCGAGTTGTTTTGATTTCACTTATTAATTTTGCGGTTCAGTCATGACTCAAAATATTGTTACTGGTGTTGCTGGCTTTGTGGGATCTCATCTGGCCGAAACCTTACTCGATCGCGGCGATCGCACGATCGGTATCGATGAATTCAACGATTATTACGATCCGAGGTTCAAACGCAAAAATATTGAAAGTTTCCGCGATCGCCCCAACTTCGAACTGATCGAAGCCGACATTCGCGATTTAGACTGGAACGCCCTTTTAAACGGCACCGATTTCGTCTACCATCAAGCCGCCCAAGCCGGAGTCCGTGCCAGTTGGGGTCAGGGATTTCGCTCTTACACCGCCCGCAATCTCGACGCCACCCAAATGATTCTCGAAGCGGCCAAAGGCTCGAAAAGCTTGCAACGGCTGGTTTTCGCCTCTTCCTCCTCGGTGTACGGCAATGCAGAAACCTTGCCGACCAGCGAAAAAACTTGCCCACAACCCGTTTCCCCCTACGGGATCACCAAACTCGCCGCCGAACAATTGTGCTTGCTTTACTATAAAAACTTTGGGGTTCCCGTGTCGGGATTGCGCTATTTCACCGTCTACGGACCGCGACAGCGCCCGGATATGGCCTTTCACAAGTTTTTTAAAGCCGTTCTCGAAGACGAGGCGATCGCCATCTACGGGGACGGAGGGCAAACCCGCGACTTTACCTTCGTCAGCGACGCGATCGCCGCTAATTTAGGCGCCGCGAGTTCCCCGGAGGCGATCGGGGAAGTATTTAATATAGGCGGCGGCAGTCGGGTGTCTCTGATCCAAGTGATCGAGACCATGGAACAAGTGGTCGGTCGTCCGATCCGACGGGACTATCAACCTTCGGCGATCGGCGATGCCCGCCATACCGGGGCCGACGTGTCTAAAGCCAACAAGGCGATCGGGTATCAGCCCAAAGTCTCCCTCGCCGAAGGATTGCGGCAGGAATGGGAGTGGATTCAGCAAGTCTATTAGACTGGTGAAAGCGGGTATCTTGCCCGCTTTCACCAGATTTTCATCCGGTCAAATTCAATCTAAAATCTAAAATCCCCCATTTTCTAACTTTTCACTTCTGCATACATCGCCTTAAACCGCTTCACTTGCACTTTGCGATCGACGATCGCCTGTGGATAACCGCACGCTTCCCGTTCTAACGGGGAAATGTTGCCGGAAATCAAGCACTCCGTATCCATGGAAGCTAATTCGGGAACCCATTGACGAATGTACTCGGCATCCGGATCGTATTTTTGCGCCTGACTCGATGGATTGAAAATGCGTAACGGTTTCGGATCCATGCCACTCGAAGCACTCCACTGCCAACCGCCATTGTTGGCCGATAAATCGCCGTCGAACAGTTTTTGCATGAAATATTTTTCGCCCTTGCGCCAATCGACGATCAAATCTTTGGTTAAAAAACTGGCGACGATCATCCGACAGCGATTGTGCATCCATCCGGTTGCGTTGAGTTGGCGCATGGCGGCATCGACGATCGGATAACCCGTGCGTCCTTCGCACCAGGCTTGAAAATGGGCTTCGTTATTTTCCCAGGGAAAGTCTTTCCAGCGATCGCGATAGGGCCCTTCGGCCAGTTCGGGGAAATGATACATGACCTGTTGATAAAATTCCCGCCAGGCGAGTTCTTTGCGCCAGGTTTCCACCCCTTGGCGGGCTTCGTCGCTGCGGCAACGTCCCTCGGCTTCTACGGTAGCGGCCCAGACGGTGCGAATGCCGATCGCCCCGAATTTAAGCGCCGCACTCAGAGAAGAGGTGCCGTTTTTGGCGGGAAAGTTGCGCTGTTCGTCGTAGTCGAAGATGGGGCGATCGCAAAACCATTCCAATTGTTCGCGGGCGGCGTTTTCTCCCGGTTCGAGCAGTAAATCGGCGTCCCAGGTCAATCCCAGTTCGGCTAACTCCGGTAACTCGCGAACCCCAGCGTTGCGGGCGCTTTGTCTCTCACTCTCGCTCAAGGCGATCGCCCCGTCTAACGCGGGAACGGGTTCGGCTTTGTCTCGTTTGGCCCAGTTTTTCCAAAAGGGGGTGTAAACCGTATAGGGTTTATCCGTGGTGGTGCGAATGGCGTCGGGTTCGTGCAGCAGTTGATCCCAGAAGGTGCGAACTTCGATCTTGTCCCTTTCTAAAGCAGCGCGGACCGCGCGATCGCGCTGTTGGGAATACGGTTCGACATCGAGATTCCAATAGACGGCCCGCGCCCCCAATGCCGAGGCTAATTTGGGGATTCCTTCGTCGGGATTGGCGTGGAGAATCAGTAACTCACTCCCGGCGCGGGTGTAACTTTTTTGTAAATCTTGCAAACAGCCGAGCAGGTATTTTACCCGGGCGGGGGCGATATCGTCAGCTTGCAAAATTTGCGGGTCGAGGCAAAAGACGCCGACCACTTTGGCGCTGCGATCGCGCGCTTTCGCCAGTCCGAGATTGTCGCTCAGGCGCAGGTCGCGACGGTGCCAAAACAGGATCGATGGATCGGTCATGGGGGAGCGGTTTTAGATTTTAGATTGTAGATTTTAGATTGTAGGGGGCAGGCTGGGAGGGCGGCAATACTTGGGTTTTTAGGAAAGGGGTTCGACGGTAGGCGAGGGGGAGCGATCGGGATTGGAGAGCGCGATCGTGCCGACCGGAATCGAGCGAACGGGAATTCCCCCTAGTAGCTCGGCGAGTTTTGTCAAAGAATAGAACCGTAGGTCACAATAATTTGAGTAGGACGCCCCTGCGGTACGCCTGCGAAGTTGTGGCCTTCTCAGAATCGCTATAGAGGAAAAAGACCGTGGATAGCAATAATCTAATCAAGCAGTTATTAATGATTGGGGTGGGTACCACCTCGTTAGTTGCCGAAAAACTGCGGGAAGTCAGCGACCAATGGGTGAAAGAGGGCAAACTCAATCCGGAACAAGCCAATACCTTCGTAGACGACCTGATGAAGCAGATGAAGGCGGAACAGGGCAATTTTGAAGCGCATTTAGAACGGCAGATGCGCAATGTCATGCAGGATATCGGCGTTCCCCGACAGGCGGAAATGGACGAATTGCGCGGGCGTTTGGATCGTTTGGAGCGCCAAATTCGGGATTTAGAAAATAAGTTATGGCGTTAGATCGGCGATCGGGATGCGATCGCGCGACCATTGATGAGAGACTAGGAAATCGCAGAGACGTTGAGGCTATAGAGGAGGACTGATTTTGCGAGAAATTTTAATCAGTTTGGGCGTCATGCTGGCGTGCATCGTCGTGCTGGTGGTCGCTCAACTTACCGATCGCGGTGGCGAGGCGATCGCCGGAGAAACGGAACCCACCCAACCCCAAACCGAGGTTGTACAACCGAAAGCCTCGAAACTCGCCGAGCGGTTGATGTCCCCCACTCAAATTGCCCGCGCCGAGACGAGTGCAACGGAAACATCGGGGGAAACATCCGGGGAGTACGAAACCACGCCTTCGGGTTTGAAGTATAAAGATATCGTCGAAGGAACCGGGGCCAGTCCCCAACCGGGGGATACGGCGATCGTTCATTACACCGGACGCTTGGAAGATGGGACAAAATTCGACAGTTCCCGCGATCGCTCCCAACCGTTCTCGTTCAAACTCGGTGTCGGACGAGTGATTAAAGGATGGGACGAAGGGATTGCCACGATGAAAGTGGGCGGACAACGGGAATTGGTGATTCCACCGGAACTGGCTTACGGCGATCGCGGTGCGGGTGGGGTCATCCCTCCCAACGCTACCTTAGTTTTCGATGTGGAATTACTCCGAATTGGCACTTGAACGAATTCGGACTCTAACTTGACGATTCAAGGGAAAAACCGGGTTAAAGGCCCGGTTTTTTGATGTGAAATCAGATGGAAAGCGCTCTAAGCCGAAACGATATAAGGAGAGTCGATCGCCGCCACCTGACCCGTCGCGACCAACGCCTGATAAACCATGGCCGCCACCTCGGCGCGGGTTGCCTGTTGTCGGGGTTTGAGTTGTTCTTGATTGGGATAGTTGACGATCAGGCGGTGGCGAACGGCGGTGACCACCGCATCCCGGGCATATTGATGGATCTCGTCTTTATCGGCGAATTTATACAGAGACCCCGAATCGCCGCCGGACAAGCCCAAACCGTTGACTAAGGACAGAACGATCTGAATCCGTTGGACGTTTTCATTCGGCTTGAACGTATCGGCAGTATAACCGGAGAGGAAACCGCCGCGATAGGCTTTTTGAATCGGTAAATAGCCCCAATAGGTATCCGGGACATCTTGAAAATTCGCCGATTCTCGTTTGGGCGACGGATCGAAGGCTTTGCTGAGGAGGGCCGCATATTGCACCCGAGTCATCGGCGCTTGTGGCTTGAACGTGCCGTCGGGGAAGCCGTTGAGGATGCCGCGATTGACCAATTCGACGATAAACGACTGCGCCCAGTGGCCTTGAATATCGCTCAACGGTTCGGGAATCAAGCCACTGGCGGCGACGATGTAGGGGGAGGAGATCGCCTCAGCTCGACCTTTAGCGACTAAGGTTTGATAGATAACGGCGGCGACTTCGGCGCGGGTAATTTCGCGCATGGGGTTGAGTTCGGTCAGTTCGGGATAGTTCACCACCAGACCGTTATGGGTGGCGATCGCCAGAATTTCCGTAGCATAGCTGGGGATTTGGGCGCGATCGCGGTAATATCCGAGCAAATTGGTGTTGCCGTCCCGTAAATTTGCCCCATTCACCAGAGAGACAAACGCCTGCACCCGGGTTAACTTATCGTTCGGGCGAAACGTCCCGTTCGGAAAGCCCGAGAGAAAACCCATGCGATTCGCCTTGACGATCGCCTCAAACGCCCAGAAATCCGCATTAATATCCGAAAATTGGCTCGCCTCGCGCTCGAAACGTTCGTCAAACGCCTTGGCGACGATCGCCGCATATTGCGCCCGGGTCAAACTTTCATCCGGTTTAAACGTATTGTCGGGAAAACCGCTAATCCATTGGCGATCGACCATCGCTTGAATAAACCCGGCGGCCCAATGTCCCCGAATGTCCGTTAACGTCGTCCGCACGGGCGGCGGCGTAGAAGACGGCGGTTCGGCATCCGGCGGCGGACTCACGGGCGGACTCACGGGGGGCGTTTCCGACGGATTCGGATTCGGTAGGGGAACCTCACTGGTGACAAATTCCACCGTCCCTTTCACCTTCGCCGGGTTGAGTTGGTTACCCACGGAAATAATCGTTTGATTGCTCGTACTTTGCAAATCGTAGCCGCCATTGTCGAGAATGATATTCTCGCCGGGATTTTCGCTCGTCCCCAAATCTGGCAGCGCTTTCGCAATTACGGTAATCCCATCTTGGGCGTTATTTTTAATGTAGTTTTTCCGCAGCACCGGGCGCGCGTCGCCGGAAATCACCAAACCGCAGCGATTTTCAATAAATTTATTCCCCGAAATAAGCGGCGCACTAGTGTCCCCCACGGTCATCCCGTAACCCGTTTTTTGAAAAACATTGCCGCGAATTTCACCTTTTGCATTGCGCGTGCAAGAAATGCCGTTGGCCGAGTTCCCGGAAAAAACATTATTGACGACGATCGCCTTCGCCGTTCCCGTAATAAACACCCCTTCCCGGGCCGAACTGGCAAAAGTATTGTTGGCGATGCGCGGCGAGGTCGATTCCACCCAGACGGCGGTTCCGCGACTGGCAGAGTTCGTCACCGACACGCCGCACAGTTCGGCCCCCTCGTCGAGACGAAGGGCGATATTTTGGCGGGCGAACGAAGGGCTGATATATTCGCCACTCCCAGAAATTAAATAGCCGTTGCCTTTTTTTGCTTCGTTACCGACCAGTTTGACCCCAGAGGGAACCACGAGGGGAAATTTTTCGCCGTTGTTGCTGCTGTAAGTGGCGCTGGCGAGTTGCACCGTCGTTCCCGCCGTCGCTTTTTGCAAAGCTTCTGCGATCGTTTTGAGGGGGTCGGCTTCGCTTCCGGAGGCGCGATCGCGACCGATATAAGGATTGACATAAACGGTAGGCATGATTGAAAACCGAATTGAGATTGATTCAGAATTGCGATGGTAAAAACAAGGGGGAAGAAGAGAGAGAGGATCGATAGAAAAGTCTAAATCGTACTGAGGCCAAGCCAATCGACGCAAGGACGGCAACGAGAGCGAGCGGGGGAAAGGTTGGCTGGTTTAAACTGTAACGTGGGCAAGAGGAGTTAAGATAAAATTTGAGTGGCGAATTGAGGAAATCTGGCCATGGTAGCCCCGTCCGAAACCCACATCCACTCGCCAGTTGTCTATCCCGAGCGTGACGGTCAGCCGATGGCCGACAATACCCAACAGTTTCGCTGGATTACGGTCATTCACTTTAATATCGAGTGGCAGTTTGCAAACGATCCCAACGTGTTTGTCGCCAGCGATTTATTGTGGTATCCGGTGGAAGGTCAGCCGAAAATTCGCCAAGCACCGGATGTGATGGTGGCGTTCGGACGACCGAAAGGCGATCGCGGGTCGTATTTGCAATGGCAAGAAGAGAATATCGCCCCGCAAGTGGTCTTTGAGATCCGTTCTCCCGGGAATCGCCAGAAGGAAATGGATAAAAAACTACTGTTTTACGATCGCTACGGCGTGGAAGAATATTATCTTTACGATCCCGATCGCCACGACTTGAGCGGTTGGTTGCGCCGGGAGGGGCGGTTGGAGGCGATCGACAATATCGAAACATGGGTCAGTCCGCGCCTGCAAATTCGCTTCGAGTGGACGGAGACCGAGTTAAAACTCGATCGCGCCAATGGCGAACCATTTAGCAGTTACGCCGAAGTACAAGCACAACTCGATCGCACCCGACAGGCATTAGAAAGCGAACGCCAGCGCGCCGAAAGCGAACGCCAGCGCGCCGAAAGCGAACGCCAGCGCGCCGACCGCCTCGCCGAACGATTGCGCCAAATGGGTATCGATCCCGAAGAATTAGAATGAGGTAAAAGGCACAAAAACAAGAGTAGAGACGCACTCGGGTTACGTCTCTACTCTAGGAAAGATGGAACAGGGAATCCACGACGACAGTGGAGTGCCTCATCGAGGAGGCGAGTGCACTAACCCGGGGGTTAGCAAATCAAATCTCCTAACTCGTCTCGCAGGAACTGGACGCCCGTTTCGACGCCTTCGACTAAAAAGCGCACTTGACCGTAAGCCTTATTCAACTGCCGACCTTCGATAATTAATTCTTGGGCCGGAAAATTTTGAATGACTTCGAGCAGGGAAACTTGACTGTCATCGCTGGCGGAATTGACGATACTGGCGCGCAGGGCTTCAATCACCAATCGCCGCGATGGCGGGTGAATCACCTGACCGATTTCATAAAGCACTAATTCCCCGAGGATGAAGTTGAGCGAATCGTCTAAGATGCCCAAATTCGCGGGAATTTGTGTGGTCAAGACATTGCGGAACAGTTCCGGTTCTTGGTCGGTAACGCTAATAATGAAATCGACCACATTCGATCGCTCTCCAGTCGTGGCGAACATTTCGAGATCGCTGACTGGAATACTCAAGCGTTGCGGACCGTAAGTCAGAGTGACTTTCTCGACGACTTTCTGTTGGGCGACTGTGGGGGTCGTGTTGAGGACGACCACGGAGGTGGTGGCCAAAAATACGGCCAGAGCCAGTGCCACCCACTTAAACCATCGTTGAGCAAACCGTGTCAACCCCTGACCAAGGCTCAGCCGTAAAGGAAGACGAAATTTCATATCTATTACTCCCGTTCGACGATGGATTTTGGCTCAGTTCTCCAAGAGAAAAGAGAACCGAGCGCACCCCGTCGAGAGCCAGGATCTGGGGGAGTACCCCCCGAGAACTCCCGACCTGATGGGGTTCGGCGCGATTAGTTGGGCCACGCCAAGTTCGAGGTCGAAGCGCGACTGAAGGCTTCGAGACTGGGGGCGTCAAAATCAGAAGCAAAATCGCCTTCACAAACGAGGTCGTACATGAAGTTGCTGACGACTTCGATCACGGGTCGGACATCTTCGGCGATGAAGCTGATTTTATTGTAAGCTTCGGCGAGGAGTGGACCGTTGACGGAGATGCGATCGACGGGGTAGTAACGCATGACTTCGAGCAGTTCGATGGTGCCGTCGTCAGCCGCTCGTAACAAGGCTTCGGTGACGTCTTCGACATCTTGGCGCAATCCTTCTTCACCGATGACCGGTTCGATACGAGAGAGGACGTACTGACCGATCGAACTTTGGAGGATTCTTTCGAGAAAATCGCGAGTGACGGGAATTTCTTGATTTAACAAGGTTCGCAGGTCGCTCGCGTCTTGGTCGGTGACCCCCAAGCGGGTTCGGAACACGTCGGGTTCTTGTCCGGTGCGTGCAAAACTTTCTAATTCGTTTAAGGTGACATTTTCGCTGGAGCTGCCATAAATCAATAAGATTTCATCGGCAGCGAGGGCGGACGGGGTATGGAAGAAAAAGACTGTCGAACTCACTAAAACGAGTGCCAGCAAAATAGAGAAATATTTTTGACTGGTACTCTTTAAAATCCGGCTTGTTTTGCGGATGGTTTCACCGAGATCGAACCGAGAAGGAAAAGACATACCTTTACTCCTGATACAAAACTCAGATCGATTGGTTTGACGATCTTGACTGCTTTCAGACTAGAGTATACCGTAGGAAACTTTTCTGAAGAAAAGATTGCGATTTTGGCGTTCTCCTCTAGGAAGATTCACGGAAATCTATAGGGGAGAGGGAGAGGAAGGCGGCTCGGGGTCGGAACGATCGCGCCGTTGACCTTCGATCGCGCTTCGATCGCGCTTCGATAGTACCATTGGGGATTGAATTTTAGAGCGATCGCCGCCGAAATCGTTACATGGGTAGCGATGGCGGACGATCGCCCCGACTGACGGTCGAACCCTTTCACCGAATCGACCGGGATCCGGGGAGGCGATCGCGCCGCGCCATTTCTAGGTGAAAAATGGCTGAGAATTGACGACAACGGGGACGGTTCGATTTCTTTAAAAGTTCCCCGTTCTCTTTTATTACCAAGGCAAAAAATATGAAGACAAAAAGCAGCGATCGCCTGAACTCGTAGGCGATCGCCCTCTAACTTTTAGAAAAGTTTCACTGACGCGGGGAAATCACCAGGAAGAAGTCCGTTTGTTTGGCACTCTCGCTTCCCGAAGTCGATAGACTCAAACTGCGAATATTTCCTAAAATTTGCGTGATAAAAAAGGCGGGATTAATTCCTTCTTGATTTTGAGGAAATAAATTATTAACGAAGGCCAAAGTCGAGCCGACATTGAGGTAAAAATAGCCGTCGTTGGGCTGGGGAAACGGTTGAGTTGCCGTCTGAAAGGTGTAGGAATCTTCTAAAGATAAATACGGTTTGGGATTGAGTTCTTCCATCGGGCCGATCCCGGTGGTGACGAGCAGGAGGTTGTCGTCTAACCAGCCGTAAGAGAATGCGCTTTGCACTTCTCCTGTTTCCTCGTTGGTGACTTGCCAGTGGGTGACCCCATCGGTGTCGATCTGGCGGGTATGGATCGCGACGGCGTCTTGAGAGACGTCTCTAATGTAGCTTTCCAGGGTGCTAAAGAAGCTCTCGGCGGCGGGGCGATCGCTGGTCTCGACCATCAACCCGATCCCGAACTGCAAGCGGGGATCGACCGCCGGAAACAAGCCGCGTTTGCTGGGGAAGAAAAACACCCCATATTCGCCGTCCATCCAGCGAATAATATCCTCGTCCAAGTCTAAATTGAGGGCTTGACGGACGGCAGCGCGAAATTGGGTTCCCCAATTGGGCATGGCTTCCGGGTCTGTAGAAGGTTGGGGAACGATCGCATTCCACAAGCTATCAAAACCGCGACTGGTCAAGGCGAGATAGGTGGAGGCGGGAAGACGGGAGGGAAGGGCGGCGAGGGAGGGCGGCGAGGCGTTTTCCGGTTGGGGAGTGCGGTAGGCGGTGGTCGATCGCGCGCGCAAGCCGTTGTTATCGATCCAGAAGGCGAAATCGATCGCCTCGTAAGTGTCGGCAGTGCGATCGAGGGCGTTGTTAAACCCTTGGGAACCCGGCATCGGCAGGGGTAAGGGAAGCGGTACCGGGGGGAGTTCCGGGACTTCGGCGAGGTTGAAGCGCCGCAGGAAATCGGTGTCGGTGTAGCCGACAAACAACGATCGCCCAAACTCCGGTCGGGCGATCGTGCGTTGGAAACGGGCATCGTCGGCGAGTTTGGGCTGTCCGGTTTGGCGACTGTCGAGCCAGCGCTCGATCGGTGCGGCGCCGGGAGCAGCGACGAGATACCCGTCACTGACGGCGATCGCCAGAGGGGGAACGATCGGTGGCGGCGGTTCGGGAAAGTCTTCTTCGGGAAAATCGGCTTCGGGAAAGTTTTCTTCGGGAAAGGGGGCGGGTTCCGGTTCGGCTTGGGCGATCGGCCATTGGAGACCCTTCGCCCCGCCAAAGGGCAATAAGCGCTTGAGAATCGGAGATTTCACCGCTCCCGAGGATTTGAAGGGGGCGGGGGTCAATTCCAGTTCGCCCGGAGCTTCTGAGGGCGTCGGTTCGTCGATCGCGAGTTCTTCTTCGGGCCACTCGAACAGGGTCACCCCTTGGTATTCCCGGCGCCGAACGGCACTTTCCCGAGTGCTGGCGATGCGATCGACGATCTCTTCGACCGCGATCGTCTCGGTGAGGGGAGCCAGCATTAAGGGCGATTCTTCAAACGTGGCGACGCTTTCCGGGGTACTCGGCGGCATCAGGGCAATGGCGACCCAATCCCCTAACGCGGGTTGAATGGTTGCGGCAAAATCGACGCTGGCGGGGAGGTAAGGCAAAAATCCCGGGCCGACAAAGGAGGGTGGTAGACCCACAAACCGTTTTAAGCCGTCCCAGACCCTGGCATCCCCATTGAGAAGCACCAGACCGCCGATCTGTGCGGGCAAGACTTCGGCAACTTTCGGTACGGCGGGGCTAGGAGTCTCTACGGTAGGGGTTTGAGCGACGGCCACTCCAGGCAGCAGCGCGATCGCGGAGAGGATCGATAAGGACGTGCGATTGACCACCAATTTTTTACCCTTGTCGAGATTCACAGAAAGACTAGCTTATCGGAGCGTCTTTCGCAATTACAGGTGCCGTCAGGCTTTATGGCGAAAGCTCCCCGGGATTGACCAGGCGCCCTATGAATAGGAGACTTCCCGAGGTATTGTCGCGAATCAGGAAGATGAAGGGGCGATCGGCCCGAAACTCCAGGGTCGAGTTTTGGGCGCCGCGCACGCCGCTAGCGACTGCACTGCTGGCGGATGCTTCCGTTCCCTGTTCGTTGACGGTGATAAAGGTTTGCTGGATGGCGGCGGAGAGATAGAGATCGCGGCTGTTGTCGATCCCGGAAAAATCGGCAGATTTACTAAACGCACTCGGCATTCCCAGGCTGGAGAGGACTTGACTCAGATCCAGTTTCGATTGCAGTTCAAATTTCGGCAACCAGATGTGGGCGCTGAGGGGCTGTTCTGTGGACCAACCGCGATCGAGATCGGAAAACCATCGTTGGAGATTTTCGGGGGTGATTTGGGCTTCGACTCGTTGGAGTTCGGCGGTCTGAGTCGGTAATAAGATGACGGTGGAAATAGTGGTATCGCGATAGGGCAGATCGAGCAGGGTCAGGTCGTCGTATTCGACGATGCTGGTCGGGTTCATCAGTTGGTACATCATCGGGACGGGTACGGTCTGTCCCGGGGCGATCGCAAAGGGGGCCGATTCGGTTCGTTTGGGGGAAAAGGGCGAAAACCACTGGGCTTTAAAGTAAACTGTGTTGGTTAAAATCAGCCGCGTGTTGGCGCCGATATCTTTGGGGCGTAAAAGGTTCTGAATTCTGCCGTTGCTGCGTTCGGCAATCCATTGGTTGATCGTTTCTCGGGCAAGTTCGGGCTGCTTGGCAAAGTCGATGCGGGCGAGGGAGGCTTGGTAATGTCGGGCGATCGTTTCTACGAAGGGGTCTTGAAACGGGTAATTTTCCTGTCCCCACAGGCGATCGATCGATTCGAGACGCGGGATACCTTCGGCTTGGTGGGGCACAATCACGACCAGGGAGGCAAAGGCTTCGTGGACTCGTGGTTCCGGTAAGCTCAAGTGCAGGACTTTGGCGATTTCTGCTGCCGTCTGACCTCGCGCCCCGGCATAGGTCATGGCTAAGGATCTCGACAAACTGTAAGGGGCGATAAACAGGTTTCCCGGTTGCTGACGCAGGTGATGATAGAGATCGAGGGCAAAAGCGTTGTTGTCTTTTACCAAGGTGGCTACGTCTGCGGGGAGGTCTTCGGCGAAGCTTTGAGCGAGTTGGCGCTCCTCCTGGGCGATCGGGGCTGAAATTGCGGGTGAAATTGCGGCGGATGAGGCGATCGCGCTGCTGGAGGTCAAAACAGGGGTAATGGCTCCTATGGATGCGGCGATCGCCCGGTAAACCCAATGGACATTCATGATTGATTGCTGATGGCGCACGAGTCGCCATTCACTCCAAAACAGCAAGGTTGAACGGAATTCAATGAACGGTATTAAAGGGGTTTAGCCTCTACACTCCATCTCGGGCGATCGCGATCTCAATCGTTTTGACCCCAACTGGTCACCTGAAAATAAACCAAAATTAAGGCGATTGCCAGTAAAACGGTAGCGGCGGCTGCCGCATAACCAAAGTCAAATAAGGCAAAAGCTTGCTCGTAGATGTAGTAGACGAGGACGTTCGTCGAGTTCAATGGACCGCCCCCCGTAATCACGTAGACTTGCTCGAAACTGCGTAGGGTGAATATGGCTGTCGTCACCGCAACAAATATTAATGTCGGCTGCAACCCTGGAAGGGTGACGTACCAAAATTTTTGCCAGCCATTGGCCCCGTCGAGTTCGGCGGCTTCGTAACGCTGTACGGGAATGGCCTGTAGTCCGGCTAAAAAGATAACGAGATTGAAACCGAGTTGTTTCCAAACCGTTAACAGGATCAACACGGGCATGGCCCATGTGGTCGAACTCAACCATTCTACGCTAGTCAGTCCCGCGCTGGCGAGCAAACGATTGACCGGGCCGTCATTTTGAAATAACCAGCGCCATCCCAAGCCGACGGCGACGAGGGAGGTAATTGAGGGAATAAAATAGGCGGTTCTTAATAAGCCGCGTAAGGGAATTTCGCGATCGAGTAAAACGGCTAAGGCGAGGGGAATGACGATACTGGGGATGACGGTGGCGACGGTGAAGTAAACGCTATTACCTAAAACTTGCCAAAAGTCGGGGGAAATCAGCAAGCGCCAATAGTTTTTTAAGCCGATAAATTCGGTTCCCGATACGGTAAAACTGCCCGTGGTTAAACTGAGATAAAAGAGATAGGCGATCGGCCAAAAAATGAATAAGCTAAGAAAAAATAAGGCGGGGGAGAGAAATAACCAGGCGGCGATCTCCTCGTTTTTGAATATATTTCGGTCGAAGGATAAACGAAATTTCATTCTAATTTTAGATTTTAGATTTTTGATTTTAAATTTTAGATTTTAGATTTTTATAATCAAATAAAATAACAGCGACGGAATGGGGGCGATCGCACCGATTGGCTAAGTTAACTGGATCGTTTCGGGGATGTCGTTAATAAAACTGTTGAGAAATGGATCGTCGCGATCGCGATCGTAGAGATTTTGATAAATATCATAAATTAATTCGGTTAATAATGCCCCACTCAAGCAAGGTTGACCGTAATCCGGCCAAATCATTAATTTCATTTTGGTGGGCGTCTCTCCAGCAAATGGCGCCAGGAGATAAGGTACATTTTCCAAGATTTTCGCCCCCAAACGTCGGTAAAACGCAATTCGTCTTTCTCCTTGTTGAGAATTGCTACTATATTGCGGATCTTCGACTTCTATAATTAACTGAATCTGTCTTAATTTTAATGTTTCTCCTAAATGATTCATCATTTGAGTTCCCAATCCTTGACTGCGATATTGGGAATCGGTTCCGATAAAGTCGAGTAAGACAAAGTTAGGATTTTTTAAGGCATAGAGAAGGGCGATCGAAACCACGCGATCGCCGATTTTACCGACAAATAAGCGCGAGATGCGATCGGTTAAGCGGTGGGCGATCGTTTCGAGATCCGGGCGTTCTTGTGGCGGGAAAGATTCGATATAAATTTTAGAAAATTCCTCAAACTCTGGGGCTTTAGGATCGTTGATTTCTGTAAAGTTAATCATTTTTGATATTTTTAAATTGAATTCTATCGTTTTTTAACGGTTTAAACTATCTTGTTCGTTCTAAGCTCTTATAACACTCGGGCGTCTGATGACGTACAGTGCCAATCCACCCTAACTCCCCTTTGCCCCCCTTTCAAAGGGGGGTTGGGGGGATTTCGAGGGGAACGAGGAAAGTAGGGGTTTGGTAACCAAACCCCTACCTGGCGAGGAGGATTTAGGGGGATCTAAATGTCTTGCATAGCAGAGGAAAATGCTGTATAGGCTATTATAGATTCAAAATGAAGAAAAACAGCAATTTATTCTAAAAGTACTATAGAAAATCATGCTAGAATAGAAAGAAATCTTGTCTGACTCTTTACACTTACATCTATGCATTTATAAATTTGAATTTGTGCATTTCAAAAGAAAAATAGAGAAATAGCTTATTCCTAGATCGGCACAAATTCATCGATCGCTTATTCTAAAACAGACAAAACCTGTTTCGGCAAAAGTTTATCTTTAAACCAAACAATCGGAACGGGAACATCTTTCACTTTAACCCCCGCTTTTTCCAAATTCAAACGTTCCGAAACCGCCAAAATTAAATTATCGCATTGAGACTTGCGAACTTGAGCAAATTTTTTCTGTAAATATTCCGGACGCCAATATCCGACAATTTCTAATAACATCGATCGCCCGTCGGGATGGACTAAACGAAAATCGGGAATCATCACGCTACCGGGAATCGGAATTAAATCGACTTCTCGTTCGAGTTTCCATTCGGTTTTGCTGGAATTCCAGCGATCGACAAAAGACTCTTCTAACGCACTATCATAAGTTTTTCCCGGAGGATAATGACTGACTAAATCGCACTCGGAATTGAGGCTAAATCGTCCCTGTTTCCAATTTCCACTAAACGGATCTCGGGTTTGTAAATTCGCTTCTAAACTCCATTTAGTCACGTGGAGTAAAGCGGGCAACATTTTCGCTAACGCCAGTCCGTAACGGGTACTCGGTTTAAATAAACTCGTCGGTCCGTCAATCGTAATCGTAAAACCGTAGTCTGCATCTCCTTCGATATACGCCATTAATTGAAACAATTTTAAATAGCGAAACAAAAGTTTATATTCTCCCGGATCGTTGCGATGGGCCGTAATTTTAATAGCAGTTGCCCGATAAAATACCCCTTGAACTTGCGATAAATTATAGCGATGTAGCAAGGCTTCTGGGGTGGGACAGTCGAACTCGGTCAGTATTTTATTTTCGTTCAAATCCGAGTACAGTCCCGCTTTAATTTCGACGGGAAGCACTTCTCGTTTTAACTCTTTAGAGAGTTGATGGGCAAGTTTTTCGAGAGTAATTACGGTGGATTCTTTGCAGGGAACCGTTGTGGCGGCGAGGGTAAAAACGCGCTGCCGTAATTCTTGCGGTTCGAGAGGACTGACGACTGCAAAGGTACTTAAATTACTTTTGAGAATATGCGCCAATCCTCGTTTAATCCGATAGTCCGGACTGTCACCTTCGAGGTCTTGTAATTGGTAGTCTAGATCTCCTTGGGTGCAACCTTGCGCCTCTTGAAAACATTGGATCAGTTGGCGGGCTGTTGCTAAGTTGCGATCGTCGATTTCTAGCTTTTTGGGGGCAATGGTTTCGCCATAATAGCGAAAACTTAATAAGTCGGTCGGTAACATGATTTTAATTCAATATTATTAAGATTATTGATGTATGCCCGACTTGTTTCTGTCAATTTCTATTCGCCGTAAATGGTTACGAGAATGGTTCGGCGACGGGGTTTAATATCGCATTCGAGGTGAAAAATTTGCTGCCAAGTCCCCAATTCAAGTTTGCCATTACGGACGGGAACGGTTAACGAAGGTCCCAACCAAGTCGCTTGTAAATGAGAATGTCCGTTTCCATCATGCCAGGTTTGTTCGTGTCCGTAGTCCCGACTGGGAGGAATCAAACGATTGAGCATTTCTGGTAAATCTCGTTGAAGTCCGGGTTCAAATTCAATCGTCCCCACGGATGCGGTACTTCCGACATTAAAAATGTTGACCATTCCGCTTCTAATTCCGGACTGTTTGACGATTCGATTGACCGCATCGGTCAAGTCGTGCATGTCGCCATTTTTGTTGGTTGAAATGACAATATTTTCTTGATGAACCATGTTAATTGAGAGAGGAGTGAGTCTAGTTTTAGGATATCGAATTTTGGTTCGTTCGGCAATAAATTAAGTAATTTGAACGTTACTTAGTTGTCGGGGCGATCGCTTGTCTCTGAATTCAGCTTTTCTTCCCACTTTTCTGTTTTTTCGGCTGCCCGCTTTTGCGGTGCTTTTTTAACTTCATAAGGAGACGGGGAAGGAGACGGAGAAGGGCGATCGCTTTTGATTAATTCTAACTGACGGTAGTCGCCGCGATCTTTTTTCTTGGCTTTTTTCGGTTTTCCTGTCGCTACAGTTGTCCCGCGACGGCGCCGTTTTGAGGTGCCTTCTTCGGCGGTATCTTGGGCGATCACTTCATACAAAATAGCTTGTTTGTTTGTTTCACTGCCTTTGCGTAATACCCGCCCGAGTCGTTGAATATATTCGCGGGCGGAACCCGTTCCAGACAGCAGAATCGCGATTTTAGCGTCGGGAACGTCCACCCCCTCGTTTAACACGTGGGACGCGACAATATTTTTATATTCTCCGGTTTTAAAACGGCTGAGAATTTCATGTCTTTCTTTAACCGGAGTTTGGTGAGTGAGGGCGGGGATTAAAAATTCTTGAGAAATGCGATAAACTGTGGCATTGTCGGCGGTGAAAATTAAAATGCGTTCGGGATGATGTTGCGCCAAAAGATCGGCGAGAAGGCGAATTTTGCCGTCGGTTCCGAGGGCGATTTCTTTCGCTTCTCGATGGGCTAACATGGCGCGTCTTCCCGCTTGCGATCGCGCGCTAGCCATCACGAAGTTTTGCCATCCTTTGATACTACCGAGGGAAATATTCGCGGATTTTAAAAAGTTGTTTCTAACTTGAATTAAATGGTCGTAGCGATCGCGTTCTTGTCGGGAAAGATTGACTTTAATCTGCACGATTTCATGATCGGCGAGGGCGCCTCCGGCCAATTCTTCCGCAGTTTTGCGATAAACTTGCGATCCGATTAAGGCGTTGAGATCGCTTTCTTTGCCGTCCGATCGCTCTGGGGTAGCGGTCAGTCCCAGGCGGTAGGGCGCGATCGTATATTCGGCGATCGCCCGGTTAAAATCCGTCGGTAAGTGGTGACATTCGTCAAAAATGACCAAAGCGTAGCGATCGCCTAAAGATTCTGCATGAATGGCCGCACTATCGTAAGTTGACACCAAAATTGGCGTGCGATCGCGCGATCCTCCCCCGAGTAACCCGACTTCGACATCGGGAAATGCCGCCTCTAAATGGGCGTACCACTGATGCATCAAGTCCAGGGTGGGCACCACAATCAAGGTCGTTCGCGGCGTCGCCTGCATCGCCAACTGCGCTAAATAGGTCTTCCCCGCCGCCGTCGGTAACACCACAACCCCGCATCGTCCGGCCTTTTTCCACGCTTGGAGGGCTTCCGCTTGGTGGGGATAGGGCGGCATTTCGATCGCCGGAACCAGTTCTAAGGGTTCAAAGGCGCGGGCTTCGTCGGTAAATTCCGAACCTTCACCTTGCAATGCTTCTACAAAATTGCGGTAGTGGATGGCCGGAATCCGATATTTTTCCACGCGATCGTCCCACGTGGCAAAATCGATCCACGCTTTCCCTCTCGGCGGCGGGTGGATTGTCAACGTACCGCGATCGTATTTTAGAATCGGTGTGCGGGCCATCACTTCCTCAAATTACCAGTCCCTTAATTATTTTAAAGGATGAGGGGAAAACTGGGAACAATTTTAAGTTAAGTTTGAGACTTATTCGATCCCACAAATCAACTTTAACCGACAATTCTCACGATTTTAAAACATGAAAATTCAAGCTTTACTCGACCGGGCGATCGTCAGTTATACCCTGGCATTACTGCATCCTATTGCTGGTTTTTTGCTTTTGATTTTAGCGGGAATCGTGGGTGTTTTCGGCTGGCGTTACCGTCGCGCCCGACTCGGTAAAAGCGGTCACGACGTTCCCGGAACGTTTCAGTTAATGCAACAACACCAACGTTTGGGAATGGCTTTGTTATGGATGACCTTTATCGTGTGGTGCGCTGGGATGGCGATCGCCTCTTTACTCGTTCTCAATGGTATTGTTTATGACTATCTCCATCAGTTATTTGCAGTAGGTTTAATGTTCATTTTAGCCGTGAGTGCGTTAGTCATGTTATTATTTCGACAGCGAACTTGGGCGAGTCCAGTTCATTTAACTTTAAATGGAATTGTCGTGATTTTATTGATTGCCCAGTTCGTCTCCGGATGGCAGGTTTTACAACAGTTGTTTTTATTTTAATTGAGTGGAAATAAAGTTGAAAGAGAAAGGAGATCGAAATGCAATCTGAAAATTTAAGCTCAAAAGGGGCGATCGCGCCGGGAAGTTTGCGACGAGTTCACCATATCGCTTTTAATGTTAAAGATTTACAAGCCTCCCGGCATTTTTACGGTGAAATATTAGGATTGCACGAACTCCAAGGGGAAGAAGTTCCCAGCACTTTACGGGAGTTAGTCGCATCGGGAAAAGTTAGCAATTTTGTCACCCCAGATGGAACGGTTATCGATTTATTTTACGAACCGAATTTATCGCCGCCCGATCCCGATCCAACTCGCCCTTTTACCCGGGCAAATCATTTAGCTTTTGATATCGATCCGAGTTTATTTGATGAGGCGGTTGAGGTGTTGCGATCGCGCGACGTTCCCATCGACCACGGCCCAGTTACTCGTCCAACTGGACGCGGAATTTACGTTTACGACCCCGATGGATTTATTGTAGAAATTCGCTGCAATGCTGTTTAGAAATTATCGGGTAAAATCATGGAAAAATTAGGACACGGCAATGCCGTGTCCCTACGGATGAGGAGGTTTAGGGTGTGGAATTATCTCAAGAAATCGTCTAAGTTGGGAACGTCAACCCAAGTTCGGCGATCGTTAGATTGATGGGTTAAATCCATCAATAATTGAGAGTAAGTTCCTTCTCGCAATGAAGGGGTAAAAGCTTGTCCCGCATCAATGCTTTGTACCCAGCGATCGATCAGGCGAACTAAGGGCGCAATTCGACCGTCATCGTAAGTTTTAGGAAACGCTAAATTTTGGGGAATTTCTATTTTTTGAAGACCCTCCCCAGCCGGGGCGCCCCAAAGTTCAAAGCCGTGAACGTAGTCTTTGAGGTTGCTGCTACCCAGAACTAAGGTGCCGCGACTCCCGTAAACTTCGACCCAGTGGCCGCGTCCGGCGTAAGTCGCCGAACTCAAATTTACCTGACAGGGACTGTCGTCTGCGAGTTCGAGTGTAATGACACACGTATCGTCAGCATCCACGGGCTTTAATTGTCCGCCCGCACTCGGATCGGGGCGTTCGGGAATGCCGACAGTCAACAGCCCGGACAGGCGACGAATCGGACCAAATAGCCAATAAATGTAATCGAAACAGTGGGATCCGATCGCCCCCAATGCACCGCCACCTTTCTCTTTTTGAGCATACCAATTCCAAGGACGTTCGGAGTTAGCACGACTCGCTACTAACCAATCAATTTTAATCAGTCGAGGCGTACCGCAATATCCCTCATCAATGAGTTGTTTAAACTGTTGCCATGCGGGGACGCAACGAAACTCAAAATCCATTGCAGTGATGGAACCATTGGTTCGAGCAATTTGATGTAATTCTTTGGCTTCAGTGGCGTTAAGTGTGGTCGGTTTTTCTAACAGTAAATGCTTGCCTGCATTTAACACTATTTTCGCCATTTCATAATGTAAAAAGGGTGGAGTCGAAATACTGACCGCTTGCACTTCTGGCAAATTGACTAAATCGGCGATCGTGTCGCAGGCTTTGGCAATGCCGTGTTTTTGGGCGATCGCCGTCGCTTTATCGATATCGCGATGGTAAACGGCGACAACTTCCGTGCGCGGATGCGCTTGAAAGGCGGGAATATGGACTTTTTGCCCGAATCCCGTCCCGACGATCGCCACGCCAATCGTTCCCGAATTCGCTTTGCTTAAATTAGTCATCAGTCAAATTTTCTCGAAAATAACGATAGATTGGAATTGTCAAAATACTATAATAATTTGAGTTCGTTCGTAAACTATTATCCGATCGATTTGCATCGTTTCGTGGATCGATCTAGCAAATCAGAGAGAAATGAGAATTTGTAAGTTGGAAATTTTGCGCGAATCTTGAGCGCTAGAAACCAAAAATCACCCGTCAGTAGACCAGACAAAAAATGCTTTTAGGGGGCGGGCAAAATGCCCGCCTTATATGTACGATTTGCTCTTGAAAACTAGAGAAAACTTTAGCCTTGTAGAGACTTCACTTTTTCCTCAACCCAGCGAATCGTTAACTCACCCAAACGAGTTTCATCTTCCGCAAAGCGATCGATTTCTCGCACTCCCGTGGGACTGGTGACGTTCACTTCTGTAAGATAACCGCCAATGACATCTAAACCGACAAAATACAAGCCGTCCGATCGCAATTTCGGCGCGACTATTTCGCAAATTTCGCGATCGCGATCGGTAATCTCTGTTTTGACAACTTGTCCGCCAACTGCCATATTTCCCCGGAATTCTCCCCCACTCGGAACCCGGTTAATGGCTCCGATTGCCTCACCATCGAGCAGAATAATTCGCTTGTCTCCCTGGCGAGCTTCAGGTAAATAAGTTTGTACCATTACGGGTTCTTTTCCCTGTTTGGTACTGATCTCGATCAAAGAATTTAAGTTAGCATCATCCGGCCTTAAAAACAAAATTCCTTCTCCGGCTTTGCCTCCCAAAGGCTTTAACACTGCCGAGCCTTTTTTAGAAACAAAATTACGAATAACTACTTTACTTTCGCTAACAATTGTTTCGGGAATTACCGATTGAAATTGCAAGGCATACATTTTCTCATTCGCCGCTCGAATGCCTTGCGGTGCGTTAACTGTCAGGGTTTTCGCCGGATCGATCGCGTCGAGAATGTAAGTAGCATAGAGATAAGGAATGGTCACGGGGGGATCGGTTCGCATGAACACCGCATCCATTTCTTCTAAAGGTTGAAAACTGCCGGGTTTAATTTCATACCATGAATGCGGCTTGACCCATCGACCGTCTACTAACTGTACGGGATTCAAGTAAACCCGATCGAGTAAGGCGCAAGCTTTACCCTCAATAACACTCAACAAACCCGCTTGAGTTATCCATACTTCATGTCCCATTTCTTGCGCCGCTTCCATCAGAGCCACGCTCGTATCGTGAGTAGGATCGAGTTTTTCGATGGGGTCGATAATAAAGGCAAGTTTCACGCCGATTCTCCCTGTTTAGATTGAAGTTAAGATCGAGTTAGGGGGTTAGTTGACCTAACTTTTATTTAAGCGTTAAATTGACGCAAAAAAGCGATCGCGCGTGCGGCGATCGCCGAAGACTTGAAAAAGTAGGTGAAGGCGACAACTAAGCCGACTTTTCTGTCAGTAAGGGGTCGAGTTCGCCTTGAGAATCGAGCGCGTAAAGGTCGTCACACCCCCCGATGTGGCGATCGTCGATGAAAATTTGCGGAACGGTACGGCGTCCGTTGGCGCGTTGGGCCATTTTGTCCCGTCCCTCCTCGTCGCCATCGAGGACGTATTCCTCGTATTCGACACCTTTCTCCTTGAGCAGCGCTTTGGCGCGCAAGCAAAACGGACAACTGCTCCAGGTGTAAATTTCTACGTTAGGATTCATCGGGGTTCACTCGTGTTGCAGTAACATTTCTTAACTAAATTGTAGTATAACGGGATTTGCAGTCAAGCTGCACGTCTCGCGCAGATCGTCCCGAGTTCGCGGAAATCGACCGTCAAAATTGAGAAATTACTCTTTATTTGTTGAATTTAGAGGCAATTGCAAATGCTTACATTGGCCAATTTCAGTTAAGTTTGAAGATGGCAAGATCGAATCATTGCACTCCATCACTCGATCGCACAGATCCCGCGTATTATTTTGTATTGTAACCTGTTAAAAGGAATTTAATTTCGTGCTTCCTGAAATTTCAAGTCTCCCTATTTTACAACTCGCTTCTGGCGATTATTTATCCCTTCAAATTTATCATTTTCGAGGCGATCGCCCTGGGAAAAAGGCTTACTTACAATCAAATTTACACGGTTGTGAAATTTCTGGAAATGCCGTTCTTCACGAATTAATTAATTTTCTCCAATCCCTCGATCGCAGTCAGCTTGAAGGCGAAGTTGTTATCGTTCCGGCCTGTAATCCAATGGCCATGAATGCGCGATCGCACCATTTTTCAAGCGGTCGTTACAATCCCTACGACGGTCGAGATTGGAATCGAATTTTTTGGGATTATCATAAAGTCGGTCACGATCTCGATGAAGTTGCCCGAGATTTTTGTGAATTAGAAGTTGAAACTATTCGCAAAGAATACTTAAAACTCATTCAAACAACTTTCAAGCGCCATCATCGCAATCTCGATTCAGCTTCGGGCGTTCCCCTCCACAAGCGTTATCGATATTTGCTACAATCGTTATGCTTAGATGCCAACTACGTTATTGACTGCCATAGTTCCTCCAATCGAACGATTGATTATTTTTATTGTTTCCACGATCGCGAAGAAAGTGCCAAATATTTTTTAATCGATCGTGGGATCTTCCTAGAAAGCTACGACGGCTACACCTTTGATGAAGCTTTTCTAAAACCGTGGCTTGCTTTAGAAAAAGCGTTGGCTAAACAAGGCAGAAAGATTATTTTCGATCTCGAATCCTGGACTTTAGAATTAGGGGGTGGAATGGAAGTCAATCCCCAATCGGTAGCAAAAGGCGTTCGGGGTATTAAAAACTATTTAGTAGGGAAGCAAATGTTAACTATTCCCGGTTTTCCACTGGCAGAAACCCGCCAGCATCAAGTCCAGTTTTTTCAAAAACATCAATTGAGAAGATATCACGCTGTTGCTGGGGGTATTTTGCGCGATCGCCTGCCTCTCGGAAGCGTTGTCAAAGCAGGCGATCGCCTCTATACCCTCCTGAGTTTTCATAAGAACGGCAAATGTCCCACTGAAGTCGAGATCGAAGCCGAACGTGATGGTGTAATTTACGATATTTCTGTCAATGAATCGGTCAATCAATCTGATTATGTTTTATCGATTTTTGAAGATAATTAGAAAAAGGCGATCGTTTTAACTCGCGATCGATGTTGTCAGTAAATTTGGTAAGATTTTAAGAAATGATGACTTCTTCACTATCAACAGTTCCCCTCATTAAAGACCCCGATCGCTTGGAAAGCAGACTCAAAGAAATCCCGCCAGTTCCTGGGGTTTACTTCATGCGAGACAACAACGATCGCATTCTTTATATCGGTAAATCTAAGAAACTGCGATCGCGGGTTCGTTCTTATTTTAGAGATTCGCAACAACTGAGTCCGCGCATTGCTTTAATGGTGCAGCAAGTTTGCGAAATTGAGTTTATTGTTACGGACACTGAAGCCGAATCCCTCGCCTTAGAAGCGAATTTAATCAAACAACATCAACCCCCTTTTAATGTTTTACTTAAAGATGATAAAAAATACCCATATTTATGTATTACTTGGTCGGAAGATTACCCGAGAATTTTTATTACTCGCAAGCGGAAACTGGGCAATCGTAAAGACCGCTATTATGGCCCTTATGTCGATAGTACGGCGTTGCGCAATACCCTCCATTTAGTCAAACAAATTTTCCCGTTACGCCAGCGTCCGCAACCACTTTTCAAAAATCGTCCCTGTCTGAATTACGATATCGGGCGCTGTCCCGGGGTCTGTCAGCAGCTCATTTCTCCAGAAAACTATCGTCAAATTGTTCAAAAAGTGGCGATGGTTTTTCAAGGTCGAACGGAAGATTTGGTCGGCATTTTAAGCGAACAAATGCAACAAGCAGCAGAAGCATTGAACTTCGAGCAAGCAGCTAAATTGCGCGATCGTATTGCTGGATTAAACTCGTTAAATAGCGATCAAAAAGTGGCTTTACCCGACGATCGCATCTCCCGCGACGCGATCGCCTTAGCTAAAAATCGACACCATGCCTGTATTCAATTATTCCAAATTCGAGCAGGACAATTAGTCGGACGTCTCGGCTTCGTTGCCAGTGCAGAAAATGCCGAATCGGGGGAAATTTTGCAGCGTGTTTTAGAGGAACATTACCAATATGTTGAATCGGTGGAAATTCCCACGGAAATTTTAGTGCAATCCGACTTAACCGACGGCCCTATGTTAGCAGAATGGTTGGGCGATCGTAAAGGTCGAAAAGTGGCGATCGTCACCCCCCAACGTCAGACGAAAGCGGATTTGCTCGAAATGGTCGAACGTAATGCAGAATACGAGTTGCAGCGTTTGCAGCGTCAGAGAGATCGCAACGCCGAAGCCTTGCAAGATTTGGCGGAATTACTGGATTTACCGGATTGGCCGCGCCGGATCGAGTGCTACGATATCTCTCACATTCAGGGTTCCGATGCGGTGGCCTCTCGGGTGGTGTTCGTCGATGGAATGCCCGCCAAACAGCATTATCGTCGCTACAAAATTCGGAATCCGGAGGTGCGATCGGGTCACTCTGACGACTTTGCCAGCCTTGCAGAAGTTCTCGGTCGGCGTTTTCGCCACAGTCGCGGCGATCGCGATCGCTGTATAAATGCATCGGACTGGCCCGATCTGGTGGCGATCGATGGCGGCAAAGGTCAACTTTCTGCCGTCATCGAAGTGCTAGAACAACTGGAGATTGCCGATCTACTCACCGTCGTGAGTTTGGCTAAGCAACGTGAAGAAATCTTTCGACCCGGCGAATCCGCCCCAGTTGCCAGCGATCCCGAACAGCCGGGAGTTCGGCTATTGCGGCGCGTTCGCGACGAAGCACACCGTTTTGCCGTCACGTTCCACCGCCAGCAACGGGGCGATCGAATGCGGCGATCGCGCTTGGACGAGATCCCGGGACTCGGCTTTCAGCGACAAAAACAATTACTCGCACATTTTCACTCGATCGATTATCTTCGAGTCGCAACACCGGAACAAATCGCCGAAGTTCCCGGCATCGGTCCGCGTCTTGCCCGCCAAATTTACGAGTATTTCCATCCATGAAGTGTTATTAAAAGAGAAACAGCTTAGAATTGTTATATTATTCTTTAGCCAAAATCAAGTTTAAAACATTCAATTCATGAGAACGGAGTAAATAGCGATCGGCAAACATTTTGTAGCGCATTTGTTCCAAGCTATAACTGCGAAAAATTAAAAAGGGAAATTCTTCATATTTATAGCCAATCGGTAAGGTATGATAAACGGGGTACAAACAACGAACGTACCTGGAGAGCAAACTTCTAAATCGCCGATGTTCTTCCAGGTCTCGGGGGTAATTTTGAAAATAATCGCGTAAAGTTTCCGAACTGACAAATGCAAATAAAGGAATTGCATAATAGCGATCGCTGTCCGCACTATTGAGCTCTAAAGACTGACTTTGCGATCGCTCGCTTTCGAGTAATTCAATGAGTTCGAGTGCGCCATCTTCGATCGCCGTTTGTAAGTTTTCGGGATATTGCCGATTGCGTCCGATCGCGCGCATATCTTCGATTAAATCTGGCGTTGCATATCGCTTAATTTGTGTTTCTAAAGCAATCGTGTAACTTTCTTCTAATCGACGATTTGAGATGGGAACGACGAGCAAATTTCCGTTTAAATAGCCCGTTTCTATATCTTTTAAATCCAGGAGGCGATCGAAGCGATCGCAAGCTTTCACAAATTTAGAGAAAAAAGAATTCTTTAAAGATAAATAAGTTTCTTTAAAATCTTTTTGAGAACGCTTATCTAAAACAAATTCTGCATCACCGAGCAACTTTTCTAAACTGGTATAAACTCTTTTAAGTTGTTGGTGACTGGGAAGGCGGCGATGTTCGTTTTTTAACTGACGGATTAAATTCGCCATGCGATCGGTAAATGTCATTCCTGACGCCGATACAGATTTACCACCAATTGGAATAATGCTGTAATCTTTCTTGCGTCCGAGGCGTCCCGCGCCGACAATTCGCGTTAAAATCGAAACTTTGAGAATCAACAGAATATTTAAGATATTCAGTAAGCTTTCCTGACGTGAAAAAGCTTTAGATAACTTGAGTTCTTCCTCGGAATGACTCTCGGAATCCCCAGGATAATAAATGGCGCGATCTCCTAAATAGAAAACAATCTCTTTGCTCAAATTATCGAGAGTCTTTAATTCTCCATTTTCCCAGTAATTCCCGCGCGCGCGATAAATCACTTGGATAACTTCCATCAAGTTTCTTTCAATTTGAAATTGAGGAATATCTACTAAAATATGTCGTGCTTTTGGGAAGGATAAGCCACGACTCGCCGAAGAGGTCATAAAAATAACTTTTGCATCTTGTTTGTATTGTTGGATGAGCGATTTTTCTGCATCGGATAAATTTGCATGAATTTCTAAATAGTCAGAACCGTATTGAAATCGTTTGCGCTGATTTTTTAACTGTTCGATCAGTTGCTGCAATCGTCGTTTGTCCTGGATATAAACTAAGATTTGCGCCGAACCCTCGCGATCGAGTAGATTGCAGATATCTTGAAAAATACTCTCTTGGATACTCGAAACTAGCGCATTATTAGCATCGTATTTAAAAGGATTTCGCGAAAATTCGATGGTTTCCAGAAAAACTTTGTAAGTTAAATCTAAACTGGACGCGGGATAAGAATTGGTGTTAATCGATCGCGCTTTCTTATTTTTAAAATTAAATTCCTGTACGGAAAGCGGTTCTATATCCGATTTCGTGCGCCGAACATATATTTTATCCAGTTCCGGTGAAGAATCGGATAGATGTTGTTCGATGACTTGAGAATCGACAATTGAAGCATCGGCAACAATAATTTTAAGATTAAATCCATATTCAGTTAGATTAAATTTATCGATAAACTCGCGAATTCCTTTAAAAAAGCTAACCCCACTATCATCTCCTGTAATCTCATCGATCGCGATAAACAAATGTTTAATTCGTCGCGATATTGCCGCCATTTTTGCAGGAATAACTCGCTGTTCTCTACTATTGTAGGCACTAGCAAAAATGCGATCGAGATGGGTTAATGTCGAAGACTCTTCGCCAGTCATACGTAAAGACTGAATGGCAACTGTAGCAATTGTATGGTTAGAAATTTCTTGAATAAGAATGCCATTAATAGCTTCACATAAACTCTGTAAAACTCCAGAACTTCGATTTTTTAAACTACAGATGGTATCTTGTCGGGGTTGGTGTAACGAAGTGGGTCGTTCCGACTTTTTAGAATTGGAACTTCGATCGTTGATTGGGATAAAATTGACGGTGTTTACTGTGAAATTATTTTGGTTTTTATTGGCGTGATAGAGAACTGTTTTGAGGCCGTTATTTTCTTTGATAATGACCGAGTTGCTAGTAATACAGAAAAGACGATCGTCGCATAAATTGCTAGTTTCATCTTTAAATTTTTCAATAATATCTAAATTTACTTGTTTTCGCGGACTGATATATAAAAACAAAAAGCCTTCATCAAAATGTTGTTTTAAGAAATTGGCGATCGCCGTTGTTTTACCGATCCCAGGATTTCCCGTTAAAAATAAATAAATATCGTCGGAATTAAGAGCTTTTTCAATAAGTTGAGCGTGCGCCGATCGCAATTGACTCCCTCTTTCCACTTGCAGGCGATCGGCGAGATCGTCGCCTACAATCCCAATGGAATTGACAAAGTTATCGAGATGTTCTTGATGAACAACTTGAGAAATACCATTGGCTGAATTATTAGACAAAATATCTAATAATTGATTGACTAAATCAGTTCCATTTTCAAAACTTTTGGCTGCATTACGCCGAACGATCTCTAATACTTGATGTCGTGTCTCTTTAATTTGAGCGTCTGATGGTTCGTTTTTATAAATATAGGCGCAAGTTTTTAAAAGATCGATATTTTCGGGAGAGATCGATAAATTACTAATCTGGCGATCGCTGTAGCCGACAACATTTAAAATAACCGATTTTGCATTGTCTAAACGACCGAGTTTTTGCAAAAACTGATAAAAACTATACGTGTAAGATCCGGCTTGAATTAATTTAGCACTTTCTTTGTCTTTACGCTTAAAAGCGGTAAAATAGCGCCTTAAATCTTGAGAAAAGTGCAAGTCAAAATCTTCTTGCTGTCCGGTATCGATCCGCAGTTTGGAAAACACACTTTTCGATCGCAAATACTTGATTTCAGTCGCGAGTAGCTGTCGCAATATTTCGATTTCGTCGAGGGGAACTAAATCGGCGGCGGATTTGACCGAAAATACGGATAAATCGACACAAACAATCCGGTGTTTTTGACGATGACGCAACCATAAAAGAGTATCGGCTTGCAAAAATTGGCCTTTACCTTTGTACTGCAGGTTGAGGCGATCGCTTTCTTCTGCCATCCCTAATTGAGCGAAATAGTCCCGTATTCGATCTCTATGGGTTTTTTGGGAAGTTCCTACCGTGTTGTCGTTACCAAAATTGCATTGATAGTAAAGAATTTCTAGTTGTTGAAGTTGGCGATCGCTCCAATTGGTAGCCTTTAAATATTCTCGAAAAAAGTTTAATCCCGATACAAATCCTTTGAGTAAAAAAAACTGCGTCCATTGAGTGACAATCGCGACATTTTGAGGGGCGATCGCCTCATATTTCTTAACAATTCGGCGGACAATTTTCGATAACCTGAGACTTGCTAACTCCTGTCGGTAACACGAACCGAAAGGATGGCGGAGATTGCGACGTTCGATCTCCGCCAAAATGCCGATATTGAAGCCCACCTCAAAGAAGCGCCCTAATTCTTCCACGGTCTCACACCCGATCGCATCTGTTTAAAAGATCTCTTTAAAAGATCTCTTTAAATCATACACCCGGTGTTATCAAAGGTCTTCAATTTTGGTTTTGCGTTCCAAAATTTCCTTGAGAACTAAAGTGACGACCCCGAGACACGACAGCAACACCGCCGCCGAAAAGGCGGCTTGGGTTTGATATTGCTTGTACGCTTCCTCGACAAATAAAGGCAGGGTTTGGGTTTTGCGGATAATATTCCCGGAAACGACGGCGACGGCCCCAAATTCGCCCATCGCGCGCGCATTTGTGAGAATCAGTCCGTAGAGTAAACCCCAGCGAATGTTAGGTAAGGTGACGCGCCAGAAAATTTGCCAGTCTGTGGCGCCGAGGGTTTTCGCCGCTTCTTCTTGGTCGGCGCCTGTTTCTTCGAGAACGGGAATCACGGAACGGGCGACGAAGGGCAAAGTGATAAACAAAGTGGCAATGACGATGCCGGGAAGGGCAAAAATCACTTTAATGTTGGCAAAATCGAGGATCGAAGCAAACCATCCATTGCGTCCGTAAAGCAAAACAATCGCCAATCCCGCCACCACCGGAGAGACGGAAAAGGGTAAGTCAATGACGCTAGTAATTAAGGTTCGTCCCGGAATTTTATCGCGGGCGATCGCCCAAGCCGCACATAATCCAAAAATTGTATTAATTGGAATCACAATAGCAGCCACAATTACGGTTAAAGTAACGGCATGTAAAAACGCAGGTTCCGCGAGATTATGGAGAAAAGGAGCAACCCCTTTACGAAATGCCTGAAAAAATACATTAATTGCCGGAATAAATAACACTAAAGCGAGGTAAATAATCGCGAGAACAATTGCAATTTTTCTTCCCCACTCAATCGATTTTTGAGAGTGATAAATCGCTAAATCAGATCGAGTTTGATTGACTTCATGCATAGCGTCTTCCCCAAGCTTGTAAAAAATTGATAGCTAATAAAATAAGCAACGAAACAACTAACAAAACCGTACCGATAACCGTTGCTCCGTAATAGTCGTATTGTTCTAAGCGTTGAAACACTAAAACGGGAGCAATTAAATCTTTAAAAGGAATGTTGGACGCGACAATCACGATCGAGCCGTATTCACCGACTGCTCTTGAAAATCCCAAGGCGACACCGATTAAAATAGGCGAAATCATTTGAGGGAGAAGAACTCGCCAAAAGGTTTGGCTTTTCGATGCCCCCAAACACCAGGCACATTCTTCGATCTCGGGTTCAATTTCTCGCAATACAGGTTGCAACGTTCTGACCACAAATGGTAAAGAAATAAACAGCATCGCGACCCAAACTCCCAATCGCGTAAACGCAATTTTAATCCCAAAGGGTGCGAGTAAAGAACCGATCCAACCATTTTCACTGTAAACTGTTGCCAAACTCAATCCGGCAACCGCCGTGGGAAGGGCAAAAGGTAAGTCAATCGTCGCATCGACAATTCGCTTGAATGGGAATTCATAACGCACTAAAACCCAAGCGATTAAGGTGCCAAAAATACCATTGAGTCCGGCAGCGAGTAAGGCGGTGATAAAGGTAACATCGTAAGCGGCGATCGCGATCGGACTGGTCGCAATTCGCCAAAATTCGGCGAATCCTTTGGTAGAAGCACTGAGGAATAAAGCGGCAATCGGTAACAGTAACATGATGGTCATGTAGCCGAAAGTTATCCGCCACGGCCAAGAAATATGTTTCATTATTTCAGGTTATTTCACGTTGTTTTACGTTGGTTTTGCATGGTATTTAGCAACGGATTTAAGGGCCGATCGCCGCTTCAATGCGATCGAAGATCCCCCCTTCGTCGAAAAACTGGGCTTGTAAGGCATCCCAACCGCCTAAATCTTCGATAGTGTATAAACGATTCACTGGGGGATAGCGGTCGCTAAACTCTGCCGCCACCGTGGGATCGACGGGACGAAAACCGACTTTGGCGAATTCCCGTTGAGCTTCCGGCGTAAACAGGTATCGCACAAAAGCTTCGGCGACTTCTCGATTGCCGTGGGCTTCGACATTGCGATCGACCACGGCGACCGCATGTTCGATCGCCAAGTTGACCTCGGGAACGAAGTAAGAAATCGGGCGATCGTTTAATTGTGCTAAAATCAACTCGTTTTCGTAATTAATCAGCACGTCGGCGCGATGGTCGCGAAAGAAAATATCCGTCGCTTCGCGCGCGTCCTTCGGCAAGGCGGGAGCGTTGGCAAATACATTGCGGGTAAATTGCAAAGCTTCTTCCGGACTCCCCCCCGTTTGCGTTATCGAACCCCAGAGAGCGAGGAAATTCCAACGAGCGACACCGGAGGTCTTCGGGTTGGGCGTCAGGACAGTCACCCCGGGTTTTGCTAAATCCGCCCATGTTTTAATTTGCTGGGGATTGCCCTCGCGAACGGCCAGGGCTGGAACCGATCGCGTCACGATCGCCCCATTTGGCGCCTCTTGTTCCCACCCCGGATCGATCAGTCCGGCTTTCTCAATTTGCCGGATATCGAGGGTCAACGCGAGGGCGACGACATCGGCTTCCAATCCGTGTAACACCGTCCGGGTCTGGTTTCCAGAGGCGCCGTAACTTTCACGAACGACCACGGTTTGACCGCGATCGCGCTGCCACTGCTCGGCAAATTGGGGAATAATGTGCTGGTAAGCGGCATGAGTCACCATGTAAGATACGAGGGTCAACTCTACCGTGTTCCCCGAATTTCCCGAGGGCGAACACCCCGCGATCGCCCCGATTAAAACTGTCCCGATTCCCAAAGTCAGCGCTGGGAAAATTCGCCAGTAAAAGCGATTTTTGTTCATTTTCAAAACCCGAAATTGCCATTCATATCCGCAATATCCCTGAACCTTAGCGATTAATTTCGGCGAGCATTCGATCGAAAAATGCTCCTTCATCGAAGAATTGAGTTTGCACCTTATCCCAGCCGCCTAAATCCTCAACAGTAAATAAAGTCTTCACCTCCGGATATTGCTCTTTAAACTCTTCAGCGACACTGGCATCGACGGGACGAAAGCCGACCTTAGCAAATTCCCGTTGTGCTGCTGGCGTGAACAAATATTCGACGAAAGCTTCGGCGACTTCCCGGGTTCCATGTCGGTCTACATTGGCATCGACCACGGCGATCGGATTATCAATAGAAATATTGACATCGGGAACAACGTAGGGAAGTTTTTGACCGTTAATTGCGGCTAAAATTACCTCATTTTCATAGTTAATTAACACATCTCCTTGACCTTGTTTGAAGAAAACGTCGCTCGATTCCCGGGCATCTCTGGGTAAGATGGGGACGTTTTCAAAAACTTGAGTGACGAAGTTTCCGGCTGCCGTTTCGTCGCCTCCCGTGCGGGTTACGGCACCCCATAAGGCGAGGAAATTCCAGCGCGCGCCCCCGGAGGTTTTCGGATTGGCGGTAATGGTGGCGACATCTGGTTTGGCTAAATCTTGCCAGGTTTTAATCTGTTTGGGATTGCCTTCTCGGGTGACTAAAGCGGCGACGGATTTATGAACGATCGCCCCATTCGGCGCTTCATTTTCCCAGCCCGGATCGATCAGTCCGGCTTCTTCAATTTTTTGAGTATCTAAGGCTAAGGCGAGGGCGACGATATCCGCTTCTAAACCGTCAACTACGGCACGAGTTTGGGATCCAGAACCGCCATAACTTTGAGTGAAGGTGATATCTTGGCCGTGTTTTTCTTTCCATTCCGCAGTAAATTTAGGAATGATATTTTCATAAGCAGCGCGGGTGACGGCATAAGAAACTAGGGTCAATTCGAGGGAATTTTCGGAGGATCGATCGCCCCCGGTGCAGGCGGCGATCGCCACGCCGGAAAAGGTTCCGACCAGCAATAGAGCGATAGAACGATGCCAATTCATGAGTGCTTTTCCTTTTAATCTACGGTAAATCGGTCGAGATTATGGGGTTAACAATGACGAGGGTCGATTTTACATGGTTTGAGATAGAAATGCAATCCCACCAGGGAGGAAATGAGAGAGGGAAATGAGAGAAGAGCCAACCGGGCTGCCCCCCGCGCGCTCTCTTTGAAAAGAGAAACCGGATCTGAAGCGAGATAATCGGTTAAAAAAGAGGAATTTAAGCTAAAATCAGGGAGAATTAGCCAAATTAAATCGAATAATGCAGGGGAAACGATTTTGCTTCTCTGGGACTCACGAAGACTCGTTGTTGCGGTTCGAGATTGAGTTCGTCGAACCGTTCCCGGCTTAAATGGGCGACCACCATCTGACCGTCATCGAGTTGCAGTTCCGCTTGAATTTCCCAACCGAGATTGACGATTCTCACGACGCGCGCCGGGGCGCTGTTGTCGCTGGCGACGGGGGCGACGGCTACATCGTGAGGGCGAACGAACACCTGTTTTCCGGCGCCATCGACGGGCCGATCTTGGAAAATGCGCGAATGACTGGGTAAAACGTTGACCGGACCGATGAAACTCATCACGAACGGCGTGGCGGGGCGATCGTAAATTTCCGAGGGGGACCCGACTTGTTCGATGTGACCTTGATTGAAAATGGCGATTTCGTCGGCGACTTCCATCGCTTCTTCCTGGTCGTGGGTGACGAACACCGTGGTGACGTGGACTTCATCGTGGAGGCGGCGCAACCAAGCGCGTAAATCTTTGCGAACTTTTGCATCTAAAGCGCCAAAAGGTTCGTCGAGGAGCAACACTTGGGGTTCGACGGCGAGGGCCCGGGCCAAGGCGACCCGTTGTCGCTGACCGCCGGAGAGTTGGTTGGGGTAGCGATCGCCCAAACCTTCTAATTGGATTAAATCGAGCAGTTGTTCGACGCGCCGTTTGACCTTCGCTTTGGGCATTTTCCGAATTTCCAGCCCGAAGGCGATGTTTTGCCGAACGCTCAGATGTTTAAATAGGGCGTAATGCTGGAAAACGAAACCGATATTGCGCTCTTGGACGCTTTGGTAGGTGGCATCCTGGCCGATCAGCCAAATTTTGCCGCTATCCGGGGTTTCCAAGCCAGAAATCAAGCGCAATAAGGTGGATTTTCCCGAACCGGACGGGCCGAGTAAGGCCATCAGGCAGCCCGTTTTTACGGTCAAACTGACGGAATCGACGGCGGCAAAATTTCCGAATCGTTTCGAGACGTTTTCAACAACAATACCCACGATTGGTGACCTCTCAGGGAGTGATTTAAAAGTCGTTTTCCCTAACTTAATTGTGACACGAGATCCACAAGTTGGCCGAGACGGGACGATCGCCTCGGTCAGAATCTACGGTAAATTAGTCGGGATACTGTACTTTTATAGCATACCCCGGCGATCGCCCGATCGCCCGTCTCCCGTTTTTTTGAAAAAATTAATTCAATTTTGTATTAGCTTTGCAACGTATATCGACCGTTCCCACCCAAAGATCTAAAATCAAAACAATCTAAAATCAATAAGGATCTAAAATCTCAAATCAAAATGACCTCAACCCTTCCCCGTTCTGCTTCCGTCCTCCACTCCCCCGACGATCGCCCGGCGGGCCGTCCCTTGAGTGTGGCGCCGATGATGGATCGGACCGATCGCCACTTCCGCTATTTCATGCGTCAAATTACCCGCGAGACTTTGTTGTATACCGAAATGGTGGTCTCGGCGGCAATTATTCACGGCGATCGCGATCGCCTCCTGGGGTTTTCCCCGGAAGAAAAACCGCTTGCACTGCAAATTGGCGGCGACGACCCGCGCGAATTGGCGGAATGCGCCCGAATTGCCGAAGATTTCGGTTACGACGAACTCAATTTAAACGTCGGTTGTCCCAGTTCTCGGGTGCAGAATGGCAATTTCGGCGCCTGTCTGATGGCTCGACCGGAACGGGTGGCGGAGGCGGTAGCGGCGATGCGGGCGGCGACGCGCTTACCCGTAACCGTCAAACACCGGATCGGGATCGACGATCGCGACCGCTACGAGGACATGGCTCACTTTGTGTCGGTGGTCGCCGGGGCGGGCTGTCGTCGCTTCACGGTCCACGCGCGCAAGGCGTGGTTGTCGGGGTTGAATCCCAAGGAAAATCGCAATGTGCCGCCGTTGCGTTACGCCGATGTCTATCGGTTGAAGCAGGAGTTTCCGCATTTGTGGATCGAAATCAACGGCGGGATTAAAACTGTGGCGCAAATCGAGCAGCAGTTGCAGCAGGTCGATGCGGTGATGGTCGGACGGGCCGCTTACGACGATCCTTATTTATTCGCGCCGTGCGATCGCGCTATTTTCGGGGTAGCCTCGGCGCCGCCGACCCGTCACGAGGTGGTGGAACGGATGGTGCCTTATATCGATCGCTGGGTGGGCGCCGGGGTGCGCTTGCACAAAATGAGCCGTCACCTGTTGCAACTGTTTGCCGGACAGCCGGGGTCGCGCGCCTGGAAGCGCCACATCAGCGAGCACGCCTGTCGTCCCGGGGCCGGATCGGCAGTGATTTGTGAAGCCCTCATTCGGGTTCCTCGGGGATAAGGGGGTCGGCAGTGGGCGCGATCGGCTTCAGGTCGGGCGATCGGGGTTTTTGTAACGATTGTTTGCGCGAGGGTTGACCGATGACGGAAAGAGCTTTATGGTTGGATACAGCGATTAAGGGATTGGCAGCGAGCCTTATCTGTTTTTTCCGCAGTTACGGTGTCGTGATTACCTTCTTCCTCGTTTTTGCCCGATTTTGGGCAAATCCTCAGTCGCTAAAACAAAGCGTTAAGTTTTGTAACGGACGGTCTCCGTACTCTGGCGCAAACGCACCTTGAAAACCAGATACAGCAAGGGTTTCAATGGCATAGGGTCACTTATGCCCAACTCCCCGTAAGGGGATTGAAACCTTCAGCCCACCAGGTACGTTCCCGCTTCATCCAATCTGTCACTTATGCCCAACTCCCCGTAAGGGGATTGAAACTAATGATATGAAACCTATTGGGGAGGTTGCTTTAGAGATCATCTGTCACTTATGCCCAACTCCCCGTAAGGGGATTGAAACTGTACTCATTATTCTCAGGGAACTGAGCGGGTAACTCTGTCACTTATGCCCAACTCCCCGTAAGGGGATTGAAACACCTTGAACCCTTCTTTATTGGGGTTCCAGTTGTAGCACACAGTCACTTATGCCCAACTCCCCGTAAGGGGATTGAAACCTTACAGCTTCACCGTTACTGTTACGAGGAGTTGTAGTGATTACAGAAGTCACTTATGCCCAACTCCCCGTAAGGGGATTGAAACCTTTGATTGCCTAAATACTTAAAGGGTATTCGGATCTTCCGTCACTTATGCCCAACTCCCCGTAAGGGGATTGAAACGCATCCATATGGTTGAATGTCTCCCGGTGTCCATCTTCCGTCACTTATGCCCAACTCCCCGTAAGGGGATTGAAACATCGAGAAGACTTCTCTTTAGCTATTCAAATAATAAAGTCACTTATGCCCAACTCCCCGTAAGGGGATTGAAACTTATTTAAGGGACTGGGGTGACCATACATACGACTCGGGTCACTTATGCCCAACTCCCCGTAAGGGGATTGAAACAAACTGATCCCAAATGGAATCGATATTCATAAGTACTTTCCGAGTCACTTATGCCCAACTCCCCGTAAGGGGATTGAAACAGTTCTCCCTTGATAGGAAGATTGATATTGAAAGGTAAGTCACTTATGCCCAACTCCCCGTAAGGGGATTGAAACCTTACACCTAATTCTTCCAAGCGAGATAGTAACTTAGGTCACTTATGCCCAACTCCCCGTAAGGGGATTGAAACACCTCTGAAGGAGCCAGGAAGATCTCCTCTGCATCAAGTCACTTATGCCCAACTCCCCGTAAGGGGATTGAAACTGGTCTTCTAGAGAAGCGTAAAGGATTCTATCCCCACAATCGTCACTTATGCCCAACTCCCCGTAAGGGGATTGAAACGGAATGACTTCCTTACAGCTTTCCCACTGTTCATCGTACTCAGTCACTTATGCCCAACTCCCCGTAAGGGGATTGAAACTCAGGAGATTCCTCTGAGAACCAGTTACATTCGGGAGAGTACACTTTAGTCACTTATGCCCAACTCCCCGCAAGGGGATTGAAACCCGAAGGAATGTCCTGTAGGGGTTTGGTTACCAAACCCCTC
>NZ_JAEOXH010000001.1:0-632791 GCF_016632315.1 Oxynema mangrovii CENA135 | reverse complement strand
GGGCAAAAACATCCGGCGAAAGTCCAGTAAATTAGATTCCCGCGTAACGCACCAATTCTTAGAATTAGAAAATGGTGCGTTACGGCGGACAGATAAATTAACCCTGGGAAATCACAAATCATCGCCGCCTAACACACCCTACCTGACTCCCCGCAAGGGGATTAAAACCCGAAGGAATGTCCTGTAGGGGTTTGGTTTCCAAACCCCTCCCCCTCCAGGGTTGGGTGACCAAACCCCTACGAGGTTTTTTGAGATGTTCGCGATCGAGAGTTGCTTGATAAAATTGTCCCGACGATCGCCCCTCCCGAAAGCGACCCCGCCGTTTCCTACGCCATCTCCAACCACCTTAAGATCTTTAAGATCTGCATCAGTTTTTTTGCAGGTGCGTTTGATGAGTTTTCCGATAGCATGGGAAGCAATCGTGCCTTCCCTCGCGATCGCAGCTCGATCCAGCACTCGGCGATCGCCCGTCCTCGCTCAACTCGATCGCACCTGCCATGACAGATATTAGCCCTCTGATTCCTTCCTCCCAACTCCCCCTGTGGGGCAAACGGATTTTAGTCACCGCCCCGCGCAATTACGCCATTCGCTTCGCCGCCGAAATTGCCCGTCGCGGCGGCTTTCCCCTATTGATGCCCACCATCGAAACCCGGGCCTTAAGCTGCACCGACGCCCTCGACGACGCCTTACAACACCTGCCGGACTTCGACTGGATCGCCTTCACCAGTCGCAACAGCATCGAAGCCGTTTACGAACGGATGCAGGCCCTGCACATTCCCCTGCGCCACCTCGACCGTCCCTGTTCCTGCGCCATTGCCAAAGACGCCGAACGCCTTGCCGAATTTGGATTGAGCGTCGATCTGATTCCCGGCGAATCCAGTCCCGGAGGGATCGTCGCCGAACTCGGGAAAGTCGCCGACATCGAAGGACAGAACATCCTCGTTCCCGTCCCCGAAATCGTCGGCTTTCGCGAACCGGAAGTCGTGCCCAACTTCATCGCCGGGTTGGAAAATCTCGGCTTGCAAGTGACTCGGGTCAACGCCTACACCACCGCCGTCATCGATCCGGCCTGTTATCAAGTCGAATTAGAATTATTGAAATCCGGTAAACTCGACGCGATCGCCTTCAGCAGCAGCGCCGAAATCGAAGCCCTATTAACCGTCGTCTCCCCATCGGACCTAAACCCCTACGCGATCGCCTGTTTTGGTCCCTACACCGCCCACCACGCCAAAACCTGCGGCTTAAACGTCGCCATTGTCGCCCGCGATTACAGTTCCTTCGTCGGATTTGCCACCGAAATCGCCGCGCACTTCCAACCCGTCCCCGCCCTCGCCTAAAGCCCCGATCCAGCCGGGCGCGATCGATCGCCCGATCTTCCCCTTTGCCATCTCGGCGAAGGGGATCGCTGATTTTGAGCGGGCGATCGCCAAAGCAACCAGCACTCTACTATAAGCTAAAAGTGCAATTCACTATTTCACTGGTCAATGGGCAACAGTAGCACCCTCCTCGAACAAGCTTGGGAACGATTGCAAGACTCGATTATTTATTATTACGATCGCCCCGTCGGAACCGTTGCCGCCTGCGATCCGCATGTATCCGCACTCAACTACGATCAGTGCTTCATCCGCGATTTTGTCTCCTCTGCCTTAGTCTTTTTGCTCAAAGGACAAACTGAAATTGTCCGAAACTTCCTCATCCAAACCTTAAAACTGCAAATCAAAGAGAGACAACTCGAATTTTTAGAACCCGGTCGCGGTTTAATGCCCGCCAGTTTTAAAGTCGTCCACGCCAAAGAAGAACAAGTCTTAAAAGCCGATTTTGGCGACCACGCGATCGGTCGAGTCACCCCGGTAGACTCCTGTTTGTGGTGGATGTTCCTCTTGCGCGCCTACGTCAAAGCCACCGGAGAAATATCCCTCGCCCACCAGCCAGATTTTCAACGGGGCATCCGCTTAATTATGGAACTGTGCTTGATCGCGCGGTTTGATTTATACCCCACCTTACTCGTTCCCGACGGTGCCTGCGCCATTGACCGCCGCATGGGGATTAACGGGCATCCGGTCGAGATTCAATCCCTCTTTTTCGCCGCCTTACAAGCCGCCAGAGAACTGTTATTAGATAACGAACAAAACTCCTATACCAATCAAGCGGTCAAACATCGCTTAAAACCCCTCGCCCATCACTTGCGCCATCATTATTGGCTGGATTTAGAACGATTAAATATTATCTATCGCTATAAAGGGGAAGAATACGGCGAAGAAGCCCTCAATCAGTTTAATATTTATTCCAATTCGATTCCTTACGACCAACTCAGTCGCTGGTTACCCGAAGGCGGCGGGTATTTAGCGGGAAACTTAGGTCCGTCCCTGTTAGACTGTCGGTTTTTCAGTGCGGGAAACTTGATGGCGGTGATGGCGTCGATGACCACGATCGCCCAATCCCAGGGAATTATGAAAACTTTCGAGCAACGCTGGAGCGATTTAATCGGTCAGATGCCCGTGAAAATGTGCTTTCCGGCGTTAAAAGACCGCGACTGGGAGTTACTGACCGGATGCGACCCGAAAAACCGCCCCTGGTCCTATCATAATGGCGGCAATTGGCCCGTCCTGTTGTGGATGTTGACCGCCGCCGCCATCAAAACCGATCGCGCCGACTTAGCGAAACGGGCGATCGCGATCGCGGGCGATCGGCTGCAAAAAGACGAGTGGCCCGAATATTACGACGGTAAAAATGGGCGCTTAATCGGTAAAGAAGCGAGAAAATATCAAACTTGGACGATTTCCGGCTTTCTGCTGTCCGAACTGCTGATCGAAGACCCCCACTATTTAGACTGGATTACCTTCGATCCGGCCCCGGAAGTAGACGGCGACGGCGAAACCTAACGGGTGACAGCTTGGGGCGATCGTTCCGGCGATCGTCCCAAGCCCCGAAGCGAATTCAAAATCAGCCCATGCAAAAAACCCGGCAGCTTTTTATCGCTACCGGGTTTCTTCAAGTAAGTGGCGGGAGGCGGATTTGAACCACCGACCTTCGGGTTATGAGCCCGACGAGCTACCAGACTGCTCTATCCCGCGTCGCCTCAGCTAGTATAACCAAATCCTTTCTGATTTGACAACCCCTAAATTTGCTTTTTTTGGGAAAATTCCTGATTTTGGCAACTTTTCCGCGACACTTTAAAGGCTGAAAGTCAAAGATGACAAGCTTTTGAGCAATTTAGAAATTTCCCGAAAAATTGCTTCGACCCGATCGCGGACGAGCCATATTCCGCAATAAGCCATCCAAAACCGGGCGATCCAAAACCGGGGGATCCAAAAAAGAGGAGAGTGATGCGAACTCTCCTCTTTTTTTGAACTGAGTTGAACTGAGAACAAACAACAACTCTACTCGTTCTACTTTACGCGGAGCGCGATCGCTACACTTTCGCCTCTTCCTTCACCAACCGATCCCAGCCGAGATCCTTGAGATTGTTGTTGCGGCGTAGGGGACGAGTCACCAACTCCAGAATATCCCGGGCATTCGTAAAGCCGTGAATCTGAGCGAAAGTAAACTCTACCGACCACTTCGTACTGATTCCGCGCGCCTCCAACGGATTCGCGTGGGCCATTCCCGTAATCACCAAATCCGGTTGCATCTGTTGAATCCGTTGCAGTTGGTTGTAGTTATCCGGTTTTTCGATAATCTTCGGCACCGGAACCCCCATTTGGTGGCACGTTTCCTCTAATAACTTGAGTTCCGCACCTTGGTAGCGCTTGTCCATATAAGGAATGCCGATTTCCGGACAAGTCATCCCGCAACGAATCAAGAAACGGGCGAGGGAAATTTCTAACAAATTATCGCCCATAAAATAAACCGACTTACCGCGAATCAATTGGACGTAATCCTCTAAATTCGCCCAAATTTGAGCTTCCCGTTCCTCCAGCCCTTGCGGTTCGATCCCGAAGACCGAGCAAATTTTCTCAATCCACGCCCGCGTTCCATCGGGTCCGATAGGGAACGGCGCGCCGATTAACTTGCACTTGCGACGGCGCATAAAGGTCGTCGCGGTACGGCTGAGGAAAGGATTGACGCCGCAAGCATAATATCCTTCTTCAATAACCGGGAGTTCGGTGTAGCGTTTGGACGGCAACCAACCGGAAACGGCAATCCCTTGTTTCTTCAGTTCCAAGCTTAACTGGGTGACCACCGGATCGGGGAGCGAACCAAACAGAACCAAAGGCGGGTGATTGCCATATTCGGTTTCGGTTTCCGGTGAGTCTTGTTCGTTTTTGCGCCCGAAGCTGAGCAGTTTTTGAATGGCGTTGCGCTCTTGCTTCTCTTCTTCTTTATCCACCTTACTCGGACACCGTTGCACCATCGCGGCGAGTACGGTATCTTCGCCTTGAGTAAAGGCATAGTCCAAGCCATTTGCACGGGCCACCACGATCGGAATTCCGATTTCGCTTTCCAGCTTCGGCGCTAGACCTTCGAGGTCCATTTTAATAATTTCAGTAGTGCAAGTGCCGATCCAAACGATGACGCTGGGATTGCGATCGCGTTTGATCTGCAAGCACAAGCGTTTCAACTCTTCATAATCGTTGAGTTGAGCGGAAATATCACCTTCTTCGAGTTCCGCCATTGCATAACGCGGTTCGGCGAAGATCATCACTCCCATCGCATTTTGGAGGAAGTAGCCGCAGGTTTTGGTTCCGATCACCAAAAAAAAGCTATCTTCAATCTTCTGATAAAGCCACGCCACGCAGCTAATCGGACAAAACGTGTGATAATTGCCAGTTTCGCACTCAAAGGTCAGCGCTTCAGATTGGGCCACACTCATGGAATAATTCTCCTCTCGTGTACAAATGGCTAGCCAAAAATTGGCTCAATTAACTTACAAGTCAGACAACATATTCGACATATCGCGATCGTCGTCATCGGACTCAATTTCATCAGCTAGGGCGTCGAGATCCACATCGGCAAAGTCATCGTCGTCCGAGTCGGATTCGCCTAACGCATCTAAATCGATATCGCTCAAGTCATCCTCGTCCGAATCGGATTCGCCTAACGCATCTAAATCGATATCGCTCAAGTCATCCTCGTCCGAATCGGATTCCCCTAACGCATCCAAGTCCATATCGCCGAAATCGTCGTTGTCAGACTCGGACATTCCAAACGGATTTTCATCAAATCCAGGTTCTTCAGACTCGGACTCGCCGAATCCTTCGAGGTCGATATCCCCGAAGCCTTCGTCTTCAGAAGTTTCGCTTTCTTCGAGACCGCCGAGGTCCATATCCCCGAAGCCTTCGTCGTCTTCAGAAGTTTCACTTTCTTCGAGACCGCCGAGGTCCATATCCCCAAAGCCTTCGTCTTCAGACTCGGACTCGCCTAATCCTTCGAGGTCCATATCCCCAAAGGCTTCGTCGTCTTCAGAAGTTTCGCTTTCTTCGAGACCGCCGAGGTCCATATCCCCGAAGCCTTCGTCGTCTTCAGAAGTTTCACTTTCTTCGAGACCGCCGAGGTCCATATCCCCAAAGCCTTCGTCTTCAGACTCGGACTCGCCTAATCCTTCGAGGTCCATATCGCCGAAGCCTTCGTCTTCTTCGGAAGTTTCGCTTTCTTCGAGACCGCCGAGGTCCATGTCCCCAAAGGCTTCTTCTTCGGAAGTTTCGCTTTCTTCGAGACTGCCGAGGTCCATATCCCCAAAGCCTTCGTCTTCGGAAGTTTCTTCAACACCGACCGCGACGACTTCTTCGATCCCGTCGATTTCCTCTTCCTCTAAACCTTCGAGAGCTGTGGATTCCTCTTCAAAGGAGGCGACTTCCGATTCGCCAAACCCTTCGATCGCCTCTTCCTCGAAATCTTCATCGCTGGCGACGTCACCAAATACCGCAGTGGCAACGGCAACCGCCGTATCGGTTTCGCCTTCTTCTCCCTCATCCTCCGTCGGCCAACTGTCCTCGGCCATCTCTGGCATTTCTGCTTCGATGCTGGGCGGAGGGCTGACCGCTTCGGTCGATGGTTCTGGGGTTCTGCCGCTAGCGAGATCGGGGTCGAAGTTCAATCCCAATACTTCAATCAGCTTGTCCGCTTCGGGATTGAGTTGCGAGAAGGGATACATCAACTGCGCTAGCTTGGGTTCCAGGACGTTCATGACTCCCAAGATGAAGTAGGAAGGAGGTCGCCGACCCCCATCTGGGGTCTTCACTGCTGCCGATTTTAAGTGCAGCATCAACCAGTCGCGGTTGTCTTGGAAATACTGCACCCACTTTTGCTTGAGGGCGGCAGTAAAGTCTTCAAAAAAAGCCATAATCTCTATTTCCCAGGGTTGCTGAAATCAATGACGATCGAGCGTTTTTAGTGTTTTAAGACGCACACTCTTGTCCTGCATCATAACTGCTTTCTCAGCAACCCTTCGATCCTGAAATTAAATTAAGCTGAATCGATTACACCATCATCAGATCTTCTTCTTCAGCGACGGGGGCGGGGGCTTTGGCGGGATTGAGGTAGAAGTCGGACAGCAAGCTGAACAGGTCGCGATCGGGAGATTCGCTGGGAACGACGCCCTCGGGTTGGGCCAGGATTTGATCGGCAATGTTGAGGTAGTAGTCGCACACGGGTTTGAGTGAGGGATCGCTGTCCGCCATCTCGAATAAGGTTTTGCCTTTGACCCGGGAAATGCGGATGTCTTCGATCAGGGGCAAAATCTCCAACACGGGCATCGGGACGGTTTCGACGTATTTATCGATCAGGTCGCGTTTCGAGGTGCGGTTGCCGATCAGTCCGGCGAGACGCAAGGGATGAGTCCGGGCTTTTTCGCGGACGGAGGCGGCGATCCGATTGGCGGCGAATAGGGCGTCAAAGCCGTTGTCGGTGACAATCATGCAGTAGTCGGCGTAGTTGAGGGGCGCCGCAAAGCCGCCACAGACGACGTCGCCGAGAACGTCGAAGAGGATGACGTCGTATTCGTCAAAGGCGTTGAGTTCTTTCAGCAGTTTTACGGTTTCCCCGACGACGTAGCCGCCACAACCCGCACCCGCCGGGGGTCCACCTGCTTCGACACAATCGACTCCGGCATAGCCTTTGTAGATGACGTCTTCGGGCCAGACGTCTTCGTAGTGAAAGTCTTTTTCTTGCAGGGTGTCGATGATCGTGGGAATCAGATATCCGGTGAGGGTGAAGGTGCTGTCGTGTTTGGGGTCGCAACCAATTTGCAAGACTTTTTTGCCGCGTTTGGCCAGGGCTACTGAAATATTGCAACTGGTGGTGGATTTGCCGATGCCGCCTTTTCCGTAAACTGCGAGTTTCACTACTGTGCTTCTCCTTAATGCTTGCTTGTCAAAATTGCGATCGCTGTCGAATCAAGTTTGAATCGCCTTGAATCCCTTCCTGGGAAAGGGGGCTGTTTTTCTCGTTGAGTGCATTATTGTCCGATTTTTTGTTTCAGGTAAAGGGCTTCTGATTCTGTTTGAGCGCTTTAGAAGGTCTTGGGAATGATAAGTAGAATCATAAAGGTACAAATTGCTGTTTTATCTATTTTTAAATTTATTTTTATCTTTAAAATTTATTTTTAGTACTTTTTTTAATAAAAAGAGTTACAATATAAAAAATAAACGATCGCCCCCAAAAGGCCGAGCCGTTGATTTGGGCTGAGGGGGCGACGAGGGAAGCGCTGGGAGGGTCATGAGAAGGGCGATCGCCCGATCGCCCGCCTCCGAATTTCCACTTAAAAGCCCTCTGAGTGACTGGGGTTTGAGGGGGATTGTCGAAGACTTAACGGCAGTGACGGGCGATCGCCCGGGTCGATCGACAGTTTTGTTAAGAATGATCAATTTTCGAGAAACTGAAGGCCGATCGCCCGATTTAGAGGGGTTTGTAGGTATTTTGACCGAGGCGATTCTCCTGGGGAGACCCACTCAAATTTTGAGAAACCACCGCCGTCGGTACATCAAATAGAGGACGACCCACCAAAACAGAACCATGGTCAGGGCGATCGCCAGCGACCCGTTCAACTCCCCCGCCCAAGGAACGAAAAGATGTTCGTACATCCAGGTATAGAGACTGGGGGCCTCCTCCCCGGAACCGACGCGGGCGAGGAGTAAAATCCGGGCGAGGAATGCGGAGGCGACAAATAGAAAAATCGAGTTTAAGCCCATCACTTCAAAGGGAAACGCCCACCGCCGTCGGCGCCGTACTTCGATCAGTTCGTAACACAAGGCGAGTAGCAGTAACGACCATCCCGCCGCGTAGAGGACAAACGAACTCGTCCATAACTGCTTGTTAATGGGGAAGAAGACGCCCCACAAACGACCGACCACGAGGGCGCATAAAGCGGCGATCGCCAGTTGCAGACTGGTTTGACTCGTCATCGGCTGCTGGCGCAACCAATCCCCGGTGAAATAACCGAAAATCAGGGTAATCGTGGCGGGTAAGGTACTCAACAGCCCTTCCGGGTCGAAGTTCCCTTTCCCTAAGAGATGGGAAGGAGTGAGCAAGAGGCGATCGAGATAGGCGACTAGGGTCCCTTCTCCCTTGGGGGAGAGATCTCCGGGGCCGTAACCGGGAACGGGAATCCAGGTGAGGGCCGCCCAATAGCCCAGGAGGATCGCCGCGCAAAAAATGACCAGTTGGCGACGGTTGAGGCGGAGAATGGCGATCGCGCCGATCCCGTAAGCGAGGGCAATACGCTGCAAAACACCCATAATTCGCAGGGTACTCAAATCGATCGCCTCGCCGTGATGTAACGCTTGCACGACAATGACAAAGATATTGGGTAGTAGACCGAGGACAAACAGAATCGGGACGCGACGGGCAATTTTCCAGTAGACCGACGGATCGATCGCCTCGCGATCGCCAAACTTGGCAAAAGAAAAGGCGATCGCCACCCCGGAGATAAAGATAAATGCAGGAAAAACCAGATCGGTCGGGGTGAAGCCATGCCATTCGGCGTGACGCAAAGGGGGATAAACGTGCTGCCAACTACCGGGGTTGTTGACGAGAATCATACTGGCGATCGCGAGACCGCGAAAAACGTCAAGAGAGGTTAGGCGCATAGTTGGAGAATAGAAGAACTCGGGAGTCAGAAGGTCGTAGCGTACTGTACGCGAGTGCTTCTCTCCCTGCTGTCAATCTAAAATCTAAAATCTAAAATCCAAACATCCCAAATCCCGATTGAATTTTTCTACAATAGATGAGTTTTTCGATGCCGCCCTTCGCCATGACCCGCCCGTTAGAAACTATCCTCGATCGCGCCGCGAACGGAGAGCCGATCTCTCCAGAAGACGGCGTCATCTTACTGCAACAAACCGAACCGGAGGCGATCGCCCAGATTCGCCACAGTGCCGATCGCCTGCGCCAACGACAAGCGGGAGAGACCGTCACTTATGTTATCAATCGCAATATCAATTTCACCAATATTTGCGAACAACACTGTAACTTTTGTGCCTTTCGACGAGATGCAGATAGCGAGGGTGCATTTTGGCTCGATTTCGAGCAAATTTTAGAAAAAGCGACGGACGCGACGCGGCGAGGGGCGACGGAAATCTGTATGCAAGGGGGGTTAAATCCCCAAGCGAAAATCGACGGCAAATCCTTGCCCTATTATGTCGAACTGGTTCGCACGATTAAAACCGAGTTGCCGACATTACACCTGCACGCCTTTTCGCCGCAAGAAATCGAATTTATCGCCCGCGAAGACGATATTTCCTACGATTGCGCGATCGCTGTCTTGCGCGAAGCCGGGGTCGATTCGATGCCGGGAACGGCGGCGGAAGTGCTAGACGATCTCGTGCGACGGGTGATTTGCCCGGAAAAACTCGACAGTCAAACGTGGCTCGAAATCGTCGAAACGGCCCATCGGTTGGGAATGCCAACCACCAGTACGATGTTGTGCGGTCATATCGAAACGGCGTCACAGCAAATCGCCCATCTCGATCGCCTGCGATCGTTGCAACAGCGCGCGATCGCCCGTTTGTCTGCCGCCCGCATCAGCGAATTTATTTTACTGCCGTTTGTCGGCGCCCAGGCTCCCAGCAGCCTCAGACGGCGGGTGGGACGGGAGCAACCGAGTTTGAGCGCGACTCTATTGCTGACGGCGGTTTCGCGTCTTTTCCTCGGCGAGGCGATCGCCAACCACCAACCCAGTTGGGTCAAACTCGGACTGGACGGGGCGACCGAAGCCCTCCAGTGGGGATGTAACGATCTCGGCGGGACGTTAATGGAAGAACACATTACCACGATGGCCGGAGCCCGGGGTGGCACCTGCATGGAACCGGAACGCCTACAAGGGGCGATCGCCTCCATCGGTCGCCCGTTTGCCCAACGCGATACCCTCTATCGGCGGTTATCCGAACCCGTCCTTTGTTAGGCGAAAGGCGTATGGTTCTCCCTCGGCGACGATGACGCTTGAAAAAGCGGCAACGGGCGATCGCAACCACCGATCCTTGCACGGTTTAATCGAAATCGAAGCTTGCAAATTGGAGTAGACGGTGATGGATGGGAAATGGAAACACGCGATCGCCTTTACCGGACTGGTTCCCTTATTGGCTGCGGGAGTCGGAGACGCCGAACCCTTACGACAACCGAGCTTGAGCGAAATTATCGCCGCCTGTCGCGACGGCCAAACGGCGAGTTTGCCGTTGCCCTATACCGACGTTCCCGCCAATCACTGGAGCCGTCCGGCACTGAGTGAGATTTATTATTGCGGCGCCGATCGCCTCGACCCCGAACGGGGAGTGTTAACGCGATTGCTCTCGACCCCGGACACGATCGCGATCGAGGGGAGAGAAATTAGGCTCGATGTCTTTCTCTGGCGCGATTTCATGCCGATGGCAGATACGAAGTTGCAAGGAACATTAACATTGCGGACCGTACAAGGCGATCGCCTCCCGGATAATGTGGAGATCGATCGGGTCTGGTTGGTCAACGGCGATCGGGTTTGGGAAACTCAGCCGACCGGAGAAGAGAGAAACAATCCGCCAGAGTTGAACGAAGCGATCGTCCGTCGCGGTCCGACCTGGGAGGTCGGTTCGTCCGTGGAAACGGTAGTCCAATTGCGCGATCGCCTCACCGGACAAACTTATTTACTCAAAGGCGCGAATGCAGTTGTTGAAGCGACCTACTAAAATCTTGTGGGGCGAGTCACATCGGCGCCCATCGATCGCCGATCCAAACCATCTCTTCCCCCACTCCCGATTCCCTCACTCTAAAGTCTAAATTCTAAACTCTAAACTTTTGCCTCCCCTGAAACTTTATCCGGAGCGATCGCGCCCTCGAACGAATGGAGCATAGCTAGAGAAGTCAGATCCCCGTATTGATAGCTCAAATACGGGAAAGGGTCTGTTTCCATCGACCCCGATCTATTGTCGAGTTAGCGCTATCAGATGCTCAAGCAAATTTTTAAAGCACTCCCCCTAACGATCGCGTCGATTGGTCTGGCTAGTCCGATCTGGGCGCTCCCGAGTCCCAATGCAGACGGCGATTACATGCCTGCAAGGGAATATCACAGCACTTGGCGTGTCGTCGATCCCGACCCTGCCGGATTGAACTGTCGCACCCATCCGATCGGACACCCGAGAGGAGACCGCATTTTAGCGCGATTGCCTGCGGGAACGCGCGTCGAAGCCGTCGGGCGCGATCGCGATACCCGCGAAATTGCCCTGCAAAATGGCAATCCTTGGTTAAATGTGAGACTGAACGACGGCACCCGGTGCTGGGTTCGCGCCCATCGCAAGTACGTCCAGGCGATCGCCGGACTGTCCGAAGTCGATGTCGCCGATAGCGACCCCGAGGAGAATTATTGGAACGCTCGCCTTCACCAGTTCTGGCGCGTCATCGATCCCGATCCGGAGGGGTTGAACTGTCGTCGCGCTCCCGGCGTCGATTTTTCCGTGGTGGGTAAGTTATATAAAAATCAGACTATTTCTCCCAGTTCGGCCTATTCCGAACCGATTCAAATCGACCCCCAACGACAACCGTGGATGGCGGTCCAAGTTCAGGGGAAAAACTGTTTTATTCGCGCTCATTCATTCTTTATCGAACCCGTTCCCTAGACCCTTCGATCCGTTGAGAAAAATCTTGGCCTCCCCACTCGTGCGGGCGGGCTTTTTTTTGGAGTGAGAGGAGTTTTTAGTCCGGGCGATCGCCGTAGGTTTGACCGCCGTGTGAAGCCCATGCACGCAGAGAAAACGGGAGAAATTAACGGACTCATTCCTCGATCGCCAGTTGTGTCGCTTGAGAAAACATGTTTCACTCGTTTTCGATCGATTGATTTCGAGGCGATCGTCGTTGCCGATCGTCACAATATCGGTCAAATTAGACCAAAAATTGCGAGATATCTTCGCCACATTCATCGGCTAAATAACATAACGAACGAAAGCGCAAACCGACAAACTGCTCGTAAAAAGGATTGAGCTTACACAAGGGCGGAATGTGCAACAAACGACGACCTAAGAGGGTAATATCGCGCTCGAACGGACATTGCGCCGGAATCAACTGACATAAAACACGAGCCAATTTCGGATTATCAATTTTGAGATTGTCGAGAAATTCTTGAGCTTTTTGGAAGAGAGCGGGTTGTTGGTTCATCGGTTGAATCGTTTGCACGATCTTTAGTCTCCTTACAACGAACTTTTGTTTGCTTTAATCTCAATTTAACAAGCACGACCGTATAGATCAAGGTTTTTCTAATAGAAAAACTTAATCTCGATTATTAAAACTTATATATTTTTGGAGCGGGGCGCCTTCCCCAACCGATCGCTGCAAGGGAACCCGGTCGAGGCGCCTGGCGGGGGTCGTCGCTCAAAAGCGTCCCTTCCGGTTGCATTTCTGGCACATCCCGGTGACGATCGCCAGATGCAAAGGCTAGGCTAGCGTCAGTATGCGCTATGCACGAGCGATTCCCCCAACAGCTATGACACCAGAACTGGCCATCGATACGCGCGGATTGACGAAACAATTCGACCGTCAAATCGCGGTCAACGACGTAGATTTACAAGTCGCTTGCGGCGAAGTCTACGGATTGATCGGACCCAACGGCGCCGGAAAAACGACCTTAATCCGGATGTTGGCAACCGCAGAAGAACCGACCAAAGGTGAAATCTATATCAATGGCGAACACCTGCGCCGCGACAGTGACAATCCCACTCTCAAACGCCATCTGGGTTACTTACCCGACGACTTCCCTTTATATGACGATTTAACCGTTTGGGACTATCTCGATTACTTTGCACGCCTGTACTACTTGCGCCAACCGCGACGCCGACAACGACTGTACGAAGTGTTGGAATTGGTGCAACTGGGGAACAAACGCAACAGTTTGATTTCTACCCTGTCTCGGGGGATGAAACAGCGTTTGAGTTTGGCGCGCACGATTATTCACGAACCGATTTTATTGTTACTCGACGAACCCGTTTCCGGTTTAGATCCGATCGCCCGGATGCAGTTTCGCGAGATTATTAAAGTCTTGCGCGAAGCAGGCATGACGATTTTAATTTCTTCCCATGTATTGAGCGATTTGGCCGAACTGTGTACTTCCGTCGGCATTATGGAATTGGGATATTTGGTGGAAAGTGCTTCGCTCAAAGAACTTTACAAACGCTTGAGCCGTCAGCAAATTATCATCCGCAGTTTGGGTAAGCTAGAGGCATTAGAAAGCGAATTGAGAAATTGTTCTCACGTGGAGAGCTGGGAACTTGACAAACAAGGCGACGGCTTGCGGGTTCATTTTTCGGGAACTCCGGAAGACAGTGCCGAGTTGTTACGATCGCTCGTCGCTGTAGGAATTCCACTCTCGGAGTTTCATTGTACCCAAGAAGATCTCGAAACCATTTTCCTCAAACTCGGTCACCAGCAAGCCTCTTGATCGCCGTTGGGGAACGGGTCGCGCTAACTGATAGAAAATAGAGTCGCTTTGTGGTATGGATCTGGAGACTTAACCCATGTTTGCTAATCTATTAGATCGTTTGGGGAATTGGAATCCCCAACTGTTTCGCGAATTAAAAGGACGACTGAATCGGCGCCATGTCTACAGCACGATCGTCATTTCTGCAATCCTCCAATTTCTGATTGTTGCCGCGAATAGCGACTACGTGTGTGTCAGCCGTTTCGATGTCGGCGCCTCCGGCTGTCGCGAGGGATATTGGAGCATCGAATGGACGACGATCGTGCAGGCGATCGCCTGGATCTTTCCGATCGCCTTAATCAGTATTGGCGTTTATCAATTAGTGGCCGATTTCACGAAAGAAGAAAGCCGGGGAACGCTCAATTTTATTCGCCTGTCGCCGCGCTCTTCCCAAACCATTTTAAATGGCAAACTTTTGGGCGTTCCCAGTCTGATGTATTTCGGAACGTTGTTGGTATTTCCCCTATTTGTGGTGGCGGCGATCGGGGGCGGAGTTCCATTAACTTGGGTATTGGGCTTTACGACGTTAATGGGGGCGGGATGTTATTTAATCTACACCAGTGCTTTGCTCAATACGTTGTTAGCCCAAACGGCTTATTTGGCGATCGCGTCGAGTTTTTTGGGGTTGTGGCTCGGCTCGTTTTATATTAACGCGATTTTGTCGTTTTTTGATTTTCGTAAACTGATTTACCGCCAACTGGACTGGCAGTGGTTTAGCTTCGACCTCGGCCATCAGCCTTTACTCGCTTTTCTCTGGGCGATCGTGACCGTCGGCGTCGCCAATTATTGGGTGTGGCAGGCACTCAATCGCCGTTTTCGTAATCCCCACGCCACTTTATTAAATAAACAGCAAAGCTATGGTTTGGTCGGGAGTTTTCAAGTCTGGTTGTTGGGCTTGACTTGGCCTGCTCTCGCAGAAATGGGGGCGAATTGGACGCCAGATGTATTGAGTTTGATGGCAGTCGTTTCGACGATTAATTTAGTGCTGTTTTTAGCCGTAATTGCCGGGATTTCTCCGGGTCGTCAAGCTCTATTCGATTGGGCGCGCTACGTCAAAGACACGGGCGGTTCGTTGGATGGGGGCGATCGCCCGGTGTCGAAATGGCACGAGTTAGTCTGGGGCGAAAAAAGTCCGGCGCTGGTGGCGATCGCCCTCAATTTAGCTATATTTGCAGCGATTTGGACCGTAGCGGTTTCGATGTCCGGAGTGGAAGTCACCGCCAAATTACAGGCGATCGCCGGATTGGGAACCAGCGTCGTTCTCATCTGGATTTACGCCGCGATCGCCCAAATTGCCTTACTGATTAAAAGTTCTAAAGCAGGTCACTGGGCTCTAGGAACGGTCGCCACCGCGATCTTGTTACCGCCGACCTTATTGGGATTGCTGTTCGGTTCGGTCTCCACTCAACCCCACACCTTATGGATGACTTCCGTATTCGGCAGTTATTGGCTGATTTTACAAGAAGCCTCGATCGCGAGCATCGTCTCCGGATTCGTCGCCCAACTGGCGATCGCCTTGAGCTTGCACTTCACCCTCTCCCGTCAACTCAATCGCGCCGGAGTCTCCGAATCCAAACCCCTGTTGACGGGGAAATAAGCGCCACCCCGTGAGACGCGATCGCCTCAACCCAGAGGAAACCCGCTCATGTACGATACCCTACTCGATCGCCTCGGCGACCTCAATCCCCAACTCCTGCGCGAACTGAAAGGACGCCTGCAACGGCGCCATCTCATTGCAGTCGGCGCCCTTTCCGGTTTCGTGCAGCTCGTCCTCTCCAGCTCCTTAGATTGGCTCGACCTCTTCCAAACCCTGTGTTGGATCGAAGCTCTATCTTTATTCATTTTGGGGTCTTACCTGCTCAATAAAGATATGGCGGTCGAAGAAGAGCGCGGGACCTTAACTTTTCTTCGCATGAGCCCTCAATCGAGCCGTTGTTTTTATTGGGGAAAACTCCTCGGCGTGCCGATTTTACTCTACTGGGCGATCGCCCTGGCGATTCCCTTGCAAGCCGTTTCGGTGCTGGTGGCGGGCATTCCTCTGACTTGGTGGTTGAGTATTGACCTCCTGTTGGCTCTAGGATGCGGCTTTTTCTATACTCTGGCACTTTTAATGCCTTTAAACGCCAAAAATCCGACGAATGCAATTGGCACCGTCGCCCTTTCAGCATTTTTAGGCGTTTTTTACGCAGTCCTTATTATGACTGCGTTTGATTGGTTAGAGCTGCGCTATTTCGGTGGCTCCCTGGAATGGTTCGGATTACCCGTCGGAAATAACCCTTATTTGGCTTTGTTGGCGACAAGCCTTCATTTAGGATTACTCAATCGCGGTGTGGGCTGGGTCTTCGATCGCCGCTTTCGCAATAGCGCCCGGCAATTCCACTGGACTCAACGTCGCGCCTGCTGGGTACAAGCCGCCTTTCAAATTTGGCTTCTCGGGTTGGGGTGGTCCGACCTCAAAGCGTCAACCCTGTCACCATCCGAGTTCGCCGATACGTTGATGGGACTCGGTTTTATCACCTGTTGCGCGATTTTATTTTTCTCGAACGTCTCTATCGGACACCCTGCCAACTCAGTCAAAGCGCGACTGGAGTCCCCCTGGTGGCGGTCCCCCTGGTGGCGGTCCCCCTGGTGGCGGTCGGTATGGATTCAACTGGGGATTGCGGGGATCGTCTGGTTGCCGTGGTTAGTTCTCTATCCACTTGCTCCCCCGCTTAAACTTCAAGCCCTCGCGAGAATTTTTGTTTACGTTAATGTCTTGTTGACAGTCCTGGTGTGCTATTGGCTTAGTGTTTTCCTCTCTAAAGCCCCGTTACGAGGACTCGGGGCGATCGCGATCGTCGCTTTGCTGCTCTCAATCCCGACCCTGTTTTTCTCCTCGGTTTTCCAGTTGTCTTTATGGAATATGGCGACATGGGATCTGCCGACTTTTAACGGCGCGATCGCCGTCTTCGTCGGTCAACTGCTGCAATTTAGCCTCACCCTTGTCGCCTGTTGCCAACTGCCAAAGTTTGTCCAATTCAATGCGATCGCTCCGTCCTCCTTGAATCGCAAACAAGGTGACTGAGCGCGATCGTCGTTTCCGTTCAACCTCAAACGATTGACCCTTATGAATACCTCTGTCATCGATCGCCTCGGCGACCTCAATCCCCAACTCCTGCGCGAACTGAAAGGACGCCTACAACGGCGCAATCTGATTGCAGTCGGCGCCCTTTCCGGTTTCGTGCAGCTCGTCCTCTATCGATTTACCGATTGGCTGAGCCCGATCCAAAGTCTCTATTGGCTCGAAGCGATCGCCCTGTTTATCTTAGGGTCTTACCTGATCCATCAAGATATCGCTAAAGAAGAAAGTCGCGGCACCCTGTACTTCCTACGCTTGAGTCCCCAATCGAGCCGTTGTTTTTATTGGGGCAAACTCCTCGGCGTGCCGATTCTACTCTATTGGGCGATCGCCCTGGCCGTGCCCTTGCAACTACTCGCCCAGGTCAAAGCCGGGATACCGCTTATCTGGTTGCCCAGTATCGCCTGGCTCTTCGCCCTCGGATGCGGCTTTTTTTATAGCATGGCGCTGTTAATGCCGTTAAATGCCAAAACTCCGACGAATCCCCTAACCACCCTTACTCTGTCCGTATTTGTCGGTATTTTATACGCCTTCTTCATTTTTAGGGCGTTTGATTGGCCGGAGTTAAGCTATGGGGGCTATCCACAAACTTGGTTTAACTTACCCGTCGGTAGCAATCCTTATTTAGGGATGCTGACCGTCACCCTTCATGTCGGGTTATTGGCTCGCGGCTTCGGATGGGTGTTCGATCGCCGCTTTCGCAATAGCAGACCGCAACTGCACTTGAGTCAAGGCAAAGTTATCGCCGTTCAAACCATCTTTCAACTGTGGTTTCTGGGTTGGAAATGGCACGCTCTCAACGGGATCGATGCATCTCAAACCGAGTTCGCCGATAGTATCGCGCAAGTCGGTTTTATTGCGGCTTGCCTGGTTGTTTGTTTAGCCACCGTGTCCGTAAGTTCCTGGTCTTCGTCAAGGTTGTCTTGGTGGCAATTGGTTCGGAAACAATCAGCGATTGTGGCGATCGTCTGGTTGCCGTGGTTTGCGCTCTACCCGATCGCCGCGATCCTCAAACTCCAATCTTTATTGGCTCTTCTCTCCAACATCAATCTTGTCTTATCCGCTCTGGTGTTTTATTGGATAACCGCATGTTTTTCTAAACAGTTTTTAAAAGCATTGACCGTGTGTGCGACGACGATCGCACTCCTTTCAATCCCCACCTTACTGTTTCAGGGGTGGTTACAGTTGCCCTTATGGGAAACAAGCACGGCTCAGATGCTTAGTTTCAGCACCACGATCGCCGTTGCGATCGGTCAACTCTTGCAAACGAGCCTCACTGTAGCAGTTATCTTCAAGTTAACCCAGTGGGTCAACCCCCGGGCGATCGCTCCGTCCTCCTTGAATCCCAAACAAGGTGACTGAGCGCGATCGTCATTTCCGTTCAACCTCAAACGATTTACCCTTATGAATACCTCTGTCATCGATCGCCTCGGCGAATGGAATCCCCAACTGTTTCGGGAACTTAAAGGACGCCTAAAAGCGCGCAATGTCTCCCTCGTGGCGATCGTCGTCCTCGGTTTCGAGTTCCTGACCTGGTTATTTTTCAGCGCTCAATTACCCACTCCCGATACCGAATACAGTCGCTACTGTATCGGCGAGGGAGAATTCTGTACCGTCGATTGGCTTAAATGGTGGTTCGATCTCGAACAAAGCCTCTATTGGGCCGTCGGTCTGGCCCTCGTCGTCGGTATCGCCTACGTGACCATCTCCGACTTAGCCCGAGAAGAACGACGCGGGACGTTGAATTTCTTGCGTCTGAGTCCCCAATCGAGTCTGAGCATTTTAAGCGGCAAACTCCTCGGCGTTCCGATTTTAATTTATCTCGGCGCTTTACTCGCGCTTCCCTTTCACTTTCACGCCGCCAGTTCTGCCGGAATGGGAATCGGCGCCATCCTCAGTTTTTACCTACTGTTAGCAGGGGTTGCTTTGTTGACCTTCACCGTGTCCGCCGTCTTCGCGTTAATGGGAGGCAGTCAAGGGTGGATTGGTTCCGGCTTGTCTTTCGGCTTCATGTGGATTCTCTTGCACTGCGATCGCGATTTAATGACTCCCGGCTATGCCTATATCGATGACTTCTACAACTTATTGATTTCCGAGAATCTCTTCCTATTTCGAGGCTTCATCTTAGCCAATTGCGCCCTGTGGAGTTTTTGGGGATGGCAAGCTTTACACCGACGTTTCCACAATCCCAGCGCCACAATTTTTAGCAAGAAACAGAGTTATTTGTTAACGGTCTGTTTTGAACTGCTGTTGTTAGGTTTCTCCGTTCAGTTACTGAGTCCGGAATGGAAATATCATTATCACCTTCCCGAGCATTTCTATTTAATTGGCTTTTTGAATATGGTGTGGTGCTTGGCCTCGATCGCCGCCCTCTCTCCTCACCGTCAAACCCTCCAAGATTGGGCGCGCTACCGCTACGAAAACAAGGGAGTTTATCGCGAAAAACGCCAGTCTAACTTTAAATTTTGCCGTTCTTCTTTCGATGAATTAATCTACGGAGAAAAAAGTCCGGCTCCGATCGCGATCGCCCTCAATTTAGCTATTGCCAGTCTGATATTTCTCCCGTGGCTGATGTCATGGCCGGAAACGGTAGCAGAAGAAAAAATGATTGCACTTTGGTCGAGTTTGTTCGGGATCGGCTTTCTCGTTATCTGCGCGATCGTCGCCCAACTACTATTGCTCATGAAACACCAAAAACGCGCTTTTTGGGCCATGGGAACTGTCGGCGCCCTGCTCGTGTTACCCGTGGTCGTTTTAGGAATTCTCGACACCGCGAACATTAGCTATCCCCTAGGCTTTCTATTCTCGATCCTACCCTTTATCGGTGTAGAAAAAGCCAGTCAAATGACCTTATTTTTTGGTTTTTTAGGACATTTGAGCATCATCGCCGGATTGACCTGGAAGTTCCGCAAACAATTGCGTCTTGCAGGCGAATCGAATACGAAAACATTGCTCACCCCCCGTTAAATCCGTCACGCAAGTGTGCTAAAAAAGCGATCGCTTCCAGGTAGAAAATTCCTGGATTGGCGATCGCTTTTATATCCCTCTTCTGTCATGGTCGGAGATAGCGATCGCCGTATCGCTTATCAGGAGAAACCTAGACGGCGCTGACCCGATTTTTGAGTTTCTATTAGGAAAATTCGTCGCGACCGCCGACCCTGTAAGCGTTCTAGAATTAAGTCAAGACAAGGGTTTTCCTAGAGTGACCGCAGAGGGATATATCCGGATCGGAACGACGACAAGGCCAATCTCCGAGAAGTCGCCAGCTAGGAGGGGTCTCGACGGTTGACAATGGGTTGAGGGAAATCATTTCGGAATGAAGGGCGATCTCGAAGGGACGGAACAGGGAAAGGTGAATGCCACAACGATTATGGCAGCTGCTGAGAAGATTGGGTTTTGCCACTTCCTGAGTCTTGTGGGGAAAGGTGCCGCGTAGGGAGAGGCGATCTCCGCGTTTCCGGATACTGATTCGAACACGAACTGATTTGAGTTCGGTGTTAATCTCTTTGAGAGACTCCTCTAGCCTTTTCATCCTGCCCTAGATTTGACCTAAATTCGATCTAAATTCCAGCGTCACTTAGAGTCATTAAACGTCGAAACCCGCATTCTGTCGAGTGACGTTAAATGACGGGTTCCTTGGAGGATGAAGGGCTGAAAGCCTTATGGAGTGGATGGCTCAGGCGGGATTTGAACCTGCGACCTTGGGCTTATGAGTCCCCTGCTCTAACCACTGAGCTACTGAGCCGTGCGATTGGCGCTTTTTCGCGCGCATTTCTTATCTTAGCAGATTTACTAGAGATGTCTAGTCCTCAAGGAAATTTTTTTCGAGCTAGAGAATTAAAAACCTTGGAAACCCAATGTCTGTAAGCTTTTGAGGAGTTTCGAGGAAAAATTTAGCCGATCGCCTTGAACCGTTTCGAGGGAGGGTCTGTCTAAATCTACAGAAAATCACAAAAGCGCCAGGGAAAAGCCATAGGGGTTAACCGTGCCGACCGATGCGACCGAAGAAGCCGAAACCGATGCCGAGTTAGTGACTCGATGTCAGGGAGGCGATCGCGCTAGCTTTCGCCAACTGTATCGACGCTATCACGGAAAAGTGCGCTCGACCCTTTACCAATTATGCGGGTTGAGCAATATCGATGACTTAGTGCAAGAGGTTTTTCTCAGAGCTTGGAAAGGCTTACCCAAACTCAAACAACCCGCGCATTTCGGGACGTGGCTGTATCGCATCAGTTGGAACGTGGCGAGCGATCGCCGTCAGGCTTACGCCAAACAACACCAAAAACAGGAACGTCTCATCGGTACTTTACCCGATCGCGACCGCGCGGGTTCCCCAGAAACCGACTTGATGACCTTACACTACCAAGATTTAGTCAAACGCGGACTCTCCCATCTCAGTTTCGACCACCGCAGCGTCCTCGTACTCCACGACTTGGAAGATGTACCCCAAAAGGCGATCGCCGAAATCTTACAAATTCCCGTCGGTACGGTCAAATCCCGTTTGTTTCACGCGCGCAGTGCCATGCGGAAATTTCTCGAAGGGGAAGGAGTGCAGTTATGAATCAACCCAACGATCCCGATCGCCGTCTCGTCCAATTTCTGCGGGAATATGCCCCGGACGTGCCACCTCCTTCTCCGGAATTAGAAGATCGCACGATCGACGCCCTCGACGATCGCCCCCGACCGATCCCCGTGAATCGCGCGAAATTACGCCCCTTGTGGCTCGTTCCCGTGGGGATTGCTGCGGGACTGGTCGTGGCGTGGAACGGTACGCGATCGCCAGTCCCTTCCCAACCGAGTACCGAAGAACTCGCCCAACTCGAAACCTATATGGAAACAACCTGGGACGGGGTACTCGGCGAAACTTCCCTCACCGAAAGTTCCGATTGGTTCTTCCCAGAAGAGAGCGAATAAGCCGCGCCTCAAAACACACCACCGTTTAACCATCAATTGACTCATACATTAGAGGATGACACCATGAAAGGCAGAATGCATCGTCGTCAACTGTGTGCCTTAACCGCTTTAAGCGTTCTACTCGGTACGACGGCAGCTTACGCCGCGCCCCCAGAATTCGGCAATCCTGAAATCGTCGCCCAGCGTCCCGGCGGTCCCGGTCGCGGTCGCGGACAAGGGGGACAGCGTTGGATCGAACAGCTCGATCTCAGTCAAGACCAACAGCAACGGATTCAACAAATCCGCGATCGCTACCGCAGCGAAGCCGAAAGCACCTACACGCAAATGATGCAATTGCGTCAAGAAATGCAAGACCTGATGGTGGGTAATGGATCCGACAGTCAATTACGATCCAAACACGACGAAATGATGAAACTTCACCAACGGATGGGTGAATTGCGTTTCGACCAAATGCTGGAGATTCGCGCAGTATTGAGTGCCGAACAACGACAACAATGGGCGCAACAGATGCAACAACGGCATCAAAACCGGGGCAACCGCCAGGGAAACCGTCCCGGAAATGGCCGGGGAATGGGACCCGGAGGCGGTATGGATGACGATTTCTTCGGTGAATAGGGACTGAGATCGGCCCGTTTAGGGCGATCGCCGCGACTTGCTCCTCTATCTTTAACCCTCTATCCGAGTTCTCAATAGCAACATTTGAAGATAGATTGAAAGGAGTATTTAGCAACTATCAACCTTGATTCGCTCTAGTTACGGGCTGCTGCTGCCCTACCTCAAACCCCAATGGAAAACGATCGCCCAGGCGCTGGCTTGCACCCTGGGCTTTACCGCATTTTGGCCGATTTTAGCCCGTTTGGCGGGGGACATGGCCGCTTCCATCGGTGCGGGAGATGTGGCGACGATCTCCCAACTCGCCGGATCGGCGGCAGTAGTATTTCTCGTGCGCGGTGCGGTGCAGTACGGTCAAGACGCACTGATGGCTAAAGCGGCGTTGGCGATCGCCCTCGACCTGCGCCAACGCGTTTACGCGCACTTACTGCACTTGAGTTTGGGCTACTTCAGCCATACCCAAACCGGAGACCTCTCCTATCGCCTCACCGAAGATATCGATCGCATCGGCGAAGTCATTAACAAAATCTTCCACCAATTTGTCCCGTGCATCCTGCAACTGATCGTCGTTTTCAGTTACATGATCTATCTCAACTGGCAACTGACCCTCGCCAGTTCGATTGTCGCCCCCTTGATGGCCCTGTCGATCGCCTGGTTTGGGGAAAAATTGCGGGTCTTTTCCCATAACAGCCAGTCTCGTATTGCCGACCTGTCGGCGATCGTCACCGAAGTTTTCGGTGGAATTCGCCTCGTACAAGGGTTTTGCGCCGAAGACTACACCCTCGATCGCTTTCGTCAAGCGGCAGAACGCAACCGTCAAGCTCGATTCAGCGCCGAACAGCTCAAAGCGATTCAATTTCCCGTGGTCGGCTTTCTCGAAGCGTTGAGTGTTTTACTCTTATTTCTGCTCGGCGGCTGGCAAATTGCTCAAAATAACCTCACGGGCAGTGAATTTGTCAGTTACGTGGCGGCGGTGGCGCTGTCGATCGACCCGATCGCCATTACCACGAGTAATTATAACGACTTCAAACAAGGGGAAGCCTCCGTCGAACGGGTGTTCGAGTTGCTCTCCCGACAACCGGAAGTCACCGATAAACCCGGGGCGATCGCCCTTCCTCCGGTGAAAGGTCAGATCGACTATCGCGACGTTACCTTTTCCTACCACGGCAAAGGTCGCTACCCCCGTCCAGTTTTGCAAGATATCAATTTAACCGTGAGTCCCGGAGAGGCGATCGCCCTGGTCGGGCCCTCCGGCGCCGGAAAAAGTACCTTAGTGAACCTGCTACCGCGTTTTTACGACGTGCAAAGCGGACAAGTGGCGATCGATGGCATCGACGTCAAAAGCGTTACCCTCGCCAGTTTGCGCCGTCAGATCGCGATCGTCCCTCAAGAGACGAAACTGTTTACCGGGACGATCGCCGAAAATATTGCCTTCGGACAACTCGACTACGACCTCGATCGCGTCGAAGCGGCGGCCAAAATTGCCAATGCCCACGAGTTTATCACCGAAATGAGTGAGGGGTATCGCAGTTGGGTCGGCGAAGGGGGGGTTAATTTATCCGGAGGACAGCGACAACGGATCGCGATCGCCCGGGCGGTCCTGCTCGATCCGACGATTTTAATTCTCGACGAAGCCACTTCCGCCCTCGATTCGGAATCGGAAGGGGCGATTCAGGAAGCGTTGGATTGGTTGATGCAAGGGCGGACGGTGTTGATTATCGCCCATCGGTTGACGACAGTTCGGCGATGCGATCGCATTGTCGTTCTCGAAAACGGACAAATTCTCGAATCGGGAACTCACGGTGAATTATTGGCTCAAGAGGGACGTTACGCCCAATTTCACGCGCAGCAGTTTTATTGAGGGACTCGTGGTTCCGATGGTCGATTGCCCCCATGTGCAATTCTCAGTCCGCTCTCAGCATTGTTCACTACCCTAGGAAGTGATGCCTCGATCTCTGCCATGACTCTGATTCGCCGATGGATTGCACGGCCCGTGCATTGGTTACCGAAATTCGATCCCCATTCCCTGCAAATCCGCTTGACGGTGGGAATGGCGCTCGTTTCCGCGTTGGGGATCGGCACCCTGGCGATCGCCACGAGTTGGCAAATGCAGCGTCAGTTAGTGGCGACACACAAACAGACGATTAAGTATATTTTCGATCGCTTCGATCGCGATGTCATGCACTACAGCGAGCGCAATCCGGCTGAAATGGGCTTGCAGCCCGCGATCGACAGTCTCAGCGCCGATCGCGTGCTGCTGTGGGTGAAGCGACCGGACGGGGCGATCGCCGCCCAATCGATGCCCTTAAGCGGGCGCGACGACGACACCAGCAAAGGTTTGTTAGGGTTACCCGCCAAACAAATGATGCCGCAAGTGAGCGAGATCGGCGGTCGGTTTTGGGTGTGGTGTAGCGGCCCGTTGACGGTGAAGGGAACCTATTTGGGACAGTTATATATTGCTGCGGATATTACCGACGATCGGGGAATCTTGGAGGGGTTGATTCGCACTTTAGCCTTGGCGAGTGGGGCGGCGATCGCGGCGATGACCGTGGCGATCGCGCTCTACGTGAGGCGATCGCTGCGTCCGGTTCTCGAAATCGGGCAACTCGCCGACCGCATCTCCGTTCGCGAACTGGATACGGCTCGGATCCAACTGCAAAACGCGCCGTCGGAGGTGCGCCAACTGGCGCAAACCTGCAACACGATGCTCGATCGCCTCGCCCAGTCCTGGGAACAACAACGGCAATTTGTCAGTAATGTTTCTCACGAACTGCGAACGCCGTTAACCCTGGTGTCCGGATATCTACAAAGTACCTTGAGACGGGCGACGAACTTGAGCGAACCCCAACGCGAAGCCCTCGAAATTGCCGCCAGCGAAGCGGAAAGAACGATTCAATTATTGCAAGATCTGCTCGATCTGGCGCGGGCCGATCGCGGTTACCTGCACTTTCAACTCGAACCGCTTTTAATCGGCGATTTGGTCGCCGAAGTGGTGGAAATGGCGAAACAATATAGCCATCGGGAGATCGCGATCGTCTGTGGGGAGGACTTGCTCGAAGCGAGTGCCGATCGCAACCGACTCAAACAGGTGTTACTCAATTTAATCGATAATGCGGTGAAATATTCGCCGTCGGATACGGAAATTAAAGTCGGGGTGCGATCGTTCGGCGATCGGGCGATCGTCGAAATCTGCGATCGCGGTGTCGGGATTCCCCTGGCCCAACAAGGCCGAATTTTCGAGCCCTTCTACCGGGTGGACGAAGCGCGTTCGCGAAGCGTCTCCCCAGGAGAATCGCACGCCACAGGCGGTACCGGATTGGGTTTGTCGATCGTCAAAACCTTAGTCGAAGGGATGGGAGGGACGGTCACCGTCCGCTCGAAACCTGGCGAAGGGAGTACATTTGGGGTGATTTTACCACTTTGACCGTAGGGGGAAGCGGGACAATTACACTTTTTGTCTTTTTGCCAAAATCATTTACCGAAAACGAGATTTAGGGTCCGATCCCCTATTTGAGTTGCTAAACTAATGTCAGTCAACTGATAATTGTCAGTGGATAAGATCGATGCTGCGATCGCCACGATTTTGCCAACATTCCCTCGACTGATGTCAAACTCAAATCATGGCATCGATCGGGTTTGAACGAGGGGCGATCTGCTTCACTCACGAATCCATTCCCTATGCTTGGAACCATACTCGGCGGTCGTTACCAACTGATTAAATCTCTGGGTTCGGGAGGGTTCGGAACCACATTTCTGGCAGAAGATTCCCACCTTCCGGGACAACAGTATTGTGTAGTCAAACAACTCAAACCCGTCTCTACCGATCCGGCGACGTTACAAATTGCCCGTCGCTTGTTCGATACGGAAGCGAAAGTCCTTTACCAATTAGGACATCACGATCGCATTCCCCGGTTATTTGCTTATTTTGAAGAAAACCAAGAATTTTATTTAGTTCAAGAGTTTATCGAGGGTCAAAATCTCGCCGAAGAGTTAGTTTTAGGTAAGTCATTAGAGGAAGGAGAGGCGATCGCCTTAGTTCGAGAAATTTTGGAGGTTTTGGCGTTCGTCCACCAACAGCATATCATTCATCGCGATGTCAACCCGCGCAATATTATTCGGCGTCGAGGGGACGGGAGGTTAGTTTTAATTGATTTTGGCGCCGTCAAACAGATCGCGACCCAAGTGGTCAATCCTCAAGGACAGACCGAGGTAACGGTCAGTATCGGGACGCCGGGTTACCTTCCTGCGGAACAAGCGACGGGACATCCAAAACCGAGTAGCGATGTTTATGCGGTGGGAATTTTGGCGATTCAAGGGTTAACGGGTTTGGCGCCGAATCAGTTGGGAAAAGATCCGCAAACTGACGAAATGATTTGGCGGGATAAGGTCGAAGTCAGCGAGGAGTTGGCGCGGATTCTCGATAAAATGGTGCGCTACGATTTTCGAGAACGATATGCTTCGGCGGTGGAAGCGTTGGCGGCGGTGGAAAGTTTGGAAATGCCCAATTCGCCGACCCTTCCGGTGTTAGCAACGGTTCCTCAAAGTTCGGCGATCGCCCGTTCTCTCCAACCGGGGGCGATCGCGGTCATTTGTGCGACAATTTTAGGATTGGGATCGTGGGGCGGATGGTCGATTTATCGGTCGATTAATGCGTCGAATGCGGCGCAGTTGTACGGTCGCGGACAAACTTTATTTAAGTTAAATCGTTATGAAGAAGCTTTACAGACTTACACGAGGGCATTGCAAATTCAGCCGGACGACCTGCAAGTTTTAAAAGCGCAAGCGGAAACCTTCGATCGACTCGAACAGTTCGACCGCGCCTTGGAAATTTACGATCGCATCATCCAGTTAAATGCTCTCGATTTAGAGGCGTGGATCGGACGGGGGGTGATGTTAGAAAAACTGGAACGCTTTCCAGAGGCGATTTCGGCGTTCGATCGCGCTTTGAAGATCGAACCGACGGCGGCGCGCGCCTGGAATGGGAAAGGGAATGTACTGTTACATTTACAACGTTATGAAGAGGCGATCGCCGCTTACGATAAGGCGATCGAGTTTAAAAAGGATTCTTATGAAAGTTGGTACAGTCGCGGTTGGGCGTTGCATCAATTAGAAAACTATGAAGAGGCGTTTAAGGCTTACGATCGCGCGGTAGAGATTAAATTTGATGCGGCGTCGGCATGGTACAATCGCGGCAATGTTTTGTTGAAAATGGGCAAGGAAAAAGAGGCAGTAGACTCTTATGAGAAAGCCGTTCGTTTTGCCCCAAATTATTATCAAGCCTGGTACAGTCAGGGCAGTGCGTTGACGCGATCGCGCCGTTACGAAGAGGCGCTGGAGGCTTACCGCGAGGCGGTGGAGTTGCGACCCCATTCTACAGAAGCATGGTACGGTTTGGGGTGGGCTTTGCACCAGTTGCGCCGTTACGAACGGGCGATCGAAGCTTATAATAAGGTTCTCGATTTGAATCCGCAAGATGCTTTAGGATGGTACAATCGCGGCAATGCGCTTTATCAGTTAAAGCGGTATGGCGATGCGTTGGCTTCTTATAATGAATCGGTTTATGTCAGACCCGATCGCGCCGAATCGTGGTACAGTCGCGGTCAAGTTTTGGCGAGTTTGGAACGCTATGTCGAGGCGATCGAGTCTTATGACAAAGCATTGCGTTACGATCCGGATTACGACGATGCTAAAGATGGGAAGAAAAAGGCTGAAAAGTTGTTAGAACAACAGGAGGAGGAACGCGAAAAACGACGCTTTTAGTTCGATCCAACTAGGATCGAAGGAATGATGTATTACGAGTTCTTAATTGTCTTGATTGTGTTAATTGTCTTACTTTTTGGAACTCACGAAGATACAGGCCATGATCAACAGGGTAAAGCTAATATACCCGGTGACGGCGAACCAATCGAACCAACTGCCGGATAAGGTGGAAAATTGAGAAGTCATGGGATGAGAAGACAGGAGACTATTAAGAAATAATAAACGAGATTTAAGGAATTTGTAAATGTTTTACCTACAGGGACATTTTAGAGTTGAGAGTTTAGATTCAGAGATTGAGAGATTGAGAGAGTCATGTTGCTCTAAAATGATGATGAGCTAAGAAATGGACAAGATGCCCGTTCCACTGTTGCACAATTTTTTAAAATGATAAACTTAATTGCGATCCCTTCTCGGTTTTGCGAACTTCGATGCGCGATTGAAAGGCTTCTTTAAATTGGGGCATGTGAGTGACGGCGAGGATGCAGGCAAATTCGGGAGCGATCGCGTTAATGGCGGCAATGAGGCGATCGCATCCTTGATTATCTTGGGTTCCGAATCCTTCATCGACGATCAACATTTGTAAGGCCGTTCCGGATCGTTGGGCGAGTAAGCGGGCTAATGCCAAACGGATCGAAAAATTAATTCTAAATGCTTCGCCGCCGGAATAGGTTTCGTAGGGGCGGGTGCCTCGGGCGTCGGCAATTAAAATATCTAAGGTGTCGATTAGTTTAGGATTTTTCTTAGCCGATTTTCTACGGCTTTTCCCGACTCGTTGGGTGACGAATTGGACGTGAAGTTGATTGCCACTGAGTCGGGCGAGAATTTGATTGGTTTCTGCTTCTAATTGGGGTAAAACGTTTTCGATAGTGAGGGCTTGGATGCCATTTTTACCGAAGGCGGTGGCGAGTTCTTGATAAACCCGCAGTTGGCGTCTGGTGTCGGCGAGGTCTCGTTGTTTTTGTTCGTAAGTTTCTTGGAGGCGATCGAGGTGTTGTTGCTGTTGTTGGAGGCGTCCTTGGGTGCCGAATTGTTGTTGCAATTGGGCATTCGATCGCTCGATCTGCCTGGAAATGTTGTCGATTTCCTCGGTGGCGTCGGGGGTTTCGGCGAGTTGGCGCTGGAGTTGTTCGATCTGGGCGACGATCGCCTGACGATCGCGCGATCGCCCCTGGAGGCGTTCGGAGAGTTCGCGCGATCGATCGGCCAATTCGGGCTGGCGCTGTCGGGCTTGTTGCAATTCTGCCATGCGCGGTTCCCAGAGGCGGGCTTGTTGCAGGGCTTCGCGTAGGGCTTGGTGTTCGCGGCGATCGTAGGCAATGGCGGAGATCGATCGCTCTAGCTGCTGCAGTTCGCGGTCGAGGTCGGAGTCCTCGCGTTCGCGGGTTAAGGCGGTTTCGAGTTCGGCAATTTGGCGCTGGAGTTCGGGTTGGCGCTGTTGCAGGTTCTCTAACTCCCGGCGCGCTTGTTGTAATTGAGCTTGTTTGATTTCGGCCCAGCGCCAGCGCTTTTCTTCGTTGAAGGCGAGGGCGTGGTCGCGATCGTTGTAATTCAGTTGGGCGATCGCGCGATCGAGTTGCTCCAATTCGAGGGTCAATTCGCCGCCGTAGTCTCCGGAGGCGATCGATCGCTCTAACTGCTGTCGTTCGATTTCGAGTTGTTCGAGTCGGGATCGGCGATCGTCGGCTTGGTCTAATTGAGCTTGTAGGGAACCGCGCCGTTCGCGCAGGCGGTCGTAATCGGCGAGTTGGCGGTCGAGTTGGCGGTATTCGTCCCGTAAAATCTGGATTTCGCGATCGGAGACGGCGAGTTGTTCGCGAATCACCCAGAGGCGATCGATAATTTCTTGCTGTTCTTTGCCGTGTTTGTGGACGACTAAATCCCAGTGGTGTTCGTCCAAGGGGCGATCGCACAAGGGACAGATGGCGTCGGGAACTTGCAGCATCTCGATTTTGCGGTCTAACTCGGCCAGTTGGGTTTCGTAGTCGCGCTGGTGAGCTTGCAAGCGTTCCATAAAATGGCGGCGTTCGAGTCCTTTTTCGCGGACGCGCTGCTGGTAGACTCGTTTTTTCTCTAATTCTTCGATTTGGTAGCCGACTTCGAGGGCGGTTTCTCGTAACACTTGGCTGGTTTGGACTTCCGATTGCAGGCGGTGGATTTGGCCGTTAATTTCTTCCAACCGCGCCGTGAGACGGGCTTGCAGGCGATCGAGCTGGGTTTGTAATTCTTGTCGGCGGGCGATCGCGGGGGTCACCCGTTCTTTGAGTTCGTCGAGGACGGCGAGGCGATCGCGCGCGGCTTGCAGTTGGGCGATCGCGCTTTCGACTTCGGGGAGACGGTCGAGGGATTGGTGCAGTTCGGCTTTTCGTTCTTCGAGGCTGTCGTAATTGGCGCGGGCTGAGGCGAGTTGGGTTTCTAACGAAGATAAATAATCGCGCAGTTCTTGTTGTAGTTGCGATCGGCGGTGTTGGGCGTCTTGGTAGGCGTGGAACTTGGCGGCTTCGCTTTCCTCGCGCTTTTGCAGTCCCTCGAATTCGGCATATCCGGCGCTAATGTCGTCGGCTTGTTGCAATAAGGCGTCGAGTTCGCGCAAGCGTCGTTCGGTGAGGGAGAGGTCGCCTTGGAGGCGATCGCAGTCTCCGGCGAGTTGGTCGTCGCGCTGGCGGCAATTTTTTAACTGATTTTGCCAGTTTTGGCGTTGGAGTTGCCGGGTTTGCAACTCGCTGAGGCGATCGCGATCGCGCTGCTGCGCGGCTTGCACTTCGGCGATGTCGGCTTCTACTTGGGCGAGGCGATCGCCGATCTCGGCCCGATCTTGCAACTGATGGGCGATCGCTTCCAAACTCTGTTCGATCGCCTGTTCGTTGGCTTTCGCTTGGCGCGATCGCTCTTTGGCGCGATCGGAGAGTTCGTCGTAGCGATCGAGGCGTAACAGGCGCGCTAACACTTGTTTGCGTTCGCCAGGACGCTTGAGCATGAACTCGTCGGCCCGTCCCTGACGCAAGTAGGAGGAGTTGACAAAGGTATCGTAATCGAGTTTGACATGTTCGATGATTTTCTCTTGGGTCGCGCGCACTCCACGTTCGGTCAGCGATCGAAAGGCGAGGCGATCGACGAGATCGCTTGCTGCATAATTTTCCGGCATTTCCGATGTGGCCATTTGAAATTCGAGGGCGGCGGATTGGCCCCGTTGGCGCGATCGAATGACGCGATAAATGTGTTGGTTGGTTTGAAAAATAAAATCGACTCGGGCTTCTTTTTCCCCGGCGCGAATGATGTCATCTTCGGTGGCGACGCGGCTATTTCCCCAGATCGACCAGGCGATCGCCTCTAGCAGGGAAGATTTCCCGGCCCCGTTCGATCCGCAAATACAAGCGGTATGCAACCCCTGAAAGTTTAAGGTGGCTTCGCGGTAGCTGAGGAAATTTTTCAGAGTCAGTTGGTGGGGAATCATCGGCCCTAAGTCAGGAGTCAGGAGGGGGAAAAGGCAACAGGCAAGATGGCAAAAGTGGGAAGCAAGGAGAGGGAGAATTTTTTAACTCGATTGGCGTTGATTGCCGAACTTTATACAGGTTAACCGATCTAGCGCGAACTGGGCGATCGCGCGGCTTTCAATTTTGTTGGAATTGGAGCCTGAATTTAACCGAATTGCGGCAGAAGCAAGGGGCGATCTCCTACAATCTGAAATCTGGAAATCGTAGAGGTCTCGAAGATTTGGAACCATGAGTCAAAGCCGTTCACCTCAACCGATCGCCGCAAGGAAATCCCAATTGCGGCGATCGCTGCTCGACCGACGACGATCGATCGACCGCCAGCAGTGGCGCGATCTCAGCGAACTCCTGTGCGATCGCCTGGCGCGGTCTCCCGTCTTCGCCGAAGCTCGGACGGTTCTGGGCTATTTCAGCTTTCGCCAAGAACCGGATTTAAGCCCCCTGTTTGCCGATCGGGGGCGGCGCTGGGGCTTTCCGCGCTGTGTCGGGCGATCGCTCCACTGGCACCACTACCAACCGGGCGATCGGCTCGATCGCGGCGCTTACGGCATTCTCGAACCTTCCGCCGAGGCGGCGGCGATCGCCCCGGAAGAGGTGGATCTGATTTTGGTTCCGGCGGTGGCCTGCGACGAACGCGGTTATCGCTTGGGATATGGCGGCGGTTTTTACGATCGCTTGCTCGCCGATCCTCGATGGCAACAAAAACCGACGATCGCGATCGTCTTCGATTTCGCTATTTTTCCCGAGTTACCGATAGAAGCTTGGGATCTTCCCCTCCAGGGGGTTTGTAGCGAGAAGCAGTTCCGGGCGATCGAGTAGATTCTCAGTGTACCCTCCGATCGCCGCGCGACGGACTATTGTCCGTCGCGCCTCAACTCCCATGAAACATAGGAATCAAGAGAAAAAAATACAATTACTATAATAAAGGAAAAATTTGCCAGTGCAATACTTTTTTAATATTTATTTACATAAAAAATAAAGTAAACAATGCGATCGTTAAGTGAATGAATAGAGACTCAAAACGCGATCGATCGCGCCAGTTACGGAGACGATCGATCGTGAAATCAAAGCCCGGAGCGGCGGGAAGCCGCCCAGGGGCGATCGAAACAGGCTAGGATCCGATCCGACCGGATAGTTGTTCCCGTTGCTGTCTATGACCCGATCCAAAGTGAGCGCCAAAAGCAAATGGCAAATCCTCGGAACTTACGCGCTTCTGAGCGCGATCGCGATCGTGATGTTGCTCCCCTTGCTGTGGCTGCTGAGTACCGCCCTCAAATCGCCGAGTGAAAATATCTTTGCGTTTCCACCGCAACCGATCCCCGAACAGCCGACCTTTGCGAATTTCGTCAAAGTCTGGCAGACCAATCCCTTCGGGCGTTACCTGCTCAACAGCACGATCGTCGCGGTGCTGACCGTGAGCTTGAATCTATTATTTTGCTCCCTAGCGGCGTATCCCCTAGCTCGGTTGCAATTTCGGGGACGGCAGGCGATTTTCAGCGCGATCGTGGCCACGATCGCCATTCCCTTTCAAATTTCGATGATTCCCTTATATATCTTGACCGTACAACTCGGCTTGAAAAACACCTATTTAGGAATCATTTTCCCGTCCCTAGCGTCGGCGTTCGGGATTTTCCTATTGCGGCAAGCCTTTCAAGGAGTGCCCAAAGAGTTAGAAGAAGCGGCGCGGATCGACGGCTGTTCCGAATTAGGAATTTGGTGGCATATCATGCTGCCTGCGGTACGTCCGGCGCTGGTCACCCTGGGATTATTCGTATTTATCGGGTCGTGGAGTGATTTTCTATGGCCGTTAATCGTCATTGATGCCGAAGAATTCTACACCCTCCCCCTGGGAGTAGCGAAGTTAGAAGGGACATTTTCCCTAGATTGGCGGGCGATCGCGGCGGGGTCGATCGTGTCCGTCGCACCCGTTTTCGCGATCTTTGTAGGGTTACAGCGTTATATTGTCACCACCGATGTCGGCAGTGGGGTGAAGGGATGACGATCGAAGTTTAGAGTTTGGCGTTGAGATTTTAGCTTGAGGGGATCGGCAGTGGCGAGAGAAAAACAGGCTTGGGGGTAAAAAGAGCTGACTGGAAGAGACTCTTTTCGCTCAAGTTCTTTTCCCAGAGGCGATCGCCGCCTTCGGATAAGCAATCCGTTTGTGATTGTACTGCTGCCAGACCCGCACGAAGATTTCGGCAATTTTGGGCATTTCCTCGCGAGTGAGACCGGAATCGACCAATTGATCGTCATTCCAACGGGCTTTAAGAATCTTATTGACCATATTCAAAGCCTGTTCGGGAGTCGCCTCGTCGAGGGATCGCAAAGCCGCTTCGCAGGAATCGGCGAGCATGACGATCCCGGTTTCGCGCGATTGAGGGATCGGACCGTCGTAGCGAAACGCTTGTTCGCCGACCGGGGGTAACCCCTGTTGTTCGGCGCGTTGTTTGGCTTGGTGATAGAAATAGGCGATCGCCATCGTCCCTTGATGTTCGGGAATAAACGCTTGAATCGCTTTAGGCAAACGGCACTTGCGCGCCATCACCAATCCTTCGGTCACGTGCTTCTTAATAATCTCGGCACTGATCCAAGGGTCGTTAATTTCGTCGTGTTTGTTCGGTCCGCCCATTTGGTTTTCGATAAAGCCGAGGGCGTCGTGCATTTTACCGATATCGTGATAGAGGGTTCCGGTGCGCACCAGTTCGACATTGCAGCCGAGTTCTTTCGCTGCGGCTTCGGCGAGGGTGGCGACGAACATGGTGTGTTGGAACGTCCCGGGGGCTTCAGCCGCCAATCGTTTTAACAGGGGGCGGTTGGGGTTGGCCAGTTCGGCGAGGCGGATCGGCGTAATCAGGTCGAAAACATGTTCGAGATAGGGACTCAAGCCGAGGGCGACGATACTCCAGGCGACGCCGGAGAGGGCTTGCAGTCCGGCTTCGCCGAGAATCGCGTAACCGACCGGGCCGGTAGAGGCGGTGAGGATGAGGGTGACGATCGGGTAAACCAAGCCCTGGGTGAGGCCGACGAAACCGCCTAGGAGGGCGAGTTCTTCGCGCGATCGCAGTCTTCCGGCGGCGATCGCGCCGACCACGCCTCCGGCGCCACTGGCAATCAGGTGAGTCAAAGGGATGGCGGTTCCGATGGGTAAGAGGATCGAGAGCAACGTGACGGTGGTAGCGCCCAAACGAGAACCGTAGAAACTGCCTAACAGCAAGCCGATCGCGCTCAAGCTCGTAAACGGAATGCCCAATAAGATCAAACTCGGGGCGGTGAGACTGAGTAAAAGAACCAAGACGCGATCGCGCCGTCTCAACTTCGGTTGGGAGCGTCGTTCGACGAGCCAAAACACGGCTACGGCGACACTGACCGCCAGACCGAAGCCAGCGAGTCCGGACCCGTCGATTTCGCGGCGACTGAGATCGAAGCGATCGAGCAGGATAAATTGAGCGTGAGAAATCACTTCTCCCTCGCGGACGATAACATCCCCTTGGTTGACGGTGACGAAGACGGGTTTCACTTCTTGGGCCGCCCGTTCGGCGTGTTTTTGGGTACGTTCGCGGTCTTCCTTGAGGTTGGGTTGAACGACGGCGAGGAGGAGATCGGTGGCCAACGGTTCGGCCTTTTGGGGAACCACGCTTTTAACTTGCATGGCCACGGCGTTTTGCAGTAAGTTTTTCGGCAATCCCGGGGGGATCCCTTGAGCGAGCATTCGCCGCAAGGCGATTTTAATACTTTCCTTGGTCGCCTCCCAGGTGCGATCGTCGAGTTGGAACAAGCTCGGATCGTAGATGCCGTGCAAGGAAGAATTTGAGTCTGTGACTAAGGCGCCGATCGCCGTGGCGTAGGTTTGGCGGGCGTCGGAGATCGCCTCGACCAAAGCGGAGAACGCTTCGGGGCTGTTATTTTCGCGATACTGCTGGACTTCGGCGACGGCTTGCTGACCTTGGGGGGTTAACAAGCCCCGTTCGACGGCCCAAACGGCGCGGGGGGGTTCGCTGGCGCCGGGGGTCTGAGTCGGGACGGGTTCCGGAGACGGGGCGATCGCGCTGCCGACTGCCGGGGGCAGATTGTCGAGGGGTTGCCCTTCGGCGGCGGCGGCCAAAACCGCGCGCAATTCCCAGGCTTGAGCTTCTCTGAGATATTGCTGTACCGTGGGGGATAAAATCTCCGGATCGAGGAAGGGAAAGCCGCCGGAGAGTTCGCGCAGGCGATCGCCTCGAGCCAAAACGCCGTCTAAAACTTTCTCGATCTGCTGGTTGACCGGGCGATCGATGGTCAAGATCGCCGTGGCGCCACTGCGAGCGGCTTCTCGATTTTTTTGAGTGGTTTGGGTATCCTCGACGCGGGCATCTTCGGGAGCCACAAAGGTTTGGGGAGCGACGGTCCCGACATCGAGTTGGGGTTGATTGTAAAAACGATGGCCGAAAACCGCCGTCAAACAGGCGACTGCCAACACCATCGACAGTGGGGAGTGACCCGTGCGGTTGAGGCGACGTCCCATTCTTTGCTTCCACAGGGGAGACTCGGGGGCGGACGTCAGGGAGGGGTCGGGGGCGATCGTCCCCCGCTCGAGGGTCGAACCTTCTCGATTCGATCCCGCTTCCCTACCGCGCAGACTGGATAGAGCGTGCCTAGCATTAGCGGACAACCCTCGCCGCCATTGTTCGAGTTGCCGTGTCAGCGAGTCAATAGATTTCATCCGTCGTGCCTATTACAGACTAAATGAACGGTGCTTGAGAAGGCATGGCCCACATAGGCACCATTATAGAAGGTGGGTCAAACCCCTAACCCCCCCGATCGCTTTACGCGGGGATCGCCGATCGCTTGGGGGTTTGGAGCAAAAACTCGGGGGTCATCGTTCCGTGCTGCTGCCGACGACGAGTTAACGGGGTCGAAGACCGTTCGGGGGCGCCACTGCCAGAAAAGCGCCTGCGGTTTTGGGGGTCTGTTGTAGATCGTAAACCCCAGACCAAGTTTCTAACAACTCGCGGGCGCAGGATTTGAGGTCGAGAAAACCGTCCCCGACGAGGGGATCGCCAGGGCGTTGCCATCCCAGGGGAATGCCTTCGCTGCCGTTGTAAGCTCCGGAGAGACTCCCTGCAATAAAGGCGGTCAAAACCGGGTCTTGTGGCGATCGCGCCGCCCGTAACAGCGACAGTCGCAGATCTTGGGGCGTGCTGCAAAAACAGAACCAGGCTCGGGCGATCGCCCTCAATACCCGATTCTCTTCAAACGTTGACAAAGCGGGCCATGCAGATATTTGCCGTTGGCAGCTCTCCCAACTGGCGCCCTTGCTCGACGCCGTAGCCACCCACTCAAACCCCGCCGCGATCGCCCCGTCGCCATCGTCACCATCGCCGCGCGGGTGGCCGATCGCCCGGTCGAGAGCGGGCGGTTCTCGCAAAGCACGGGCGATCGCGCCCGCCACCCCTGCCAAACCACTCGCGATCGTCGGAGGGATTGACAAAGTATTGCAAATATGATATACAGCTCTCTTTAATAATAGATCGTCTTCGTGAAAATAGAGCGAGAGGGGAACGAAGGAAGCGATCGCGAGGGACGAGGGAGGGCGATCGAACGAAGCGATCTCGCGTTCCCAGGATTCCAAATTCAAGCACCCTTCACGAATCAAATGCCGCGTTGTCGCTACAGCCATTTCGCTGAAATCCTGACGAGTAGAAGTGTTGCCAGTGCGAGCCAATTGCTCTCCAACACGGGCGGCGAGTAGAGTACCTTCAAAGTGGCTGAGCAGAGAATAGTGCATCGGGGTAGGGACTAGTCAGGAGTCGGAAGTCGCGAGAATTAATCTAAAATCTAAAATCGATACCTATCGTTTAAAAACATCTAAAACACAGAGGAGTTGAGCGCGCGGGGGGACACTTTCATCTAAGATTAAAACTTCATTCTCGCGACACAATTGCTCGATCGAGCGATCGACCCGATATTCGTCAGCTTCCGGGAACTGATCCAACGCATTTTGCAACAAAATATGACGTCCCATAATTTGCTGAGTTTTCACCAACGCCAGTAAAAACTCTTTCACTTGACGATCGAGTTTTCGATCTTGTTCTGGAGTCCCCAACTGCTTGTGAGGCATTCCCGTAACGCCGATGATGCGGGTATATCCGGCAAACAGGCCGAGGGTTTGTAATAACGGACATTCGTGCAAAGCTTGCGACTCGCGGACGAGAGCTTGTAATTGACGTAAATTAGGAGTGCGATCGCCGACCACCAACTCCCCTGCACAAGCGGCATTCACCAAACTATGATAAGTCGCCAAATAATGAACCGAGAGCATATCCGTCAAAATATGACGGTGGGGATATCCGGTAAAAATCTGACTGTAGAGCTTATTTCCTTGATTTTTTCGGGTTCCCAAACGTTCGGCGCGCACTAAATACAACGTTTTGCACTTTCCTTGCTTGAGGGCTTTTTCACAAGCTTTCATCACGTGAAAAAAGCCGATTAAATTGGGGTCTTCCGTCCAGACCAACCCGATGCGACCGAGTTGTTCCGGGAGATGATAGCTGAGGGAATAACTGGCATAAGTCGGACTCGGCAACAACTTCGTTTGAATGCCGCGAATTTGAAGAGCTTCCATCGCTTCGCGCAACATTTGGACGAGTTCGGGGGCGGCAAATTGGCGGACGCGGGTAATTTTCGATCGCGTTTTATCGAATTCGCGCAACCAGACTAATTTAAAAGCGGCGAGGGGGTCGCAGGGGCTAGAAACGGGGGGTGGTTCGAGGGTTTTCCGACGATCGCGCGGAGAACTTTGTCGAGAGGGGCGATCGCGGTTTTTCGCCGCTTGAAAGCGATCGCGACCCAACATTAACGCAAATCGAGGTAATGTTTTTCCCCCGGGAAACTTCGCTTCCAAATCTTCTCTTAAAATCGGATAAATCGGCGATCGCGGTCGCTCTTTTACTTGGGCGTGCAGCGATCGCAAACGCATTGCCAACAGGGCTTCTGCTTGGTCGAGGTCGATCGGTCGCAGGCGCAATTTAACATCGATCCGAGCCAGATCCGCCGCTTGTACCCGCTTAGAATGCTGTTTCCAAGTATTGGTAATAATACTAATAACAATTAAAAAATTATTTAACTTTTGATTGTGAACGATCGAATTAACATTAAATAATGCCTGTAAATTAATAAATCCATCTAAGGCGCGATCGATATTATCCAAATTATCAAAACACAGAACGATCGGCTGAGTTGCTGCGGCAATTTTACCAAAATTAGCGAGCATTTTCTGAGCTGCATCTTCCGTATCGATCGCCCGTTTTACCCGAAGCGCTTTCAAACTTTCCTCATCGAGGTCGTCCCCTTTCAACCACTCGCAGGCCATCGGATAGAGTTCGGGATCGGTCAAGTCGTAGAGAACGCCAAAAAACTCATTCGCATTATAAATCCCCGAAGGATACATCCCCTTTAACTGGTGAATAAATAACTTGCGTTCCCCAAACACTTGTTTCATCAAGCCTTGAGATTTAAACGCCGGAAGTCGTTCGATCCAAAGTAACAATTGAGATTGTTTTTCCCCTTCAGGAACGAACATCAAACTATCGACCGTATTGCGTAACGTATGACGCCAGATAAAATCACTTTCGGGCCACGGACCGACATAGCTAAAAAACGCCTTCCGGTTGAGGCGGCGTTTAATCCGACCGAGGAGATAACTTTTCCCCGAACCGGAGTCCCCCGCTAACAGTAACGTGCGAGTTCGGCGGTCGCGAACGACGCAATCGAGGCAGTTTTCGACCTCTAAAAGGATGTCGCGATGAATGGAATCGACATCGAATTGAGGGTCTTGTTCTTCCTGCCAAAAATTACCCGGTCTGAAGGTGGTCGAATCGAAAGGATTGACAGCTTCTTTAATAATGCGATCGATAGATACCACGGCAATGCCTCGGGTTCGGGAGTCGGGATCGAAAGTTCGGAGGTGACCGATTATTGGGAGAATTCGGGGAAAGATCGAGAAAGACGGGAAAGGTTCAATGTTTCTCAATCTCGGATAACATAAACGAGTTGGTCGTCTAATTTAGCTTGGGGATTGAGAATTGCGATCGGATTTTTGCGATCGCACAACTGTTCGATTAACTGATTAATTTGTGCTTCGTCAATGCGGCTAAATTGGCCGAGGGCTTCTTGTAAAAGACGCTGACGCGCCATACACTGCTGGTCGATCGCGCGATTGAGCAAAAAGTCTTCTATCGGCTGCCATTCGTGTTTATTTTTCTCAGTTAAAAGAGGGCGACGAACGGCACCCAATGCATCGAGTAAGGGGCAATCGACCAAGAGATTTGAAGTCTGAATGAGTTGTTTGAGTTCGTCGATATTGGGGGTGCGATCGCCGACGACCAAATCCCCAGAATAAGCATCGTTCACCAAGCCGTGATAGGTGGCAAGATAGTGAACCGAGTCGAGGTCGGGGACGAGATGGCGGTGAGCGGGATCGGCAAAAATTTGGGCGTGAATTTTATAGCCCATATTATTCGGATTGCCGATTTGTTCGGCACGAATGAGGTAGAGAGAATCGCAGTGTTTTTGTTCGATCGTCTCCTGACAGAGTTTCATTAAATTACAAAACTTGGTCAAGTTAAGATCTTCACTCCAAACGACGCCAACGCGACGATCGCCGCGAGGATCGCGATAACTGAGGGAATAACTGGCATAAGTGCGACTGTCCAACAATCGCGGTCGAACTTCGGCGATATCGAGGGCGTCTAACGTTTCGGCCAGCATGGCCATCAGTTCGGGGGAGGAAAACTGACGGATCCGGCTAATTCGACTTTCGGTTTGCTTGAACTTTTTCAACCAAACTAATTTAAATGTAGCGATCGCGTCGATACTCGGAAGCGAAGAAACTTGGGAATCATCGCGGTCGGAGTCCGGCTCACTCGTGCTTGGAGCCAAAGCCGAAATCGACGCGATCGCCGTCCCGTCGGCGGCGGCGTCGTGCCGCATAAATTCTAACTTTCGATCTTGAAACAGTTGGCGACCCAAAATGAGTACATTTCTCGGTCTAGTTTTACCGCCGGGAAACTTTTCTTCTAAGATTTCGCGATCGAGGGGATATAAATTCGTCGGGGGTTGGGTCGCCGATTTGCGGTGTAAGGAATAGAGACGACTGGCCCACAAGGACTCGGCTTGATAGAGATTAATTTGTTTGAGTTGAATTTCGCAATCGAGGCGATCGCGATCGGTGGCTTGAATGCGAAATGCATTTTGCCGCCAGGTATCGGTAATAATACTAATTAAAACTAAAAAGTTTTTAAATTTTTGATTGTGAATCGCCGAATTGACGCTGAATAAACTTTGCAAGTCGATCGCGCCGTCATTCAAGCGAGCGATATTATCTAATTGGTCGAAACAGAGAACGATCGGCTTAGTTTCGGCGGAAATTCTGCCGAAGTTCGCCATAATTTTCTGGGCGGCATCTTCGGTATCGATCGAATGTTGGACGCGCAGGATTTTCAAACTTTCCTCGTCGAGGTCGTCGCCGCGCAACCACTCGCAGGCGAGGCGGGACAGTTTGGGATTAGTGAGGTCGTAGAGGACGCCAAAAAACTCGTTGGCGTTATAAATTCCGGTGGAGTAAGTATCGCGCAGGTGACGGATAAAAAGCTGGCGATCGCCGCGAATCAAATCTAAAATACTGCGATGCTCGAAATGAGACAATCCCTTCAGCCAAATCAGCAATTGAGAGTCTTCTTCCCCTTCGGGAACTTCGAGCAAGCTATCGACGGTGTAGCGTAAAATATGTCGCCAAATATATTCGCTGGCGGTAAACGGTTCGACGTAAACGAAAAAGGCTTTATGGTTGAGGAATCGTTTGAGGCGACCGAGGAGATAGGTTTTCCCCGATCCGGTTTCTCCTTCGAGCAAAATGGTGCGAGTGCGACGATCTTGGGCAATTAAATTAATCAATTGGTCGATCTCCTCTACCGCTTCTTGATGGATGGATTCGACGGTAAAGGTCGGATTTTGTTTTTCTTGCCAAAAATTGCCGGACCAAAAGGTTTCCGCGTCGAAGGGATTGGTTTCGCGTTGAATAACTTGTTCGATGGATGCCACGCTTGCAGACCTCTAGTTTCTAGAATTTAGATCGAGGGGTTTGACTTCGGTTCGGGGGGAAAACGGCGATCGCGGCGGGGAACAGACCGACGTTTCTTGAATGAGTGAGTGTCACGATCTCCGGGTTCGTGCGACGGAGGCACCCGATCGCTTCAGCCGTTGACGATAATAAAAAAGAGCGGTCCGCCGATATCTTGGGCGATACCGCCTTCGATTTGTTCGGGGGTGTAGGAACTGGCTTCTTGTAAAGAACTCAGTTCGATGCGATCGCTGCGTTGGAGGCGATAGAGGGCGCCGTCGAAGGCTTCGCGAGAGAGGGGGGGTTGTAACTGCTGGCGCAATTGAAAAATTGGCAGATAATTTTCCGTTCCTAATTCGCGATCTAAGGTTTGAATCCAGCGCAAAATCTCGTCATCGGTGAGGGTTTCCGCCGACAGGGGTGGAGAAGGGCTTGCCGTAGCGAAGGGGAGGTCGCCGGGAGTGGCGATCGCGCCGGACGCCCCGAGAGATTTTCGCATAAAACGCAAATAGTTAGCCAGCAAATCGAGGCTGAGAACCGGGGTATTGCCACTGGGGGTATATTCTTCGCGCAAATACTCTTCCCCGCGCCGGGTGAGCCAGACCTGCTTGATTTGTGTTTTTTCTGCCTGAATCAAACCGCGATCGAGCAAACTTTGAATCACCGACTCACGGCGGTCGAGGGGCAATCCAGTTTGAGCGGGGGTAATGCCGTGTTCGGCGCAGGCTTGCAGCAGTTGCACTTCTGCTTCGGAGATCGGCAGGATCTGGGTATCGAGCTGCAAGAGGGATTTTCCGGGGGGAGCGATCGCGAATTTGAGAATTTCTTCCTGATAATCGATCAGATCGCGATCGCGCAACTGGCGGGCGATCCGATCGCGTTGGGAGGCTTTCGTTTCTGGATTCGGTTTGAGTTTCGCGATGGGCGCGCGAGCGTCGGTAAACCCGATTAACTTGAGTAAAAATTTCAGTTCCTGCACGTCCATGAATTCGACTCGATCCCACTGCCAACAATACAACCGGGCGATTCTCCTTTGGAGACGGGACCCGTTCGCGAAGCGGCTCCCTTGGAGCATCGCCCATATCTAGTTTAGAGGGAGGCGAGACGATTGAGAAAATTTTAGAGTCGAGCTTTTAGAGTTTAGATTTCACTTCTGGCAGGCAGAAAAGAGCGAACGGGAGACATTCGATCGGGTTTGATGTAGTCCTGGAAAAGAAAAAAGCGGCGACCGGAACTTCAAAAAGATCCCCATCGATCTAAGCCTCCGGGGGGCGATCGCGCGGTTTCGGTTGTAAAGGAATTTCGATCCTAAATGCGGTTCCCCGACCCGGTTGCGAGTCGCAGGTGAGCCGACCGCCGTGGAGATCGACAATAATCTGATAACTCGTAGACAGTCCCAACCCGGTTCCCGAACCGACGGGTTTCGTAGTAAAAAACGGGTCGAAAATACGATTGAGAATCTCCGAGGTCATTCCCGGTCCGTTGTCGGCGATCGTAATCCCGACCGATTCCTCGTCGGTGCATTCCGTCGCGATCCGAATTTGGGGATCTCGGGCGTCCGCCTCGGGTAAATCGAGTAAAGGACAATTCGTTCCGAGTAAATCCAACGCATCGATGGCGTTATTCAAAATATTAAGAAAAACTTGATTGACTTGGGATGCATGACAAGTCACCTTGGGGAGGCAATCGCAGTAATCCCGTTCCACCACGACCTCGCCGCGATGGCGGTTTGCGTGCAAGCGCGATTGCAGCACCAACAAGGTACTCTCGATCCCCTCGTGCAAATCCACCAACTTAATACTCGATTCGTCGAGTCGGGCGAAACTACGCAGACCTAAAATAATATTGCGAATCCGTTCGGCGCCCGATTTCATCGAAGCAATCAAGTTTTGCAAATCTTCCACTACAAAATCGAGGTCGATCTCCTCAATTTTTTCTCTAATTTCCGGTTTCGGTTCGGGATAGTATTTTTGGTATAAATCGATCAGTTCGACCAGATTGGCAATATAGTCGCGAGCGGGGTTGACATTGCCGTAAATAAACCCGATCGGATTGTTAATTTCGTGGGCGACCCCGGCGATCATCTGTCCCAAACTGGACATTTTTTCCGTTTGAATCAGTTGGGCTTGAGTGCGTTTGAGTTCTTCCAACATTTGAGACAGACGCAAGTTTTTCTCGTTAATTTCTTGAGTGCGTTCTTGAACTTTTTCTTCTAAATTGGCATAGAGCAAGGCATTGTCGATCGAGATGGCGGCTTGACCGGAGAGCAGGCGCAAGACTTCGAGGCGGTCTGGGGTAAAGGCGCCTGCAGTCAAGTTATTTTCTAAGTAGAGAATGGCGATCGCCCGTCCTCCATTGACGATCGGGGTACACAAGACCGATTTGAGTTCGCACGCGGCGATATAGGGATCCCCAGTAAATTGTCCGTCCCGACTCGCATCGCTCAAGACGACATCGGACAGGGTGCGTTCGACGTAGTGAATCACACTCAGGGGGAGACGGTCGGCGCGATCGATCGCACTAGAGGGGTGAACCCTGACGCCGTCGAAGTCGATCGCGCTTTCGGCGGCGAGGAACAAGCCATCCTCGCGACATAAAATCAGACAGCCTTTACGAGCTCCGGCATTTTCGAGCAAACTCTGCATTAATTTGGCGAGCAGCTTGTCGAGGACGATCTCGCTCGAGATGGCTTGGGAGACTTTAATCACCGTGGTTAAATCGAGGGAGGTTTCGCCGCCAAAGCGCAGGGTGGCGCGGCGGTCGTCGGTGGCGGGAGGGGTCGGGCCGACCGGGAAGGCGTCGTCTAACTCGCGGACTTTGCGAGTGGCGCCCCAGCGTTGGTAATAGGATCGGGCTTGTTCGCGATAGGTGGCGGCGAACAGTTCGCGATCGCGGTAAAATTCGGCGGCCCGTTCGTAGGCGAGGGCGACATCTTGGGGATAATCGTGGGTTTTAGCGAGGGCGATCGCCCGTTCGTAGGCTTCGATCGCCTCGAAAGGACGACCGAGAACCCGGTGGCGTTCGGCTTCGACGAGGTGGTATTGATGGGCGAAATTGGCGCCGTTGTGTTTCGCCCAACGGTGGAGTTGGCGTTGGTTGGCGCTCACCCGGCGGCGGATTTGTCGGCGATCGCCCTCGTCGGCTTGGGGATAGACAGCTAACTGGGCGAGGGAGTCGTAGAAATAAAAGACAGTGCGGGCAAAACTGCCCAAATCTAAATTGGCGCGGCAGGTGTCGGCGTGGGCGATCGCCGTGCGGTAGCGACCGAAGCGATAGGCGAGGATAGTTTGGTTGAGCGACGGGAAAAATAAGGTACTTTTATCGTTAGTTTCGCTGTCTTCGATCGCTTTACTGTCTTCTATTTCTTCCGTTCGATCCAACCAATAAAGAATTATCTTGCGATAACCTTGCAATGAAGTGCGGGCGTGGTCGTGGGCGATCGCCCGGGTCATGTCGATCGCCTGCTCGACTTCGGCGAGCAAGCGGTTTAACTCGCAACCGCAATGATAAGCGTGTACAGCCCAGATAAAAGCGCTGTACCCGGCATATTCGGAATCGCCGTTGTCGAGGGCGAGGGCGCGAGCGCGGGCGAGGGGGGCCAAGGTATCCCGTAAGGGCTGGTGCCAAAAACGGACAAAAGTATGGACGATGTGAGTGACCCGGGCGAGGACCGTCGGATTGGCGCTCTCTTCGGCGAGGGTACAGGCGAGCTGACTCCAGCGCACTCCCGAGGAGAGGTCTTGGAACAGGGCACAGCGCACGGTGGCGTAATTGGCATAGGCGATCGCCGATTCGGGGGCGTGACCCCAGCGCAATGACAGGCGAATCGGCGCGATCGCGATCGCCGGAAACCAGTGACTCGCCCCCAAATAGGACGCGGGAAAGACGCTGGCGAGAATCCGCATGGCGGCCAACGTGCGCGGGTCGCTCATCGGCGGGCGTTCGCGCAATCCGGCGCTCCCGTAGCGGTGCCAAGCCGCTTCCAGGGGCAGACAAGACCACCACAAGCGCCCGGGATGTCGGCGATCGGGAACGGGGAACCCGAGTAATTGCAGGGTTTCCAACGCCAAAGCGACGGCGGCGGCGAATTCCTGGCGAGTGGCGTGGGTTCGGATTTGCAGCTCGTAGACCCGGATGCAATCGAGGGGGGAGTGGACCTGTTGGCGAACGATCGCGGCCCACTCGGACATCTGGGCGAACTCGCCGCATAAATAAGCCAGTTCGGTGCCTTCCAGGTAGACGGCCAAGGTGAGGGCATAATGGCTTTGCCAAGCGTCGGCGGGCAACAGGGCGCGGGCGACATTCAGATACTGGAGGCCGAGAGAGTAGGCGGTGGCGGTTTTGGCGTGGCGTCCGGCCCAGCAATTGAGTTCGGCGAGGCGGGGGCGTTCCTCTAGGGTCTGTGCCGGAGAATCGCGGTCCGTCGGCATTGCGGCCCGGGCCCAATTCAACTGATTGACCGTGGCAAAAATGCGCTCGGGTTCGGCGTCCTCTTCAAGTTGCTGCTGCCAGAGTTGGCCGATTTGCCAGTGCAAGGCGGCGCGTTCGCGTTCGGGAATGAGGGAATAAGCGGCTTGTTGAATGCGATGGTGGGCGAATTGATAGTCGAGGCTTCGGGAGGTTTGGGAAGGGTTGGAGGGGGGTAAGGGGGAATAGCTCGAACCGCACTGGAAGATGAGGGAAGCGGCGATCGCCTCTTGCAAATGGGCGGCAGTGTCTGGGGGCGAAGCGTTTTCGAGACGGGCTAAGGTTGACAGGTCAAATTCCGTACCGATACAGGCGGCCCGTTGGAGCAGGTGTTGGGTGTGGGGGGAGAGGGTTTGAATTTTGGCGGCGAGCAGTTCGACGAGATTGTCGGCGATCGTTTGGGAGCGGACGCGATCGAAGGACCACTGCCAACTCATGCTCTGATAGTCGAAGGCGATCGATTGGTTTTCGTAGAGGGAGTTTAAAAATTCTTTGATAAAGAAAGGGTTGCCGTTGGTTTTGGCGCGGACGACTTCCGCCAGGGGGCGGGCGGTGTCCGGGGAACAGCGCAAGGTATCGGCGATCCACTCGCTCACGGCGGTGTCGCTCAACGGGCCGAGGGCGATCTCGCTAATGCCGACGCCGTGTTGGCGCACTTCGGCGAGGGTGGCGTCCCATCGGGCATCGAAGGGGGGGTCGGTGTCGCGACAGGCGAGAATGGCGAATAAGGAATGGCTGTCGGGGGCGGTTAAGATCGCTCGGATCAGTTGCCAGGAGGCGGGATCGGCCCATTGCCAATCGTCGAGGAAGAGGACGACGGGATGTTCGAGTTGGGTGAAGACGCGCACCAGGTTTTCAAAAACGAGGTGAAAGCGATTGGGGGTGTCGTGGTTGGGGGGCGATTCTCCTTTGGAGACGCTTTCGCGTTCGCCGGAGGGAATGTTTTTGAGGATGAGTTTGAGTTGGGGGATGGCTTCGACGGCGATTTTGGCGCGATCGCCCAGAGCCGCATCGAGTTTTTGGCGCCAGAGTTCGAGGTTTTCGGCACTTTCGGTGAGCAGTTGGGCGATCGATTCGTCAAAGGCTTGGATGATGGCTTGATAGGGGCGCTTGGCGCCGAGACGGTCGAATTTGCCGGAGAAGAAGTAGCCGCCTCGTTGCACGACGGGTTTGTAGAGTTCCCGAATTAGGGAGGTTTTGCCCATACCGGAGGCCCCTCGGACGATCGCCAGTTCGATGCCGTGGCGATTGCTGCCGGGTTCGGTGGCGGCGGCGCTGCGATCGAAGGCTTGGCGTAAGGTTTGGAGTTCGGCTTGTCTGCCGTAGACGGTTTGAGGAATCTGAAAGCGATCGCAGATATCGTTTTCGCCAGGAATCAGGTCTTCGATTTCTCCGGTGGCTTCCAGTTGCATCCGGCAAATGACCAGATCGGCGTGAATGCCCCAGGCACTTTGATAGCGGTCTTCGGCACTTTTGGCGAGGCATTTCATCACGATCTCGCACATGGCCCGGGGGAGATCGGGGTTGAGATCGTGGAGGGGAGTGGGTTGTTTGGCAATATGGGCGTGGATCAGTTGGAGGGGGTCGCCTTGGGGGTCGAACATCGGCTGACGGGCGAGCAGTTCGTAAAAGGTGGCGCCGAGGGAGTAGAAGTCGGTGCGGTAGTCAATCGCCCGATTCATGCGTCCGGTTTGTTCGGGAGAGAGGTAGGCGAGGGTGCCTTCTAAGGCTTTGGGGTTGTCGAGGGCTTGGTTGTCGCGAGTGCAAAGGCTGGCGATGCCGAAATCGATCAGTTTGACTTGTCCGGTGGTGGGATTGAAAACGATATTGGCCGGGGTGATGTTTTTGTGGATGATGTGGGCGGCGTGGAGGTGGGCGAGGGTGTCGGTGAGCTCGACGGCGACGTGAAGGAATTGTTCGAGGCTTAAGGGGCGATCGCCTGCGAGGCGATCGAGGGAGCGACCGCCGAAGTCTTCGAGGATCGCGATCGGGCGGTCGCGATCGCGCTCCAAGCTGTAGACTTTGACGACCCCTTCGAGGTCTAGGGAGCGCGTGAGTTCGTATTCTTGTTGGTAGCGGGTGATTTCGGCCTCGGTCGGCACTTCGGAGCGCAAAATTTTGAGAATCACCCGTCGGTTATCTGCATGGCGCACGCCCCGACAGACGAGGGACTGGGAACTTTCGTAAATTGTCTCACCGATCGTAATGCCGGGAAGGGCGAACATAGGGGGATTCTCCTCTCACACAGGGGGCGGCGATCGCACGGCGACGACCTAGGAGGATCGCAAGGGGCGCACTCGCTTGAGTGCTCGCTTCTCCTAAGACAAAATTTAACTGTTTGTTTCGATTTTGTCTGGCGGTGGTCGAGGGCGGGGAAAGGGCGCAAATCGTCCGGGTTGGGGGATTGGGAGAGGAAGGTCGCTCAGACTAAGCCGGAGCGCAAGGCAACCACGGCGGCTTGGACGCGATCGTCTACGGCGAGTTTGTTCATGATGCCGCGCACGTGAGTTTTAATCGTGTTGGGACTGAGGTAGAGGGCGGCAGCGATTTCGGGGTTGCTGTAGCCTTCGACCATCAGTTTGAGGACTTCGAGTTCTCGTTGGGAGAGTTGACCGATATTAGTCGGGGTGGCGGGGGGTTTGAGGTGGTCGATCACCAGGCGGGCAATTTGGGGATCGAGATAGGTGGCGCCTTCGGAGGCGGCGGCGATCGCGGCGACGAGGCGATCGACGCTAGCCCCTTTGATACAGTAGGCATCGGCCCCACTGGACAGGGCTGCAATAATTTCGTTTTCGGTGGTGTGAGAGGTCAGCATCACTACTCGCACTTCCGGCAGTTCTTCTTTGATTTGTTGGGTGGCGGCAATGCCATCCAAGCGGGGCAGTCCGATATCCATGACGACGAGATCGGGCTGCAGTTGACGGGCGGCGGCGACACCGAGAAAGCCGTCTTCGGCTTGGCCGACGATTTCGAGGTGGGGGTAGGTGGATAAGGCTTGCTCTAACCCCAGTTGCATCATCGGATCGTCTTCGACAATCAGGAGTTTGAGCGGTTCGGAGGTCGGGGCAGAATTTAAGGATTCAGCAATTTCAGAGGTCATGGCTAGGAGCGATCGCGAGCGGATGGGAACGCGGTTTACCGTCATTTTACAGGTGCCTCTCGGGATCTCCTGGAGCGGCACTCTCGTGTTGTCCCCTATTAAAACATTGGCGTTCGGGCGATCGCGATCCTCCCCCTGGGGATAGGACGGCGATCGCCGAGGCTTTTCTGGGAATTCTCTACTGTCCATCCGGGCAACTGTCAACGGCGCGATCGCCCCCGATAAAATAGGGAAAATTTAACTGAGGGGTCTTGAGATGAGCAGTCCGTTCCAGTCTTTGAAACAGTTACCGTGGCGATCGCTGTTGCAAGTGGCTGCTGTCGCGACGGTGGCCCTGGCCGCCCTCGATTTTACCCTCTTTTGGGTGGCGGTAGTGTCGGCGAGTTTCAGACACAGTTTGGAGTTGTTGTTTGCACCGCCTTTGGGACTGGCGATCGCCCTGAGTGTCGCCGTCGGCTTCGGCGCCTTTGGGGTATTCCTGGGCGAGCAGTGGTATGCCCCTTCTTTCTTCAATCGTTCTACTCTTTGGGCGTTGGTGTTTTGTCTGCTGCTCGGCGTAGGAGTGAAATCTCTGTTCCCTTTACCCTCGCTCTTGCTGGCCTTGTCTCGCCTGTCTTTAATTGGAATTAGCCTCGGCGTCTTTTGGAAAGGGCGACCGTATTGGCGCTAAATGCTATTCTCGAAACAGAGAAAAAAAATCCCGCTCGCATCGAACGGGAAGCCATCAGGGTGCATCTACTGAGATCTACATTAAACCAGTGAGGGGTTATACCCCCCACTGGTTTAATAAGTCTTTACAATTTAGGGCGAAGCGGCGATCGCCCCTGGGATTGGAAGCCATTAAAAAACCTCCCGGTGATTGGGGAGGTTAGTGAGGGAAGCATTCAAACACGAGTAGAGACGGAATAGAGTTTCGCTAGGACGCATTCAGGGTTCGAGATCCCATTGGCAAACGAGAGAGCCGTCACGAGCGCGTTCCCAATGAGCGGTCAAGGGATGGGGTTTTCTGGCTTTGGCGCGATCGATGAGAGCGAACAACGGGTTGTCGCGACGGGGTTGAGTTTGGCTAACAGAAGTTTCCGGTTTTTTTAAAAGTGTGGTGGACATTTTTTTGCCCTCTTTGATTGAGGATTTTTGCTATATTTCAATCTTAGCCACGGTTTCCCCTAATTTTTGTGATAAAGCGCACGGAATAGCTGAGATCTACAAGCAGGGAGGGTGCGATCGCCGTCACCCCGACCCCATCCCAGTAGAACGGCCATTGTGACGAATTTTCAGCGATTCGAGCTGCCGAGTCTCGGTCGAGGGGTTTGTCATGACGCGCCCGTGGGGCGATCTCCTGCACGAAGTCACTGGAAATCGGTGTTTGAGATCGCTCAAAAGAAAGATTTAGATCGCCCTTCAAGTTGAGATCGATCGCGGGCGATCGCCCCAAGAAAAGGCGACAATAGAAGTCAAGAGACCATCAAAAATTAGCCCGACTTTTGCCGCTCGTGCGAGTAAGGAGACGAGAGGATGCATCCCGAAAAACCCAACAGAGAAAACCCGAATAATTCATCAGATCGTTGGCAAGAATTATCCCGTGACTTGGGTAAAATATTTGCCGTTTACTACACCTGGACTTTTGCGGGATTGTTGCCTCCGAGCCCAAGAAAAGTCCCGAACGTCCCCCAATCGGAATCGGAACCCAAAGAGGGGGATCGATAAATTTGCGGGGCGATCGCGCCGAGCGGATGAGTCAATCTAGAACGGAGAAAATTCACCAATAGAACGGCCCGAAACCGAAAGATTCCGGGCCGTTCTATTTTATTTTGAAATAGGGAGAGAAGCAAACAGTTAAAAAGAGAAAACCCAGGGGACGAACTGGCAGACCGTCAAAAATTTAAACCCCAGGAAAATATTTATTCTTGACTGGTTCGCACCAGTTTTTCAGCTTTAGTAAAGCCTCCTTTAATTTCCTCGTGAGAATAAGCGGCATAACTTTGCTGGCCTTCCGGATCCGAATATAATTTCGAGATCGTAACGACAATTGGCTGACCGTTCCAGTTACGAACGACGATGTTATCGCCGACCTCAAAAGTTTCTCCCTCACTGTTACTGACAGCTTCCAATTCCGGCAAAGGCGCAACGATCTTCGGTTTCGGCTTGGGTTTGCTTTCCGGTTTGGAAGTATCGGAGCTGAGTCGCTCCGTCTCCGAGGACTCTTGAGGTTGTTCGCCAGCCTCCGACCGTTCGCGAAGCTCTTCCTCAGCCGGGTTAGTTTCTTTAGGTTTTTCCGTAGATTTTCTGATACTTACAATTTCGGGTTTTTTCATTGTGATTGGGGGAACAATCCTACAGTGAGCCATACAGGACACGGGTATCGGAAACGGGATAACCGATGCCATGTCCGAGGTAACTTTTTATTGCGTCGTGACGCCAAACAATAGCATTTTAACAATTAAAATTGGCAGAGTCGATCCGACGAGAATAAATTCTCGTCAGTGCGTTTGTTATTATTTTTTAGCCGATCGCCCCGCTCGAAAAAAGGGCAACGAACGCAGATGGGTTAAATCGTTTGAGGGTTATTTTGAGGGCGTTCGCGAGGCAAGCCGTCGGGAGGAGGATCGAGGGGGTGTAAAACGCGAGTTTTGACCGCTTGGGCCGGATGACCGCTATAAACCGTCAGGGGAGCGAGCGATCGCGCCGCCACACTCCCTAAAGTCAAGACCGCTTCGCGACCGACGCGCACCCCCGGTCCGACAGTGGCGCGCGCTGCGATCCAGGCGCCGCGTTCGATATAAATTTCGCCGAGTTGGAGGGTAAAGCGGGGGTCGGACCAGTCGTGGTTTCCGGTACACAGATAGACCGATTGAGACAAACAGACGTGACTTTCGAGAGTAACGGGAGCGAGATTGTCAATCCAAGTCTGTTCGCCGATCCAAACCCAATCGCCGACGGTCAAGCGCCAGGGAAATTTGATGAGAACGCCGGGTTTGATGCGGACGCTACAGCCAATTTGGGCGCCAAAACAGCGCAAGACCCAAACTTTGAACGTAGAAAAAGGCAGCCAGGAGCTAGAAACCAAACGAGAGCCGATGAAATACCAGGATAACTGCTTCCATAACGGAGCGCCGGGGGTATAGTTTTGGGTCGTATATAAATCGAGGCGCATGGGGAAATGAGGGTAGAGACCGATTCAATCTGAGTTATTTCTCGATCGCCGTCGGGGGTGAACCGGATGTTTTCGCCGGAACCGACCTCGAAAAAAAGGGAACGAACCCGATCGCGATCGGGTTCGTTTGAGGGGTCAACTCAAGGCTCAAACGTAGGTGAAGTAACTGTCATTGAGATTGAGTTCGCTACTGGGAACATCGCGGACGACGGCCACGAGTTCCGGGGAAGTTTGGCCGGAGGTGTAGTAAATTCCGGTTCCGGTGGTCACCTCACCGAGTTGGTAGCTCGCTGCCGACCCGTGGAGTTGGATGCGGTCTTCGAGTTTGTTGAAATCGGCGATCGTGGCCAGATCGGTGCTGCCGTCGGTGGAGGGGTCGCGATCGTCGTAATAGACGCGAGTCGCGTCGCCGAGGACGAAGGTATCGCTATTACCGCCGCCACTCAAGAGATCTTGTTCGTTCGTACCGGGAGCCGCCGCATTGGGATCGACCCCATTGAGGACGTCGTTACCCAAGCCGCCGTAGAGGTTATCATTCCCCGTCCCTCCGGTGAGGCGATCGTCTCCCGGTTGACCGAACAACTCGTCATCGCCGTCATTGCCTTCGATGATGTCATTGCCTTGGTCCGCGTAGACGAGATCGTTACCCGAGCCACCGAAGAGCATATCTTCGTGCCAGCCGCCATAAAGGCTGTCGCTGCCGCCGGAACCGAAGAGGGTGTCATTGTCGGCGTGACCGTAAATTAGGTCATTGCCCTCGCCACCATCGATGTAGTCGTTCCCCTTGTGAGCGATAATTCTTTGGTCGGCGGATCCGCCGAATAGAGAATCGTCGCCGAAGGTTCCGCTCAACGAGTCGCTGTTGTCGGGGGTGATGGTCGGACCGACAAATTCAAACGAGCCGATATCGATTTGGCCGTCGGAGCGCGCCACGCCGAGTTGATCCGTGGTCAACCCCGTAACGCTGCCCCCGGCATCGATCGCCGGAGAGCCTGCGAGCAAGGGATGGACGAGGGCGCCGTTGAGTTCTTGCAAGGCGCCGAGTTGGGGATCGACGAGGGTGACATTGGCGGTGATGTTGGCATCGTCGGGATTGCTGGGATTTTTAGGGGGATATTGGATGTTGTTGCCGCCGTCGAGTAATTGGCGGTAAGTGTGCTGGTAGATATTGTTAGGGTTGCCCGCCGAGTTGTCGTCAAAGATCGAGTTTTGAACTGTAATCGGCTGCGAATCACTGAATACAGCCCCCCCAACGCGGGCGGCATAGTTATTCGCTAGGGTTGTATTGACTAGATTAATCCCGTAACCGTCATCGGTATTGACCGTGAGCGCCCCGCCCAGTCCATCACTGCCGTCTGCATTGGCGGCGCGGTTGCCGGAAAAGGTACTGTTGAGGATATCCACGGGCGATCGCTCGCCCAACCACAAGCCCCCTCCCTGAGAAAGGGCCGAATTATTGGCAAATGTAGTATCGCGAATTGTCAACGCGCCATTCCCATGGCGCAATCCGCCACCGTAAGAACTCCCCCGAGAATCTTCAATCACTGAGTTGTTGACGATCGTACTCCCTTCAACGATCGCGTTGTCGTCGTTGTAGAGGTAGAAAAACAAGCCTCCTCCCTGTCCGGCGCCCTTATTGCCTTCAAACCGACTGTTGGAGACCTGAATTGTACCTGCGGTGGAGGCATCTTGATGGTTGCTGGCACCATCGACGTAAATCGCTCCCCCAAAGCCTCGGGTGTAGTTGGTTTCCGGGGTTCCGAACGGTCCGCCCGGAGTCGAGTCGTTGTTGGTAAATGTGGAGTTTTCGACGGTCAGTTTGCTCAACAAGTTATTGATTGCGCCGCCGTTAATCCCTTTATTGTTAGTAAATTCGCTATCGCGGACGATTAACTCGCTTTCACTTTTGACGGCGATCGCCCCGCCTCCCCTCTCACTGGCGACTCCATCAGCAGATAACGAAACTCCGTTATTATTGTCGAATTTACTGTTAATAACGGTAGTTTTACTTCGCCAGCCCGAGAAAATCGCCCCGCCCCCTTCTCCGGCAGCCACGTTATTTCTAAACTCACTATTTTCGACGATCAAATTCGTTTGTCCGATGGTGCGAATGGCACCGCCACCACCGGGTTCGCCAATTTCACTCGTTTTTCCATCGGCAAGAATTAAATTTCTCAGGGTAACGTCGATGGGATTGTAATCGAGATCGTGCGTGGTAAAAAAGATACGACTTTGATGGTTACCACTAATTGTAAGACCCGGTGCGTTGGCTCCATCAATGGTCAGAGTTTTATTGATGTCCAGTTGGCCGCTTGTCAAGGTAATTTGGCTGTTGGCCAGGGAGGAATCGAATTGAATGGTATCGCCACTTTGGGCGAGTTGGAGGGCTTCGCGCAAAGACCCGGTGCCGTTGTCTGCGGTGGTGGTAACGGTTAAAATTGCCATGATTCTGTCTCCGTAATTGACTAGGTGAATGAAGGTTTTTAGGCGAATCGAAATCGAGGATGAATTGTGTAAAACTCTCCTCAATAGATTCTGTTGTTTGAAAAACTGGGTGATGTCGAGACCCGATCGCCGAGTTCGATTGAAACGGGATTACACGTAAGTAAAATAACTCTCGTTCAAGTTCAATTCGGCACTGCTGACGTTGCGGGCGATCGCGATTAATTCGGGAGCGGTTTGCCCTGTGGTGTAATAAATTCCCGTTCCCGTCGTCACGTCCGCCAGTTGGTAACTCGCCGCCGATCCGTGCAGTTGAATTCGGTCTTCGAGTTTGTTGAAATCGGCCAAAATGGCGAGATTGAGCGTTCCCGTAGTCGAGAGGGCGCGATCGTCGTAATAGACGCGCATCCCATCGCCGAGGACGAAGGTATCGCTACCCCCATCGCCGCGCAAGAGGTCTACTTCTGCCGCCCCGGGGGTCGGGTTGTCCGGATCGACGCCACTGAGGGTGTCATTCCCCGTACCGCCGTAAACACTGTCATTCCCGGCGCCGCCGACGAGGCGATCGCTCCCCGGTTGACCGAACAATCTATCCTCTCCCTCGTTCCCTTCGAGCCAGTCATTGCCGCTATCGGCATAAAGTGTATCGTTGCCCGTGCCGCCGTACAGCCTGTCATCGTGCCACCCGGCATAAAGGCTGTCGTGACCGCCGCCCCCGAACAAGGTATCGTTATCGCCATGACCGTAAAGTACGTCATTGCCGTCGCCGCCATCGAGATAGTCGTTGCCTTTGTGAGCGACGATCGTCTGGTCCGCACTGCCCCCGATTAAAGAATCCTCGCCAAACGTCCCGTTGAGGGAATCGCTATTATCCGGCTCTACGGTGGGTACGGGGGCGCTATTGCCGCCAATCACCGCTAAGTAGCCATCTTGACCGCCGCCGGACGTGGTTTGCAAGGCATTGTGAGTGACTTGAGCGTTCGTGGCATTGACCGTCAGTGCGGCGGCGGCAATCCCGTTTCTGACATTAAAGGCTTTCCCCGAACCGCCGGGAAACGGGGTCCAGACCAAACGCTCGCTAAAATCGTTTTTGACGATCAGCACGTGACCGTCTCCGGCATAAGGTCCGATCGCCTGTCCGGCGAGTTGCTGTCCGTCGCGGTTGGCGATCGCGTAGGATGCATCTCCGGCAATGTAGACATTCCCTTGCTCGTCCGCCGCGATCGAGTTGCGCCGCAAACTATTCCCCGAACCGCTACTCAAGCGCGTCAGCAAGGACTGACCTTTCACCAACCCCCCACTGGCCAAATCGTAACGACCGTACCAGGTCATATCCACCGAACCGACATTATTCGGGGTATTGTAACTGTCGGTTTGCACCGTATTCGCCGCCGCCGACGCCGACAAATTCAGGGGGTCGCGGGAGAAAATCGACGATCCGGTACCGCCATTGACCTTATGGGCAATATAAAGCTGACCGTCGCGACCGATCGCCACCCGAATGCCTCGGGTATCGGCCATTTTATTCGCCGACTGGATGGCGGATGCCGAGAAATCGTAGCCCGTCCATTTCACCGCCGACCCGTCATAAGACAACGCCCGATTGAACGCCACTTGCAATTGACTGGTTTTCTGGTGATAGCCCGTGACCACCACCGTCCCGCCATTTTGAGCCGTAATCGCCACGTCGTTGAAATGACGGCTCGAACTGCCCGTATTCCAACTGCCGATCGCCACGCCACTGCTGTTGTAGACCCGGATCTCGTCGGTTCCGCCGCCGACATCGCGCAACGCCGCCACGGTTCCACTGTCGTCGATCGCCACCCGTTCCACGGCGCCGGGATTGGCACTCCAAACGACGGTACGGGCGTCCGGACCGAGCACCGCGACCCCGAAATCTCCGGCGATCGCGATTTCCCCGGTCGTCGAATTGATTTCCAAATCTTTGACACTACTCGGTACCCGGGTGGTCGATAGCACCGCATTCGTGGCGCTATCGTAACGGACGATCGCCCCCGTCCCGCCGCCGAGTAAGTCTGTCGAGGTTCCCCCGGGATCGTGACCGGGCCAGTCGCCCCCGAGGACGACGATGCCCCCAGTCGGCGCAATATCCACCGCATTAGCGAAGTCGTCCCCGCTTCCGCCGATGTAGGTCGCCCCGGAAACATCTAAATTGTTGGTCGGCGCCGTCGGTAGGGCTAGCAACCCGGGATATCGCGCCATCAATTCTGCCGCAAACGGCGATCGCGCTTCAATACTGCCCGTATTGACTTCTAACTCCCAGTCGCCCCCTCGAAATAGACTCCCGGTGACATCGTCCGACGCCGCAATATCCGCCCCCGTCAGCTTCGCCAACTCCTGGAGAAAGGCGCTTCCCGTTTCCCCGGCGGCTAAGTTGCAACCGTAAAAGAGAAGGTCGGCGCGATCGCTCAAAGCGTCAGCCCACTGCTGTAATTGCGCGCCGTAGTTTTCTAAGTTGGCGTGAGTGAGTTCGGAATTGCCCAAACGAACCCGACCGACTTCGCCGTGAGCGACGATATGAAGGGCCGAAACTTCGCTTTCGCGATTTTCCTTCGGAGACGCTACGCGATCGAGAATTTCACTAATTTGTGCGATTCCATCCCGCTCCGAATCGAGGACTATTACTCGGGCTTGCGGGTCAATTCCCGCTACTAAATCTTGATAATTTTCAACAGCCGGATCGATAACAACAAGAGTCCTTTCGCGAGCCATTACTTTCACTTCTCCATCGGCGAAACTTGCCTGTCGAGGCTTGGTAGAAGCACCTCTGGAGACGAATTACTAACTCGGTAGATGGATTTAAAAAGGGCAGCATCACTCAGCAATCAGAACGAGAATTATCGATTCATTAACTCTTTCCGATCGCCTTCATCGGATGTTTCGAGTGATTTCTATACCTTATTCTTTCCTTTCTAATCCGCGATCGTCATCCGTAAACGCACTGAAATTCAATATCCGTGTATTTTCGATGGGAGTTTTTGAGTCATAAAAAAAGCTGGCTAAAAGCCAGCTAAAATCCTGTCTTACTTACTTGTCTGCCGCCAAAAGAGAGGTAAATTCCAATAAATAGACTAACTGAAGAAACTCGATTTTTGCCAAGTATTACTTCAGTCTTGCTAATTACTGAGACTTTATTTAAAGAATCAAGTTCCCGATTTTAAAAAAGTAAGATATTTGAAAACTTCCGTATTTTTACTGATTTCTCAATCTTAAGAATAGGGTAATACCCAGTCACTTATAAGATCTTTAAAAAAGACAGATCGTATCAAGTTATCTTAAAAAAGTATTCCTAAATAGAATAAAACATCCAAGGCGATTTTGGATATTGGCAAAAGTTATTAAGCGAAATTTTAACGATTCGATTGGAGAAAAATTAGCCCCGATCGCCCACCGGACGGCAACCACATAACATCGATTTCCATAAATAAGGCACTCTTCCCGCAAAAGCAAACTCAAGATCGGTATAACCATGCGATCGCAATAACTCGCCAAGGGTTTTAACCGAGAAAAATTTGATATGACCGCCATCGCGATCGACGTGAAAATGAGCGTCCATGCGCCCGGAAAGGGACAACGCCAGGTTTTTCAAATATCCGTGATAGGGTGTCGTTAGAATCAGCTTACCGTTCGGCTTCAGACATCGTTTCGCCGCTTTCACTAATTCTTTTGGGTAGAAAAGATGCTCGATCACTTCAACCGAAATCACGCGATCGAAGGAATTCCCAAGCTCTTCGTAAGGTAAATCGTAAATACTTCCTTGAAAGAAAGAACAATCGGGAAAACTCCGACGGGCGATCTCAACTCCTTGGCTAGATTCTTCAACCCCAACCACGTGATAACCCCGTTCCGCTAACCAATGACTAAAACTGCCATTTCCACAGCCGAGATCGAGAATTCTAAGCGCTTTTCCTTCCTGACTGACGGGATCTCCCAGCAAAGATAAAAACGGTTTCATTAAATAAAAATGGGTTTCCTTGAGGCGATCGTCTTTGTAGGGGAATTCGTAATTTAAAGGTAAAGCAGTCATGAGTGATTGTAGAGTCTATAATTTTCTGGCTTAGAGAATAATTTGTCTTACAGATCTGGAGAATCGATCGCGATCGCCGAGGGTAAGATATAGCGATCGTAGGCGATCGGCGATTCGTTCCCACGTGTATTCTGTAAAGATCAATTGGCGCGCGCGATCGCCCATTTCGCGGGCGAATCGGCGGTCTTTCAACACCGCGATCGTCGCTTCGGCAATTTCCACCGGATCCGGATTGACTTCCCAAACCGCGCGATCGCTCGCCGCTTCAGGAAAATGACACCCTTTTGTAATGACACAGGGCAATCCCGACGCCATCCCTTCCAACACCGACAGACTAAATCCCTCGGAATAGGAGGGAGAAACGTACAGATCTGCCGCCGCCAACGCCGCATACTTCAACTGACCGTGCAGCATTCCTGTAAATGTTACCGCATCTAAACCCCCTACTTGCCTAAAAAAACTCTTGACTTTTGGAAAATAACCGATGCTATCCGGTCCGGCAACAACTACATGTATTTGCGGTAATTCCGCACGGATTCGAGGCAGGGCAGAGGCGAGTAAATCCAATCCTTTTTTCGGATGGAGGCGACCTAAGAAGAGGATTAAGGTTTTATTGCGAGTTTCGGGAAACACCCGGTAAAATCGTTCGGGGTCGGGAAGGCGATCGAAATCCGCGCGATCGATCCCGCTAGGAATCACGATCGCGGGGGTTTTCGGCGCGATCGATCGCGCCCGATCCGCTTCACTCTCGCATAACGCCTGGACCGCCGCCGCCCGATCGATCGCGGGCTGTTCTAACCCTTTAAAAAATAACCACTTTTTCCAATATTTATAAGCCATGGCCCACGGTTCTAGCATCCCGTGTGGAGTCATCACATAAGGGATATTATGCTGCTGGCAAGCCCAATGAGCGGGTAGGGACGGATAGCAAAATAATGCATGAGTATGGACGATATCGTAAGCTCTAACGCGATGCCACAACCATCTAGTCAATTTAAAACTGATATATCGATAATCGCCAAAATTCCAAAAATCGAAATACTGAATCCGATAAAAATCGCGATCGATCCATCGATGTAAGGGAACATTTAAATGACGGTTACCATTCGCAGAAGTCGTAACGATATCGACCTCGATGCCAAGACGACCGAGCGATCGCGCTAACTGAAGGACGACCTGAGACGGTCCGCCATAGATCGCAGCGATCGCCGGAACGACCATTAAAATTTTCATAAAAATTACTCAGTTTTTACCTCGGCTAAATTGGCAAACTGATAACGTTTTTGATAGTCGTCAAACGCCCTTGCCATTGCGGGGGGTAACTTCAAATGTAATTGTTGTGGAGTTTTCGGCGATCGAATCCGAGCCACTGCTTCATCCAACCACGATCGCGGACTGTCTAATTCTAAAAAGGTACATAATTGCTGCAAATGCGATCGTGGGTTGTCTAGAAATTGAGAATAAGTTAATTCATAAAAGCGATCGCCTAACGGTTCGCGCCAGCGATCGATCTCGTGCAAGGTCACCAACCATTCGTAAGCCGCTTTTTCCAAATCGCTATCGAGTGCGATCGCTTCCTCGGGATAGTATCCCGCCTCTATCCCATTGCGTTGCAGGGCTTTCCATTTGGAACTATCGACCCCCCACCACTGATTTAAAGCGGGTTTTCCGGCTATTTTATACTCGTTTTCCGTCGCCAACCGCGCGATCGAATGGCAAACCTGCACCCCGTCGCGGACTAAATGCACGAATTTCGCTCCCGGTGCGATCGCTTCTAAATATCCAATTCGCAAGGCATTGAGCGGCGTTTTTTCGACAAATAAGCGCGATCGATCGCCTTTCGATTGGCTTCGGAAGAGGCGATCGAAACGCTCTCGACTCCCTTCACCAACATGGCGATCGTCCATTAACAAGCGTCCGTCAATCCGTTCAAATAAATTATGGACGTCCATTTGGCGATCGATCGCCGTCCACAAATAATAGGGTTCGTAAAGGTATTTTACTTGAGGATGAGAGCCTAAAAAATCCCCTAAAATCGTCGTCCCCGACCGTCCGCAACTGACAATAAATGCGAACGGAAGGGGATTTAAAAAGTGGCAGCGATCGCGATTGGTGCGTATTTTCCATTCGGCGAGCGATCGCAAGCTAAAGTATTTGAGCGCTCGTGCTGATGGTTTAATTGCTTCGAGAAGGGGTAATGCAAGATTCATCATTGACGTTATTGTTCTCCAAATTCGCGCTGGAGTAGCGGGCGATCGTTTCCCGGTACAGTTCTAAAATTTGCGCTCCAGCGACTTCTCTAGAAAAGTTTTTGCGAATAAAATTGGATGCAGCTCGACCCATTTGTTCGCGGAGCGCGCGATCGCTCAAAAGGCGATCGATAGAGCGATAAAATTCCTCTGGCGAATGACAAATAAAGCCTTGTTTCCCTGGTTGGATCGGCAATCCTGCAAAGGCTTCCGGCGAACCAACCACAGGTAAACCTACTGCCATTGCTTGTTGTACTTTCGTTTTCAGTCCCGATCCATTTGTTTGCGGGTAAATGTAAATCCAGTCTTGGCTTAAGAAACTCATATAATCTTCTACACGATTGCTGAGTGTAATATCGGATCGATTCCCTAAAAGTTTTTGCCATTTGGCCGCTTGAATATTTCTCCCAAGCAAGAATAATTGGATTTGGGGGCGATCGTGCTTAATCCGTCGATAACAATCGTTTAAAAATTGACCGACTGCCTCCCCAACCACTTGTTTTCCTCCAGTAAAGGTACATAAAAGTTTAGGAGTATTGGATCGGGCGATCGGGCGATCGAGGAATTCGCTTGCAATCGCAATTTTAATCGTTTTAATGGTAGAATTAGGCAAGATATTACTCAAATATTGAGTATCGATCGGCGAGACGTTACAAACTAAGTCAAAGTTAGAATAAATACGACGTTCGTAATTTTTTAAAAACAGTTCATTAATGTAATATTTTGCTGCTAATTGCCAATTAGACGTCTGCGATCGAATTTTGTGCGCTGCCATCGAATACGCATCAGAAGCAATTAAAACAGTGGGAATAGCCGGACAATATTGACGATATTGAGCCATATAAAATAAATCAAAATGGATGGCATCGTACCGCTCTGTCGTGAGGCGATCGCGCAACCAAAGCGCTAGTTTTGTACTTTTATAGCGGGCGATCGCCGGATGATATCCATAGCAACAGGCTTGAATTTGATAGAATAATTTAATTAAAGCTTTTGGCTTTTCAAAAAAAAATATCTGATTAATCTTGGGAAATTCTTTTAAGATCCGCTTGGCGACAGTTTCCCGCTCTGTTTCATGGTCTATTAAGATTGCTAAATCGCACTCGGCGCGATCGCTGACATATTTAAGTAGATTAAAAGTTAAGTTATGGTTTCCTAAACTGGGAGGAACGAAAACATATGGGATTAAGAATAAAAGTTTCACGCTAGAATGGTAACTCAATTACAAATCTCAATGTTTCAACGATCGATTCTGAATAGGCGATCGGGTTTAAATGATGGTCTAAAATATCCGAATTGACAAAGCGAGGATCGACAATCTGAGTTTCTGGATTGAGTTGTTCGGAAGTAATATCGATAAAAGAAAATCCACGCTTTTCGCATTCTTGCTTGAGGCGATCGTTATATTCTAAAGTCAGTGCTGTTCTTTCTAACTGCGATGCTTGCACTCCTCGGCGAGCATTCGCAACCTCCCCCCATTCAACACCATCTGAAATTGTCGGTAAAGGAACACTTAAAATGTAAATATTGTGAAGGTTGCGAGTCCGAACCCATTCTAAAAAGTTACTGTAATTTAAAATTGATGTTTCCAGCGCGTCTCTAATCGGTATCTTGTATTTTTGAGCGCAATACCAAATCAAAAACCCACAATCGACTTCTCCTAATTGAAAAAATAAGTATTGCCAGGGTTTTGCGCTTTCAATTCGTCTTTTAAAGGTTTGTAAAGCGTCAGTCCGTGAGTTGGGATTGATCGAACCTCGTGCTGTTGCACCGGGAACGGCGATCGTTTCAAAGTACATCCCCGGAATCGAGCGATCGCGATCGATCTTAGAGAAAATTTTGATATGACTATCTCCAAGACAAATGGCATAAATATGACGGCGATCGTATAGAGACAAGCAATTTAAAGCCGTTATTTTTGATTTTTTAAAAAATAGTTTTATTGTATTTTTAAAAAAATCGAATTTCATGAATTTTATTTATCTTGATGGCAATATAGAAATATTTAATAAGAATCTAATAAAAACTTCTCCTAATAAAGTAGTTAAGCCAATACCCAACAAACAAATAGGGACTAAATGATAAGATCCCGAACTAGTAAAAAAAGCTGACAATAAAAGAATTTCTGCTAAAGCGACAGGTTTAGTATATAAATTCATTTTAAAAACTTGATAGTAAAGCAAAAACCAAAAAATGGTATGCAAAAAAACACCGACAGCAACTAGCCATACACTACCCGACAATAAATACAAGCATCCAGTCAGTCCGGGAGATGCACTAAATCCATAATCATTAATCCCCAATATTTCATGCTTATAAACCAAGTTAACATTGAAGCTAAACTCAGTTAATCTATGATAAATCGTTCCCAAGTTAAATTTTGGTTGGTAAGCTTGAATATAAAATAAGGTTGTCAATCCATTAATTCGAGTTAAAGGAAAGTAAAGGTAACTATCCCATACTTCGCTATTGTAAATAACTTGATTGAAAGCTTCAGGAATAAGAGAGATTTGTCCCACTTGACCGACTTCTCTAAGAAACCGCAACCGCGTTGCAATACCAAAAATCAGAGGGAAGAGAGGAGTAAGCGCAATTAAAAAATTTCGCCTTCCTACAGTTAAGCAACCAGAAAAACTCCAAATAATTGAAAGTAAAACGATCGCTCCTGGAATAAATGCACGACTCGTTGTAATAATCGTAAAAACAGAACAATAAGCAATATATGCAATTAATCCTAGGTGGAAACAAAAACGATTTCTAACATAATTAGCAATAAAAATTAAGTTTAAAAATAATGCAGGGACTACCAGCTTCGTACTTATATTAATAATCCCTGCCAATTTAAAGGGAAGAGATGCTGCACCAAAGCCAGAAACCGGATCGACTCGCGCACCAATTTTGAGATCGAATTGTAGGAAAATTAGCGAACCACTAATAATAATCAAAGCTAATAAATAAATTAAAAGCCATTTTTTCTCGAAGTATTGATAGGACTCGATGGATTTGCGATCGATATTAAAATAATACATTTCCCGGAAATATCGGGTTTTAGTTAACCAAAAAACTGCACAAGCAAAACCGATTAAACTAAATGTCGAAATTTGATAAAGTTCGATAGAATGTTCTAGATTTAAGAGCCAATCAAATAACGCAGAAGGGAAAATATTGATTGTTTTACTGCCTTGAGAATGCCAATAGAGCATCCCATATAGTTGAAGGTGATGACCGATGGATAAAAGTAAATAAATCACCCAAAAATTAGCTTCTAATTGAAATCGTCCACGTAATTTCCATAAAATCAACATAGAAACCAAAAAAGAAATAATAGTTAAATCGGTAAATTCACTTTCTAATCTATTCGCTCCTTTAAAATAATCGAGGGAACCCAACCAACCTAACGGAAAAATACTGAGAATCAACCATCTCCATCGAAAAATAGAGAATGATTCTGAAAAAATAAAAAGTTTTTTAATTGTTTTTTCGAGTGAATAAGTCACAATATTTTTCTATTTCACAATCGATCTTTTACAGCTATTTCTAGATATAATGTCGATCTCAAGATTCCCATTTTTAAGAAGAATTTAGGGGGATGCTCCATGCTCCATTGAATGGAAATAAGGGATATTTGTTACTGCCATTCACTTAACAAGTCATAAGTTCAACCAATGCTTAATATTTTCATATCCATATCTATTTTTATAAATTCGAGATAAAAATAAAAACTGCCATCTTTTAACTTTCACCCAATCATACCAGTAACCCCATTGATTTTCTCTAGATTTAAAATTCAATAAAATATCAATAAATTCTGATTGCTGTTGAGTTAAATACTTTTTCCATTTTTCAGGTTCATCCGGAATAATTCCTATTTTTTCATCAATTTCAATTACTTTTTTGCTATAGGAAGAATCACACATTCCCGGTTTTAGCATTTGTGGCTCAAAATTTTCTCTCAAATGTTTGCAAAGATTTCTTAGAACTCTTTCGGGAAAGCGAGTTAACTCTTCATATTGCACCGTATAAAGGCAATGAGAATATTTTCGTGCAAAGATCCTAGAGAGTTCGTAGATACCACAGGCTAAGAAAAAATTATCCGGTAAATGAGAGCAATAAAGGTATGAGGCGATCGCATTTTTAGGGTCTCGCTGCATATTAATAATGATTGCATTTGGAAATAATTCTAAAATAAAATCGATATAAAAAATATGACTCGGTGTTTTTTCCCCCCAACGCAGTTTCCCTCGTTTTCCTGCAATCTTTCCAAACAATATTGTTGCTACATCTCGATAAGAATAATTTCCTTCCGACAACTGTTCGATCCATTCATATTTAAATTCAAAATATTCTTTTAAATGATGGTCGGATTGTTCTGAAAAACGATAATTTAAAAACCTTTCTACAATGTCAACAGCATATCGAGGAATATTCTGCTCTAAGATTAAATTTCTGTTCCCGTAAATTCTTGCAAAAAAATATGTTTCCGGTGGAATATAAATTCGCGAATGCCGATTCAAACAGTATCGCATTAAAGTCGTTCCAGATCGTGGAGCTCCAACAATAAAAATTGGTCGATCTGACTCTAAAATATCCTTATTCATCGCCTTCTAAACTAGATTTAGATTGAATCAATCGTCGAACTGAAAACAAGAGCGAGCAACGAGAGAGAACCAAAGAACTACAATTGGCGATCGCCGCACCTTCTAAACCATATCGAGGAATAAGGAATAAATTCATCAATAGATTACATAAACTACTCAAACCATAAACGATCGCAATTATTTTTTCATTTTCGATGGCGATCGATACTTGGCTCATCCATCCTAGAGAAGCATTCATCAATTGACCTACCGTTAAAATCAATAATGCTGTATAGCTCATTTTGAAATCGGCACCAAATAGCAACAAAAAATAACGACCACAAAGGAATAATAAAATAGCAATAGGTAAAGATGATAAAAATAATAATATCGACGTTTTTGCGATCGCCGATTCTAGTTTTTGATAATTTTGTTTTGCAGATAGACTAGAAAAGATCGGCATCAGTAAAGGTCGAGCGATCGCGAGGGGTAAAGCAACTAATTCCGCACTCCGACTCGCTACGGCATAAAAAGCTACCGATTGCATTCCTAAAAATGCACCCAACATTAAAGTATCGATCCGCAAATGAACAAAATTAATAAGAGTGGCGATCGTCAAAGGAAAGCCACCAGATATCCATTCACGCCATCCGTATTTTACTTCTTTGATTTCTGACGATTTTGGAAGAACACGAATCAGCAAAAAAAAGCCAAAGAAAAAAGCGCATACCGTAGAAACGACATGCAAAATTATCGCATTTTTAGCACTGAACTGTGCAGAAAATAACGAGCCTAAAATTGTAATAAAAACAGTGAAGAGTAACGGACGAATTAAAAGCTCGGGAAGTTGTCCGGTAACAACTTTATTTAATCCTTGCATTGCCGATTGTCTGAGGCTTGTTAATGCCGTAAATGGAATAGAAATAGCGGCAATTGATAAGATAGAATAGATCGATTCATTCGCAAGCATCCCAAAATACAAAGCTGCGATCGCCACCATACTACTTAAAGCCACAGAAACCAGCAAAACCACACGATTTAACCGAAATAAAAATCCTCGAATTAAATCCCACTGCGATCGCATTCGATAAATGGCAATTTCGCGCACAATAATGAGTGGCAATCCTAGAACTGAGATAATATTGAGTAATCCTAACCAGGCGATCGTGTAAGCATAATTGCCATAATCGCTGCTTTTTAAATATCGTGCTAGTAAAATATTGCTTAGAAAAGATAAAAGTAAATAAATAATTTTAAGACCCAAAGTTCCAGCTAAGCTTTGGATCTGGAAACGATTAGAGATCGATTGGTGATTTAGACCGAACACCCTTATTTTCCTAGCTTTCCTAGCGACGAATCCAGCGATCGCGTACCCTCGCAATTTCTGTTGGCGAGTAAAAATGTTGAAAATACCGAGATCCGCACATTTCATCGATATAGCTTTCTGGAAGTTTTACAAATTGCTTGAAACTGTTGTAAGTTCTTCCATAGGTTTTTCGAGATCCAATATTGTAATTAGTAATCTTAAACTCTCTATCTAAATTCAGAAAAGATGCAAGATAACGAGATTTTACTCTATTATTTAATTCTGATTTTAAAATCAGCAAATCAAAATTATCTTTCTGGAATCGAGCTACCCCACGATGGCGTGGAAAAGGAACTTGGTAAACATCAATATTGAGATAATTTAAAATCTGGTAATCGAACCAATTCAAAACATTGTGATGAAAATTTGCCCTCAAAAAAAGATCGGTCAGCTCGGGTACACTGAACCGATCTTCAACAAAAGGCTTTCCAGTATGCTGTCGGTAATTCTGAAAAAATGAGGAAATATTTTTAGCGATCGGTTCTCGCACTAGGGTGATAATTTTAATCGGTCGATCTTGTTGCACAAGTTTTTCCTGCAAAATCCGCGATCGATAGGTTCCATCGTCGATAAAGTGAACTGCAAAGACTGTACCCAATTGAGGAATAGCTTTCGTTAGCGATCGCGCGATCGAGGTCGTTCCCACCTTCCCCATCGTCCAAATTAAAATCGGCGTGCTAAAGCGCACAGCTAACTTCACCCGACGTTCAAAGACAAAGCGATCGATCGATTCCTGAAGCTGTTCGGAACCCATATAAACGAGCATAAAAAACCTGAGTTGTTCGACAAAAAGACGAGCGATCGACCTTCTAGAAGAGGCGATCGCTCAAAACCTAATCAATCTTTCTATTCAATTATGCACAATCCGGATTTAGTCATAATTTTAACAGTATTAGCAATTATTTATTTTCTGGGGATCGCCCACTTTTGAAGCCAATTGAAGTTAGCTCTCATTCCCTAAAAATTCTGAATTTTTCGGCATTTAAACAGATAAAGTAGCTAAAAAGGTGGGTAGTATCCACAGCACGGTAGTCAAGATATACACTGACTCGTCTAGAATTCCTATCATCTTAAAAATGCGATGGGGGCGATCGAACGGGTAGCTATCCACTGGAAAGCTGTATTTTCATGGCTTTTGAGAAAATTGGGTGTTGGGAATCCTGCGCCTTCCATCCGTCTGCCAAGAGTCGCGATTTCTTGGTAGCGAGGAGAATGGTAAGCTGCAAAAGTGTTGAATCTCAAGATCTTTTCTGCTTATGCATACGCATACTACACCTCTGAAAGCTATTTTTCAAGCAAAAATGGTTGCCTCAAATTAATGCATATAGTTACTTTATATACATAAAATTTTGCAAAAAATATAATTTATTTAAAAAATAGCATTTCCATTTGAGATTGCGGCTAGAGTCAAACGCTCAAGTAACAATTTGTCAATAAATTAACGAGTGGCTTTGTCAATGGGCTGTTGAGTTGGATTCTCAACAAACGGTCGTCCATAATTTTGGCAATGAAATCGAGGTTGAGCATAATGACTGTGTCCGTATTCGATGATTTTTGTACATTAGTACTTTTAATAGTCTATTTATATATAACACTAAAATTTGTATTTTGTACTCAAGCTATACCAAGCTATCACTCAAGATTACCAATAAAATAAAAATTTGCCAGCAGTTGGTATAAATTGACATTTTTTAATCACTTAGTTCCTTCAATACAAATAGCACTTACGTAATTGCTCTCTTTCTCAATAGAAGCAAACCGCTCATCTGACCAATCACCATAATGACACCGTCGTATATTCCTAAAGCTATGTTGAGCAAAGGCCTCTGTAAGTGAAGGCTCATCCCACATCCATTGATGTCTTGAATTAGAGAATGCCTGGCGAAGTCGCTGGATAAGATTCCTTCTGCTTCCTTGGCATCCAATAGATGATTCTTTCATGAATTCATGTGCCGCTTTACTGTACATACTATTATTTCTTTGATGAAAATGATATAAAGACACATACTGCTCTAAGTCAGGTACAATTGAGCGAAATATTCCTCCAGGCTTTAAGTATGAATAAATATTGCTCATTGCAAGGTGAAAGTCAGATAAAGTTAAATGTTCAAGAACGTGAGCTGCAAAAATAAGTTCGCAACTTTCTTGTCTAATTCTTAAACCTTTTACTATGTCACCATAATGGACTGAATTTGGCCATTTTGGTCCACCTATAGCCGATAAAATAGGAGAACCTAATACTGGAATCTTAGCAACCAAAAGACTTGGTGAAGCATCAATATTAATCCACTCTTTGGGTGCAACTAATCCGGAACCTATGTGTAAGCAAAATTGATTATTATGCATTTTATTCAAATGATTTTTTATTAATAATTGCTTGTCGTATTTTATTGATTTCTTTATTTTTAAGAATAGTTTGATAAACTTCTAGTAGCTTTTGTACAGCTTGCTCCCAAGTGTAGTTTTGAAAGATAAATTTGCGAGCGCGATCTCCCATTTCTTTAGCTTCTTGAGAATTGCCTAGGCAGTGGCTCAAAGCAGAGGCAATCGCATTAGCATCAATATTCACTACATGTGCTACTTGAGCTCCTGCTGCTTCAGGGAAATTACAACCATTAGTGATTACACAAGGCAGTCCTGATGCCATGCCTTCTAATACAGACATACTGAAGCCTTCGGAGTAAGAAGGTGCCACATATAAGCTAGCGGCAGCAAGGGCAGCATACTTTAATTTGCCTGAAAGCATTCCCGTGAAAGTCACAGCATCAAAGCATCCTGCCCGAGCAAAGTAGCTTTTAGCTGTGGAAAGAAAGCCTATACTGTCTGGACCTGCTATAACTAAATGGCTCTGAGGAAACTGACTATGAACTTTGGCAAAGGCAGGAGCAAGTAAATCCAGTCCTTTTTTAGGATCGATGCGCCCAAGAAATAGAATCAGTACTTTATTTTTAGTATTTGGAAAATTTTGGTAGAAAATTCGTGGTTCTGTCAGTACTTCAAATTCTTTGAGATTAAGACCATTAGGAATATTGATAGTGTGCTTAAAGCCAAGAGACATAATATGATCTACCTCAGAAGACGCAGTACCTTGGATGGCGCTAGCTCGCTGTAAAGCTTGTTTTTCAATAAGAGTGTAGTAAAGATGCTTCTTCCATGCTTTGTAGGATAGTGCCCAAGGCTCTAGCATTCCATGAGGAGTTACAATATAGGGAATTTGGTGAAATTGACAGAGCCAATGAGTGAGTGAAATCAGGGGGGCAAAAATAGTATGAGTATGCACTAAATTATAATCAGTCACATGATGAAATAGCCAATTACTTAGAGATGAACTGATAATTAAATCATTGTGATACCAACAAGAAAAATACTGTACGCGATAATTTTTTTCAGGAATCCAAACATGTAGAGGAACATCTAAGTTATTAAATCCATTTGCATGAGTTACTACCAGATCTACAGTAATACCAAAATTGCCAATTGTTTGCACTAGTTCGGTGACAATTTTAGAAATTCCACCATAAGTAGAACCCAAATAGGGAGCGATTGTTAAAATCTTCATAGCCAGAGTCCAATTTTGCTCTACGGAATTTTAGCAAGAATACCCTGCTTCACAAATAGTTGCTCTGGTGAAAAATCAGTAAACTCAATCAATTCACCTCCTTTTTTATGAATTATATTTCTAACCAATTTTTCTGTTTGTTTGATATCTGCAATGTGTTTGTCAGTATCATCTATATAAATTATTCCACCTGGGTTTAACTGATTAATCGAGTTTTCTAAACATTTTTGTCTCCATGTACCATCTATAAAGATAAGATCGAATGATAGGTTGTAATCACTGGGAAAATTAACATAGTCAAGAATTCTAGGACGAAATTCATAAACAACATTATTTAATGATAGTAATTTGAGTTTTTCTTGCACTCGGTTGAACCAATATTCATTGTCATCTACACTATAGATCGTTGCACATTGCTTTGCTAGCCAAATAGTCGATCTTCCCGATCCAAATTCCAATACTATACTATTTTTATGTAAGTATTTTTGAATTGTTTTAGCTGCCGTATAGGGAATTTGCGGAACTTCAAGTATAGAAGTAGACATAATGCTTTGAGCTTTTGTAAATGCGGCTTTTGGGCCGTTAGACAAAAATCTGTCTAAGGTGATTAAATTTCCTTTTTCATCATGAAAACGTGTTTTTCGATGCTTTTCTTTATTTCCTTTGATGACTTTATTAATGAAATCTTGCATTTTCTTATTACTCTCTATTGAAATTCCTCTTCAACGGATATCCTTGAGCTAGTAGTAGATCGTTTTTAATCTAGGAGTTCAAAGTAGATTCAATAGCATCTAATAAGGCTTGACTCCACTGCTCTGTAGTATAGTTAGCGATGATCTGTCTAGACGAGTGCTGCATTTTCTTCCACCGATCGTTGGACTGCCTACTTATGGAAATCATTGCACTAGCAATGCTATCTACATCGAAGGCATCAAATAGATAGCCATTTATTCCAGGAAAAACTAAATCTGGTACGCAACCACATCGATCTGAAATCAAAATTGGCAAGCCGCAAGCCATGGCTTCATTGACAACTAAACCCCACGGCTCACTGACACTAGGAAGAATTAATGAAGAGGCTAGAGCGTAATAAGTGGGTAACTCATTTATCTGTTTAAAGCCAAGCCAAAAAACATTTTTCAAACCTAAGTCAGTAGCTTTAGTCTTTAACTCCGTCTCTTGGGGTCCACTTCCTACTAATACTAATGACCAAGCTGTCTGCTCAACATTATGACAGTAAGCTTGATAAGCTTTTAATAAACGCAGCAGGTTTTTTTCTGGTGAAAACCGCCCCACATATAAAAAATAATATTTTGACAAACTGAGCTTTTTCCGTATCTCTTTTTCTTGTTGTCTAGTAGTTTCAGCATTACTAAAAAAGTAGTTATTATCTACGACATCATAACCACGCCATATCCGGTTTCGTGGAAAACCTAGATTGCTCAAATATAAACTAGCGCTCGCTCCTGCAACAAAAGCTGCATCAAAGTTCTTACGTATCCAAAGACTTTTCAATTTCTCTATCACAGGATTGCGCGGTCGGTCGAGATACTGGGAATCAGACAGTAAGACTGTGGCTACGTTGTGACGGCGTGCCCACCGAGTTGCAGCACGCATAGCAGGGTGCCTGTAGCCAGCAACGGCAATTAGAGAAGGAGAAATTTTATTTAGGTGTTCAACTAGCTTGTGGACAATAGTCTTGGATGCAAACGCTTCCAAAGTTCCATTAGCTACAGTAATTACCTCTGGTGTATCGAAATCAACTACCCACTCTCGCTGTGCCTCTTGCGAAGCCAACTGGATGAGTCGAACAGGTACTGGAGATTTTTGTATAAAATTTTTGGCACGAGCAAAATGATAGGGGCCGAATTGAGTATGTATTAGTGCTATTTTATTGCTGCTTTTCACGGAAGAAAATTTCCTCGATTCAAAGTTTTTCTTGTGGAAAAATTTCGAGTTCCATAGTACATAATCAACCAGTTAGCAGCACTTGTGAATAAAAACCGAAATGCCATTGCCTCTAAGGTTTGCATGATGAGATAGACTGAGAGTGCTGTTAGAATGGTGTAAGTAGGAATCCATAGCCCACCACTGATAATGACTTTGCGCCATGACATTCCATATACCCAACCGATCGCATAAAGAGCAATGACAAAGTACCACCAAAATTCAATCCACATATCTGCTACGATTCCTGGAGCTGCCCCTACGGAACCAGCCCAGCCAACAGTGTCAGCTAAAGCTGTTCCACCAGTACCCGCATTTGATGTTTCCAAATTAGGAATTCCAAAAAAATCAGCAGCATCTTGATACTTAGAAGGCCATAGCTGTCGTGGAATCGGTCGAATAAAGAAAACGGTAATATAGCGTCCTCCCCAAAAATATCTATTCCGAATATCAGCATCCAGAATCACCCCCCCACCATAAATAAATTCATTTCCTGAATGGGCTTTAGTAATAGAGGAATCACTTAGCCCTCGTTCAAAGTTAAAGTCTGACCCGATGTAAATTTGACTACGGTTCGTTACCAGGAAAAGCATTAGCATTCCTAGGGCAATACTACCAGCGATTAGTTTTGAGAGACTCGGACGACGTAATCTCACAAGATGCCAACCAATGAAGACTGCTGCCAAAATCATTGCAGTAGGTCCCCGTCGTGCTCCCAAAAGTCCCTGTATCAATAGGGGCAGGGTAAACAGAGTTATCCACCCCCAATCAAGCTTTGACATTCGGCGTTGGACGTGAGTTGTCATGATCCATAGTAGAGCTGGTAGGGTCAGTAGTATTGCTTCCCGTGCATAGCCCGAAGTAGACCAGCCCCCACCGTATGAACGACCATAAGCCGCTGTAATCCCACCAACACTAACTATTCCATAGAGATAACAAACAACACCAATGACGCCCAAGATGATAGCAGCTCGGTCAATTCGCTTACAAACTACTGGTGGCAAGCTCCATAACTGTCCGGAGTAGTCGAGACGATTAATCCTACCATCTCCGCAAAGAACTCCTGCATAAAGACTGAGGATACCTAGAAGATTTAAAGCCTGAACATACTCTAGTTGATCGATAGATAAAAAAGACCTTAATCCCTCCAAATCGGAATACAAGAGATCTAAGGGAATATAGCAATAAAGAGCAAAGAACATTAAACCTAAGTAAATCAGCGGATGAAAAGAATCATGGCTTCTACGATAAGCTATAATGATTCCGCCCAATGTAACTAGAGCGATTAAAAAGGTTAGGAATAAAAAAAACTCGAATCCCATTTAGTTAAGTTTATTTTCAAGGTTTTTAAGAGCATTGATAAGACGTTCACCATACTTTTTCCAAGTGAATTCCCGAGCACGTTCGCGAGCTTTTTGGGACATTTTTTCACGCATATGTGTATCGATTAGCAACTGTTCCATGCGGTCAGCCAGTGTCTGTGCATCCCTAATAGGAACGATGAATCCTTCCATACCATCGCGGACAACAGAGCCGCAGTTAGGTGTTGTTATAACGGGTAATCCGCAGGCTAGTGCTTCCAAGTGCACCAATGCAAAACTATCAGATAAGGTTGGCAATACAAAAATATCTGCACTCAAAAATTCTTTCATTACCTCAGTTCGCGGAACTTGACCCACATAAATTGGCCCTTGAAATTCTGGTTTTTTTATTGCCTCTGGATCGTACGGACCCACAACACGAACCTGACACTGGACTCCTCGTTTCTGGAGAATCCTTGTGGCTTCTGCAAGATAGTGATTCCCTTTTCGTAGTCCCACAGTTCCAACAAATAGGACGCGACCTCTTTGTGGATTTGGCTGATAAACCAGCCATTCTTCATCAATTCCGTAGGGAACTAAAGCAATACGTTCGGGAGAACCACCCATTTTAACAATTTCCTTACTTACAAAGGAAGAAGGTGCTAAAATAAGGTCTGACATAGCCCACTGTTGGCGGTCTCTTTGTATGCCTTCCTCAATTAGTTCAAGGCTGTCCTGCTTTTCTATTCCAGGATATTCAGAGCGTTCCTCTCTAATAATATGACCAACATTGGGATTGAGAATTTGTTCATGTACGACAAGCAAACCACACTCTTTTGCTTTACGAACTACTGCAATATCAGAATTAATAAGAGTATAGAGTGCATTAGCATTGAGAAATTGATCTTTAAGTACCTGTTGCCTGACTTTATCTTCAGTCTCAACGGGTTTTAATATAGTTTTCCCGGTTGAATTAAATCTCTTCAAAACAGTGTTTAATATAGCTGTGCCAGCGCAGGTAGTAACTGAAGAATGAGGTACTTCCGGTGGGAGTTTACGGCCTAATAAGCGTTTTACTGCTTTAGGACGTATAGATTCTGGCCAGAGATATTGAAGAGCTATTGTCGATCCCAGATTGCCACATATATCTGTGTATAACTGTTCTAACATTCCTGCTCTTTCTAGTAGCGCTGGTACAGCATAGTGCATCCGTGCGCCCATTTGGATAACCACAAAACGGAGTGAGGATTTTCTAGTTTGCAGCAATTTTGTCATATAAAAAATTCTCAGAACCTTGCCATAAGTTAATAAAATTAATAACAGTTTTCTTCCAGGAGAACTGTTCAGCACAGGCTGTTACTCGCTGCCGAAGGCTGTAATACATGGATGGATTTTCTACAAGAAATTGCAGAACGTCTGCGACTACAGCTGGTGGGCTGTCTAGTGCGAAGAGAAAACCGAGACCCTCCGGGACTCCATCTGGTATCCCACTAGCATTAGCGCCTAAAACGGGTACTCCTAAACGCAAGGATTCTAAAATTGACTGGCCTTGTCCTTCGACACTGGAAAATAAGCAACCAAAGTGAAATGATTGCACAAGCTTGATAAATTCCTCCATCTGCTTTTGCTTATTGATAAAGCCAACAGGCTTCATTAAATGGTGGCTTGGGAGATCCTGACGATCTGGTCCAATTACAACAACTTCAACAGAGATACCTCTTTTTTCAAGCACTTCTGCAACTTTTAAAAGGAAGGGTAATCTCTTCCTTTTCCAGTCCATACCAATGAAGCCAAGACGAAGAGGAGTTAGAGGTGGAGAAGGATTCATTCCAACCTTATTAATAATATTTTCATCAATGCTTGCACCAGGTAATACCACATGAACTTTGTTGGGAGAAACACCATAATCATTAATAACAGAAGTCGCAGCCCACCGCGATCTACATATAATTCGTTGAGCCAATAAATAGTGATTGCACTCTTGTTTTAGTGCCTTTTTTTGAATTTTTTTAGAAATTTTAGATGCCAGACCATAATCCTTAAAGTTTTGCATCAGGGTCGCATCTATGTAATAACTAACCTTCCAATTTTTTGTCCATTTTCCTGGTGGAAGTAAAGGAAAATAGCTTATCAAATCTAAACTATGTTCGCTCAACTCTCCCTGCATGATTAGACGGTTTAAAAAAAAATCAGAATATTGAAATCCACCTTTTTGTCCAGTGGTTAAAAGTGACCATATATTCCAAAAAATACGCTCAATTTGAAGCTTTTCAGGTTTGAGTTCTAAGCCAGAAGTAAAAAATCCCATCTCCTTACCGACTTGGAGAAAAAAGAATGGCTGACCTCCACGGGTTGTAACTTGGTTTGGATCTCCAACTAGAGTTAGAATTCTTTTAACTTCATCCATATAGCTAGATTTTTTCATTCAAGAGGATTTTATACCATTTTTTAGCACACTGTTGAATACCATGATGTGTGACCGCATATTTATAGGCTCGTTGTCTCCAGTAAGTTCTCTCCTCCGGGGAACAGAGCAATTTTTCCAAAGCTTCAGCCAGTTCCATAGGAGCCTTTGGGGGAATGAGTAATCCACCCTCACCGTCACCAAGTACCTCGTGACAAGCAGGGACATTAGTGGCAACTATAGGTAAGCTGGCAGCCATAGCTTCGGCAAGAGCAATCCCAAACCCTTCATTTTGGGTTGTACTAAAGACATAGACATCCATTTGTCCAAGTAGTTCCGGGATGTCTTTGCGATTGCCCCAAAAAGTAATAGCCTCTTGTAGATTCAGATGATTGGTTAGGTTTTGCAAATGCTCTTTCTCTTCGCCATCACCGATAAGCCAAAGTTGAGTTTTGGGAAACTTGCCATGAACCAGTGCAAAAGCTTGGATTAAAGTCTCGTGATCCTTAATTTTATTCAACCGTGCCACCATACCGATTACTTGAACGGACCTAGCAGGGCAATTTTCTCGGCTTATGTTTGCCCGTGCCGCGATCTCACTCACGTCACAGCCGTTTGGGATTGGGAAAGAACCTCTTGGCAGTGTGGTTAACGCCCGAAAAGTCTGCTGGACAGCATGAGAGCAGGGGTGAATTGGTGTTCCTAATAGTCGCGAAAGAATAACAAGTATTTTCCACTTGCTCTGCATGGAGGGTTCGTCAGGAACAGGATTGCCTGCCCGTACCGCAATTGTGGGGATTTGAGCAAGACGAGCAGCTAAGCTAACAAAGAGATGAACCCCAAAGGGATAGATGAGAATAGCTTGAGGTTGAAGCTTTTTCAGAGTCCGAGCGAGACTCCAGACAAATTTAACCCGCTGATCTCTTTGATAAGGCTGCTCCAGAATCAGCAAATTTGGCACCTGCTCGAATAGTTGCAGCATGTCCTGGCGCTGTGGGTCTAAATAAATGAGAATTTTGTTTACATTGGGTGGTGAGTGCTGAAGCAGTTGGAGACACAAATTTTCATTGCCACCAAAAGCCAAACCATTGAGGACGTGGACAATCGTTGCTTTTTGGTTGTCTCCTGGGTTGCTGATTGTCATACCACCAAGTTCAGATGACGAGCGTACTCGTGCGCCATTTTTTCGATAGTGAAATCACGAAACACCCTTTCTTTGGCTTTATTCACCCGGATTTGTGCCGTCTCCGGATGGTTGGCAATCTGGCAAATCGCCTCTGCCATTTGTTGTGGGTCTTGGGGTGGAACGAGAATACCTAACTTCCCTTCCTCCAATACCTCGCGACAGGCTCCGACAGCCGTAGCGACAATAGGGACACCAGAAGCCATCGCTTCAATCAAAGCTACGCCTAATCCTTCATCAGGTTTGGCGGAAAATACAAAGACGTCCATCTGTTCCAGGAGATTAGGGATGTCTCGACGCATCCCTAGCAGTTGAACGCAATCTTCTACATCCTGGTCGCGGATCAGAGCTTCGTATTCTGCGCGACGGGTACCTTCACCAATAAGCTGAACTTTAAAAGCGAGCCTCCGTTCTTTTAGCAATCGGGCAGCCCGAATCAGTGTAGGGTGGTCTTTATGTTTTTCAAGGCGAGCAACCATACCAATCCTTAAGGGGCGTCCCTGTTTTTGCTGACGTCCTAAGTCAACTTGGTCAAGTAACCTTTCAACAGGACAACCATTATAAACGGTGACGCTTTCAGAATCTCTGACGCCGAAGTGCTGGATCGTACCTTGGCGAACATAATGGCTACAGCAAATTAGCTTCTTAGTCACGGGACGCCCTAGTTGAATTTGCCAGCGAAATTTACGAAACGTACTGCCTGTCCAATAGGGAGGGTAATTACCAACATGAGCAGCTATCTGACGCACTCCAGCCAAACAGGCTCCATAGGCGATAAAGGTATGCCACCCTAAGGGCATTGAAAGCAGGGCATCTGGTTTAAACTGCCGGGAGAGGCGGTAAAAATCAGTTACCATCTGACCGTAGCGCCAATAGCCACGATCGGGCAGGTTAAGGCATTCTATTGGAATCCCCAGTTGTTGAAATTCTGGAGCCAGATCGGTAGGTGTGGCATTGAGAGTGACTACTAGGAGTTGAAAGCCGCGATCGTGCCACCAGCGACACATTTCCAAAACCAGCACGGGTGTTCCCTCGGCACAAAGGGAAGTGAGGACGATTAGTATTTTTTTGGCAGGATATTCTTTAAATTTAGTCACAAATTTTACATCTAATTAATTCTTTCAAGCACCCAGTTTTTATGTTCATTACTAATAAAGAAAACATCACCCCATACTTCTCGCGTAAAAGTTAGTTGATTAGTGTCAGCATCATACAAAGCGCTATCATAGCCCAGTTTTTCTAAATATTTGATTACGTCTAAAGAATCAAATCCATATCGGCAAAATGAGCCATTTATTTCAAGAACTAAAACAGGTGGGTTATGACGAGCTAGCATATTGTATGCTCCTCGTAATACGGGAATTTCCCAGCCCTCCACATCAATTTTTGCCATAGTATGATTTTTTTCTCCCACTATATTATCTAGACATTTACAAGGGACTTCAATACAATTATGCATCGAAATGTCATTAGATAAAATGACATGGTTGGTAGCATCATAATCTACGGTGAACTGGATTACACTATCAGTTTCTCCTAATGCGATTGAATGAATTTCAACCTGGCTCAGTCCATTTCTATTAACATTCTCTTGTAATCGATTAACAGTTTGGGGGACTGGTTCAAATGCGTGAACACTGCCAGTTTTTCCTACTAGTGAAGAGGCAAGTAATGTATAAATGCCAATATTTGCACCGATATCTATAAACGAGTCCCCAGGACGAAGGTAACGTTCAATGAATCGCGTGATATCGTAGTCCTTAGACGGAGTGAAATAGATGATTCCCCTTGTCTGGAATGCATCTGGATAAAGCTTCATTTTGTAACCAAATGCATCGACTTCAATGGTACGCCCACTTCTCTGAGGTCCGAGCCACCATCTGGCAGATCTTGAAACAGCCCCAAGACGGTTGCCTCGATTTGAGGGATGAAGCCAAATCGTATTTAATCTTTTTAGATGAGTCAACATACTACACAGAAATTCCAATCAAGAGAATCAAGAAAGTCACATTGTTTTGCTTATAAGTTTGTCATGTCTGCACTCACCAGCTTAACTTTTTCGCGGGGTAGCAACGTAATCTCCATAATCAAGCTTATTAACAAGATTTCCATCAAAGTCGTTAATCAAGTAATCATAAGAATTAAAAAAATCAACAATATCGCTGGGAGTCTGACCCTTTGCAAGCCAAAATGGATGAATACCCAGGAGAATAATAGGTCGATCCTGGGCAATGACTTTCCTTGCGCCATCAAGTACAAAAAGCTCTGCTCCCTCAACATCAATTTTGATTAGTTTTGGTCGTATACCACCAGCACCACAGTATGCATCTATTGTGGTCATTGGGACGCGGATGACTGTCTTCTGGTGTTCCGATATATACTGAACTTCGTCGGTAATAGTAAGAGAATTACTAGAGTGCTTTCCGCCATTGACAAGGACAAAATCAACTGAGGAATTCGAGACATTTCCTACAGCTTCAGGGAAAATTTTGACGTTTCGTATAAAATTAGTATAACAATGGTATCTCAATACCTTTAAATTTTCTGGAGACGGCTCAAATGCCATAACGCAGCCTGTACTGCCGACCAGCCTAGACGCCAAAATTGTGTGAAATCCAAAGTTGGCTCCAACATCAAGAACTACATCACCCTGCTTCAGAATAGATCTTAAATAAGATTGCACATGTGGTTCGCATTGACCATGGGTCATAAAAGACGGATGCAAAAGAAAAACTTCACCGCCCATAGAAACCGGTACTGGCAATGCATAAACCCCTGCTTTACGCCAAGGCAAAGAGGCTTCCTTGAGAAACTTATGCAAATATGGGATGCGTTGACGAAGAAATAAATTGAGCTTAAACCACATATAGTGTTTCTCAAATAACTTTAATAGCACAACAACAATGTATGAACCAGTTTTTCCGGTCTTTTTCGGAAACCGCCGACAAAGCTTTTTCCATAGCTTCTTGTAATTCTTGATAAGTTTTGGGCTTCAGAGACCTTAGACTAGATTTCACTTTAAACCAGCAGTTCTCAATCGGATTAAACCCAGGATAGTAAGGAGGGAAAAATACCAGTTTGGCTCCTACTTTTACTTTCTCAATTGCTTTTTTAACTTCTTCTCCATTTATGGATGGTACTATTCTCGACGATTACATGAACCCCTTTTCAAAGCTTTGGGACTAGCTTATTGACAACAAACTCTTCAAAGGTTAACCCATCTGCTGCCCCTAGGAGGTTAAGAGAAAATAGAATACTTTTCTGACTAATTGTCCCTATACTGGAAACATTTTTCCTCCCTTTTAAGGACAGTTTCTTCTATCTCTTTTTCTTTTTTACAAGACTATTTAACTTGAAAAAACATAAAGTTAACTCTGAACTCATTAAAGTTTACTATGAGCTTTTGGATTCTACTACTTTCCTTTTCGCTTGGATGAATGGTCTTCTTTTTTCAGGTAAAATTTAGCTTTTTAGTCATCCTCATCATGGTGGCTAGACTAATTGCAATTCCTGTTTTTTCTTTAAGTAGATCGCAGACTTCCTATCAGATAGCGTCATTGTTATTTTGTATTAATTCTGCAAGAATTTTTAGATTTTTCAGTTACAATGTCAGTTTGATCCTTCCCCTAAAAGGCTTTGGTGCGACTTATCCTGTTTCTCGATACTACCTTACAAGTTTACTGACAAAAGCGAGATTCCAAAGCGTAAGGCTAGATCAGATTTAGAAATCTTTTCTATTTGATAGAAATCTATGATTTTTTGTAGTAAATCTATGGAATAAGCTTTCATGTTCTAATCGAGTGATCAAACTAATCTCTAGATCTTACCACATTTAATTTATTCGAGAAACTCTATATTTTAATGCAATTAAGGGGAACAGAGTAAATGAATAGTAGATGCTTGAGTTTCAAAATTAATGGTACGTCCGTAAGCATCATGTAGTTTTGCGTAACCGAGGGAATGGATAAATTTGATAAATTCTGTCGGGGAAATTTCTAAATCTGCCCATGATGCACAATGACATTCGACGACAAGGGCTGGTTTATGAGTCTTTAAGATTTGCTGTGCTCCCTTGAGAACTTCCAGTTCGTGACCTTCTACATCGATTTTCATAGCATTAGGAATCCAATCCGGATTTCGAACACACCAATCATCTAGACGCATTTTAGGTACGGAAATGGTTGGAGAGTTATTTCCTTCAGGATTCTTGATCCAAAAATTGTTTGCACCCTGCTCATAAGCAGAGAGAACTAATTCTCCAGCTTCACTGGAAAGAGCTACGGATTCGATACGAGCATCTACCTTATTTAAGGCAAAGGTTTTACGAAGCTCAGCAACTGTAGAAGAAATGGGTTCAAATGCAGAGATTTTAATCTTTTCATCTTTAGCCAACCACATAGTTGTACTGTAAAGACCGACATTTGCACCGATATCAAAAAAGACACCATCTGTTGGTATTGCCTCGCGCAAAAATTGCAGTAAGTGTTTGTCTTTGTGCAGTCCCGACCAAAAGTGGCGGTGAGTAGATAAAGGTAGCTGGATATTAACATCTGGCAGACTTTGAACGGGGAAATAATTAAAACCGCCTCTAACTAAGGCTGTGCATTTAGAAGCCCTGTTTAACCAGGATTTGTGGTTAAACCAACGCTTGTAAAACTTCGTAGAAGATAATTGAGATTTCATTTTTTCTGGTATATTTCTAGAGTTAGTAGAGATCAATGCAGGGTGTAGTCTGGCTTAATTCCCGAAAAGCTACTTTATTTATTGAAATAACTGATGCAATTTTTAGCTTCATTCAAATTTTTCAATCTTCGATAAAGGTTCAAAGAATCTCTAGCAACATCAGCCATTGTTCTATGAGCTTTCACATTTGCCTTGAGTCTTTTAAGTTGCTCCCGATCACAAACAAAACGTTCGAGGATCGCTGCCAATTCCTGGCTATTTCCCGGCTCAAACAACAGACCGTCAATGCCGTCTCGAATCAGTTCCGCAATCCCACCAAGGCGACTACCGATTATAGGAATGCCTGCGGCAAATGCTTCTAAAACGGTGAGGGGACCAGTTTCGAGCCATAGTGAGGGAACGACCCATAAATCGTAATCGGCCAGTTGTTCGAGGAATTGACTATTTGGCACATCATGCTTTAACTCAAAGCGCTCGTTCCCTGAGATACGCTGTTGCAGGCTGCGACCGTAATTTCCCTCCTCCCAATTCGGACTAAAGAAGGTAACTTTTACTGGCAAATCACTCGGAAGCCGCTCGATCGCTTCAACGACAACGTGAATTCCCTTAATGGCAGAACATCGTCCGGCAAAAACAACCTGCAAACAATCATCTGTCTGTAGCCTTTTGGTGCTAGCTTGAATTGCCTTAGGTCCACCCGTGCGGAAAAAATACACCTTGCTTGGCGGAACGCCATTTAACTTGACAAGTTGTTCTACCCATTCAGTGTGGACATGCAAAGCATCCACCAGTTCCACCATTCCCAGCCAAGCATCGCGAAATATCTCCGTCATTCTCCGAGTGGTCAAGAGGCGATTGAGTTTGCCAGAATTTTCGGCTTCTAACCAGGTAGGTGACCAGAGTGCTGCCAAGTTTGCCAGGGTTGGATGCATTCCCGCATCAGAAAGGCGACATTCCGAACATCGGTGGAGCAAAATCTGACCATTGCAAACTTTTTTTCCTTGGTAAAGCAAGCCATGCTGAGAGCAAGAATTACCAGGAGTGTGGTAGGTCATGACCACGTTACAGCCTACCTCCTTTGCCAAACGCATGTGGGTAATTCCCGCACTGACTGTAAAGTCGTGAAAGTGAACGACGTCAGGTTGATATTCCGCGAGAAACTGCTGAAAACCAACGGCATCCTCAGTTTCTCGCTTGTAGAGTGCAATGCGTTGGTTAAGATCTGGAATTGGCGGCAGGATACGGAGGGGAACCCCTTCATAGATATGATTCCCGAGAGGTTCTCTACCTGAGGGATGCTGATGAATAGCTACCTTGACCTCAGTTCCCAAGGCTTGCAAATTTTGACACAAACGGTGACAGGAGACGATGCTTCCACCGATGCTCCAAGGAAGATAAGCACCAGCACCAAGGAGATGAAGTGTTTTCATTAGCGATCGCACTTTTACTTACTAGTCAACTAAAAGGCTTGAAATAAGACTTGTACCAGCAGCCTGAAACTCATGGATAAAAATATTCAGTTCCGGAATATATAGGAAGTTTTTGCCAACAGAACTACTACTTTGAAGATTGCAATAATAAAGAATCAAACGGCTTGAGATATAACCAATACATACTTAGGGGTCTGCATTCGTTAAGCGATGAAAGCACCCAAGCATCAAATGGGTAAAACTGAAGTCGTTTCAGGAGACCAGGTGCATCTGCTATCTGCCTTTCCTTCACTGGAACAAGCTGAATTGTATGAGTATTAAGAAAGCGCTTTTTAATTAGATCTCCAATTTCCCTTACTACATAATCATAATCATGAACCTCTACTAAAACATGACATTGCCGTAGTTGTGGTACAGCATCGGGATTCAGTAATTCGGATTCAAAGCCCTCAACATCCATAACTACTAGGGCAGATTCAAATTCTGCAAGAGCGGTGGCAAAGTTGTTTAAATCGCACTTACCCTCTACAGAAACCCGATTTGCCACTCCGTTGAGGGATGCCATTGCTGATAGCAGTTCGCGTCCCTTTGATTCCATTTCAAATGCTAAAATGTTAGAAACTGGGCTGATCAAAGAAAATCCAACAGCATAATAGCCTTCGGCAGCTCCTACATCTATTATTTTGCCAAACCTTTGATTACCTAAGTTTTCAACTAACTTATGTAATTCAATTTCATAGGTACCAAGTAGCTTTGGGAAGAGGGTGCTTCCCACGCTTCCCCTAACATACTTCATTCCCCGAAATGGGCCAGTCGCTACGCGATTTTTCAGAATTAGCCTAATTCCTTCAAAGAACCAAGAGCGAGGGTGCATACATCGGTATTTTGGTGAATTAAGGCTCTTTAGAAGACTAGTCCAGATGTTCATAATCTATCACGCGCTCTTTATCTATTTCACTGCTAACACTGCTCGGATAAATCTTTCCTCTGCCTTTGTTGGTGGCGGTGGTGGTGGCACTTCATCAAATTCCTTATCCAGCATGGAATGCAGCTCTTCAGGAGAATCGTAAACGTAAACCCCTTGTAGATGGGTAGCACTGCGTGCGCCAATACGATTAGTAATTACTGGAATACCTGCAATAAGCATCTCAGGAATCCTCGTTAGCACGCCAAGTCCTTTCTTTTGATGTATCAATACCGCTTTAGTTTCAAGAAGATACTGTTCGATTTCCTCCTGTGTAGCTGTTCCACAAATTTTTAGCCATGGATAGTCCAATGTCTCCTTGAGAGATTCAGTTTTATTGCCAATAAGCTTTACTTCAAGTAAGCTGTTATCTCTAAAGTAATGAAGCCAATCTACAAGTTCAATAATCCCTTCTCGTGTTGCGTGGTTATTCGCAGAACCCAATATTATGAAACTGTTTTTTTTGTGTTTTTTGCGTTTTCTGCGAATATCAGAATATAGACTTATGAGTCGTCTGGATGGATAATAAGGAAGATAATCGGCATCAACACCATGGTTTCTTAAAACAATCTGTTCTTCTGCGGAAATAGCGAAAACAAAATCTGCTAATTTTAGTGCATATATTTCCCATCTCAGGTATTCAAAAATTGCCTCAGGTTTGCGCTGATAAAAATAGACTTTAAAAAAAGATTCTAAATTTTGCGGTAGAGCAATTACTGGTATTCCATATTTCTTCCCCATTTTCGGAGTAATTGATTCTCCAAGAGTCTCCCAAAGTATCGCATCATAACGATCTCCTTTCGCTAATTCACTCTCGTACAAATGAAAAATCTGACCAATTCCACCTAAACGGCGTAAGCGAAAGGCATCCCAATCTCGATCTTGAATACTATTAATAACTCCAACAATTCGATCGGCAATGGGTCTCGTTTTTCTAGGATAGGATTGCGGTAGTTCTGCTACACAAATGCCATTTTTTACTAAAATATCCACAATCTGCTCTGAGCGATGAAGTCCACCGTGAGGAGGGTATTTAATCGGATAAGGACATGAATGTAAAGCACTAAGTGACATTAGAGTTAAATCTTTAAAAGAACTAATAATATAAAACTACAATTCTTTGTTTTTGGAATCACGACTAGATTACTCTAATTAGTTATACTGATGGCAGTTTTATTGGCTCATAAATTTTCAATTGGACTATCTTGGCTGCAATCCAGGCCACAGGATCGCGTTGTCTATTTTTCTTACTGAAAAAGAGCTTACTAATGATATAATATGAGGTAGCTTCGGGAAGCTCAAAAATGCAACGCAGTAAATAAAAAAGCTTGGCAGTCAATCTTTTTCGCTCATTAATTCCCACTGTTACTATTGACATTTTGTAGACAAAAGATAGATCGTTAAACGAAATGTTTTTGACTTTTTGTGCATCATACTTTTTGGCAAAATTGAGCGCTTGTCGTGCCATACCTAGCAAAATTTTAAGGTTTGTAGATGTGTAGGGATTTGTCGTAGCCTGGGTTGAGTGGATGCGCCAACTAGCGAGTACGTGCGGAATATAGATCGTGTTGTAAAGCAAAGATGCACGCATCTCCCACTCAAAGTCAGCCATCGATCCCCTGTCAGTCTCGAAATACCCAATTGCATCAAAAAGCCGCTTGCGGATAAGAAGTTGGGTAACAGAAGTATAAACGGTCAAGACGGCAAAATGCAGCACTCCATCGTGTGGTGCAAATCTTTTGTGACTGCACCTTAACCAAGCTTTAAAATAATTGCCAATAGCAAGTTGATTCCATTGCCTATCTTCTGGCAATGGCTTGGAATGTTCGTCGATGAATTCCAGGGCACATTGGCATAAATCACAATCTGAATTTTGCTCAAGGGCTGCAACCATTTTCTCTAGGCAATCCGGGGTCATGGTGTCATCGCTAGTCGCGATATAGATGTATTCACCACTGGTACGACGGATACAGGAATTAAATCCTGCATAAATTCCCTGACGAGGTTCTTGAAAAATCTGCATCCTGGGTTCTCGTTTGGCATAGTCTTGAATTAGCTCCCAAGAACCATCATCAGAGTAGCTATCAACGACGATAAGTTCCCAATCCTGGAAGGTTTGCGCGAGGATTGTGTCTAAGCGCTCGGGTAAGAATGGACGAGTATTCAGGCTAGGGAGACAAATTGAAACTTTAGGATTCATACCGCAGATTTTTCTGGCAAAAGGTTGGGTTTAAGGAAGTTGAAGTACTCAAAAGAAAGACTGGTAAGATTTAAGTTTGTAGTTTAAATTTCGATGACGCTCGCCTATTTTTTTTGCTGGTACTCCTGCAACGATTGCTAATGGCTCCACAGACTTAGTAACCACTGCACCAGTTGCTACAACAGCTCCGCGTCCAATCGTGACGCCTGGAAGAATCGATGTTCGAGAACTGATCCAGGCATAGTCTTCTATGACTACATGACCACCCTTAACCCCAAAGTCTGGATCGCTTGGATCGTGCTGTAGTGTCCATATCCACGCACCTGTTGATAGATTTACTGAATTTCCAATTGTTAAACCCGAACGTCCATCTAAAATACAATGGTCGCCAATGCTTGTATCTTGGCCAATGGTGATATTTCTTGGCGATCTGATGTGACAACTGTTATAAATTACCGAGTTGTCACCGATACTGATTCCGAAATATTTTCTATAGAGATGTTTCCTAATATACTGAGAGAGAATTTTTCCAGTGGCCTGCAATGCGATGAACTGTAGTGAATGATACAGCGATCGTATGTATGACATTAAATGAATTGATGGATTCTTTTCAAGCTTAGGAGAGTTGCTAAACATTAAATCACAAAAAAAGTGTCAAAAAATTATCGGCAATTATCTCAAAAAAAAGAGACATTATTTGTATTTGCTAAGTTTGGCTAACTATCTATTTGTCATTTCCAATCGTTGATTTGATTTTATTTTTTATTAGAAAATAGTATTGTTTTAAATTTGCATTGACTCCATAAATTTGGTTTAATCTTCTAAATTGGCGTAGTTCTTGATTGAAATTCACTGTTGAGTTATTGATTTTTTCATCAAATAGTTGATTGGCATATCTATAAAGCTCAATATCTAATTGATTATTTTTCTGTATCAAGAGTAAACTTTCTTTGGAACAAGTATTTATAGAAAGACGATTTTTGTTGACATTTTTTATATAAAATGGGCTTTGCCATCTTAATTGTTGCTTGAAAAAAAATTAAACTTTCGTCAAACCTTTCTGTAATCCCAAAAGCTATAAAATACTTACTGAGATTTTCTTTTGCGCTGTCTAACCATTCATAAGTACATTTTTGGGAAGTTGCAAATGGCTTTTGAAGTAATTCTTCCTTTCCTGACAAAAGCCTGGTTTGGCAATTTTCTATTTTTGCTGACATACCACTATTGATGAACTCATTTAAACTAATCTTCTGCTGTGTAACAATCTCGTAGAGATAGTGTGCAGGACAATTTAGAATGTAATAATAAAAAGAAATTACTCGTTCAACAGGATCTCTTAGCATTGTGATATAGGTCGAATTTTGAGGAAGAAGCTTATGCCATCCAAATTCCATATGTCCTTTAATAACTTTAATTTTTTGTTTATTAACATCACTAATTTTAATTAATTCATTTTTTGATTCTCGAATATTATTAGTTTGGAAAACGCATTCTGATTTGTATTGACGAATAATTACATCATTTAATGTAGTTCCTGCTGTCTTAGGTATATGCAAAAAATAATGAATGTTGTTGATAATTCATCTTCTCTAGTTAATTTCTCAAATAGTAAATAATTTCAGTAATCCTACTTGATTGCTTGAACGTTAAGACTTACAGGATAGTATTTCTCATTGACTAAGACTTTGCGATTAGACCAATCATCAAATGTCGTAAATTCACAAGATTCTGGTTGCCATTTTTGGACTTGCCTGAATCCAGACTTTTTTAAAAGTAACTCTAGACTGGAATAATTGAAAGCCGTCATATGAAAGTTAAATTTGTAGTCTTGACCACCCATTAGTGGATCTAGAATAGTATTCAGATTATTCTCGTTTTCCCTGTAAATATTTAATAACAATTCAAAATCAGGCACAGAAATACGTAATATCCCATCATTTTTTAAAACTCTAAACCATTCTGCTAAGATTCTAGAAGTCTGCTTATGTGAAAAGTGTTCCAAACAATGCGATGCATAAACTAAATCTATAGTATTATCTTTGAAAGGTCGCAAATCATCTAATGAACGAATGTAATGGATGTGCTTTCCCGGTAAACCATCTATATTAATGAAGTTAGGAAGGTCAATTTTTCCACATCCTAGATGTAGGTTTATTTCTTTACATTGAGGAAATGGAGGTCGTAAAAACTGTCTTTTTATTTTTGCTAATATGATCTTAGTTTCTAAACTAATTTGATTCCATTGAGGACGGTAGCGATCTATAAATCTGCGAGAAATAAGTTGTTTTAATACTTTCATACCTTATAACCAAGCTCTTTCATTACTGAACCATGATGAACTTTAAATAATTCTTGAAGTTCATCATTCATGCTTTGTTGCCATTTTCCACTTTGTCCCTGTCTAAAAAATTTAGGCCAGCGAGCATGAAGTTCTTCAAAAGATGGAATATCATTTCCATTTAATGAGAATTTTTGTTCGGGTGATAATGAATTAACTGCTTTTTCCAGTTGATCTAATGGGTTTTTTATCAAATCTTCAAACTTAATAGTGTGAGTTTTTTTGTCATGGTTTTGCCATTGCTTAACATTTTCACTCCAATTTCCATGTTTTTTATCATTTTCAATAATCAGTTTTTTTAGAATTTCATTGTATTCATTCCAACCAAAAATAGATTTTATCTTTTTTTGAATAGACAATCGTCTTGAGTTTTGATGAAATGAAATGAGATAGTGAGCATATGAAACCAAAGAATCCCGTCCATCGCGCACTAAATAAATTGCCGGATTGTTATCACTTGGAAGATCGTGAGTTTTAATAAAAGTCAATTCGGATTTTTCACTTAGTTCTTCTAAATCCTCTTCTAGTATTTGATGTCCAATAACATCAGAAGACCCAGGAAGTTTATCAAACAAAGGATCGTTATAAATAGAATAAGTTTTTATTCCGTAAAGTTGATTTAGTAAAATACGAAAAAATGTATTTCCCGATCTAGGATATGATGCTAACCAAACAATCATTATACTTCCTTGAACTTAAGCACTTAGATTTAACTCTTGGACTGTGTAACTTATTGGTAGGGGTACAATTCCATGTTTATTAGATTCGAAATAAACTCCTGTTTCAAAAAGATCGGATGGTGGAATCGTAAATAATAAAGCATCCTCTACTTGAAGAAGATATTCAACTTTTGGCCTGGAGAGCCAAATACTGATTGAATAGTCTCCTCCGGCTAGATACTGTTCTATGTTTTGACAGAAAAAAATACATTTGATTTCATTTTTTAAAGATTCAATCACATAATTTGTCATAGAAGGTGCTAAGTTGCAGACTACAACCCCAGTCAGAGTTGATATTTTGAGTCCAACTCCTATATTGGGTAAGTTTTGGGTACTAAAAGCATAAAATACTACTTTTAAATCGTAGCTTTTAATTCCTTTCTTTATGACTTCAACTTTAGCATTTTTAATACCTATTTTTCTTGTTTGATTGAAACTTATATTTTCTTTTTTTTCATTTAATTTTGTAGCTGATAGTATGTTTTTTTGATATTCTGATGTGATTTGACGAATAGAACCTAAAATTTGAATTTCTCCCGACTTTAATAATATTCCTCTGGAACATAATGCTTCTACGGCTGCCATGTTATGACTTACAAATAAAACTGTTCTACCTTCTTGACTTACATCCTCCATCTTTCCTAAACACTTTTTTTGAAATTGTGCATCTCCAACAGCTAGCACTTCATCTACTACTAAAATCTCAGGTTCTAAATGAGCTGCTACCGCAAAGGCTAACCTTACATACATTCCCGAAGAATACCGCTTGACCGGAGTATCTAAAAACTTTTCAACTTCTGCAAAGGCAACAATTTCATCAAATTTCTTTTTAATCTCTACTTTGCTCATTCCGAGGATTGCACCGTTGAGAAAAATATTTTCTCTTCCGGTTAACTCGGGGTGAAAGCCCGTACCTACTTCTAATAAACTCGCAACTCGGCCTTTAATTGAAATTCGGCCTGTAGTTGGTTCGGTGATGCGGCTGAGAATCTTTAGCAGGGTAGATTTTCCAGCGCCATTGCGACCAATAATCCCAACTCTGTCGCCCTGCTTAATCTCAAAGGATACATCTTTCAGCGCCCAGAACTCCTCAACAGTTGGGTCAGATACCTTTTTACCCATAGGCGTAAGCAGCTTCTGTCCTACAGACTTAGCCCCATTTGCTATGATATCCCGCAGGGCTGTATAGCGTTCTTGCTTTTGGTGACCGATGATGTATTTTTTACCCAGGTTTTCAACCTGAATGATTGGATCTGACATACTTCAGAAAAGTTACTAACTATTTAGACCCTAACTGAGCTATTCCATCAGGAAGAAACGATCGCAGAAAACCAAAATTTTATAGATATGTATTGGCTGTTTTAAATGAGGAGTGTTTGGAATGGTTGTGAAAATTTCGTTTCAGTCAATAAAAACGTTGAAAATTGCAAGAGGAGTCATAGGGATGCTGTTTCGTAAAATCATGTTGATTAAATGACATCGGCAAAGGTGCGTTCCATCTTGCGGAAGTACCAGATGCCACTGACAAATAATAGGGCAACTAATCCTACTGAAAAACTGAACTCCGGCCAGGATAATTTTGTTTCTCCACCTAAAATGGCCCAACGAAAGCCATCAATGACGCCGACCATTGGATTGAGGGAATAAAGCAACCGCCAGCGTTCGGGGACGACGGTACTGCTAAAACCTACGGGGGAAATGTACAGGCCAAATTGGACGATAAAGGGAACGATGTAGCGAAAATCGCGGTATTTTACGTTGAGGGCTGCTAACCATAAACCTGCACCCATTGCTGCGGCAGCCGCAATGATAATAAACAGAGGTAAAGTTAAAACTCTCCAACTTGGCAGAAAATCATACCAAGCCATCAGCCCCAACAAAATCATCCCGGAAATCATAAAATCTACGAAGCTGACAACTACGGCGCTGGCGGGTACAATTAACCGGGGAAAGTACACCTTAGAAATTAAATTGGCATTCGTAATTAAGCTGTTGCTGCATTCTGAAAGGGCATTCGCAAAGAACTGCCAAGGGAGCATTGCAGCAAATACCAGAATGGGATAGGGTGCGCCTTCGGAAGGGAGTTTGGCTAGCTTACCGAACACAATTGTAAATACCACCATGGTTAGGAAGGGGCGAATTAAGGCCCAAGCCATGCCGATAATGGTTTGCTTGTACCGGACGAGGATATCTCGCCATGCGAGGAAGTAAAATAACTCCCGATAGCGCCATAAGTCTTGCCAGTATTGGCGTTCTGTACGGCCTGCTTCAATAACTAATTCAGTCGAGCTGTTAACCATAAAATATGGGTGCTGATTTTTGTAATTCTGGTTACAGAATTGACGACCTGATGATGATTTTTGCTGCACCCAAAATTAAATTCGTTAGACTGACTCAATGGCCTCGTGTAAACAAGGGATTGATGGCAATCTCTCAGTTCTTCAAATGGTTTTAGCTTCGTCAGGAAAAATTTTGTCTTTTTTCGATCGCCTATATTTATTTTTTCAAAATAAAAACAAATATCGCCATCGATCGCAGCTAATTCTGTTTACCAGACGCAGCCGATCGCCTCGGGTTCCCGAATTCTAGAAAAACCTTAGCAGTAATCTAATAAAAAAATCTCCACTTTCAGGAGATTTTCATAATCTTTAAATTCCTTCTTCAAAGATAAAAAAACAAGCAATTATTCCGTCAGATTCGGCGCTTGCTTGGCTTCCACCATCATCCGCACGACATCGTGCATCTTATACTGTGCTTGCCAGCCCAAAAATTCGCGGGCTTTGGCCGGATGACCGCGACCGACGGCGATATCGGTGGGACGGTACAAACTCTTATCCGTAATCACCCAATCTTGCCAATTTAAACCGACACAGTCGAAGGCAGTCGCGACAAAATCTTGCAGCCGATTGCTTTCCCCGGTCGCAATCACGTAATCGTCCGGCTGGTCTTGCTGTAACATCAAGTGCATAGCCTGTACGTAGTCCGGCGCCCAACCCCAATCCCGTTTGATCGAAATATTCCCGAGGTGGAGTTTCTCTTGGCTTCCGGCAGCGATGCGACAGGCGGCAGAGACGATTTTCTGGGTGACGAAACGTTCGGGACGCAGGGGAGATTCGTGGTTGAAGAGAATCCCGGAACAGGCGAACAGTCCGTAAGCTTCGCGATAGTTGGCCACTTCCCAGAAGGCGGCGGCTTTAGCGACGGCGTAGGGACTGCGGGGACGAAAGGCGGTCAGTTCGTCGGCGGAACGATCGCCCGTATCGCCAAAACACTCACTCGATCCGGCATTGTAAAACTTAATCGGCGCCTGAATAAAACGAATCGCTTCGAGTAAATTAATCGTCCCGGTAGCGATACTGTCGAGAGTTTCCACAGGTTGATCGAACGACAAGCCGACCGAACTTTGACCCGCAAGATTGTAAATCTCGTGGGGTTGAGTTTTATTCAAAACTTGCAAAACACTGCGAAAATCGGTCAGGGACATCGACAGCAATTTGACTCGATCGCGAATCCCCAAACGCACCAAATTGCTAAAAGAAGACATTTGCGCGTCGCGGGAAGTCCCACAAATCTCATACCCTTTATCGAGCAGTAATTTCGCTAAATAAGCCCCATCTTGACCGGAAACCCCGCAAATCAAAGCGGTTGTCATCGTTTTTACCCTTCTCAAAAGTTACACTGTAGCGCTTTTGCAGTGCCGATCGCGCCTCATGACCCCATTCTTCTGTGCGGTCGAGAACATCCCAAATCACCATTGCGCCACGCAACAGACCCAATCAAACATCAAAAATCTCCTCACTCTCGATTCATAAAATCGTCAAACATCGAGTGAGTGCGCGCGATCGCCTCCTCGAACGGTTCCTCAACCTTGCCATTGGTGCGATCGTCGTGTTCGTAATACGAATAGTAATTGTAGTAATACCCATCCCGGGACGACTTGACCATATTAATCACCACCCCAGCCAAGGTACAACCCGTGCGCCGTAACGTTTCCATCGTCTGCATCAGAGACGATCGACTCGCCTGTTCGATCGCGCAAACCAAGACCACCCGATCCACCTTCGTCACCATACTTTGGGAATCGCTCAACCCCAAAATTGGCGGCGTATCGATTAAAACATAATCGTAAGCTTGACGCCACTGAGTCAGCATTTGGGTCATTTTCTGCGATTCGAGTAACGCCACCGGATTCGGCGGAGTCGGGCCCGAAGTCAAAATATGCAAACGACCGGACTCGGAACGATGAATCAGATCGGACCAATTGCGGTCCGTGGCGATCGCACTACTCAACCCCAGTACATTCGGCTGTTTAATAAACTCGTGAACCGTCGGTTTACGCATATCCGCATCCACAATTAACACGCGCTGACCCAACTCCGACAACACGCGCCCTAAATTGTAAGTAAGCGTACTCTTCCCTTCCCCACTGGTCGCGGAAGTCAGCGCCAACGTTTTCGCCTCGTCCTCGGCGCCTAAATAGCGCAAATTCAGGGCTAAAGAACGCACCGCCTCCGTAAACGGTTCCGTGTAGTAACTTGGAAGCGATCGCCCTTCCCCCTTCCTCTGAGACACTAACGGACAACTCACCTTCGGAATCATGCCCAACGAAGGCAATCCCGTCAATTCTTTCGCCTCGTCCACATGTTTGACCCGTTGGTCGCTGCGTTCGACCAAAATCGCCGCCGCCACCCCCAGCAGTCCCCCAGCAATGAGACCCAACAACAAATTGCGTCGGACATTCGGCGAAATCGGTAGTTGCGGTTCGTAAGGCGGTTCTAAAACTCGCCAAGGGGCCGTTTCTTGTGCTTCGGCAATCTGCAACTCCTGAAGTTTTTCTAAAAACCGATTGAACGCCTCCGATTTCACCTTAAACTCTCGTTGCAGTTCGGCATACCGTTGCTGCAACTGAGGGATATTCTCGAATTGAATAGCCACATCTTGTTGAGCTTGACGAATACTCGCCAATTGAGAAAGTCCGGCGGACATTTCTGTTTCCACTTGCAGCAACTGAGTCGCCAGATTTTCTTTAATCGCCCCGGATCCGGTCACTTCATCGAGATCGACTTTAGCAACGGCATCCCCTAACACCCGTCGGCTGCGCTGTTGCAATTCTCGGAATAAATTGTCGCGCTGAATGGCCAAATTTTTGACCACGGGATGGGTTTCATAAAATCGACTGGCTTCGAGAGTATATTGAGCTTCGACAGCCTTTAATTCCGAGGCGAGTTGTTGATAAACGCTATCTTGGCTGAGTAATGAATGAACTAACGCCGTGTCGGGATTTTGACCCGCCTCGACCATCTGCGATCGCAGTTCTGCATAGAGTCTTTGGCTGCGGGTTAAGGCAATTTCTAAAGATTGTGCGTCTTTTTCTAAAGATTGTTTAATATCGAGAACTTGATTGGCGTAGCTTTCCGGATCGACGATCCCGTAAGTTTGGCGGAAATTTTGAATCGCCAACGCCGATTCACTTAACTCTTGTTGTGCTTTAGGCAGTTGTTCTTCAATAAACTCAATAGCATTACTCGCTTGAGAAACTTGTCGTTCGAGGCTGTAATCGACATAAGTTTTGCCCAAAACGTCGAGAATCGCCTTCGCCCTCGCGGGGTCGGTATCGGTATAAGAAACAATTAAAACATCCGCTTCTCCCGCCTTATGAATTGACAAATTACTGGCCACTTGTTTGACCCCGATGGGATTGTCGGTATCGCCTAAAGCGGCGATCGCCTTGGCGACTAAGGCATGACTGCGTAAAATTTGAATTTCTGTAGAAAGATCTTTCTGAGGACCGGGATAGGGAGATTCGAGACCGGGAACGACCGGAACGGACGAGCGATCGTCTACTAAAATTAAAGTTTCCGAGCGATATTGCGGTGTAGTTCGCAAGGTAGAAACGGCTACGGTCGCAAACACCGAAGTCATGACGATCGCCACAATACTCCAGCGTTTGACTAGAGTGCGTCCGAGTTCGGCGAAGTCCGTATCGTTTTTATAGTCTTGGATGGGATTGATGGCGATCGCATTTTGCATGATGACCTACAAACATCTCTATCAAAAAATTTTCAAAATCGAAACTCAAGCCATCTACATCGGGTATAACGGTATATTTTTTAAACACAATTTTCAGGCTGAAGATCTACAAAAACCCGATCGCACCCCAATTCGATCGATGCAGCTAATAACAGAGAACCCGCGATCGCCGACGATTCTCACTCCCAGTTGTCCCTATCTTGCCAGAGCATTCCGTTTTGCCCCCTGATACAAGAACGATCCCCACAATCCGGACAAACTTTGAGAAAAGAAAAACCGCGATCGCCTTTCTCCCATTCCCAGCTTGAGCGACGAGCTACCATTACTGACCCGATCGCCCGGTGTAAATGTTTCAAGATGTCACGGACAAAATCGTTTTTTCGATGCTCCCGGCGTTCGCCCCCAACCCCAAATCGATCAAGAGCGATCGAGCAAATCTTTTAAAATCTGCTCGGTACGACTGTTCGAACCGTGACCGTTATGACCGTTGCCATTGCCGTTACCATTCCCGTTGCCATTGCCGCGATCCTCGTCATCCGTGCGATGGTAGTACGTATAGTAAGAATGATAGTAATAGCCATCGTGAGTGGAATCGACCAAATTGACCACCAGACCCGCCAATTTACACTGAATGCGGCGTAACGTTTCCATCGTCTGCACCAACGACGAACGGGTCGATCGCTCCATCGCCGCCACCAACACCATCCGATCCACATTCGCCGCCACACTTTGGGCGTCGGTCACCCCCAAAATCGGCGGCGTATCGATCAACACGTAATCGTAAGCTTGGCGCCACTCGTGCAGAAGTTGCCGCATTTTCTGAGATTCCAACAGCGCCACCGGATTCGGCGGCATCGGTCCGGAAGTCAAGACGTGGAGATTACCCGAGCGATCGCTCTGAATCAAATTACGCCACGGGCGATCGGTGGCGATCGCGCTGCTCAACCCCAACGCATTCGTCTGCTTGATAAACTCGTGAATCGTCGGTTTGCGCATATCCGCATCCACAATCAACACGCGCTGACCCAACTCGGCGAGCGATCGGGCCAAATTATACGTAATCGTACTTTTCCCTTCACTCGGCGTCGAAGACGTCAGCGCTAACGTTTTCACCTCATCTTTCGCCCCCAAATAGCGCAAATTCAACGCCAGCGATCGGATCGCCTCCGTAAATGGCGAACCATGGGCCCGATAGCGATCGCCATCCATCCGCGATCCTTCCACCAACGGCACTTTTACCTTCGGGACCACCCCCAACGACGGTAACCCGGTCAATTCCTTCGCCTCGTCCACGCGCTGCAATCGCTGATCCGTGCGTTCCAGCAAAATCACCGCCGCCACACCCAGCAATCCTCCCGCAATCAACCCCAACAGCAAATTCCGCCTGATATTCGGCGAAATTGGGTTTTGAGGTTGGTAAGGCGGCTCCAAAATTCGCCACGGCGCCGTTTCTTGCGCTTCGGCAATTTGCAACTCCTGCAACTTCTCTAAAAAGCGATTGACCGCCTGAGACTTCACCTGAAACTCCCGTTGCAAATCCGCATATCTCTGCTGCAATTGCGGAATTTGCTCGAATTGAACCGCCACTTTCCCCTGTGCGTTGCGGATCTCTTGTAATTGGCTCCTTTGCGCCTCCAGTTCCGTTTCCAACTGCAACAACTGCGTCGCCAAACTCTGTTGGATCGCCCCGTATCCCGCAACGTCGGACAAATCCACCTGACTCACCGCATCCCCGAGAACCCGCGCCGAGCGATATTGCAATAAATTAAACAAGTTGTCGCGCTGCATTTGCAAGTTTTTCACCACCGGATGGGTGTCGTGAAAACGAGCGCGTTCTTCCATATATTTCGCTTCGACCGCTTTGAGCTGACTGGCGAGTTGTTGGTAAACCGAATCTTCCGCCAGCATCGAATTAACCAACGCCGTATCGGGATTTTGTCCCGCCGCAACCATTTGGCGGCGCAGTTCGGAATACTGACGCTGGGTTCGACTTAGAGAAATTTCGAGTTGTTGACCGTCTTTTTCTAATAATTGTTTTTGTTCTAAAACTTGATTGGCATAACTTTCCGGATCGACGATCCCGTAATCTTGCCGGAATTTTTGGATCGCTTGCGCCGTTTCGTTAAGTTCTGCTTGCGCTTTGGGCAGTTGTTCTTCAATAAAATCGATCGCGTTGGTCGCTTGCGACAGTTGCCGTTCTAAACTGTAGTCCACATAAGTCGATCCGAGCGCTTCTAAAATCGCTTTGGCCCGCGAAGGATCCGTATCGGTATAAGAAACGATCAAAACGTCGGCTTCCCCAGCTTGTCGAATAGACAAATGTCTGACCACTTGGCTGACCGACAATTGACTCGTCGAATCTTCCAAGCGCGAGATCGCTTTGGCGACTAAAGAATGACTTTGGAGGATTTGAATTTCCGTCGAACGATCTTTGCGCGTGGCGATCTCCGGCGCTCCGGGAACTAGCGGCGTCGAAGCTTCGTTATCGAGTAAAATCAGAGTTTCTGACTGATATTCGGGCGTTTTAGTCACCGTTGACAGTCCGACCCCGGCAAATACGGCAGTCGCAATCGCGGCGGCAGATCCGGCGCGTTTGCGCAGGATTCTTAAAACTTCTGAAAGATCGTTGTTATCGTCCGGTAAGGTCATCCGGTCGAGTCCGGCAAAACGATCTGGCATCCCTGCATTGGGTACGATTGAACTGTCCACGGTAAGAACCTTCCCTTTACCCGAAATTTTCGCGATCGCCCCCCTTGTTTTTATGCGCGATCGGTTGACGAACTTTTCTCTAAAAGTCCGTTGAATCGAGCCTTATCAAAAGGGGGCAATATCTGCTAAGTTTTTCTTAAAACCTTTTCGATGTCCGGAAAAGTAAAACGAACGATCGCACGAAGGGGAATCGATAGGGGGCGGATCGCAAACTTTTCTGAGGAAGTAAAAAGACCTTGTTAATCTTGACGAGATCCAGAGGGCGATCGTCGTTCCATTTTATTCGCAAAAGCCGATCGCCCTTCCGGAATTTCGGGGGCAAAACAGGGGTGTAAACCCGAAAATATCCTCTCGATTCTCCCCGGAAATTATGGTTGGCGATCGCCGCTATTTTTGACGTGCTAAATCGCTTCCCCTGCTTTCGGGTTGTAAAAATAACCCGTAAATTTCTTTTGAAAAATGTAATCGATCGCCCGAGTCGTTAACGCCCTCTTCAAGCATTTTCCAGAGTCGTAGGGTTTAAAAAATTACCACCAGATAATTTTCAATCCCAAATCAAAATTAAAAGCCCAAAGAGTATAATTCATACAGCCAAAATTAATTTTGAATCAAAATTAGGACAGGTATTGTGGCACGGGTTGTTTTAGAAAACGTTTATAAAAGCTTCGGCACTCGTCACGGCGATCGCGACGACGCAGCCAACCCTCGCGGCGATCGCGCGGTGTTGCGCCGGATCGACCTCGCCGTTGAAGATGGCGAATTTATGGTTTTGGTCGGTCCGTCCGGGTGCGGTAAAAGTACCTTATTGCGCTCGATCGCCGGATTGGAAGAACTCAGTGCGGGCAATATCTGGGTCGGCGATCGTCGCGTCAACGACTTGCCCCCCAAGGCGCGCGATATTGCCATGGTTTTCCAAAATTACGCCCTTTACCCCCACCTCAACGTCTACAACAACCTCGCTTTCGGTTTGCGACGCAATCCCCGTCTCGCCGAAAATCACTCCTCCCAGGAACATCGCACCGTTCCCCCTTGGTTGGAGGAAGCTTTGGTCAGTGTAACGCGATCGCTGCCCAAAGGCTTGCGCTATCTCAGCGAACGCGAACGGGAAGTAGACCGCCGGGTCCGCGCGATCGCCGCCTTACTCCAAATCGAATCCCTCCTGCACCGTCTCCCCAAACAACTCTCCGGCGGTCAAAAGCAGCGCGTCGCCCTCGGACGGGCAATGGCCCGCGACCCCCAAGTTTTCTTGATGGACGAACCACTTTCTAATTTAGATGCCAAACTGCGAGCGCAAACCCGCAGCCAAATCGTCCAACTTCAGCGCCAGGTCGGCATTACTACGATCTACGTCACCCACGACCAAACCGAAGCCATGACCATGGGCGATCGCATTGCCGTCATGAATCACGGACAAATTCAACAAATTGCCCGACCCCTCGAACTCTATCACCGTCCCGCCAATCTCTTCGTCGCCGAATTCATCGGCTCCCCCCCGATGAACTTTATCCCCGTTCAGTTCAAAGCTCCCTTACTCGTCGTTCACAACGCCTTCCGCCTCACCCTTCCCGAATATTGGACCGATGTTTTACAAAAACTCGACGGTCAAACCTTAATGTTAGGCATTCGTCCGGAACATCTCACCATCAGTCCGGCGGCTACCAAAAATCTTCAAGTTACGGTCGATCTCGTCGAAGCCCTCGGTCACGAAACCTACCTCACGGTCCATCTCGCGGGCGAAGACCCCCCCTTAACCCTTCAAGCTCGCGTCGAACCGGATTGGCTGGTCACTCCCGGCGAGTCGATCTGGTTGGCGATCGCCCCCGAAAAAATTCACCTGTTCGATTCGCGCACCGGAACCGCTATCTATCCCAGGAAAATCTCGGAACCGTTGTAGAGTTTAGATTTTAGATTTCAGATTGAGGGAGTGGGCGGTCTCGAAGCGATCGGAATCAGAACCCCCGCGTACTCCCCAGCTTTACCTTTTGCCTCTTGCCTCCTCCCTCCTCTCATGCAGAACCTTGCCATTTTCGCAAATGCTTGTTACATTAATTTACAAATAACAAAATCCGAGTCACAAAAGGAGTAAAGCGATCGTGGACAACGACAACCGTAATGCTTGGAAATGGGGTTTTTCTGCCGGAGCTGAGAACTGGAACGGACGTTTGGCCATGCTCGGTTTCGTAGCTGCTTTAATCGTCGAGTTCGTGTCCGGTCAAGGGATTTTACACTTTCTCGGTTTAATTTAGCTTTAAACTTTCCATCCCAACCTCTGTCAATCTCTGAATAAAAATAGCTGGGAGTTCCCGATTGGAATTCCCAGCCTTTTTCTATATCAAAATTTTCAGTCTGAATGCACGATCGCCCCGATGGTCTAAATCACGGGAAATGTCCCGGCAAATGCGGCGATCGAGCCTAGTAGTGTCGTCGGAGCCGAGCAGAAGGCTCGATCGCGGAGGGCTAGCGAATATATTCTTTGAGAATACTATTGCGATTGGGATGGCGTAACTTACGCAACGCTTTCGCCTCGATTTGGCGAATGCGCTCGCGGGTCACGTTGAAGATTTGGCCGATTTCTTCGAGAGTTTTCATGCGCCCGTCATCCAAACCGTAACGCAGTCGCAGGACATCGCGCTCCCGGGGGCTGAGGGTATCGAGGACACTTTCGAGATCTTCGCGCAGCAGGTTTTTAGAAACCTGATCTTCGGGAGTTTCACCATCGGACTCGATGAAATCACCCAAACGAGAATCTTCTTCTTTCCCGATCGGAGTTTCCAGAGAAATTGGCAGTTGGGCCGACTTGGCAATAAAGCGCAACTTTTCGATGGTCATTTCCATGCGAGTTGCGATTTCCTCTTCGGTCGGCTTGCGACCCATTTCTTGAGATAAAAGCTTGGTGGTTTTTTTGATCCGGGAGATCGTTTCGTAAAGGTGAACGGGTAAGCGAATCGTGCGAGATTGATCGGCGATCGCCCGGGTAATCGCCTGACGAATCCACCAAGTCGCATAGGTAGAAAACTTATAACCTTTTTCGTGGTCGAACTTTTCAGCAGCACGAATCAAACCGAGACTGCCTTCTTGAATCAAATCTTGGAAGGACAAGCCGCGATTCATGTATTTTTTGGCGATCGAAACCACCAGGCGCAAGTTGGACTGAACCATCTTGTCCTTGGCCCGTCGTCCCAAATGCAATCGACTGCGAAAAGCGGGTAAAGGCATATCGACCGCCTCGGCCCATTCTTTATCGTTCGGTTCGCGATCGAGGTCGTCGTAGAGTTTCTCGCGAATGCGCTCTAATTCGAGTAAATCGGCGATTTTGCGAGCCAGCTCGATTTCTTCATCCGCGCGCAGCAAGCGAATCCGACCGATTTCTTGTAAGTACAGGCGAATAGAGTCTTCGGTATAGTGCTTTTTCTTGGCTTGATTGCGACGACGAGCTGCTCGAAGCTTATCCGCTTTCTCCGCAGCTTGGTTGTCCAAATCCTCGATCGAGCCTTCCACTTCTTCGGCGCGGTCGTCCGCCAAATCTTCTTCCGATTGATCGATGAGCAAGTCTACCTCATTTTGAGATTGACTAATTTGTCCGATTTTGGACTTTTCAATGGGTGCTAGTACGTTATTTGCCTGGGTCATGCCGCGTTCCTCGTGCTCCTTTATGAAACAATCAACTAACTGGATAAATTTAGTTGGGCAATGGGTTTAAAACTTTAGCCGATCGCGCCTCCTTTTCAGTCCCTTAAAAAAGGGTTAGCTTTGAGAGCTTTGACAACTGACAGGCAAGGCAATCGACCCGGCGCGGCGGTTCCGGAGCGTTCCGGAGTAGCGCGTCCGACGCGAATCGTCTCGGTTACACCCACTTGAGAACTTGTCTGGAAGCGGGGAGCAACAGATGGGACGACTCAATTCGATCCATTAATTCCCAACAAAAGAACGGGTTAAGAGAAGGGCGTTCTCGGTATCTGCTTAGTGCGATCGCGCAAAGACTTTTCCGATTGTAGCCTTTTTCACAAATATTGCACGTTCGTTTCCCCTGTTAACCCCTACCCTCGGGATTGGACGCAACGCAGATATTTCCAAATTTTCTGCATTGAAATCATCTGAGCGCTTCACCCATCCACCACAATGCTTGAATTTACCGCTCGGCATAATCACTCAATTACCATCTTAGCGAAGCCATCGAATCGAGTTATGCGCGGATAACTCGAACCGCTTTCGGTCAATTTAGTCAGTGGACTGCCTCTGTAAAATCGTGTTTGTGTTAATGCACCCATTGTGATTCGATGTTCCTCGATAAGTTAACTGTCACGCCAGAGGCCATCACCTTGTCCAGTGTGGCCTTTAACCTGGAGGAATGAAGATAGAGATTCGATTCAGATTCCGATCCTGTCGATTTACTCCAAATTTAGTTTGAGATTTTAGCAAACTCATATTTCCTGCAAGAACGATCGCCGTATCAGTGGGGATCGATTGACTGTTGATGCTCATATTTCAGTGGTTCTTCTACCGATGCGATCGGCGATCTGTCCAAAATCCCCGTTGTGGACCGGGCTGGGGTCCGATGTGAAAATAGATCGGGCTGGCTCATCTTCAGTCAACTTACGTTCTCTGCGGAACGCAATTGGAGTTATTGAAGTTTTAAAGACAATTGGCTTGCACGAACATGAGTGTACACTCCGCTATTCTAGTCAATCTACTCTAGAGATGACAGGGGGATGATTTCATAACTTAACATTCCCCAACCTCGAACCAGATTAACAATCCGATTAGTACACTAGACACACAGGTTAGCTGATGTAATGGGTCGTCAAATCGCATGGGCGGGGAAAATGACGCGATCTCCCCACACCGATCGCCTCTTTCCCCGTCGAGAGCGCTCTAAACTCTAAGTCCGGCGATCCCGGGTGCTCTCCCAGCGCGACCAAAACTCCTCGATTAGGCAAAACTGGTAACCGCGATCGCGCAATTGGGGAACCAGTGCGGCGACCGTCGCCACCACGTCGCGACCGCCATAATAGCCGTCGTGCAGCACGATTACCGATCCGTCCGTCACCTGAGCTAAAACCCGCTCGACCACCACACTCACCCCCGGTTCGCACCAATCTTCGGGAACCACACTCCACATCACCGGACGATAATTCCACTCGCGCAGCCAACGCAAGACCTGCGGCGTAAACACGCCGTTGGGGGGGCGCACGTCGCGCACTCGCCGTGCGACCTGCTCTAGATCCCATCCGCAAGCGTGGGCGATCGCCGAGCGAGTGCGAGCCAAACTCTCCTGGAGGCGATCGCGACCCAAGCTCGGGAACGAACGGTGTTCGTAGCCGTGCAAACCCAAACCGTGACCGCCCGCGTCAATGGCCCGCACCCATTGGGGATGACGGCTGACCGATCGCCCCAGACAGAAAAAAGTGGCCGGAACCGCCAGGGAGTCGAGCAGGTCCAGCAACGCCGGAGTGTATTCGGGATGGGGACCGTCGTCAAAGGTCAGCGCGACGCCCGAAGAGCGATCTGTAGCGGTTCTCTCCGTCGGCGCCGACCACAAACACCCCGGGAAACAGGGTTTGAGGACGCGGTATAAGATAGGGTACAGGGGCGCGAATTGCATCGAAAGATTTTTAACATTGATTCAAGAGTTCTGTATGATAACCCGAGCGACCAACAGCCAACAGTCGAATCGTTCGCAAAGCGTCTGCGAAAGAGAATCCCGAACGAGATCGGGCGGCGACAGGCTACGCCACAGCCGACCTCCAGTCCTCAAACGCTTCACCCAACTGCTCGGCGCGGCGATCGCCACCACCCTCGTCGGTTGTAACAGTACGATCGCCGAACGCTACGACGCCACCGCCACCGTCACCTACACCTGGAAAGTCGAATATACGACCACCCCAGTCGCCAGTAAAGACCGCCGCATCGAAACCTTTGCCTCCAACACCTTGGTCAATCACAACGGCGAGAAACCTCCCGGCGCCGTCACCGGACCCGACGATCGCGGCTTGTGGTGGCCCGCCCTCCCACCGCGCCCGACCGTTGACCAAGTCGAAGCCGCCGCCGAAGTCAACGAAAAACCGGGAACCCCAGAATTATTAAAAGATGTCGAATACGAACTGACCTACCAAATCGGCAACCGTCAAGTCACCAAACCCACAAATTATCAAGTTTATCGGGAAGTCGCGAAAGCCTATCCCGAGGGTTTACCCGTTAAATTCACCTTGGGGGCGGGAGATCTGAGCGTCGATCGCGCCGAAGCGCAATAAATCAGTTTCAATGTCCAGATAGGGAGTTGGGAACCGATCGACTAAGAGATCTCAATCGTTCTGCTCCCTTATTTTTAGGAACGTTTAGGCATTTTTAGGCGATCGGGGTCGAGAAGTCGATTTCTTGTAACTGCTCTCCAGGATTGAATGTCATGGAAGGACGCGACTCTCTGAAGGAAGGATCTAACATCGCCGTCGAAGTCCGCTTGCGTTTTTGTCGTCGCAAGCGCGTGTACTCCACCTGTTTGACGCGGGCGGTGTCGTAAGCGGCAGTATGTTTGGGAATTTTCTTCAAATACTGCAACGCCCCGGCATAATCTTTCACCTGAGCGCGATTGTAAGCGCTTTGAAGCAGTCGATTGGCCTTCATTTGCTGTTTTTCGCGGTACTCCGCAATTTTTTGGCGCACCAGGGTATAAGTAGGAGCCGCTTCCGGAATTTGTTCGAGTAACTGGATTGCCCCCTCAAAATCTCTAGCTTGAGCGCGTTGGTAAGCTTTTTGAATCAGTCGATGAGCTTCGGCTTTAAGTTTGATGCGTTCTTTCTCGCCATACTCGGCAATTTTAGCCTGAGCCGTATCGTAAACGGGGGTTCCCGGCGGAATTTGTTGGAGTAGCTTCAAGGCGGCAGCAAAATCCCGTTCGTTGGCGCGATCGTAAGCTTCTTGCAACCACTGGGGAGTTTGCCCGGCTACGGCGGCGGTCGCCTGGGTGACCAGGGGGGCGCTTTTCTCCTGCCAAAAGATAATTTCGGGAATAGTTTGCGCGGCGCGGATCGTATCGAGCCATCGTTGTTCTTGAAAGGCTTTTTCGGCGATCGCGTACTGACGGGCCGCATTTTGCCAATCGACTTGCCACTGTTCGAGTTCGCTTTGGGCGTTGTAGTAAGCGGAACTAAACGTCGGAATCGATTCCGCCAGGGCGATCGCGTCTTCAAAGTCTCCGGCATGGTATTCTTGACGGGCGCGGGCGAGAACCTCGTTGCCGTCATCGGTGGCAGACAAATGTAGTAAAGCCGTCAAGCCGCCCGTAATCACCAAAGCGTTGAGGGCGATCGCCGCCCAAATGCTGACCACAAACAACGATGGCATCGGACGATTGCTTTTAAACCAGGAAAAAGCGGGCTTTGGAGTCGAATTCGCCCTTGAGGGTCGCGCCGCATCCTCGCTAGCGGCGTCCGGGGCCACTTCCGCAGACTCTTCACTCGGAGCATCGTCTCCTACCTGGCTGGATGTAAGCGCGTTCGCCTCGATCGGTTCGTTCTCCTCAGTTTCTTCGATCGCCGTCCCGACCACGCTGAGGGTAGGGTTCGCAACTGCATGGGGGAGTTGCAGCGCTTTCAACACTTCCGATGCGGATTGATAGCGCTGTTTGGCGTGATTGCTCACCATTTTGGCGAGGACCGCGATCGCCTTGGGTTCGACCTCCCCACGGACGGCGTGCTGCCAGCGCAACTCCCCCCGAGTCGGCTCGATCTCGATTTGACTGGGGTGCAACCCCGTCAACGCTTGAATGGCAATCAAACCGAGGGCATAAATATCGCTGTTGGGTTGGGGATGGCCCGTGAGTTGTTCCGGCGGTAAATAGCCGAACGTCCCGAGGGGAACGGTAATCACAAATTGTCCCGGTTTGGTCGCGGGGGTGTTTTGAATCCCTCGAATGGCACCGAAGTTGAGTAACATCCATTTGCCATCGGATTGCCGTCGGATCAGGTTTTCCGGGGCGATCGCGCAATGAATCAGACCGCGATCGTGAATGAAATCTAAAACCCCCAAGACATCTTGCAGCATCGTGAGGCATTCCTCTGGCGCCCAGGTGCGGTGTTTTCCCGTGGGTAATTGATTGCTGAGTATTTCTCCTTCGATATACTCTTGAACTAAAAAGAGTTCTTGTTCGTACTCGAAACAATCGATCAGTTGGGGGATTTGTTCGTGGTGACCGAGTTGTTCTAAAGTTTGGGCTTCGATCGCGAATAAATGCCGGGTAAAATTCGGGCAATTGGCGCGTTCGAGCGCTAACGAGAGTTGTTTGACAAAGCACTTGTGCTGACTCAAACTGTGCGTATCTTCGGCGATGTACGTTTTGCCGAAAGCATCCGCGTCGAGCACTTCGATGACTTGATAGCGGTCGGCTAACAAGTTCCCGACCACGGGAATCGACACAAATCTCTGCATAGAATCACTCTCCACCTTGACCTCGGCTAGAAATGGCTTGGGCGATCCATTCGCCCCGTCGAAGGCGTCGCTGAGACTACAGTCACCTTCGGCGGCGAATGGCGCCAACGAGACCCGAATTGACCCTAAGATTTGAGCTGCATTGTGGGAGCGATCGCTCCAATCGCGCGATCGCCGATGCTTCGTACCACTTCCAGCCCGTCATCGCACCTGTCTGCTGTTGTCGGATCTGTGACAAAAATTGCCATTGTGTCGATCGGTTGACCCCAGCAGCACGAGTTCGAACTACCGACGCAAAGCAACCCAAGGGCTAGGAATTTAGCCGCTATTAGGAGCAAACTCAGGTCTTCCCTATGAGTTTTCACCGACCGGATTGGAACTTCAGGAATAAATGAGGTTCGCCGCGTTTGCGAAGCGCACTCTACGCACTAGCGCCGTCCGGGGGAACCGTTCGAGGGGTTGTTGCGTTCCCTGTTCGATCTTTCCCGAACGCCGCAAATTTTTCTCGAAAAGGGATAAAGATTGTTGCCATTATTCAGGGGAAGCTAGTGAATTCAATCTCCTATCAGGATCTATTTGCCGCCCTCGTTTTTCTTGTTCTTTCGGGAATATTTACTTTAGAAGTTTTTGTCGCTCCTGTAGATCGCCGTCGCGATCGTCGTCAACATCAACGGAATGGGTCTTATCTCAGTCGAGATCCCCTTGACGATCTTGCGGGCAAGGGTCACGAGGCGATCGACGTTGAATTCGATCGCCACTCGAACCGCTAATGTTTTCATATCGGCGATCGCCTACGCTCGAACGCTGATTTCGTCTTTTTCAATCTCTCTAATGAATTAACTTACAATCACTTTAAATGCATAAGCTATTAGATATTTACACGACATGAATCAAACGAGCAATTTTGCTTCGATTGCCCACCGAATAACTTAACCGAAAAAGTTATTCGGTGGGCAATCGAAAGACTCGCTTGTTTACATCTATACCTTTTGAACAAAAACTTAAACCGAAACGCCTTAGCTAGATCTACAAGCAGAAAAACTTAAAATTTACTATTCTGAATAGAATAAATTTCCGTTATTTCTTGTCGCCCCCTCAACTGCAACTCGCCGACTTTTTGGCCGGGATAGCGATCGCGGACGTAAGCAAACGTCTCGCGGGTAATCAGCAAACTATAAGGATTATTGTCAAGAATTTCTTTATTCATCGGTTCCAAGCGAGCGGCAATATTAACCGTATCGCCCAAAACCGAATAATTCGATCGCCGAGAACCGCCCACGCTGCCAGCGATGACCGGGCCGGTATGGATGCCGATCCCAAACCGAATGGGCGGCTTGCCCGTCGCTTGAAAATGGCGGTTGAGCGTTTGTAATTGTTCGTGCATTTGAAAACAAGCGGCGATCGCATTCAACGCATCCTGTTGAATTTCCGCTTCCGTCCTGCGGACGAACGGAACGCCAAAACAGGCCATAATCGCATCGCCAATATATTTATCGATCGCCCCTCCACAATTCATAATACAATTCGACATTACGTCGAGATATTCGTTGAGCCACGGTAACAATTCCTTCGGCGGCATCTGCTCGGAAATCGTCGTAAATCCGCGAATATCCATAAACAAAATCGTGGCGATCGCTTCTTGAGGGGGAACCGATCCGTGTTGGAAAATTTCATGGCGCTGCTGCCAGATCGTGCGGGCCGTTTCCGGGGCGACTTGGGTCTCAAACAAGCGCATCAGTTGCTGTTTTTGGTACTGTTCGCGGACTTGAACCGCGATCGCGCTCAAGGCGATCGTACCGATGGGGATCGCCGTGGGTAACCACCAATTCACCCAAGTGAAGGCACCCAAGCAGATCGCCGCCCAGACCGACGGCAACAACAACACCAGCCCCACCCGACTTTTCCAATCCAAACCGGACAACAGCCACCCGGTCCCCAGGGCGAACGCGATCGCCGCCCACGGAGACACCCACTCGGGCCAACGACGTAAAAACCGATCTTCGAGCCAATTGTCCGCAACGGCTGCATGGAGGTAAACCCCCGCGATCGCTTGGAATGGGGAAATTTTGCGGTCTAACCCCGTCGCCACCGCGCCGACGAATACGAGTTTATTAGCAAACGCCGTCATCGGGACACGACCTTCGACCACATCGACAAACGAATAGGTGGGAACCGCTTGCATTTTCCCGGGCCAATTGACCCAGAAGTTATACCAAACCCCGGATTGATGGCGGGCGATCGCCCCTTGAGGTAGTTCGGCTAACAGGTCGGACGAGGGCAAGTCCCCGGACACTTGCAACATCGCCAAGCTCAAATTAGGAATCCCTTCAATCCACAGGGTTGCCTGACGGCTGATCCCGTCGCGGTCGGCTTCGTGGAGAATTTGACCGACGGCGGCGGCAGCGTCTTGCAAGATCGGTAAAGGTTCCTCTCCCCAGGCGCCCCGGGCGAGGACGACGCGACCGTTACGGGCGATCGCCTCCGCTAAGCGGGCATCTTGAGGACTCGGATCGAGAAAGAGAATATCGAACCCGATCGCCGCCGGATCGGCATCGTTCAACACGTCGAGCAGTTGTACGTAGCGATCGCGCGACCAGGGAAATTGACCGTACACTTGCAAACTGGTCTCGTCAATCGCCACGGTCACGATCCGCTCGTTCCAACTGAGCGAACCGCGCAGTTTAAATAACTGGTTGTAGCCAAATCGTTCTAAAGGCTGCCACAGTCCCAACAGGGCAATGGCAGCCGAAACCGCCCCCGCAATGGCACCGGGCCACCAGGGATAATCCCGTATTAACGCGCGGCGAAGCCAGCCTCGAACTCCCAAAATCATTCCTCACTCGTTCGATCGGTTTCCCCGAAATAGGGGTCGAGCTGCACCCGAGTCGAAGCCGGAAGTCGGCTCGCGAAACTCTCTGGTTCTCGGGAGTGGTTTCTCGAAGACTTCCGGCGCGATCGCACAGCGACTCCCTCGGAGTATCGCCTCGCCAATCGCGATCGCCGACAATTAAGGCAATGGCACGATATAAACGCGCTCGCGGACTGCCGGACCGCGCACCACAAACTTGAGGTTGCGCGACGCCGGACGCGGCACCATCAGGGAGAAGTTGCCGTCGGGATCGGTTTCGACCAGTTCGTTATCGAGTAGAAGAATGTCGGGGCGATCGATTTTTCCTTCGATGCGAACGGTCCGCGAACCGCTTTGTTGCGTGACCAAGACCCGGAATTTAGACTCGGCGGGAAGATCTTCCGGCGCACTCGGCGCCATTCCCGGGGAGATCGAGGTATATTGACCCGGCCCGACGGTCACTTCTTGATTTTGGGCGATCGCGAACACGCTGCCATCGAGAGAGGTAATCCCGGTTTGTCCGTTCGGACCGACATCGATCCCGAACGAGGTTCCGCGTACCCCCGCGACTCCCGTCGGCGTGCGAACTCTAAAGGGAGACTCTTCGCCCCCTTCTTGGGCGAGTCCCCCCTCGCCATCGTCAAAAAAGGCAAGGGTTTTCAAGCCGACGGGATTGCTCGGTGGCAACGCCGCCCGTCCCCCGGTCAGTTGCCCTAATGAAAATCTCACTTGTCCGTATTCGACAAATAAATCGATTTGGTCGTCTCCGAGGGTCGCGACCTCGAATTGACTGACATCGGAAACTTCCAAACTGCCGCGATAGTTATCTAGGCGCAAGCGCAATCGCACGCCGGGTTCGGTGACGATCGTGCCGATCGCGGGGCTGAGGCAATCTCCTTGGGCGATCGCCCGTCCCTCAAATGTCGCCGTACCCTCTCCTCGCACGGTTTCGACTTTCAACCCTCCCGGACAATCGGACTGCTGCGCCAACAACCGTTGGGAAGGGTCATTGGCGTTAACTTCCCGACCCCGAAGGCGTATCGCCGGAACGGATCCGGTGTTTTCGGATCCTCCACTCGATAACGCAGTTTGGCGGTTTTCCTCTACAGACGCCGCGATCGCGCTCGAAGCGATCGCCGTTATCGCCGCCAGGGATAAGCTCGTCACTGTCAACGACAACCGTCCGATCCGGCGCGTGAAATCATTTACCACTATCATCATCAATAAGTTATCCAAATCGTTGAGCGAGAATCGGCCTGAGAACCGATCGGTCAATGGGAATTTTAAAGCCTGAGATAAGCCCGACACTGACGGTTTTTGCTTTTACAAGGGGTACGGAGCCTCAAATCCCCCCAAAATGAGGCGAACGGTCGCAATTGCTCGGATAGCGATCTTGCACCCGATCGCGGCAATTGACCTAACCCGGCATTGCTCACCTCAGTGACAACTGCTTTCAATGAAATTCAGTTTTAGCTTTCCCATTTTTTCCCCTTACATCCGGATGGGTGAAAAGGATTTTAGCGTTTAGATTTTAGCGTTTAGAGGGCTAATAAAGAAGTAAAAGTTGAGAAGTGTTTTCAACGGTTTGGAGTCAAGATAGAGACAAGAACCGATCGCCCATAGCTCGTTAATCTCTGGCTTTGGCCGTTTTGATTTCGCGACGGATTGGCGAGCGATCTCTTTGGGGTCGAAGTCCGATCCCCATTTAATTTAAGGACAAAAATAAGCGACTTTTTAGCTGAGGCGATGGGGATAAACGGCCCCGGTTGGCACCTCCTCGATCGCGGATCTCGAACTCCTGGGGGACGATAAGGTGCAAGAGCGATCGCGGGACGGCTTTGTTCCCCCTTCGCCACGGCGCACTCACTCTTGCCGCTCGATCGTCTCTCCCGAGTTAAAATCGGGAAGCCATCGGATCGAAACCCACGTCAGTCCCACGGCAATCAGTCCCAAAACGATCGCATATCCTAAATAAAGTTGAACGCGGGTGAGGGCGAACGGTAATCGATTTTGGGGTTTTTCCCAAACCCGAAGGGCCGTTTTGACCGGATCGGTTTTTGGTAACGACTCCGCCATTGCATCCCCGTCCAAACCCAACGCATCCGCCATGCGACGAATAAAGCCGCAGACGTAAATTTTCGGGGGGAGGCGATCTCCTAAACCCCGTTCGATCGCGTCGATATGATGCAGGGGAATCCGCGTCCAACTGTGCAGTTGATAAGCTGAAATTCCTTGTCTTTCCCGGGTCTGTTGCAGTTGTTCGCCAATTTCAGCCAGCCGATCGCCCCAAGCGCTTTCCTCTAGCGTCTCCACAGAAGAATCGTTACTTTTTTGAAGATCTTTGCCTTCCCTCTCCCCCTCCCCTTCTGTAGGGGTCTGTGCTTCCTCGAAGGTGGTTTCTCGGTCTTCCGGGTTGTCTTTAGGCCGATTTTCATCAATCCTAAAGCCTGGGTTGGTGCCTGTCATTGTGGCGCTCTCCGTGCTTGAGTAGAACAGATCGCGATCGCGGGTCAGTCAAACGAACAAGAGCGATCGCGCATAATGGGTCACACCCCTCACCCCAGAAATTTCCCCATACATAGCAAGCCAACGGTCAACCTGTCCAGGCTTATTTAGGCGATCGCCGGACTCGCTTCGGAGAAGTTCTTTAAAAAATCGGCGATCGTCTGGTTAAAAACGTCGCTTTCCACCAAAAAAGGCCAGTGATTCCCCGGTACGCGAACAATTTGCAAATTTTGCAAATATTTTCGGTAAGGTTTCATCTGCCATTCACTGCGATTCACCCCAGCTTGCGGTTGGACGAACAAGGTCGGGACGGCGATCGTCTCGGTCAATCCAGAGGTTCGCATCACGTCGTCAAAAATACCATCGCGCGCGGCGATCGCAAACTTACTCCCCCAGCGTCCGTCCGCTTTTTCCTCAATTTCCGCCTCAAACACCCGTTCTTGTAACGGACTCCACGCCCCAAATTGCGGTAACTGACGTGCTTGTTGGCGCGCTTGTTCGTAAGTTTCAAACGGTCCGCCCAATTTCAAACACGCTAAAGTCCGATAGAGAATGGGAAAACTCAACTTGAGAAACCCGGGTAATTTCGTGATAAAAATCGGATCGACCAGCATCGCACTTTTAAAGCGATGGGGAGCTTGTCGCGCCCAAATTGCGGCTAACTTGCCACTCCAGGAATGACCGAGAATATGCGCCGACTCCCACCCGAGGCGATCGAGCAATTCTTCCAAATCGGCGATCGTTTCCGCCGCCGTGTAACCGCGATCGGGTTTGGAACTTTCCCCGTGACCGCGCAAATCCGGCGCCACCACGTGGTACGAACTCCCCAGAGTTTCCGCCAACTGCGACCAAACGACGGCGCAATCTCCCAACCCATGTAACAGTAAAATCGGTTCGCCGCCAGGATTCCACTCTAAATAAGACAGCTCGATTTCGGCTAATTTTAAACGGTGACGTTGACGGGTCATAAGTAAAGTTTCGGGGGGAATGGGGAGTTAACTCATGGGGGGTTCGGGGGGACGATCGCCTCTGGCGAACTTGAAGGCGATCGCGATCTCTGTTAGGACGGTTGAAGATCGTATAAATATTTTGAAATAAAAATTGAGAGGAAGTCAAATATGACGAAATTGACAAAATCGAAAGCTACTATTTTTTCTTATGTTTTCTGGGCGTTTCTAATTTTCACTTTAGGGATTTGGATCTTAAGAGGGTTGAGAATTTTAACCGGAATTCACGGCTGGATTTTCTGGGTTTCGATCTTCGCCACGATCGCGACGGCGGCGATCGCCCGGGTGCAAAGACCCCGACGCTACTAACTGTGAATTAGGATTCAATTACGATTGTAAATCTTGGTGCGACGCCGCGTTAGCTTCGCGACGCCTCCGGCGTATCGCCTCGGATGTTGCTTTGGCCCGTCGCATCGCCGCACCGACCGTAACATTCAGTTGGGCGCCGAATAAAGTGACCAGGGACGATAAGTACAACCACAACAGCAAAATCACGATCGTTCCGACCGCGCCGTAAGTCCGGTTGTAGTTGCCAAAATGGGACACGTAAAGCCGAAATAGATTGGAAATCACCGCCCACAAGACCGCCGCGATCGCCGCCCCGGGTAAAATAGGTGTTTCGGGATGGCGCTGGCTCGGTCCGAAGCGATAAATAAACGCAAAAGCCGCAGAAACGACCACCAACGTCATCGAACGACTCCAAACCTGCCACGCATCGAGCAGTTGGGATTCGAGAGGACAACTTTCAATCGGTTCGAGCAAACATAGCAAACCCGATTCCATCAAGCATTCTTGACCGGATTCGATCAAACAACTGCGCCGTGCGAGCAAACGGACGATCGCATCGCTGATAAAGGTTAAGAAAGAAGCCACGATTAACAGGATAATCGTACCGACGGACAAGACGATCGCGATCGGCTTTGCTTTCCAAAAGGGTCGCGTTTGTTCGTGGGGGATTTCGTGAATGCGATCGAGGGCTGCCATCGCCGCCCCCATGACCCCGGAAAAGGCCCATAACGCCCCAGCAAAGCCGATTGAAAAGATTTCTTGGTTGCGACTTTCGAGAACTTCTTGAATCAGGGAACGGATGGTGCTGCGAACCTCGTCGGGAACCACGGTGGCAATTTGGCGGGCGAGATCGAACAAGGTGGATTGTAAGGATTCAAACAAGCCGATCGCCGCGATCGAGGCTAAAATTGCCGGAAATAAGGCCAACATGGCATGATAAGCCATTTCGGCAGATAAACCTGTCAATCGCTGTTTGTTGGCGCGATCGACGGCTTCGCGCAAGGTTGAAAAATTGAGATAAAGGAAAAACCGAAAAAAGTTAACAACCCGCTTCCCCACGCTGGTAAAGATCTTGCAAACTAAGCGCCACAAGAACCCCAACAGTTTTTGAACGAGGCGCGCAAGCGGTTTCCACCAACGCTGTTGTCGTACTTTAGCGTCGAAAAATTCGGTTATTTTGATTAACCGCAAATGTTGTAATGCACGAAACCAATCGGCTAATCGCATAGAGAAATCTATTGTTATATTTTAGATTTTAGAAGGAGGCGCAGGAAGTCGGGAGTCCGGAAGCGAAAGGTTCGAGGATGAGGATTGAGGACGCTTCCCCATTCCTATAGCATTGATGATAAATATCTTCTCAGGCGGGCAACAGGCCCATGTTCTTTAAGCGGACAAGATGCCCGCACCACCGAGTTTCTACCTCCTGAGCTTTGCTTCTTCCCGATTCCCGATTCCCTAATTCCCTTTTACCTTCTATCTATTCCCCATGAGCCAAGATGTATCCCAGTGGTTGAGTGAAATCAACGCCTTAAAACAAGAAGTTGCGCGCTTGCAAAGCGAACTCGACGCGGCCCATGCGAGTAGCGATCGCTGGCGGCAACTGTACAATACGGAAGCGCAACAACGCCGCACGGAAACGAAGCTCAACCGAGAGACGATTGAGGCGCAGCGTTTGCAAATCGAGCAGGTGGAGCAAAGGAAAGCAAGGCGCCACGACGATCCGAATGCGTTATCAAATTGGGAATCTGAGTTGGCGGGGTTGTCGCGGGAGGAATTAACGGGAAAATTGGTGGAACTGTGGGGCGCACGGGAAGAAGACCGTCAGGAACTCGAAGCGCTTCGCGAAGCGTTGGAAGCGGAAAAGACCGCTCACGAAAAGACCCGAGAGACGTTAACTTGCGCTCTTGGCGATACGGTGGAATTGTTGAAAAAAACGGGTTCGGTCGATCGCGCGAAGGCGCAAACGTTGCAATTGGCGAATTTTAACAGTCCGGCGGCTTCTCAGACGGGGACGCCCGAGACGGATTAGGGGGAGGCGATCGCCTCGATTTACGTGCAAGTTTTCACAAAAACTAAATTTTCTTATAAAAAATAGGCGGCCAAAATGACCGCCCTACAGGGATTTTGAGATTTAAAATTCATCTAAAATCCGATAATTTTGGCAATTTCTGCCGGATCGGGTTCGATGCCTTGGGTAAACTGGCTGTCGCTATGTTTGATGGCGGTATCGGGATCTTTCAACCCGTTTCCGGTCAAGACGCAGACGACCGTCGCCCCGGCGGGGACTTGGTCTTTCACTTGCAGTAATCCCGCGACGGAGGCGGCGGAGGCGGGTTCGCAAAAAATGCCTTCTCTGGAGGCGAGCAGACGGTAGGCGTCGAGGATTTCGTCGTCGGTGACGGCTTTAAACCCGCCCTGGCTGGCTTGTGCGGCAGCCGTGGCTTTATCCCAACTGGCGGGATTGCCAATGCGGATGGCGGTGGCGATCGTTTCTGGGTGAGTCACCGGGGCGCCGTTGACTAAGGGCGCAGCTCCGGCGGCTTGGAAGCCCATCATCCGGGGGAGGCGATCGCATTTCCCGGCTTGGTGGTACTGGCAAAAGCCCATCCAGTAAGCGCTGATATTGCCTGCATTGCCCACGGGAATGCACAGCCAATCGGGGGCATTGCCGAGAACGTCTACCACTTCAAACGCTCCGGTTTTTTGGCCTTCGAGACGGTAAGGGTTGACGGAATTGACCAAGGTTACGGGATAGCGTTCGGCCATTTCCCGAACGATTTCGAGGGCGCGATCGAAATTGCCTTTAATCGCCAAAACTTCGGCGCCGTAGAGTAAGGCTTGGGCTAATTTCCCCAAGGCGACATAGCCGTCGGGAATCAGCACGAAGGCTCGCATTCCTCCCCGGCGGGCGTAGGCGGCGGCGGAAGCGGACGTGTTGCCCGTACTGGCGCAAATCACGGCGCGGGCGCCTTCTTCTTTGGCTTTGGAAATCGCCATGGTCATGCCCCGGTCTTTGAAGCTACCCGTGGGGTTGAGACCGTCGTATTTCACGAAAACGCGCACGCCTTTACCGACGATCTCGGCAATGGACGGGACGGGAATGAGAGGGGTATTTCCTTCTTGGAGTGTGACGACCGGGGTGCTTTCGCTAACGGGGAGATAGGAGCGATAGGTTTCGATCAGACCGGGCCAGCCTGCTGCAACGTTGGAGTTGGCCTGAGTGCGGACGGTACCGGGAGAGTCGGAGTCGGCGGGAGAAAAACTAAGGGTCACCTTGGTTAAACTGTTTGAATTTGAACGGACATTTAGTCTATTTTTCAGTTTACCTTGTGGATTGTTTTTCTCGACGGTCGGGATCGATCGCCCCAGGACACCGAAATGCGCTAGCTTGGAAGCCGATCGCGATCGCCCGATGGGAAAAAATTGCTACATTCGCTGCTTTTTTTGTCGCCAGACATAATAAAATGGCGATTGCCCCTGAATTAAGTAAAAATAACTAGCTAAGGACGAATGCCCACTGTTGTAACGACCCGACCCAACGCTGACCCCGGACTGAGTGAAAGCGATCGCCTGCTCGAACGGCTCAAGTCCCAATATGCGGCAGATCAACAAGTCAAATTCCTTCACTTGCAAGCGGAAGCGGAAACCTTGTTTCAGCAACTGCAGACGCTTCGGCAACAGGATCGCTCCCAGTGCGATTAGGACGGATCGAGTTTAGCAATGGGACGACAAAATCGCGATCGCCCCTAGTCGCGCGATCGCGATTTCAAGGCGACTCCATCCTCCAGAGCCTTGACGCGCAACCCTTCCCAACCGCATTCTCGGTTACAACAGCGATAGCGGTAAACCGGTAAAAAGCGATCGATGAGGAAATCGCGGGACGTGCGATGTTTCCGGCGTAATTTGCTGCCACAACGGGGACAGTGGACGCCGATATAACGGGGCGTCGTTCGCAGTCGGTAGTAGAAGCGAATTGCTGCCAAAATAGCAGCGCCAACGACGAGTAGAAATCCGACAATTTCCATAACGGTAATTTCTCGGAAACGCTGAGCGAGGAAAACTCCCGCCGCGATACTAAAAACTTTTAAAAAGTCTAAAACGCTCGCGAGCGTCACTGGAGCAAGCCAGAGTAATAAACCTAAAGTTCCTAAAAAAAAGGCCAGGAATTCTATCCAGGATTTTTGCTGGATAAACTTTAACATGAATCAAACTCCTGTTCTGTCGAAAATAGGAATGACAAGGGATCGAGTCCCCTTTTGGTAACAGTAATTAGGGAAGGCACGACGATCGCCGACGAGACGCGATCGCCTTACAGTTCCAACGAGTAAAAGCCAGGAAAAAATAACCCTAACGTATCAAAATCAAAAATGTTTCAAGCGCGACTATCACGAGAATTGGCCGCGCGAACTGTGTCAGTCCCAGAGAATCAAATCTAATTTAATCGTCACGCCGCAACTGTCGTGAGGCTCTTTTTTAATGACGGGTTCTCGGTCAAAATTGTTCTTCGCTCCGTTCCCTTGCTGTCCGGGAGGGAATGAGGGGATCGTCTCTTATGCAGATGCAGCTCGCAAGTCCCGGTCACCTTCCCAGGCGATCGCCCCCGACCGGAGCTTATCGTTAGTCTTTTTTAGAGTTATGGACAGATGTAGCTTTTAACGGCACAATAAACATCAATGTTGATTCGCCCCGACCTCGACGATCGCCCGACGCGGATGGGATTTTCTCAAAAATTCGTGAATCTGCGATGGTTCGTTAGAGAAATTAGGGGTTAGGATAAACGGAGCCGAGTAAAATACTCGAAGGTAAGACGACCGCCGTAATTCCAGTACGAACGCGATCGCGCGATTCTGCTGACTCCTTTGGAGTCGCTAAGCGAACGCAGACCCTGGGCGATCGCCCACTGGGAACGACGGCAGCGTCCGAACGAGATCGAAAGCCTGCGATTAGCCCGTAATTGGCGGGCTTTTAATGTGCCGCGATCGCGGTACGGAAACGAGTGTGAACTGGAGAAAATTGATTTATTCATGACAGCATCGACATTACAGAAGTCTCAGGATTTGACATCAACATCGCTCAAAGAAGACTTACGCCTGAGAGATATTTTGCAAACCCTGCCAAAAGAGATTTTTATTAAAAATCGGCGTAAAGCGTGGACGAAAGTTTTTGTTAGTGTCTTGATGGTTGGCTTGGGTTACTGGGGATTGGCGATTTCTCCCTGGTACTTATTACCTCTAATGTGGATTTTTACCGGGACGGCGTTGACCGGTTTTTTTGTGATCGGCCACGATTGCGGTCATCGTTCCTTTGCGAACCGGAAATGGGTAAACGATTTAGTCGGGCACGTCATGATGCTGCCCTTAATTTTTCCCTTTCACGGCTGGCGCATCGGTCACAACCATCACCACAAGCACACCAATAAAATTGGTGAGGATAACGCTTGGGAACCTTGGGAACAAGAAGGCTACGACAACCGTAGCGCCGGAATCCGCTTCTTCTACCGACGGTTACGCGGTCGCTTTTGGTGGATTGGTTCGGTCACGCACTGGGCCTTTCTGCACTTTGACTGGTGGCGTTTTGAAGGCAAACAACGGGAACAGGTGCGCTTTTCCGCCTTACTGGTCATCGTTTCGGCGGCGATCGCCTTCCCAGTCATGTTCGCAACGCTCGGCGTCTGGGGTTTCGTCAAGTTCTGGCTGCTGCCTTGGTTGGTGTACCACTTCTGGATGAGTACTTTTACGATCGTCCACCACACCACCCCGGATATTGCCTTTGCGACGCCGGATCGTTGGAATGAAGCGAAAGCTCAACTCTGCGGAACCGTTCACTGCGATTATCCTCGTTGGGTGGAATTTCTCTGCCACGATATCAACGTCCACGTTCCCCATCACTTGTCTACGGCGATTCCGTCGTATAACTTGCGCAAAGCTCATCAAGTTTTACGAGAAAAGTGGGGAGATTCTCTCAAAGAAAGTCGCTTTTCGTGGAAGTTGATGAAAGAAATTACCGATGTCTGTCATTTGTACGATCCGGAACGCGGCTATATCTCGTTTAAGGAATATCACGCCCGTCAGTAATCCGACGGCAAGGGTTTAAGCCAAGAAACCGGGCGATCGCGCATTTCTCAGAAGGCGATCGCCCGGTTTCTTGGTATAGGGGCGAAAAATTGTGCGCCCTAAGAGACCGTTTATAAAGAAAACATAGAAAAATCTAGTAGGGGTTTGGTTACCAAACCCCTACTTGTCTAGGGTTTGGCAACCAAACCCCTACAATGCACCATAGACTATCGAGAGGATTGGGCTAACCCGATGACAGCCATCTGTCATTTGAGGTTCTGACGATCGCCTCCGTTCAAACCAGGCTGTTAATGTTTATTTTATAAACAGTCTCTAAAAGCTCTAATGAGGATCGGAAAAGCGATAAAGTCCAACATCCAACATCCAACATCTAAAATCTAAAATCTAAAATCATCTAAAATCTAAAATTCCTCATGTCTCATCCGTCTCCCGGTCCGATTCCCTTCAGTCCTAAAGGTGTTTACCGTTGTCCCGTGTGTCGTTACGGGGAACTGTCGCAAATGGTGATGATGGAGGCATTCTCCTGTAACTTTTGCGATCGCATCTTTACGGCGAACTTCGATCGCCATCAATTGCAATTAGCGGATAACGCCCAACCTCGGAGTTGGTATTGGAACGGTCGCGGATGGCAGGGAGTACAACAGCAAGGGAGCGAATTTGGATGGGGCTTAATCCTGCTGGCGATCGCCTTTTGCCTGCTTCCACCGACGATCGTGTGGCTGGGGGCGCACTTATTCCCGCCGCTTCCCGGGAGTCGTCTCGCCTGGTTGCCCGATGTTTGGGTCGGACTGACCTTAGCCGTTCACGGGGCGATCGTGGCCGGATTTGCGATCGAATACTACCAATTTCCAGTCTGGCTATTCCTACGCGCCTGGTGGCGGTCCGTATTGCCGCCGCGTTAGAACTCGAAGCGTTCCCGGCTGGACGACCAACGCTGTAACGTGTAGCCGTCGGGACTTTCGACCACTAAAGCCAATCCGCCTCGGGCGACCTCGGCAATCCCGGTGACCGCTTGTTGGGCGGCGGTGGTCAGTTCGCTGTAAATCAACGTGCCTTTATCGTCGAAAACGATCGTGCGGGTTCGGTAAGGAGTCACCCCGGTTCCAGAGACCGTTGACGAGGGGAGCAACGCATCCGATCGCAGGGTAAATACGGCCTCGGGCCAGCCGTTGGCGGTCAAGTCGATCGACTGAACCAACCAGCCGCCGAGTTGTTTGAGCATTTGTTCGAGGCTGGGAACTGCTTGTGGGGGCAACTGTCCGGCGGATTGCAACTCGACCCATAAGGTGGGTAATAAAGTTCGCACCCATTCCGGATCGCTTTGGTAAAGTTGGGCGAGGGTTTGGGTTTGGGGCGATCGCCATTCGAGGACCGAACTGCTAAACGCCAGGGCATTTGGCCCGCTTCCTCGTCCCGTGTCCATACTGGAGAGGGGCGAACCTGCGGCTAGCAGGGTCAGTTCCCCATCCTTCGCTTGCACGGCTTTCACCGTCGCGATCGTGCTTTGCTGTTCGCCGTTGCTTCCCCACAGGGCTACCACCACATCCGGATCGGTATGCAAGCCCAATTCTTGCCAGAGGGTTTCCAAGGTGCTGGGGTTGACCCTGGGAAGGTCGGTAAAGGGGGTCTGACGCCAGCCGAGGGAATCGTGAAAACCCCTCAAGCGAATTCGATACCAGATTTCGCCGGGAAGAAGTTCCAAACTGGCGGTATTGGCGGGCTTGAGCCATTCCCCGGGTTGGGCCGTATTGAGAACCGTGGCGCTGCCGAACAGTTGACTGCGGTGATCGCGCAGATTTTCGGCATAGGCGGCGGCTTTGCCGTATAACTCCAATACTTGCAAGGCACGATCGCGGGATTCTGGCGTGGCTTGGGGTTGGGCGTCAAACCAGGAGATCCCGGCAGCTTCGCCTTCGCGGGCGGCGACTAACAGGGTTCCCCAAATTTTCGCTTCGGTTTGGGCGGGGTTGACCCGGACGGCGGTTTCGACGCGCTGCCAGAGACGCTGCCGTGGGTCTTCGAGCAAGGACGAGAGACGATCGCCCTGCTTGAATTGGCTTTCTGAGAGGTCTAACGCCTGTTTCCAGGCGCCATCGAGCAAGGCGATGCGAATTTTGTCCGTCGGGTTCGGCCAGTCCGCACGGGCTTGTTTTTGGGCGATCGTGGCGTGGTAGCGAATTAAGTCGAGTTGGGCTTGGGCGGTGGCGGGCCAATCTTCCGGGGTGAGGCGATCGCGCTTGATGGCTTCCATTAACTGCCATGCGGGGGTCCACAGACCATTGTTCGCCAGTAAGAGGGCATCTTTATACCCTTGGGCGGATAAGGCGGGTTCGCGCAAGGAGATTTCGTCGAGTTGAATGGGATTGAGGAAAAACTCGACCGGGGTGAGTTGGTAAATGCTCAATTGCGGTTCCATTCCGACGCCGCGATCGACCATTAACTCTGCTTCGGCGTCCCCGGTGACGTTTTCCCAAACCGGGAAGTGACCGCCGGGACTGTTCCACTGCAGCATCATGCTGAAATGGGCTGAAATCGGGTTGTAGTGGATGATTTGTCCGTAAGTGACGTTGCGATCGCCGATCTGGCGTTCTCCGACTAAATTAAACCAAAGGCCGTTATCGGGAACGGTGCCCTCAAAGGATTTGAGTTCGGTGAGGGCTAAAACTTCGTTAGCGCCCTCATCCGCGATCGCATTTTCGTCGAGAGAGGCGATCGCAAATGATTTTTCCGGCCCGGCGACGGTCAGTTCCGCCATCAGTTGATAGGAAATTTGTTTGCTATCCGGTTCGCTGCTGTTGAAAACGGGCTGGTACATGCGAAGGGCGACAAATTTCTGACAGTCGGCTTTGGCGCCGTTCTCGGGACAGGAAACAGATTCGAGGACGGGGAGTAAGATCCCGTTGCGGACGGGGGCGCGCGATCGCCCCAGAAAGCCGGGATTTTCGGTATCTGGGTTCGTGCGCGCGGGTCGATCCAAAGGGAGAATTTCCCCGGGAATCAAGCCGGATTCGGCGATCGCCGCTTCGATTTGACTGAGGGTTTGCGGCGGTTCTTTGGTGGCGATCGGAACTTGACTCCACGCCGGAAGGAACGGTTGCAACCACGCCACCGATTGCGGGTCTACAATCAAGCGCACGCTAATCGACAAACCGATAACGAGAACGGCGGTTCCACCACAAAAGGCGGCGATCGCCCCGACAAAGGGCTGCCAGGGTTGCCGGGGTTCTGGGGGACGGCGGCGCTTTGGTTGGGTCGTTCTCTCGCGGCGATCGGTACTCAGAGGCGGTCTAGACCGACGCGGTAGGGGTCGGGAAGCTGGAGACGGTCTGGATCGATGGCGAAGGTTGTGATTCATTCGAGACTCAATCGGCGCGCAAAAACGGCTGGAAGATTTTAGAGTTTAGCGTTTTAAGAGGTTTGGCGTTTTGGGGGCGATCGCGGGCCACTCCTGGGAATCTGCGGGAAGTTGAGGGTTAGATTCTCCGGGTTGTCGCCATTGTAGGGGAAAAATTACGATTCGCGCGGTTTTTAGGGGCGAGACTCCACTAACTCTAGCAGGAGTTGCTCGTAACGTCTGCCTAAAATTTCCCAGTTATACTCCCGTTCCACCATTTTGCGCCCCTGACGCGAAAGTTGCTCTCGCAAACGGCGATCCTCGAACAGGCGACCGATGGCGTAGACATATTCGTTAACTTGATTGGCGCGCAACGCACGCAAGGGAACCTCGGAACCCTCGACTTTCAAGCCTTCCAAACCGCGATCGCTCGCCACCACCGGAGTGCCCGCCGCCATCGCCTGTAAGGTCTTATTTTTAATTCCGTATCCCGTTCGCATGGGAACCACGCACACCGTGGCTTGATGGAGGTAATCGGCGATCGCGGGAACGGTCCCCGTCACCGTGACCCCGCGCAGGTTTTGCAATTCCAACACCGACGGAACCGGACGGGCCCCGGCAATCTCGAAAGTGGTCTCGGGATAGCGGATTTGGACTAACGGGAGGACTTCTAAGGCGAAGAAGCGCGCGGCGTCGATATTCGGTAAGTTATCCATCGCGCCGATAAAGACAATCCGATAGCCCCCGGGATCCCGTTCTCGCGGGGTAAATTCGTCAAAATCGACCCCATTGGCAATGATTTCGAGGCGCGCCTCGGTGCCGAATTCCCGAAATTGGCGGGCGTCGTCCTCGGTGGTGACGACCAAGGCGGAAAATTTGCGACAGTACCCTCGTTCGTAGCGACGGATCAGGGGGAGTTGGACGCGATCGCGCAATGGTTTTTCCGAGGTGGAGGTTTCGACTTGCTGGCGGTAGGTTCCGTAAATCGAACTGTGGATGTTGGCGACTGTCGGCAGGCGATCGCACCATTCCGGTCGCACGTAAATTTCGTTGACGCTATGCTCGCAGGTTACCACGTCATAGGAGCGATCGCTGGCGTAAGCGTCGATCGCCTCTTGCATTTCGATCGAATAAGAGGATAAAACACTCGGTGGAATTCCCGTTTGAATAAAACGTCCAAAACGTTGCAGTTTCTTAAAGAGTTTGAGCCGATTTTCCGGCGAGTTTTTCGGACGCCGGAACACCCGCAATTCAGACACACAACCGCGCAATTGCTCGATTTCGCAATCGCCGACCTCTTCGCCGCTTTGTGTGACCAGAGTCACTGCATGTTTCTGACTTAAATATTTCATGAAATTAAATGTTCTGACCTGAGTTCCCCCCCGCGACGGTGGATAGGGAAAGGTCGCAGAAATCATTAGAATTTTCATTCAGGGTTCACCCCCCAACTAACGGACAGGCGATCGCGAGCGATTCTTTCTCCCACTGATACCATTTTTTTAACGACAAGAGCGACAATAGAATCAAGGGTCGGCAAGGCGATCGTCCAACCCTTCCCCTTTTCCTCCCCGAATTGAACCCGATCGTCCCCCGTCAACCTTGTTGCGATCGCGGGAGGTTATCCCCTACAGGAGTCATTCTATGCCATCATCCGGTGTCTACATCTTGGCCAATGATGTCGTTTACGATCAATTCGTGGCCTTGGTTAATAGTATTGAAGCTAATGTCTCTCCCGATCTTCCCATTTGCGTTATTCCCTATAACGACCGACTCGAACTGATTCAAAAAGAAATTCAATTTCGCCCCCAGCTTAGTTTATTCGAGAATTGGGAAGCGATGCGGCGTTGGGATGAATTTGCACGCGATATTTGGGCGGCCCATTCTGTCGCTCAAAAACATCAGTCTCATTCGGACTGGTACGGTGGAAATCTACAACGAAGATTGGCCGCTTTTGAGGGCGATTTCGATCGCTTCGTCTATTACGATTGCGACAGTCTGGCGATGAAACCCTTAGATCGGGTTTTTGAACGTTTAGATCGGTGGGATTTTGTCTTTGACGATTGGGAACATCAAAAACCCACTCCTGTCGCAGCTTTAAATATTCCCCTGATCGAAAAGAATGGACGCTATACGGAAGCAGAAATTCGTCCCAAACTTCACTGCGGCAGTTTTTTTGCCTCGAAACGCGGTTTATTTGATGCGGCGGCGATCGCGCAATTAAAAACACGCTTGATTGACGGCGGCGAAATTGAGTGGATTAACGGACGCGGATGGTGGGACGATGCATTTTTATTTTGTTATTTGACTTTACCGCGCGATCGCTCGGTGTTTAACTTTACTTTAAGTGACAACCCTTACGAACGCACGGGAAACTGTGCGGATTCCGATCCGTTTGTCAATATCGACAATATCCTTTACAACGAACAAGGATTAAAGCCCATTCACCGCATCCATTACATGAATTATCCCTCGATCTATTTCAATCGCTTGAGTAAGGGGGAAAATTTAAATATCCCCCATCAAGATGTTTTTCTACACTATCGGTTTCTCAAACATCCGGAGGCTAAACCTAAAGAGCTCAAAACGCCGCCCCCCGCGATCGAGCTGGCTTATCAAATCAGCAAAAAACTCCAAAAAATCCGCAAAAAGTTATTACAAAGTACCCTCATCAAGGAAAAAGCTGCAATTGGAGTGTAATCTAATATGCGCCTAAAATTAAGTTTGTTTTTAACTTAATCTTCTAAACATGTACGGATTCAATTTTAGTGAATCCGGCGATCGAATTATTCCTAAATACAGTTGAATCAGGAATGCGATAAGCTATTTCTTTGTTTTGTCCGAGAGCAACAAAGCGGACAGGAGGACTGTACTACTGAAAAACTATTTTTAATGATTTGAATCATGGGTTTAAGAAAATCACTGGCTTGAGTCATGCAGCTTAAATGTTTAAGCAACAAAAACTAACCCGATCGCCCCCAGCAATGCTTGACTATTCTCATCAATCTTTGTAATCCTAAAACTTATCCGATTTTCTCTACTTCTCAATGCCGAAAGTTAGTGTTTGTATTCCTACTTACAATCGAGTCGAACTGCTTCCTCAAGCGATCGAAAGTGTTTTACGGCAAACTTATAGCGACTTTGAACTATTGGTTTGCGATGATGGTTCTACGGACGACACGCCGGAATTGATGGCAAAGCTGAGCGATCCGAGAGTGCGTTATATCCGTCACGATCGCAATATCGGTAAAAGCAATAATATGCGATCGGGTTTTGAAGCGGCAATCGGGGATTATTTTATCAAATTTGACGACGACGATCGCCTCACTTCGGACTTTCTCAAGCGAACGGTCGCCATTTTAGATAAAAATTCTGCCGTAGACTTTGTAGGAACAGATCATTGGATTATCGACATTCACAACCGACGCGATCGCGATCGCACCCAACGCAATTCTCGACAGTGGGGACGCAGCGAATTAGGGGCGGGAATCGTCGATAATTTATTAGAAGTCGTGTTTGTGAAGCAAAGTTTTCAAATCGGCGCCACCCTCTTCCGGCGATCGGCGTTAGAAGCGGTCGGGTTTATGTTGCCGGGATTGCAAAATTGCGAAGATAACGATTTGTTTGTCCGATTGGCGCTGGCGGGCAAACAAGGGTATTATTTACCGGAATTGTTAATGGAATATCGCGTCCACGCCGAACAGGAAGGACTGAATCGGGCTTTGCCGTATTTACGAGATAAATTAAGGTATTTAGAACGGTATCATTTCGATGCGCCCCCTTTAGAAGCCGTTCGCAAAGCCCGGGCGATCGAAACCCAGTTACTGTTAGGATTGCGAGAAATTGAAGCGGGAAAAACCCGAGAAGGACGCCAGCACGTTTGGCAAGCCAAAGCCCATTCACCCGCCAAAGCGTGGCTGGGATTGGGCTTATCTTTTTTGCCGTTAAACTGGCGTCAGATGGCGTTCGATCGCCTGCGGAAATGGCGAAATTAGGGCGAGGACGGGCGAACGAGGGGTAAGGTAAACCAGAAGGTCGCGCCGTCTCCGGGACGGGCGATCGCGCCGATTTCGCCGCCGTGGGCGTTAATAATTTGGCGGCACAAATACAGCCCCAAACCGATTCCGGTAGACTGACGGGCGCGATCGCCTCGGGCGTACAATTCAAATAAGTTTTCGCATTGTTCCGGCTGCATTCCCACCCCATTATCGGCGATCGTGCAGCGAATCTCGGATCGGTTGCCGTTAACTCGATTGAAAGTGGCGTTTAAAGTTAACTCAATCCCGGGAGGATTGTGGTTTAACGCATTGACGATTAAATTTTCCCAGACTCGCCACAGTTGGGACGGGTCGCCTTCGAGCTCGGGTAAATCTTCGGGGATCGTGTTGGTGAGGGTCGCTTGATTTTTATCGAGTAAGGGTTGTAATTCGACGACGAGCGATCGTACCAACGAGGCAATCCGCAGCCGTTCGCAATGTAAGATCGTGCCGCGTACTTCACTCGAATGCACTTCTAAGAGAGAATCGATCAAGTGTAACTGGCGATTGCACCCTTGGATCGTGCGTTCGAGAACCGATCGCCCCACGGAAATAGTATTTTGCTCGCTTTGGCTTTGCAATAAGTTCTTGACTAACAACAACGTCCCCATGACCGGGGTGCGCAAATCGTGGGTGACGGCGTGCAGAAATAAATCTTTGAGTTTGTGCAGTTCTTGCAGTTCGGTGACCGCTTGTTGCAATTCGCAGGTCCGTTCCTCGACTTGTCGTTCCAAATTGGCATTGAGAGCGGCCAATTGTTGGTAGAGTTGAGCTTGTTGCATGGCGATCGCCAACTGGGTCGCGAGGCGTTCGAGAAATTCCTTTTCCGAAGACTCCCAATGGCGGGTGCGATCGCATTGATTGACCACCAACAAACCGAACAGGCGATCGTCTACTAAAATTCTCACCGCCAAACTCGCTTTAATCTCGAACTCTTGAAAATAGCGATCCATCGACGGCGACACCGAGATCTGGGTCGTATCGTCGATCGCCCGGACGGTGCGGCGGTCGAAAAAAGAGACGATTTCGCGATCGTACAGTTCCCGTTCGACCGTATAGCCGAGTACCGATTGGCGTTCGTCGGCGACGGATTCCGCCACGACCGTACCGTCGGATTTGCCGTCTAAATGGGTGATGAACACCCGGTCCGCTTGTAAAAAATGGCGCACTTCATCGACTGCCGTCTTGAGGATTTGACCCAGATCGAGCGATCGCCGGATGCGGATCGCAATTTCTCCGAGCAAGTGTTCCCGTTCCGCCGCCGCCCGTAGTTTTTGTTCGTAAAGCACCTGAGAGGTCACGTCCCTACCCACTCCTAACAAGTGCGGTTTGCCGCGATAGGTAAAACTGGTCCCGAGGACATCGACGTAAAACGTGCTGCCGTCTTTGCGTCGGGCTTTGGCCCGTTGGAAGAACTGACTGCCTCCCGCTTGTACGTTTTCGCGAAATTCCTCAAATAAATGATAGTTCTCGGGATAGACGTAATCTTTCGGGTGCATCCCGATGAATTCTTCGTAAGTATAGCCGTGCATGTGACAGCAGGCGGGATTGACTTCGACGACCTTTCCGGTTTCCGGGTCGTTAATCATCAATGCATCGCTGGTTGCCTCGAAAATTTGCCGATATTGCTCTTCTTTTTCCCGTAATTGCGCTTCGGCGCGCTTGCGTTCGGTGATGTCGTTGGTGACGGTCAACATGCAGGCTTCGTCTCCGAGTTGGATCGGTTCGGCGGAGAGCAAACCGATACGGATTTCTCCCGATTTGCTGCGCAGTTCGACTTCTTCGTTATAAATGCCGCCTTCCCGTTGCAGGCGTTCGAGTAGGCGCGATCGCGCCTCGGGATCCACCCAGATCTTGAGTTCGCAAGGACAGCGACCGATGAGCTCTTCGCGTTCGTAGCCGAAGATCCGCAGACAACTGTCGTTGACTTCGAGATAGCGTCCGTCGGCGAGGGAGGAGATCGCGATCGAGTCGGGAGAGGAACGAAACGCTTTGGAAAATTTATCTTCGGAGACGCGCAAGGCTTCTTCCATGCGCTGGCGTTCGGTAATGTCGATCCCGACAAAGATCGCCGCTTGTCCCCGTTGGTATTTCTGGGCGACGATCAGATAATGTTTGGGGCCGTTCGACCCGTGAGGGCTGGTAATTTCCCGGGAGGCTTGCTGGACGTCGCTGGTAAAAAATTCGCGCACGAATTCGGGAAATTCGCCGTTGGGATCGATAAAACCGTTGATAAATCCGACTTTTTGGCCGACGAATTCTTCCGGGGAGAGGCCAAAACTGCTCGCGAGGGATTCGTTAACGCCGAGATAGGTGTAGTCGGAGGCAATCCAGGAGACGGATCCGGGGACGGCATCGATCGCGGCTTTGAGGCGATCGCGTGCTTGTTGCAGGGAGGCGATGAGCTGGTTGCGGACTTGTTCGGACGATTTGCGATCGCTGATGTCGCGCACGATCGCCATCACTTCGCGATCGCCGCACAGGGCCAGGCGCGCTTCCCAATCCCGTCGCTGTTGGCTTCCGTCGGGGTTGCGATGCCATAAATAATATTCAAAACTTTGGGTTTCCCCGGTTTCGATGGCTATTTTAACGTTTTTGATAAATAAGTCGGCGACCCATTTCGGGATTAAGTCGTAAACTGTTCTGCCGATAATTTGATTGGGAGGGGCGGCGAGATCGCTATCTTTTTCGGCTTTAAAGTCGAGATAAACCCCATCGATGCTAAAGCGAAACATTAAATCGGGAATGGCGTTGAGTAAGGCCCGATTTTTGGCTTCGCTGGCTTTGACGGCGGCGAGAGATCGCTTCAACTCGGCCAGATCGCGCAAGCTGACGACTCGCGCGGGTTGTCCCCGGTAGGTGATGTCTTTGGCGCGCACTTCGCAGGGAAAAACGGTGCCGTCTTTTTTCAAGCCGATCGCCTCGAAGGGCTCGTCGGAGGGCGATCGCAGTCGTTCGCGGATGAGTGCTTGCCCTTCGGGGGGAGTCAGTTGCAAGACCGATCGCCCGATCAGTTCGTGCGCCGAATAGCCGAATAAGGCTTCGGCGGCGGGATTGAGATCGACGAGGATCCCGTTTTGATGGAAGAAGACCGCTTCAAAGGTGGCATTGAAAAAGCTTTGCAAGCGTTCTTCACTGGCGCGTAGCTGCTCTTGAGCGAAGGCGCGATCGCTGATATCCATCACCAAGCCATCCCAAATAATATTATCGCCCTCTTTTCTGGCTCGGGCGATTCCTTTGACCCATTTCAGGATACCCTTTGGGGTGAGTAAGCGCCCTTCCCAGTGCCAGGGTTCTAAGGTTTCGGCGGATCGAGCGACGGATTCGAGGTAACTGGGGCGATCGTCGGGATGGATGGCGTCGGTGAGAGCGTGAAAATCGGCTTGGATTTGTTCCGGTTCTAACTCGAACAGTTCTCGCGAACCGTTGCTGGCGTAAATGACGGCTTGAGAGCCGTCGGCATGTTGGATAAATTGATAGATGAAACCGGGAACGTTGGCGGCAATTTGCTGCAGGCAGCGATCGTAATGATTTTGTAGTTTAGAGATTTTTTGATGGGCTCGTTCTCGTTCTAACAAACTGCCGATACTGGCAGCCATGGTAATTAATACGGCTATTTCTTCGTCGGTCCACTGGCGACAGTGGTGACAGTCGTCAAAGCCGATCGCCCCCCAGAAGTCGCCGCGAATGCGAATCGGGACTAACAGCATCGATTGGGTGCGATCGCGCTCGAACAGCTCTCGGGTACTGGCGCTGAGGTTTTCGAGGGTGGCGGCGATCGGCTGACCGCAGCTTAGGCGATCGTACCACTCTCGCAACTGCTCGGTTTCCATGGTCAGGTTTTCGACGAGACAGGCGCTCAGTTCGGACCGCAGACACGGACGCACCCACCCGAAACGTTGGGTCATGCAGCTTTGTTCGGTTTCCGGATGGGGGTGCGCTTCTAACAGGTAGACGCGATCGACTTGGGTCGCGGTGCCTAAAATTTGTAAGGCACTGTCGATCGCCCGCTCGCGATCGTCGATGCTGAGCAGTTGATAATTGGCTTGGGCAATCCCTTGCAAGAGTTTGGCATGAGATAAAGTTTGTTGGCTTTGGCGTTTGTGGGGTTTGCCTCGAAATCCTTTGGGATGGGAACTCAGTTGCATCTTCACGGTTCTGTCCTCGTCAGGCTGCGGTCTCTCGCTCGTTCGACACGATCTAATCCTCTGGAGCGACCCCCCTAGCTCGCCATGATGGCCGCGTTCCGTGCTCCGGTTTGTGCGATCGCGATTGGGTGTCTCAGGGCAAGATTGTAAGCGCAATTTTGCTCGCGCGCGGTCTTCCCCTACATTGTCAGCTTTCTCATCGGCTTTGTTTTCACCCAAGTGGGTGAACTGAATGCATGAGGTGATGCAGATTTCGGGACGAACAAAACTTATATATACTTAACTGTGAATGCGCGGCTCGGGATGTAAAGTTGAAAGTAACTCACTTTCGACGACAGCCAGTTCGTTCAACCGGGCGGTGACGCGATCGCGATCGAAGTAAGTCGTCGCCAGAATCCAATAGGTGCCGTAATGGCGCGCTTCCGACGCCATCAAACTCCGATAGAATTTCGCCAATTCCGGTTCGGGACAGTGGCTGGCGAGTAAGCCCAAACGCTCGTGACTGCGGGCTTCGATCGCCCCGGCGACCAGGAGGGAGTCTAAAAGGCGATCGGGTTCTTGCGGGCGAATTTGGGCTTTGAGTCCGGCGGCGTAAGGGGGCGACGAAAGGGGTCCGAGGGCGATTCCCCGCCGTTCGAGGTGCTGGTTGACGAGTTCAAAATGTTCTAATTCTTCGCGGGCTATGCTCGTGAGGGCGCGCACTAATTCGCTATTGGACGGATAGCGAAACATCAAGTTTAACGCCACTCCGGCGGCTTTGCGTTCGCAGTGGGAATGATCGAGCAAGATCGTGTCGAGATGGGCGATCGCTTGCTCGACCCAAGCGGGAGAGGTGGGGGTTTGCAGAAATTCGATCGTCGGTAGGGGAGGACGGTTCATCGGTAATTTGTTTCAGGAATAGCGATCGCTGTTTGATTTTACGCGAAAGCGACGGGCGATCGCTCCCTACTCTTCTCCCCCTAGTCAGGATCGTGCCGTTCGGGTCACACTAGAGACACCCGGTTAATGGGGTCGGGGTGCGTCAAGCTTGTTGTTTCTGTTGAGTTGACGGATTTATGTTTCTCGACCGTTCCGTGAAACCCTCCCGACTGTCTTTTCGGCGCGATCGCACCCGTTCCTCGTGGGGGTTCGCCCTCTTGCTCGCCGCAACTACTACGGCGTTGGCGATCGACGTGTTACGGGATTGGCCCGTGGGAGAATTGGCGACGATCCCCTCGCCGTCACTATCTTCGGAAGACCTCCCGTTGGCGGCGGACGGCGATCGCCCCTCAGTCGAATCGACTCCGGACTCTTCCGCTCAACCCCCTAACCCTCAACCGTCTCCCGTCCCTCGACGTGGGGCGATCGCCACCCTCGTCAATGCTAAACTTGCCAACTACGGGCGCGACGTTCCCGACCTCCCCGCCACCGTGTCGGCGCAACAAATCGAATTTCCCGACCTCGCCTATCCGCGATCGCAACAGCGTCAGGACGAACAATTACTGATTTTAAGCGTTCTCGTCGCTCCCAACGGCAACCCCCAGCTCATTGCCGTTTACCCGGAACATCTCAGCCCGTCTTACAACGACCTCGCCCGCCAAATTTTGGAAACCTGGGAGTTTCAGCCCGCCGAGATGGGCGATCGGCCCGTGGCGAGCTTGCTCGATCTCTATCTCAAACTCGATCCACTTTGAGCCGGGGTATTGCGCCCTGCAAAACTTATGTTAATATGAGTTTTACGTGACTGGCGCGGGCATAGTTTAGTGGTAAAACCATAGCCTTCCAAGCTATTGATGCGGGTTCGATTCCCGCTGCCCGCTTTTGAGATTAACTGGCTTCCCTATTTTCCGATCGCGCCGCGATCGCCAGTACCAAGCATAACGCCGAAATCGCCTTTTGCCATTCTTGACGCACGCGATCGTCCTCTACGGCGTCAAAGGTCCCCACCAAGCGGGGAATCGACGCTTCTAACGCCGGAAGGGGAACCGGACGGTGTAACTCGACCAAACGCTGCAAACTTTCTTGGTTATTGAGAAATCCAATCGTCCATTTAATCGTATGGTCCGGACTGTCGGGCACTCGTTTGAGTTTTAACTCGTTCTTCAACCACCCATAAAATGGCGGCAATTGTTTGGCTAACGTCTGTCCGGCAGTCGGTAGGGTTTCTTTGAGTAATTCTACATCCAAACTGCCCAATAAAGTCTGCGATTCCGGTAAGGCTAAAAACTCGTCGAGGGAAAGGGTCAGCCAATACTCTAATTGAGTTTCGGAAACATCGAGGCGATCGCGGAAAGTTTGTAACATTTTCTAACTTGAGTGTTGGTAGATATTGTGATTATTGGCGAAAACGATCGCCCTGACTATGAGATAGCTCAGTTTTCGCCACCCATTATCTGAAAACGGGCGATCGCTATCTCTTTGTCAGGTCATTTTAAGGTGATTACAGGTATTCCAGCCACTAAAAAATCGCGGTGGGAATCTCCCCCAACCGCGATCGTCGATAATTTGAATTACGATTTTTCTACTTTTTCTACTATTTTGTTTCCGAAAGAGTCAGTAGAAAAGCTAAATTGTCTTGCGCTTTCAGTGCATGAGGAGCGTGAGCAGTCATAAAGACAAACACCCCCGGTTCGAGTTGAATGTCTTCGCCTTCCAAGGTTAAAATTCCGCGACCTTCGAGGACGACAATCGACGCATTGCGGCTGGAAGTATGTTCGGAAATATCCGTTTCCGCAGCCAGACAAAATAAACTGTACTGACAGTTGTCATCTTTGAGTAACACTTTACTGAGTACGCCGTCTTGTGGATATTCGATTAACTCAGTAAAGTTGCTGTTAAAACAACGGTTTGATGGAGCGATCGCATTCATAATAGAACCTCTATGTTTGATGGTTTTACAATTCTCAAAATTGAAAGCAAATAACAGCAAAAAGCTTATTCAGGTCGTATGACTTGCAAAACAATATAACCTAAGTCATCGTGGTATTTCAGAAAAGTTTTCCGCATTTGAAACACTCGATTTCGTAATGCTGGGTTGGCTAAAATATTACGGGCGATGCGAATAGTCTGCCCTAATCCTTCATCGCGGATGAGTTGTGGCAAAGTGAGCATTTCTAACGCCCCAGTATCAAGATTTTTGATTTGCAATCCTACGGTTTCCCATAGACTGCGCCAACGATCTTGGAAAAGGGGTTGGGAACTGACGCGAATAATTTGTGCGAGGTTTTTATGTAGCTGTTGTTCATCCGCGCGAGCGAGCATTTCGTGGGAAAGGAGTTGACCGTCGGGTTTGAGTTTCGCTTGTAATAAGCGTGCCATTTTCTCTTTTCCCGGTTGCGACTGCATGGTTAAAATCGCTTCGGCAAAAATGCAGTCAAACTGACGATCGATCTCGTCGAGTTTAAAAATATCGCCCTCGATGATTTCAATCCGATCGCTCAATCCCGCCGCTTCGATATTGGCGCGCGCTTTGGCGACACTATCGGGATTTTTTTCAATTCCAACGACCCGAACTCCAAACCGACGGGCGATCGCGATCGCGCTTTCGCCGAAGCTGGCGGCTAACTCTAAAACAGTCTGTTCCTGCTGCAAATTTGCCCAATTCAATAACTGTTCGGTAGCGCGTCGTCCTCCCGGTCTTAACACCGTTTTGCCCGCCGCCGCTAACACTTGATGACCCGGTGCAGTTTGATAATTTAATGTTGTCGTACTCATCTTATTTGTGGCCTTTGCTACACTTGCGATCGTGACAAATTTTTTTAAAACTGTCTGTGAGGTAGCTCAAGGTTGCGGGAAAAGGGCACCTAAAAATAACCCGCCGAGGCGGGTTAAGAAGCAATATATAGCCATCCTCAATCTTGTCGTCAAATTCAGGGGTTGTAGGGACACTGCATTGCCGTGTCCCTAAAGGGATTTGGCGAGTTGATAAGGTCGTCGAAATTAGGACGATTTAGGGTACTGACGCTTGAAAAAGATTAACAAGCCGATCGCCGCGATCGCCCCTAAATATTGATGGGGTTCCGGAACCGGAGATGCCATCAAATCCGGCGGTTTCGATAAAGTTTCCTGTCCGTCTTCTACCTCGCGGTCGAAGCGATCGTCTTTCGCTTCGGCGCGTTTGAGGGCGTCCCGTTGGGCGTCGTTGACCAGGACGATCGCCGACGAGTACGGCGAGACAATTTCGTACTGTTTGGCGATCGCGTGGACCGCATCGAGATTGGTCAAGTCCTTCGGATCGAGATTTTCCGTCATCGCCAGAATCACTTGACGGGCGGCGATCGCCTCAAATCCGTCATTTTTTGGCGAATTGCCAAGATTGGCGGCATTTTCGAGGGGGCTAACCCGCCAAATATACCCGTCAAAGGCTCCGATCGCGTCGTCCCCGAGTTGCGCTTGAGTGCCCAGACGCCGCAACACCGATCCGACATCTGTCGCCACCCCACCGCGACTTTGTTGCAAACTCTGCACCGTCCCATCGTCGTAAGCACGGGGGAGACCGCCTAAGTGAACCATCCACAACGGCGCCGACAATTTCGGCAGCTCTTTGGTCTCTTCTGCTAACTCGTAACTCCCCTCGTCGGTGACCAGCAAGATCCCGTCATAGGGCGTATCGGCGCGCAATTGGGCAAATTGCTGCAACATTTGCTGGAACGAGATCGATCCGTAAAATTGGATCCCGTCGAGATCGAAGCGACTCAGATCGTCGAGACGCTGGGGTTGCACTCCGGGTGACCCCGTCAGATATAAGTCGGCGTCGTTATTGGCAAATTGGTTATCGGCGAATCCATTTTGTTTTAACCAGGCGAAGGTTTCCGCGATCGCCTCGGCGCGATCGCCCATACTGTAGGAGCGATCGAGAATCACGGCAAAACGCCGATTTTGCGGCAATTGCTCGTCTGTATCGCTCAACGGTTGCGCCGTGACGCGATATCCGGCGATCTCCGAACTTTGATGGGTCGTCGCTGGTGCGGAATTCCTGGCTGCGACAAAAGCAGGTAACCAATCTTCGACCGACGCTTTGACAGTTTCGCCGTTATAAACCCGTTGCGTCTTGTGAGTCCAGAAAATATTCCGTTTCTCGCCGAGATCGGGCATCGGCCAGCCGCGATCGTCGCGCATCACCTTATAGGTCAACCATAAGTGCAGTTGCGGCTGTTCTTCTCCCTGGCGCTTTTCTTCAGAACTGAGCTTTCTGGGGATCGGATAGGCGCGTAAACGATAGTGGCGCGGTCCGACTTGTTCGAGTAACGCCGGATCGACCTGTCGCTGCACTTGCTCGTTATATACTTGCTGCGCGGCCCCTCGCGGGGAAATTTGGAAGCGGAAGCGATCGTCGAGATCGTCCGTATTTCCCAGCCACAAGCCCGTAATCACGGCACTTTCCGGTAAGGAGAAGGAATAAAAAACTTCCTCATCCAAGTTCGTTTGATTCGCGTACACTTCGTGCACTTCGACCTCGGCCCAGTCGCCGCGTTCGGTCACGTTAACGTCTTGTTGCGCCAGCCAAACTCGTTCCTCATTGACGTTGAGAACTCCCGCTTTGGCTTGGTCTTGGCTGTAGGTCGATCTCACCGCATCGAGGATCGGCGATCGTTCTCCTTGTTGGATCGAGGTATCGAAAAACTCGGCATACCGTTGCGCCGCTTTCTCGTCTTCCGATCGCGATCCGCGATACAAAAACGGTGCCATCACTTGATTGTAAGCCTGCTGTACCCACCCGGAGGCCGCGTCGTTCCAGCCCAACAAATGGTGGTACATCAGCGCGATGTGGTTGTTTTCCTCGGTGGTACTTAAATAGCGGTAAGAGGAGAGGTAGGCGTTGGTCAGTCCGGCGCGTAATTGGTCGCGGTTGTCGAGGAGTTCTTGGCGATCGCGATCGCTGCTTGGCGGCGTCTTCAACTGCTCGAATGCCTGAATTTGCGGCTGTTGCTGCGCGGCGAAAAAGATTAATAATCCTGCCGTCACGACGGCGCCAGCGCCGACCGATGCCCAGTTGCGCCCGTATTGCGCCCCAAATTGGCGCCAGACGCGGTAACTGGAATAGATGTAAAAACTGGCAAATGCTGACGGCATCGCAATAAATAAGGTACAGCTAAAGCCGAACAGCAGAAACATCAACGGTAACCACCAGAAAACATCGGCGGAGGCGTAGCGTAACATGTCGCCGAGAATCCACAGCCATTCCAAGCTGACCAAGCCTTTGACAAACCAAAGGGTGAGGGGAACGGCGTAAAAGAGTAAGAGGATTCCGACATAAGTGCCGACCATTCCGGCGATCGCGTGAAAGCCGAGATGCAGCGCGTTGAGACGGCGATCGCCTTCGCTATAACGCCACTTTAATTCTGCCGCAAAGGTGGCGATCGCCACGGCAATCGTGGCGAGGACTAAACTACTCGCCGGGGTCAGTTGTCGGATTAAAAATAAGCGCGTGAATCCCAGCAGCAATAACGGCGCTTCTACTCCATAAAAGAAGCGCATTAACTGGAGGGGTTGTTTTCGTAAATATTTGAATCCAATAACGCAAGAAATCGGCACAATGGCGATAATTCCCAATAAAGTGAGGGAAAAACCGAGGGGAATCCACCCGTCGATCGTCGCTTCGATTAAGGGAATGCCAATCGGCGGCAAAATCCCCAAGTAGACGACGGCGAGAAACGTTAGGTTCCACGCCCAAAAGGTAAAGTGAAAGAATCGATTGAGCCAATTTTTCATCGCTGCAATTCCTACTCGAACGGTTGGTGCGATCGCAAAACTTAGGAATAATGCGGGTTCTTTTCCATTGAAGCCTCACAGCGCAAAACGTCAAGGGTTACCTACAGCGCTTTATCGTTTTTTTACGCGAATCTCCCCGAGTCTTTAAGGGGCGATCGTGTTTCTCTTCCCTCGGTGTACGTCTTTTTACCTATTTGCTCTTCCCTGTAACGATAGGCCAATGGCGTATCGTTTCTACGAAACTAGAGATCGAATTTATAATAAATATCCCCTTCTGGGGTGACTTCAAAATTGGCGTTAAATTCTTTTGCTCGTTCGTCTAAAAAGGCTTTCGCTTCTCGTCCGGGCAGTTTGGCTGCCATTGCCAATTGCATGATGCTAATTCTGCCGTGGTTGGCTTGCAAAACTTGATAAAACTGTTCCTGAATTTGTCGGCGATCGCCCTCTATTTGCTTTAATTGGCTTTCTTTCCCTTCGCGATAAAGGCTGACACCTAAAATACTGCCTAAAACGGTCATCGGTAAGCCAAAAATAACGATCGTGGCTTTAAGTTCTTCGCGATCGCTCGCTGGTGTATGTTCGTTATCTAATTTGCGATCGGCAATGACGAGAATGGACAAGCCGAAGGTGAGCAGTAAGGCGGCGGCAGATGTTTTAAAAAGTTTCACGATTGGAACATAAATTGTTTTTACATTTTCGCTGTTTTACGGTACATTTCGATCCCCCTAAATCCCCCTTAAAAAGGGGGACTTTCACTGCCCCCTATCTAAAATTTCTTTATAACGGAAAACGATAATAAATCGAACCGTCTTCCCTAACTTCAAAACTGGCATCAAATTCTCGGGCTTTTTCATCTAAGAATAACTTAGCTTCTTCCCCGGTAATTTCTGCTTCCATTGCAAAACCTAAAACACCGATGCGACCGTCATATTCTCTGACGATCCGATAAAATAAATGTTGTAGCCGATCGCGCTCTTGTTGTGCGGCGATGCGATCGTGTTTGCGTCCGTCGCGATACAATCCCCACAGCATCGACGTTCCGGCGATCGTGGCGGGTAAGGTAAAGATGGCTAAGGCAGCGATCGCGCCTTCTTTATCTTCGTCGCTCGTGTCTTGGCTGACAATATCGGCGATCGCCAAGGCGGACAAGGGAACCCCCAACGCTAATAAAAACCCAGCGACAACTTTTTTAATGGCTTTCATCGTTGCAAACCTCTCAGATGCGATTGAGAAGGCTAGAATTGCCGGATCTCCCGTCCGAACGAAGGGTGCGCCGATCTCTCGGGGGCGATCGCCAAGCTTGCCGAAATTCTATCCTATTTTGGGTTGTGGTGACAGCGATCGCCGCTCCCGCGATCGCGCCGCTTAAAAAATTTTCCGCAAAATTTCCCTTAAAAAAACACGATCGCCCGTTTCCAGGCGATCGCGATCGGGATCCTTTTTTGGGGTTAGATGAGACCGGACAAAACCGTTAAAAAATTCGCTGGTCAATCTTTGTAACCGCCTAATGGCAAGGGTTCTAATCTTCGTGATCGTCAAAGGGATCGTCGAGGGCTTTGGCGGGAGGACCGAAGGAGGTATAAATCGCAATGCCCGTGATCGCGAGCAAAATCGCGACAATTGAAATGCTAAGAACTGTTGCGGGTTCCATATTCTCTTAAACGAATGGCGCTTATCCTTATAGAATATTACAAAACATTAAATTTTGCCGTCTGCATTCACATAGAGGTAAAGAATGGCACAACAGACTAAGTTAGGAAACCTGCTGCGTCCTTTAAACGCGGAATATGGTAAAGTTGCCCCCGGTTGGGGGACGACTCCCGTGATGGGCCTGTTCATGGCCTTATTTGCCCTGTTCTTGATCATCATTCTCGATATTTACAACTCTTCACTGCTGCTCAATGGCGTGAATGTGGATTGGACAACCCTCGGTCGTTAGTCCGATTGGCGATCTCGATCGCTAAACTCAGGTGGAGTGGCGATCTCGATCGCCACTCCACCTGATTCAAATTCCCGGCTCGACCGGGATTTTTTTATACTGGTCTTGAGCGAGCAATATTACACTTGAGGGAAAATCCGTGAATATCTTTGGATTGGGATTACCGGAAATCGTCGTTATTTTAGTGGTTGCCTTACTGATTTTCGGGCCGAAAAAACTGCCAGAAATCGGACGCAGCATGGGAAAGGCCCTGCGAGGATTCCAAGAAGCCTCCAAAGAATTTGAAAATGAATTAAAGCAAGAAGTACAACAACTCGACGCCTCAAAATCTCCCAAAGTTGCGGACGCGGAAGCAACGCAGAAGGTCGAAAAAGCCGAGGAGAAAGAAGCCGAAGTCTCCTAAGCAGTCTCTTACAGCATTTTCCTCTGCCATGCAAGACACTTAGATCCCCCTAAATCCCCCTCGCCAGGTAGGGGTTGGGTTACCAAACCCCTACTTTCCTCGTTGCCCCCGAAATCCCCCCAACCCCCCTTTCAAAGGGGGGCGAAGGGGGGATAGACCGATCGGCGCTGTACCCGATCGGATCGCCCGAGTGCTGTAAGCAAACCCTGTGGGGCGGGCATCTTGTCCGCCTCTTGCCCGCCTCTAGAAACCCCCGAGTACGGGCATTTTCTCTCCGATCTCTTATCTGGTCCCTTTCCCTACACCAAATCCAAAGACATCAACTCTTCGGCCATCTCGAAATTCGCCGTCACACTCTGCACGTCGTCCAAATCTTCCAACGCATCCATCAACTTCAACAGCGATCGCGCCCGGTCCGGATCGGTCACTTCGACCTGATTGTTGGGAATCCAGCGTAACTGCGCTTCGACGATCTCGTAACCTTTCTCTTTCAAGGTTCGGTTGAGAGTTTCGAGGTTCGTCACCTCCGTCAAGACCTCGGCCCCGGGTCGATCTTCGTCAATTTCGAGTAATTCGTAAGTTTCGGCGCCCCCTTCGACCGAGGCTTCTAATAATTCATCTTCGTCGAGTTCCCCTTCGAGAGTGACCACGCCTTTTTGTTCGAACATCCAACTGACGCAACCCGTCTCGCCGAGGTTGCCGCCATTTTTACTAAAAGCGGCCCGTAAATCCGCAGCCGTTCGGTTGCGGTTGTCCGTGAGGGCTTCGACTAAAACCGCCACGCCACCGGGGCCGTAGCCTTCGTAGCGGATCGCTTCGTAAGCGTCGCTACCGGAATCCCAAGTCCCGGCGCCTTTGGCGATCGCCCGTTCGATATTGTCGTTGGGAATTCCTGCGGCTTTGGCTTTGTCTACTGCCGTCCGTAACTGAAAATTCGCTTCCGGGTCTGGAAGACCGCTACGGGCCGCGACGATAATCTCTCTGGAGATTTTTGTAAAAATTTTGCCTTTGACCGCATCGACTCTGGCTTTTTGGCGTTTGATGTTTGCCCACTTACTATGTCCGGCCATAACGTTTTTTGGGAAATGTTTTAACGATACGATTTGTCAAGATCGGGATAAACCGCGCGCCGTGTCAGGCGATCGCCCGTCCGCTTCGCGCGATCGCCGTGCGACTGGGATCGGATCTAATCGAGTTGGGCCGCGCAAATAGCCGCCCCGACCAAACCGACTTGCGGGTTGAGGACGATATGAATCGGAACTTTTTGCAACAGGGGACTCATCCGTCCTTTGTCGTGAAAGGCATTGAGAAAGCGATCGCCTTTTTCAATTAAGGGCAAGATTTTCGCGGCGATCCCTCCGGCGAGGTACAAGCCGCCATAAGGGAGGAGTTTGAGGGCGAGGTTACCTGCTTCGGCGCCGTAGGCATCGACGAAAATTTGTAGGGTTTGCTGACACAGGGGATGACTTCCGTCTAGGGCTGCTTTGGAGATTTCCGCCGCCGGGAGGTCGCGATCGCCGATCGCCGTTCCGGTAGCACTGACGGCGCGATCGTACAGGAACTGATAAATCGAGACGATCCCCTGACCGGAGACGACTCGTTCCACGGAGACCCGAGGCAGTTGGTGGCGATCGCGCAAATATTGCTGTAACTCGAATTCTACGGGCGATCGCGGCGAAAAATCGGCGTGACCGCCTTCGGAGGCGTAAACCCGATCGCCCTCGTGATGGCGGATGAGAAAACCTTCCCCGAGTCCGGTTCCGGCGCCGATGGTGGCGATCGGGGCGTCTTCTAACGGTTCCCCAGCTTGCAAGGTGTGCAGGTCGTCCTCACTCAAGCCCAAAATCCCGTAACCGACGGCGGCGAAATCGTTAATCAGGGTAATCGAGGGGATCCCTAAATCCGCTTCCAAGCGTTCGACGCTTAAGGTCCATCCCAAATTGGTCAGTTTCGATTCGGTTCCGATTACGGGTCCGGCGATCGCGAAACAGGCTTTTTTCGGTTCGAGTTTGCGTCCTAATTCGGTTCGCGCCCCATCGAGAAATTGGCGCACCATCGGCACTAAATCGGGAAAATCGGCACTGGAATAGAGCGCTTCGTAAAGCTTGTCCGGTTTCCATGTCTTGGGCGGGCGATCGGTAGTGGTTTCTACCAGCCGCAACAAGGTTTTAGTTCCGCCAATATCTCCAACTAATAGTAAGGTCATCTCTGCTCGTAAATTTGATGTTGGGCGATCGCCTGACGTGCTAGTTTTCCACCGCGATCGATCTTAGTTATAGCGGATGACGGCTTCCCGTTCGCTCAAATGGGAGCGATCGCCCCATAATTCTACTTCCCAAGTGCCTTCCCGCTTAACCAGTTTGTACAAACAGCATAAAGCCGCTTCTAACTCTTTTTCTGCCGCCTTTGGCTGCAATCCCACGACGCTACCGATCGCCGACGCCCCATGACCGACTAACAGAATATCTTCCCCGAATTCTGCCGCCAGTTGTTTCGCCGTTTTCCCACTGCGATCGATACAAGCATCGTCTACTTCGGGATAACTCGGCACCACTCGCGAGGTGTAATCTCGATTAATTCGCGGGTATTTTTCCGCCAGAGTTTCTAACGGTAACGTTTCCGGCATCGAGGGCATCCATTCGGGATTGAGCCACTCGCACAAGCCCCATTCTAAATGAATCGATAAATCCAACGATTCCGCCACCGCGTTCGCCGTTTGCACCGTTCGCAAGAAGGGCGAAGCAAATATTTTTTTAATCCCTTCATTTTGCAAGCGCAAGCCGAGTTCTCGGGCTTGCATCAAGCCATCGTCGGACAAGGGCGGATCGTAGGGGCGATCGGCTGTATTAAACCATTCCGGGTTGACAAAATCGAGGCGGTTGGCGTGTCTGGCAATCCAAACCGTTTGAGACATGAATAACTCCTTACATACATTACATACAACGGCGATCGCGCTGGATTGGCTCCCTTTTTTTCGGATAATTGTCAAGCTTGCCATTCCTTAGCGCACGTTAAAACTTTACTATAAAGTGTTTTTCTCCCGATCTGCTGAATGAATGTATTCTGGTTTACATGAAATTTTCAGATTTCAGATTTCAGATTTTAGATTTTATAACTATACGATACGTCATCATTCGAGGAATTTCTTTTAACGAAAAATGCTCCATTATCTTTGATCATATTTTTCCTCAAATTCACCCCATAACATTATCTAAAACATCCGTAGGGATACGGCATTGCCGTATCCTCTATATTGCTATCTTGGTTTTGTCAATGGCCGATCTTCATCTTATTTAAAAGATAAGCAACCCATTGACTAAGTTCGAGCCTCAAGCAATTCTGGGGCTAAAACTTGATTGAGTTTGCCACTGCGATATCCTTCCAAATCCAAAGTGACATAAACAAAGCCAAATTCTTGAAACGCCGAGACTAAATCGGGTAACTCCGTGGCTAATACGAATTCCTTGATTTGTTCCGGCAATAATTCAATTTTGGCGGTGTCTCCTTCCGATCGCACCCGCAGATTTTTCCACCCCAACTCGCGCAAATACCGTTCGGCGCGTCCGACACGCTGCAACTTCGCAACGGTAATTTCTTCACCGTAGGGGAAGCGCGAACTCAAACAGGGTTGGGCGGGTTTGTCCCACCAGGGTAAAGCCAGGTGGCGGGCGATTTGGCGGACTTCCGCCTTGCTAATTCCCACTTCCGCCAAAGGCGATCGCGCGCCGCGTTCTTTCGCCGCCTGGATTCCGGGACGGTAATCGTGCAAGTCATCCGCATTTACCCCATCGACGACATAGGGATAACCTCTAGAAAGAGCAAGGGGTTTGAGGGTGTCGTGAAGTTCGCTTTTGCAGAAATAACAGCGATTGACCGGATTGGAGGTGTAGTTGGGATTCGCCATTTCGTGGGTCTGCACCTCTTCATGAGGGATCCCGATCGCCGCCGCTTGAACCCGCGCGTCTTCGAGGTCTTCCGGAAGTAGGGACGGAGACACCGCCGTCACCGCCAAGGCGCGATCGCCGAGGACATCCCACGCCACTTTGGCGACTAAAGTGCTGTCAATCCCTCCAGAATAGGCAATTAAGGCGCGATCCATTTCGGAAAACAAGGCTTGCAGTCGTTCGAGTTTGGCGTCAATTGTCATGGTTGAATCAGTTAAAAAATGAGATAATTTTTCCAAAAATTGCCAATTTTTCGATCGGCTATCGAATATTGTAACGATTTTACAAAGGCGATCGCTCAAAACTCGCGGCGGGCAAAAATTAAGTTGGCGATCGCCAAAAGCAAAACAATGTAAATCAAGGCATATCCCGCATTGAGCAGTAACGTCATTACATCCGGCAAAACGCCGTACACCGCATCATTTTTTAAATCCAATCGGGATAAGTTGGGGATAATGAAATAAATCCCTTTCGTAATCGCTTCTAGGGACGGACTTTGACTCAGTTCTCCGGCTTTGAGAATATCCGCACTCAAATGTCCGATGACATAAATCCCAAAAGTTAGTAAAGTTGCCAGTAACGAACTGGTTAAAACTCCAAAGAGGATCGCCACGGCGGTTAGCAAAGACAATTCTAGAAACAGATAAAGCATCGCCACCAACAAACTACCGAAAGGGAAGCGAATATCGTTGATAGCTAACAGGATAAAATAAAATAGGGTGGTCGAACTAATTAAAACCGCCAAAACTCCAGAAAGTCCCAAATGTTTGCCGACAATTAATTCGGCGCGACCGATCGGTTTTGACAGCAAAACTAAAACTGTTCGCCGTTCAATTTCTTTATTAATTAATCCCGTTCCCACAAAAGCGGTCACGATCAGTCCGAGAATGCCGATCGCCGCGATACCGATATCGACGATCATTTTATTGTGGGTTTGGGCTGCTAATTCTGGCAGCAGGCGAATTATCCCGGCGAGGAATAAAACAAATAAGCCAATTAAGTACAAAACGCGATCGCGAATGACCTCAGAAAATACATTGTTGGCGATCGCAAAAATTCTTGCAAAATTCACAAGATCCTCCTCCTAATTATTTGACAATATTGTGACTTATTTTCGATGCGGATCTCGACTAAATTTTGACCCCAATGATTAGGTATCGATCGGTTCGGAGGTCGATCGCGGTGGCGGCGAATCTTCCGTTTCCGGGGTCGGTGGATTCTCGATCGGCGCGCGATCGCCTTCCACATTTAACCGCGAGGGAGGCGATTCGTAAAATAAATCGATTCTCGGTTCGCATTCGATATTACCCCGCGATCGCCCTAAATCGGGTAACGGACTGTCCGGAGATCGCGGTTGCACGAAATTTTGAGAAATTTCGCACAACTTCTCAAAATAAAATAGTTCTTTTTCCATCCTCGGTCCTTCCCAAATCGCCAGCAATTGCAATCGATAACCCACATTCGTTTGAACGCTATTTGCTTTAAAAGACCATAAAGAATTTTCCGGGAGTTGAACCATTCTCCCTTTAACGGGTTCGTCGAGATCTAGTCTACCCGGACGGATTTCTAAATTTTGCATGAATTGCCGTACATTTTCCCAGGGTTTCCCTTGAATATTACTTTTTAAAAACCCTTCCATTGTCTCGATCGCGTATTCCCCCCGGTCTCGTCGGCGATCGACCCATCGAAAATCAAACACAAAGGAACTGCGATCGAGATTTTCGCTGGTTAAGGTCGGATAATCGGCAGACCAATCACTTAAAACAAAATAAAATTGAATCCAGCAACTCATCAAGACGTGAACTAAAAAAATAATTGTGGCGGAAAGGCGCAGTTCCGGCGGCGGAAAGGTTGGATAAAAAGTTCGTCTAAAAAAAATGCGAATCAGACTCAAAAATCCGGCTAAAATCGGCAAACTAATAAAGGGTAGGGATTTTAAAGAATAATTAATATGGGTAAAAATCAAAACATCAATGGGAATGGCGATCGCCCACCAACCGACTTTTAAGCCAAATAATTTTAAAGGTTTTTCTAGCTGCCACCAAATTGCTCCTAAAATTAGAAAAAACCAACCGCAAAATTTAATAAAATTGTGAACGAATGAGGTGGGAGAAGGAACGAGGGTAGCCACATAAGCCATCGCGGCTGAAAACAGACTTAAAAGAATCAGGGTCTGCCAAGAAAAAGGTCGTGGGGGTTTTAATTCCTTGGCTAAATAGTCGATAATTTTACCCAGGAAATTCACGTTATCTTCCCAACGGGGTTAAGTCTTTCAGTAATAAAATGACTAAGATCGAAGTGTGACTATAGGCATGACCTCTTAAGATGGCAAGGGCTTGACGGCGTTCGGTAATATAACTTTCGGTTTTACGTTTGTGAAATTTTTCTTCTGTTTCTCGTTGCTCGTCTATGGTTAAAGTTTCATTGATATGGCGCATTCTATTAACAATTTTTGCGCCCAAAACTTTAACAAAAAAGGTAGAAAAAAAGGCAAGAAAAACAAGAAATAAAATCGGAGTTAAATCTTCGATGATATAACGATTGAATAGCACGAATTCGATCAATCTCAATCTGAGGTTCTCTGGCAAAAGCAATTCGGCATAAAAAAACATCAACCATCCGAAAATTGTGGCAAATAAGTTAATACAACCTGCATATTCGATGCTATCTTTTCGACTTAAATTTAAACGGTAGTGAAACACGGAAGATTCGATAACGATCGCCAGCATAACAAAGAGGCTTTGAAATAAAATAGTAGGAAACGGAAGGGTATCGGTCACGATCGCGATGTTCTCCTCGTCGAGCTGAGTTTTTGCCGAGCTTACCTTTTGAGTCTACTTTAGTTTTATAATGGATTTCAAGCCAATCAAAATTGAATCGACTGTCCGCTTGTAAGGACAGTAAAAATGTTCGCCGATTGTGCTACGATTCGTAAGTTTGCTAGGAAAGGTTAACTCGGCTCAACCTTCTCCAAGTTTGGATTCGACGAGAAATGACGGGGAGTTTATGACAAGGACTGGGATCGGCATTCGCACGGCAGCAGCCCGCAGCGAGCGTATTATCGGTCAAATACATGTTTATGACGGCGCGGGGAAAGGTAAGTCTCAAGCTGCCCTCGGGGTCGTGTTGCGCTCGATCGGATTGGGGATCAATACCCCCCAGCAAAGCCGGGTGCTGCTGTTGCGCTTTCTCAAAGGCCCCGAACGCGACTATGAGGAAGATGCGGCGATCGAAGCCCTACAACGAGGGTTTCCCCACCTGATCGACCAGGTTCGCACGGGTCGCGCGGAGTTTTTCAGTGCGGAGGAAATTACCCGCTTCGATCGCCTCGAAGCCCAGCGCGGTTGGGATGTGGCGAAAGGGGCGATCGCCTCGGGTTTATATTCCGTGGTCGTTTTGGACGAACTCAATCCGGTGTTGGATCTCGGCTTGTTGGCGGTGGACGACGTGGTTAAAACGTTGCTCAACAAGCCCGAACACCTCGAAATTATTGCGACCGGGCGCTCGGCGCCGCCCCAATTGCTCGAAATTGCCGATTTGCACTCGGAAATGAAGGCCCACTTACATGCGATGGCGTCGGAACGCGGGATTACCGGAATCGAGATCTATACCGGATCGGGAAAAGGTAAGTCCACTAGCGCCCTGGGAAAAGCACTCCAGGCGATCGGAAAAGGGATCGGTCAAGATCGATCGCACCGGGTCTTGATCGTGCAGTGGCTTAAAGGGGGTAGCGGTTATACGGAAGATGCCGCGATCTCTGCGTTGCAGCAAAGTTATCCGAATTTGGTGGATCACCAGCGCTGCGGCGCCGATGCAATCGTCTGGCGCAACCAGCAAAAGGAAATCGATTACGTCGAAGCCGAACGGGGTTGGGAAATTGCCCGGGCGGCGATCGCCTCGGGACTCTACAAAACCATTATTCTCGACGAACTCAATCCCACGGTAGATTTGGAATTGCTCCCGGTCGAACCGATTGTCGAAGCGCTGCTACGCAAGCCCAAAGATACGGAAGTGATTATTACCGGGCGCTGTCAAAATATTCCGCCTTATTTCGACCTCGCCTCGGTTCATTCGGAAGTGTACTGCCACAAGCATTACGCCAATCAAGGGGTGGAACTCAAGCGCGGCGTGGATTTTTAAACCCTAAAACTTGACGATCGATGAGTCAAAGCAAGAGAGGGCGATCGTCCTCTCTTTTTGTCGGTTTTCTGTTCCTTGGCTTGCCTATTTCCTCCCTCGATTTGCCTCCGGATCGGCGATCGCCCCGGCTGTAGAGATCTCCTCGGTGCGCTGCGACGGGCGATCGAATACGGCGATCGCTGTATTCATGAACTGGCGCATTTGTCAAGCGTATTTGTCACAAAAAACCGACCTCATTCTCACCCTCATTCTTTTATTGGTGCTCCATCGTGGAAAGTGTCGCTCCGAGTTCAATTAAGGTCATGACAGACAATCGATATTCGGCGTCCCGTTGTCGCTACTGTCAACATTACCAAATCGAAGGACGGCGTGGGGGGTCTTGTCATAAACTGGGCGTCCCCGTTCGTGGCGATTGGAAAACCTGTTCTTTAGCGCTGCCAATTTTCGGTACCCACTGGCGAACGGTCGAAGAATTGGAAAAACTTTGGTTAAAAGAACCCGTTCAATTGTAAGTTTTTCATTTCACAGATATTTTATGATAATTAGTATCCCTTGTTTATCTTAGGGTCTCAATCCACCAATCTAAGCTGTGATTACCGTGTTGGCGAAGCCATGTCTGAAGGACTATAAACGGGAATACAGACACCGAACTCCGGCTTGAATCCAATTGAGAATTGGATTCAAGTTCTGTTTGCTTATTCTTTTACCTGATTTAGGAACACTATATCTGCTAACTCAATCCAGAAATAAGTTCGTTTAAAGTATCTGTATTGAGTTCATCTCCCCAAAAAGAAGTCAGCTTATCTTCAATCGCTTCAATAATTTTTTTGGTGATTGACTCTTGAGTTTTATAATTGGATTTCAAAAAAAGTTTTTGTTCGACCAACGGTAAGTCTTTAGGGTAACTAGAAAGTATTTCCAGGTTAATTAAAGTAAATAAAAAATTATTGATAGACTTACTCTCAACTTCTTCTGCTCGATCGCTGACATATTCCATCGTATCACCAAAGCTCAATTCTTGTTCCGGTAAGGTGCAAATAATATTGACCATTACCTGAAAAATATCTTTATCTGGAAGTCTAACGATCGGTTTTTTATGACATAAAATGGAATGATAATTCTCTAAAGAATGTAAATAATCTCGATCTAAATCTTCTAGCGGTTGATAATCCTCCTTCAATAAAGAATTTCGGTAAGCCAGTTTTAAATCTGAAGGTGGAAGATTAAATAAACCAATTTTTGTGTCGGCGCAAACTAATTGTAAATATTGACCAAACTTAGGAAATCCTACGATTGTGTGATCGAAATCTTTAATTCCATATTTAAATGCTTCTCGAATTACCGATACATGTATTCCATGTTTAGATAGATCTTTTGAGAGTTGAGTATCGTTAGCAAACCAATTAATAATCTCTCTGGACTTCTCTAAAACCTTATCTTTATCCTTGGATTCAATAGGATTGATGACTTTTGCCATCCTAAGAACCGTCGGATTCGTAATATTAGGCTGTGATTCTAGTAAATCATCGTCACTGCGTTCGTAATCATCAAACTCTGGATCGGTAATTTCAATAAATCGATCGCAAACAGACTCAAATACTTTATTTTTACTAGATCTATAGGCACATCCAATCACAAATTTTCCATATTCATGAAGCTTTTTAGCTAATGAGGAAAATCCCCCATCTCCGGAAATAATTACAAAAACTTCTATACCCGGTCTAATATAGGCTAAATCAATAGCATCAACTGCTAATTGAATATCGGCAGCATTCTTTTTTTGTTGTCGAGAAAATCCAAAAATCTGAATTGGTTCTATTCCTAGTTCATTGATTTCACCTTTCATTACTGCTAATCTAGAATCGCTCCAATTTGCATAAGCTCTTTGAACCGCAATTCGATTTACTACATCGATTTGTTTAATTTCTAATAAAATATCTTTCAATGAAAGATTGTCAATCAAATTTTGAGAAAAGTTATAGCCTTTCAACAAATTTTCAATATCGTAAAAAACAGCTACATTCGATTTTATTGTATTTACCATTGTTGTTGCTGAATAATAGAAATAGATTTATAGCTAATCTCGATAGAGTCAGGCATGAAACTCTTTTGTTGGATTCTCGCGAAAATAATAATGAGCGATCCCAACCCTAACTCATGAGCTAAAAATTTATTATACAGCATACCTCATATTCGTAGTTTTAAGAAATTTATCAATTACAAAAGGCGTATTATGGAAATGGGAGGCAGTCCCAACTCAATGCCAAGTATAACTACTCGGTGTTAAACTGGAATGCTCCCCGAACTGCAAACTGTGTTGTTGGATTTGCTGAAAATACTTTGTTGTTGCCAATTTCTTCTTCCCATTTACCTATAGCTTATTATTTTGTTTACATATTTTATCTACAATAAAAGCGATATCTCATTTTCAATTACATCGAAGTGACTAAACTTTCCAACCTCTGCGCCGCCGCCGACCAAGAAAACTGTAACGCCCGATTACGTGCCTTTTGCGCCCGTTCAAATCGTTGGGAATCTTCGACGATCGCCCGTAATTGTTGCCGCAACGAACTTATTTTAGGTTCGGCCCAGTGGGGGGCATTTCTTAACGCCAAATTTTGGGTATCCAAACAATGACCCACGGGAACCAAATCATATTCAATCGGATAGCAATTGTTGCGATCTGCATATTCCGTAGGGCCGCCATAAAGCGGTAAAGCGACGGGCAATCCAGCCGCAAACGCATCTAAAATTTTAATAGCGAATCCTTCGCCCCGAAAAGGAGCAATAAATCCATCGACGGAGTAATAGAGTTGAGCGAGTTCGGCTTTATTTAGAAATCGTTTAATATAGCGAATTCGGGGCATTCCCGTTCCGAAGCGATCGCGCGCCATCTGAATGTAGCGATCGAGCAAACAATGTTGAGATTGACCTTCTTTAAGCACTAACTCGATCTGAGTGTCGCCGTAAAACTCCTCGCAATAAGCGGTTAACAGTAAGTCCGTTCCGAAGCGATATAAATCGGCGGAGGACGTACAATGTAAAATGCGCTTAATGCCGCTATTTTCCGACGGTTTGGCGACGAAAGGAAGTTCGGATAGGAGGGGATTGAAAGCTAAAGGTAAAACAAAGATTCGATCGGGATTGCACCCGGCTTGAATAAGAACGTCGCGACAAAATTGACTGATTGCGAGTTTGTAATAGGGATTGCCGATACATTCTTGCAGCCACAGATCGAACGGTTCGCGATCGCGGGTGAAGTGATAGTTAATGGCAAATAGTTCAAAATTGAGCTCGCCATCGAGCTGTAAGGCGGCAGTGGCGGGCCAATAATGAGACCATTTAATTTGACAGCGCCGATAGGGTTCGGGTTTCATTAATTGGGCGATCGTGGCATAATTCGAGTCATCTTCGGCCACAAACGCCGCGCTAATTTCCGATCTTTGTAAAGATACGGGGATGCCCAGACTTGTTAAATGTTTGGCCAGGGATAAAGCAATATCGGAAAACGAGTTAAAGGCGGTAAAATCAACTTTAAAATGAAACATAAAAAACCATAAAAATCAAAGATCGAAAGCTTAGATCGAGATAGGCTATCTTAATTTTTAATGAATTTAGAAACTAGACTCTCGTCAACTCCCGACTCTCAATTCCTCTCCCTATTTTTCTTCGATCGCCCGAAATTGTGAATTAGCGATCGCGCTACGCACCAAAAACACCGTAGATTTGCTCTGACGGGCGATCGCCTCGGGAATATTGCCTTCAAGGGCTTGTTTTAACAACCCTTCGCGACTGGCGCCGACGACGATCGCATCGCACTGTTTCTGGTGGGCTAAATCGATCGTGACCTCGGGAACCGAATTACCGCGTCGGTGGGCGGAAAACACCGGATAATTGACTTTTTTCGCCAGAATACCCCGGGCTCGACTCAAGATTTTGCGATCGAGCGATCGCAGATCCGGAGACAAGATCTGGCATAAATACACTTCGGGGCGATCGGCGATCGCCACCAACGACGGTAACAAGTGAATCGTCGCGATCGCGCTTTCGCTGCCACGAATCGGCACCAACCAGCGATTTAAGCGCAAATTAAACCGGGTAGTCACCTCTAGCGGTTCCGCTTGGCGATATTCCAGCTCTTTTTTCAGATCCACCCCCCATTTAACCATCACCACATCACAAGGCGCCTGACGGATCGCCGTATCGACAATATCGCCAAAAATGCGCGCTGGGGAAGAGGTACGCCCTTTCCACCCCATCAACAATAAATCGATGTGGCGCTCTTCAATCGTTTCGAGAATCGCATCAGAGACGTCGTGAGTGACCCGGATTTGGGTATGAATCGGGATGTCCCAGCGCCGTGCCAACCGTTGGGCGTGTTGCAGCAAGCGACGACTGGCGGTGACTTCGACTCGGCTTTCGTGGGGGGCGCAATGTCGGGAAATGGGGATGGCGCGTAAACATTCAATTTCGTAGTTGCGATCGCGGGCGATCGCCGCCGCCAATTGTAGCAACGCCGGAGCGGTCGCCGGATTCCCCAACGGCACTAACAACCGTCCGGCCCCAGTCGCCGGGCCGCGCGTCTGATAGACCACGTAAGACGGATCCGGATGGCGGGTTTCGACATGTTTGCCCGTCAAATGGGCGCTTTCCGCGCGAATGATGTCGCTGCGGGTAATAATCCCGACCAATTTACCGCGTTCGATCACCGGGAGGCGACTGAGTTGGTAGCGATCGAGTTCGTAGAGAACCTCGCTCAACGATTCTTCTGTCGAAACCGTCACCGGGGTGACGGTCATAATTTCGCGCAGGGGAGTCGTCGGGTCGGGATCCCTTTTTCGGATCTCCACCAAATCCCTTTGGGTAATAATGCCGACGAGCTTTTTACCTTCCACCACCGGGAACCCGCGATGATGCGATCGCGCGAACGCCTGCATCGTCTCTTCTAAAGACATGTCGCTGCTGAGAGTTTCGACGCGATGCTCCATCACCTGGCCCGCCGTCAAGCCGCCGAGGGGACTGTCTCCCGGTTTGTCTTTTTTCAGTTCCACCCCTTTGAGTTTCAACAACCAATCGTAAAGCGATCCCTTAGCCAGGGTTTCCGAGACCGAGTAAGCGACCACGGAGCCGACCATCAACGGCAGCACGAGATTAAAATCCATCGTAATCTCGAAAATCATCACCACCGCCGTAATCGGCGCTTTACACACGGCACAGAAAAACGCCCCCATTCCGGTGAGGGCGTAGGTGGTCGGCAATCCCACTCCTAATAAACTCGCCTGCCACAAGCCGACTAAATAACCCAATGCCGAACCGAGCACCAGACAGGGGGCAAATAAGCCCCCGGGGGCCCCCGATCCGGCGGCGATTAAGGTGAGCAGGAAATGCGCGACAAAGGCGATCGCCGTCACCGAGGCATCCGCTTGTCCGGCGAGCAGAAATTCCCGCAACCCCGTATTGCTGCGGAATAGGGGCGGCAAATGGGCGACGACGGTGGAGCAGATCGCTCCGGCGAGAGCCACCCGCCACGGTAAGGGAAAGCTCAGAAAACGGCGATTCAATTTGACCGCTTCGACAATACCGCGACTGAACAGGGTGCCGAAGGCTCCGGCGAGAATGCCGAGGAAGAGATAAAAGGGAATTTCTTGGGCGGAAAAGCTGGTGTGGGACGCACTCAGGGGCAAGCCGAGATCTAAACCCCGACCGCCGAGAATTCGCGAGACTGCGGCGCCGATGAAGGAGGCAATGAGAGCCGGACCGAGGCTGAAGCCGGAAATGTCTTGTAGGAGTTCTTCGACGGCGAACAGCACTCCGGCGATCGGGGTGTTAAATCCGGCAGCCAATCCGGCGGCGGCCCCTGCCGCGATCAGTTGTTTGCGGTAGTCTGGGGAAGTGGGAAGCCAGCGACTGAGTTGAGCGGCGAGGGCGGCGCCGATTTGAACCGTAGGCCCTTGGCGACCGAGGGTGAGTCCGGAACCGACGGTGAGGATCGTACCGAATAATTTGACGATCGCCACCCGCCAATCCAGGGGAAAGTTGAGTCCGGCAAATGCGGCTTTCACCTGGGGAATGCCACTGCCCGTGGTTTCCGGCGCCCACCGTTCCACCAGCCACCCGGCGAGAAACCCACCGACTATCCCGATAATGGGTAAGTAGATCGAGATTGCAAAGGTTCGCGACAAACCGACCCGCCAGGTGCCGAGGGAGCCGACCCCTTGCATGAGCAACACTGCCGCAATTCCGGAGATCAACCCGATCGCGCAAGCTTCGAGAATCGCTAGGCGTTTGGGTTTGAGAATCGAGGCGATCGCCCGATTCCAATCTTTTACGAGAGAATAATACCCCCAACGCCACATATTGATTTTCGATTTTAGATTTTAAATTTTAGACTAAGGGATTTTGGCTGCGTTACAGATTTCTCTCTTTCGGTATTTATTTTTTGTGTGTATCTCGATCTAGGCCGAACTTTGGCGATCGTTTTTAGTGTTTGCTCTCACGTTTCGATGCCTCACCCCTGCTTCCCGGTCACTGATAAGCCCTCCACGATTAGCGACGGCGTATAACAAGAACCATTCCACTCCGCATCGGAACAGATCGTCACCAGTTGCTTGAGGGCGTTGTATACATTGCCCGCCACCATCGTATCCTTGATGCGACCGACGACCTGACCGTTCTCGACCCGATAGCCAAGATCGACGTTAATGGAGAAATCTCCGGAAATTCCGGCGCCCGAACCTAGAATTTGATCGACGATCGCCCCTCGGGAGATACTGGCGATCGACTCCTCGAACGAAGTCGCACCGGGTTGAATCGCGAAATTAAACAATCCCGGCGTCGGATAACTCCCCAAACCGGGGCGAAACCCGTTTCCCGTCGTTCCGGTTCCCAAGCGATTTCCCGTGACGCGATCGCTGTAGAAATTTTGTAAAATTCCCTCTCGAATAAACGTAATCGGTCGGGTCGGCGTCCCTTCATCGTCGAACGGACAGCTAAACGGTCCCGCCGTCGGATCTTGGTAAATCGTCAGGGACGGAGAGGTCACCATCTGTCCGAGGCGATCGCTCCACGGCGAAGCCCGTTCTAAAACCCGTTTGCCATTGAGCGCCGCCTGTAACGTCGCCCACAGCATGTCCGCCGCCTTCGCCGTAAATAAAATCGGTACTCGTCCGATCGGCGGCGCCACGTTGTCCCGACTCCATTCCAAGCGTTGCAAAATTTGGTTGACCACGGAAACCGGATCTAATTTTCCCCGTTGGGTTTGTCCGTCGGACACGCTGAGAAAATCGTCACCGCGTACCCATTCCGCCGACAGATAACAGCTTAACGTCGTATCCGTATAGGCGCATTCCAAACCGTTGGAGTTCATCAAGCGGGTGGTTTCGACCTCGCAATCCCATTCCCCCGTACAGAGAATTTCCGGATAGGCTTCGCGAATCAAGGCGATCGCCATCCGGCCCCATTCCACCAACTGTTCCACCGCAACCGCTTCGCCGATATCCGGATAGAGACAGGCTTGAGGATGAGCTAACTCGATCGTTTCCGGTTCGTTCAACTCCCCCAACGCCAAGGCTTTATCGACCAAACTTTGCGGGTCTACCGGGCCGTAAGCCACCGCCAATCCCGGTCTGCCATTTCTCCACACTCGCAGGGCCGTCCCTTCCGATTGGGTACTTTCGAGTTGTTTGAGTCGATTCGCTTCAAAAAAGACGGGTCGAGAATGCGATCGCGACTGGAGGACTTCGGCAGCTTCGGCACCGGATCGACGAGCCAAATCCAATAACTGTTGTGCCAGTTGTTCGAGTTGTAAATTTTCAGATCCCATGATCTTGTTAGGTGTCCGTATTGCACGCAGAAGCACTCAGCAGTCCGCTCGATCGCTGGCAACTTCGATGTCTTCTGTACGCCTGAGTTGAGAATATTCGTAGGATATATATAAATTACTTTACGCTAATTCGACTTCGCGTAATAGCCAAAATCCCGCAAACGATTCCGAGTTCGGATCGGACTGAACGGCTAAAAAGTGAACCCCACTGGCTTTCGTTTTCGCCGCTTCAAACGCTTCCGCTTCCTTCTGGGTTTTGCGATCGTTAATATTGGCTAAAATCCAGCTTTCATTCGGTCCGGTTTCCAAGATCAAACGCGGTTGTTCTTTCCCGTCAAAGCGCAGAAACGCTAACTCGATCCCGGAGATCCAAGCCGCCATCGGTAGAGCCCGGGAGGAAAAGATAATTAAACCGGGAATTGAGGTGTTTGGGGAGAGATCCGCCACCAAACTTTTGTCCCCGAGGATCGGAAATGCTTCGCCAAAGCCGATCTCCCACTCGTTAAAATCGGCAAATGCCTCTGCTTCCAAGGAGACAAACGCCCATTTTTGACCGATGAGCGCGTCGGGAAGCCGTTGCGGCGGTAGGGACTCCATTTTGACCGAGGTGCTTTTAGCCGCCGCTTCGTCGTAACCCGGTTCGTGGGGGTAGACCTGTTGCGATCGCTCCTCCAACCAAGACAGTAAGGTTAGAGTCCGGCGACTCGGTTTTGACGCCATGCCCAAATCCTTGCACGCTTTCGTAATCATGTTATTCATCTGGCGTCGGAAAAACCGGATTTGGGTCGGCGGTTCTCCCACTTGGGCGATCGCCTCCTCAATGGCTTGACCGAGGGCGATCGAATTGACTTCCGTACTCGGATAATATTTGCTGTAGCGAAATCCCGTCATTTCAGGAGAGCAAGGCTGACACAGACTCTCGCAGATGAGCACTTCCCATAGTTTCTTTCCGTTTTCGTCAAGAATCGGTTTTGAATAAAAATCCAGTTCCCACGTTTTGCCCATCAGTTTTGCGTAATTGCCCCAGAATACCGTTTATCTGCCATCCTATCATCAATGGGAGCCTCTCCCGATCGCCCGAAATCAACAGAATTTATCGCCGTAGTCACCGTTGAGAAGGGAACGTCGCGACCCCCTTTTCAACCCACGCCGATCCGCCCGTGCAAATCGCTCCACCCCTGGTGTTTTTAGGCGAGTTCGTGTTTCCAACGGCGGCGCGAGCCCACGACGGTTCCGCGATCGAGCGCTCCTCCCTCGGGTTCGCAGGAAGGAGCATTTTAACGCGATCGCGCCGAGCCATCTTTTCCGAGAACGGCTTACAAAACCCCTTTAGAACTGGGAATTTCGCTCGCCCGTCGCGGGTCGATTTCTACCGCCATGCGGATCGCTCTCGCAAAGGCTTTAAAGGTCGCTTCGATGATGTGATGGGAGTTGATCCCGTCGAGTTGGCGCACGTGTAACGTCATTTGGGTGTGATTGACGATCGCCACGAAAAACTCGCGCACCAATTGGGTATCGTAACTCCCGACGCGCTCCGTGGGAATCTCTAAACCGTAACTCAAATGAGGTCGCCCGGAAAAATCGAGGGAGACTTGAATCAAGGCTTCGTCGAGGGGAGCGATAAAATGACCGAAGCGAACGATGCCCTTGCGATCGCCCAACGCCTTTGCCAGCGCCTGACCGAGGGTAATTCCCACATCTTCATTGGTGTGGTGGTCGTCAATTTCCAAATCCCCAGTCGCCTTAACGTCGAGATCGATCAGACCGTGGGAGGAAATCTGGTGCAGCATGTGATCGAGAAACGGAATTCCCGTTTGAGCCGTACACCGACCGGACCCGTCGAGGTCTACACTCACCTCAACATCGGTCTCCCCCGTCGTTCGGCGCACGGAAGCCCGCCGCACTAAAGCTTGCTGCACCCCATTGACTACCGCGTTCTCGGTCGCACTGCGGCTACGATCGCTCGTTTGCATAGTCTCTAATTCTTAAGCTCGCTCAACACCCTTTATTATCGCCCTTTTTGACTCGGGATTTGAGAGTTTAGACTTTAGAGTGCCACAGGTAGGGCATCGGAAATCAGTGGGCCGTACAAACTTTCCCGACTCCCGACTCCCGACTCCCAACTCCCGAGTTCTCCTCCCCGGCGGGCATTTTGCCCGCACTGTAGGCTTGGGAGTTCTGACTGTTCGATTCTTCCCTACATCCCCATAATGCAATAGCCCGAATCTACATACAGCACTTGTCCCGTAATCCCACTGGACAGGTCGCTACACAAGAAAGCCGCCGCACCCCCGACCTCTTCTTGAGTGACACTGCGTTTTAAGGGCGCCACCTCTTCGACGTGGTGGATCATGTCGCGAATTCCTCCCACGGCGGAAGAGGCTAAAGTGCGGATCGGTCCGGCAGAAATGGCGTTGACGCGGACATTTTGGGAACCGAGTTCGGCGGCGAGATAGCGCACGTTCATTTCTAAAGCCGCTTTGGCAATCCCCATGACGTTGTAGTTGGGAACGACGCGCACCCCGCCCAAGTAACTGAGGGTAACGATGCTGCCGCCTTCGGTCATTAAAGGTTTGGCAGCTTTGGACATGGCGACTAAAGAATAGGAACTGATATCTAAAGCCCGGGCGAAACCTTCGCGGGAGGTGTTGCTAAAATCCCCGGTCAGTTCGTCTTTTCCCGCAAAGGCGAGACAGTGGATGAGGATGTCGAGTTTGCCCCATTTTTCTTGAACGGTTGCAAAGGTCGATTCGATCTGGCTGTCGTCTTGGACGTTACAGGGGACGAACAAGCTGGGATTGAGGGGTTCGACGAGTTCGCCGACTTTACGCTCTATTTTGCCTTTGTCGTCGGGGAGATAGGTGACGCCGAGATTGGCTCCTGCTTCGTGTAGTTTTTGGGCAATGCCCCACGCGATGGAGCGATTGTTGGCGATACCCGTGACGAGGGCGTTTTTTCCGGTTAAATCAAGCATGGATGTTTCTTTTAGGAACAATTACCGAGCAGCTCAATCTACAACCGAGAAGGACGATTGCACAAACCGAGGTCAACGGGTTGGGCAGATGCGATCCCCTGGGCCGAGTGAGAGTGATGGTGGGGTGTCGGTCGCCGAGACTGACGAAAGACGCCAACGGCGATCGCCTCTGGAGTGTTGCAGGTCTTCCCCCATTTGATTGAATCACAGTGGGTGCGCTTCATTAAATTGGTCGGATCTGCCTCCCACGCCGCCGCGATCGCCCGTCACCCCTTTCCCTCGGAAATCAACGGCGATCTCGACGGCTGCAAGCTTTACCCGTAAAGCGATCGGATTGTACTCCCGGGGGGATCCCCTCTAGATAAAAGTTCCATAGGCGATCGCTTCTGATGGGGTTATTGTGTATCCAGGAGTACAAAAATCCGATAGAACCTCAGTTTAAGTTTTTTAAAGTGTAAAAGTCACAAAATGCTGATAAGAAAATTCAAGAAATTCAAGTTTGATTAAACAGGTGCATCGAAGCGCGATCGCCCGAAATTTTTTATAAAGACGAGATAGAGCAATGGATATGGTAATGACCCAGGACAAGCCTTTAGCTGCCGTCTTCCGACAAATGGGAACGGGGACCTTCCCGCCCATCGTCGAAACCTTCGAGCGCGGCAAGACGATCTTTTTCCCCGGGGATCCGGCGGAACGAGTTTACTTCTTGCTCAAAGGTGCCGTCAAGCTCTCGCGGGTGTACGAAGCCGGAGAAGAAATCACCGTCGCCCTTTTGCGAGAAAACAGCGTCTTTGGCGTACTCTCGTTAATTACGGGCCATCGTTCCGATCGCTTTTACCACGCCGTCGCCTTTACTCCGGTCGAACTACTCTCGGTTCCCATCGAACAAGTCGAAAAAGCGCTCAAGGAAGACCCGGACTTATCGATGGTGATGCTGCGCGGTCTGTCGTCACGGATTTTGCAAACGGAAATGATGATCGAAACCTTGGCTCACCGGGATATGGGATCTCGCCTGGTGAGTTTTTTATTAATCTTATGCCGGGATTTCGGCATTCCCAGCCCGGACGGGATCACCATCGATCTGAAATTGTCCCACCAGGCGATCGCCGAAGCCATCGGTTCGACCCGGGTCACCGTCACCCGCTTACTCGGCGATCTCAGACAGGAAAAAATGATTTCGATTCACAAGAAAAAAATTACCGTTCACAATCCCGTGGCCTTGAGCCAACAATTTACATAAGTCTGCGGCGATCGCGATCGCCTCTTTTTTCGCAGATAACGGGTAGACTGTTAATCGGTCGTCATTGAGGGCGACCGATTTCACGATCTTGATGTCTCGAAGCGCGATCGCCCGATTGAGTTTAGCCGATTTACCCGATGGGTGGCGGTGGCACCTGGTGTCACCGTCGGTTTTGGCGATCGCGTCGGTCGCCGCGATCCGGTTCGCCGATGTCAAGTTTGCCCTGGAACCCCCCGCCGTAACGCATTGAGATTAGGCGAGATCTCGACTCACTGTAGCCAACGATGACTAGCGCCTACGTCCTGATTTTGGCCGTTTTAGTTTTGGGGGGATTGCTTGCTACTTTGGGCGATCGCCTCGGAACCAAGGTCGGTAAAGCTAGACTGTCCCTGTTTAAACTGCGTCCCCGACAAACGGCGACGGTCGTCACGATCGTTACGGGTATTGTCATTGCCGCTTCAACCCTGGGGATTCTGTTTGCGTTGAGCGAATCGTTGCGCGTCGGTGTCTTTCGCCTCGACGACAAACTCAAACAATTGCGCCAAGTCAGTAAAAGTTTGACCGACGTCACCAACGCCAAAGAGCGCGTCGAAGCCGAACTCGCCGAAGCCCGAGAAGAGCAAATCCAAGCTCAACAACAACTCGACGCCATCAATCAGTCTTTGCAAAGCGCGATTGAAAAACAAACCCAAACCCAAGCTCGACTCCAGCAAACCCAAACCGAACTGCAAACTACCCAAAGTCAACTTGCCGAAATCGAAACCGACTACCAACAGGCGAAAACTCAACTCAGCGCGATCGAATCGAAATTCGAGCGTACCCAAAATCAGTTACAAAAAGTTTCTCAAGAAGCTCAAATTCGCCGTCGCGAAGTTCAAAACCTCGAAAATGAACGATCGCAACTGACTCAAGAACTCGAACAAGTCCGCTTTCAAATCGAACAGCGCGATCGCGAACTCGCCCGCACTCAAGGACAACTCGAACGTCAAAAACAACAGCTCGAAGTTCAAGAACTCGAACTCCTACGACAACAAATCGAAGTTCAACGTCAAGAACTCGCCATCACCCGTCAACAACAAGAAATTCAGGCACAAACTCAACAAATCGACCGCCAAAAACAACAAATCAGCCAACAAACTCAGGAAATTCAACAACAAAAACAAGAAATTCAACAACAAGAAGCTAATATCGCCAGTCAAAAGCAACTGCTCGGAGAACTCGCCCAACAACAAGCCGTACTTCAACGGGAAGTACAAATCCTCGAACGGGATTTTCAACTCCTGCGTGAAGGTACGGTTGCTTTACGCCGCAATCAGGTTTTAGCGTCCGGAGTCGTGCGGGTTTTGAAACCGGAAGGCGCCCGCGAAGCCGCCCGTCAGTTATTGTTAGAAGCCAATCGGGCGGCACTCGAAATGATTCAACCCGGAACTCCTTCGGAAAATGAATGGGCGATCGCCATTCCAGAAGCGGATCTCGAACAACTGATTCAAAGTATTGATGACGGTAAGGATTATGTGGTTCGCATTCTTTCGGCAGCCAATTATCTTTTAGGAGAAAAGCAAGTTGACGTGTTTGCCGATGTGGTCGTCAATCAGGCGATCTTTCAAAAAGATGAAGTGGTCGCGAGTGCTTCTTTATCCGGAGAGCCAATTTCTGAAAAAGAGATTCAAGAACGGCTCGATTTATTAATTGCTGCGGCCAATTTCCGGGCGCGGCGATCGGGCATCGTTGCCGATACGATTCAGATCGGCGATGGCAGTATTGCCCGTTTAATTGAATTTATGAAAGGGCTATCTCCAGAAAAAGATAATGTAGTTTTACAGGCGATCGCCGCCGAAACCGCTTACACGATCGGGCCACTCAGAATTCAATGGGTGGTAGTTCAAAATGGACAGCCAATTTTTCGTAGCGAGTAGGGTAATTTTAGATTTTAGATTTTATTAGATTTTAGATTTTAGATTTTAGATGATTCAATTCATGTCGGGACTCTCAACGCCATGACCTCCAAACTCACTGCCAACCCAACTCTTCTAGGATTCGACCCCGGACGGCTCAAATGCGGGATTGCCGTGATGGGGGACGATCGCACCTTGCTCTTTCATCAAGTCATCCCCTCAGAAGAGGCGATCGCCACCCTGGAATCCCTGCGGCAACAATTCGGCTCAACCCTGCTCGTCATGGGCGATCGCACCACCGCCAAACAGTGGAAAGCGCAAATCGAAGCCGGACTCTCCACCCCGATCGAGATCGTCATGGTAGACGAACGCTACTCCACCTTAGAAGCGCGCGATCGCTATTGGGAAATGTATCCCCCCAAAGGCTTGACCCGTCTCGTTCCTCAAGGAATGCGACAACCGCCGCGTCCCATCGACGATATCGTCGCTATTTTATTAATCGAACGCTACTTTTCAGCGTCCTCAAACCGCTAAAACTTGCCTCGAATGGTAAATGAATAATCTCCTCCCGGTTCGAGTTTGTAGTCCCATCTTTCTAAAAAACGACCGAGCGGTTCTTGGATCAACGCTCTTCCTCGGGACGGTTCGATCGCCAGTTTTCCCAGGCGAAAACACCATTGGAAATTCCAGACAAACTGTCCCGCACTGACCTCCCCTTCCAGGGTGCCTCGATGCCAAGAATGCTGGGTAACTCGGACGTGGGCAGTAGTTTGCGGCAAACGCTTTGCACTCACGAGTGACTTCCGACAATGCTGCGACCGTTATAAAGGCTCATGGCTTTTTCCACGCCTTCTTTGAGGCTTAATTCTATCGCATCGCGCACGAGGTAAAGCACCTCTGAAATCAACTCATTTTCTCTGGGGGCAAACTTCCCGAGGACGTGAGAAACGGTATCCGAATCGGTTGATGCCGATCGCGGTTTGCCGATCCCGATCCGCAAGCGGGGGAAATTTTGGGTTCCCAAATGCGAAATCGTCGATTTCATGCCATTGTGTCCCCCCGCCGAACCGGACAATCTCAGACGCACTCGTCCGACGGGTAAATCCATATCGTCGTACACCACCAACACCGAAGAAGGTGGCAACTTATACCAATCCGTCACCGCTCGAATCGACTGTCCCGAACGATTCATGTAAGTTAAAGGTTTGAGCAGGCGAATTTTCTCCCGATTCGGGGCTAACCCCTCACCAAATACCCCGTGAAACTTGCGATGTTCGGCACAGGAAATTTGCCAGGAGCGGGCCAACAAATCCACCGCCATAAAACCGACATTATGGCGAGTTTGTTCGTATTTCGGCTCGGGATTGCCCAAGCCGACAATCAACTGCGGGACAATTAAATTCACTGCGGTTTCCGTCGAAGTCATCGCGATCGCGTCGGGTAATGCTATACAACAAATTAGGGGTCGCGTTTCATTGTAAACGGATTCCCCGGTTCACTTTCTGCCACGGGTCGCCGACATGAAATTATCGGGTTCCTTTCAAGCCTGTGAAATCGTCTGTCTCGAATACGAACACACGCGCCTTTACGCCGAAGTCATCGAAACGATCGCCGAGCGTCAGATGTGCTGGGTGCGACCGCTCGTCCTCGTCGTCGGAGAATCGGCGCGCCTCTACGACCTGCGCCAGGGGGCCGATCTCGTCTGGCCCGCGTCCCGATTTCGGGTCGCCCTCGATACCGAAGTGATTCCCCTGCTGGGGGATCTGAATGCCCCCGATCGCGCGATCGCGGATAAAACCCAAGGACACCAGCAATTGCGGCGGTTCGTCGATCGCCTCTGGCGGGCTTATCCCGACGATTTTGGCGATCGCTCGTAACGAATCCCCGCCGCTTTCATGCGATCGAGCGCTGCAGCCATGCGCTCTTGGCTCACAGTCAGGGCAATCCGGAAAAAGCCCTCTCCCGCCGCGCCGTAACCGTTCCCCGGCGGCACCACGATCCCGCAGCGATCCAGTAACAGGTTGGCAAATTCGCTAGAGGTATAAACGGGAGGAACTGCAGCCCAAACGTAGAGCGTCGCTTGAGGCGCCGCGAGGGGCCATCCCAGCCCTTGCAGTCCGGCCACGATAAAATCCCGGCGTTGTTGGTAAACCGACATCACCGCTTGTACCTCGGCTTGCGGCGTCGAAAACGCGGCGATCGCCGCCCGTTGGATCGCCTTAAACGCCCCCGAATCCACATTACTCTTCACCTGACTCAAGCCCTTAATGCCGATCGCACTCCCCACGACGAAGCCGATCCGCCAGCCCGTCATGTTGTACGATTTCGACAAACTGTGAAACTCGATCGCCACCTCTTTCGCCCCCGGCACCTGTAGCACGCTCGGCGCCCGATACCCGTCATAACCCACTTCCGAATAAGCGTGATCGTGGCACAGTAAAATCTCGTAATCGCGGCAGAAGGCCACCAATTTCTCGAAAAACTCCAACGGCGCCACGGCTCCCGTGGGATTGTTCGGATAATTCACCCACAGTAATTTAGCCCGTCTGGCCACGGTTTCGGGAATCGCGGTCAAATCCGGCAAAAAGCCATTTTCCGCTTTCAGAGGCATCGCGTAGGGTTCGCCTCCGGCAAATAACGTTGCCGTCCGATAGACCGGATAACCCGGATCCGGAATCAAGGTGCAATCGCCCGGATCCACAAAAGCCAAAAACGTATTATGAATTGCTTCCTTCGAGCCGATCGAGGCGATCGCTTCCCGGTCCGGATCGAGTCCGCCGACCCCAAATCGGCGTTCCATCCAGGCGATCGCCGCTTCGCGAAACTCGCGGATCCCTTGATAGGGAGGATAGTTGTGCGTCGCCGGATCTTCGATCGCTTCGTGCATCGCCTCTCGAATCGCGGTTGGCGTTGGTTTGTCGGGATCGCCCACCCCCAAATTAATAATATCTACCCCCCGAGCCAGTAACTGCGCTCGTTTGCGGTCAATCTCGACAAATAAATACGGGGGAATTCTTTCTAAACGCTTGGCAAATTGCATATCGACTCGACAACCGGATCGGGCTTGAGCATTGTAAAATCCTAAGACAGTTTACCGCACTCAGCCGCCCCTCTCGACGCGCAACCTTTTCCCGTCGCCATCCGGTCGCCATCGTTCCGGTCTTTTCAATCGGTTGAATGTCGCGATTTTAAACTCGTTAAAACTCTCGCTTGAATGACTCTTCAGCAGCGTTTCGATCTCGAAGATCGCGAGTCAAGCCAAGTTTTTTCCGTCGCCCTTTCGATGGGATTCGAGGCGATCGGTGCATCTCAATTGAGAGGAAATAATCACTCCGTACGATTTATCGGCTGGAAACAAGCTGAATTCTTCCGGCATCCATTTCCGCCATCAAGAGTTCGAGTGCTTCGTAATCGACCTCATCGATGTAACCCAAACGGGTCAGTTCGGAATTAATCCCGTTTTCGATCTCTGGCGTCAAGCGCTTGAAATAGAGCGCTTTTTCGACAAGTTGACGAATCATGGTTCGCTCTCAGACGATGGGTTGAGAAGATTTTCGACACTAAATCCATTTTCGGCTGAATTTTTAGGACTCAGCGTGACCCACCCCGACCCTTTTCCGTGATCTCGATCGCTGCTCCTTTCAGACTGATGGGTTAAACCCCTTACCCGTAGAAGCCCCTTTGATGTTTCCCTTCAATTTATCACTATAAACCCCGGGTCAATTCGTATCGAGGAATACGGCTATTGATGTCTTCTTGCTGAAATCTTTAAAAAACTAGGGGCTACCAAAAAGATTCGACAAAATCCCTCTTCAGAGGTAGCCAATTGCCAACGGAACAGATTAACTTAAAGCATCGGATCAATTTTTTGCACACGATCGAGTATTTCAATGGGGTTAAATCATGCTTACTGCTGTTGCCATTCCTCAAGTTAGTGTTCTCGAACTCAACGGTCATCTGAATGCGGCCAATGCCGGAGAACTTCAAAGCCGTCTGACGAAAGCCGTTGCCTCTTCCACTCACGAGAGCGTGTTGGTCGATATGGAAAATGTCGATTCCCTCGACAGTGCGGGGTTAATGGCATTAGTTTCCGCGTTGACTTTGGCACAAAAACTCAATCGCAGATTTAGCTTGTGTGGCGTAGCCCCGGCGATCGCGATTATTTTTGAACTGACCCAACTCGATCGAGTTTTCGAGATTTTTGAAAATCGTGCATCTTTTGAAGCTTCTCTTGCCTAACACTCCAGTTCTTTTGCCATCGGGTTTCTCGCGCCTGACGACGGCGCCCTCAGAACTGAATACGGACGAGCATTAAGGCTCGTTGCTTCTCCCAGCTCCAGTTTGAAGCAACAGCCTGCTCGCTGCTGTCCGGCCAAAATCAAGGTTCGAGTCCCCCTACATCCCTCGCCTCGGTTTTTGCCTGGCTACCCGGCGGATGGGTAGCAATCGAGTCCCAATCCCCCGGGAAACTCTACGAACATCGATTATGATTTGATTAACAACCTTGCCGAGGGCGCGATCGCCTCAGCTGCCGCGAGAGCGGTTCGCCGAGATCGATAGTAAATCTCGCTGCTGTTCGGTCTGGCCTTGAAAGATTCCCAGACCTGTCCGGCGATCGCGCGTCCCGGGGCGCCAGCCGAACGGTGTGGCGCCCCGGCACCCTCGTGTAGATTGAAAAAGTTTTTAGAGTAGAGTTTGGCCGTGGCAGTCGCAGTAGAACAACTTTTAACCTCAGACATCTTACAACCCGCTCGTTACCTCGGAAACGAACTGGGCGCCGTCCACAAACCCTGGGACAGCGCCGCCGTTCGCTGGGTTCTGACCTATCCCGAAGTGTACGAAGTCGGAGCCTCCAACTTGGGGCATATCATTCTTTACAACATCCTCAACACCCAACCGCGCCAACTGTGCGATCGCGCCTACTTGAGCGCCCCGGACTTGGCGCAAAAGCTACGGGACACCCAAACCCCCCTGTTTGCCGTCGAATCCCGACGCGCCCTCACCGACTTCGACCTGCTCGGCTTCAGTCTGAGTTACGAACTCGGGGCGACCAATATTTTAGAAATGTTGTCCCTGGCTCAAATTCCCCTGACCTGGGAACGACGCCGCCAAGATGAAGCCTGGAACGTCGAGAACGGCAGTTGGCCGCTTATTTTTGCCGGAGGTCAAACCGCCACCTCCAATCCCGAACCTTACGCCGACTTTTTCGACTTTATCGTTCTCGGCGACGGGGAAGAACTGTTACCCGAAATCGGTCTCGTCCTCGAAGAAGGGAAAGCCGCCGGACTGACCCGCGAAGCTCTCTTGCTCGATTTAGCCCAAGTTCCGGGGGTCTACGTTCCCCAGTTTTACGACATGGCACCCGACGGTTCCGTGCATCCCAACCGCAGGGACGTTCCGGCCCGGGTGCTGCGGCGCGTCGCCGACCCGATTCCAGCGTATTCGATCGGGTTGGTGCCTTATATTCAAACCGTTCACGATCGCCTGACGATGGAAATTCGGCGCGGTTGTACCCGGGGCTGTCGTTTTTGCCAGCCGGGAATGCTGACCCGACCCGCGCGCGACGTGGAACCGGAAACCGTGGTAGACGCGATCGAAGCAGGAATGCGGGCGACGGGATATAACGAGTTTTCCTTATTATCCCTGAGTTGTTCCGACTACCTGGCGCTTCCCGCCGTGGGGATGGAGATTAAAAATCGGCTCCAAAATCAGAATATTTCCCTGTCCCTCCCGAGTCAGCGCGTGGATCGCTTCGACGAGAATATCGCCAACATTATCGGCGGAACGCGCAAAAGCGGTCTGACCTTCGCGCCGGAAGCGGGAACCCAACGGATGCGCGACATCATTAATAAGGGGTTGAGTAATGAAGAGTTGCTGCGCGGGGTGAAAACGGCCTGGGAACAGGGCTGGGATAAGGTGAAGTTGTATTTCATGATCGGATTGCCCGGGGAAACCGATGCGGACGTACTCGGGATTGCCGAAACGGTTCACTGGTTGCAGCAAGAATGTCGCGGGGGCGGACGCAGGCGTTTGTCGGTGAATTTGACGATTTCTAATTTTACGCCGAAACCGCACACGCCGTTTCAGTGGCATTCGGTCTCGACGGCGGAGTTTTTACGCAAGCAAGAGTTATTGCGAGGGGAATTTCGCCGGATGCGCGGGGTGAAGGCGAACTTTACCGACGTGCGAATTTCGGCGATGGAGGATTTTGTCGGACGGGGCGATCGCCGTTTGAGTGCGGTGGTGCGTCGGGCGTGGGAACTCGGCGCCGGGATGGACTCGTGGTGGGAAAATCTCGATCGCGCCTTTGAAGCCTGGGAGAAGGCGATCGCCGAAGCCGGACTGACGTGGAAATACGCCCGAGTCGAACGAGGCGAATGGAACGTCATGGAAACCGGGGAAGCCACGAGTAGCGCCGATCTCGACGCGCCGTTACCTTGGGATCACCTGGATACGGGGATCGATAAAAACTGGCTCAAAGCCGACCTCCAGCGTGCTTTAGAAGCGGCGACGGTTCCGGATTGCTCCTTTGAGGGCTGTTCTCACTGCGGGGTCTGCGGCGTCGATTTCGGTCACAACGTGGTGGTGGAACCCCCGGAGATTCCGGCCTTTTCCGGACATTTTCAACCCTCTACGACCCGGGCGATGCGGCTGCGGGTCCGGTTGGGCAAACACGGCGATCTGGCGTTGGTGAGTCATTTGGATTTATTGCGGTTGTTCGATCGCGCCGTCCGGCGGGCGGATTTGCCGATCGCCTTTACCGGAGGATACCATCCCGGTCCGCGCATTTCTCCGGCGAATGCCTTGACATTGGGGGCGACGTCGAGCGGCGAGATTGTCGATTTCGAGCTGACCGAGGCGATCGAACCCGAGCGCTTCCGGGCCGAGTTAGCCGCACAATTGCCGTCGGAGATTCCGATTTATCGCGTCGAAGAGGTCGATGTTAAATCGCCCTCGGCGACGCAGCTTTTAGAACGAGCCGAATACCTGCTGACCTTAAGTTGGGTGCCGTCCCCAGAGGGAGGCGAACCCCCGAAGGGGGAACAATGGCGGCAGTGGTGCGATCGCATTCTCGCCGCCGAGGAATTGTGGTGGGAAACCACCACGAAAAAAGGTAAAGTGAAGCAGATTAACCTGCGCGATCGCCTCTTCGAGCTGGAGATCGTCGAGGTGGCCGACGACTCTCCCACGGCGGTCGTCCGCTATCTCGGCACCTGTCGCAACGACGGCAATCTCCTGCGTCCCGCTCACGTGGTGACCTTATTCGAGCAAGTCGGCGATGGCGAAATTCAATTGGTTCGCACCCACCGCCAACAGCTCATCCTCGATGCAGGGCAAGGGTAGCTCCCCCGAACGGAATATCGCTCAGATCCGGCATTCAACCCGGGAATGGCTCGAAGAAATTCCGATCGAATGGAGGTAACTTTGGTAGAATGTTTTCAGGAGTTCGCGACTCCGATCCCGAGCTGATGGCTGGTCAAAGTAGGTTTGGAAAACGTTCGAGAGTCAACAGCAACCGACCGGGCGATCGGGCGCTAAGGCCAAGGGGTGCCAAGTCCGTCCCCGGTGCAAACTCACCCCCGACCAAAAATAATGGGATACAAGCCCCGTCCTTCTACGACGGCTTGTGGATAGAATTAACAGGATCCCCAACACAGCCAGAGTCTCGCGGCCAACCGGAGGAACCTGGCTCGCAATGGGCGGCCAACCGGAGAGTTTTTCTTTCCATGCAACCGTGGGACACGCGGTCAAGAAACTCGCCGAGGGTAAAGTCGTTAGACTCCCGATGAAGCGAGAATCCCCGTACCTTGCGGTCGGGGAGTGTCCAGCTTTTCCTTTCTGCCTTTCTGCAAGACTTCCAAGATTTAGTATCGATGCTCGACCCCGTTCGCAGATGTGCTGGCTGAATCCAGACTATTTGCCGACAGGAACGCAGGTTGTCTGTCAATTGCAGCGACGAACTCCCTCGGGAGTGAGAATCACGGGTTGCTATTGAGAACCCCGAGGGATTGTTCCCCCCTTCACGGCCCGTAGGGAATCGTTAACTAATGGGGGGTTCGGGGGACGATAAGTCCCGCGCTCTACCTGAAACGCGAGCGTCGGGATACATGGACACCCCGCCCTTGTCGATTCCCCACCCGACGGGAAGGGCCAAGCCCTACGATGGGCATAAGACAAGCAACCAGTAGCCATAGCTTGTGGTAAACTCCGGCCATGCTGACCATCAACTACACCTACCGAATCTATCCAAACACCACCCAGCAGACTGAACTGTTGGAGTGGATCGAGACCTGCCGAGGGGTATATAACTACGCCTTGCGCGAACTCAAGGATTGGATGGCTTCGCGTAAGTGTCCGGCAGACAGATGTTCTCTGGAAAAGGAATATACTATTCCGGCGGACGAACTGTTCCCGTCCTACCATCGTCAGCAGAACAACCTACCCAAAGCGAAGAAGCAATTCCCGCATTTGGGCAAGGTGCATTCTCAGGTTTTGCAGACGACTATTCGGAGAGTGTACGATACCTGGGAAGCGTTTCAGAAGCGTGGGTATGGATTCCCTCGTTTCAACAAGCTCGGTCAATTCAAATCCTTTGTCTTTCCCCAGTTGAAAAACAATCCCATTAGTGGGCACACCATCAAGCTGCCTACAATTGGGAAAGTCCCCATCAACCTACACCGTTCTATCCCCAATGGGTTCGCTCTCAAGTCGGTTCGAGTAGGATCCAAAGTTCGGGGAACCCAGTGGTACGCCGTTGTCACCATCACTTCGGACGTATCAGTTCCCGAGATCGAGCCTCGCAGCCCTTGCATTGGCATCGACCTGGGCTTGGAGCGATTCTTGATGGCATCTGATAGCAGCGTTGAGGAGTCTCCCCAATGTTTCGAGTCGATGCAAAGTAAACTGAAATTGCTGCAACACAGAGCGGCGAGAAAACAGAAGGGCTCTAAAAACTGGGAGAAAGCTCAACTCGCCATCGCTAGAGTGTACCATCGGATTGCCAACCGTCGCCAAGACTTTCATCTAAAAACGGCTCACAAGCTTTGTGACCGAGCGCAAACCATCTTTGCCGAAGACCTCAACGTTAAAGGGTTAAGGCGAGGGATGCTGCGAGAAGATTGTGTTGACGCTGCCTTCGGGCAATTTTTGTCTCTAACGGAAGGGGTGTGTTGGAAGCGTGGGGTCTACTTTGCTAAGGTCGATCCCAACGGCACTCGCCCTAACTGCTTTGCTATGGTCAGCAAGGGGTTGAACGTCAGAGAACATCATTGCCCTGACTGTCGGGATCGAACTCATCGCGATACGCCTCCGGCGTCGCTACGCGAACGGGTCGCAGCAGAGATGGTTTTGCATCGTGGACTCGAACCAGTCAGTCGCCAGAGACTCTGGGAAAACGAAAGTGCCTGTCAAGTCGGTCTGTCGGGGGTCGATGACCTAGATCGTTGGCGTGGGGCCCGAACATCCAATCGCGAGATTGGGAAGCCCGCGCTGTACCTGTAGGGTCAGCGTCGGGAGGATGTCACGTTTGATTTTTCACGTAGCGCGCGCATTTGTGTAGGGACTGTTTGGCGGGACAGCACTCATCAGTCGTCGGTAACGGACACGACTCGTGACTGACCCCATCCGAGTCCACACCAATGACCATACCCCTCGCGAAGAGCTACACGCTAGGTTTTGAGGAAATTGAATGCCAAAGCAAATTATTATCGCGGAGCAGCATCGTATTGCTGCAGTGTTTTCTGAAGATCAAATCCAAGAACTGGTTGTCGCTACGGGTAGCCACCAGGTTGGGGATATTTATCTCGGCGTCGTCGAAAATGTATTGCCCGGAATCGATGCCGCTTTTGTCAATATCGGCGATGCGGAACGTAACGGATTTATCCACGTCAGCGACCTCGGCCCCCTACGGCTGAAACGCTCTGCCGGAGCGATCACCGAACTGCTCTCCCCCCAGCAAAAAGTGCTGGTTCAGGTGATGAAAGAGCCGACGGGAAACAAAGGACCGAGACTGACGGGTAATATTACCCTCCCCGGTCGCTATCTGGTTTTGATGCCTTTCGGTCGCGGCGTCAACTTATCGCGACGCATCCGCAACGAAACGGAACGCAACCGCCTGCGGGCTTTAGCGATCTTGATCAAACCTTCGGGAATGGGCTTGTTAGTCCGCACGGAAGCGGAATCCGTGACTGAAGAGGCGATCCTCGAAGATCTCGAATTTTTGCAAAAACAATGGGAGGCGATCGTCCGCGAAGCCGCTTCGACGCGCCCTCCGGCCCTACTCAACCGCGACGACGACTTTATCCAGCGCGTGCTGCGAGATATGTACAGCACCGAAGTCAACCGGATCGTGGTCGATTCCCCCACTGGGGTCAAACGGGTCAAACAACACCTGATGAACTGGAATGGCGGCAAGTCGCCCCAGGGGGTGTTGATCGACCAGCACCAAGAACGCAGCAACATTCTCGAATTTTTCCGGGTTAACGCGGCCATTCGCGAAGCCCTCAAACCGAGAGTCGATCTGCCCTCCGGCGGTTATATCATCATCGAACCGACGGAAGCGCTCACGGTCATCGACGTTAACTCCGGTTCGTTTACCCGCTCTTCCACCGCCCGGGAAACGGTGTTGTGGACGAACTGCGAAGCGGCGACGGAAATCGCCCGTCAACTGCGCTTGAGAAATATCGCCGGGGTGATTATTGTCGATTTTATCGATATGGATTCCCGCCGCGACCAACTCCAAGTTCTCGAACACTTTAATAAAGCCCTCAAGGCGGATAAAGCCCGACCGCAAATCGCCCAACTCTCCGAACTCGGATTGGTGGAGTTGACTCGCAAACGTCAAGGACAGAATATTTACGAGTTGTTCGGTCGTCCCTGTCCGACTTGTGGCGGGTTGGGACATTTGGTTCACTTACCCGGGCAGGGGGATACGGCGGCGGTGGAAACGGCAGCGACCCCGTTACCGGAAACGAGTGTGCGTCCGACGACGAGTCCGCCGGAGTCCCGTCCGACGCCCACGCCGATGCCTTCTGCGAGTCCCGAGACTCGTCCGACGGAAACTCCGGTGCGCGAAACGGCGGATCTCGATTACGGCAACGATTTGCAAGAACTCGATTTGATGAACCATCCGAGTTATCAGGAACTCGGGGTGGGAAGTAATCGCCGCCGCCGTCGTCGTCGAGTGGATTTGGGCGAGGAGGAATCGACGAGAAATAATCGCTCGGTCGGTACGCCTTCGCTGCGGAATAATAATGGCGATTGGAGTGATTCGGACAATGAGGGGGGCTTGAATTCCGGTAAGGACGATCGCCCTGAAAAGACAGAACGCAGTCGTTCGAGTAAGCGGGATTTCGATCGCGGTGGCGACGATACGCCGGAAGTGGTGTGTATTGAAATGACCCCGGACGAGCAGGAAGTTTATGCCTTGATGGGGATTTCGCCACTCGTGTTGTTTAATGGCGAAGTCAAAAATCCCAAAAATGTAGCGATTTCCGTGGTGGAACCGGGGGAGGCGCCGCCCAAACCAGAAGGGTCTTATAGCCCTCCGAAGCTGGCGAATGCAGAACCGGAGGACGACGATGCGGCTTCGGTGGCGATCGCCTCTGAAGAACTGCCAGAGGACGAGAACGATCGCTCCGACGAGTCCGACGAGTTCGACAGTAACGATGGGAATGACGGTAACGATGACAGCGAGGGTAAATCTTCTCCGGTCATCCGCCGCCGCCGCCGCCGTCCTTCGGTAGAAAGTTAAGTCCCCGATCGCGATCGCGCGCCCTCTCTCTCTCGGAGGGCGTCGCACTCTTTTCTTTACTGGCTAGTCCCGTGAACCGTCTCTGTACCCGACAACTGAATTTATGGGAAGCTTCGACCTTCGCCGACGTGGATCTCGACGCCCTGGGTCGGGGTCAACTGGTGGCGGGGGTCGATGAGGTCGGACGGGGTTGTTGGTTCGGTCCGGTGGTCGCGGCGGCAGCAATTTTGTCTGGGGAGGCGATCGCCGACTTACGCGAAGCTGGGGTGACCGATAGCAAGCGGTTGAGTGTCAAACAGCGATCGCGCCTCGCTTTGTCCGTGGGAGAAAGCGCGATCGCTTGTTCGATTGGGATCGCTTCGGTACGCGAAATCGATCGCCTCAACATCTTGCAAGCGTCCTTACTGGCGATGAAACGGGCGATTTTAAAACTACAGGTCACCCCCCAGTTATGTTTGATTGACGGCAATCAGTTGGTTCCGGATTTATCGATCGAGCAGAAAACAATTGTCAAGGGAGATTCGCGAGTCACGGCGATCGCCGCCGCCAGTATCGTCGCCAAAGTATGGCGCGATACCCTCATCGTCCGTCTGGCGAAAAAGTACCCGGAATACGATCTTGAAAATAATAAAGGGTACGGTACGAAAAAACACCGTTTGGCATTGCAAAAATACGGCATTTCTCCACAACATCGCCGTTCGTTTCGCCCTTGTCAACTGCACGGCGATCGCCTGTCTTAATTTTACCTAAAAATCCGTTCTTATTTTTTCCTTCATTCCGATCGCGAGCGATCGTTATTTTTAGATCGAATTTCTCAATTAACTCCCAGCGATCGCGCGTTTTGTGAATCTTTCCAGGGGCAATAAAAGAATTATTTCGGTTGAATCAGTTGTGACAGAATACCCAAAAAATACAAAAAATACAAAAAATACAAACAACAAAAGAAGCATCAAATTAACCTCCTAAATTCTTCTAAAATTTAGAATCTAAAATCTAAAATTAAATGAGCTATTGTCTCAATCCTCAATGTCCCAATCCCCATAATCTTGACAAAGAAAATTTTTGTCTTTATTGCGGTGCCAATTTATGGCTGAACAATCGCTATAAAGCCCTTCAATTTTTAGGAGAGGGAGGATTTGCCCGTATCTTTAAAGCGATCGATCGCGATCGTCTTAACAGTTTTTGCGTTATCAAACAGTTTTTACCGCAAGCTTACAATCAGCCAGCTATTACCAAAGCTGGCGAATTGTTTAAAGGAGAAGCTCATCGCCTTTATCTACTCGGCTATCATCCCCAAATTCCCAATTTATGGGCGTATTTTGAAGGCGATCGATATCTTTATTTGGTTGAAGATTTCATAGAGGGTTGTAATTTATATCAAGAATTTCAACAACAAGGATGTTTTAGGGCGTGTCATCAATTATGTAGGTTGACAAAAGTGACCAAATGTGGAGGAAAGCGCCTGCGGACATTTAAGCCAGCCAAATCACGGATGCAGCCAGGTAAATGCCACCCAGGAAGTTCACCGAGCGCTTGTCATAACGAGTGGCAATCCCTCGATACTGTTTGAGCTTGGCAAAGAAGTTTTCCACCAGATGTCGGGTTTGATACAAGAATCGATCGTAATCGTGGGCTTGTTTTCGATTCTTTTTCGAGGGAATGACGACTTCAATCCCTCGCTCGTGCAACGGTTGTCTGACTCGTTCGTCGGCATCGTAAGCTTTATCCGCTAGCAGTGCCTGGACTTCCACTGATGGTAGCAACCGCTCGGCACCGACTAGATCGCTGGCCTGACCGGGAGTTAAAAAAAAGATATGGGATTCCCCAAAGCATCCACCACCGCATGAATTTTCGTACTCAACCCGCCTCGGCTACGACCGATATTTTCCTCTTCGGCTGAACTCCCTGATGCTCCAGCACTGTGCTGATGCGCTCGCACAATGGTGGAATCGATGGCAGCATATTCGTTATCGGCTTCCTCGCAGAGGACTTGGAAAACGCGCTCCCACACCCCAGTTTTTGACCAGCGAGTGAAGCGTGTGTGGACGACTCGAAAATCCCCAAAGCGTTCGGGAAGATCTCGCCAAGGAATCCCTGCTCGAAAGCGATACAACACGGCTTCGACGAATAAACGGTTATCTTTAGCTGTGACCCCAACTGTACCCGGACGACCCGGAAGCAGGTGTTCAATGCGTTGCCATTGGTCGTCTCGTAAAGCGTAACGCCGTTTCATCCCGGTTTTGAGCTATCTTGAGTGAACGGGTAGCAGGCTACACACATTTCACTATTTTTGTCAATTTTCTTAATTGATGACAGACCCTAGCGAAGCAAAAATCTGGGATTTACTCAAGCAATTATTACCCGTTCTCCAATTTATTCATCAAGCGGGAGTCATTCACCGCGACCTCAAACCGGAGAATATTATTCGCAAACCTGACGGGACTTTAGTGTTAATTGATTTTGGGGTATCCAAGCAGTTAGCCGTCCGCGAAGGCGCGGCGATCGCCACGGTGACGGGAACCCCAGGATATGCCCCTTTAGAACAAATGAGAGGTCGAGTCTATCCGGCGAGTGACTTATACAGTTTGGGATTAACCTGCATTCGCTTGCTGGTTGGATGTTGGTTAAATGCGGACGGTTCGGACGATTTGTACGATCCGTTATCGGGAAGTTGGATCTGGGAAAAAAAGTTATCCGATCGCGGAATAAGGGTCGGCGATCGCCTTGTTTTTATTCTCAATAAACTACTACAAGAACAACTGGTACGACGCTATCAATCGGCGAGTGAAGTGTTAGACAGTATCGCCAGCGATCGCCAGATTCCGGAATTACCCGAGTTTCCCGAATTGCCGGAGTTTCCAAGCTTAACCATCCCCACGATATCGGTTAAATTTACTCCCGAATCTGTTTTAAACTCTGCCAAACCGAAAATGTTATTTTCCACATTACCACCGCCACCAAAACCGCCGTTAAAGATGTTTTTAGCGAGTGAAGTGGGGATGGATTATCGAGGGTTAGGGGAGTATTTAATCGAGGGAAAATGGCAAGATGCCGATCGCGAAACCACGAATTTAATCCTCAAATTGGCAGGTCGCGATCGGGTCGGTTGGCTGGATTGTGACAGTATTGCACGGATTCCGACCACGGATTTAAAAACTCTCAATCGACTGTGGGTGATTTATTCCCAAGGACGGTTTGGATTTGGGGTACAAAAACGGATTTGGTTGGAAATTTTAGGAAAAGAAAATCCTAACGCACATTCGGTTAAAGCGTTCGGCGATCGCGTGGGTTGGCGACGGGGTAATCGTTGGCTGTATTACGAACAAATTACCTTTGCCCGAGGTGCGGAGATCGGCCATTTGCCTTTACATTTTACCGCGCGTTGGGGACAGGGATTTCACGTTTTTTGCGGTTGGTGTTTGCGAACTTTAAACGCTTTACTTTGTCGCGAGGAATTTTAGAAAGTTATTTGTAAAAAAGCGATTTGAACAGTTATTGAAAGTTCAAAAATCATCTAAAAACTATCTCTATCTCGTTGCTTGCGATCCGATTGATAGGAGGAGGGGCGAGCAATTTTTCGACCCTCCGGTCATTTCCAGATCGGCGGCAATTCACCCACTGACAATCAACTTGAACCGATTGAGAAGGGCGATCGAAAAATAGCGTCAAGCGGCGATCGACGGTTTGGCCGTTTCTCGCGCCCATACCCCATAATCTAATAGCAGTTGTTCCATCAATCCCTGTTTCATTTTCAGCAAAACATTGCCGAGGAGTCGATTTCCGGTGGATTGCACGATCGCTTTTGGCATCAGCGAAAACGGCGGGGGGAGAAATATTTTTAAACTCAATTCGGCGCCGCCTCGCAAATAGCTGCGATCGACGAGTTGGCGCGGTTGCATGGTTCCATAAAGATTGAGTTTAAAATGTTCGTTAATCGTTTCGATACCGCGCAATTCGCAACCGACGGATTTTAAATGAATCGTTCCTTCGCGATCGCTCCAAATCTTGAGGTCAACTGTCGGTTCGATCTTAAGGCTGAAGAATTTAAGGGGGCGCATGGTCAAGCGATAAGCGTCTGTTTCGAGGCTTTGGATGCGCTTGGGATCGGCGATCGCCCTGACGATACGTTGCGGTTCGCTCAAATAATGTTGAATGGGGACGGGTTGTTCGGGTACGGCGAGTTGTAACGATTGCGAAGCAATAAAGGTGTAGTACATCAGCAATAATTAAAGGAAGGATTTATCCAAAAATATGCACTCAAGGTTACTAGACTTTCTTCACCTTGGCAATCAAGGGACAAAAAATAGACCCGAGTTCAAGCGGTGGGCGTATGGGGCGATAAAACTTGCTGTCCTTGTACGGCGATTTCAGATTCGTTGGTATCCGACGCCCAGTGACGGTAATCGGCAATTAAATGATGAAGCAGTCGCTGTTTAATGGTCAGCAAAACGCTTTTTAATAATCCATTCCCCGTGGTTTCTAAAATCGGTTTGGGGGTCATCAACAATGGCGGCGGTAATTCTACAGAAACGGTTAAATCGGCTTTTCCGGTTAAATAAGTGATTCCGTCAACTTCATGGGGAGAAAGTTGACCGACTAAATCGAGTGAAAAACGGCGATTGATATATTCGACGCCGCGAATTTCGCAACCGACGGAGACAATGTTGACGGTGCCATCGGGTTTGGCCCACACGCGCATATCGACGGTGGGTTGAATCCGCAGCATCATAAATTCGAGGGGTCGCATTTTCAGGCGAAATCGCTCTGGGGAAAGTTGTTCGGTCCGACTCGGATCGACGAGTGCTTTCACTAAGCGTTGGGGTTGACGCAGATAGTGACGGATGGGAACGGGTTGTTCCACAACGGGAATGCGAACCGATTGGGAGGCAACGAACCGTATCTGCATGAGCAAGAGGTGAATGACAACGCTAGGACAATGTTAACGAAATTAACAATATTTAACAAATTTTAACTTCGGCGATGAACTGCCGAACGAGGGCAGTTCTAGGAATTCCTCAGAGAAAAACTGAGGGTAAAATTTGCCTGGAAAATCGGAGCTTCTCATAATCCTACTGTATTGCTGAGAAAAGTTAAAAAATAGTTGCAATAGGGCGATCGCGCGGTCCGGAGAACTTCAATGCTCCTGCTTCTCTAAGTTGGGGAAGAAGCCGCGTAGAATTGAGCTATCCAACTGAGTTCGGTTCGCGCGGCGATCGCCCGCCCTCTAAAATTGAACCGCTTGCAAGGCATTACCACTAGCTCGACGTTATGAATGTCTCTCTCGCTTATTTAGGCCCGCCGGGAACCTACTCGGAGGCGGCAGCTTTGAGTTATGTCAAACAGGCCCGAACCCGCACGGGAATGGAATACCTGTTATGTCCGTATCCGAGCATCGCCCAAACGTTGCAGGCGGTGGCGGGTGGGGAGGTGCAAATTGCCGTGGTTCCGGTCGAAAATTCGATCGAAGGGAGCGTGACGGTCACCCTCGATACGGTTTGGCAGCTCGACAAGCTTCGCATTCAAGAAGCGTTGGTGTTGCCGATTTCTCATGCGTTGATTTCGCCGATGAAATCGCTCAGCCAGATTAAAACGATTTATTCTCACCCGCAAGCGCTGGCGCAGTGTCAGGGGTGGTTGGAGCAGTTTTTACCGCAGGTGCAGTTAATTCCGACGAATTCGACGACGGAGGCGGTGCGGCAGCTCGAAGGGGATCCGGAGGCGGGGGCGATCGCCTCGTGTCGGGCCGCCGAACTGTACGAAATGCCGATCGCGGCGTATCCGATTAACGATTCTCCGGACAACTGCACCCGGTTTTGGGTGGTCAGTTTGCAGCCGTCTCCCGGGGGGAGTCATACGTCCCTGGCGTTTACCGTTCCGGCGAACGTTCCGGGTTCGTTGGTGCAACCGTTGCAAGTATTTGCCCAGCGAAACATTAATATGAGTCGGATCGAATCGCGTCCGACGAAGCGATCGCTCGGCGACTACTTATTTTTTATCGATTTGGAAGCCGATACGCGCACGGCGATCGTCCAATCGGCCCTCGAAGAATTAAAAGGTTACACCAACATCCTCAAAATTTTCGGCAGTTACTCGATCGTCCAAGGTTGAACGGAGGCGAGGCAATCGCCTCCGTTCGTCGAATTCGTCGTGTTTCGCGTTGTCGTTGCGACCGTAGGATCCTCTTTATGTATCCCAGCTTTCAAGGTATCCCCAGTTTGCCGGATTTGACCCATCCCGACGAACTGCTCCAATTCGGCTCGAAAATTCTCGACTTATCGGTTAGCTTGGCCATTTTTATCGTCGGCGTCGGGATCGTCCTGGCGCTGCTCAATTGGTCGAACCGACGCCAGGAGGGGGCGATCGCCCCGATCTCCCAAGGGGTGGGGCGTTACGTGCGCTTGCTCTATCAGTTACCCCACCTCGGACTGATTCTCGTGTTTTGTCTGGGCGGATTTTTCCTCTGTTCCACCTTGGCGAACCGATACCATCATTGGGAACAAGGGCGTATCCAACAAGTGGCGGCGACGGTAGCGGGCGATCGTCTCGAACAAATGGCGCCGCAAATTCGCTATCAAGTGGAAGAAACTTACACTTACGATCGCTGGGTGAACGGCGAACCCGTGCGCGTCGAAGATACTCGGGAAGTAGACCGTTACATGAGTTTGACGAGTTCTCAAATCGAGGTCACGGTCAACCAAACCGAAGGGGTGCAAGACGACCGACAGGTTTATCAGGTCGATTTTGCCGGGGAATACGAGGTGGTCAACCAGTTGAGGGAACCGGAGGATTTCTTTTTCGAGTTTCGTCCGCCCTACAGTTATTCCCTGCTGCAAAATTTTCGGGTGGAGCGCAATGGAGAACGCTTGGTGCAAGTCAATCCCGGGGATTATGGGTTTCCGTTTCGCCTGGAAGCGGGAGAAGAAAGCCGCTTTCGCGTGAGCTATCAGGTGCAAGGGGCGCCCCGGTGGGTCTACAGTGCCGGGGGCGCTCCGGTGTCGAATTTCCGCTTGAGCGTGTTGGCGAATTTCCCGAACGCCGATTTTGCGAGCGGGATCGTACCCACGGAGACGAAACCGGAACGGGAAGGAACCCGGTTTACTTGGATTTTTGAGGATAATGTGTCGGTGAGTAATCCATTTGGCGTGTTTACGGCGACGGATCCGATCCGCCATACGGGGGTGTTGCCCCGTTTGTTATTGTTGGCGCCGGGGATCTTTTTGTGGTGGGTGTTGTTGTTATATTTTTCGGTGCCGATGCGCTGGCGAGATGTGGCGATCGCCGCCGGAATTTTCTTTGCCTGTTTGTTGAGTTTGACTTATCTGAGTCGGGCGATCGATGTCAAATGGGCGTGGACCTTGCTCACTCCGGTGTTTTTGGGGTTGGTGTGGGGACTCGGTTCTAACCGTCAGGCATCTTTGGGGGCGATCGTGGCGACGATCGCCGGAGGGGTGTTACCCATTTGGGGGCTGATCGTCACTTATAGCGGTCTGACGTTGAGTTTGGCGGGTTTGCTCTCGGTCGCCTGGTTGAGCGTCCGCCAGTGGTACGGTTGGTCGGTGGTGGGGGGCGATCGCCCGTCTGCCAGATCGAGCCTCGGGGGATGAGAATGACTCAACCCATCGGGAGGCGATCGTCCTGGGAACCCGGGGCGATCGCCGTTCCATCAATCGTCGAGCGCATCTTTAAGGGCGGTTCGCGCCGCCAGGTGGGAGCGCGTCGAACTGAGGATTTCGGCTTCGCGTTCCAGGCGCGCTGCCGTATCTTGCATTTCTAAAAGGGTTTGCTGTTCGGCGGCGACCCCGGCTAAGTTGCTCGCCACCCAGTAGGACAGTTCCGTGGGTAAGGTGGGGACGTCCTCGGGTAATTCGATCTTTTGATCCATTAATTTCGCCGACAGGTGGACTACATCGCGCAACAGTCGGTCTACTTCGGCGGCGAGAGGGCGCAAATCCCGTTCGGGGGGTCGATCTTCGATCCATTCGACCAAACCGACGAGATAGGGTTTTTCGCGCACGTATTCGAGCACTCTAAACCGTTGTTGTCCGAGGGTGAGCATTTTCATGCGATCGTCGGGCAAACGTTGGTATTGAAGGATTTCGGCACAAGAACCGACGCTGGCGGGCTGACCTTTGACGGGATCCCACATGACGACCCCGAAACGGCGATCGCTCTCCAGAATCGTGTTCATCATGATTCGGTAGCGAAATTCAAAGATGTGGAGGGGTAAGGGTCGGCTGGGAAAGAGAACGACCTCGGGTAAAGGAAATAGGGGAAGTTCTCGAACGGCGATCGATGAGGAGGATGGCATTGTCCCTCAGTTAAAACGGTAACTGCGCTTCTTTTCTTACTCTAGCGGATTTTACCGAGGGAATCACCCCGAAAGTCGCGGCGGGTTTGAATCGTGTTTTTATATGATGAATAATTAACCTCTTTTTTGGGGTGCGGCGATCGAGGCCGAGTTGAGCTCTTATGCTTCCATCCGTCCCCCATCCCAGGGCTAGATCGAAGCGGCAAAAGAATCATTTCAAGAATGAGAGGTTAGAGAACCAGGAGATCGACACCGGGGATAAAACGAACAAAAAGCCAAGTAAAGCACGGGATTTTCCCGTCTTTACTCAGCTTTCCCAGTCTTCAAAAATCATTGAAAAGAGTACGGGATCGAGCCAACTTGTTTAGAGTTTGACTTCGATATCTACCCCAGCAGGTAAATCTAATTTCATCAGCGCGTCGATCGTTTTCGAGGACGGTTGATAAATATCGATGATGCGTCGGTGGGTGCGGGTTTCAAAATGTTCGCGCGAGTCCTTATCGACGTGAGGAGAACGCAGCAAGCAATAAATGCGTCGCTTGGTCGGTAAGGGAATCGGACCGATCGCCGTGGCGTTAGTGCGATTGGCGGTTTCCACGATCTTCTCGCAAGACGTATCGAGTAAGCGGCGATCGAAAGCTTTCAAACGGATGCGAATTTTTTGCTGCTGTAGGGTAGCCATGAGAATTGCTCTTTATCTCTCTTAAGTTGTCCAGGTTCGGATGAATTGAGGCTGGTTGCTTCCCTGAAAGAACAACCAGACAAAGGAGGAGAGCAGAAAAGCTCGTTTTTGTCAAGAGGCTTTTCTGCTCCCCAAAAATCCTCAGCGCGTCAATCTACACGAGGATTTTGGAAACGACGCCAGCGCCGACGGTGCGACCGCCTTCACGGATGGCGAAACGCATTCCTTGTTCGATGGCGATCGGGTTGATCAATTCGACAGTCATTTTGACGCGGTCTCCCGGCATCACCATTTCCGCCGGACTGCCATCGTCAGCCGTGAACGCATCGATCGTTCCCGTCACGTCGGTCGTCCGCACGTAGAACTGAGGACGGTAACCGGGGAAGAAAGGAGTGTGACGACCGCCTTCTTCTTTCTTGAGAACGTAAACCTCAGACTCGAACTTGGTGTGAGGGGTGATCGAACCGGGCTTGGCAATCACCATACCGCGTTCGATATCGGCTTTTTGGATCCCGCGCAGGAGGACGCCGACGTTATCGCCAGCCATCCCTTCATCGAGAACCTTTTGGAACATCTCGACGCCCGTCACCGTGGTGCTACGAGTATCTTTGATGCCGACGAGTTCGACGGTATCGCCAACTTTGACCTTACCGCGTTCGATCCGACCCGTCGCCACCGTACCGCGACCCGTAATCGAGAAGACGTCTTCCACCGCCATCAAGAACGGCTTGTCAATATCGCGTTCCGGAGTCGGGATGTAAGCATCGACCTCGTCCATCAGCGCGTAGATTTTGTCAACCCACTCGTTGTCACCTTTCTTGATGTTCGGGTTGCTGGTGAGCGCTTCGAGGGCCAACAAGGCAGAACCCGAAACGATCGGAATGTCATCGCCGGGGAAGTCGTAGTCGCTGAGCAGTTCGCGGACTTCGAGTTCGACGAGTTCGAGCAGTTCTTCGTCGTCAACTTGGTCTTGCTTGTTCAAGAAAACCACGATGTTGGGAACGCCGACCTGCTTGGCCAACAGGATATGCTCGCGGGTTTGAGGCATCGGCCCATCGGCAGCAGAGACCACCAGGATCGCCCCGTCCATCTGGGCGGCTCCGGTAATCATATTTTTCACGTAGTCGGCGTGACCCGGGCAATCGACGTGGGCGTAGTGACGGTCGTCGGTTTGATACTCCACGTGAGCCGTGTTGATCGTGATCCCCCGAGCTTTTTCTTCGGGAGCCGCATCGATTTCATCGTACTTTCTCGCGCGGGCTTGACCGAGAGAGGCAAGGGTCAGCGTGATCGCTGCGGTTAAAGTCGTCTTGCCGTGATCGACGTGGCCGATCGTACCGATGTTAACGTGAGGCTTATTCCGTTCAAACTTTGCGCGTGCCATGAATGATGTGTTCCTTATTCCTGAAATACCAATCAGCTATCAGCAATCGGCTGTCAGCTTTAATAGAATTGGGCGTGAGTGCCAGACTCTGGCTTGAACTGAGCCTTGAGGGAGCGTCAGCCAAAGAGCGCTCGTGCTGATGGCTGACTGCTGACGGCTGTTTTATGCGTTCCCTTTGCTCTTGGCGATAATGGGTTCGGCCACATTGCGAGGCACCTCTTCATAGTGGCTGAACTCCATTGAAAATATACCGCGTCCTTGGGTCTTCGAGCGGATATCGGTGGCATAACCAAACATTTCTGCTAGCGGAACTTTAGCAGTCACTTTGGCAATTCCTTCATCGGAACCCATGCCTTCGATTTGACCCCGACGGGAGTTGAGGTCGCCCATGACGTCCCCGAGGAAGTTTTCGGGAACCTCAACCTCAACTTTCATCATCGGCTCTAACAGAACCGGTGAAGCTTTCATGACGGCCTCTTTCATCGCCATCGATCCGGCGATCTTAAAGGCCATTTCCGACGAGTCTACGTCGTGATAGGAACCGTCTACCAGCGTCACTTTGACGTCGATGAGGGGGTAACCTGCTAGAATACCAGATTCGCAGGCTTCTTTCATCCCTTGTTCGGCGGGGTTGATGTACTCTTTCGGTACGGAACCACCGACGATTTTGGAGACAAACTCGAAGCCCGTTCCCGGGTCTCCGGGTTCCAGTTCGATCACGACGTGACCGTATTGCCCTTTACCACCGCTCTGGCGGACGAATTTGCCTTCGGCGGTAATGGCTTTGCGGACGGTTTCGCGATAGGCCACTTGCGGGGCGCCCACGTTCGCTTCGACCTTAAATTCCCGAAGCATCCGATCGACGAGAATTTCCAGGTGCAATTCGCCCATTCCGGCGATCACGGTCTGATTGGTCTCGGGATCGATGCTGACGCGGAAGGTGGGGTCTTCTTCGGACAGGGATTGCAAGGCTTTGGAGAGTTTCTCCATGTCTTGCTTGGTCTTCGGTTCGACCGCCACGGAAATGACGGGTTCGGGAATGTACAGGGATTCGAGGACGATCGGATTTGAATCGTCGCAAATCGTGTCCCCGGTGAAGGTTTCTTTCAGACCCAGGGCGGCTCCCAACTGTCCGGCTCGCAGTTGATCGACTTCGATCCGTTCGTCGGATTTAAGGACGATCAAGCGGGAGATCCGCTCTTTTTTGCCTTTGGAGGAGTTGTAAACGTAACTCCCTTTTTCGATGATCCCCGAGTAAACCCGCAGGAACGTCAAACGTCCGTAGGGATCGGACATGATCTTGAAGGCAAGGGCGGACATCGGCGCATCGTCGTCGGCGGGTCGGGTAGCCGTTTCGCCGTCGGGAAGGATGCCCTGAATGGGAGGCACTTCCGTCGGTGCGGGCAGGTAATCGACGACGGCATCGAGTAACAGTTGAACCCCTTTGTTTTTGAAGGCCGAACCGCATAGGGTGGGGACGATCGTTCCGGCGATCGTGCCTTTACGCAGGGCGTCGCGAATTTCGTCTTCGGTGAGCGCTTCGCCTTCCAAATATTTTTCGGTCAAGGCGTCGTCGGTTTCGGCAACCGATTCGACGAGTTTGGCGCGATATTCTTGAGCGACTTCGAGGATATCGTCGGGGATTTCGGCATCTTCGATGTCCGTTCCTACATCGTTGGTGTAGATCTTGGCACGCATCCGCACCAGATCGACGATGCCCCGGAAGTTATCTTCGCTCCCAATGGGGATTTGAATCGGAACGGCGTTGGCTCTGAGGCGATCGCAAAGTTGGTCATAAACTTTGAAGAAGTTCGCTCCCGTGCGATCCATCTTGTTGACGAATGCAATCCGAGGCACTTTGTAGCGATCGGCTTGCCGCCAGACGGTTTCAGATTGAGGCTGAACGCCACCAACGGAGCAGAAAACCGCGACAACACCATCTAACACCCGCATGGATCGTTCCACTTCGATGGTGAAGTCCACGTGTCCGGGAGTATCGATAATGTTGATTTGATGCTCTTTCCAGTTGGTCGTGATCGCAGCGGCAGTAATCGTAATGCCCCGCTCTCGCTCCTGAGCCATCCAGTCCATTACCGCGCTTCCTTCATGAACTTCACCTAATTTGTGAATCATGCCGGAATAGAACAGAATTCGCTCGGTTGTTGTCGTTTTTCCCGCGTCAATATGAGCAGCGATTCCTATATTTCTTAGTTTCTCAAGCGGGACATTACGTGCCACAGCTACCTCCTTAGTCTTTGCTGCAAGTGGTTGTGCCTTCAGGAAATGATTCTAACGGTGTCAATTGCGATCGCAGCAATCGGACTGGTCAAAATTCCCTAGAGAGCCTCAGAACTTTGACGGGACGGGCTAATGCCGTCGGTTCTCGCTTCAGGTGTCCCGAGAGCGAGCGTCAGGCGTAGCACCTCGGTTGCCAATTCTCCCCGATCTCGATCGCGGGGTATTGCACTGTTGAGGGGGGAGATTGACCCAAGTGGGACGATCGCGCCACGTGAGCCTTACGACTCGTTGCTCTCAAGAGCCACGGCGCTCCCCCCGTTTTCTGGCTCACTCGATCGGAGCGATCGGTTCTCGGAGGATCGACCGTTACGAGCGGTTCCCCGATGGGAGGGGTGGAACTGCTTTCGATGAAGACATTTCCACACTAACTGCCCCACTGGTGGGGCAATGTTTTCATCGCTTGGGAAGTTGACTCGCCGATCGCGAAGCCCTGATTTCCTCCACAGATGATTGTACTGCTCGGCGGGGTTCCCTTGGACTGGCGGTTCGTACCGGGTCGAATCCACCCGATCCTCTTCGATCGCGCTATCTGCCTGTAAGCCAGGCCAGACGACGATCTCGAACGGTCGGCTATCGCCAAAGATCGCACTGAAGGAGTCTTGAATCGTCAATTGGGGACGGGTTGGCGGCTCTCGCCTTTGACTGACTCAACCCTCTGACGACTACAATCCACGTCTGACATCCTTCCCGATTGGGAGGCAGCGAACGCGGATTTCTCTATCTTGTTACATTTTAATATTTTTCGCAAGATTTGTTTACATAGATGGCGATCGCTTCGCAGTCGTCCACTCACCTGAAACGAGTTTAATACCGATAGTGAGCAAATGCTTTGTTGGCTTCCGCCATCCGATGGGTTTCTTCCCGCTTGCGAATGGCATTTCCCGTTTCGTTGGCGGCATCCATCAGTTCGTTCGCCAATTTCATGGCCATCGTTTTCCCGGAACGAGAACGCGCAAACTGGGTAATCCAACGCAGTGCCAAACTGGTGCCTCGATCCGGTCGGACTTCCATCGGAACTTGGTAGGTGGCCCCACCAACGCGCCGACCTTTTACTTCAACCAAAGGCGTTACATTTTTGACAGCTTTTTCAAACGTTTCGAGCGCATCGGAACCCGTGCGTTCTTCGATCGTTTTCATGGCATCGTAAATGATGCGAGAGGCAACGGATTTCTTGCCATTCTTCATGATCCGCCGGATCATCATGCTCACGAGGCGGCTGTTATAAACGGAATCAGGAGGAATCGGACGTTTTTGAATGGCAGTGCGACGAGACATAGTAAACTCTTGACGACGAAAATTATTCTAGAGCTTGATTGACACTCTCCGACCTAAAGGGACGGAGATTCTCGCTTCATCGGGAGTCCGACGACTTTCCCCTCGGCGAGCTTCTTGACCGTGTGCCCCACGGTTGCACTCGGCAATTCAGAGATGAAGTTGCGCTCTTTATTAGCAAAACTCGACTGACAGGCGAACCCGTTGGTTTTTCCTTGACCGATCGCCGCGAGGCTCGTCAGGCGTTGTCATGGCGAGCTACTCGAAGCGTGACTCGATCTTTAAAGAGAGCGGCAATTACTTAGGACGCTTGGCTCCGTACTTGGAGCGACCTTGACGGCGATCTTTCACTCCGGCAGTATCTAAGGTGCCACGGATGATGTGGTAGCGCACGCCAGGTAAATCTTTAACCCGACCGCCTCGAATCATCACGACGGAGTGTTCTTGAAGGTTGTGACCGATGCCCGGAATATAGGCGGTGACTTCAAACCCAGATGTCAAGCGAACCCGAGCCACTTTCCGCAGGGCGGAGTTCGGCTTTTTGGGGGTGGTGGTGTAAACGCGCGTGCAGACTCCCCGACGCTGGGGGCAACTTTTCAGAGCGGGCGATTTGGTTTTCTTCTGAATTTTTTGGCGTTCACTACGAATGAGCTGCTGAATTGTGGGCATGAGCTACAGCTTTTGCAAAGGTTTGCGTTTGTATCTTTCTAACAAACTACAACTATATCGGGTTTGATGAGTGCCTGTCAATTTTTTGGCTCGAAAAAGGGCGGCGATCGCCCGCGAGAGGGGATCGACCCGAGTGGCGATCGCCTTCAAAATGGACGTCTCGCCGCGATCGCGCTCTAGCCTAACTGCCGCTCTTAAACGGAGTTGAGACGATCGCGATCGACCTCAAAAGCGTTACTGCAACCACAAGTTTCGGTAGCGTTGGGGTTGTGAAAGCGAAAGGCGCCCCCCATCAGATCCTCAGAATAATCGATCGTCAGACCGTCAAGGTAATTCAAGCTGGCGCGATCGACAACAACGCGAAGCCCGTTACTCTCAAATACGGTATCCTCGGCTCCCACAGACGAATCAAACTGGAGGCTATAGCAAAAACTCGCACAGCTTCCGGCGCCAATTCCGACGCGAAACACCGCATCCGGGTTATTTTGCTTAGCTTTCAGGCGGCTAACTTCTTTCAAGGCCGTCTTACTCAGATGAATCATTAAAGCGATAACGATGACCTTCAACTGTAGTTTGATTGTAGGGGCGCGCGATCGACAAGTAAACGCCTTGGTCGCCTAGGGGGTCAAACAAGAACAGCATCGACCGCCAAGGGATTGACGGTCGAATGGCTGGCGCGGACTAATGAAGACTTGTTAAGACTTGGTGCGAGCATAGTCATCTTGGAAGCGAACGATGTCATCTTCCCCTAAATACTCGCCGTTTTGAACTTCAATCAAAACTAGGGGAATGACGCCGGGATTTTCCAGCCGATGATTGGTGCATTGGGGGACGTAAGTCGATTGGTTGCTAGTGAGCATCAATTCGCGATCGCCACAAACCACTTTCGCCGTACCGCAAACCACGATCCAATGTTCGCTGCGGTGGTGGTGCATTTGCAAACTCAACCGATGACCCGGTTTAACTTCAATTCTTTTAATTTTATAATCTTTTCCTTCTTCAAGAACCGTGAAAGACCCCCAGGGTCGCAATTCCGTCGCGGCGACGCCGGGGGGAGAACCGACCGGGGTCGAGACTCCTGCATCACGAGTGCTGGGTTGGACGTTAACCATAATCCTGTCTCCTGATAAAGCTGTAAGTTCCGAAAAGGTTGGGAGTTGCATCTAACCCCCTCGAACACTGGGACTCGATGGGACAACTCCGGTCGATCCCGAAGTGCGAGTCATCGTGCGGGCGATCGATACGGCTCCCGGGTGGGGACGTCAGAAGCCGTGGAAGCGGCGAACCGTGAGGAGGAGAAACGAGTTATCGAATCTTTCCCGTTCAGCCTAACAACTCGATCGCGGTGGTGTCATCCGTTCGTGAAATGAATTTAACCGATCTACATCAAGTCTTTAATCAGAGCTTCGATCCTTTAAAGGAACTTTATTAAAAAGCCGCTATTTTTAGCGTCAAAAATAAAAAGGGAGTCGGGGAGACAACCTCAGTTGAGATGGAGCGATCGCCGAAAGTTGGGGGCTGACTCTAGAGCGCAAACCTGTTTTAAATCATCTTTTTAGACTTGATAGTAACGGAAAAAGCAACCCGGGAAAAACGAATCACTTGCTGCTGCACTGCGACGATCTCCGAAGATGGATAGGGATTAGGTGGAGGGTTAGGCCGAGGCGATCGCGTATTTGTACTCACCTTCCCGTCAACTTTTAAGTAGATTTACTCAAAAAAAGTTATTTGAAAATCAACGGAGTTGGGACAACAAAATAAAGCTTGGAATGTAGACCCTCAGAGGACTATCAAGATCTCTTGACTTATTTTCGAGTAAATCGGTTCATAATAAACACAATTGGAAAGATCCGTCGGCCTTCGGATTGTTTCACAAAAGAATCTTTCCGAAGAACGACAAGCGGTAAAGACATTTCCTCGCTTCAATCCTCATCGGCAGGGAGCGGAAGCAAGCGAACAGCCTCCGAGAACACGGGTTGAATTGAGGAGCCTCCCCTCGAACCGAGGGTGCGATTCCGATCTCTTCGAGACGGGGGGACGATCGCCGAAGGCGGTCAGACTCGTAGGGAGTCGGCGCCGCCCGTGGAGCGAAAAAGAGACCGGACAAGCGATCGGGTCGCTCGCTCCCGAGATTACCGAGGCGAGGGAGGGGACGAGCGTAAGCGGAAAACGAACGATTCACCGAATGCCGAGGCGATCGCTCCGACTCACCGTGTAAGGGATTGCCAGATGAGAATCACTTATATATTATTTTTCGGAACGAGGGAGTTTGAGGGAGCTATAAAACCCCGTCCTCAAAAACGAGCGAGTCGTCCAGACGAGAAATGTTTGAGGGCGGGCATAGATCGACTCCCACAAGCCAACTAAGCGGTTCGATGCCCCGATCGTTGGCAAATGCTTTAAATCCTTTACACAGCGATGCAGTCCAGATCAACTATCCCGTCTTCATGCTAACCATGACTTACGAATACAAGTTACAACCCAGTGCCGAACAGATGGCCGTCATCGAATCTACTCTAGATGGATGTCGTTCGGTTTGGAACTTTGCCCTTGGACAGCGTAAAAATGGGTGTAGCTCCCGTAAGTCTCCTATTCATGCTTGCTCGATTCAATCTGAATACATCATTGCGGCTGACGAACCCTTCCCAAACGATGACAGGCAAGCCAAGCAATTAACCGAGGCCAAAAAACAATACTCTCAACTAAAAACAGTTCACTCCCAAGTTGTACAGCAGGTTTTAAGGACTTTAGACCGAGCTGGGGATGACCTGAAAGTCAAGGGGTTGGGCTGCCCTCGTTTTAAAAGTAAGTATCGGATGCGTTCGTTTGTTTTTCCTCAATTAGGGAAAGACCCGATAAGGAGTGATGCGATCGAGTTTCCCAAACTAGGATGGGTTCGATGGCGACAGTCAAGGTCGATTCCAGAAGGGTTTGCACTCAAACGAGCAGAAAATCTCTGTGGACTGGAAGTGACGGGGAGTATCGGTTACGATGCTCTAGTTGGCACGGGACGAAGCAGAAAACCAGTGTCGCGAGGGACTGGACTTCCCCACTTGAAGGACATCAAGCGTAAACAGATGGCTTAAGTGGGGGAGGTGGTCAATCTATACTGGAAAGCGCTAGTGGGATGGTGGAGTGAGACAAGCGGACAACGCGGCGGAGATCTCGCTCAAGAGAAAGGGAAACGACGATCGACGGCGGCAAGAAATAGGGAGAAAAGCATTGAACGAGCATCGAGTAACGGCAAGCAGAGTTGAAAAGCAAATCGTTGACCCGGCAGTTCTGGCGATCCCCAAAGGAGAGGAATTTGGCGATATCTGCTTTTGAGCTGTTTTTGTTTAAGATAGTAGTTACCTCTGAAATTAGTAGTTACCTCTGAAATTAATTTTTTGCTTTTCAAGGATTTGGCTATCGCGATCGCCCCCGTTGGAGCAACGGTGAAGAGACTAGATTTTCCTTAGCCCGCAGCCGCCGGGGAGTCAAAGCGCGGGAATTAAAAATGAACGATCGAATGAAGCGAATGCGACTGCAGCCGACTCGGCAAGTCGCCAGAAAGGAGCCAGTGCGTCGTCCGATCCGGCTCCGCTTCCCCGAAAAAGAGGGAAATTACCATTAACCGTTCGATCCTCGGCGAACGAACTGCCTCGATCGCAGCGCTACAGCCAAGTCAACTCGTCGCGCGACCGTTCTAGGCACGGTGCCATCCTCGTCAGTCTTGAGTCAACAAATACAGTAAGCCACTCCGGGAGGGAGAGCGTTGAATCAGAATAAACCAATGAATCAGGGGTTAGAAGCTGGGTATGGAGGCCAACGATGGTTGGTCGAAGAACGGGATGCCTGTGGCGTCGGATTCATTGCCAATCCGCGTCAGGCTGCCAATCACGAGATTGTTGCCAAAGCTTTAAGTGCCTTAACCTGTCTGGAACATCGCGGCGGTTGTTCGGCAGACCGAGATTCCGGAGATGGAGCCGGAGTGATGAGTGCCATCCCCTGGGCTCTGCTCGAACGGGATTTAGCCAAGAGCGCTCAGAGTTTGCCCCCCCGTGAAAGTTTGGGGGTGGCGATGATGTTCGTGCCGCGAGATCCGCAGGAATTCAGCATCGCGCGCGAAGTCGTCGAGGGAGTCCTCGACAGCGAGGGGTTGAAAGCGATCGCCTGGCGTCCGGTTCCCGTCAATCCGGACGTGTTAGGGATCCAGGCCCGAGAAAATCAACCCGGGTGTCAACAACTGATCGTCGAAGCCGAAGGGGTGAGTGGAGACGCACTCGAACGGCGGTTGTATTTAGCGCGGCGGTCGATCGGCAAAGCGATCGCCGCCGACGATCGGCTGACCTGGGGCGATAATTTTTATATTTGTTCGTTCTCCAGCCGCACGATCGTCTACAAAGGTATGGTGCGCTCCGCCGTGCTAGGAGACTTCTATCTGGATCTCAAAGATCCCGATTACGTCAGTCACTTTGCGGTGTACCACCGACGGTTCAGCACGAATACGATGCCGCGATGGCCCCTCGCCCAGCCGATGAGGCTGCTCGGGCACAACGGGGAAATTAACACCCTGCTGGGCAATATTAACTGGATGATGGCGCGCGAAGTGGATTTGACCCATCCGGTGTGGGGCGATCGCATCGAGGATCTCAAACCGATTGTCAGCCGAGAGAACAGCGACTCGGCGACCCTCGATAACGTCATGGAACTGCTGGTACTTTCCGGGCGATCGCCGATGGAAGCCCTCACCGTCATGGTGCCCGAAGCGTACCAAAATCAGCCAGAACTGGCGAATCGCCAAGAAATCGTCGATTTTTACGAATACTATAGCGGCATCCAAGAAGCGTGGGACGGTCCGGCCTTGCTCGTCTTCGGCGACGGCAAGCAAATCGGCGCCACCCTCGATCGCAACGGCTTGCGCCCGGCCCGTTACGTCATCACCAAAGACGGCTACATCGTCGTCGCCTCCGAAGCCGGAGTCGTCGAACTTCCCGAAGCCGAAATCGTCGAAAAAGGACGCTTGGGGCCGGGTCAAATGATTGCGGTGGATCTCGAAAGTCACGAAATCCTCAAAAACTGGGAAATCAAAGAACGGATTGCCCGCAGCCAACCGTACGGCACCTGGCTGGCGGAACACCGCGCCCAATTAGAGCCGCAAAGCTTTGAAGGGCAAGCGCGTTTGGAAGACAACACCCTCCTGCAACGGCAAACCGCGTTCGGCTACACCACGGAAGACGTGGAAATGATTATCCAAGACATGGCCAGCGCCGGGAAAGAGCCGACCTTCTGCATGGGAGATGACATTCCCCTGGCCGTGCTGTCGGAAAAACCGCACTTACTCTACGACTATTTCAAACAACGATTCGCCCAGGTGACCAATCCGGCGATCGACCCCTTGCGCGAAAGCTTGGTGATGTCGCTGAACATGGTCCTCGGCGAACGGGGGAACCTGCTCGAAGTCAAGCCGGAATATGCCGGACAGTTGAAGATCGAGACCCCGGTACTCAACGAAGCCGAATTAGAAAGCATTCGCAGCAGTGGCTTCCAAACCGAGACCTTGAGTACCTTGTTCTCAATTTCCGGCGGTCCGGGCGCCTTACGCACCGCCGTCGATCGCCTTTGCGAACGGGCGGCGCAAGCCGTGCGCGCAGGAACGAAAATCTTAATTTTAAGCGATCGCTCTGGCGGGCAGTGTGCCCTCAACGCCGAAACCACCTACATTCCGCCCCTGCTCGCCGTCGGTGCGGTTCACCACCACTTGATCCGCCAAGGGTTGCGGATGAAAGCCTCCCTGGTGGTCGATACGGCGCAATGCTGGAGTACCCATCATTTCGCTTGCGCGATCGGCTACGGAGCTAGTGCCATTTGCCCCTATTTGGCCTTAGAAACCGTGCGCCACTGGTGGGCCGATGCCAAAACCCAGAAACAGATGGAACGGGGCAAATTGCCGCAACTGTCCGTGGAGCAAGCGCAAGGGAATTACCGCCATGCGGTCGAATTGGGCTTGTTGAAGATTCTCTCGAAAATGGGCATTTCCCTGCTGTCGAGCTATCACGGCGCCCAAATTTTCGAGGCGATCGGCATCGGTAACGAGCTGTTGGAACTGGCGTTTTCCGGAACCACTTCCCGGGTCGGCGGCTTGAGCGTCGAAGAACTGGCCCAAGAAGTGTTGGCCTTCCATAAGAAAGCGTTCCCGGAACTGAGTACCAAGAAACTGGAAAACCTCGGGTTCATCCAATACCGTCCCGGGGGCGAGTACCACATGAACAGCCCGGAAATGGCGAAAGCGCTGCATAAAGCGGTCGCCAGCTTCCAAGGTGAGGCCGCCGGAAATGGCAACGGCGCGGTGGCGGAAACGGCGAAGAGCGGTTACGACCACTACACGGTTTATCAGAAGTATTTGCAAGGGCGTCCGCGCACGGCTTTGCGGGATTTGCTCGACTTTAACAGCGATCGCCCCTCGATCGCGATCGAAGAGGTCGAACCCGTCGAAGCGATTGTCAAGCGCTTCTGCACCGGGGGGATGTCTTTGGGCGCCCTGTCGCGGGAAGCTCACGAGACTTTGGCGATCGCCATGAACCGCCTCGGCGGGAAATCCAACTCCGGCGAAGGCGGCGAAGATCCGACTCGTTTTAAAGTCCTCGACGACGTGGACGAACGGGGCCATTCCCCCTTACTGCCTCACTTAAAAGGCTTGCGTAACGGCGATACGGCCTCTTCGGCGATCAAACAGGTGGCGTCGGGACGCTTTGGGGTCACTCCCGAGTACCTGATGAATGCCAAGCAGATCGAAATTAAGGTCGCCCAAGGGGCGAAACCCGGTGAAGGCGGACAGCTTCCCGGCAAGAAAGTGAGCCCCTACATCGCCATGCTGCGGCGATCGAAACCCGGCGTTTCCCTGATTTCGCCGCCGCCGCACCACGATATCTATTCCATCGAAGATTTGGCGCAATTGATCTTCGACCTGCACCAAATCAACCCGAATGCGGGGGTTTCGGTGAAATTAGTGGCGGAAATCGGCATCGGCACGATCGCCGCCGGGGTGGCGAAAGCGAACGCCGATATCATTCAAATTTCCGGTCACGACGGCGGAACCGGAGCCTCGCCACTCTCCTCGATCAAACACGCCGGAACCCCGTGGGAACTGGGATTGACTGAAGTTCACCGCGTCTTGATGGAAAACAAACTGCGCGATCGCGTCGTCCTGCGCGTCGATGGCGGTTTGAAAACGGGTTGGGATGTGCTGATGGGTGCCTTAATGGGCGCCGAAGAGTTCGGCTTCGGCTCGATCGCCATGATCGCCGAAGGCTGCATCATGGCCCGCATCTGCCATACCAACTCCTGCCCCGTCGGCGTCGCCACCCAGCAAGAAAAACTGCGAGCGCGCTTCACGGGTGTTCCCGAACACGTGGTCAACTTCTTCTACTTCATCGCCGAAGAAGTCCGCAGTCTGCTCGCCAAACTCGGCTATCGTTCTCTCGACGAAGTAATCGGTCGCGCCGACCTGCTGACCCCGACCGCGAATTTGAACCTGACTAAAACGGGGACGCTCAATCTCGACTGCATCACCGAGTTACCCGATACTCGCGGCGATCGCTCCTGGTTAAATCACGGGCCCGTTCACAGTAACGGTCCGGTCCTCGACGACCAGTTACTCGCCGATGCCCAGATTCAAGCCGCCATCCAAAATCAAGGAACCGTCGAAAAAACGATTCCCCTGGTGAATACCGATCGCAGCGTCGGCGCCCGACTTGCCGGACATATTGCCTCTCAATACGGCAATACGGGCTTTCAAGGTCAGATTACCCTCAAGTTCCAAGGGGCCGCAGGTCAAAGCTTCGGCGCCTTCAACTTGCCGGGAATGAGCCTGATTCTCGAAGGCGAAAGTAACGATTACGTCGGTAAAGGGATGCACGGCGGCGAGATTATTATTTATCCTCCCGCCGCCGCCAACTACGACCCGGCGGAAAATGCGATCGTCGGCAACACCTGCCTCTACGGCGCCACGGGTGGCGTTCTCCTCGCCCGAGGTCAAGCCGGAGAACGCTTCGGCGTTCGCAACTCGATGGGTAAAGCCGTCATCGAAGGCGCGGGAGATCACTGCTGCGAGTACATGACGGGCGGCGTTATCGTCGTTCTCGGTAAAGCCGGACGTAACGTCGGCGCCGGGATGACAGGCGGTTTGGCCTACTTCTTAGATGAAGATGACAGTTTCCCGGCGAAAGTCAATCCGGAAATTGTCAGTATTCAGCGCGTCAGCACCCCAGCAGGGGAGAAACAGTTACGAGAACTGATCGAACTGCACGCCGAACGCACGGGAAGCGGCAAAGCGAAGGCGATTTTAGCCAATTGGGAACAATATTTGCCCCAGTTCTGGCAAGTCGTACCACCTTCGGAAGCCGACACGCCGGAAGCCAGTGCGCAAGCGGCAGGGGAAAAGGTTGCGGTAAAAGCCTAATGAGGTAGTTTCTGGAGATCGGGGGAACGCGCATCGATTCGAGTTCCCCGCGATCGTCCAATTGCGCAATTCCTACAAAAGAAGGCAGTCAACCGAAGGGAGTCGGGGACTGCCTTTTTTATTGCCTTTTGCCTCTTCCCTCTTCCCTTCTTACTCAATTCCATCCGGTTTCGGCGTTTGAACTTCCGCAGGTGGTTCCGTTTCCGGTGGTTGTTGTAACTCTCGTTCTTTGAGTTCGAGCAGTTCGGGTAAAGTTAAGAATTGATATTGACGCTGTTTGAGTGCGGCGATAATCGTCGGTAATGCTCGAACGGTCACCGAGCGATCGCCGCCACCATCGTGCATGAGGACGATGCCACCCGAACGGGCCGTATTGACCACATTATTAATTAATTGTTGTAACGAGGGTAAGCTAGCTTCTCGGGCATCACTCGACCACATGGCGACGAGATAGTTTTGGCTGCGGGCATAACTCGCCAAACCATTAGTAAGAACGCCACCGGGGGGGCGAAAAATTCTGGTTTGCACCCCCGTGATTTCGTAGATTAACGAGGCGGTATCTTCGATTTCTCGGGCGGCGACTTCCGGGGGGACGGGGTGATAGTGGTGACTCCAGGTGTGATTGGCGATCGCATGGCCGTCGGCGACTACTTTTTTGGCGATCTCGGGAAAAGCTTTTAAATGCTTGCCAATCCAAAAGAACGTTCCCGGAACTTGATTCTGTTTGAGAATATCTAAAACTTGTTCGGTATAGTTCGGCCACGGTCCGTCATCGAAAGTTAGGGCAATATATTTCTGTTCGCTCCCTAATTCGACATCGTAAATCGTCGTTCCTTGAAAAGAAACAGGAACGTCAACAATTAACCGCTTTTCTTTTTCAATTTGTTTTTGCTCGATCGCCTGTTGAAAGTTATCGAGACGGGCGATCGAAACCCGACCGAATTGTAAAGCATTGACCGGAGGGGAATAAGAGTCTCGTACCTTCGTTTCTCGTTTCAAGAAAGATAAAAAAGGAAAGGCGTGAGAGGAAACGTGGCTCGAAGGAAAAAACGAACCCGCAAGGAGACTGGCGAGGGTAGCGCCGAGGGCGATCGCCAGTTTTTGCCAAATAGCCGAGGGACGAAAGGTTGCCAAATTCAATCTCCTAAATGATATTTTTTCGGAGTTGTCAAGCAAGAGCGAATCGTTATGGCACCCTCATGGCAAGGAGAAGATTTAACAATCGAGCGATCGGCGATCGAGACTGGGCGAAAACGAGCGATAACGAGCGATGGTTACCGCAACTTTCGCTCGACTCAGGCACAAACCTGATGGCTGAATGCCCGTTTTTCCAGCAACGACATTCCAGAAATGACAGCTTGAGGAAATGTAGTACATCCGTCGGAGAACGGAGATCGACTCTCTAGCACTTCTCAATAAACTCATGTAGAAACACCTCGCCAGATTTCCACAGGCGGGGAAACGAGCTGGAATGTCCTACCCGATCGCATCAATCGGCAGCTTTCCATCTGAAATGAAACCCGCTCGAGCTTAGATCGATGGTTGGCGGCTTCCCGAGAGAGGGTGAATGTGAATCTCTCTCGGGAGTTTCATCCCCCGACCGACCGCAACCGGAGAATTGGCACGGGCCAGAAGAACCCGGTTCAATTCCGAGCGAGGGCGATCGAGAAGGAGCCGCCAGGGGAGGATCCCACTTTACAAATGGCGATCGCGATATCGATCGACGATCGCGCGCACCACTTGTTCGATGCTCAGACCGTCCGTATCGATTTCGATCGCGTCGGGAGCTTTCATCAGGGGAGCAATGTCCCGCGTACTATCTTTACGATCTCGTTCTTGTAAATCCCGGGCGAGTCGTTCGAGACCGATCTGTCCTTCACCGCGATCGGCGAGATCTTGATGGCGGCGACGGGCGCGTTCTTCTACCGATGCAGTTAAGAAAATCTTCAACTCCGCATCGGGGAACACGTGGGTGCCAATATCGCGTCCTTCTGCAACTACGCCGCCCTGACGACCGTAACGCTGTTGTTGTTTCAGCAAATAGCGACGCACGCAGCCCAAGGCGGCGACGGCGGACACGTGGGCGGTCACGTCCAAAGAGCGAATCGCTTCGGTAACGTCGCGATCGTTAATCCACACTTGGCAAGGGGCTTGCGGATCGTCGTCCGGGACTTGCAAGCGAATTTCAGCTTGGGCGACCACTTCCTCCACGGCAGCTTCATCGTCGAGGGGAATGTCGCGATCGCGCAACAACCAAGTCACGGCGCGATACATCGCTCCCGTATCGAGATACATCAATCCCAATTCTCGGGCGACCGAGCGCGCGACCGTGGATTTGCCCGCCCCTGCCGGACCGTCGATCGCGACAATGGCTTGGCGGTCGTGCAGCATAATATTGTCGATCGCGCGAGTGAGACCGACTCGGGCGGCGACGGCTAACAATCCAGATTCTTCAATCGTCTCTAAGGGTTTTAATGTCGTCGGTTCGACCAATTCGCAATACTCCAGTTCGATTGCCTCAATTGCAGACAGTTCTGCTTTAACCGTTGCAATTATAGCCGCCGCCGATCGCTCTCCCGCACGAAAGATCTGACGGGCTTTGCACAAACTGCGATAGAGTGCTGCCGCTTCTTGTTTCTGTTCGTCGGTTAAATAGCGATTGCGCGAACTCATCGCCAATCCGGAGGCTTCGCGCACGATCGGACAGCCGATAATCTCCACGGGTAAATTGAGATCGGCGACCAAACGCCGGACGATCGCGAGCTGTTGGGCGTCCTTCTGTCCGAAATAGGCGCGATCGGGTTGGACGATATCGAGCAGCTTGGTGACGATCGTCGCCACCCCTTGGAAATGACCGACGCGCGATCGCCCGCACAGATGTCGGGTCATCGACTGAGGCGGAATCACCACGGTGCGTTCGCGTAGCGACGCCGGAGGCGTATCCTCCGGTGAAGTGTTGGGATCGCCTAACATTTCTGACGCATTCGGCGCAAAAATCACATCCACCCCCGCGCGATCGCAAATGTCGCGATCGCGTTCTAACGTCCGGGGATATTGCTGAAAATCTTCATTCGGGCCGAACTGCAAAGGATTGACAAAAATACTGACGACGACGATCTCGTTCTCTTGTCTCGCCCGTTCGATCAAACTCAGGTGTCCGCGATGTAACGCTCCCATGGTCGGCACCAAGGCGATCGATTGCCGGGGTCGATATTGCTTTAACTCGTAACGCAACGGCGCAATTTCGGCCAACAGTTTTACCACACCCCAGATCCCTCTGCCAACTCTCCGCCCCGTAGTTTAGCAAAAAGCGCCCTACGGCTCCTGCGATCGAGTGAGAACGCGACAGGAAAAATCGATGTTCTCGTCCTTATTTTCCTGTCGCGATCGCGGCTCAATCGACTCCTTAGCGGACGTTCGAGGCGGTCCTGCGCCCTCCCAAAATATCCAGGCGAACCGGGGCGACGCCCGTATCCATCATCCCCAATACTTGAGCGGCGGCGGCGGACAAATCGATCACGCGATTGCCGACGAACGGCCCGCGATCGTTGATCCGCACCACGATCGATCGCCCGTTGTTCAAATTCGTCACCCGCACCTCGGTGCCGAACGGCAAGGTTCGGTGGGCTGCGGTGAGTGCGTTTTGATCGAACACTTCGCCACTGGCGCTCAAGCGTCCGTGAAATCCCGGACCGTACCACGAGGCCCAGCCGTTAACGACAAATTGAACGGGACTGGTGACGATCTCGGGGGCTTTCGGTTTGGGTTTGGGTTTGTTCGCAACTTGACTCAACGGCGCCGCATCGGCGACCAGACGGCGCAGGCGATTGGTCATCTGCAGCGCATCTTGCTCCAAGTTGGCGGTGGTGTCGGGAAGCCGGGTATTCTCATCGACGACTAATAACGCTTCGTCATCGACTTTAATCAAATAACTTTCACTGACGATTTCGCCTTCTTTATCGACTAAACCGTTCCAGGTCAAGGCAATCTCTACGGGGGCATTAGTGCGCTCGATCTGGTTCAATTTGGCGGCGATCGCGCTAGCCCGCCATACGGGATCGCTTCTGTCTACCTCGCTATTCGCGGCGATCGCCCGAGAAAGCAGCGACAATGCCGATGGTGCCACAGTTCCAATATTGGTGACCCTTTCAAATTCTTCATAAGTCCCCCGGGCGACTGGCTTGACCTCGGCTCCTTCCGCTTTGGTCGTCGCACCTGTGTCGTCCGGTGCTGCCGCCACTTTGGTGACCGTCGCCGTGGCCCGTTCGCGATTGACGGCAGTTCCCAGGAAGGTGACGACGGGAAGATCTCGCACGTACAGGGTCGCTGCCGATCGCCCGTTGAATTGGTGTCGGTGAATCTTGGTCAAGATCTCGCTTTGACCCGCTTCGGTTTCGGACGGGTACTCGCCGAGTTCGATCGCGTCGGTCGAACGGCGCGCTTGCAGTTCGCTCACTTCAGACGAGACGGTCTGCGCTTGCGGTTGCGCGCGATCTCCGGATGGGGAGGCCGATAGGCTTGGCTCTCCACTCCCGTCAACGGGCCGATTCTGCTGTGCGTGACTGGAGGAAGTCGCCCCGAACGCCGTGACCAGCACGACTGCCGTAGTCCACCAAAATCTTTGCTTCATACATCCACTGTGAAGGTGATTCGGAAACCGAGTTCGAGTCGTATTGAGCTTTGGATTGTTCACGATCGAAACTCCATTTAACGCCCGAGCATTAACTCATACTCGTTTCGTGTTCACTTTAATAGTTGGAACTGCAACAGACTAACACGAACTTTTAGGATTGGGGATCGGTGGAAGGGGGAAAATCCCCCTAACTTTACTAAAACTTTACAAATTTAGGGCGGATGAGATTTTCTCTGAATGCAATTTTTACTGACGTTCCCGAATTTTCGGGGGTAAGAGCGCTTCATCAAAAATTTACGCGCAAAAACGCCAAGTTATGCATAGCTCCTAAATTTCCCCGTGGGTTGACAAAAGGGGGCGATCGCCCATCTGATTTCCTAAATCGCGAAAAGAGTAGAAATGCCGGAAAAAAGAGGACATCGATCGCCCCGGCGAAGCGGCGAGACCCGTAGGACAGTAGAATACCGAAGACGAACAATAGCGCGAGAGTAAATTCGCAACTGTAGATTGAGTTATGGATTATCGAGAAGCCGGGGTTGACGTCGAAGCGGGACGAGCATTTGTCGAAAAAATCCGCCATTTAGTCGAAAGTACGCACCGACCGGAAGTTTTAGGTGGAATTGGCGGATTTAGCGGTTTTTTTGAACTGCCCGCCGGATACCGACAACCCGTGTTAGTGTCGGGAACCGATGGCGTCGGAACCAAACTCAAATTAGCGCAGCAATTGAACCGCCACGACACCGTAGGGATCGACCTCGTGGCGATGTGTGTCAACGACGTTCTGACCTCCGGGGCCGAACCGCTCTTTTTTCTGGATTATTTAGCGACGGGCAAACTGGAAGCGGAACAACTCGCCGACGTCGTCAAAGGGATTGCCCGAGGCTGCCAAGAGGCCGGATGTGCCCTACAAGGGGGAGAAACGGCGGAAATGCCGGGATTTTACGGACCGGGAGAGTACGACTTGGCGGGATTTTGCGTGGGGGTCGCGGAAAAAAGCGAACTGCTCGACGGGTCGCGGGTGGCGGTCGGCGACGTGGCGATCGGATTGGCCAGTTCGGGGGTTCACAGTAATGGGTTCAGCTTAGTGAGAAAAATTGTGAGCGATCGCGGCTGGAACTGGAGCGATCGCCCGGAAGAACTCGGAACCAGTTTGGGAGAGATCTTGCTGACGCCGACGCGCATTTACGTCAAGCCGATTTTGGAAGCGCGCCGCCAGGGGATCGAGATTCGGGCGATGGCGCACATTACCGGGGGCGGGTTGCCGGAGAACTTGCCCCGGTGTTTGCCCGAAGACAAAGCGATCGCGATCGATCCGGCGAGTTGGTCGGTACCGCCCATTTTCCAATGGTTGGCACGGACGGGAGGGGTAGCCCTGCCGGAAATGTTCGATACCTTTAATATGGGGATTGGTTTTGTGTTAGTAGTGAGTGCTTCGCAACAGGAGGCAGCATTGCAATGGTTTACCAGCCAAGGGATAGAAGCGCGGGCGATCGGTGAAGTGATTGCAGGCGATCGCACCTTAACGGGACTGCCGACGGCGAGTTAGGGGCCGGGAACGGGCCGGGGCGATCGAAAAAAGAGCCTAGGCAAAGCTAGACTCTGGGATGGATAGTTGATTGACTCAAGGACACTCCTGACGAACCGATAATCAACTCATCAAGAGTAATCGTTTGATTCTCGACCGTGGGAGTCACATCCGGACGGTATGGGATGTTCTAGGGATCGGTCGGCGACGACTGACGATTGCGGTGGCGATTGCATTGGAGTCGTTCCCAGCTCAAGTTTCCAGTATCTTCTCGATAAGACCATCGCAGGAGATTGGCGGGTTGTCCGACGGTGAGGGTGGGCAAGCCGATCGCCTTGCGCGGGGAAACCGTCGCCAGGGCGATCGCCTCGCCGACATCGCACAAACCCCAGCGCACTAAGTTTTCGACTCCCGTTAATAGGGGTAAGGTGGTTCCGGCGAGGGTGCCGTCCGGGAGGCGGGCGGTTCCGTTTTTGACTTCGATCTGGCGCTCGTCCCAGGGATAGACGCCATCCGGGAGACCGAGGGGAGCGAGGGCGTCGCTGACGAGAAACACGCCTTTGCCGTAATTGGCCGATCGCAGGAGTAGTTCGATAGCGATCGGGCAGACGTGCTGACCGTCGGCGATTAAGCCGCAGCGCACGTCCGGGCGCAAGATGGCCGGACCGAGTAAGCCGGGTTCGCGGTGGTGCAGACTCGGCATGGCGTTAAAGGCGTGGGTGACCATCGAGGCGCCGCGATCGAAGGCGTCGTTCGCTTGGGCGGCGGTGGCGAGGGAATGACCGAGACTGACGACGATCCCGCGCGATCGCAATTCCGAGATGACTTCCCCTGTGGGGTCGAGTTCCGGGGCGAGGGTGACGATCTTGACGAGATCGGCAAATTCCCCCAGAACCCGGTTGACGCGATCGCGGGTGAGGGGTTGCAGGTCGGCTTCGGGATGGGCGCCCCGTTTGGCGGGGTTGAGGAAGGGACCTTCGAGGTGGACGCCGAGGATCTGGGCCGTTTGTTGTTGAGGGTGTTGGTGGCTGGCCCATGCGGCGATCGCGGCGAGGGCCCGTTGGATCTTGTCGGTGGAGGTGGTGACAATGGTGGGTAAAAAGCCGTCTACCCCTTGTTCCCAGAGGCGATCGCAAATCTGTTGGAGGCGATCGCCGTCGGCGTCGGTGACCTCGGGAAACGCCAAGCCCAAGGCGCCGTTAATTTGCAGGTCTACGCCGCCGAGAGAGACCCAATCCCCGTTGACATCGAGCAAGGACATTTCTTGCCACTGTTCCAAACAGGGGGCGGGGGGTTTTTCACTGCGCATCGGCTGGATCGATTCGATATAGCCTTCGCGATCGGTTCGGACCCAATGCAAACCGTTATAACCGGGCAATTGAGCGTTAATCAGGTCTAAGTTGACGCACTGAGACACTGTTGAGGAATTGAGAGGGGGAGTTGGTGTACTCATCGCGGGTGCTGACAATAGCCCTAAAGAGGAGTCGAGTTGGGAATTTGGGTAGGGAACCACTCTAAATCTACAATTTTTTTCAAATCTCAACTTTAAACTTCTAATGAACGAACCTCAAATCGGCATCATTATGGGTAGCGATTCCGACTTGCCGACGATGCAAGCGGCGATCGCGGTTTGCGAAGATTTCGAGATCCCGGTCGAAGTGGCGATCGTCTCGGCGCACCGCACCCCGACTCGGATGGTGGAGTACGCCCAAACGGCTCACCACCGGGGGATTCAAGTGATTATTGCCGGAGCCGGAGGCGCGGCGCATTTGCCGGGGATGGTAGCTTCTCTGACGCCGTTACCCGTGATTGGCGTTCCCGTGACCACCCGCCACCTCCAGGGGGTGGATTCGCTCTATTCGATCGTCCAGATGCCCGGGGGGATTCCAGTGGCGACGGTGGCGATCGGCAATGCTAAAAATGCGGGCTTGTTGGCGGTTCAGATTTTAGGGGCGACTCGGCCCGAATTGCGCGATCGCATCCAACGTTATCGCGAACAATTAGCCGCGTCCGTCCTCGAAAAACAAGGGCGTTTGGACGAGTTGGGATATCAGGAATATTTAACACAAATGTCTTAACATTTCCCCACCGATTGCCGCCCCCGATCGCCGTGGGCAGACCTCGTGGGATGCCCGGACTCAAGACAAACGAGGATTAGACACGGCAATGTAAACCGGACGGATAGGGCGATCGCTTTCCCGGCTGGAGCCGCTTGCAAATTAGAAACGGTATCCTGTTATACAGAATGAACTTCCCAGAATTGGTGCAATCATTGTGACTCGGAGCATGGCCATCTGTCGGCTTTTTCTGTATGGCAGCGCGCAGGGTTGGCCAATTCTCGCGCAGGCATCGGATCCCTCGATCGGATGTATCGACTACTACAACTCGCTCCGACGTCTGGAGAGATAAATGCAGGTGGCGCCCGAAAAGGGGTCTCGTGGCGATCGCACTTTCTGAAGGGCGATCGAGACCACCGGACTCACCGCCTCTTTATCCTGCTTGAGTGGGATATCTAAACTCAGCGCTTAGGGGCCGTTCGTCAAGCCCCCCCTACAACAACACCGTGCAGGGTAAGCGATTCCGGCTACGACAAACCGGAGCGGGCGAGAACTGCACCTCTTCTCGTTCTCCCCCTTGGTGGGGACGGTGGAAAATCCACCGGGTCAAACTTCCTCCGCCACCGGGGCGATTTGCGAATCGTTCCTCGGAAATGGCGGTTTCCGTTCTACCGCGAGGTTTGCATGACCACTAAATTCTCGTTTAACCGGAAGTTGAAACGTACAAGCAAGCGGCGCTCTCCGTCTCGGAACTTCCGTTCGCGGCAGGGTGCTACGTTTTGGCAATCCTTAAAACAGGCTATCGGGAGACTCTCCCCAAGCTGGCAGGCTTGTCTGCCCCTAGCCTCCATTATTGTCTTACTCTGGGGTGTGGCGGCAGTGGCTCAAAGCCCTCCCCCCGCTTTTCCCGACGATGTCACCGATTTGGCCCAACAAAATCGGATCGCCCTCGATACCATGTGGGTGGTCGTGGCCTCGATCCTCGTGATTTTCATGAACGCGGGCTTCGGGATGTTAGAAACGGGCTTTTGCCGCCAGAAAAATGCCGTCAACATCCTCTCGAAAAACTTAATCGTGTTCGCCCTGGCGACGGTGGCGTTCTGGGCGATCGGTTTCGGTTTGATGTTTGGCGACGGTACGGATTTTGTCGGGATGAACGGCTTTTTCCTCGCCGGACCGGATAACAGTCCGGCCATGGAAGACGCTTACGAAGGGGTGTTCAGTTCCCTGAGTTGGACTGGGGTTCCCCTCGCGGCGAAATTCCTGTTTCAAGTTGCCTTCGCCGGAACCGCCGCCACGATCGTTTCCGGGGCCGTCGCCGAACGGATTAAATTTGTAGACTTTTTGATCTTCAGCCTCTTACTCGTCGGTATTGCTTACCCGATTACCGGACATTGGGTTTGGGGCGGCGGTTGGCTCGGAAATATGGGCTTCAAAGATTTTGCCGGGTCTACCGTGGTTCACTCGGTCGGCGGTTGGGCCGCGTTGACGGGTGCTTATTTCCTCGGGCCTCGTTTGGGTAAATATCAAGAAGGAAGACCGAGTGCGTTACCGGGTCACAACATGAGTATTGCGACCCTCGGTTGTTTGATTCTCTGGATCGGCTGGTTCGGCTTTAACCCGGGTTCGACGATGGCGGTCAACATGCAAATTGCCCATATTGCCGTGACCACGAATATTGCGGCGGCGACGGGCGGAATTGCGGCGACGATCGTCGCTTGGGTTTACCTGGGTAAACCGGATTTATCGATGATTATTAACGGGATCCTGGCCGGACTGGTGGCGATCACGGCGGGCTGCGATGGCGTCAGCGTCATCGGTGCGGCGATTATCGGCGCGATCGGTGGTGTTTTGGTCGTCTTTGCCGTGACGTTCTTCGATCGGATGCAAATTGACGATCCCGTCGGTGCGACCTCGGTTCACTTGGTCAACGGCGCTTGGGGCACTTTTGCCGTGGGACTGTTCAATATCGATGCAGGACTGTTTTACACGGGTGGCGTGCAGTTACTGGGGACTCAGTTGCTCGGGATTGCCGCAATCGGATTGATGACGGTCCTCGCTTCGACGATCTTTTGGGTCGTTCTCAAGTCCACTCTGGGTATTCGCGTGGAAGCCGAAGAAGAACTCAAAGGGTTGGATATTAGCGAACACGGGATGGAAGCGTACAGTGGCTTTTTAAAAGATACGGGAGGAATGCCTCGAGGCTAGCGGTTTCGGGGCGATCGCCGGACTCGGTGTACGAGTATAGCGCCGAGGCGATCGCGCCGAGGTCAAAATGTAGTCAAGGTGTTGTGGATCGATTGCGGTTTTTGGAAAGTTTTCAATAGACTGGGATAAGATCCTTACCGCTTTTTTTTGGGTGGGCGATCGCGCAGCGTCTCCAACGGAGAATCGCCGCGCCCGCCTATAAGCCCTTGTTTGAGATGGCCAATCGAGGCGGGATCGATTGTTCTTTACCAGCGATGGCTTTGGGTTTCAAGTCTCTTTCAAACCCCGTGAAATCAAATTTAGCCGCTTCTACTGCTACTCCCGTACCGCCGTGGGCCGTGTTGTCTTTGGCGACGAATGCGATTTTGCTGTTTACGGTCGTGTTGCTGCTACTCGAAACGCCGAAAACCAGTGACTCGGAAGCGGCCCGTCTCGACGGCAATCGTCCGGCGACCCCAACCACTGCCCCAACGCCGACGCCGACCCCCCAATTGGGGCCGCGCCATACCTGGACTTACGAGGAATGGGTCGAACAACTGGGTAAAGAAGCCCGGGCGATCGCCGCCAATCCGCCCCCTCGTCTCGGTATTCTCGCCGGGGACTCGATCAGTTTGTGGTTTCCGCCGCAGTTACTGCCCCCCCAACTGACCTGGCTCAATCAAGGGATTTCCGGCGAAATTTCGCGAGGTTTATTAGAACGGCTGCCATTATTTGACGAGGTGAAAGCCGAGGTCATCTTCGTGATGATCGGCATTAACGACTTGTTACGCGGGATCCCCCCCGCCCAAATTTTAGAGAATCAACGGCTGATTATCCGCGATCTGCTCACCTGGCATCCCAATAGCGAGATTGTAGTCCAGTCCATTTTGCCCCATAGCGGGCCACAGGCGACGTGGGAAGGGCGCGATCGCCTCTTGGAGATCCCAAACGAACAAATTAAATCGATCAATCGCGAACTCGAAGCGATCGCCCGCAACGAAGGCGTTCGCTTTCTCAATCTTTATCCCCTGTTCGCCAACGCCGAAGGGAATCTCAAACCAGAGTTAAGCACCGACGGATTGCACCTCAACGATGAAGGTTACGAGATTTGGCGCGCGGCGCTGATGACCTATATTGAGTTGGAACTCTAGGGAAGTCGGGAGTGACAACGCCACCATTCCCCTTGCTCATCTAAAGTGCAAAATCTAAAATCTAAAATCTAGATCGTGCGGCGATCGGCTAAGCATTCTAAGATCTAAGCGAAGATCATCTCGACAACTGCCGCATGGATACCAAAGCATTTAAGCGATCGCTCCAACGTTCCGAAAAATATCACCGGAAAGGGTTCGGTCACGACGAAGAAGTTTCCGGCGTGATGAATAGCGCCTATCAAAGTAGCCTCATTCAAGAGATCCGCGATCTGAACTACACCCTTACCCGTGGGGACGTGACCATCCGTCTCGCCGAAGCTTTCGGCTTTTGCTGGGGGGTCGAACGGGCCGTGGCGATCGCCTACGAAACTCGTCAACATTTTCCCACCGAACGCATCTGGATTACCAACGAAATTATCCACAATCCCGGCGTCAACCAACACCTGCGCGAGATGAACGTCGATTTTATCGATGTCAAGAACGGTGAAAAAGACTTTTCCGGCGTCGGAAATGGCGACGTGGTCATTCTTCCCGCCTTTGGCGCCACCGTTCAAGAAATGCAACTCCTCGACGAAAAAGGTTGCACCATCGTCGATACCACCTGTCCCTGGGTTGCCAAAGTTTGGAACAGCGTTGAAAAACATAAAAAAGCCGATTACACCTCGATTATTCACGGGAAATACAAACACGAAGAAACCCTAGCGACCAGTTCCTTCGCTGGAAAATATCTGGTGATTCTCAACATGAAAGAAGCCGAATATGTCGCCGACTACATCCTCAACGGCGGCGACAAACAAGAATTTATGGCGAAATTCGCCAACGCGACCTCCGCAGGCTTCGATCCCGATCGCGACTTGCAACGGTTGGGAATTGCCAATCAAACCACCATGCTCAAAAGTGAAACCGAACAACTCGGTAAACTGTTCGAGCGCACGATGATGAAAAAATACGGTCCGGATAAATTAAACGAGCATTTTATGGCGTTCAATACCATTTGTGACGCCACCCAAGAACGACAAGATGCGATGTTAAATCTCGTCGAAGATCGACTCGATTTAATGGTTGTCATCGGCGGTTTTAATTCTTCCAATACCACCCACTTACAAGAAATCGCGATCGAGCGGGGGATTCCGTCCTATCATATCGACAGTCCCGATCGCATTCTTCCCGGGAATCGGATCGAACACAAACCGTTAAATAAAGACATTGAGATCCAAGACAATTGGTTACCCGAAGGTAAAATCATCGTCGGCGTCACTTCCGGTGCTTCCACCCCCGATCGCGCGGTGGAAGAAATCTTAGAAAAGATTTTCGCACAAAAAGCTGCGGTGGTCGTTTAGGGAAAACAGAGCGTTCAATCGTTAACCGAGAGCGTCGTTACCGCCGTTTACAAGAATAGGGATCTCCGGTTCAATTCGGGAAGTTTGCGATCGCTTTAAAAGACTGAATTTAAAATAAATTCAGGGTCAATTTAGATCCGGGCGATCGCAACAGCTTCGATCTCGATTCTTGTATCCCAAGCGGAACGACCCTCTCGCCTTTTTACCCTAACTCACTCAACGATCGCCTTCCTCAAACATGGTCACCGTCCAAGAAGCTGCCCGAATTTTAGGTATTTCTCCAGACACGATCCGCCAGTGGGAAAAGAAACAATTAATTAAATCAAAAAGAACGAGCGATCGTCGCAAAATATTTGAACTCGAAGAATTAAAAAGAATTCACAATAACTTTTTAGGAAACCCGTCGAAATCGGGAGAATTCAAAGTTTTAACCCGTCCGTCAACTGCGTACACGGCGATCGAGTTATTTTCCGGTTGTGGCGGGATGGCGTTGGGATTTGAAAATGCAGGCTTGCAAACTCAATTATTAGTAGAGTGCGATCGCGACTGCACGCAAACTTTAAGATTAAACCGTCCGCAATGGAACGTCATTCACGAAGATATCGCTCAAGTGAATTTAAACGAATATCAACATAAAATTGATATTGTAGCGGGAGGATTCCCCTGTCAGGCGTTCAGTTATGCGGGATTGGGAAAAGGCTTTGCAGACGTTCGCGGAACCCTGTTTTTTGAGTTTGCGCGTTGCGTCGATGAAGTGCGACCAAAAATAGCGATCGCCGAAAATGTGCGCGGTCTACTCAAGCACGATTCCGGTAGAACTTTGACGACGATGTTGGGAGTTTTAGATGAATTAGGTTATCGCATTGACTATAAATTACTCCGCGCCCAATTTTTAGACGTTCCTCAAAAACGCGAGCGTTTATTTCTGATTGGCGTCAGAAAAGATTATCCAATACAGCCTATTTTTCCTCAAGAAAAAGACTATACGATCTCTCTGAGAGCGGCGTTAAAAGATTGTCCGCCATCGGTGGGAACGACTTATCCCGAACACAAGAAAAAAGTTCTCGAACTCGTTCCCCCAGGGGGATATTGGCGGGATTTACCCCTAGAAGTCCAAAAAGCTTACATGCAAAAAAGCTTTTATCTCGGTGGTGGGAAAACGGGAATGGCGCGACGATTGTCTTGGGAAGAACCTTCGCTCACTTTAACGTGTAGTCCGGCGCAAAAACAAACCGAACGCTGTCATCCTCAAGAGACGAGACCGCTCAATATTCGCGAATATGCGAGGATTCAAACCTTTCCCGACGACTGGCAATTTGTCGGTTCGATCGCCTCTCAATATCGACAAATTGGCAATGCGGTTCCGGTTAATTTAGCTTACCATATCGGTTGCGGCGCGATCGCTATTTTAGAAGGCAAAATAGATCGAATAGATCGGAGAGATCGAAATTGTAGGGAGGCGATCGCCTCAGACGCATAAGTCATCAGTAATCATCAGTATAAACGCGGATAAAACTGTTCTCGATGACGGATGTTTCGGCAAGCTTTCCATAAACCCTTACAGGAACTGCCACAGTCGCTTTTTCAAGGGTCACGCGACTCTTGCTTGTGGGTCGGTTTCTTCTAGAGTGGCAATGATTGCCAGGTTATTGCAGGAAAATATTGTGTGATTTGAGCAATGTAGAGGGCGGGCATCCGGCTCGCGACGTCGATTTTAAATAAGTTAAATTACTTATTTTTAAAGGATTTTGAGAGAGGCTCGCCCCAATTATTCAGAAATGTTTACAAAACGGACAAGTCTATCAAAATCAATGCTAAAAAATGATTAATTTCAGGATCGAGATTGATTTCAGGGAGTGGCGAACAATGACCCATCAAAAAATTCAAAAACAGTCGAATTGGGTTCTAGGGAGTTCTCAAAAAACAACACATCTGAGTTCGCCACCCATTAGTATTCAAAGCGATCCTATAGCTGAAACCTCCCCAGAAGAAGCCTTACCCGCTTATAATCCACTGCCAGAGAATTGGGCAGAGGTACATCCGTTAATGCAAAGCGGGGGCGATCGCCCAAACACGACCTTAGACACGGTTCAGCGTAGTTCCGAATCGGCAGATCCCGAAGAGAGCGACGGACTTGACGTGCAAACTAAACTCGCCGTGGGCGCACCGGGGGACGAATACGAACAGGAAGCCGATCGCGTTGCCGAGCAAGTCGTACAGCAGATCCATTCCTCCGAGGCGAACCACTCCGTACAACGTCGGGGCGATCGTCCCGCGACGCCCAAGTTACCCATCACACTCATGCGAAAGCGTGCGGATTCTGCAGCAGAGGCGATCGCCCAACCGGCAATCGAAACGAGTATCGAGCAAGCGCGCGGTAGCGGACATCCCTTAGACGAAACCGTCCGCGAACCGATGGAAAATGCCTTTGCTAACGATTTCAGCCAAGTTAAAGTTCATCACGATGCACCCAGCGATCGCCTCAACCGTTCCCTCAACGCCCGCGCCTTCACGACCGGATCCGATATCTTCTTCAAACAAGGAGAATACAATCCCAACAGCTCCGGAGGACAACAACTTCTCGCTCACGAATTAACTCACGTCGTCCAACAAACCGGAACTGCTTCCCTTCAGCGTCAGATCTCCGACCCGACCATCCAGCGCGATGGTAATGAACACGTCGGCGCCGATCCAGGTCGCATGACCTTCCTCCCCGACGAAATGGGCAACGAAAAAGCCCCGGGAGAAGCAGGCTACAGCCGTCGCTTGCTCGGTGCTGCCGGAGAAGAAACCGAAAACCTAGTCGAGCAAGGACTATACGCCGACGCCCGCTTGACCAATGTCGCGCCCTCAACCAACTACCTCGACCAACAAATTATCGCCCGTGGTCGAACCAAAGCCCGTTATCAAGGGTTAGTGCGCGGCGATGGCTCGATCTGGGGTGCGCCAACGGGGATTGCCCAAGAAATGTATCAAGGGGGGGTCGATTGGTGTACGGACCACATCAGCACCATGGAAACCCAGCGCGCCGAAGAACAACAGCGTGCCGAAAGCTATAACGCTTGGGTTCCCCGTGCGAACGGCTTCTTTACCTCCTTAACCCGTCTCGAAGCCATGCAAAATCTCTTAGGCGTCACCAACCCACAACAGATGGTCGGCGCCCTCGAAACGGGTTTAGACGATGCGCGAGCGGTTGCGGCTCGCGCGATGGACGCTTACGAGGGAGGCAATATCGCCGCGCGCTTGAGCGTCCCCGAAACAGACGAAACCGTTACCCAACTCTCGAACCAAACGACCCAAGCGGCTCAAGAAATGAACGCCGCCTATCTCGGCTTTCAGCGCAACTTATTAGCCATCCGACAGGATGAAGTGAATCGGGAAGGCGCCGAAGATCGCACCCGACTCGAACAAATCAATCAAGTGAAACAAGTCGTCCGTCAGATCGGCTCGACCATCGACACCACCGCCTCCCTAGTCAGTGGAGCGCCTGCACGGATTGCCAGTGTCACTCGAACCGTGCGTCATGGGGAAGCATGGGTCGGTGCCGTTCGCAATCGCCGCCAAATCATTAGCGGACAGCGACCGACCCACAATCCGACTTACGTGACCCTCAACGAACAAGGAGAAATGGTCGTTCGCAACGTCCAAACGGGAATGGATCGTCCCGCAGGAGGGGGCGAAGCGACGGCATCACCTGCGGGACCGTCCCTGAGTTTTCCTCAAAATATTTCCGATACCCTCGGACAAATTGCCGATTTTGTCTATGCCAGTGAAGTGCGCGAAATTAATTCGCGACTGGAACAAATTAAAACGCGGTGTGCTGCCATTGAAGGGGTTCGGGAATTACTTGCACTGCAGCAAGCGGCGGCAACTTATCAAACTAAACTGAATGCGTTTGCACTCAAGTGCAACGAATTGCAAGGTCGAATTGCCGATCGCCGTCGGGAATACTGGCAATTGGGGGTCGATCTGGATAATTTCGCCCGTCAAGACCGAGAATCCCGCCAGGGCAGTCAAGCGCCCGGTCGCGGTGAAGAACGCTATGCCACGATAATGACTTTAGTCGGCCAAATTCGCGAAGCTCTCGTCGTCGGTAAGGGCGCCAAAGCGGGAATTTACGCCCCTGACGAGTTCGAGCGCTGGGCTCAAGGGATTGTGGCCGATCGCGGCGCCCGACCTCCGCGCACCGATATCCCTATTTTCGAGGTTGGCGAGCAAGAATGGTCTCGTTTGAGCAGTATTTGGTCGCAAATTCGTACTTTTGGCAGTAATGTCAGTACGATTGACGAACTGTTTAGCGGTGTGGAATCTCGCGCGGGCGCTCTCCTGTCACAATTACAAGTCGGCGGCGGTAGCGGTCAACATTAATCGCTATCTCCATTCAATAATTGCTCGTGCAAATTAACACTTATAGAGTTGAAAACAGCCCCAATGGCGATCGCCGATTGGGGCTTTTCTCCTTTATTGGCGAATCAGTCGATATCCTCTATTTGACGGATTCTTCGAGGGAACTAAATTCGGGTTCAGTCCCTTTTACCGGGAAACGATAAACGGCATAAATCGCCTTGACTGTAAAGAAAAATAGGGCGATCGTTCCGATCGAGAAAATCACGTCGCCGGGAATTCTCAACCATACCGTCCAGCGCATCCACGGCATACTAATTACTTCCGCACTGCGCGCGTACCAGGTACCGTGATTGACCGACTGAACGAGTTGATAAAAGCCATTGGGAATTAAGCCGAAAATTAGCATCATCACCAAGCCGCCATTAATCGCCCAAAAGCCAAATTTTATCGAGCGTTCGTCCCAGGCGCGATCGGGTACGAACTCCCGTAACGCAAACAACATCAGGGCGATCGCCAAACAACCGTAAACCCCAAATAAAGCTGCATGAGCGTGAATCGGCGTGGTATTCAATCCTTGAGAATAATACAACACGATCGGCGGATTAATTAAAAATCCAAACACCCCCGCGCCAATTAAATTCCAAAAACAAGTTGCGATAAAAAAGCGCAACGGCCAACGATAAAATCCTTCCGCTTCTTTGGAGAGTTTTAAAGTCTTTAAAACTTCAAATCCAATCAACGTGAGCGGCACCACTTCCAGCGCCGAAAAAACTGCACCCAAGGCAGCAATAAACGAGGGCGTTCCGGAAAAATACAAGTGATGCAACGTGCCAATCACCCCACTGCCCAAATACAGCAACGTGGTTAAATAGGTGGCTCGCAAGGCCGAGGACTTTTTCAAAAAGCCCAATTCACTGCACAAATAGGCAATGACCACCGTGGCGAACACCTCAAAAAAGCCTTCCACCCAGAGGTGAACTACCCACCAGCGCCAATATTCCGCCACGCTTAACGGCGTGTGGTTCGTGTACATCAAACCGACAGAATAAAAGAGGGGAATAGTAATGGCACTGTAGAGGAAAAAGTGACTCAATCCCGTCGGATTTTTCTCTTTTTTCAACGCAGGTTTAAAAGCGCGGTACATCAACCACAACCAGAAAACCATGCCGCCAATTAACAGCAACTGCCAAACTCGACCGAGTTCGATATATTCGTAGCCTTGATGACCCCACCAAAAACTATTATTTCCGGTTAAAACCCCTTGAACGGCGGCCCAAGATCCTGCCAGCGCGCCGAGAACGACTACGGTTAAGGCAACCAGTAAAACTGTATTTCCTAATGCTTGATGTTTCGGTTCAAATCCGCCGAAACGTGGGGCGAAATAAAGTCCCGCAGCGAGCCAACAGGTGGCAATCCAAAAGATCGCCAATTGTAAATGCCAGGTACGAGAGGCGGCGTAGGGGAGGAATTGGTCTAAGGGAATGCCGTAAAATGCATCGCCTTCAACAGCGTAGTGTGCGGTCACCATTCCCATGATAATTTGCACTAAAAATAGGGCCATTGCGACGCCGAAAAAGAGGGCGGTTACTTTTTGGCTGGCGGTGGGAATGCGAACCGCAGGACGGGCGGGAACGGGGAGGATTTCGTCAGTTTCTTCTTGAGCGAGATAGATAAAAACAAAGGCGCCAATTCCGGCGATTAAAACGATGACGGAAACGATCGACCAAATGATGAATTGAGCCGGGGGTTGGTTGCCGATTAAATCATCGTGAGGCCAGTTGGCGGTGTAGGAAAAAGGGGCGTTGGGACGGTTGGCGGAGGCGGCCCAAGCGGTCCAGGTAAAGAAGGCGGTAACGTTGTGAATTTGGCTGTCGTCTTTGAACCAACCTCGGGGGATGGAGTGGACGACGGAGCCGTTTTTCAAGAGGTCGCGATAGTCTTCAAAGACTTTTTGTAATCCTTTAGTTTGAGCTTTGGTTAGGATTAAGCTGTGAGTTTTAGGATCGTAGCGGTTGGTTTTAAATTGCTCGCTGACGCGCGCTTGTAAGCTGGCGCGGTCTACGGGAGATAAGGTGTCTAAATCTTGTTGGGAAAAGTCGGGATTGTTGCGGTATAAAATCCCGGCGGTGGCTAACCCCCAACGGTGGAGAACGTCGGCGGTCCAGTCGGGGGCGAGATAACTGCCGTGTCCCCAAATACTGCCGATATGTTGACCGCCACGGGCGAGATAAGTTTCTTGTCCGTCTTGGATGTCGGCGCGGGTGAGAACGGTTTCTTGTTGGGACGATCGCACGATTTCGGGAACGGGAGGTGCATTTTTCCAAATAGCAGCTCCGGCAATCAGTAAAACGCTAAAAGCGACGATACAAATCAGCGCCAACCAAGCGGGGAGGCTCAGTTGTCGCTTTTGCGATCGCCCTCCAGTTTCGGTGTCAAATGCGGTGGTGTTGGCCATCGCCAAACCTCCAAAAAGTGGGTTTTCAGTCGTCAATTTGGCTAAATGGTAGCGAATTAAACTGAAAATCGACAATAATTACTGAAATTATTTTGAATTTATATTTTCTTAAGTATTGGAATGAAGATTTATACTCAACAAAATTGAGGGCGATCGCCTATTTTATAAGGGGATTTGTCAATAAATAAGGTTAAAAAATAAGAAGCAATGAAATGGGGAACAGTAGCGATAACGGGCGCTAATGGCCAAGTCGGGCGGCAATTACTCGCGTCCCTGCGAGGTCGGTGCGAAACGACGATCGCCCTGGTTCGAGACCCCGCCGACCTTCCGGCGAGCGAAGTGATTGCGGATTGGACGAATTCAGCCGAGGCCCGAGAGGCGATCGCGAGATCGGAGGCGATCGTGCATCTCGCAGGCAGCCTCAAACCCGCTCGCGGCGACTATAGGGCGGCCAATCTGGAGACCACTCAAGCCCTACTGTCGGAGATCGCGGGCGATCGAACCCGGCGCCTGGTTTTTCTCAGTTATGTGGGGGCGCACGAAGAGGCGACGAATCCGTATTTACGGACGAAAGCGCAAGCGGAACGCCTGCTACAGGCGAGTGGTTGTCCGGTGACGATTTTTCGCTGCACCCACATTGTCGGTTCTCCCCACAACCCCGGGCGGACGGCGCAAAACTGGCTCGCCGAAGCGGGGAAAACGGTTCTCGTCCTCGGTTCCGGTCGGCAGCAGATCGCGCCGATTTATCTCGATGACGTGGTCGGGGCGATCGTGGCGGCCCTCGATCGCGATCGCGATGGCATTTTCGATTTAGCCGGGCCGGAATGTCGCCCCCTGGATGAGTGGATCTGCGCATTCAACGGTAGCGATCGCGTTAAACTCGTGCATCTGCCCGCATTTATCGCGCGATGGTTGCCTCGAATCGTTCCCGATCTGCCTGGGGCGTTAATTGAGGTCATGTTAGCGGACAGTGTCGGCAACCCCGACGCGGCGATCGCCGCTTTCGGAATACAGCTCACTTCTCTAACCCAAGTGTGGCGATCGGATTAAGCCACCGCGTCCTCAACCCACGCTCCCCTTGCAGTCGGCCATATTCAGGCGAATCAGGGTGGGTCGCCATGGCTCGCGGCAAAGCTCTATCCCGCGAAAATCATACAATAGGGTCAGTTCGATCGCGCCAACCCTCGGTACGATCCTCCCGTTGAGGGGAGTTGGGCAACCGATCTTTTTCGCAAGCACGAGCATACTCATGTCTGACCAATCTGTGCAGGATTCTAAAATCGCCTGGCATTCATTAGAAATCGAGCAAACCCTGGAGCGACTGCAAAGCGATCCGGAACAGGGTTTGAGTGCTTCAGAAGCCGAACGACGGCTCGAACGCTACGGTTCGAACGAAATCGAGGATACGGGAGGTCGCACGGCGTGGGCGATCTTGCTCGATCAGTTCAAAAACATCATGCTGTTGATGTTGATCGCCGTCGCCTTCGTGTCCGGCGGATTGTCCTTACAAGATGGGGAATTTCCGAAGGACGCGATCGCGATTATGTCGATCGTCATTCTCAATGGCGTGTTGGGCTACTTGCAAGAAAGCAAAGCGGAACAAGCCCTCGCCGCCCTCAAAAATATGGCCTCCCCGCAAGTGCGAGTGGTGCGCGACGGCAAAATTGTCGAAGTTTCTGCAAAAGAATTAGTTCCGGGAGACGTCATCCTGCTCGAAGCGGGGGTGCAAGTCTCGGCAGACGGGCGCTTGATTGAAGAGTCGAACTTGCAAGTCATCGAAGCGGCGTTAACCGGGGAAGCGCAATCAGTGGATAAGGATGCTCCGATCGCCCTGGAGGCGGATACGGGAATCGGCGATCGCGTCAACATGATTTTCCAAGGGACCGAAGTGGTCAAAGGACGGGCGAAGGCGATCGTCACCAGTACCGGAATGCAGACGGAATTGGGCAAAATCGCCGCGATGATCCAGTCCGTGGAAGACGAGGAAACGCCCTTACAGCGCCGCATGACCCAATTGGGCAACGTCTTGGTCACCGGATCGTTAATTTTGGTGGCGATCGTCGTGATTGGCGGGACGTGGGCGAAGGGGGTCGAAAGCTTCCGCAATCTACTCGAAGTGTCCTTGAGTATGGCGGTGGCGGTGGTTCCCGAAGGCTTGCCCGCCGTGATTACGGTGACCTTGGCCCTGGGCACCCAGCGCATGGTCAAGCGCAATGCCTTAATTCGCCGTTTGCCTGCGGTGGAAACCCTCGGCTCGGTGACCACGATCTGCTCGGATAAAACGGGGACGCTAACGCAAAATAAAATGGTGGTTCAGGCGGTCGAAACTCCCAGCCACCGCTTTAAAGTCACGGGAGACGGCTACGAACCGAGCGGAGAATTTAAGCATGACGGTCAAAATCCCGGTGATTCCGATCGCGACAGCCAAGCGACGATTCAGAACTTAGAGAAATATCCGGAACTGCCGCCCCTGTTGCTTGCTTGTGTTTTGTGCAACGATGCTTTTTTACAGTACGAGGACGACCAGTGGGCGATCGTCGGCGATCCGACAGAAGGGGCGCTGCTGTCGTTGGCGGGGAAATTAGAAATTACTAAGGATCGATTTGCCGATCGCCTCGCCCGCGTGGCGGAGTTTCCTTTTTCTTCCGAACGCAAACGGATGAGCGCCATTTGTAAGGTCGGCAGTTGGGACGAGTTGACCGATGGCGGCAGTTTGCCCTTCCCGCGAACCGAGGCGACCCGGGACGATCCGCCGTTTTTAATGTTTACCAAAGGCTCGCCGGAACTGACCCTCGACTGCTGCACTCAAATTCAGGTGGGCGATCGCCTCGAACCGTTGAACGAGGACCACCGCGAGGCGATCGTCCGCCAAAATAACGAAATGGCCTCTCGCGGCTTGCGGGTTCTCGGTTTCGCCTACAAACCCCTCGACGCACGACCCGCCGAAGGTTCGGAAGCCAAACACGAACGGGAGTTAATCTGGATCGGTTTAGTGGGAATGCTCGACGCCCCCCGTCCGGAGGTTCGCAACGCCGTCGAAAAATGCCGCAACGCCGGGATTCGCCCGGTGGTGATTACCGGAGATCACCAGTTGACCGCCCGGGCGATCGCCTTCGATCTCGGCATCGCCCAGGAAGGCGATCGCGTCCTCACCGGACAGGAACTCGAAAAAATGTCCGACGCCGACCTCGACCAAATCGTCGATACCGTCAGCGTTTACGCCCGCGTCTCCCCGGAACACAAACTGCGGATCGTTCAAACCCTGCAAAAACGCGGTAAATTCGTCGCCATGACCGGAGATGGGGTCAACGACGCCCCCGCCCTCAAACAGTCGGATATCGGCATCGCGATGGGGATTACCGGAACCGACGTCAGCAAAGAAGCGAGCGATATGGTCCTGCTCGACGATAACTTCGCGACGATCGTCGCCGCTACGGAAGAAGGGCGTGTCGTGTATACCAACATTCGCCGTTTTATTAAATATATTCTCGGTTCCAACATCGGCGAAGTGCTCACGATCGCCGCCGCCCCGATTCTCGCCCTCCCCGACGTTCCCCTGACGCCGTTGCAAATTCTCTGGATGAACTTGGTCACCGACGGCTTCCCGGCGTTGGCGTTAGCGGTGGAACCCCCCGCCCCGGACGTGATGCAACACCCGCCCTACAGCCCCCGCGAAAGTATTTTCGCCCGAGGACTCGGCGCCTACATGATCCGCATCGGAATCGTGTTCTCCATCATTACGATTACTTTGATGTATTGGTCTTACCATCAGAATTCGGAAACCTGGAAAACGATGGTATTTACGACGCTGTGCGTCTCTCAAATGGGTCACGCGATCGCCGTGCGATCGAAAACGCGCCTCACGGTGGAAGTCAACCCCTTTTCCAATCCTTACGTTCTCGGGGCCGTGGCGATTACGACCTTATTGCAGCTCATGCTCATTTATGTCGAACCCCTGCGTAACTTTTTCGGAACCGACGTTCTCACTCCTACGGAACTGGCGGTCTGTCTCGGGTTCAGTACGTTGTTGTTTATTTGGGTCGAACTCGAAAAAATCTTTTTACGCCTGTTTCCACGGATGAATAAAGACTAAAAACTAAAAACCTTGTTGGAAAGTTAGAGTTTGGATTTTAGAGGGATCTTGGCAATCCGAGTGCAATTCTTCTAATTGCTGAATCTTTCTGAATTCCGATTTCTAACTGGGTTCGAGGCGGGCAAGATGCCCGCCCCACAGACTGTCGAGTTGCCCTCCCCACCTTTTATGTTTCTCCAAAGCCTGCACCTGCGGCAGTTTCGCAATTATCGCGACGCCGAAGTCGAATTTAACGCCCCCAAAACGATTTTGGTCGGGGACAACGCTCAAGGTAAGACCAATGTACTCGAAGCTGTTGCCTTGCTTTCGACGTTGAAAAGTGCCAGAGCCCGGCGCGATCGCGATTTGATTCTCAACGATGAAACGATCGCCCAAATTCATGCCACTCTCAAGCGGTTTGACAATCCCGTCGATTTGGCGATCGCCCTGCGGAGTAACGGTCGCCGAACGGTGACGGTCAATAACGAAACCTGTCGCCGTCAGGTCGATTTTTTGGGCATCCTCAATGTCGTTCAATTCTCCAGTTTGGATTTAGATTTGGTTCGCGGCGGTCCCGACGGGCGTAGAACTTGGTTAGATACTTTATTGATCCAACTCGAACCGATCTATGCGGACTTGCTCGCTAAGTATAGTAAAGTCCTAAAACAGCGCAATGCCTTACTCAAAGAAATGCGAACGCGCGACGGGGGAGAACGCCCCGATCCCGCCCAATTCGATTCCGAGTTAGCCCTCTGGGATGCCCAACTGGCGGCGATCGGCGCCCGAGTCACCTTGCGACGATCGCGGGCGATCGACCGTCTCGCCCCAGTCGCGGAAACCTGGCACGGCGCCATTAGCGGCAGAACCGAAGCGTTACAGATGAGATACGCTCCTAATGTAGAAGCAATGAGCGATCCAGAAGTGAGAGACGATCTCGATCGCGGCAAACAAGCGTTTCTCGATAAAATTCAGGAAAAGGCGATCGCCGAACACTATCAAGGAACCACCTTAGTCGGTCCCCACCGCGACGAAATCGAATTCAACCTCAACGACCTCCCCGTGAGACAATTTGGGTCACAAGGACAGCAACGCACCCTCGTTCTCGCCCTCAAACTCGCCGAACTCAAACTGATTGAAGAAGTCGTCGGCGAACCGCCCGTTTTACTCCTCGACGACGTCCTCGCCGAACTCGATCCCAAACGACAAAATCAACTGCTCGACGCCATTCAAACCCGTTTTCAAACCCTCATTACAGCTACCCATCTCGATGCTTTCGAGCAAGATTGGATTCGTTCCTCGCAAATTCTTCAAGTTAAAGCCGGAGAAATTTGGGCCGAGGCGATCGGGAGTCGCGAATTGTTCTAAAAAAAAGATTAACACGAATCATGCAAGACCCCTCAACTCAGCCTATTATTATTACAGAAAAACTCAGTAAAGTTTATCCCGTTCCCATTAAAGAACCCGGACTGAAAGGTACGATCGATCACTTTTTTCGGCGCAAATATCGCCATATTGAAGCGGTCAAACAGGTTTCGTTCGACATCCAACCTGGCGAATTTGTCGGCTTTCTCGGACCTAATGGCGCCGGAAAAACAACGACACTCAAAATGCTCACCGGACTGATTCATCCCTCCGAAGGACGGGTAGAAGTGGCGGGGTACCTTCCCTATCGTCGCGAATCCCGATTTTTGGAAAAAATTACCCTCGTTATGGGGCAGAAACAACAACTCTTGTGGGATCTTCCCGCCCTCGATTCCCTCCGTATTAATGGGGCCGTTTATGGAATTGGCGATCGTGAATGTCAGCGTCGCATCGACGAACTCACCGAAATGTTATCTTTATCGGGAAAACTCAATCAACCCGTCCGTAAATTATCTCTCGGCGAACGCATGAAAGTCGAGTTAATGGCGGCGTTGTTACACCAACCACAAGTTTTATTTCTCGACGAACCGACCCTCGGTTTAGATGTCAACGCCCAAGTCAGTGTCCGCCAATTTTTGAAGGAATACAACGAACTCACCGGGGCGACTATTTTATTAACCAGTCACTACATGGCGGACATTACAGCCCTGTGCGATCGTGTCATCGTTATTTACTCGGGACAGTTAATTTACAATGGCAGTCTGGAAGGTTTAGTCGAAAACTTTGCCCCTTATAGAGAAGTTCAATTAGAGTTAACTTATCCGATTGAAAACCAAGAAAAGTTCAAAGAAAAACTCGCCATGTATGGAGAGATAGAATCCCTCGAAGGTCAATCGATTCGCTTGCTCGTTTTCCGAGAAAACTTGACCAAAACGGTCAGTAAAATTATCTCGGAATTAGATATTTTAGACCTCACCATCACCGATCCGCCCATCGAAGAAACGATCGCCCGGGTCTTTCAAGCCGGAACTATCGATGGTTCTATTATTAAAACTCCGGAATGAATTCGATCTCAACATTGCTTATTATTACTCCATCGCCTTTTGTAAAATGCTCTTTAAAATGCTATCACGTCTGTTCGGACTGGCAAAAGTTTTTCTGTCTACTTACTACGCAAACAGTCTCGAATATCGAGTTGAAATTGTGTTTTGGGTACTCTCAGGTTCTTTCCCATTAATCATGATGGGAATTTGGAGTGAAGCCTCACAAACAGTCAATTTTAATCTCGATTCACTTGATATTTTTCGCTATTTTCTCTCGGTATTTATCATCCGTCAATTAACAGTAGTTTGGGTCATTTGGACATTTGAAAAAGAAGTGGTTACGGGCAGTCTTTCGCCGAAGCTTTTACAACCGGTAGATCCCGTATGGCATCCGTTAAGCGAACATCTGAGCGAACGACTGGCTCGATTACCCTTTTTAGTAGGACTATTGTTATTATTTTTTGCGATTTATCCCGAAGTCTTTTGGATTCCCTCTCTCAGTCAATTCTTGTTAACGGCGATCGCCGTCGTTTTAGTTTTCTCATTGCGATTTTTAATTCAATATACCTTTGCTTTATTTTCATTTTGGTTGGAACGAGTCGTCGCGATCGAGCAGTTTTGGTATTTAATCTATATCTTTTTATCGGGAATGATTGCCCCTTTAGATGTATTTCCCGAAACCTTACGCCAAATCGTTTTATGGACGCCATTTCCCTATTTACTCTATTTCCCCACCGCCCTTTTAATCGGTTTACCCATAGATATTGGTCGCGGATTCATGGTAACGATCGCGTGGTTGTTGGCGTTCCTAATTTTTAATCGTTGGTTATGGAAACAAGGAGTAAAGCGCTATTCTGGAATGGGAGCTTGAGAATTTCAGATTTTAGATTAAGGAATTTCAGCTTGCTGGAACTGCGAGCGATCGCCCAATTTCAAGGCTCAACCGCTTAACCTATAGCATTTTCCTCTGCTATGTAAAACATTTAGATCCCCCTAAATCCCCCTCTCCAAGTAGGGGTTTGGTTACCAAACCCCTACTTTCCTCGTTCCCCCCTTTATCCCCCCAACCCCCCTTTGAAAGGGGGGTTGGGGGGATAGAGGGATCGGCACTGTACCTCATCAGATCGCCTGAGTGCTGTATCCTTCCCAGACCAACACCGAATCCACCCACCGAAGCAAAGTTTATCTGTTGATTGTTTCAACTAATTTAAGATGGCTCGATTGTCGATCGCCCGTAAACAATAGACATTTTATAGAAAGACAATGAGACGATATTTAAAAGTTTTAAGCTTATTTTGGAAAACGGCGATCGCCGCCGAATTAGAATATCGATTTAACTTTTTAATGGCGACTTTGAGCAGTATTGGTAACCTGATCGGTAGTTGTTTTAGTTTATTTCTATTTTATCGAACCGGATACAGCTTTGCGGGTTGGCGTTGGGAAGAATCCCTCATTGTTTTGGGGATTTTTACCTTATTACAAGGATTTTCTACTATTTTTCTCGTTCCCAATCTCAATCGTATCGTCCGACAAGTCCAAGAGGGAACTCTCGATTTTATTTTACTCAAACCGATAAGTTCTCAGTTTTGGTTGTCGAGTCGCATCGTTTCACTTTGGGGTATCCCAGATTTAATTTTTGGCTGTATTTTAATTGGTTATGGAGGCAGTAAGATCGGAATTGCGCCATCTAATTATCTGCTCGGAATTATTCCTATAATCTTTGGCACGATCGTGCTTTATAGTCTTTGGTTTATGTTGGGTTCTACCAGTATTTGGTTTGTCAAAATCTATAATGTTACGGAAGTTCTGCGAGGATTGCTGGAAGCGGGACGATTTCCGATGGTCGCCTATCCTGTCGCTTATCGAGTCTTTTTTACCTTTATCGTTCCCGTTGCCTTTTTAACGACAGTTCCGGCGGAAACCTTTCTCGGACGGGTGAACTTTCCCTCGATTCTCGCTTCCCTATTTTTGGCGATCGCCCTCTTTTTTATTTCTAATAAATTTTGGCGGTTTGCAACTCGTTTTTACACCAGTGCTTCGAGTTAAAGGGATTTTAGATTGTAAATTTTAGATTTTAGATTGAGATCGAATCCAGGGTGAAATTGCAGGTTCTCAAACATTTATAGAGATCCGATGTAAATCGGATGGTCTGCATCCAATCCACCCACCGAACTCGGAGGTTACCCAGGGTCGAATCGAGTTGAATGTTATCCCTGGACGATGACAGGCAATCTAGAATTGATATATTTCATTCAAAAATCTAACAAATGAAAGATTGAAAATTGGCTAAAAAATGATACCAAATGAAGAGAGCAAAATCTCAAAAAGCATCGATATGGAAACTAAAACATTAGGCAATACAAACATAGAAGTCAGCGCGATCGGATTGGGGGCGATGCCGATGTCGATTAGTGGCAGACCGCCGGAATCTGAGGCGATCGCCGTCATTCATCGCGCCTTAGATCTGGGGGTGACCCTCATCGATACGGCAGATTCCTATTGCCAGGACGAATCGGACAAGCATCACAGCGAGCAGTTAATTGCGAAAGCTCTGCAATCTTACTCCGGGGATAAAAGTCGTATTTTTGTAGCAACAAAAGGGGGGCTGATGCGTCCCGGGGGAACCTGGAAGCTCAACGGCGACCCCAAGCACATACGAGGGGCGATCGCCCGGAGTTTTGAAGCCCTCGGCGGCGAAAAGCCGATCGATTTGTGGCAATACCACGCGCCGGATCCGGCCTATGCGATCGCCGAGTCCCTGGCCCCGGCGAAGGAAGCGGTGGCAGCAGGAAAAATTCGCTATATCGGCGTTTCCAATTTCTCGGTCAAACAAATCGAGGAAGCGCGCCGAGTCGTCGAGATCGTTTCCGTGCAGAATCAATACAATCCCTGGCACCGCAACCCGGAAACCGAGGGGGTATTGGACTATTGCGAACGCGAGGGACTCACTTTTTTCCCCTGGAGTCCCCTCGGCGGGTCCCGTCGCGTCGGCAATGTGCAAGATATCCGGGCGATCGCCCAACTGGCCACGGAGAAAGGAGTTTCTGTATATTGTATCGTTTTAGCCTGGTTACGGGCTAAATCACCTTGTATTATTCCCATTCCCGGCGCGAGCAAGGTATCTAGTATCGAGGATTCGGTGCGGGCGATCGAGGTGCAGTTAAGTCCCGAAGAAGTGCGACAAATTGACGACGGGATTTAATTATATCTGAGTTCATCTCTCGATGCAAGCGATCGAGGGATGAAAGCTCACCATAATGCCGTCGGCGTTGCGCAAATTGGGTATAAATTGAACGAGGGATAACAGGAAAAATCAACATCAAAAGGCGAAAAGTTTTTCGTCCCTACTGAGATTCATCTCTTAATTTAGCAAAGCCAGATCGACCGTAAACCGTGCAAATTCAACCCGTTTTACTCTACACAAGACAATATTAAAGATTTATTGAAATCAGTGACGATCGCCCTTTTGGGCGGCTATAGTCGGTGCATCGCGATCGCCACATTCGAGGTGCATCAACGCGCGATCGCCAATCTTTAAACTCAACTCAATAAAACGATGAAGGTCAGACCTTTAATTCTCGGCGCGATCGCCCCAGTAGCGGCGATCGCCATACACTCCGCAGCCGCACTCGCACAAGGTGCCGGAATCGGCTATCAAATTTCCGATACCTCCTACTGTTCCACCGAACTCTATACCGAAGATTACAACGGGCGCGTCAACGTCCGCGAAGGCCCGGGTCTCGGTTACGAAGCCCGCCATTACGGCGTTGACGGCGATTACGTCGATATCCTGCGCGCCAATCGGGGCGGCGATCCGAATACCTGGGCCGCCGCCGAAGACCGCTCGGGCTATATTTGGTATCAAGTCGGCTTTCCTGCCAGTCGCGCTTACGGCTGGGTACGGGAAGATTTTCTCGTGTTACCGCCGACGGAATGTCGCAACTGAAGAACGCCGATTGAAAACATCAACGAAAAGGGGGGCGTTGGCTGAGAACACCCCCCATTCTTGTTTTACAGTTAGTTAAATTCAATCGAATTCAATCGAATTCAATTAACTTGAGGCGATCGCAACCCCTAAGCCAACACGCTCGATCGCAGTTGGGTCAAATCGATCGCCGTTCCCGGCGCGTACACCTTCGCCACGTAATCCCCAATCATGCGATCCGTATTGAACGCCTGACCGTTAGTCTCGATCGATTTTTTCATCATCCGAATCCAACCGTGGGGAATCCCGTTGGCGTCGCGATCGTAATACAACGGCACGATCTCCTCTTCGAGCAACTTGTACAGCGACTCCGCATCGATTTTATCCTGCAAGTCCTGATCGCTCGTGTGGGCATCTTCACCGATCGCCCAACCGTTGAGACCCTTACCGTCGGGGCCTTCTTGATAGCCCTCGCACCACCAGCCATCGAGAATGCTGCAATTCAAGCCGCCATTAAAACAGACCTTCTGACCGCTCGTTCCCGACGCTTCCAGAGGACGGCGCGGCGTATTCAACCACACATCCACCCCTTGAATCAACTTGCGAGCCGTGTACATATCGTAATCCGGGACGATGACTACTCGCGATTGCAAGTGCGGGTGCTGGCGCGACCATTCAAACAAGCGTTGCAAAATCCGCTTGCCTTGTTCGTCCGCCGGGTGAGCTTTTCCGGCGAACAGCAGTTGCACCGGACGATCCATATTCGTCAAAATCCGCAGGGCTCGTTCCGTATCGTGCATTAACAGATAACCGCGCTTGTACGTACTGAAGCGGCGCGCAAACCCGATGGTCAACACATTCGGATCGAGCAACTGATTCGCATTTTCGATCCAGTAATGGTCTTCACCCGCTTCCTCGCGAGCCTGGCGAATCTTATTGCGAGTGTAGGCAATCAAGCGCTCTTTGAGCAATTGGTGACGCCACCACAACTCCTCGTCAGGAATCTCGTGAACCTTCGCCCAGACTTGAGGGTCCGCCATGCGACTCGACCAGTCCTCGCCGAAATATTGGGCGTACAAGTCGCTCATAATCGGCGCGGTCCAGGTACGCGCGTGGACGCCGTTGGTAATGTGACCGATGGGCACCTTATCCACCGGGGAATCGGGATAGAGAATGTTCCACATTTTGCGCGAAACTTCCCCGTGCAGTTTGGAAACCCCGTTCGCCGTCCGACACAAGCGCAAGGCGATCACGGTCATGCCGAACGGTTCCCACGGGTCGCCGAGACGGCGGGCGCCCAAGGCCATAAACTGTTCTTGGTCGAGACCGAGTTCGGGCCAGTAGTGGGAGAAATACGACTCCATCAAATCCCCGGAGAACGCATCGTGTCCGGCGGGAACGGGGGTGTGAGTCGTGAAGACGCAACGCTCGCGCACCGAGGCTTCGACATCGTAGAAGGATTTACCCGTGGCGATCATTTCTTGGCGGGCGACTTCCAAGGTGGAGAAGGCGGCATGACCTTCGTTGAGGTGGTGGATGGAAGGGGTAATACCGAGGGCTTTGAGGGCGCGGACCCCACCGATCCCGAGGACGACTTCTTGGGCGATTCGGGTGTCTTGGTTGCCGCCGTAGAGGTGTCCGGTCAACCAGCGATCGATCGGGTCGTTATCATCGCGGTCCGTATCGAGGAGGTAGAGGTTGACGCGCCCGACTTGGGCCCGCCAAATTTGCAGGTTGACTCGACGTTGGCGCAGTTCGATCTCGACGAGAATCGGTTCGTCGTTGTCGTCGGTCATCAACTGCAAGGGCATGTCCTCGAAGATGTGATCGATGTAATAGTCTTCTTGCCACCCGTTGACGCTCAGGCGCTGGCGGAAGTAGCCCTGACGGTACATCAAGCCGACGCCGACCATGGGTACGCCCAAATCGGAGGCGGATTTGAGGTGATCCCCGGCGAGGATGCCTAAGCCGCCGGAGTAGATCGGTAAGGATTCGTGGATGCCGAATTCGGCGCAAAAGTAGGCCACGGGGCGATCGCGCGAAATTTGTGGGGCGACGCGACTGGCCCAGGTTTGCGGCTCGTTCATGTAGCGATCGAACTGTTGGGCGACTTTGTCCACCCGTTTGATGTAGCTCGGATCGCTGGCCAATTGGCTCAAACGGTTGGGATCGGCATATTTGAGAATCGCAACGGGATTGTGTTCCAAGCGATCCCAGGCTTCGGGATCGATATTGCGAAAGATGGAGATGCGATCGCCCGTCCAACACCACCAGTAGTTATAGGCAATATTGGCGAGGGGTTTGAGGGTGTAGGGTAATTTCTCGCGCAGTTGCTCCACAGCCGTGCTGGCAGATTGGCTCACGATAGAATTCTGCATAAGTTCACTCTCTTACGGTTTGCTCGTTCTCGATCTCGACAGATCGAGAATCTTTGGACTTCGGTAACCGATCGGTTCCGCAATGGTAACGGCATTTGGAAAAAGCTCTCCATCTGCGACTCGTTTTAGATGGAGGGGATGTTTGTTGAGGGGAAGGTCTCTCTAGGTTCTTGAGGTTTTACACCGGGACTTGCGATTCTTGACTCGTTGCTGTCAGTCAATTCTTACACAGATTAAGCCCTAAATTTTAACCAAAAATTTTATCTTTTTTTAACTTTTATAAAATCCCGTTTATCTTGTACGGAGTTGTTGACTTATTGGGGGGTTTTCTGAGTTGTGAAATAGTAGGCGATCGCGTCTGGAAATTTTAACGAGGTAGGGATCGGCACGGGAGCGATCGAAAGTCATCCATTTCAATAAAAATTAATCCAAAAAATCAGTTCAAATCAACGAAAACCACACCGATGAGTTCCGGGCGCTCGGCGAGGGTCGGCGAACACCCGCAGTACGGGTCTGGGGCGAAGCGATCGCGAGGGTCGAAAATCGGCTAGAATCGTTAAATTATTAAAATAAAACAAGTCCTTTTCCCCGATCGCAAAACCTATGAACCCTGCCCTGACCCAATTCGGCGAACAGATGTCTCACCTGACTGGCGTGCGAGCCATTATGAAAGACATTATCGAAACCCTACGAGCCGGAGAAGGGCGAGAGTTCATTAACTTGAGTGCGGGCAATCCGGTGATTTTGCCGGAAGTCGAACAACTGTGGCGCGATTGTACTGCCGAACTGCTCGCCAGTCCCGAATACGGCGAGGTCGTCTGTCGCTACGGTTCCTCCCAAGGCTACCAACCGTTAATCGAAGCGGTCAAACAAGATTTTAACCGACGCTACGGGTTGAATTTGAGCGATCGCAACATCTTAATCACCCCCGGCAGTCAATCCCTCTACTTCTACGCCGCCAACGCCTTCGCCGGACGCACCACCGACGGCGAACTCAAGCGGATGGTGATGCCCTTGAGTCCCGACTATACCGGATACGGGGGCATCAGTCTGGTTCCCGAAGCCCTCGTCGCTTACAAACCGACCCTCGAAATCGACGAAGCCAGACATCGCTTTAAATACCGTCCGGACTTCAACCAACTGGCGATCGACGAAAACACGGGCTGCGTGATTTTCTCCCGTCCGTGCAACCCGACGGGGAACGTGCTGACCGACGAAGAACTGAAAAAAATCGCCGATCTCGGCGCCCCTTACGACGTTCCCGTGATTGTCGATTCCGCTTACGCACCGCCGTTCCCGGCGTTGAACTTTACCGAGATGACTCCGGCGTTTGGGGGCAATATCATTCACGGAATGAGCTTGTCGAAAGCCGGGTTACCCGGAGAACGGATCGGGATCGCGATCGCCGACGAAGGAGCCATCCAAATTTTAGAATCCTTCCAGACGAATTTGTGTATTCACTCCCCCCGCTACGGACAGGCGATCGCGGCGCGGGCGATCGCCTCGGGATCCTTGGGCGAAATTGCCGAAACGGTCATTCGTCCTCACTATCAAGAAAAATTTGTGATTCTCGAAAGTACCCTCGATGCCTCGATGCCCAAAGACCTCCCCTGGTTCCTCCATCGCGGCGAAGGGGCGATCTTCGCCTGGTTGTGGTTAAAAGACCTGCCGATGAGCGATTGGGAATTCTATCAAAAACTCAAAGAAGTCGGCGTAATCGTCGTTCCCGGTAGCACCTTCTTCCCCGGATTGCGCGAGGAGTGGGCTCACAAACACCAGTGCATCCGCATCAGCTTGACCGCTAGCGCCGACGAACTGCGGACCGGGATGCAGCGCCTGGCGAAAATGACCGAAAGTGTTTACGCTCGTGCGGCGGTGAGCTAACAAGATGAATCGAGAGCGTCGTCAACGGTCCTCTCCAGAAGCGATCGCCCCGGAGTTGGACGAATGGATCGAAATTGGTAAAGTGGTCGCCGCGCAAGGATTGAAGGGGGAAATGCGGGTTTATCCGTCTACGGATTTTCCCGAACGGTTCGAGCAACCGGGACGGCGCTGGTTGCGCTATCCGGGACAGACCCGACCGGAACCCGTCGAGTTAATTTCGGGGTATTTTGTCCCGAATAAGGGGCTGTACGTGGTGCAGTTGGCGCAGGTGAGCGATCGCGACGGCGCCGAAGCCCTGCGCGGCTGCATTTTTGTCGTTCCCCAAAGCGATCGCCCGGTTTTGGAAGCGGACGAATTTCACGTGCGCGACCTGATCGGGTTGGAAGTGTTCGACGGGCGCACGGGCACGGCGGTGGGAACCGTGGTGGATTTGATCCCGACGGGGCATGATTTGCTCGTGGTTCTTCCTCACGGCGGGTTCGAGGCGGAAGGGACGGCGGGGCCGATTTATATTCCCTTCGTGCGCGAGATCGTCCCGGTGGTGGACTTGGAGGCGGGGCGCTTGGAAATCGAGCCGCCGGAGGGGTTGTTGGAGGTCAACGCGCGATCGCCCCAGTCGTCGAAATCGCGCAAGTCGGGGAAATCGCGCAAGTCGGACAAGGGCTAAGAATTGGCGGCGAGGGATTGCAGGGAGACGGTTTTTAAAATGGCGCGATCGCGTCCCTGGGATTTGGCCTCGTATAAGGCGCCGTCGGCCACCGCCAAGGCGCGATCGCTGCGGGAATTGAGCCTCGGTTGGCAGACGACCACCCCCAAACTCAGAGATACCCAGTTCATGGGCGACTGTTCGTGTGCGATTTCCAGACCTCTCACACTCGTGCGAATATTGCTGGCGACGGTCATCGCTCCCTCACAAGAGGTATTGGGAAGGACGATCGCGAACTCTTCGCCGCCGTAGCGGGCGACTAAATCTCCGGGACGCTTGACGGCGCGATCGAGGGTTTGGGCGACTTGTTGCAAGCAGCGATCGCCCGCTTGATGGCCGTAAGTATCGTTGTAGCGTTTAAAATAATCGATATCCGCCAAAATCAGGGCGATCGTCCCCCGATCGCGGATCGTGCGCCGCCATTCGCGGTCTAAATACTCGTTAAAAGTACGGCGATTGGCAACTTGCGTCAGACCGTCGAGACTGGCGAGGCGATGTAACTCTTCGTTGGCGACTTCTAATTCTTTAAATAAGATCGATTGCTGGATGGCGATCGCCAGTTGGGTAGAAAGCTGCTCGAAGACCTCGATCTCGAAGGGTTGCCAGTCGCGCGGTCCGCGACAGTGGTGAGCGACGAGCAGACCCCACAAGCCGTCTTGACTTTCGGCGATCGGATTGGGTTCGCCGTGTTGAGTGGTGCGATGGGGAAGTTTGGACTCGACCAGAAGCGGGGCGATCATTTTCGCTTTGACCCCGAAGGGTTTGAGCATCTGGATCAAGCATTCGGGGACGTGCTGCCGTTCCATATCGGCGATCGCCCGGACCGTTCCCCGACGGTAGCGCGCGTAACAAGAGGTGGGAAAGATTTCCTCGTCGAAATCCTGACCGAGAATCGAAACTTGATTCGGCGCCACCGCTTCAGTCATCACTTTGCCCCGGCGATCGCTCATAATTCGATAAATGACGACGCGATCGCACTCCAACAACTGGCGCACCTCACTCACCGCCGTTTCTAAAATTTCCTCTAACTTCAACGACTGGCGGATCCGCGCTTGGGTGGCGCTGACCAAGCGTTCGCGCTGGCTTTGATAGCGCAGGGCTTGTTCGGCGCGCACTCGTTCGGTAATGTCTTGGACTAACGAGGCGATCGCGATCGTTTCGCCGTCGCGACCGATTAACGGCGTATTGTACCACTCGCAAATAATCCGCCTGCCGTCTTTCGTTTCATTTTCGCTGATGCAACAGGCGCCCCCTTTCTGTTCGAGGCGTTCGCGCCACAGTTCCCGGGCCGAATCGATTTGAGACACGGGAAGCAAAACTTCGATCGAACGTCCGATAATTTCGTCTTTGTGATAGCCAAAAATCGCTTCCGCCGCCGGATTCCATTCGAGAATTCGACCTTGCAAGTTGCATTCGACCACGCCGAGGGGTGTTTGTTGTAAGTGCAACGACAGCTTTTGTTGGGAGTTGCGTAAGGCGGCTTCCACTTGTCGGCGTTGGGTCAAGTCCGTGGCGATCGCGATCGAGCCGATCGTCTGACCCGTCTCGTCTTCGATAGGATTGACCCGCAGTAGGACTTTCAGGCGCCGACCGTCGCGCGATCGTTGGCTGACGCGACCACTCCAGGGGAGTCCCTCGGCGATCGCCCCTAACACGGTCTCGGCGACGGCGCGATCCTCGAACAAGATCGGCAATCCCCCTTCCTTGTTGAATTCCGCTACCGTTGGATAGCCGAATAACTGACCGAAGGCGCGATTTTGATAAATTTGACTGCCCTCGGAATTGGCAATCGAGATCGCATCCGTGGTACTTTCTACCGCTTGGGTCACGCGCACCAAGGCTTCTAGCGCCTGTTTGCGATCGGTGATATCGCGCAAGATCGCCAGCACTTCGTTTTCGGCGTAAGGGACGATCCGACCTTCTCGGTGGCGCCAGCGACCGTCAATTTGGAGCTGATATTCCCAGGTTTGGATATTCCCGGAGGCGATCGCCCGTTCGATGTGACCCATCGCCTCGCGAGCGACGGCTGGGGGCCAGGCTTGGGTTAAATGCTGTCCGACTTGGACGTCGGACAGGGTAGGCATGGCGTGTTCGGGGGCGTCTTTGTACTCTAAAATCGTGCCGTCCCCGCGAATTCGCAAAATCAGATCGGGAATCGCTTCGACCAAGGCGCGATGTTTGGCTTCGCTGTTGTCGAGCCGATCTTGGACTTGCTGGCGGTAGGCGAAGCTGTCGTGCAGGGAATCGGTGATATCGACGCAAGACCCGACATAGGCGATCGCCTCCCGGCTACGATCTGGGCGATTTTGGGGAATGCCGATGTCCAAGATCCAGCGATATTGCCCGTCGTGGCGGCGCAAGCGGTACTGCAGCTCGAAAATTTTTCCGCTTTTTAAGCCCTGGCAGTAGTTTTCCCAACAGGCGGCGCGATCGTCTTCATGGACGTTTTCTAACCAGCCGCGCCCCCGTTCTCGTTCGAGGGGGCGTCCGGTAAAGGCGAGCCAAGCGCGGTTGAAGAAGGGGCGATCGCCCGTCGGGTCGGCGCCCCAGAACAGCGACGGCAGGCGATCGGCAAAATCGCACAACGTCTGCGAGTCCCCGGCTTTGGCGATCGCGGGTGGATTCGAGCCGTTGGCTCCCGCCACGATCGCCACTCCCATCGCCCCCCCATTGGGAGCGGCTAACGGGATGGCTCGCACTTGGATTTGTGCGGTCGTTCCGTCGGAGCGGGTCAGGGTTAGGGGGCGATCGACCCGGGTTTGCGTGGCTTTGGCGGTAGTTTCGAGTTCGGCGAACAGCGACAAGTAGGGTCGGCAGCTTTCCCGTTCGCGCATCAATTGGCTGTCGGTTTTACCGCGATAGTCCAATCCTTTTAGCTCGAACAGTTCGAGCGCCCGATCGTTGGCGAACAACCAGCGATTGGCCACATCTTTGACGATCGCCCCTTCGGCGATCGTCTCGACAATTGCCCCTAACCCCATCTGTAAATTCGATGTCATCTCTGTCCACAAGTGATAACGGACGTGGGGTTGAGCCTGCTCTGGGCTGGCCGCGCTACGGAATTGTACTTCTAATTGCATCGCTAACTTTGGCTTGGAAAAAAAAATTATTGCCACTGCGATCGCCGAGTCCCCCGCGATCGCCGTCCACCCTCGGGAAGATAGTTTCCCCTCAAGAGAAACGATTTACAATTTGCAATATTCTTTACCTTTCCCGCCCCCAGTTATTGTCCCCTGTCTTCCGAGATTGCTGGCAGGTTCCCCCCAATGTTAATGAATGTAACAAATTTTCACCTTTCGTTTCCTCCTCCCTCCGGTTCGGGGATAGTCTCGCGGCAACCTCAACCCCTCGCCATTCGGGGCGATCGAGACCTGCCCGTTTGCGGAGCGATCGCCGCTCAAGTGTCGGCAGCTTCACAGCGAACTCGCGCCGTTTTCGGCGATCGCTCGATGCGGTCGAGATCTTGGCTGCCATCGTAGATCGTCGCCGCATCCCAGAGTTTGGCGCCGTCTAACTTCGCCCCACTTAAATTGGCTCCGGTTAAATCGGCCCCACTGAGATCGGCATAACGTAGATCTGCCCCCGCTAAATTGGCTCCTACCAAATCCGCATCTACGAAATTGGCAAAAGCAAAATTACTATTGCTTAAATTGGCACCGTTCAAACGAGCGCAGGTAAAATAAGCCCCTTCAAAATTACTCTCGCTCAGATCGGCTCCCCTTAAATTGCTTTGTCTCAAACGGGCGTTTTTGCGGATGGTTTTACTTAAATTCGTCTGCGCCAAATTGCATCCTTGGCAGTTACGGACTTCCCCGCGCAAAAAGCGTTCGGCCAAGTCCTCAGTTTGAGACCGTGCGGGGGCAGAGGTACCGAGGGCGATGACAACTACGGCTAGGGCGATCGGTATGGGGTTGGTCGCTTTACTCATGGTTATTATTAGTTTTTTAAATGCTCCAAATCCACAAAAGAATCGCTTCCAAGTTTTGATTTTAATCTTAAAACTTTATTAAGTCTATTGTCTATTGTTCGGCGATCGCTCCGTCTGCAATCCCCGGCGATCTTCCAATTCTCTGACAAATCGTTACAACCGTTGGGTTGCCCCAACTAAAGAGTAACCATCATTCGCCTCCTGAGAAACTCCACCACCCTCGACCCGCTCAATTTAGCTACTTTTACTGAGATAAGAAATGTAACGATGGATTTAGCCAGTATTTTTACGTAAACAAGAACAATTCATCCCCTTTTTAACACGGATTAAATTGGGTCTATCCTTCCTCAACATTCTAACTTATCGAGAGTTTTGCGATCCATGTTTTGAAAGTTTCGTGCGATCGGTTCAAAAGTTGGGGGCGATCGCAAAATTTTTAAAAAATCCATAAACCTCCAATTTTCCAAGGTTTCTGCCGAGCATTTCCGAGTGAGGATCGTCGAATAAAAGTTAAAAGCAAATTTATTTTAAGCATTAAACGTCAGCAAATTTTAACAACAACAGCTCGGCTTCAAGAGAATTACTGTGGAGAAATAACAATAAAAAATTACAAAATGTAAACCCCAAAAGTGACTTACAATACAAAGTTAAAAGGCCCTTGACACCCCCGATCTAAATTAGTTATGAAAGATCCGAGATACACCAACCATAAGGAAAATTCCATGATCTCGAAATCTTTCGTCAAAGGGTTCAATCTACCCGCTTTAGTCGGTGCCACCGTCGGCTTATTGATGCCCGTCTTGCCTGCTGTCGCCCTTTCTCCCACCTCGAATGTTGCAGAAACTTCTAATTCTGCTGCGACCGAAGAACTATTAATCGCTCAAGGTGGATGTCCTCGTGCTACCACTATAGAAGCCTTCACCACCGATACCTATTACGCCTATATTTGTGAAGATGGGAACGGCGATTATTTTTACTATGGCGTCAACCGTTCCACTGGCGAATCGGTCAACGTATATGGCGTTACCTTTACCGATCGTGGCTATTATATGGCGACCACCTACGACGACTATGGCAACGAGTACACCTACATGGTCGGAGCATCTTTAGAGGTGTACGAAAACGGCGAACAAATCTGGTACGAATCCACCTACTAAATTGGAACATTTCATCCGTAACGTTCCGATTTCATCGATCGCCTCAAATACAATCATCCCCTCGACGATGATTTGACGCGGTCGTTTTGGGTGCATCTCTACTTCTTTCCCTCTCGCTTCTTTTCCTCTGGCAAGATCTCCCCTCGATAGCGAACAGGCGATCGCACCTACCGGATCTTGCAGATTCTCAAAATTTCAACTCATAACCCACACTCCCGCCAGGCCCAGTTGAGACCTCCGATTGCAGCATTCCCGCGAAATCGAAGTATACTAAAAAGTACCTTCACTGCGAGTCCGAGCATGAACGAGGTCAATCAACACCAAGTCGAGAAATTTCTCACCCAATGGCAGCGGTAGAGTGGTGACGAAAGCGCCAACAAAGACTCGTTCTTTCGCGACTTGTGCGAAACCCTCCGCGTCCAACCACCACCGCCGAAAAATAGCATTCCCGGGGATCGTTACTGCTTTGAGAAAGACGTTAAAATCCCCCATCCCAGTGGAAAAGTCACCACCTGTTTCGCCGACTTTTATAAAGCCGACCACTTTCTCATCGAAGCCAAACAAGGCGGAACCCAAAGCAATAAAGGCACCGCCAAACGCGGCACCAAACGGTATAAAAAAGAAATGAAAAAGGCATTTGTCCAAGCCTCCTCTTACACCCGCGACCTCGATCGCCAACCGCCCTTTTTGTTCACTTGTGACATTGGCTTGCACTTCGACCTTTGGTTCGGCTTTAGCGGCGACTACGGCGGCTACGGCGCCCGACGAACGATCCCCCTCAACCAATTGCGCGACCCCGAGATTTTCGATCTGTTCGTCGATATCTTCACCGATCCGCAAAAACGCAACCCCGAAAAAATCAGCGCCCGCGTCACCCGCGAAGTCGCCGCCGATTTAGCCAAACTCGCCAAATCTCTCGAAGAACAAGCCCAAGAACCCCACCAAGTCGCCGGATTTTTAATGCGATCTCGAACAAGTGGTGGCTCAATTTAAAAATGCCGGACGTAAGAAGAAAGTGATTTTACAACATCTAGAAAGTCTGGAATTTCTGGGAATTCTCATCAGTCGTCGAGACGAGAATATCACCTACTGGCATAATGCCGAATTAGGAGAGATCGCCAGTTAATCAACCTCGTTCAGTGAATCTTAACAAATCGGTTCTTCCCCGGGACGGACGGCGTGAATGGATTCGCTACCGGATTCGGGCCATCCGCGTCGGTAGGAGGCATGTTGCGGCTGACCCCAACCGAGTTGGAGGAGCATTTCTAAAAAGTTACCTTTTTCCCATTTACTAACGATCCCCCATTCCGTTTTACGAGCGATCGCCTCTACATCCGATCGCCCGATTGCGCGGTGATCTTTGCCGCCATTTAAACTTAAATATAAATCCATCCCCGCCGTCACTGCATCCCAAAACTCCAGCAACTCCTCTTTGTGCGCTTTCAAGATTTCCAGATCGCCGGGAAGAGCAATTAATTGATCGTGAACCCGGGGATGTTGCAGGGTTTTCCCCTTGACCGTGAGAGTTTGCCAAATTAAACCAGAAACTTGGTGCGATCGCTGGTATTCGTGAACCGTTGCCTTAAAATCCTGATAGGCGCTGAATTTCTGCACCGCTTCCGGTTTGATAAAATAGTCGATCGCGGGTAACCCAATCGAAGGATTCGCCGCTAAATTGAGGCGCTTTCCTTGCAAACAAGCGCGGCGTTCCTCCGCCAAGATTTCGATGAGTTCCTGCGTACTGTAAACCTGCGCCATGAGAAACCGCTCTGGTCGTTGTTACAGACAGTCTTTCCTCGCTTTCCGAACCGGAAAATCGAACCGGAAAATAGGTTGCTGTTATTATAATCTGCTTTCCCGATTCGGCGTTCCCGACGAACAATAAGAATTTTAGATTTTAGATTGAGGTGGGCATCGCTCCACACTAAGTGCTATTAACGAAGAAAATATCGAAATCATTAGGATTGAGAGCCGCGTTTCCCGGTGTTTTTCTTCGTCCCTTCTCCGGGTAAAAAGCGATCGATCGCTGCTTTCAGTTCCTCGATTTCGTCGGCAATGTTGCCCTCATTTGCCGCACGAGTGATACATTCGCTCAAATGTTCGTCCAGGATAATCCGGGCGACGCGATCGAGGGCGCCGCGCACGGCGGCAATTTGAATCAACACGTCCGGACAGGGATCGCTCTGTTGTACCATGCGCTTGATGCCGCGAATATGCCCTTCGATGCGGGAGAGGCGATTGACGAGACGGCGCAAAGATTCTTCACTGTGGACGTGAGGATGAGCGTGAGTGTGAGAACTATGATGAGAATGACCGGAGACGTGGCGATCGCCCGCCCAGTCCTCTCCAGACTCGGAGTTGTGAGTAGGGCTGTTATCCCTGGAAGAATCGGATACCATCATCGGCGAGGGGCGGGGGGCTGAACTTAACACTTTCCTACAGGGTAGTGCAAAATACTCAACTTGTCACGGAAGGCTCCCAATCGGGAGCGCTTCCGTCGCGCCAGTTACTGCCAATTGCCGATTAAAATAAACGGCGACCAGACCGCCGGATGGCTGTAATCGAGAATGCCAATTAACTTTAATTGTGCCTGACGCAAAGCTTCAGCTTTACTAATTTCCGGTCGTTGTAATTGACGATAAAACTCCTCAATTAACTCTACCGTCGCTTGGTCGTTAATAAACCACAACGTCGCCAAAGCACTATTGACTCCGGCGCGAACGGCAACCCCGGCAATTCCCAAGGCGGAGCGATCGTCTCCCGCCGCCGTTTGACAAGCACTTAAAGTTAACAATTCCACCGGGCGTTCTTTTCGATAGGCGCGCAATAAATTATCCAATTGTTCGATCGTAATGCGATTGTCAAACGCGAGTAAAAACGTATTGTTCGCATCGGCGCCAAATTTGCCGTGAGTTGCCATGTGAACGATCGGATAATTGCCTTTTTCTAATTGTTGGCGTAACCGTTCTAAAGTAAACTCTTCGTCGAGTAATTTAGAACCCCCGAGGATTTGATTGACTTCGGTCACTTCCGCTTTCACATTGGTCAAAGGAGCAAAGGGCGGGCGTTCGACACTCAATCCTAATGTGAGCGATCGCAGTCCCTCCCGTCGTAGGGGGCTGTTGCTGGTGACCTTGAGACTCGGGGTCGTGGCGATCGCGTATTTTTCAATTAAAAACCGTTCGCCGTCGTGCAGTGCAGCCATCGGAATTTTCCGCAAGACCCCGTCCTGAATAAATAAAATAGTTTTGACATTGGCACCGTTCAAATCCGCTTCGAGAGGACGGACGAGCCAATCGTAAACGGTTTGAGATTGGGGTAAATATTCGTCGGTGGCGCGTTTTTCTAACAATTGGCGCAAGCGATCGATCTCTTGTTGTAATTGTGCGGCGGAAATTTCGACGGGATGGCGGGTGAGGCGCCGTCGTCCGGGTCGATCGCCGGGAAGGTCTAAAATCAATTCGGTGCGATCGCCCAAAATCACCGAATAAGCGATCGCCGCTTGCGGGTCGATTTCGTCATTAGCCCCATCCCGGGCGACTTCCACGCAGTCATCGCCAAAAAAGTTACGCAATTCCGCCAGTTTGAGCAGTTCGAGAATGTCGAGGGCTTCGCGAACGGTGGAAGGGGACTCGGTAGATTTAAAAGTGGCGTTGACGGCGGTTTCCGGATCGCGATCGAGCAGCAGGGCGATTAATTCGCGATAAATCGGTTCGACGGAATCGCGAAAGTCGAATTGAATGTCGGGATTGGCGGCGAGGATATCGCTGCGGATACTTTGTAAAGTGGCGATCGCCTCGCGGTAGGCGCCGATCGCTTGGGTCGGTTTTCCTTGGGCCACTAACAGGCGTCCGGCTTGCCACTGCCAGCGATAGAGGCTATCGGCGGCGCTCACTTGTTGGGCGGCAAATTGCGCCTCGCGGGTCAGTTCCATGGCGCGATCGCGATCTCCGTTGACTTCGTTGAGTCGCCCCAAACTGCCGAGGGCAAAGGATTCCGCCCGCCGATCGCCGATCCGCCGCGCGATCGCGATCGCCTGTTCCAACAGGTTGCTATTGTCCGAACCGGGCCATGCTACTGCATCGCCGGAGGTCGCTAAATTAATCAGGGCAAAAGCTTTATCGCGCGAATCCGGTTCGTCTGCGAGTAAGATTGCCGCACGATCGCGGTTTTGGGCGATCGCCGTATCGATGGCTTCCCGTTCCATCGGCGTCGGCGCCAGTTCGTGCAGAACCCGATTGAGGTTTAACAAGGCGTGGACTTGAGCGATGCCCCCCAGAGATTTTGCTTCGGCGAGGCTGCCTTCAAAGGCTTCGCGGGCGCGATCGAGGTCTTTGCGGGCGATCTCTTCCAACTGTCGGGCTTCGCGAATGTCCCCTTCTAACTCGGCGACGTTGGCTTGATAGCGCAGGCGATCGGACCGACTCAGATAAACGTTCCCCAAATTATTGAGGGCCGAACTGGCGTAAGGGGTCTGTCCGGCTTCGCGGGCGTCGTCCAAACTTTGGGACAGATTCTCGATCGCCGCCTCATAGTCCCCCGCGCCCCAGTAAGCGTTTCCCAAGCTTCCTCGAATCCCCGCCAGGATTGCCGGATCGCCTACTTCAATACCATATTCTAGTGCTTCTGTCAAGAGTTCGATCGCCCGTTGGTGCTGGCCCAGATCGTTGTAAGCCTGAGCGCGATCGGCGATCGCGGCGGCGATCGCGCGATCGCGCCCTCCCCCGTGCGGTTGTTGTCGGTAAATCTCGTAAGCGCTTTCCCACTGGGCGATCGCGCGATCGAGTTCGCCGACGGTGCGGTAAGCGCGCCCTAAATTGGTGTGAATCGTCGCCGCATCCAGGGACGAGCTGCAGTTGCGTCCCGCGCACAAGTCCGACAGCGCTCGTTCCCACAAGGCGATCGCCTCCGGATAATTCCCCGCGTCGTAACGTTCGATCCCGCGATCGACCCAAACCGAAACCGGAGGAGTTTGGGCGTTCGCCCGTGCTCCCTCGATCGCCTGAATCCCGGGCGCGGCGATCGTCAACAGTAAACTGACGAGAAATAACCCCAGTATTTTTTGAATTCCCATCCCTATTTTTGACTCCGTTCTTACAAACCGCGACCCCGACTTTCACAATTTGTCTATTTCCGCTCTCTAAAACTTACTCAAACTTAATCATTTGATCTTTAGTTCCTAGCTTGGATCTTCCGAGACCTTTCCATCACGCTTGCTTACACGGCTGAGCTCTCCGCGTTTTCTACATTAATTGCCGCATTTAAGTCACGATCTATGGAGACGTGACCGTTCGGACAATCATACTGTCTTCGGTCCAGTGGCATTTTTTGTCGGTGTCCGCACTTAGAACAGATCGGCGAACTGGGATACCACGGGTCAATCAGCGTTAATTTGCTCCCATACCACTCGCATTTATACTCAAGCTGACGACGGAACTCATCAAACCCACCATCCGCAATCGCACCAGCCAGCTTGTGATTTTTGAGCATCCCTGACACATTTAAGTCTTCACTTTTCACTTTTCACTTTTCACTTTCCCCTTTTCCCTTTTCACTTTTCACTTTTCACTTCACCGTGGTTTTTGGCTAAGTAAGTTGTTAACTTGTGTAGATGGTCGGCTCTCATATCGGCGATGCGTCGGTGGGCTTTAGCTAACTTGAGTTTAGTTTTTTCTCGGTTTTTACCTCCTTTTTGACGGCGACTTAGTTCTTTCTGGAGTTGGGCTAGTTTTTTCTGAGCCTGACGATAAGCTTTTGGGTTGGCATAGGTTTTACCATCGCTCAGGGTGGCCTTTTAATTCCTACGTCTACCCCAATCCGCTCTCTTCCTTTTAAAGTGGGCTGGGGTTCAAAATCAATTTTGAAGGCAATATACCAGTCCCCTGCTCGTTTACCGATCGTGACATTTTTGGGATGGACTGGCGGTAATTGTTCGTGGCTTTTTACCCAACCGATCCGAGGTAGCTTCACCCAATAACCGGAAACTTTAATGCTTCCTTCCAGGTAAAAACTATCTTTGACATTCTTTTTCTTAAACTTGGGCAAACCTGTTCCTTTGACTTGCCCAACTCGCTTAAACGATTTATTGACGTGACGCAACGCTTCTTGAGGGCTACATTTGGAGACTTCATAGTACCAAGGATTCTGACTTTTTACCTCGGCGACTAATCTTTTGTGTAAGTCTATGGCGGTTGGGAGTTTACCTCCGGCTTCTAATATTTCTTGACAGGTAGCGAGTCCCCAATTCCAAGCGTGTCGAGCTACTCCTGCGTGTTTCGCCATCAGCGTTCGTTGTCGGTTATTTAAGTCTAGCTTGGTCTTAAAGCTTTTCACTGACTTTTCTTAACTCCTCAACCATCTTTTTGTTCTGGCCATTTCGGCTACCATAAAGACGAGGTGAAAACACGGTAATGATTTCTAACACATCGTTGGCTAAGTCTTCCTCAAAACTGGCATCCTCAGTCCGATTTATAATCACAATCTCTACACCCAACTGCTCACAGATGCTGAACACCAGTTCAGCCCCGAATCTAAGTAATCTATCTTTATGGATAAGAACCAGTCTGTCGATTTCACCCGATGTGATTCACCTCAGAAGACGCTTTAACCCACGCTTACTGTAATTCATCCCAGAGCCTAAGTCTTGGATAATTTCATGCTCCCAACCATTTTGAGCGCAGAACAATTCAATAATTTCCTTTTGACGTTCTAGGTCTTGTTTCTGGTCGTGGCTACTGACTCGTGCATAACCGATTGTGTACGCTCTATGAGATTCAACACCGAGCAATTGAGACATAGAGTATCTCCGGTGCCCCGACGCCGTGCGCTCAGGGATTAATTTCCCTTCTGATTCCCAACGTCTTAATGTCGATGGTGATACTCCTTTGATTTTTGCGGCTTCGGAACTGCTAGACTTACTCATAATCTGATTATGGCTTAAAAAATGAGTAAGCTTAAAAATTTTTAGTGAGAAATTTAAACTCTGTCTCCAGCCCTCGCCGCGATCGCCAACTTGCCATAAAATTCGGGAAAAAACGGGCGATCGGCTAGAGAACCTTTAACGGTTTTTTCTTTATCGCGAGGGAATCACCGACATCGCTTGACCGACGATTTTCTTTCCCCAACTCTCCTTAATTTAACCGGATATTCGCGCAGATAGCTTAATATTTCATTTCTTTAACTTGGGCGCATCTTTCTCTATCCCCTAAGTTGAGGAATTTTAGCTTTTAGCTTTTAGCTTTTACCTCAATCCATCGGTGATGCCCGCGTAAGCGGGAATCTACCAGCCCAATTCTGTACCTCATAGAATTGAGAATCGCTATAGATGAAAAGGGACTGCTAAGCCTGCAACTGGAACGTCTGAGGCAATCCTGACCGTTCCCGGCGCCCTCTTCCCTCTTGCCCACTCCCCCCCAAGAAAATCTAAAATCTAAACGGTTCTCCTACTTTTTCGGCGAAGAAATAACAGAAAACGCCAAATTATTCTTAAAAATAGGGTGCGATCGCCCGTTCTCTCTCATCGGGACTCCCCAGCTATGAAATCGATCTTTGCTCTCTTTGCTCAACTTTCTCCAGTTATCGCCCTGTTACTGTACCTGGATGGGCCGTTGGCGAACGCCCAAACGATCGCCCCTGGGGAATCGGGCGCCCGTATCTTCGCGCGCCAATTTCTCAGCCAAGCCCCCCCGGAATCGATTCCGCCGGGAACGATCGATCGCGATCGCCGCGACCTGCAACCTTTACCCGGCGATCTTTCGGTTCCTAATGGTAACGAAATTTTGGAGTCCGTCCCGACCCCAGGGCAGAACCTGCCCACCGCCCCCGATCTAACCGTCGAGGTTCTTCGGGTGGAAGTATTGGGCAATACAGTGTTTTCGGCTGAAGACCTCGCCCCCGTCGTGGCGCCTTACGAAGGGCGATCGCTCTCCTTCGAGGAATTGCTCTCGATTCGCACGGCGATTACCGATCTCTATACCCGTAGAGGCTACATGACCTCGGGAGCTTTTTTACCGCCTCAAGATGTCTCCGATGGCGTCGTGCGCATTCAAGCAGTGGAGGGAGAGTTAGAACGGATCGAAATTGCCGGGTTAAATCGTCTGAAAACTAGTTACGTGCGCGATCGCCTCGGAATAGCTGCCGGACCTCCGGTGAATATCGAACAATTAGAACAAGCCTTGCAACTGTTGCAACTCGACCCGCGCATTCGTTCCGTCCAAGCGGATCTCAAAGCGGGAACCACGCCGGGACGCAGCATTTTAACCGTTGACGTGCGCGAGGCGTCTGCCTTGGGCAGTTCCCTCGGGATCGACAACAACGACTCGCCCACCGTCGGTTCGATCCGCTACAGTGCCGCCTTGAACCATAATAATTTACTCGGATTCGGCGATCGCCTCCATCTCGAATACGGACGCACCGAAGGGGTCAACGACTATAACTTCCGTTACGAGATCCCCCTCAACCCTCGGGACGGCACCTTACAGTTAGGCTACAACAACAGCCGCAGCACCATTGTCGAAAATCCCTTCGACGAACTCGACATCAAGGGACGAACCCAAACCGTTTCCCTCGGGTTCCGCCAGCCGATCGTCCGCCGTTCCACAGAGGAGTTGGCATTGGGATTGACCCTCGATTGGCGTCAGAGTCGCACGTTTTTATTAGACGATATCCCCTTTTCCTTTTCCGAAGGGCCGGAAAAAGGGGAATCGAAAGTCACCGCACTGCGCTTGAGTGGGGATTGGGTGCGTCGCAGTCCCAACCGGGTTCTGGCGGCGCGATCGCAACTCAGCCTCGGATTGGATATCTTGGGGGCGACCAGCAACGACGACACCCCGGACGGTCGATTCATCAGTTGGATCGGCCAATTTCAATGGGTGCAAGGCTTAGGTAAAAACGTGGTCGGCGTCGCCCGGGTCGCCACCCAGCTCACCCCCAACTCGCTGTTACCGTTGGAGCAGTTCAGTATCGGCGGCGTCGATACCGTGCGCGGTTACCGTCAGAACCAACGAGTCGGCGATAACGGGGCGATCGGTTCGCTGGAAGTTCGCATTCCGGTATTCTCCGGGCCAGAATGGTTGGGGGTAGTCGAAGTCGCTCCCTTCGTGGATGCGGGCATCGTCTGGAATAACAGTGGGAGCATTCCCTCGCCGAATACCCTCGTCAGTACGGGATTGGGCTTGCGCTGGAATGCGCCCCATTTTAGCGCCCGGGTCGATTGGGGATTGCCCCTCACCGATGCGGACGACGGCGGGGATTCCTTGCAAGATAGCGGGCTATTTTTCTCGCTACAAGTGTATCCGTTTTGAGCGATCGCTCAGGCCACGGGCGGCTTGACGACCCACACGGAACAGGGCGCGTCTTCTAAGACTTGGGAACTGACCGACCCTTGTAAAATCCGTTTTAATCCGGTCAAGCCGCGATTGCCGATCACGATTAAATTGGCTTTGTAGATATTGGCCAGACGCACGATTTCTTCTGCCGGATCTCCAGTGACGATTTCGATGTCACTGGGGCAGGGTAATTGTTCTTGATAGGCTTGCAGTTGTTGTTCGATCTGGCGGTAGGCGAGGTTGTCGGCGTAGCCGTGGGGGCGATCGGCGGCCAGTTCGAGATCGGGGTTCTGTTCGCTCAACACGTGGGAGAGGACGATCTTATCGACGTTTTCTAATTGCAGTTCGTGCAAACTCGCCATTACTGACTCGGATAAATTGGAAGCGTCGAGAGCTACTAAAATTGTTTTAATCACGGAAGTCTCCTAAAAGGATTGCGGGGACGGGCTAGCGGGAGCGCCCGCATACTGGGGCAAGGTCGATCCCCGAATTTCCCAAAAAAATTACCCCACAGGATAGTTTAGCGGCATTCCTGTCGGGATTATAGGGCGAGGGGTTGGCGGGGCGAGTCGGTGGAGCGTTGGAGCTCGTAACGCTGACGGCGATCGCCCCGGCGAAGAATCGAATTTGCTGACGTCTGCTTACGGGATAGGCGGTAGAAGACATCAGCAATTGAGGTCAGCCGCGAGGCGATCGCCGAGGGTTTTTACAGGTTTTCCCGGCGCAAGCGCACCGATTCGGCATGAGAGGGCAGTCCTTCAGCTTGGGCCAGCACTTCGATCGCCCCGGCCACTTTTTGCAAGGCTTTCGGCGAATATTGAATCAAGCTCGAATGCTTCATAAATACTTCCACACTCAGGGCCGAGGCATAGCGAGCCGCCCCGGAGGTGGGTAAGGTATGATTGGGCCCGGCGAGGTAATCCCCCACCGCTTCCGGGGTGGAGTTCCCCAAGAAAATTGCCCCCGCATGACGGATTTGAGGCAGTAAGTCCCACGGTTCGGCGATTTCGAGTTCGAGGTGTTCCGGTGCGAACTCGTTGGACAGTTCGGCAGCTACCTCTAGGGATTCGACCACAATCGCCACGCCGTAATGGGCGATCGCCTTTTCCGTCAGGGTTCGGCGCGGATGTTCGGCTAATTGGTTCTCCACCTCGGCGACCACTTGCTTCGCCAAGTTGCCGTCCGGGGTGATTAAAATGGCGGCGGCGAGCGGATCGTGTTCGGCTTGGGCGAGTAAGTCGGCGGCGACGTGAACCGGATTGGCTTGAGAGTCGGCAATGACTAAAACTTCCGACGGTCCGGCCAGGGAATCGATCCCGACGGTTCCGTAGACGAGTTTTTTGGCTAAGGTCACGTAAATGTTGCCCGGTCCGGTAATCACGTGGACGTTGGGAATCGTTTGCGTGCCGTAAGCCAATGCGGCGATCGCCTGGGCGCCGCCGACGCGATAAATTTCGGTGACCCCCGCTTCTTGCGCCGCCACCAACACCGCCGGATTGAGGGTTTTGTCCGGACCGGGGGGCGTACACATGACGATGCGCGGCACTCCGGCCACTTTAGCCGGAATCGCATTCATCAATACCGTACTCGGATAAGCCGCGCGCCCTCCAGGAACGTACAGTCCGGCGCGATCGACCGGGGTGTAGCGCTTGCCGAGAACCACTTCGTTTTCCCCAAACTGAACCCAAGACTTGGGAACGCGCTGTCGGTGAAAGGCTTCCACTTGGACTCTGGCCAAGCGAATCGCATCGAGTAATTCTTTCGATACCTGTTGGTAGGCGGCATCGAGTTCGGACCCACTCACCCGCAGTTCTTCCGGCTTGAGCGTCTGCCCGTCGAATTCACTGGTATAGTGCAGCAATGCCCGGTCACCTTGGCGCTGAACCGCTTGGATGACTTCTCGCACGGTGGCCTCTTTGTGAACCACGCGCTCGTCGTGGGTGCGATCGCAGATCCGTCGCAGTTCGGCTCGTGCCTCAGTCCGCTCTGTAATGATTCGCAGCATGGAGTTAGGAATGAATCAGAAGTTATGCCCGTCAGAGAACGGGTCTGGGCGACATCAACCGCCACTGCCGATGCCAGGCTGACCCGAACCCCTCTCGATCTAGCTTAACGTGGATTTTTCGTTTCCACCGTTGTCTTGGCAGCGAAGATGTTATAGTAGTATATCTAGTATTTTGTATGTTTGTTTCTTAAGGCATTTCTCCGAGCATCGATCGTGGCGAATATCAAGTCAGCAATCAAGCGCATCAAGATCAACGAGCGCAACCGCTTGCGCAACAAGTCCTACAAATCCGCCGTCAAAACCTTGATGAAAAAGGTTTTCGTGTCGATAGAGGAGTATTCTCAGAATCCGTCTGACGAACTCCGCCAAGAAATCGACCGTCGCATGAGTGCGGCTTACAGCAAGATTGACAAGGCCGTCAAGCGGGGCGCCTACCACAAGAACAATGGCTCGCGCAAAAAAGCGCGACTGGCCAAAGCGTTCAAAACCAACGTGGAACCCTATTCGGCGGCCTCCTGAATCCCGGCAGCCTTTGGCGATCGCCGTTGCCGAAGGCCGATGCCCTCTTCGTTCAGAAGTCGCGGGCAACTCGGTGGTTGCGACCACTGGAGTTCCCGCCCCCGTCTTCCAGGACAGTCGTGGCGATCGCGCCGAGTCCGATTCCCCTAGACCAGGAGGTTCGAGTTGAGTTCAGTTCGCGATCGCCGCGATCGCCACTTCCTCAACACGCCCATTCAACCTACGGCCTTATCGGGTATCAGGTTATCCGCTTCGCGGACAGTGAAGCCTTCAGCCTCCCGATCTCGTGGGTCGTTTTCGCATGGCCGTCGGTTTTCCGCCGTCGAAAGCGCTACAATGAATCCTGGATACCAGATTCCATCCATCCCCGAACAGCCAGCCACCTTGCCCCATGCAATTGGTAGATACCCACGTACATATCAATTTCGAGCGGTTCCAGTCCGATTTAGAAGCAGTTCGACAACGGTGGCAAGAGGCCGGAGTAGTCCGGCTCGTTCATTCGTGCGTCACTCCCGAAGAGTTTGACAGCATCCAAGCCTTAGCCAATCAGTTTGAAGAACTTTCGTTCGCCGTCGGTTTGCATCCTTTAGAAGCCCATCAATGGCACGGCGATACGGCCCGGCAGATCGAAACCTTAGCCCGCCGCGATTCGCGCGTAGTCGCCATTGGCGAAATGGGGCTAGATTTTTATAAAGCGGCAAACCAACAACAGCAAAAAGAAGTTTTTGAAGCCCAACTCAAAATTGCCCGAGAGTTAGACAAACCCGTCATCATTCACTGTCGGGAGGCGGCTGCCGAACTGGCCGAACTGTTGCGACAGTTTACTAAAGAACGCGGCCCGATCGCGGGAGTCATGCACTGTTGGAGCGGCACTCCAGAGGAAACCCAATGGTTTTTAGATTTGGGATTTTACATTAGTTTTAGTGGGATCGTCACCTTCAAAAAGGCCGACGACATCCAGGAATCGGCGCGGCTGGTTCCCGGCGATCGCCTGCTCGTCGAAACCGACTGTCCCTTTTTAGCACCCGTTCCCCGTCGGGGCAAGCGGAACGAACCCGCCTTCGTGCGCTACGTCGCCGAGGCGATCGCCCAATTGAGAGGAGTAGACCTCGACGAACTCGCCCGCCAAACCACGCAAAATGCCGTTCGGCTGTTCCGTTTATCCTTACCCGACGGCGAAGGAACGCCCGCCCCGGCGGCGAGTCCCTAACCGAAGCCTAGACAAAACGTAAAGACTGTAGTATAGTGGCGGGTTTATCAACGCGCCTTGTGACCTTCACTCCTATGCCATTGGGATTCATCCGTCAACCGCCACCCCCAGATTTCCCCGAAGGGCGATCGCCCCTCGGGTCGTTTGAGCCTCGTACGGACTGAAGATCGACGCCCCTAACGCGTGAATCCCCGCATTCCCCCGCACGCGGCGCGATCGGATCCGAGTCGAGCGACGTTCGCAGCCCTTGCCTCCATTGAAGCGTATCGGTGAAAGAGACTCCTAGTCATGAACAACCCAACAATCAGCAGCGCACCCACGTTTACCCTGCCCGACCTCGTAGAAATCCAGCGATCGAGCTTTCGTTGGTTTCTCGAAGAAGGACTGATCGAAGAACTCGATAGTTTCTCGCCGATTACCGATTACACCGGAAAATTAGAACTCCATTTTATTGGTAAAGATTACAAACTCAAACGCCCGAAATACGACGTAGACGAAGCCAAACGGCGCGACAGCACCTACGCCGTGCAGATGTACGTCCCCACGCGGCTGATCAACAAAGAAACCGGAGAAATCAAAGAACAAGAAGTCTTCATCGGCGACTTGCCCTTGATGACCGAACGCGGCACCTTCATCATCAACGGCGCCGAACGAGTCATCGTCAACCAAATCGTGCGATCGCCAGGAGTCTACTACAAATCCGACACCGATAAAAATGGCCGCCGGACCTACAACGCTTCCTTAATCCCCAACCGAGGCGCGTGGCTCAAATTTGAAACCGACAAAAACGATCTCGTCTGGGTCCGGATCGACAAAACCCGCAAACTCTCCACCCAAATTCTACTCAAAGCCCTCGGTCTGACCGACAACGAAATTTTCGACGCCCTGCGCCACCCCGAATACTTCCAAAAAACCATCGAAAAAGAAGGGCAATTCACCGAAGAAGAAGCCCTCATGGAGCTGTACAAAAAACTGCGACCCGGCGAACCGCCCACGGTTTCCGGAGGCTCCCAGTTGCTCGAATCGCGCTTCTTCGACCCCAAACGCTACGACTTAGGGCGCGTCGGACGCTACAAACTCAACCGCAAACTGCGCTTGAACGTCCCCGAAACCACCCGAGTCCTGACCCCTCAAGACATTTTGACGGCGATCGACTACCTGATCAACCTCAAATTTGACATCGGTTCCACCGACGACATCGACCACCTCGGCAACCGTCGGGTGCGCTCCGTCGGCGAACTGCTGCAAAACCAAGTGCGCGTCGGCTTGAACCGCCTAGAGCGGATCATCCGCGAACGCATGACCGTTTCCGACGCCGACTCCTTAACCCCCGCCTCCTTAGTCAACCCCAAACCCCTAGTCGCGGCGATTAAAGAATTCTTCGGCTCCTCCCAACTGTCCCAGTTCATGGACCAGACCAACCCCCTCGCCGAATTGACCCACAAGCGGCGCTTGAGCGCCCTCGGTCCCGGGGGTCTGACCCGAGAACGGGCGGGATTTGCCGTGCGTGACATTCACCCCTCCCACTACGGGCGGATCTGCCCCATCGAAACCCCAGAAGGTCCCAACGCGGGCTTGATCGGCTCCCTGGCGACCCACGCCAAAGTCAACGCCTACGGCTTTATCGAAACCCCGTACTATCCCGTAGAAGACGGGCGCGTTTTGCGCGATCGCCCCCCCACGTTCATGACCGCCGACGAAGAAGACGACCTGCGCGTCGCCCCCGGAGACATCCCCATGGACGCCGACGGCTACATCCTCGGCGACACCGTACCCGTGCGCTACCGGCAGGACTTCACCACCACCAGTCCCGACCAAGTCGACTACGTGGCGGTCTCCCCGGTCCAAATCATCTCCGTGGCCACCTCCTTAATTCCCTTCCTGGAACACGACGACGCCAACCGGGCTCTGATGGGATCCAACATGCAACGTCAGGCCGTTCCCCTGTTGAAACCCGAACGTCCCCTCGTCGGAACGGGCTTAGAAGCCCAAGCCGCCCGGGATAGCGGCATGGTCGTCGTCGCGCGCACCAACGGCACCGTCACCTTTTGCGATGCCACCAAAATTCGCGTCCGGCGCGACGATACCGGGTTGGAGATGGAATATGCCCTGCAAAAATACCAGCGCTCCAACCAAGACACCTGCTTAAACCAGCGCCCCTTAGTCTTTGAAGGCGACGAAGTAGAAGTCGGCCAAGTCCTCGCCGACGGTTCCGCCACCGAAGGCGGCGAACTCGCCCTCGGACAAAACATCTTAGTAGCGTACATGCCTTGGGAAGGCTACAACTACGAAGACGCCATCCTCATTAGCGAGCGATTGGTCTACGACGACGTCTATACCTCGATTCACATCGAAAAATACGAAATCGAAGCGCGCCAGACCAAATTAGGCCCGGAAGAAATTACCCGAGAAATCCCCAACGTCGGCGAAGACGCCCTGCGTCAGTTAGACGAAAACGGGATTATTCGGATCGGGGCTTGGGTGGAAGCCGGAGATATTCTCGTCGGTAAAGTCACCCCCAAAGGCGAATCCGACCAACCCCCGGAAGAAAAACTGCTGCGCGCCATTTTCGGCGAAAAAGCGCGCGACGTGCGCGACAACTCCCTGCGCGTCCCCAACGGCGAAAAAGGTCGGGTGGTAGACGTGCGCGTGTTCACCCGGGAACAAGGGGACGAACTGCCTCCGGGAGCGAATATGGTCGTTCGCGTCTACGTCGCCCAGAAACGCAAAATCCAAGTCGGGGATAAAATGGCGGGTCGCCACGGGAATAAAGGGATTATTTCCCGGATTTTACCCGTAGAAGACATGCCCTACCTGCCCGACGGTCGCCCGGTGGATATCGTCTTGAATCCGTTGGGGGTACCGTCGCGGATGAACGTCGGCCAGATTTTTGAATGCTTGCTCGGCTGGGCCGGGGAATGTTTGAACTCGCGGTTTAAGGTGGTGCCGTTCGACGAAATGCACGGGCCCCAGAAATCGCGGGAGTCGGTTCACGCCAAACTCGGCGAAGCCCGCGAGAAGTTGCATAAAGATTGGATTTTCAACGAAGACCATCCCGGTAAGACGATGGTCTACGACGGACGAACCGGAGAACCGTTCGATCGCCCGGTGACCGTCGGTAAGGCGTACATGCTCAAGCTGGTTCACTTGGTAGACGACAAGATCCACGCCCGTTCTACCGGACCGTACTCCCTGGTGACCCAGCAACCCTTGGGTGGGAAAGCTCAACAAGGGGGACAGCGTTTCGGAGAAATGGAGGTGTGGGCCCTCGAAGCTTTCGGCGCGGCGTATACGTTGCAAGAGTTGCTCACAGTCAAGTCCGACGACATGCAAGGACGCAACGAGGCGTTAAATGCGATCGTCAAAGGCAAGGCGATTCCGCGTCCGGGAACTCCCGAATCTTTCAAGGTGTTGATGCGCGAATTGCAATCCCTGTGTTTGGATATTGCGGTTCACAAAGTAGAAACCAAAGATGACGGCACCTCTCAGGATGTGGAAGTGGATTTGATGGCCGACGTCAACAACCGCCGCACCCCTTCGCGTCCGACTTACGAATCCGTATCCAAGGAGGCATTGGAAGAAGACGAATAATTGAGCCAGACCCCGACTCGGAGGGGGAGGGTTCCCCTCCGAGGGGACTCGCTGGGGAACCCTCCCCCCTCGGGGAGGCGACGCAATATCCGGTTTCAAGGGACAGTGAGGCTCGATCGAGCTTTTTCAAGGATTGCGTTGACTTGGAGTTGTAGGCGATCGCACCGTCGCCAAGCCGCTTGGAAACAGGAGGCTGCCGTCTGTGGAGCGCAGCCCGAGAGTGTAATTAGCAAGAACGTCACGCTTATTTCAGAGGGAAACAATGCCAAAGCTCGAACAGCGTTTTGATTATGTCAAAATTGGTCTGGCATCTCCGGATCGGATTCGTGTATGGGGGGAAAGAACGCTACCAAACGGGCAAGTGGTCGGGGAAGTCACCAAACCCGAAACGATCAACTACCGCACCCTCAAACCGGAAATGGACGGGCTGTTTTGCGAGCGGATTTTCGGTCCGGCTAAAGATTGGGAATGTCATTGCGGTAAATACAAGCGCGTCCGCCACCGGGGGATCGTGTGCGAGCGCTGCGGCGTCGAAGTGACCGAATCGCGCGTGCGCCGTCACCGGATGGGCTATATTAAGTTAGCCGCCCCGGTGGCTCACGTGTGGTATCTCAAAGGGATTCCCAGTTACATGTCGATCTTGCTGGACATGCCCTTGCGCGATGTCGAGCAAATTGTTTACTTCAATGCCTATGTCGTCCTCAATCCGGGCAATGCGGAGAATTTGCAGTACAAACAACTGCTCACCGAAGACGCCTGGATGGAAATCGAGGATCGACTGTATAGCGAAGACACCGAACTCACCGGGGTCGAAGTCGGGATCGGGGCCGAAGCCCTGCAACGGCTGCTTCAAGATATCAATTTAGAGTCGGAAGCCGAAAGCCTGCGCGAAGAGATCGCTAACTCCAAAGGACAAAAGCGGGCCAAACTGATCAAACGGCTGCGGGTGATCGATAACTTCGTCGCCACCGGATCCCAAGCCGAATGGATGGTGTTATCCTACATTCCCGTGATTCCGCCGGATTTGCGCCCGATGGTACAGCTCGACGGCGGACGCTTTGCCACCTCCGACCTCAACGACTTGTATCGCCGGGTGATCAACCGCAACAACCGTCTGGCGAGATTGCAAGAGATTCTGGCGCCGGAGATCATCATCCGCAACGAAAAACGGATGTTGCAAGAAGCGGTAGATGCCCTGATCGACAACGGGCGCCGGGGTCGCACCGTGGTCGGCGCCAACAACCGACCGCTCAAATCCCTGTCCGATATTATTGAAGGGAAACAAGGGCGCTTCCGTCAGAACTTGCTCGGGAAGCGGGTCGATTATTCCGGTCGTTCCGTGATCGTGGTCGGGCCGAAACTGAAGATCCACCAATGCGGGTTGCCTCGGGAAATGGCGATCGAGTTGTTCCAACCGTTCGTGATTCACCGTTTGATTCGCGCCGGACTGGTTAACAACATCAAAGCGGCGAAGAAACTGATTCAGCGTAACGATCCGAGCATTTGGGACGTTCTCGAAGAAGTGATCGAAGGACACCCGGTGATGCTCAACCGGGCGCCGACGTTGCACCGCTTGGGAATTCAAGCCTTCGAGCCGATTTTGGTAGAAGGGCGCGCCATTCAATTGCACCCGTTGGTCTGTCCCGCCTTTAACGCCGACTTCGACGGCGACCAAATGGCGGTTCACGTCCCGTTATCTTTAGAAGCGCAAGCGGAAGCGCGCTTGTTGATGCTGGCGTCGAACAATATCATGTCTCCAGCGACGGGGCGTCCGATCGTGACGCCGTCCCAGGATATGGTGTTGGGTTGTTACTATTTAACCGCAGAAAACCCGCACCAACAAAAAGGGGCCGGGCGTCATTTTGCCAATCTCGACGATGCGATCGTTGCGTACGAACAACAAGAAGTGGATTTACACGCTTACGTGTGGGTGCGCCTCGACCCCGAAGAGTGGGACGTCGAAGAGGAGGCGTTGGAAGGAAAACCGAAAGTCGAGACCTTAGCCGATGGAACCGTCAGCAAAACGTACCCGTACAGTCGGGTTCGCGAGGATGCGGACGGGAACGTGTTATCGCTCTACGTTTATACGACGCCGGGACGGATTATTTTTAACAAGACGATTCAGGAAGCGCTGGCGGTTTGAGATGGGAAACGCCGCCCGTGTTTTTGCCAAGGCGCCGCCCGATCGCCAAGCGGTCGGGATGGCTGGAGCGATCGAGGAGTTTGCAAAGCGAGGGAAGCTTTAAAAGATGGCTGAAAAAAAATCGATGATTTTCCGCAATCGAGTGGTCAACAAAGGACAACTCAAGAATTTAATTTATTGGTCGTTTACCAATTTCGGGACGGCCCGGACGGCGGAAGTGGCAGACCGTTTGAAAGACTTGGGGTTTCGTTATGCGACGAAAGCCGGAGTGTCGATTAGCGTTGACGATTTGATGATTCCCCCGAGCAAACGGGAACTCCTCGACGAAGCCGAACAGGAGATTTACGAAACCGAGACGCGCTATACCCGAGGGGAAATTACGGAAGTCGAGCGGTTCCAAAAAGTGATCGATACGTGGAACTCGACGAGTGAGAACCTCAAAGACGAGGTTGTGAGACACTTTAAGTCCTCGGATCCGCTCAACAGTGTATACATGATGGCGTTTAGCGGGGCGCGGGGGAATATTTCCCAGGTGCGGCAATTGGTAGGAATGCGGGGCTTGATGGCGGATCCGCAAGGGCAGATTATCGGCTTGCCGATCAAGACCAATTTCCGCGAGGGGCTGACGGTAACGGAGTATATTATTTCGTCGTATGGCGCCCGTAAGGGCTTAGTCGATACGGCGCTGCGGACGGCGGACTCGGGATATTTGACCCGGCGCTTGGTGGACGTGTCCCAGGACGTGATCGTGCGCGAGATCGATTGTTCGACGATGCGGGGGATTCCGTTGCGGGCGATGACCGACGGCGATCGCGTGTTGATTCCACTGCGCGATCGCCTGCTGGGACGAGCTCTGGCGCGCGATGTCATCGATCCGAAGACCGGAGAACCCGTCAGCAGCATTCAGTTTACGAGCCGGGATAAAGAACCGAGACGGATTTATGCGGTTCGCAACCAACCGATTTCCGACGAGTTGGCGCGGGCGATCGAGGCGGCGGGAGTCGAGGAAGTGTTCGTCCGATCGCCCCTGACCTGCGAGGCGACGCGATCGGTGTGCCAGCATTGCTACGGGTGGAGCTTGGCTCACGCTCATTTAGTCGATATGGGCGAGGCGGTCGGCATCATCGCGGCACAGTCGATCGGGGAACCGGGGACTCAATTGACGATGCGGACGTTCCATACCGGGGGCGTGTTCACCGGGGAGGTGGCGCGAACGGTGGTGGCGCCGTTCGACGGCACCGTGCGTTACGAAGCGTCGATGCGGGTGCGACCGTTCCGCACGCGTCACGGTCAGGATGCGTTCGTGGTGGAAAGCCCCAACGCGCAGTTGAGCGTGGTGGACGGTCAGGGTCGCAGTGAAAGTTTCAGTCTGACCCAAGGTTCGACGGTGTTCGTGGCCGATGGCGGGGCGATCGCCGCCACTAAGATCGTCGCCGAGGTCCTCGCGGCGGGTCGTTCTTCGCGCAAGACGACGGAGAAGGCGACCATGGACGTGGATGCGGATTTGGCCGGAGAAGCATTGTTCGCCGACCTGGTGCCGGAAGAGAAAAAAGACCGCCAGGGGAACACGACGCGGATCGCCCAACGCGGCGGCTTGATTTGGATTCTCTCCGGTGAGGTCTATAACTTGCTGCCCGGGGCCGAACCCGTGGTCAAGAATGGCGATCGCGTCGAAGCCGGGAGCGTGCTGGCGGAAACGAAGCTCGTGACCGAAAATGGCGGCGTCGTGCGCTTGGCGCCGGAGCAGAAGACCGACGGCCCGCGCGAGGTCGAAATTATTACGGCGTCGGTCCTGCTCGATCGCGCGATCGTGCGATCGGAATCCATGGGAGGTCACGACCGTTACATTATCGAAACGGCGGGCAATCAGTTGTTCTCCCTGAAAGCAACCCCGGGGACGAAAGTCCTCAACCATCAAGTAGTCGCCGAGTTGATCGACGAACGCTATCGCACCCAAACCGGGGGCATCCTCAAATACGGCGGGGTAGAAGTTCAGAAGCGCGGCAAAGCGAAGCAAGGCTACGAAGTCGTCAAAGGCGGCACCTTGCTCTGGGTACCGGAAGAATGCCACGAGGTCAATAAAGATATTTCCCTGTTGCAGGTGGAAGACGGCCAGTTCGTCGAAGCCGCGACCGAGGTGGTCAAAGATATCAAGTGCAGCAGTTCCGGGGTGGTCGAAGTCACGCAAAAGAACGATATTTTGCGCGAGATTACGATCAAGCCCGGGGAACTGCACATGGTAGACGACCCCGACGAGGTGGCAGTGGAATCGGGCCAGTTAGCTTATCCGGGCCAGGAAGTGGTACCGGGGCTGAGCGTGGACGAGTTGCGCTACGTGGAACACGTGGAGACCCCCGAAGGTCCGGCGATTCTGCTGCGTCCGGCGATCGAGTTTGCGGTGCCGGACGAGCCTGCGATTCCGTCTCAGGATTCGATCGGGGAAGCCAACGACAACGGCATCATTCGCCTGCGCGCGGTGCAACGGATTCCCTATAAAGATGGGGAACGAGTCAAGTCCGTGGAAGGCTTGGAGTTGTTACGCACCCAGTTGATTCTCGAAATTGAGAAGGAAGCGCCGCAGTTGGCGGCGGATATCGAGTTGGTGCCGGATCCGGAAGATCCGGAGTTGATGCGCTTGCAGTTGGTGATTCTCGAATCGCTGGTGATTCGGCGCGACGTGGCGGCGGATCCGACCCAGGGTAGTACGGCGACGCGCTTGCTGGTCGGCGACGGCGACGAAATCACCCCCGGGGCCGTGGTCGCGCGCACGGAAATTCAGTGCAAGGAAGCTGGGGAAGTGCAAGGCATCCGCGAGGGTGGCGAGGCGATCCGGCGGGTGCTGGTGGTGCGCGAGGCGGATTTGGTCAAGGTGAGGACGACCGGGGAACCGAGTTGCCAGCCGCGCGATTTGTTGGTCTCCGGGGTGGAAGTGGCGCCGGGAGAAGTCCTGGAAGAGTCGGGTCAGGTGATGGCGATCGCGCCGTCCTCGGAGGGCGACGGTTACGAGGTGACCTTGCGAACCGGACGGCCTTACCGGGTTTCGCCGGGGGCGGTCCTGCACGTGGAAGATGGCTCGTTGGTGCAACGGGGCGATAATTTGGTGATTTTGGTGTTCGAGCGCGCCAAGACCGGGGATATCATTCAAGGTTTGCCCCGGATCGAGGAATTGCTCGAAGCGCGCAAGCCCAAGGAAGCGTGTATTTTAGCGAAGGGCGCCGGGACGGCCCAGGTGATTTACAACGACGACGAGAGCGTCGAAATCAAAGTCGTGGAGCCGGACGGCAATGTCGAGGACTATCCGATCGGCCCGGGGCAGAATGCCCTGGTGTCCGATGGGGAACAAGTGGAGGCAGCCCAACCGCTGACCGACGGTCCGGCGAATCCTCACGAAATTCTGGAGATCCATTTCAAGGTCAATCAGGAACGCTTGGGGGTTTACGAGGCGGCGTTGGAAAGTTTCGCCAAGGTGCAGACGTTCTTGGTCAACGAGGTGCAGTCGGTGTATCAATCCCAAGGGATCGATATTTCGGACAAGCATATCGAGGTGATCGTGCGTCAGATGACGAATAAGGTTCGCATCGACGACGGCGGCGATACGACGATGTTGCCGGGTGAGTTGGTGGAACTGCGCCAGGTGGAACAGGTCAACGAGGCGATGTCGATTACCGGGGGCGCTCCGGCGGAATATACGCCGATGTTGCTCGGGATTACGAAGGCGTCGCTGAATACGGACAGTTTCATTTCGGCGGCGAGTTTCCAGGAGACGACCCGGGTGTTGACGGAGGCGGCGATCGAGGGCAAGTCCGATTGGCTGCGCGGTCTCAAGGAAAATGTGATTATCGGTCGCTTGATTCCGGCGGGAACTGGGTTCAATGCTTACGAGGAGTTGCAAGCGTCGGATCTCGATGTCGGTTTGGCAATGCCGGAGAGCGTGTTGGATGAGGAGGACGATTTACAAGATATCGTTCTCGACGATCGCACGGCCCGGTCTTACAGTACCAATGGCATGTTTGAGGCGATGGGGGATGACGATGGCGAACAAGAGTCGCCCCAGTCTTCCAAGCGGCGATCGCGTGCCTCGAAGGACGAGGACGAGGAGTTTGGCTCCTTTGATGACGATGAGGAGTTAATCGGCGGCGACTTCGACGAGGACGATGACGACGATCTCGATAACGATGACGACGACGATGACATGTAAGCCTGAAATGTAAGCATCGCTCTCACTCTCGTCGATGACGACCGAGGAGAGTTGCTGTAGATCGTTCGATGAGGGGAGTTCGGCGCCGTCCGGACTCTCCTTTTTTAGTGATTGTTCGGGGGCGACCCGTACAGGCGATCTCTCTGATTATTTTTGAAAAACGGTATTATATCGCTCCCTACAGTATCTATGGTTTGAGGGCGAACGGAGTTTCGGACTCATCCAAAACCCCGTTCGTTCTCACTTCAGGCTTGTAATTGAGCCGTGCGAACCGCGATCGCCCGGGTGCGATCGCCCCGTCGGATCGTCAATTCAACGTTTTGACCGACTTGAGACTGTTCTACCAAATGTTGCAACTGTCCCGCCGTGCGAACGGGGTCGCCGTCGAGGGCCGTCACGATGTCCCCCGCACGCAATCCGGCGGCGGCGGCGGGAGTATTCGGAAGCACGTTAAGGATCAAAACCCCGTCCATTTCTGGCAGTTGGAAAGAAGCGTTGGGGTCGCGATTGTGTTCCCGGGCAATTTCCGGGGTCAGGGTAATCATTTGAATCCCTAAATAAGGATGGGCGATCGCCTCTCCGCTAATTAATTGAGCTTGAATCGCTTTAAACTGGTCGATGGGAATCGCAAAACCAATCCCGTTGGCGTCGGCGCGAATGGCCGTATTGATCCCGATTACCTCCCCGCGTGCGTTGAGCAACGGTCCGCCGGAATTGCCGGGGTTGATGGCGGCGTCGGTTTGGATGAAGTCGAGACGCTTGTCCGGGATTCCCGCTTCGCTGCTCGATCGCTTCAAGGTGCTGACAATGCCGAGTGTAACCGTATTGTCGAGTCCGAGGGGATTGCCGACGGCGATCGCCCAGTCTCCGACCTTTACCTGAGTCGAGTCCCCCAAGGGTGCTACGGGTAAATCCCCTCGGTTGCTGTCGATTTGGACGACGGCGAGATCGGTGACTTCATCGGTTCCTAAAACTTGTCCTTCCAATTGCCGACCGTCTTTGAGGGTGACCGTCACGCGATCGGCGCGATCGACGACGTGAGCGTTGGTGACGACAATTCCCTTTTTATCGATAATAAAGCCCGACCCCTGACCGCGCAACCGTCGTTCTTGAGGCACGGGCGCCACGAAGCGATCGCCGAAAAAGCGCTCAAAAAAGGGATCTTCGGCAAAGGGATCGAAACCGCGCATGGTCACGGTGCGTTCGGTGTCGATGCGAACCACTGCAGGGCCGACCCGATCGACCGCTTGGGTGACGAAACTCCCGGTTCCCGTGGCGTCTACCGCTTGCGGGGCCAAGGCGATCGCCTGGGAATCCGGCACGATCGCGGCACGCACGGGCATGAGGGGGGCGGCGATCGCGAGAACCAGGGCGATCGGGCCGACCCAGAATAAGCTTGTAATTTGCCGCAAATAACGGCTGAATCGATTCGACTCTTCCATCGGATAGTTTGAAAATAAGGGTTTTATTTATTGTAAAGAGTCAGTTTCTGCCCGAGCCAAGTAGAGAAATCACCACCCGGCGATCGGCTTTCCATTGTTTTAGATTTGGGGTTAGCTGAATTGCATTTTGAAAAAAATAGCATTCCTCAATTGAATCAGACTTTTCGTAGAGATTTGGCGACTTGACCCAGTCGATCTGAGAGTCAACGGATTGAAGACGGCGATATTAAGTGGTTAGACATTTCAACTGCATGAGTAAAATTTGTAGGGGTTTGGTTGCCAAACCCCTACCCAACACAATAAGTTCCTATGAGACAGTCGATCGAGAACATATCAAAAAATCTTGTAGGGGTTGGGTCACCCAACCCCTACAGGACACTCATTCACTATCTAACAAGAAATCCATCAAATCAATTCAGTCAAAATAGACTATAATTGCCATTGTAAACCGATTAAACTCATCGCCACGATCGCCACCGCAGACAAGGCGATCGCATCCGGGAGACGAATCGGTTGACGATCGCGATTTTGTCGGATACGACCGTAACCCCGCAGCAACATCGCCCGATAAACTTGTTCCGATTGTTCGTAACTGCGAATTAATAAAGTTCCGGCGAGAGACGCCAACAGAGTTAAATTGCGAGGGCTGAGTTTCTGCGGCTGAAAACCGCGCAATCTCATCGCCATTTGCATCGTTTTGAGGCGATCGCCGATCTCGAATAAGTAGCGATAAAATAACAACATCATATCGGCGAGAATCGGAGACAGTCCCAGCGATCGCATGGCTTCTACCGTGCTTAAAAATGAACCCGTTCCAAACAAAACGAGGGCGACGGTCACGATCGCCAAAAAACGACTCGCAATTAAAATCATCCCCTGCACCCCTTCCGCGTAAAGGGCGATCGGACCGAGATGCAACCAGACCGTTTCCCCCGAAGCGAAGGGTAAAATTAACACAATTCCCAATAGAAAAACCCCGGGATAACGAATGCGTTGCAACCAAAACGAAAACGGTAATTGAGACAGCCAATAAATCAAAACCGTAATTGCGACCGTCGGCAACAACAAGCGCCAATCTTCCACAAACGTATAAGCCAGAATTAAACTACTCAAGCCTAACAGTTTCGATCGCGGTTCCCACCGATGAAGCGGCGAGTCGAGATGGGCGTATTCATCCAAACCTAATTTCATCGGCGATCCTCGATTAACTCCGGTTTAACCCGTTGCAAAAATCCGACTAACATCGCCGTAAACGCGCCTTCAATTGCCATTAACGGCAAGTGTGCCAGGATTAAACCGTAAATAGCGCCGCGTTCCGTGCGATCGTCGAAGCCTTCGGGAATCGTAGTAATCACGAGGCTAAAAAAGATGAGGGCCGCCAGTCCCAAACCGATCGCCCCGGCGAAAAACGCAAACAAGTTACTCGCCCACGATCCCCAGCGTTTGACGAAAGGATAGCGCCATTGAAACAAGTGATAGGAAATTAACGCCGGAACCCCCATCATCGTTGCATTGACGCCCAAGGTAGACAGTCCGCCATGACCGAACATCACCGCTTGAAAAAACAAGCCGATCGCGATCGCGGGAAAGGCATAATACCCTAACACCGTTCCTAACAACCCGTTGAGAATCAAATGGACGCTGACTGGGGGAATGGGGATGTGAATCCAAGAAGCGACGAAAAACCCCGCCGTCAGTAAAGAGGCTTTGGGAATTTGGGCGTGGCTGTCGGGTTGGCGGTCGATCTGGCGCAAGCTATACCAAGTGACGCCACTGGCGATCGCGTATCCGGCAATGCAGATTTTAGCCGGGAGAATACCGTCAGGAATGTGCATCGACTATTTGCCTCGCGAAAAAAATAACGCCGTTCCGACAAACCCCCAAACCCCGGATGCCCCCATCAACAGCATTTGAAGCGGTGTATACCCAGTCTGGCCTTGTTGTGCGATCGCGGGTTCTCCGTCCGGATCGAGAGCGACGCGGACGATTTCTCCATGACCCGCCTGTCTCACTTGGATATCCCAAGCCGGGCCGACGGCGCGGTCGGGAATGAAGAAAAATTGACCGTTCTCGTCCGTGGTTCCTTTCAGCCAAGGATTGGCGGGATCGTCGGTCGCGTAAACGGTGACTTGGGCATTTTGCATCGGTTGACCGCTATCGAAACGGGCTGTAATGGCGATCGCCCGTTCGGTTCGATAGTCCAGGTAGACGCCGTGGGCGATCGCCTCCGAACCGCGATCGCCCAACAGGAACATCCCCAGGAACGCCAGCAACCGCATCGCTCGCCCGAGGCGATCGGTCGTAGAATTAGGATATTTTCGCTTCACGATCGCTCCTCTCGTTTCCAATCAACCCACCAACGCCCTTAAGATTTGGGCATGGCGTGACAGTGACCTTCGCCGACGTGACCCAACGACGGCAAAATTTGCTCGATTTTGTCGTAAGTCGTCGGGGACGTTTGTTTCAGTTGGGCCAAATCCGTTTCGACTTTACCCTCCTGGGCTAAAGCGGCGAGGGGTTCAAAACCGATCGCCCCTCGGTTGAGTTCGTCCTCGGGAGGCAGTTCGCCATCGCCGAATAAATGGTCGAAGTGGAACGTCGCCTCCAATTCGGCATTGCTGGCAGGTTGCACGATCCCTTTGCGTTCGTCGCCGACAAATTCGCCGCAATGAAAAGTGATTTCATCTTCAATTTTGAGAGTAAATTCGACGGTTTCGCCGTCTTTTTGGGCAGTTCCTTCCAAAATTAAGGGATATCCGCCCTCCGGTTCCTCGGGGGCTTTGGCGAGAGTCCACGCCAAGGCATTGTACTGACCTGCGGGGGCGGAGACTTCGCCGACGAGGATCGGTTCGGCGGTGGCGTCACCTGCGGCTAAATCCACGGTTTTTGCCTCGACGAGGGTAATTTCTGTTTGTCCTTGAATCGGACCGCCCGCTTCGGCGTTGTAAGGGGGATCGGTTTGGTAGGCGGTGACGTCACTGAGGTGGACCGCCACGCGATCGAAGTTAATTTGCCAGCCATCTTTGGACACGAAGCCCCGACGCACGAAATCTTCGCCATTAGCGCGCAGGGCGAGGGTTCCGGGGTCTCCAGTAGGAGATTGTGCGGTTCCGCTTTCGGGGGGTTGGCTGCGTTCGCACCCGACAGTCGCCGAGGCGATCGCGATCGCGGCCAAGGTTGCTACGCTGAAAGAGGGTTTATTCACAATCGGTTCGCCCTTAATTCATCTAAAATTTCGACAAGCATGGGGGGCGCGGGGGGAGTGAGTCGCGCTCCGTTTTGCTTATCTATCCAACACAAAAGCGTTTTTCTCGAAAGTTTACAATCCCCTCCTAGGGCATGAATCGGCAAAATGGCAAGGATTTGAGGGATCGATCGCCCGGGAGAAAAAGCCATTGTTCTACCGATGGCAGGGCATTTTCAGTCTGTCTGCGTCTTGAGAATTCGACGATCGATCGCGATCGCGCCGTCGATGTTTTGGCGGGGAATTTCCCTGAATTTTGAGGTGGCGATCGGGGGAAATTTTTATCTTTTTTTAGGGTTTCCTGTCAGCAGCCCTCGTGCGCCCTCAGTGCGATCGCCCCCGTAGGGACTCCAGCCAAACCCACTGCCCCTACTACTGACGGGTTGTTCAATGGCTTGCCCAAGGTTTCCATTCAATTAGTTTCCCCAGCGAGTGGGGACCTACAGCTAAACCTCGTTCAGGTAAGAATACCTCTGGTTTCCATTCAATTAGTTTCCCCAGCGAGTGGGGACAGATAATACAGAAGAGGAACTTGGATCTTATCGTTTAGAGTTTCCATTCAATTAGTTTCCCCAGCGAGTGGGGACTCCTTGAAGGGTTGTCAGTCTTTCGCTGTCTCCCCCTGTTTCCATTCAATTAGTTTCCCCAGCGAGTGGGGACACGATCGTGGGACCCTCTCTGACCAAAGTCGAGAACAGGTTTCCATTCAATTAGTTTCCCCAGCGAGTGGGGACTATTTTCGGGCGCAAAATATGGGATTTTTCGGGCGCCTCGTTTCCATTCAATTAGTTTCCCCAGCGAGTGGGGACTCGGTGCTAACCTCACGGGCACCAACCTCACGGGCGTTTCCATTCAATTAGTTTCCCCAGCGAGTGGGGACTGAAGGGAACATCCTTTGCAGGGACGGTTCAGCCCAGAAAGTTTCCATTCAATTAGTTTCCCCAGCGAGTGGGGACCCGGAATTACCGGATCGTCACGGGGCAGTCCCCCGTAAGAGAGTTTCCATTCAATTAGTTTCCCCAGCGAGTGGGGACTCCTTATCCCCATTTAAAAGTAGCAAGAGTGGGGGCGGGTTTCCATTCAATTAGTTTCCCCAGCGAGTGGGGACTATTAAGAAGGGAAAGAGCGACGGGTTCGGCAGACAGATCGTTTCCATTCAATTAGTTTCCCCAGCGAGTGGGGACGAATTCGATAAATTAAGAAATACGCTGCTCGCGATTGGCAAGTTTCCATTCAATTAGTTTCCCCAGCGAGTGGGGACCCCAAAGGTGATCTTTTTGGTCAACTTTGACGGTCATCACGTTTCCATTCAATTAGTTTCCCCAGCGAGTGGGGACTTAAGCCACCACGCAAAAACCGAGTACTTGATCTCTGCTGGTTTCCATTCAATTAGTTTCCCCAGCGAGTGGGGACACCGTATCCTGGAGGAATAGGAATAATGGATAAATACGTTTCCATTCAATTAGTTTCCCCAGCGAGTGGGGACTTACTACAGTTTCGGTCAGAAGTTTCTTTCCTTGGAGGCGAAGTTTCCATTCAATTAGTTTCCCCAGCGAGTGGGGACGATGCTTCTCGATCGCCAGAGTTGTGTTCCTCTCTGCGGTTTCCATTCAATTAGTTTCCCCAGCGAGTGGGGACTATTGGGAGGCCCTTTTCGAGGGGTGGGACGAGGAACGTTTCCATTCAATTAGTTTCCCCAGCGAGTGGGGACAATTGTGAATTTCTACATTTTAACCATTGCGCTCCTAAGGTTTCCATTCAATTAGTTTCCCCAGCGAGTGGGGACTAGATAAAAATTTATACAAACAGACCGATAAAAAAAACGTTTCCATTCAATTAGTTTCCCCAGCGAGTGGGGACCAAAGCCAAACCAAAAAACCCCAAAGCAGTTTTATTAGGTTTCCATTCAATTAGTTTCCCCAGCGAGTGGGGACCCCCTCTATTGAAACCCTTATGCAGTCAGATGTCCAGAGGCGGTTTGCGAGCCTCAGCCATTTTGTCATGACATTCGGCCCAAAAGAGAGGAGGGAAGAAGGCTCAAAGGCTTGACAGACAAGGGATCGAGGCTCGTAACGAAGATTGGGCATTTCAGGGATTTGAGACGAGCCTCGCAGGAGAGTCAGACAATTGTGGAACCGGGTATTTTCCATAAAGGCGGACCGATGCCCCAGGTTTCGACTTGAGCGACTGTATGCCGCGAAAGAGGATAGAATCGAATACTGTCTTCATCCAAATTAAGTTGGCAACGCAACCGTTTTTGGAGTTCTGCATATTTGTCAGAACTGAGCCAACATTCAAAGGTCGAATACTGTACCCATTGTCCGTATCCTTCTAACAAGTCGTGGATTTTCTGACGACGCTTATTGTCTGGAAGATCGTAAACGATAACATACAACAACATTAGCGAATTTGGTAGGCAACATAAGGTTGTTTCACGGGGTCATAAACGAATTGTTTGAAAGCTTTGACCTGTTGATTGAGCAAATCCCATTTCGGTTGACTTTCCCCAAACTCATCGGTAATAGTTTCCTCCATCCGTTTGACAAAAGCTTTCAGATATTTAACTCGTCCGACATCATTGAGATAACAGCCTCCATTGTGGTAAACAAAATCATCACGAACGTCCATCATCTTGCGATTAATTAAATACATCACGAACGCATCAATGAAAGGAGCGCGAAATTCTTCGAGTAAATCGGAAGCCAAAGCCGCATGAGTACGATGACCTTCGTGCAAACAAGCAACATAAGGATCGAGTCCGTGAACTTCAATCAAAGCCAGTAAGTGATTCCACAAGACTTGATAGCCAAAACTCAGCAAAGCATTGACGGGATTTCCGGGCGGGCGACGAGAACGATCTCCAAAAATGAACTCATCAGAACTGAGACAATCGCCAAAAGCTGAGAAATATTGAGCGGCCCCCGCTCCTTCCAAACCCATAATCCGGGGGATGTTGTCGGCTTGACGTACTTTTTCGACAAGCACGGCTAGGGATTGAATGACCAAATCTAAAGAAGACGAAGGTTGACGGCGATGTTGTCGCATCAAAACGGTACGAGAATTACGCAATTTGGTGCAGACGATTTCGCGAGCAACTTGCAAGCGGTCGCTAAGGGTGAGGTCGTCTTGATAGCGTGCGAGTTGTCGGTAGCCCCGTTCGATGGGCAAAATGCGCCCGTAGCAATATCCCATGCGAGAGAGGTAGACGATGGGAATATTGCGCCAGAGACAAGCCCGAATCACTTGGGTCGTGACTTGCGATTTGCCGAAAATCAAAATCATTTGGAGCAAGGGAAGTTGTACTTCGGCATACAGGGTCTCTTGGCGCTTAACTCGCACAAGTTGGTCATTCAAGGATAAATAACACCCTTGCTCGGAAACATACAGCGCTCTCATTGGCGGTCGAGGTGGTTGGGGTGGCGTTGTCCGAGAGCCGATTCATTCTCCAAGCTGGCTCCAACCGAGTGAGGGGGATGACTCGGTTGCAAATAACGAACGACGACATCGGCAAAGGTTCCAGTGAAGAAACTGGCGAGGGTAATTAAAAAAGTATTGCCAATTACCGCAGCTAACCCTAATGGGGCAATCAGCAAAATGACTAACGTAATCAAACCATTGAGAGCGGCAACAGAAATATTACGAACCAACGCGGAACGATAAGTCAAGTACATAAAGGTACTCCTATTTGATTGGTAAAAAGCTGGAAAGAGGCGCGTAAAGATGCCTCGATGAGATGAAGGGGGGGAGGCGATCGCACTGTAGTAGAGAGCGGCGATCGTCTTCCCCAAAAAGCGAAAAGTGAAAACTAAGCGAGTTGTGCTTGGGCTAATTCATTTTGCAAAATCTCTAGACCCCATTGGGAGAGTTGTTCCAACAAAGGTGTTTGAGGTAACTCCCAATCTTGATCGCTAATTTTCGTGAAAACTTCTAACATTAACTGCCTTAAAATTTTTGGATCGTCATTAATAGTCACGGGAAAGCAATTATTTGCCCATAGAGAACGCAGTTGCGATCGCGTCATGGGTTTAGCTTCATGAATTAACTCATTTCGTTTGTTACGAATTTCGTGTAGGATTTTGTACCATCGATCGTTACGAGAAATATTATCTTTCTTACTCCACCCAACAATTAAGTCTTTAAAACTTGGATTGTAAGATTCAGAAGGCCTAGTAAAAGATGGGGGAATGGTAATCAAATTGAGGCTTAACCAATTTTCTTGTTGACTCCGAATATACAATAAGCGTTCCAACGTCTGAGAAAATTGCATGAAGGCCGTAGAGTAATTTTCTTGTTGAAGTTCTAAAGAAATCAAAAAAATAGTTTCCCAGGTTTGTAAAACTCGATTGTTTCTGATTTTCAGTAAAGAATCCCGCCATTGTTGCACTGCTTCATTTCCAGCCACTTGCTCGACTTTGCGAGATCTCAACCAACCATTTTCAAGATCTTTATCATTAAAAAACTTGAGAATTTCCCAGTTGGATACTAATGACAAATATCCGGCAAGCTGATATAAATATTTGTAGCGCAGCTGATGAGCTGACAACCAAACTTGAGCTTCTTTAAAATCTCCTCGCTCCCATGCAGAAATGATACGAGATCGCTCCAAAGGCCAAAAATACTCGCTCACTGGCACCAAATCATATTCTTGGGAACGAGATGCTGAAGATAGCCCTTCTATCTCTTGATAAAGCGGGTTAGGTTCTTTCGGGTTTGCATTAATGACTTGGAATTCTCTGACTAAGGCAGCCGCACAAATTTCTAAACTTTCTGCAATAGCTGGAACGGCTCCTTTATTTTCGATTAATAAAACCAAATCGCTCTGAGGGGAGGACTGACGAGTTTCTAAAGCAAAAGGTAAGATAAACTTCTCAAATTCTTCCCGAATCAGACGACGATTTACGGCATTGACCATCGGATCGATCGCATCAACTTTTACCTCTTTCCAGGTCGTTTCAATTTTTCGTTTCATTAATTGAGCGAGCCATAAAGTATCTGCGCGACGGTAATTCCAGGCGATCGTTTCTGGTTGATTTGTCGCCCACAAAATAATATGTTTTAAACCAAGTTTAACACTATCTTCTATGATTTTATGGTCGAGTAACAACTCAACTTGGCTAAAATCACCACCCAACCATTCTTCACAATGGTCGTAGTAACGCTTACCCAAATCACGTACACTCCAACGCATTGCAGGTTTATCCGCTTCGTAATATTGACGTTCGATCTTTAATTCTTCATATAATTGATCGATATGAGGAGGATGACTGCGATCTCCATCGGCTCCAAAACAACGAATAATTCCGTCTGAAGAGCGCCAACCGACTTGACGAGTCCCAACCGTAATAATTAAAGTATCTACGCGATCGAGCTTGAAGTTTGAAGATTGAGCCATTGTTTTAGTAACCTGAATGAATGTATTCTCGAAAAATTGAAGCGTTGCTAGAGAATTCAACGTTTCAATAGAAATTAAAAGTTTTAATCGATTTAAGGCATCGGCCAAATTTTAGAAAATTCGTCAGACTTATGTTTTAAACTCTCAAGGTAGGTTTTTCTAGGATTCTCATTAGCACCGAATACAGTAACAACTTGATAGTCGCCTAAATCAGCAATCCAAATTGGAGAAGCTATAACGGTTCTTCCTATTCCACCACATAAATTTTTAGCCTCTTGAACACTCCTGTTATGTTCTAAATCATGAAATTGTTGGTGGAGAACTTTTACGGCAAAACCTTTATCGTTAGCGTCAGAACCGGAAACTACAACGATCTGACAGTGACGATCGATCGCCTCACTCCAAGAATTGCCGTTAACTTGTCCTACAACTAAAGGATGATTGGTTAGAATCTGACGTTGATTGAACTGACCTAAAGCCTGATAAAAATCTTGCAGGCGCTGTTGAAATAAGTCCTTAAACTCGTCAACAGTATCGGGCAACTTCCAGAAGTTATCGTTGCCTTCTGGATATAACGTCGAACCCCGATACCAAGGTGCGTGCTGTCGCGTTGTTCGAGAATAACAAGGACGCCGCGCACCTTGTCCGACTCCTCCAAGATGAAACATCATCCAGGTTAACGCTTTGAATAATTTTTCAATAGTTTGGTGTTCGTTTAGAGGAGCTTCGGGAGAATAGCTCAAAATTAAGTCGCCGACTTGTTCGCCACACTGATCTTGTTTACCCTGTGGTTCTTCTTTGGTGACCCGACCGTTCAAAATTTGAACCCGAACCCAACCCCATCGTTTGGGATTAATCCCACCGAATAGGGTAGCTTCCCAGTCTTGTACTTGTGCTGGGGGCAGTACGCCTAATGCAAAAGTACGAAACCAGTAGCGTAACATTGATTTAAAGGCAATGGGGCGAACTTCGGCATCAGCTCGTCCTCTCATTTGCCATTTTTGATGCCGATTGTTCCAAGACCATTTAGTAAACTTTTGGCGTCCGTGAATGAGTTGACCTTCTAAACTAAATTGGACAGTAAAAAATCCACATTCTGCTTGACCAGCCCCAGCTTTCATCAATGCTCCATAGCCACTATTGATTTGAGAACCGATTCCTTTTTGCAATCCAGCAATCAACCATTTTTTAACTTGGTCTAAAATGGCGGTGTTTCTACAAGAGGTAACCAAGCGCAAGCCAATTAAAAATGTAGGTTCTTTGAGGGATAAAAATGGATTGGGATTGGGATTATAGGAAGGTAAAGCATCATTCTCCCATTTCCAAATATTGTTGGCCATATCGACAGTCAAGCCAAGTTTATTCGGTAAGGGATAAGCATCGAGAAATACGACTTTCCCGGAACGGTTGGCTTTGTTGGAGGCTTCCAGATGTCCGAAATAGGGCGCAACGGCTTTATCTGCCTCCTTCCAAGTCATGCCAGATTCAGACATTTTCTCTCGAATCGCCTGAGTTCGGGCAACACCGCGCAAAGTGGCGGAAGGAATGTAGGGCATTCCCAGGGCATCGAAAGCAGGCAATAAAATACTTTCTGGACCGCGATGTCCGCCGACGCGAATCCGCCAAGAACATTTAACTTGAAAAGTATTGTCATTTCCGGCGATGGCTTTGGTGCGATCGTTGAGTTGTTTCAGACGCTGGTGATATTGAGCGTTCTCTTCTGCCTTTTGCAGAATCTGCACCTTGGTCGCATCTTTATGGGTAGGGTCCGGCGATCGCATCCAACGTAGATATTCCACAAAACTTGCCGTGCGATCGGCTTGCCGTTCGCAATCCTCATACAACCACGGAGAGGGACTTTGCTGGGGATCTCTCCCACCGCCACCACCCCGGTTACCACCACCCCGGTTACCACCGCCACCCTGGTGGTTATTCGTATTATTCCGAGGAGTAGGGCGATTGGGTCGTTGAACCGATTGATTCGGGTCGGGTTTGCTCTTTTTCGGAGGCTGAGGCGGATTAGGTTGTTTGGGTCGTTCCATTGGGTTGGGTGTCATTGCCTTAGTCCTCTCCAGAAACGTCATGATAAATAGCACTCGCCCAAAAGCTAAATTCTCGCGCCAGTGACAATCCCAAACCTGTCAAACCTAGATAGTCTTCCGTTGTGAGATTTTTAAGCGTAGCTAATCCGCGATCGCCTTCCAGATTTTCTATTTCAGAAAGCTCTTGCAAGCATTTGAAGTATTCACGAACGACCTGCTTTTTTCCGTCTTGACTGAGTGCTTGTTCTTCAGCTTTCAGACGCATCATTCCCCAAGTCGAGAGATAAGTATAAAGTTCAACCGCTTGGTTTTTCTGTTCTTTGAGACCAGTATTGTCTTGAGTTTGGGATCGCAATTCAGAAAGCGCTTCATACACGGGGGTAGAAATTGCACGTGGGTCTAAAATCATCAGTAATTTTCCTAAAAAATCAAAGAAAGATGGCAGCTAATTAGAAGCTTTTTACGATTGATTAGCCGTCGTTCCCGACCATTGCTGCACGAAGCCACGCCCCAAACTTTCTTGGCCGCCGATTTGGATAATTTCATGTTTTTCTAAATGCTCTTTAAACTTGTCTTCAGCCTCAGCACTTTGGCCATTAGCTGCTGATGTCAATCCCCACGGAAAATAAATGATTGTCTCCGGAGGAATGGCTTCTTCATAACGAAATCCACCATCTACAGTTTTATGTTCGTCGAGTTTAATCTTGACTTGACGCCATAAACTCATTTGAATTAAGATTGCACAATCTCGATCCGATAATACTAGGACGCGCTCTATTACTTGTGTCGTTTCATGGTGGGGAATAAAAGCTCTCCATTCATTCCAATTTTGAAGCTGCTGATTTTTGAAAATGGCATCTTTTAAATAAATGGCCGAGCGATTAGAATTGAGATTGGTGGAATACTTAGGGGGAATTTCTGGCAAACCGGGATTGAAGCGTTTCCAACGATGCAGTAACATCGGACAAGTTATCCAAATCACACCGTGACTGAGAGAAGGAACGGGCAACCATAAAATGGAACCGTCACCGATCCAGATATTGCCCTGTTCGAGCTGAGTGAGTTGGTGACCCGTTTCTGATTGATATTGTTCGACAAAGTCACGATCTTCTAAATCTTTTAATTCCGGACCGAAAAGTTGAGTCCGAATGAGGCGATCGCTCACACTGGCCCGTTGGCGTCCACGAATGGTGCTTGATGGAATGTATGGTAAATCAGTATGAGATTCTCGTGCAATGCCTAATAAATTCCCTTCTTGCGTCGTTCCCCCAGTATGTAATGGGGCTAAAAGGTAGAGGTAAACTAAGTTTGACATCAATTTTCTCCTCGGTAGGAAATCCACAATAATTCTGAGTAACCTAATTGCCGCCAGCGTTGAATGGAGGCGGGAGCTTCCGTGCGATCTTGAAATAATGTTTCCGGTTGATTGAGGTAATACATACTCCCCGCAGGAGCAGCAAACACTTGGGGAGCGGGAATACTGCGGTTGTCGTGGCGACGATCGCGGATTCGGCGACTAATGGGTACGGCTCTTTCGGTTGCAACGCTGACTAAATGGCCAGGATTTTGATTTTGATTGACGGTATGAGCTAATTTCCATTCCCACGGCCACGCTCGACAGATACTTTGACCGCGATCGTGCTTGCGCTCGAATACTCCAGGTGTAATCAAATAGCCTACACTTTTACCTCCTCTGAGAAAATTTTGTTGAGAAATGGCCGCAATTTCTTCCCATTGTGCTTTTAATCGCTCGCAGGGTTCTAGAATGGCTCGATGTCCTTCACCGCCGAGTTGAACGATTGTAGACTTGAAGATGCAATCGACGGCGATCGCTAAACTCCATCCCGAACTCATGCGGATCGCATTTTCGACAAAATAACCGTCGGCTTCTTTAACTTGGCGGGTTCCTTCCTGTAAGGAATTGTGCGATCGCATTTCAACGCTCCAGGGTTGAACTCGATCGGAATCCTTTGTTCGCCATTGTGAATCCTCAATCGTTCCAGTTTCTAAATAATGCTTGACCGTCGAACTCGGTAAAAATTGATGGTAAAGAACACCGGGTTCTAATTGCTCATGGTCTCGATCCATAAAAATATCTTGAGGTTTGACAAGAGGGCAAGGTAATGAGCGATCCCACAAGAATGAAAACGATTCTGTCTGGTCTATCCATGCTAAAGGAACTAAAGGAATTGAACCGAAAAAGCCTAATGGACGCGGAAAATATAAAGTCTCTTGATAACAGAAAAAAACTCCTTTGATTTTAAAATCTAACCGCTTTCCAACCGAAGCGCGTAAAGCGGCTGCGATCGCATGACCATTAGGAGGAAATACGCTACCTGCCCAAGCTCTTTCTCCAGGGGTGAAGGGCTTTGCATCTCGCAGCAGTAAGACATCCAGTGGAGTGAGGGTGTACCAGTACATTACAATTGACCTCCTAATGCGATCTGACGATTGCGAAGCATAAAGGCGGCTAATTTGAGCCAATTATTGATTTCGCGATCGCGCTGTTGCTCTTCGGTAGTTGAATATAAACATTCCAGAAACTCCGTCAAATGCTCTTGAAATCGATCGCGATCTACCTGAGTCTTAAATGTCTCGCGGCGAATGCAAAATAAAGCTGTCCATGAATTAATCGCTTCCAGAACCGGGGCAGGATGTTCGCTCCACCATGCCGCCGCTTGCTCGAATAAGGCACTATCGAGTTCGGGATAATTTAATAAAGACTGCCATCGATAAAAAACATCAAACTTGGCAGTGGCTTCGAGAATATTGCCATTACCGTAAAGCAACCGAATTTGTACGGCATCTTTCTGCTCTCCATTGGGATTGCGATGTTTTTTCGCCGCGTCTTCGGCTGCCCACAAGTTTTCTAAAGCAATGGCCAGGGGTACAGATTGATGGGCGATCGTTATCCCAAAACTGATTGTTGCATACCGCCCCATGGTAAAGAGTGGACGACTCGCTAAACCCGAAGGCGGTTCGGTTTTTCCTTGCTGCCATTGCCAGTAATCGCCTTCATTCCGAAATTCATTTTTTGGGTCTTTGTCTCCTCGAAAGCATTCACGAATATCGTGTAACCATTCATCCCATTCCCACAAATTCGTATAAGCTAAAACGTCATCTCCACCCCCATAAATTAAACGTCCGGCATAACGCTTTTCTGTCAAGTAAGGCAACAGTTGATTGGAAAAGTCAAGTAAGGCACGACTCAGAGCATTGTGGGTAGCCGGACCCATTCGCTTTTTATGACTGAGAAACTTCTCGAAACTTTCATTTAAAGGTTCGGTAACTTTCAATTCGGAGGGAATATAAGTCCGATACGGTTGCATTTTCTCTCCTTTCAGCCACTGGCTCATTCCATCCCCATCTCCTGCCGCTAATACATACCAATCCGTTGGATTATTGTAAGGATAAAACTGGGCGATCGTTGCAGAGAGTTGATTGCGATAACGGACACGCTCTTCTTCGGGAATTTCCAATTCTTCAACCAGCCAACCTGCATGGATAAAGCGCGGGTTGTAGCGATGCCATCCTTGATCTTGATGTTCGTCAATCCACGGAATCCCCCAATCTTGTGAGAGTAAATCTTCTGATTGAACGGTTCGATCTTGTCGCAGTAAATCAAGTACGGACTGACAGGCTCGATGAAAATGTTCTAAAGTCAAACGTCCATTTTTTTTCAAGTATCCTGCCAGTCCCGAACTCAAATCGGGATAGGCAGCTGCTAATTGCTTGGAGTCACGACCGAGTAAATTCGGTAAAATCTTATGCAAAGCACGTTTGACCGTTTCCGTTGCATTGAGTTGTTCGCGACCGTCAAATAATCCAGCATGGTGTCGCCAAAGTTTTTTGGTTTCTCCTTCAACAATCCAATCGGTTTCTTCATCGGGATGAACCACCGGGCCTAATCCAGAAATCGTAGAACGCGGTCCAAAGGCCGTTGGGATTTGCCACGTTCTTGAATTTTTGACCGCACTCAAACTGTAGCGAAGGCGATCGAAAATAAACGGCCACCAAGACCCAATATTAACACTAAAGCGCCGTCCTCGTTGTTCCAATAAATATTGATAACTCGCACGCATAAAATCAATTTCTTCATCATAAAATAGCTGTTGCTCTGAATTTAATTTATATCCCTTGTTGAGAGCATCGAGCCAATTTTGTAACTCTTGTTCTCGCTCGATGGGAATCGCTGAACTTTTGAGATTTTCGCCTTCTTTCCCGATGGGTAAAGCCGTCCAATAAGTTTGCCATTGAGCTTTTAGCCATCCATCCCAACTCGAACTTTCTGCCTTGAGATCGGACATCCAATGACGTTGATTTTGGAGTTGTTCAAAAACGCTATTCCCTAATTCTTTCCAATGAGTGAGAATGAGTTGTCGGGCGGTTTGCATTGCTGCTTCAACTCGTTCTTTCGGCAAAACCAGGACAATAACATTGGGAAAACCCGCCGTCAATAATTGTCGTTCGGTCGGACGCTCGATCCATTCTTGAAAATCAGGATATTCTTGCAATAGCCATTCATCAATCAGGGGTTGGTCAAATAAACTCGGATATAAAAAACTATCCGGCCCATAAATTTTGGCCAATTCCCAACATACCTTGGCTGACAAGTAATGTAATAGCCAAGACCCTGCCCAAAAATCCCGCATTTTGCGACTAGATTTGATTAATTCCTGAACGGGAGTAAAGCTGAAGATGGCCATGTAAGCATGAGACAAACTCCGCTCTTTATTCCACCGCGCCTCCAATTCTTCAGAAGTCAGATTATATCCGGCTAAAGCTCCTGCAAGTGCTGCGGTTATACTATTGTGACTCCAAATTGAAGCATCAGGTAATCGAGTGTCAGCAGGCATCAACATCAAAGAATCATCGTTAAATGCCCGACAGATGGCGATCGGCCAACAACGCCACAACTTCCAAAATAATTTCTTTTGCAACAGAACTTTGTTGGACTCAACCGTTTCTTGCTGGAGTGCTTCAATTTCTGCGCTCAGTAATTTGATAAGCGAGCTTTCTCGCTCAACAAGATACTCCCTCCGATTTGATTGTTGGATCAATTCTTCATGTCCAGCAAATTTCCAATTACTGAGTTTTTCTCCAGAAAGTAAGTGACAAATTTCTAACCCTTTCTCTTGTTGATTTCTCGGTGCGTAATTAATGTTGCTCGGAACATTCCCTAAAATTGCGCGATCGCTCGCCGATGCAATCAAATCCGAGGCACCGATATGTTCAAAAATTGTTTTCCCTGATTCTTTCGGAGATTGCCATCCCTCCATTAAGGGGACAATCTCCCAAAACCCCTCGCGACCACGGCCCGTATGGTCATGCAATGCTTTCAACGCCGGATCGTGTAACAATCCCCAGATTTTTGCTTGCCAAAAAGGTTCCTTACTCATATCCTTATAGTTAAGTAATCGCCATCCAGTGAGGGCTTTACCCCTCTTCCCCTTTGACGGGTTTTAATCTCATTTAATTCTCTCCCTCAAGTATAGACTTTCTATTCCCGCTTGTCTTTAATTTCACAATATTTACCAATTTTTCTTTCAAGCGGGTAATGTTTCTTTACGTCTGGGGTTGAAGGATTCTCGTAAGAAAGAGATCGATATTATCTTTTTTTTGGAAAGCGGCAATAGAGAGGGGAGAGGGCGAAATGGCCAAAAAACCCAGTATTCATGCTTATTCGGATCGCACGGCTTTCGAGCGATTGATGGTGTTGATGGCCACCCTAGTGCGTTATCCAGGGGTGGGGGAATGCAAAATCAAGGAATCGGACAAACATCGCAATGCTCTCGATGCTGTGCGAGCGAAAGTCTTGGAGTTGGGGAGTGAGTTTCAATGGCCGCCGGATTATCCAGCTCCGGCAACGTTACGCAAAGATCTAGAAACCTTACGCGATTACAAGATCCTCGATCGCCGCATGTATCGTTGGGGTTACTATCTCGGCACGGGCGCCATGACCTTAGAAGAATTGCAAGTGGCATTGCACGCTTTAGCCTCTCAAGCCCAGTATCAAGCCAATCCGATCGCCCGTCGCGTTTACCAACAAGTCAGCAAAAGATTGCGCGGTTTAGATGTAGAAGCTCAAGGGAAATTGTTCTATCCCGTGCGCTCCCATCTCAATCGCACGATTGTCGAAACCGACCCGGAACATCTGCGCGGTTCCAGACGAGATACCCTTTTCGCTCAACTCGACCGACTCGAAACCGCCATCCTCGACGGTCAAGCTGTCGAATTATCGCGCTCCCTCGATCTTTACGGTCGCGATCGGTATGGTTCTACCCGCATCTGGCCGTTACAATTGATTTATCACGATATTGCTTGGTATCTGGTTTACGAATATGTCGAAACCGGACAACTCGCCGTCAGTCGGTTGAATCGCTTCCGTAACTATTGCCGATTCCTCAACCAGCAACGTCCTCTCACTATACAAGAACAACGTTTAGAGGCGGCTCATGGGCTACTCGAAAACGGATGGGGTTTGTATTTAGGCGAACTCGACGAACAACAAGCCGAACTCAATGGCACCTTAGAACCGATCTCGGTGAAAGTGCGCTTTTTCCCTCCGGTCGTCAATTTCATTCTCGAAGGCGAGCGTCGCCATCCTCATCAACACATCAAACTCGGCCCCAAAGATCGACAAGGCGAGCATCAATATGTCGATTATTCTCTTCCCTTGCCCGAACGTTCCTTAGAAGAGTTCTTGCTTTGGGTTAACCGTTATACCGACCGTGCCAAAATTCTCGCTCCCGAATCCTTGGCTCAACGACACCTACAATCCGCCATCAATTTACTCGCTCGTTACTCCTCTACCCGCGATCGCTAGTCAACACAATCTGATGAGCCGCGATCGCCAATCAGCCGCGTAAATTTACGCAACCCGACGATCTCCTCAAGACTCCCCATCCTTCAGATCGGAACTGGGCGATTCGCAACCGATACCGTCGCGATCGCCATCAAGATTGTGTGGGTCCGACCCAATGACGCGAATATTCTGGAATGGAAGATGTTCGCAATCGAGATCGGTTTGATATGGCGGAATGCAAAAATCGGGATACGAGGAATCACAATATTGAGATCGCAGCTCTTGGCGGAGGTGTTCGACTTGAGTATCGGAAAGGCTGCGATTGCCGGATAACGTCAGAATCGTATGATAGGCGCCAAATCCGGCAGTGAAGCCTGCCAGTAAGGTACTGAGGGTAAAAACGACTAAATTATTTTCAATTCGATCTTTCAAACTCGACATCGTTTCGATCTCATGGCTATTTCCTTATTGTTCGGACTCCTTGGATGCGATCGGTGTAAAACTCTTCTCCTCTTCGATTTTTGTTTTCCTTTTTGACATTTCATTAAAGCCATGCTACTAAGAAGCTAATTATCGTTAGTCTATTAACTGAATTAAAACTCGTACTTACCAGTTGTTTAACCATAATTAGTTGACACTTGATAAGTAAAAATGCCTTTTCACTCATCCCAATACACTGGCGATCGCGTTTCCATCCCAAAGCTACAGAAAAAAACACCTTTAACTGCTCGCTTCTCGGCTAGTGGATCGGAATCGACCAATTATCAGATATCAAAACCTTTACCTCCTTATAGTCCATTACCTCAAGAATGGAATCCGAACGATCGTCCATTAATGAAGAAGTTTCAACAACCTTTAATTGATTCCAGTCCATCTTCTTCTGAATCCTCTGCGATTGAAAGTGCCACGATTCAACGTTCGACTTCCGATTCACAAACTCCAGACGATAGCGAACAACAATCGACTGCTGAAACGACTGAATTAACAGTAACTCAGACCCCCCTTGCCGAAATGACCGTGCAACGTGGGGAATGTGGCGTCAATATGACTTGCCCGAATGACCTCATGGCTGAGGAATTTTTCGACCGAGCTATTAATGCACTTACTGAAACTACCGATCGTATTAATGATTTACTTTCTGTTTTTGATTCTATTAAAGAAGCTTTTGATAATTTCAAAAAAATTGTAGATCGTCGCACGAGTATGAGTGGAAAAGCTTTAGCGCTTAATGCTATTGGAGTGACTTACTCACTCACTTATCTGGCGGCGAAAGGAATAGCTTATGTTACTTGGAATTTAGCTGAAGATCCAGAAAGAGCTAAAGAATTAATGGAAGAATTCAATGAAGCCGTTCCACCAAGTTTAGCGAGTGCTATTCTTTCTCCTACACCGATTTTAAGAGCAGGACATGATTTTATCAAAAATGTTAAAGCTTTGAAAGATGCTTTGAAAGACCTCAAATCCATCAATAACAAAGAAGATTATGTTAAGCAACTATCACTTATTAGAAGCTTGATTAATGCTTGTAAAGATTTAGTTGAATCTATTTCTGAAGCGATTCCTATTGTCAAGGATCTTAAAAAGGATACCATAGATCTAACCATTAAACAGATCGATAAAAATCTCAAGCTTTTTAAGAAAGCTAATGCTGTCAACCCAGCATCTGAAACTGATGATTCTCAATCCGAAGATTCAGGCAATGAGCCGTTAAACCCTCTATATGAATCATTACGTCAATCATCATTTGGGCAATTCTTTGATTAATTAACGTTATTTATTGACTAATTCCTAGCATCAATAATGAGGTATTTATCAATATTAAAACCTTCCCATCGTTAAAAGCCCCAGGTTTGTCCGTAGAAACGAGCGACGAATCTCGACTGTTTAGAAAATCGAAAAAACCGATCGATCGCTCTCCACATTCGGCTATAACTAGAGCTTGCTGAAGAAAGCCCTAGCTAAAATGGGGAAACTGGTTCCCAAAATTGTTCGACGATGTCACAACAACCCACTCCCGATCGCCCGTCTTCCCCGAACACTGTTTTATCCACCGTTCTCGGCGGTTTTGGATTGATTGCGGGGGCGACTTATCCGGTTCGGGCGATCGCCACCTTCATCCACACCCCCAAATTACGACCGTACGTCTCGATCCCGATCGCGGTCAATGTCGTGGTCGGCATTGCCTTGTACGTGGGATTATTGCTACCGGGATTAAATGGGATTGACGCGACGATCGCCCGGGTCGGGACCTATTTAGAGGCGTTCGTCGCCCGTCTCCCCGCATGGTTGAGCTTTCTCAACGCGATCGACAATCTTTTAGGCTGGGGATTGCGGCTGGTTTTAGTGGGATTGTTACTCGTGGCGATCGGCTTGTTGCTGGTTCAATTTGGAGCTATTCTGGGGGCGCCGTGGTACGGGCAACTTTCCGAACAGTTGGAACTGTTACGCAATGGCAAACTCCCGATCGCCGAACCGATGACCCTCAAGACGATCGCCCGCGATATTTGGCGGGCGTTGATGTTTGAAATCAAAAAACTGGTTTTTGCAGCAGGATTCGCCTTAATATTGCTCTTATTCAATGGAGTTCCTTTAATTGGAACGATTGCCGCCAGTGTGGGAGGAATTGCGATCGCCGCCACGATCGTTTGTTTGGACTTTCTCGACGCCCCTTTAGAACGGCGCCGCCTGCGTTTTCGCCGAAAATTGGGCATTGTCTTCGGTCACCTCCCGGCGAGTGGGTCGTTTGCATTGGTCTGTTTGGTGATGATTAGCATTCCGATGCTCAATTTACTTGCCGTTCCAGTTTGCGTGGCGGCGGGAACGCTGTTTTTTTGCGATCGCGTTTGGCCGAAATTTGGGGAAGAGGTGGGGGAGTAGATCGAATCTTAAATATAATGATTTGAATATAGATACTTTCAATAAAAATGAGTAGGGGCGAAACGTTTTTGGTCTCCACAAGTTCTGTGCATCGTCCAGAAATTCAGTCATCGATAGCAATTACATAAAATTGCGTAGAATAAATATATAAATTACGGACGGTCGAGTTCTCCCTCGACGGCCTCGAAATGGGGGCGATCGCTCGCGAAAGTGAGAAATTACGCGACTCCAAAGCCCAAGTTTTTATACTTTAATCCGAGCGAATTCAAATGGGATCGGGTCGAAAAGAGGCGATCGCGTCGGGGGAATCGTCCGCATCTTCAGAATTGAACGTCGAAGCTTCAGAACTGCTCAGTTGCCAGGCAGAAGAGCGGGGGATCGGGCGATTTTTGCGAGTTGAGAGTAAATAAACCATCATGTCTCCTTTTCCTTTAATCCGGATCGGACCGCGCGGCTCGAAATCGTAGGCGTGGCGCAAGCGCTCGTAAGTGGTCGGCGAGACCTGAATGCGTCCGGGAACGCCGTGAGACTCCATGCGGCTGGCGGTATTGACCGTATCTCCCCAGAGGTCGTAAATAAATTTATTGGTGCCGATCACTCCGGCGACGACGGGCCCGGTATGAATGCCGATCCGCATGGAAAACGATTCGCGGTCTTGGCTGTCAAACTGTTCGATTTCTTCGAGCATGGCGATCGCCATTCGGGCGATCGCTTCGGCGTGGTCGGTACGGGGAACGGGCAGTCCGCCGACGACCATATAAGCATCGCCAATGGTTTTAATTTTTTCCAACCCGTATTCCGAAGCGAGGCGGTCGAAGGCGCTGAAAATGCGATTGAGGATTTTGACTAATTCCGGAGGAGAGACCCGGGACGCCAAGCGGGTAAAGCCGACGATATCGGCAAATAAGACGGTGACTTCCGGAAAACTATCGGCGATCGTATTTTCATTTTGCTTGAGGCGATCGGCGATCGCCTTGGGTAAGACGTTGAGCAACAAACGCTCGGATTTCGCCTGTTCCGCTTCCAACTGTCGAAATGCCTGCCGTAATTGTTCGGCTTTGAGGGCCCGTTCGCGGGCGAGTCGTTCGATTTGCGCCGTGCGACTCAAGGAAGTCAATAAATAGGTCACCGGGATATGAGTCCAGAGTAAGCCGACAATTAACGTCGCCCAAGAACGCCAATGACGACGTTTCGCTTGAAATTCTTCGGTGGGAACTGCGTACACGGACCAATGGCGGTTCGCGATTTCAATTTGGCGCCGGGTCACTCCCTGGGTGGGGGAAATACCGGAAGCAGTGGAGACCGATGCTTCCGATCTCGATAGGGTGTCGATGGGACAAACGATCTTGGTAGCGGTGGATTCGGGGAGTTGGGGAAGGGTTTCGTAACTGGCTAATAAGATTTTAGCGGGTTGGGTGGCGGCGGTTCCGGCGGCGGTCTGCACGGTTTCGTCGCACAGGTAGAGGTTAATGAGGCTGACGCCGCGATCGGCTCCGGAGACTTCAAAAATATCATTGAGGGTGAGCAGTCCGAGGATATAACCTTGGAGGCGATCGTGGCGATCGTCGCCGAGGGCTAATCCAGTTTCTTCGTCCACAGGTGCGTACACGGGAACGATCGCCAAGACCCCCTGTTGGGTCTTACCGTCGGGATTCCACTCCAATTTTCCCGTCACCACCATTTCCCCGGTTTGGGCCGCATGATTTAAAGCGACTTGATAAAGTGGATTGGAGGTCAGATTAAATCCGAGGGCGCCTTCGTTTCCCGCTTCCGGAACGATGTAGTGCAGGGGATAGTAGTCGGGACTAGGCTGGGCGCGAATGTAGTCCCCGTCCCCATTTTTTTGGTGAATCTCAAAGTTGCGATCGCGGGCGAGTTGGTTGTCGTACTCGAAGAATTCCCGTTCTTCATCCCCGACCCGAGGCGCCCAAGCTAAGAGTCGAATCGTGGGATGTTCTTTCATCGAACGGTGGACGAATTGACTAAAGGCTTGCTCTGGCGGAACCCCGGACGCATCAAAGAAATCTCCCAGGGTGCGGATGACTTCTAAATCTTCGTCGGCATGTTGTTGGAGCCGTCCGGCAATGATATCCGATGCGCGATTGAATTCGTAGTCTCGGCGTCTGTGTTCCCAATGCCACACGAAGATAAAAGCCCCAACTGAGAAGCCAACGCCTACGATAAAAATAATGGCAGCAGGGAGGTAACGAATCCAGGGTAAATGGTATTTTTCTGGCATAATTGCCTCTTAACAATCGGCATCCCAGTGGGCGGTTGGCTTTTGTACGGCACTACAACCCGTGGATTGGGAGATTCTGTTAATGCCACCCCGGTCAAATGACTCGACGTTCGAGAACAGATGAAGTTCTTTTCTAATTATCTATCACAGCCCCCTGGGTGCCTAAAAATTTGGCTCTCGCCACGGGATGTTTCCGGGATTTCGGATGCTCCTCGGTATTCGGAGATCTTTCATCAACTCTTCACTCAACCTGTGACGATCCAGGGTTTGATTTAGGGTGATTGAGGCGCGATCGATATTTGTAGGTTCGATTTCGACTGGGGAGGGGCGTTCGCGAAAGCCTCTCCAAAGGAGAATCGCGCGCTCCGGAAATGGCCGATTCGGGCGATCGTCGGCGGTGGCGGCAGTCGGGGGATTGCGGTAAGGGTAGGGGTTAGGAAGCGATCCGAGCGCACTGGGGCGGTTTGTGGCTGGCAGGCGGGGTGTGGGTCGAGGGGCGATCGCCTGGTTCCCCAGAGGCGATCGCCCGTGTAGGAAAGATTAGCGGCGGCGTTGTTGCAATTTGCGGTAAACGTCGCGCAAATCGACCTGGTGATGGGCGAGGGCAACCATGGCATGGTAGATCCAGTCGGCGACTTCTCCGGCGATCTGTTCGGGGTCGTCGTCTTTAAACGCCATCACGACTTCGGCAGTTTCTTCGCCGAGTTTTTTGAGGATTTTGTTATCTCCGGCGGCGAGGAGTTGGGCGGTGTAGGAGCCTTCGGTGGGACGGTCGCGGCGATCGCAGATAATTTCAAAGACTTGGGAGAGGGTATCGGCGGGAGGGGGCTGGATCTGGCCGTCAATTTGGTGGAAACAGCTTCGTTCTCCGGTGTGGCAGGCAATATCGCCGATCTGCTCGATCCCGACGAGCAAGCAGTCGCTATCGCAGTCGTAGCGAAGCGATCGCACTTTTTGTAAGTGACCGGAGGTAGCGCCTTTATGCCAGAGTTCTTGGCGGGATCGACTCCAGTACCAGCATTCTCCAGTTTCGAGGGTTTTTTGTAAGGAATCTCGGTTCATCCAGGCCATCATCAAAACGGTACCGTCGAGGTAGTCTTGGGCGATCGCCGGGACGAGTCCTTGGTCGTTATAACGAATGCGATCGAGGGGAATCGATTGTTGCACGGTAGTTAGGGGTTGAGTTGGAAATGCAAACATCTAGGTAAATTTTACCGCTTTAATTTTCTCGCTCCACGCCTGTCCGAAATGTTGGATTTCTAAAAAGTTGGCATTGGACGCGGCGGGCTTGTACACTCTGAAAGTCCGCGCGATTCCCAAAGTCGCCGCACTTTCGAGCGGACCGAAGAAGCGGGAGTCGCCATCGAGAAAGTAGTCCCGGCTCGCCCAATCCGCCATTTGTCTGTGATTGAGAAAAAAACACCCCGAATGGGGATTTTCGGCACGATTGATAATAATTTGTTGTCCCATTACATTTCCGGCAATGGTTAAATTGTCGGAGAAGTAATGGGCAAAGTTATCTTTTTTACCCGTTTTAAATTCGAGTTCGGGATCGATGTAAATTTTCTTAATTTCCGGATGGTTGACAATTTCAAAGCGATTGGGATGCAACACGGCGCGATCGCCGATGTAGTGGTTGAACCACCCCAGCTTTACGAACCACTCCGGATCGGACAAAATTAGATCGTCTTCTAAATAGCAATAATAATCGTACTGCCCGAGATGTTCTCGCAACAGTGCATGACATTCAAATCCTACTAACATCGGATGGCAATTGACCTCGTGATGTTGGTAAGACCAGGAGGGGATCGGGAGGCGATCGAGTAAATGCAAGCCTTGGGTGGTACAGATAATGACTTGAATGAGAACCGATCGCCCTTGATTGGCAGGTAAAGTATAAAGGCGATCGCGGTATTCAAAACAAAATTGTGCCTTGTGGTTGAACAGACTGTGCAGCGATCGCAAACATTGAGTCAGCGCTTTAATTCTCGGTTGGGGATCCGGACTGAGCGACCCATAATTCCCCCCACCATTGGGATCGAAAACATGGGGGATCGTGACTAAAATACGCATCTTTGATAAAATCTTGAAACTTTAAAATCCGCGATCGAACTCGACGAATGTTTCGCAAAATCCCTCAAGGCGATCGTCTCAAAATTTAACCTTCATTAAGATTGACGATAAGATTTTTCTCAATACCCTGTACAATTAACATCCGAACCGTCGGACTGGTTTGTCCCTTGAAATGAATTTTCTTTCAAGCTAAATGTCTTCTCGAATCACACCGAGCCAGCCTCCAATTATAACCGCGATTGTTGTCTGAAATCAACGGCCAGTCCCCATCTAACACTTCACCGTACAACCATTGCCATACAACAAAGGAGAGAAATTTGGTGACCAGCACTTTCAAAACCACCAAATCTGAAGAAATCTTTGCCGCCGCCCAAAAACTGATGCCAGGGGGCGTCAGCTCTCCCGTTCGCGCCTTTAAATCCGTCGGCGGACAACCCATCGTCTTCGATAGAGTCCAAGGCGCCTACGTCTGGGATGTCGATGACAACCAATACATCGATTACGTCGGCACCTGGGGACCCGCCATCTGCGGTCACAGCCATCCCGAAGTCATCGCCGCCCTCAAAGAAACCCTCGACAAAGGCACCAGCTTCGGCGCCCCGTGCTATCAAGAAAACGTCCTCGCCGAAATGGTCATCGATGCCGTTCCCAGCATCGAAATGGTCCGCTTCGTCAACTCCGGAACCGAAGCCTGTATGGCAGTATTGCGCCTCATGCGCGCCTTCACCGGACGCGACAAAGTCATTAAATTCCAAGGCTGCTATCACGGTCACGGCGACATGTTCCTCGTACAAGCCGGGTCCGGCGTCGCCACCCTCGGTCTACCCGACTCCCCCGGAGTTCCCAAATCCGTCACCAGCAACACCCTCGCCGCCCCCTACAACGACCTCGAAGCCGTCAAAGCCCTGTTTGCCGACAATCCCGACCAAATCGCCGGAGTCATCCTCGAACCCGTCGTCGGTAATGCAGGCTTTATTCCCCCCGATGCGGGCTTCCTCGAAGGCTTGCGCGAAATTACCAAAGACAACGGCGCCCTACTCGTCTTCGACGAAGTGATGACCGGATTTCGGATTTCCTACGGCGGCGCCCAAGAAAAATTCGGCGTCACTCCCGATTTAACCACTTTGGGGAAAGTCATTGGCGGCGGGTTGCCCGTCGGCGCCTACGGCGGACGCCGGGACATCATGGAAATGGTCGCCCCCTCCGGTCCGATGTACCAAGCAGGCACCCTTTCCGGTAACCCCTTGGCGATGACCGCCGGGATTAAAACTTTGGAACTGCTCAACAAGCCCGGCTCTTACGAGTATCTCGACAAAATCACCAAAATGTTAGTAGACGGGTTACTCGATATTGCCAAAGAAACCGGACACGAAGTCTGCGGCGGTCAAATCAGCGCCATGTTCGGTCTGTTCTTCACCCCCGGTCCAGTGCACAGCTACGAAGATGCGAAAAAGTGCGATACCAACAAGTTCAGCCGTTGGCATCGCGGGATGTTGGAACGCGGTGTTTATTTGGCTCCGTCTCAGTTTGAAGCGGGTTTTACCTCGTTGGCGCATACGGAAGAGGACATCAAGCGTACTCTGGATGCGGCTCGCGAAGTAATGGCGAGTTGGTAAACTCGCACTAAATTTATCTATTACGAGATATTGAAAATCGGCAATAGATATCTCGTAATAGATATAAGCTCGCCATGGCGGCGGGCAAGATGCCCGCCCCACGGGGGATTGTAGATTTGAGATCGTAGCATTGAGGCGATCGCTGAAGACCCCAGAGAGCCGATCTTTCCAGGCTTTTACGTTTCAGTGCGCCCCACGGCACCTTGGAAAGTATTTGAGCAAATGCTCAACCAAATGCTCAACTTTTCTGGACTCGCGACTCTTGTCAAAGGTTGAAGACCTTGTCAACTCATCCGGTGTTGGCAGATCCGTGGGTTGAGTGCAAAGATCGCTCAATAGCCTACCAATATCAGACTGAAACCAAACTGAAAATCACTCATGAGCAATACCAGTAATTTTCAAAACGCCTTTCAAAAAGCGCGATCGCAATCCCTCGTCGGCCCCAATGTCATCCCCAAAGCCCTCCCCTTCCTCGGCGGCGGACTCGTTCTCACCGCGTTAGGCACCTATGGCGGTTTGAGCGTGTTGACAAACTCCCCCAACCTGTTCGGGACGACATTTTGGGGCGCCTTAATTCTCGAATTAATCCTCTTCTTCGTCGTGCGCGGGGTCGCCGAAAAAGCCAATAACAGCGTCGCCTTGCCCCTGTTGGTGACCTATAGCTTGCTCTCCGGCTATACCCTCGCCGGGATCGTCTCTCTCGCCCTCAGCACCCAAGGCGTCGGCATCGAAGGCGTCGGCATCGCCGCCTTAGGGTGCGGGGTCACCTTCATCGCCGCCCGCCAAATTGGTTCCAACCTCGGCGACGAAGACGGACTCGCCCTTACCCAAACCGTGCAACTGGGCATTATCGCCTTACTGGTGGTTCTCGTCGCCCAACTGTTGCTCGGCTTTTTTGGCATTTACACCCCCACGTGGCTCGAAATCGGGATCTCCGGTTTGGGAGTGCTGCTCTTTTGTGGGGCGGCGGTGGTCGATTTCTACATTTTGCCGCGCACCTATCGCGACGAACAATATCTGAGTGCGGCGCTGTCGATGTACTTGACCTACATTAACCTGTTCATCTTCATTCTGCGCCTGCTGATTGCCTTCAATCGCGACTGAGAAGCGACGGATAGGCTAACCCACTAACCGACATTTAAACGAGATCGGACGAACGAGATCGGACGAACGAGATCGGGGTATGCTGCCACGTACCCCGATCTTGTTTTTGGAGGGCGGGAACGGTTGCGAGAATAGTCCATCCCAGATCGATTTCCTCTCAAATCCGGCTAGAATCGAGAGTGTAGTGAACCTCTCGATCGCAGAAACTCCCTGGAATAACGATGGACTTGCTAGAAATCAAACGCGAAATCGAAATGTTGTCCGATCGCCTGGGTAAAACCCAGGAGTATCTTTGACTTACCCGCACTGAAAGCTAAAATCCACGACTTAGAGCAGTTGGCGGCTCAGCCGGACTTTTGGGACGACCAAACCCACGCCCAGCAGACGTTACAAGAGCTCAACGACTTGAAGTCCCATCTGGAGCAATACGCAGAATGGACCGGTTCGCTGGAAGATACGAAAGCCATTCTCGAATTGCTCGAACTCGAAAGCGATGAAGGGTTGAACCAAGAAGCCGAACAGAATCTTACCCGGCTGGCCCGGGAACTCGATCGCTGGGAACTCCAACAACTGCTCTCGGGTCCTTACGACAAGAACGGCGCCATCCTGTCCATTAATGCGGGGGCGGGAGGTACCGACGCTCAAGATTGGGCCGAAATGTTGCTGCGGATGTACACCCGTTGGGGAGAAGCCCACGGCTATAAAGTCCACTGTATGGAACTGTCCGAAGGGGACGAAGCCGGGATCAAATCGGCCACCTTAGAACTCGAAGGGCGTTATGCTTACGGCTATTTACGCGGGGAGAAAGGCACCCATCGCTTGGTGCGGATTTCGCCGTTTAATGCCAACGGGAAGCGTCAGACGAGTTTCGCCGGGGTGGAAGTGATGCCGATTCTCGACGATTCGATCGAGTTGGAGATTCCGGAGAAGGATTTGGAAATTACCACCACTCGTTCCGGCGGCAAAGGCGGGCAGAATGTCAACAAGGTGGAAACGGCGGTGCGAATCGTCCACGTTCCCACGGGGATTGCGGTTCGCTGTACTCAGGAGCGATCGCAACTGCAAAATAAAGAAAAAGCTCTGGTGATTTTAAAGGCAAAATTGCTGACGGTCGCCCAAGAGCAACGGGCCAAGGAAATCGCCGAAATTCGGGGCGATATGGTCGAGGCGGCTTGGGGAAACCAAATCCGCAATTATGTTTTTCATCCCTATCAAATGGTCAAGGATTTGCGAACCGGGACCGAAACCACGGCGATTGGCGACGTGATGGATGGAGAACTCGACGAGTTTGTCGAAACTTACTTGCGTCAAGACAATCAAATTGGTGAATTTGCCAGTGCTTCTGTCTGACGTGGAGATCGTTTCGAGACCGCAACGGTTCGGAAAAAGCGGAAGCGGCGATCGCCTTCGTTTTTTCCGATTTTTTTATTTTGAGCAAGTCCCCGGGCGATTTCTTGGGAACTGTAGAGAGGATCCGTGGCGATCGCCCCTCGGAAATCCGCCATGCTTGCGGCTTCCTTTTTGTTAGAATTTGGGACAATCCTCGCTTTTTGTCATCTTCTAATCGTCTCGAATTTTTGTTGATTTTCCGTACTTTTCCGTACTTTTCCGTACTTTTCTGTACTTTTGTGTAATCTTCTACCGCGCTAATCCTTATCGATGAACGACTCTTCGACTGCTCCAGAAACTGCCGACCTAGAAAACAACCCCACCCCTGAAGCCGCCAGTGCTGGCGAACCGCCGCCGAGTTATGTCAAGCTGGCGATGCGGAATATGGTTCGCAAAGGGGGCAAGTCCCTCAAACACTTCTTTTTGACCGCCACCGGGCTGATTGCCCTTCTCGTCGGTCTGTCTTATTTAACCCGTTGAGTACCCACTTCAGTGATTGACCGACGGATCGAACTCGAACTGAGCGTGCAGCAACCTTTCTGGGAAAGTCCGGCGGCGGCGTCTTTCCCGGATCCCGCGATCGCCGCCGAGACCTGGGAAAGCTGGTTTGCATCCTGGTTGGCGCTGATGCAGGCTGAATTACCCAGTGCGAGGGGCTACGAACTGAGCGTGCGTCTGAGTGACGATGGGGAAATTCAACAACTCAACGCCGGATATCGCCAGCAAGATAAGCCCACGGACGTGTTAGCATTTTCTGCCTTGGAAGTCGATTCCCCACTGGCGGGGCCGTTGGAGTCGGATGACCCCCTCTATTTAGGAGATATTGCGATTTCTGTAGAAACGGCTGCGCGTCAGGCGATCGCCCGGGGCCACGATTTAAGCGTCGAACTGGCGTGGTTGGCGGCTCACGGGTTGCTACATTTGTTGGGCTGGGATCACCCCGACGACGACAGCCTCTCGCGCATGTTAGCGCAGCAAGAAACTTTGCTCCATGCTGTCGGTCTTGAAATTTAACCGTTGACCGGGAAAAGCGTGCCAGATAACAATTATCTATTCAATCCAGTTGTAGGATGAGACGGCCCGAGGTCAACGTCAACCGTTCCAAAAAGGTTTTAGCCATGAATGCAAATCGACGGTCCGTACCTGTAGACTTATCCCAAAGCCTTGCCCATCAATCGTTCTTGTCTGAGAGTCTGCCTATGTCCCACGAAGTCCCGACGCCGCCGACCAAGCGAAGCGGGAAATCGAGCCCGATCGATCGTAAATTTTCCTGGAAAATCGCTAACAGTCTGCTGATTAGTTTTAAATATGCTTGGCAGGGCATCACCTATGCTTTTGGCACCCAGCGTAATTTTCGCATTCACGTCGCGATCGGGAGTTTGGCGGTCAGTTTGGGGGTGGCGCTGAGTCTGACTGGACTGGAACTGGCGATTATTAGCCTCACGATTGGCTTGGTGTTGACGTTGGAACTGCTCAATACGGCGATCGAGTCGGTGGTCGATTTGACCGTCGAGCATACTTACCACGAACTGGCTAAAATTGCCAAAGACTGCGCGGCGGGTGCGGTGATGGTGTCTTCGTTTGCGGCGATTACGGTGGCGGGATTGCTGATTATCCCGCGCTTGTACGGGGCGATCGCCGCCCTGTTTTTCTAGCCTCTTGTTCTAGAAAGATCGTACTCTAGAAAAGTTGTAGAAACATCCGCCTTCAAGGTCGATCGCCTTATAGCACAACAACGCGGTTATGTCAACCCCAATTTTCCCATTCGCCAAGGAGTACGAGCCGTGATCGTCGTTATCGATAACTATGACAGCTTTACCTACAACCTCGTCCAGTATTTGGGCGAACTTGGGAACGATTGGCCCGTCGCCTCTGAAATTCGGGTCTATCGCAACGATCGCCTTTCGGTCGAAGAACTCGAACAACTGCAACCGAGCGCGATCGTTATTTCCCCCGGTCCCGGACGCCCGGAAGATGCGGGAATTTCCCTCGAAATTATCGAAAAATTAGGGCCGACGATCCCGATTCTCGGCGTTTGCTTGGGTCACCAATGTATCGGTCAAGTCTTTGGCGGTAAAATCGTTTCGGCGCCGGAACTGATGCACGGCAAAACCTCCGAAGTCCATCACGACGATGTCGGCGTCTTCCGAGGCATCGAAAATCCGATGACCGCCACCCGCTATCACAGCCTGGTCATCGACCGCAACACCTGCCCGCCGGATCTCGAAATCACCGCGTGGGTGGAAGACGGTACGATTATGGGGGTCCGTCACCGCCACTATCCCCACATCGAAGGGGTTCAATTCCATCCGGAAAGTATTCTGACCCAATCGGGCAAACAGTTGCTGACCAATTTTCTCAGTCAAGTGAAGGAGTTGTCCGTCGCCCGTTAATCCGGTTCGACCGGGCGCGGATCGAGTGATACGGATGTCGATTTTTTTGGGAACGATCGTGAATCGCCGACAGTTATTGAAATATGCCAGTTTCGGAGTCTTGAGTGCAGTAGGCACCGGGGGGCTCTCCACGGGACAGCCGGGACGGGCGCAGAGTGCCAGTCCGTCGCCGAGTCCGGCCCCGGCGAGCAATGCTTTGACCGTGCAGTGGTTGGGTCATACGGCGTTTTTGTTTAGCGGTGGAGGGCGGCGCGTTTTAGTCAATCCTTTTCGCAATCTCGGTTGTACCGCCGGGTATCGCCCGCCGAAAGTGGGGGCGGATTTGGTGCTGATTAGTTCGCGCTTGCTCGACGAGGGCGCCACCGACGGGCTGCCGGGGAGTCCGAGGTTGCTGTACGAACCGGGAGCTTATCAACTCGGGAGTGAATCGATTCAGGGGATTCGCACGGATCACGATCTCGAAGGCGGTCGCCGTTTTGGGATTAATGTAGTTTGGGTATGGTCTCAGGCGGGGATTCGGATCGTCCATTTGGGCGGGGCGGCGGCGCCGATTACGATGGAGCAGCAAATTTTGATCGGTCGTCCGGACGTGTTGTTGCTTCCAGTCGGTGGCGGTCCGAAAGCCTACGGTCCGGAAGCGGCGAAGGCGACGATGGATCGACTCAATCCGCGTTTGGTGATTCCGACTCATTATCTAACGGAAGCGGCGGGGCAAGGGTGCGAGTTGGTGGCGGTGGATCGGTTTTTGAGTTTGGTGGATCCGGCGATCGTCGATCGCGCTGGAGGCGATACCCTGCAACTGACTCGGGAAAGTTTGCCGGAAACGGGGACGAGGGTGAAGGTGTTGAGTTATCGGTTTTAGGCGATCGGATGGGTTAAGGTGGGTGGAGGGGCGATCGGAAAAATTTTTCTGAGGGGGTAGACAGGAGTGAGTGGCGATCGGATGATGTCAACTAAGCCAATTTCTGGCGGGGGAAAGCGGGGTCGATTTCCCCGGGGGGCCCGCCAAAAGTCTAGAACCTTTACAAATCAATAGTTTTCGAGTTTTTGAGTGCCTCGGTTGGCCGAAGGCCAACGGCTGAAACGGGGGTTTGAGTAGACTCCCGCCAAAAACCGCTTACCGAAGCCCTCTGGGTGTACGTTTCAGCACCCGGTCTTTCAATTAACTGAATCCCGGCAACGGGATTGAAACTAGACTTGAAATCGACGCGAAAGCTTGCTGTAGCTTTCAATTAACTGAATCCCGGCAACGGGATTGAAACTTAGAGAATCCGAACGAGAATCCGAAGAGAGAGAACTTTCAATTAACTGAATCCCGGCAACGGGATTGAAACGACAGAAAGTATCCCGAAAATCGCTGTGACGACACAACCTTTCAATTAACTCAATCCCGGCAACGGGATTGAAACTTCTTTATCTTCGAGTCCCCATCGCACTCGATCTTGCAAGTGAACCAATCCCCTGAAGGGGATGGCAAGCCCTCGATCGCCATCAAAAAAGACCGCCGGAACGGTCTCTCTGTTCGTATTCGCGCACGACTCATCGATTACTCAGACATCGATCGCCCGTTCAAGCAAACACTACGGGACGACTGTTACCGAAAATTTCGTGTAACTTCACCACCGATCCGATCGCCGCGATCGCCGGAGCCTCAAACCCCGTTTCCTCCACCTGCCGCACGATCGAGCCGATCGTGCCGATCAACTCCTCCTGCTCGATGCGAGTACCCCAACGAATCAAGGCGATCGGCGTTTCTGGGGACAAACCCGCCTTTTGTAACTCCCGAGTAATATAGGGTAAATTGTGAATCCCCATATAAATGACGATCGTTTCCGAACCGTGGGCGATCGCCGACCAATTCACCTCGGGTCGGTACTTCCCCGCCGCCTCGTGGCCCGTCACGAAGGTCACCGACGAGCTGTAATGACGGTGAGTCAAGGGAATCCCCGCATAAGCAGGCGCCGCAATTCCCGCCGTTACGCCGGGCACCACTTCCACCGGAACCCCCGCCGCGATTAAATCTTCCATCTCCTCGCCGCCGCGACCGAACACAAACGGATCGCCCCCCTTCAGACGCACCACCGCCGCGTGAGTGCGCGCCTTCTCAATTAAAATCCGCGTCGTTTCCTCTTGCTTGAGGGAATGACGACCCCGACGTTTTCCCGCATCAATCCGCTCCGCCTTCGGGTTGATCGTCTCCAGAATTTGCGGACTGACCAACGCATCGTAAACCACCACATCCGCATATTCCAGTAGAGTTTTGCCCTTGAGGGTGAGCAAACCGGGGTCTCCCGGTCCCGCACCGACTAAATAAACTTTACCCACGCAACGGATCTGTTCGCTCTGATTCATAACGATCGCCAAAAGATAGACTTCCCCTCGCTCTGTTCACTCAACCATCAAATTACCAAAATCACTGGAAACCTCGATCGCCGCTCAACACCCCAAGGCGATCGCCTGACTCGCGCCGCCATTGCCCCCAGAGTAAAATTCGCTTCTGCGTGCCATCGTATCCTTAATTACCACTCCGCCCAGAGTATGATTTTAATGCATCGACTTGATGAAATTTCTGCACGATCGACGAGCCGACAACTCGGCGCGATCTCAACGGCAGATCTTGAGGGTCGCTCCCTTATTTTAAAACGATTGACCGGAGAGCGATCGCCCCTTCCGCCGTCCGTCCCCCCCGATTCCCCTTCCATCGCCAATCTCAATCCTAAATTCTAAAATGGGATTGCGCCGACCCTTACCCGTACGAATCGATGGAATTAGACGCCTTTTTCAAACTGCATTGCGATTTACCCCAAGAAGGCCCCGGAAGTGACGAAGCCACCTTAGACGCCTTGCGGCGCCTGCCTCCCCTTCCCAGTGGCTCCCGCGTCTTCGATCTCGGCTGCGGTCCGGGACGGCACACCCTCGTTTTAGCCCGGGCGCTCGACACGCGGATCGTGGCGGTAGACTTGTACAAACAGTTTTTAGTCCAATTGCGCGAAGCGGCGACCGAAGCCAATTTGAGCGATCGCATCGAAACTCGCGTCGGGGATATGAGCCAACTCGACGAACCCCCGGAAAGTATCGATTTAATCTGGTCGGAAGCAGCAGTTTACACGATCGGCTTTGAGCGAGGTTTGCGCTACTGGCACTCCCTACTCAAACCTGCCGGATTCGCCGTCGTTAGCGAAGCCACCTGGCTCGATCCGACGCCACCGCCGGAGGCGATCGCCTTTTGGGCGCAAGAATATCCCGAAATGACCGATATTTCCAGCAATCTCGAACTCGCCACCCAGGCGGGTTACAAAGTTTTCGACCATTTTGTTTTAAACCGCGCCGCCTGGGACGCCTATTACGACCCGTTGCGCGATCGCGTGCGCTACTGGCGAACCCAACCCAACTTAGATGAAAATTTTCTCCAAGTTCTCGACGAGACCGAACGGGAAATCGAAGTGTTCGATCGCTACGGCGACTGTTTCGGTTATGTCTTTTATTTAATGCAAAAAATTTAATGCACAATTAATGCACAATTAATGCAAAAAAGATCGACCCAAAACCGATTTAAAAACATCCATATAGCCTAACGGAAAGTGATACCGATTTTCAAAAATAATGAGAGAGATCGAGGGTTTATAAAAATGACATGAGGCATAAAGCCTCGTCACTGAGCGTGCGACGTGCTGACGTCAAGACAAGGGCTTTCCTAGGGGAACAGAAGAGGGATATTTTTAAATTGATTTAAAATTGCCAATTCGGGGGAGAAAACAAGAGTTGTTCGGCAGTCGCTGCATCGATCGCCTTAGCAAAAAAGTAACCTTGTCCGAATTGACACCCCAAATTTTTAAGCATCTTGGCTTGGGTGGCAGTTTCGACCCCTTCGGCGACAACTTGCATGGCCAGATTTTGGGATAAAGTAACGATCGCCGTGACAATTTCTAAGTTTTTATTCCCTTCCTGCAAGCGGCGAATAAAGGAGCGATCGATTTTCAAACTATCTACGGGGAAATGGTGCAAATAACTCAACGACGAATATCCGGTGCCGAAATCGTCGATACACAGTTGAATCTGACGTTGTCTGAGTTTTTGTAAAACTTTGTTCGCGGCTTCGGGATTGTCCATAATCGCGCTTTCGGTAATTTCTAATTTCAAGCGGCAACTGTTGAGGTCGGTTTCGTCGAGGATTTCATCAATTTTCTCGATTAAATTCGCTTGAGAAAACTGTTTGACGGACAAGTTGACGCTGATGCTCAATTCTTCGGCGAGGGATAAGCCAGTGTCGAGCAAACATTGATTTTGCCATTGGTGGAGTTGGTGACAGGCTTGACGCAAAACGAGCAAGCCAATCGGAACGATCGCCCCGGTTTCTTCGGCGGCGGGTATAAACTCCCCGGGGGAAATAAAACCGCGTTTGGGATGTTCCCAACGCACGAGTGCTTCAAAACCCTCGATTTGTCCGGTTTGCAAGGAAACGATCGGTTGGTAGTAGACGACGAATTCTTCCCGTTCGATCGCGAGACGCAGGTCGGTTTCGAGTTGCAATAAGGTGACGGCGCGCTGGTGCATGTGTTGGTCGAAAACTTGATAGCGCGCTTTTCCGAGGGCTTTGGCGCGGTACATGGCGTTATCGGCATCGCGCAGGACGTGTTCGGGTTGGGTGTAGCTGGGACAACCGAGAACGATCCCGATGCTGACGTTGATAAACACTTCGTAATCGTCGAGTTGAAAGGGTAAGGTCAGCGCGCTTTGAATGGTTTCGGCGAGTTCGGTAGCTTCTGTGAGATCGGCGATCGGGTCGAGTAAAATGGTGAACTCGTCACCCCCCAAACGGGCGAGGGTGTTGAGGCGATCGTTGGGGTGGGGAAGGGTGCGATCGAGTAATTCTTGCAAGCGTCGGGCGATCGCGACGAGGAGGCGATCGCCGAATAAATGACCGAGGGAGTCGTTAATCACTTTAAAGCGATCGCAGTCGAGAAACAACACTGCAAAGCAGTCCTCTCGGTCGGGCTGGGTCCGGGCGATCGCCGTTTCTAACTGTTTTAAAAACAACGTCCGATTCGCCAGTCCGGTGAGGGCGTCGTGAGATGCCATATAAATCAGCTTCTGTTCGATACGCTGGCGTTCGCTGATTTGCCGTTCTAACTCTTGATTGGCGGCTTGCAGTTGGGCGGTACGCTGGTGGACGCGCCGTTCGAGTTCGCTGTTGAGTTGGCGCACTTGCGCTTTTGCCTTACGAATCGTCAGTTGATTTTCGACCCGGACTAACACTTCTTCTAAATGAAACGGTTTGCTGATGTAATCGACTCCGCCGACGGTAAACGCTTTGACTTTATCGAAGACCGCATCTAAAGCGCTCAAAAAAATCACCGGAATTTCGTGCATTTGCGGATCTTCTTTCAAACGGCGACAGACTTCGTAACCGTTCATATCCGGCATTTTAATATCGAGCAGAATCAGATCCGGCGGGGCGGCTTTAGCTCCCATCAACGCCATGCGACCGCTAATTGCATTGCGGACTTTATAGCCGCGTTCCATCAATGCTGCCGATAACAAACGCAAGTTTTCCGGTGTATCGTCAACAATTAAGATGTTGGCTTTCCATGTATCCCCTCGATCGCTATTCATAACTGGCTGTTGAGTGTCGAGTTAGAGTCCCGATGGTAATAAATCCCAGAAAAATTGTGAAATTGCCGATCGCACTTCAAGGTTGAATTCTATCAATGGCGATCGCCCGAATTTCTCGACCTTTCTGGAGTAGAGCGATGGCGGGCGATCGCGATTTCCCCTGCAAACCGCCTTAGACTTTAGATCTTATCGGGTCGTGCGGAAATTGGCGAAATTCCGATCCCGTTGCCGATTCCATCGCCGTATCCTAACTCGATCGGTCTGTCTCTGGTTCGGTTAACTCGACGAGGCGATCGAAGCGAAAATTTTCGACCAATTGGGCGATCGCCCGGGCTAAATCCGCCGATTCTGGCGGAATTTCGGCGATCGATTCCTCGATCAGTTCCGCATCGAGTTGTTGCGCCCGTTCGTGCAAGCGCGCCACCCACTCGTCAGGCATCACCGCAAACGCGGCGCGATCGAAACTCGCCGTACTCGGCAATGCTTCGCTTTGCGGGCGATCGCCCTCGCGATCGGCCACTTCCTCGTAAACGTACTCCACCCCCAAATATTCGGCAATTTTGCCTAAAATCGTCTCCCCCCGAAACGGTTTGCGGACGAAATCATCGCACCCCGCCGACAACACCAGAGCCCGTTCTTCGTCAAACGCACTCGCCGTGAGGGCGATAATCACCGTCGCCTGTCCTTTCAGATGAGATTTAATCTGTTGGGTGGCTTCGTAACCGTCCATGACGGGCATTCGCATGTCCATCCAAATTAAATGGGGTTGCCACGCTTCCCAAATCTCCACTGCCTCTCGACCGTTGAGGGCTTCGCGCACTTCAAATCCCAACGGTTCGAGCAGTTTGAGCAACAATTGCCGATTCGCCCACCGATCCTCGGCAATCAAAATCCGATAGGGGCCTTGATGGGGGGCCAGGGCGATCGCCTGTCGGGTCGGTCCCTCGGCGACGATCTCCGAAGGGTGCGCAGCTTCGGCTTCTATGTCGAACTCGAACGTGGTTCCCCGTCCCACTGTCGAACGAACCCGGATCTCGCCGCCCATCAGTTGCACGAATTTTCGAGAAATCGGCAACCCCAATCCGGTTCCCTGTTGGGATTGTCGCCCGGTTTCCGTTTGCACGAACGGATCGAATAAGCCGTCGAGTTCTTCCGGGGCGATCCCCGGTCCGGTATCTTCAATTTGGAACTGGAGACAGTAGGTATCGGGACGGGCGTGCAAGAATTCGGGAATCTCGCTCAAATTCGGGCAATCGGTGGGACTGACGCGCAGGGTGACGCTGCCGTTTTCGGTAAATTTAATCGCATTGCCGAGTAAGTTAATCAGGACTTGACGTAATTTATTTTCGTCGGTTCGCAAATATTGGGGAACCGTCGGATCGCGATCGCAGATCAATTGCAACCCCCGTTCCCCCGCGCGCAATTGAAAGATTTCTTCGAGACTGTCGAGCAAACGATAAAGGTCGAAACTATTGGCATTGAGAATGACTTTACCCGCTTCAATTTTCGACATTTCTAAAACATCGTTAATTAAGGCGAGTAAATGTTCTCCCGAACGGCTGATAATACCGACGTATTCGCGCACTTGCGACATCGAACTCGGGCGATCGTCGCGCAAGAGTTTTTCCATCAGTTGAGTAAATCCGAGAATCGCATTCAGGGGCGTGCGTAACTCGTGACTCATGTTCGCCAGAAACTCACTTTTCGCCCGATTGGCCGCTTCTGCCGCTTCTTTAGCCTGCTCGATCGCCGCTTCGGCTTGTTTGCGTTCGGTGATGTCCATTGCGGTTCCCAACAGGCGCACCACCTTCCCCGTCCCGTCGCGGACGGCTTGTCCTCGGGCTTCGAGATGGCGGATCGCCCCGTCCGATCGCACGATCCGAAAATCGAATTGATACGAAGTTCCTCGGGCGATCGCCTCGGAAATCGTTTTTTTCCAAAAGGGCAAATCTTCGGGATGGATTTGCTGCAAATGCTCGCTCAAGGTCGGCGCCGGATCGTCGATCCCGAAGCCGAAAATCCGCAGCAACTCGGTAGACCAGGCGATCGTTTCGCTGCCGACGTCAAACTCCCAATTGCCGATGTGAGCGATTTCCTGGGCCGTCGCCAACGATGCCTCGCTGCGTCGCAATCGTTCTTCCGCCACCTTGCGATCGCTGATATCTTTACTCACCGCTAACAAGCATTCTTCTCCCCCCACTCGAATCCGTTCGGCGGAGAGCAACACGGTGCGAATTTTGCCGGATTGGCTGCGGTAGGCGATCTCGCAATTGCGAATCGCGCCGTCTTCTTGCAATCGATGTCTCACGAACTGGGGCATTTCGGGATCGATCCACAAATTTAACTCTCCCGGGGTGCGACCGATCGCTTCGGAACGGCTATATCCGGTGAGCAGACAAAAACTTTCGTTCACGTCGAGATAGCGTCCGTCGGACAAGCGGGTGAGAGCGATCGCGTCGGGACTGGACCGAAATGCTTTAGAAAACTTTTCTTCAGACACCCGCAACGCCCCTTCTGTCGCCGCCCGAATGCTAATTTCTCGGCGCAGTTCTTCCGTGCGCTCCCTCACTTTTAGTTCCAACGTGCGCGAATAGTCTCCGAGACGGTCGTAAAGCCGCGCATTTTCGATCGAAATCGCCGCCTGTGCGGTCAGCAGACCCAACACCGCAAGCCGTTGCGGCGTAAACGCTCCCGTTGCCAAGTTATTGTCTAAGTATAAAACCCCGATCGCCTGACCTTGCCCTTGAATGGGCATACATAAAATCGATTTCGGTTGGTAGCGCTGAATATAAGGATCTCCGGCAAACATCGATTCTTGGGCCGCATCCGCTAACACCACCGTTTCCCCGGTTCGCATCGCGTAATGAATCGGCGAAATCGGCAGGCGATCGCTCGTTTCGAGTGCAATTCCCTGACGCACTGCCACTCGATCGCCCTGGGCTTCTCCCCACGCCTCGATCGCCAATCCCCCCTCTCCTTCGAGGATCAAGCCGCCCAACTGCGCCCCCGCATTTTCTAAAATAATTTGCATCAATTTCGCCAAAAGGCGATCGAGAACGATTTCCCCGCACAGGGCTTGAGACGCCTTCATCACCGTATTCAAATCGAGGGCGTCCGTACTCTGAGACCCGGTGGTGGACAGGGAGTGAGCCGTTGACGCGGTAGTGTCCGACGGCGATCGCCCCAGCAGGCTCGGATATTGACGCTCTAAGTGAGCTACTTTGCGTGAAGCTCCCCACCGTAGATAACCGTAGCGCGCATCTTCTAAGTAAGCCCGGGCAATTTTAGATTTTCCTCGGTTTAAATAGAACAGGGCCGCCCGTTCGTTGGCGAGGGCTTCTTCTTGGAAAAATTCTCCACTTTTTGCCCCTTCGATCGCGCGATCGTAAGCGTCCGTAGCGGCGCGATCGTTACCGAGTAAACTTTGTAATTCGGCTTCGATTAATTCCCATTTATGCAAGTGGTTGGTCGGCGCAAAACTCGCCCAAGTTTCTAATTTTTTCTGAATTTCTCTCACTCTTTCCAGTTGGGGCGATCGCGCGCTGTTTTCGCCGTTAGTCGCCACCGCTAACCGGGCTAAAGCCGAATAGAAATAGCATAATGGAATTACGAACGTTCCCGTTTCTCCATCGAGATAAGATTCGGCACGATCCGCATTTTCGAGGGCTTTGTCGGGGCGATCGAATAGATAGCTGAGAATCAGTTGGTGCAGGTAAATTTTACAGGTTCCACTGCGATCGTTCGCCGCGATGATTTGGGCGATCGCCTCCCGCGCCGACTCCCCTGTTTCTAACTCCCAAGCCGGGGCGATCGTCTCGTCTATATTGTCGCATAAATTGGCAATAGCTTGCCCGTACAAACATAAATGATTGAAGGCTGTTTCTTGTTTGAACTGTTTTAAAGCTCGGGCATAACTAGTAATTTCTGACTGGAGCTTTTCCAAACTTTGCCCCGCAAAATAACCGTGAGCGCAATAATTTAAAATTGCATAAGAACCGTATTCTAAATCTCCCGTTTCCAACCCGCTATTATAGGATTGCCTCAACGGTTCGATCGTCGCGCGGATCGGCTCTTTCCAATGGCGGATATTGTTATTGACCACCATCGAAGTTCGCGTTTTAATTTCTTTAGTCGGCGATCGTTCCAATAAATTTAATGCCAAATTACCAAATTGATAGCCCGCCTCAATATTGCCAACTATTCCGCATAAAATTAAACCGTAAGTCGCATAAGCGTAAGGAGAAATAAACTCATTTCCATAACGAATTGACAACTGTAACAGGTTAAAAACAACTGAAGGTAACAACTGCGGCATTGCCCGAAAACACGGCGAAAAAATCCCCGATAACAAGCGCAAAGCTGCCAATTTATAAGGATCTTCCATCGCAGGCAGCTCGATCAAACTGGCAATTTCTCCGTCTTCCCAGAGGGTAAATGTTTCTAATAATTCTGCTTCGATCGTTTCGGGGGTCGGATTTTCTGGTAAATAAATTTCGAGCAGTTGTAAACGATTTAAGGCGATTTGTATGGCTTCAGTCAAGCGATTTTGAGCCGCATAGGCTTGAATTAAAATTTGGTCGGCGCGGACGCTATCGAGGAGGGTGTGCGCGCGATCGCCTACGGTACAGACCCAGGTTTCCATGCTTTCAAAATCGCCACTGACGTAAGCAGTTTCTGCCGCTTCAATATAGAGATCTAAAGTAAAATTATAATCGCTTTCCCAGCTCTCTGTTGCGAGCAGATCGATCGCAGTCTTAAAATAAGTAAAAGCACTTTGATAAGCGGCTGCATTTTTAGCTCTTTTCCCTGCGATTAAATTGAGTTCGGCGAGTTCTTGTCTGCGTTGGCGATCGCCGACGAGAAGAATAGCAAGATTGAGGTGATTGACGATTTGAAAAATATGCTCTTCTCGTTTGTTTTCCGGCGTATTAGCCAGCAGAAATAAGCCAATTTTTTCGTGTAATCGTTGACGATCGCTTTGCGAGAGTAAACTGTAAGCAGCTTGGCGGATGCGATCGTGAGCGAACTTACATTCGGGGATAGAAACGCGATCGTCTTGCCCTTGTTTTACAGCAAATTCCCATGCTTTTAAATTGCCGAGGGGAAATAACAAACCTCGGGCGATTGCCGGATTGAGATCGGCGATCGTCTCCGTCTCTGACTGCTCGCAAATATGCGCGAGAGTGGCCAAATTGAAAGGGTTACCAATACAAGCTGCTGTGGTTAATAAGGTTTGAGTCTTTTTGGGAAAACGCTGAATTTGTCCCGAAAGGAGTTCGACTAAATTATCGGTAATTTCTCGCCTTTGAATTTCTTTAAAATTCCACTGCCAACGGTGAGTCTCGCGATCGAAATAGAGGAGGCGATCGTCGTACAGTGCCTTAAGAAATTCGCTGACAAAAAATGGATTTCCTTGAGTTTTAGCAACGGTTAGTTCGGCTAATGGCAGACAGTAAGTAGGCGGACAATTTAAAGTATCGGCAATTAACAGATTGATATCTTCTAACTGCAAAGGTTCGAGATGAATGCTATTGATTCTTACTCCTGCTTCTTGTAATTTATTTAACATCCCGGTTAAAGGATGAGTCGGCGAAACTTCACGATCGCGATAAGCCCCTATCAAGAATAATCCAGATTCGAGTCCGAGAGTTAAGCGCTCAATTAACTGTAAACTCGCCAGATCGGCCCATTGTAAATCGTCGAGAAATAGAACGATCGGATGCGGCGATCGTGCAAAAGTTTGGATGAACTTGTGAAAGAGAAGATTAAAACGATTTTGCGCTTCCCTAGGCGGTAAAACCGGAACTTTCGGCTGAGTTCCCACAATTAATTCAAGTTCGGGAATTACTTCGGCGATAACCCCACCGAGATCGCCTAATGTAGTGCGAAAAAGATCGCACCATTGACTCAGTGGAGTTTCATTTTCACTCAATAATTGTCGCAGTAAATCTGAAAAAGCCCGGGCGATCGCGCTATAAGGAATATTGCGATGATAAGGGTCAAATTTTCCAGAGATAAAATAACCATGACGTTCGGTAATTGGTTTGTAAATTTCTTGGACTAAAGATGTTTTACCAATTCCCGAATAACCGGAAATTAAAAAGAGTTCTCCCGGCGGGAAATCAGCTCGATCTCCCGCCGTGGCGATCGCCCGTTCGGGAAAGCAAGTGCTGCGAATAAAACCATCGATCAGCACTGCCAGTTCTCGCGATCTTCCATAAAGTTTTTGAGGAACTTGAAATTTAGCGGCGCGATCTTTTTGGGCAATTTTAAATGCTTTAATCTCTCCTGTTTCTGAAAGTTGCTGCCGACATTGTTGTAAATCTGCTTCAATTCCTTCGCAGCTTTGATATCGATCTTCTGCATTTTTTGCCAATAGCTTTAAAACAATCGCCGCCAGAACGGGCGGAATTTCGCGATCGATTTCATGGGGAGAAACTGGCGTTTTTGCTAAATGAGCGTGAACCAATTCGATCGCATCATTTCCTACAAACGGCAATTGACCTGTCAGTAACTCGTAGAAGGTCACTCCGAGAGAATAAAAATCTGTCCGATAGTCCAACAAGCGATTCATCCGTCCGGTTTGTTCCGGGGACATATATGCTAACGTCCCTTCTAGAATCTGGGGATTTCTAAGGGGCTGAGTTTCGCGATCGACGGTCGTCGAAATGCCAAAATCAATAATTTTTAAAAGATCTCGTTCTGGATTCCAAATAATATTAGAGGGGTTGAGATCTTTGTGAATGACTCCTGCATGGTGAATCACTCCCAAAGCACGCACAATTTTTAAAGTAATTTCAATAAATTCTAGCAGGTTAAAAGATTGAATTTGAAATAGTTTGCGTAGGGATTCGCCGCCAAAATCCTCTAAAATAATAGCGAGACTATTTTCATGGTTTTCGATACCGTAAGCTTGGATAATCTCGGGACTTTGAAAATGGCGAATAATATCGTATTCTTGTTGGTAGCGACTGAGTTCTGAGGGGCTGGGATGGGCGCCTTTCAGTAATTTGATAACAACCGGGCGATCGCCTTCGATTTGCCATCCTCGATAAATCAGCGAACCCGAACTATCGTAAATCGGAGTACAGTTGCGATATCCAGGCAGAGAAAGCATAATCTAAAGTGAACTCAAGCGAAAAAAGGTGTGAGCAACGAGCAATCTATCGGGGATTGCTTGCTCTACTAGGGTAACAAATTAAAATCGAAAATGGCGATCGTCCGCAAAATCTCTTGCAGCGATTTTTAAGTCAATTCAGCCACGGGCTTTCTCTATTTCTCGATCGTTTTTTTTCGATAAACTCTGGGATTCCTTGCCGTTAGCCGATACAATGAATGAGTTGTTTAAATGGGTTGAGTACAACCCTCGTGCGATCGTGTCGGCTACCTCTCCTACTTTTCTCCTCGTTGACGGTCATTCCCTGGCTTTTCGCGCCTATTACGCCTTTGCAAAAGGGCGCGATGGCGGTTTGCGAACTCAAAGCGGAATTCCCACCAGCGTCTGCTACGGTTTCCTCAAAGCCTTGCTGGAAGTGATGGACGAGTACCAACCGCAAGCGGTCGCCATTGCTTTCGACTTAGCCGAACCGACCTTTCGCCACGAAGCCGATACAAACTATAAGAGCGATCGGGCCGAAACTCCAGCCGATTTACTGGTGGAAATTCCCAACTTGCAAGAACTGTTGCGAACCCTCAATTTGCAAGTCATTACTCAACCCGGTTACGAAGCCGACGACATTCTCGGAACCCTCGCTACCCGCGCCAGTCAAGAAAATTATACTGTAAAGATCCTCAGTGGCGATCGCGATTTATTTCAATTAGTCAGCGACGAAGATCGCATTTGCGTTCTCTACCTCAGCCCGGGTAAAGGCAATAAAACTACCGAATTTCACCCGGAACAAGTTGTCGAAAAACTCGGAATTAAACCCGAGCAAGTTGTCGATTATAAAGCCCTCTGTGGCGACAAATCCGATAATATTCCCGGGGTTAAAGGGATTGGCGAAAAGACGGCGGTCAAGCTGCTGACTCAATACCACACCTTAGAGGGAATTTATGAGGAGATCGATACGATAAAAGGCGCCAATCAAAAGAAATTGAAAGGCGATCGCGATGCTGCTTATCACTCCCAACATTTAGCAAAAATTGTCCGGGATATTCCCTTAACTTTATCCTTAAAACAGTGCCACCTTCAAGGCTTCGACACCGAAAAAATTCAGCCTCTCTTTGAAAAATACGAGTTTCACTCCTTCCTCGAACAAATCGATCGCCTCCAACAGCAATTTGGCGGTCAAGCGACCCCTAAATCGAGTCAAGAGCGATCGCAAATTTCCCCCGATCTCAACCCCGAGGATACCTGGTTTTTTAGCGCCGAAGATACCGCAACATCCCAACAACAAGCCCGCGATGCCAATCCTATCGATCCTCAAATTATCGATACCTACGAACAATTAAATCGCTTAGTCGAACAGCTAAAAACCTATACCGATCCCGAATATCCCGTCGCTTGGGATACGGAAACCACCGACCTCGAACCCCGAGACGCCCAATTAGTTGGAATTGGCTGTTGTTGGGGCAGTGGCAAAGAAGACCTCGCCTATATTCCAATCGGCCACAAACACGGCAAAAATTTAGAGTTAAATCGGGTTATAACTGCCCTAAAACCGATTTTAGAAACGGCGGATTATCCCAAAACCTTACATAACGCTAAATTCGATCGCGCCATCTTGCACTGTCAGGGAATCGAACTCGACGGGGTCACTTTTGAAACGATGTTAGCCAGTTACGTTCTCAACCCCGAAGGAACCCATAATTTAGCTTATTTAGCTCAGGTATATTTAAACCTCAGCGCTCAAAGTTATAAAGATTTAGTTCCCAAAGGCAAAACGATCGCCGATCTCGGCATTCCCGAAGTGGCGAACTACTGCGGGATGGACGTTCACAGCACCTATTTACTGGTGTCCAAACTGCGCGCCGAACTGCAAGATAGTCCCAAATTGTACGAGGTTTTATTAAAGATAGAGCAGCCTTTAGAACCCGTATTAACGCAAATGGAATCGGTGGGAATTCGCATCGATACGGAATATTTAGCCAGACTTTCTGACGAGTTAGAAGAAAAATTGAGCGCGATCGAAAATCGGGCTTACGGTGTTGCTGGAGAAACCTTTAATTTAGGATCGCCGAAACAACTCAGTGAAATTTTATTTGAAAAATTGGGATTGAATCGGAAAAAGTCGAGAAAAACGAAAACAGGCTATTCTACCGACGCCGCCACCTTGGAAAAGCTGCAAGGCGACCACGAAATTATCGATCTGATTCTCGAACATCGCACCTTATCCAAACTGAAATCGACGTATGTGGACGCTTTACCGCAATTAGTGAGGGCAGATACCGGACGAGTTCATACCGATTTCAATCAAACTGCAACGGCGACGGGTCGCCTGTCTTCCTCGAATCCTAACTTACAAAATATTCCCATTCGCACGGAATTTTCCCGCCAAATCCGACAAGCATTTTTACCGGAAAAAGATTGGTTGCTGGTTTCGGCGGACTATTCTCAAATTGAGTTGCGAATTTTGGCTCATTTAAGCCAAGAACCCGTACTGATTTCGGCGTATAAAAATAATGAAGATGTCCATACTTTGACGAGTAAATTGTTATTTGAAAAAGAGGACATTAGTTCGGAAGAACGGCGAGTCGGTAAAACGATCAATTTCGGCGTTATTTACGGAATGGGGGCGCAACGGTTCGCGCGATCGATCGGAGTAAGTACGGCGCAAGGAAAAGCGTTTATCGATCGCTTCTACGATCGCTATCCCAATGTTTTTGAGTATCTAGAAACGGTTAAAAAAGAGGCGATCGCGCGCGGTTATGTCGAAACAATTTTTGGACGTCGCCGCAATTTTTACTTTGCCGGAGAAAGCCTCCAGAAGCTTAAAGGAACAGATCCGGCGGCGATCGATTTCGACGATATGGAACGCATGAACTATCAAGATGCGGGTCTGTTGCGCGCCGCCGCCAATGCGCCCATTCAAGGATCGAGTGCGGATATCATCAAAATCGCAATGGTGAAAATTGACGAACTTTTACAACCGTATCAAGCGCGTTTGTTGTTGCAAGTCCACGATGAATTAGTGTTTGAAGTTCCCCGCCAAGAATGGGAGGAATTACAACCAAAAATTAAAGAGATGATGGAAAAAGCTGTAGAACTTACCGTCCCTCTCGTGGTCGATATTCATGCTGGAGAGAATTGGATGGAAGCGAAGTAATACCGTTTTTCTAAACCCTCGATCTCTCTCTCATTATTTTTGAAAAACGGTATACACCAGTTTTTGCTGTTCTGCGGTACATTTCGATTCCCCTAAATCCCCCTTATTAAGGGGGATTTAGGGGGATTTAAGGGGGGTTGGGGGGATCTTTGCCTCTTGTACCTCATGACAGCGCGAATTGCTGTAAGAAAATATATGGCGTTTTTTGCGATCGTCAATTGAATCCGATCTAGGGGCGAAACAGGTTTCGTTCCTACCGTTCTCTCCTCCGGTCAATTAAAGCGCTTCCAACCGATCGCCCACGGCTAAATCGCCACTGGTTAATACTTTGGCTAAAACCCCAGTTTGACAATGTCCGTAACGGTCTTTTAATAAGCTTAATAAGCCTAAATCCCGATCGCCCGTTTCCGGATCGACTTCGATGTTCGGACAGCGCCCAATTCTGGCAGCAATCTCGATTTTTGCTTCCCCGAGTTGCCACGTTTTCCCAACCCAATTAAACTCTTCCCAGGCTTCTACCCCATCGATGAGAATATTGGGGCGAAAACGGCGGACATCTACGCTTTTTCCACAGGCTTCGCTGAGGGCGTCGAGGGTGGCTTGACTTAAGATTGAAATATGAACGGGATGGCGATCGGGATAGCGGGTTTTGCCCTTACTATTTCCCACTAATTTAAGGGGACTTTTTTGCGGATGTCGCGCTTCTGGAGTCGGTGTTAATCCGGCGAGGTATCCGGTAAAAAATTGGCCGATGCGATCGCGATCGCCTTCGTCTTCTAAACTGGCGGCGAGTAAGGGATTGCCCTCGATCGAAACAGTCAAAATTTCGCGATCGTGCCGACAGTTTAACGCCGCCAATCCGGGCCAATCATTTTGCATGGCGAAATGCCCTTTACTCAGCCATTCGACCGTCATTTCCGGTGTTGCTTTTCCCGGATCGACAAACATTAAAGCGAAGGCGCGATCGCCGGGAATCCCCCAATCCCGTTCCAAGCGGGCGCGATCGTGAGTTTGTGGAGTTAACCCTTTAATCGGATAAGTAAAAATCTGTTTGACTCGTGCCACGATCGCCTCCTCTCCCTCAAGTAACGCGAAAAAATTAAGAATATAAGCAATCTAAAATCTAAAATCTAAAAGCTAAAATCTAAAACTTCACGATGTTTTATTCGACAAACTTTGAAAGTACAACGTTCCCGCCGTCGCTAAAAACAGAACGTAGGCGATCGCCTGAGCTAAATACAGGTGCGATCGATAACCGAATAACGCTTTGAAAACGACGCCGGGAAAGCGATCGTCCGGCAAAAATGCGGTAGTATCCCACACTTGCGGTCCGAGAAGACACGACGCCGCCCCCGACGCGCAAATCTGGGCATATTGCGGGTCGAGACTGGAGAGAACCGCCGCCGCCGCGTTGATATTTTTTAAGGCAGAAATTACTAATCCCGAAACGATCGCCAGTAACAGAATTCCCATGATTTGAAAAAAACGGCGCAGGTCAATTTTTACGCCCCATTCAAACAGTAAAAAACCGATCGCCACCGCACCCAGCAAGCCGAAAATTGCGCCTAAAACGGGAGCTAAACCTTGCTCGAATTGGGCGGTAATAAACACGACGGTTTCAAACCCTTCGCGCAAAACGGCAATAAAAACGAGGGTGAACACTCCCCATCCCGCACTGTGCCAAATCTTGGGGCGTTCCCGATCTTCCCGTTCCGGTTTGACCGCCGCCTTCACCGCCGTTTCGATCTCTCCTTTGAGAGATTTGGCTTGTTGGGTCATCCAAATTAACATCCAACTGAGCATGGCGATCGCCACCAGGCAAAAACCCGCTTCTAACAAGGGTTTCAGCACTGGGGCGTAAGTCGATCGCGATCTCGCGACCGCCTGCAGTCCGGAAACAAACAAGGCCCCGATCCCCGCACTGGCGATCGCGCCGCCGCCAACCCCCGCATAGACCCAGGGATTGAGATCCCGCGCCTGCGCTTTACTCAAACACGCCAACACGATTCCCACGACTAACGCCGCTTCGACCCCTTCGCGTAACGTCACCAAAAACGTCGGTAAAGCTGCAGACCACTCCATAATTACCGCTCCATATCTCAACCCGACAAACATCAAACCCGCCCCGGCGAGTTATCTATTCTTGAAGAATAGAAGCAACGGGAAAAGAAGAATCGATCGCCGGAGAATTCGATCTCAAAAACGCGGGATCTCGATCCCCTCCTTTTCGCTGAAATTAGCTGAAATCTCGCAGCATCTTTTTCAGTTCGATATTGTGCAGCTCTTCCGTACCGATCATCGTGCGCGCGAATTCTTCGAGATAAACGCTGGCATTTTCGACGGTTTCGAGCAAGTCTTTATACAATTCGAGGGCTTTGCGTTCGTGATTGACACTCTCTTCGAGAATATCTTTCACCGCATGTTTGTAAGTTTCTTCCATCGGGGCAATGCGTAAGGTGGGGTGACCTTCCAAACCCGTGAGAATTTCGCCGACTTGTTGGGCGTGGGTGAGCGATTCCGTCGCCTGCATCTTGAAAAATTCCACAATTGGGATCCGGTTCGGTCCGGTCACCATCAGGGAGTAATGAGTGTAGCGCACGACTCCCGCCAACTCGAATTCCATAATCGTGTTGAGCAAGTCGATGGTTTTTTTCACGTCAAGATCTTTCATGTTTCTGGGGTTTTGACGAAGGTATTAACTATATTTGAGCATTTTTCGAGTCGTTTACTCAAGAGCTAGCGGCAGATTGGAGCGATCGAAGAGCGGATTGAGGACGAAATTGCGAAACTACAAAGTTCCTACCGTCGCCCACAACAACCGATCGCCCACCACTTGGACGATATATCCCTCTTCTGTTACTCTAGGAAAACTCCGATCTTGACTTAATTCTAGAACCCTTACAGGGTAGGCGATCGCGACGCATTTTCCTAGACGCATTTTCTTCATAGAGACTCAAAAATCGGGTCGGAGTCGTCTAGGTCTCTCCCGATCGCGGATACGGCGATCGCTATCTCCGACAATAACTGAAGAGGGATATTTTAAGCTTGCTTGGATAGCATTCTAGAATTCCTCAACTGGAACCAGGAGATGTTGTTCTTATTAACAAGACCAGCTCTCATCAATCAGCCCCAGTTCGAGAACTCATAGAAAAAGCTGGATGTAGTTGATTATATTGACCAACTTCTTCTCTGGATTTAAAAAAAATAGAACAGGGTTCTTTCTTAAAAACTCGATGAAACAGAGAATTCACCCATTTGACAGTCTTCCAAATTGTCTTGATGCAGCCTTTCGAGAATATCCTCATATATTTGCGTAATGGGATATCGTCCTCAAACAAGCCAAAAAAAAACGCCCACGAGGTGGGCGTTGCCATCAGGGTGCATCTACTCACCCCAGTATAACCCCAGGAAGGGTGAAACCCCACACCCCTGTTAACAAATCTTTACAAAGAGACCGTTGCGCACGAAAACGCGCCCCGATACGAACCCTAAAACGGTCCGGCAGCGATCGCCGAATTCGCCATCTTGACGAGGTTTTCGGGTTTTCCCGCCTTCAGACCCACCGTATAGCGTCCCCCGTTTTGTTCCCAAGACAGGGTAGCGTCGGAACAGTTCGCCGCACAGACCGCATCGACAAAATAACCGGAGATCCCGTTATCGAGGGGAACGGTTTTACCTTCTAAAGGGGGGAGGTCTGGGGTGAGTTGCGCTCCGGTCACTTCTCCGAGACGGCACGCCGTTCCCCCAGTACAATCGGGGGTGAAGGCCAACATCACCCGATATTGAGACGGATTGGCCGTTTCTAAAATGGCGTAAACCTCAGTAGCGCCATCGCCGCCAAAGAGATAATCGGGTAAAAGAACCGGAATCCCTGCTTGTTGTTTGAGCTCCGGTAAAATCGGTTCAAAAACGGGGTTGGGAATGGGAGAACGTTGAGCCGTCGTGGCGGGATTGGCAGGATTATTGGCGGAGTTGTCGGCGCTATTGTAAGTTGAGGTCGGAACGGACTGCGAGGGTGGCGTGGCCTCTGGCGTCGGCGTGACAGTTGGCTGGGAGGGCGTCGTCGCGGCGGTACAGGCCGACAAGAGCAAAGTCAGGGTACAGGCGATCGATTTGAGTTTTGGCATCGTCTTAGAAATGGGTGGAAAGGGGCGGTTGCTTTTGTTTAAAAGGTAAAAAAAGTTTAAAAGTCTGGAGATTGGGGTTTGACTTTGGAAAATCTGAGGGTTTAAAATAACGCATCTTATTTTAAAAACGCCTACAGAAATCATCATTTTCTCAGCGTGAAAATGGCGATCGCCAAAAAACAAAAGACGATCTTTCTAAATTTATCTCCTTAGAAAGAATCCCGCGAGTCGATCGCCACCATAAATTTTTGAGTTAAAATTTGGCAAATCTCTAGAAATCGAGGCACGGCGATCGCCACCCGGTAGAAACCGACCCCAGACTTATGCTCGATCGGAATCGCTGTCTGTAACCCAACATACCGATTTTAGTGGTTTTGCCAAAAAAATCTCGATCTTCGCCAACAATCGAGTCATTTTCCGATCGTCTCAAAAGCGATGGCTTTCCCCAAAGTCCAACGGCGACGATCCCACCGCGTTCGCAACCTTCAAGACCCTCAAGCTAAAAACGCAACTGGTGGCACGAAAACCGAGAGTTTTGCTATGCTAAAGGGCAAAGTACCAGAAGGGAACAGGTTATAAGCCCCGTGCCTAATCACAGAGGCTTCTAGGATCCATAACAGATAACCCGTTTGACCCGAGTTCTGAGTTCTGCACTCCAGAGCGAAGAACTAGCGGAAGCTCTAGAGTCGGGACTTGAAACTCAAACTTCAGGGGGTGAGTCAAAAGCAAAAATGGGGACAAGAGAAGCAGAGGATCGCAAAATTAACATCAAATCGAATCTCATACTTTCTCAAAAACCCCAAGGGGTGATTTTAGCGGAGGCGGTGCTTCCTTACAATACCCAGAAGGGGAGTTTGTACGCGCCAAATGTGTCGGTAGTGGGAATAAACCATGTTTGAACGCTTCACAGAAAAAGCCATTAAAGTGATCATGCTGGCCCAGGAGGAAGCCCGTCGCCTGGGACATAATTTTGTCGGAACGGAGCAGATCCTCTTGGGTCTTATCGGAGAAGGAACGGGCGTTGCCGCCAAAGTTCTCAAGTCGATGGGGGTCAACCTCAAAGACGCCCGCATTGAGGTCGAAAAGATCATCGGTCGGGGTTCGGGCTTTGTCGCGGTAGAAATTCCCTTCACACCTCGGGCCAAGCGCGTTCTGGAGCTATCTTTAGAAGAAGCGCGTCAACTCGGTCACAATTACATCGGCACGGAACACCTGCTGCTGGGATTGATTCGCGAAGGCGAAGGCGTTGCGGCGCGGGTCTTGGAAAACTTAGGCGTGGATCTGTCTAAAGTCCGCACTCAAGTGATTCGGATGTTGGGAGAAACGGCGGAAGTGACCGCCGGATCGAGCAATGCCCGGACGAAAACGCCGACCCTCGACGAATTTGGGGCAAACTTGACCCAAATGGCTGCCGAAGGCAAATTAGACCCGGTGGTCGGGCGTCAGAAAGAAATCGAGCGGGTGATTCAGATTCTCGGACGGCGGACCAAGAACAATCCGGTGTTGATCGGGGAACCGGGGGTCGGGAAAACGGCGATCGCCGAAGGGCTGGCCCAACGGATTGCCAACAACGACGTGCCGGATATTTTAGAAGATAAGCGCGTCGTCACCTTAGATATCGGCTTACTCGTCGCCGGAACGAAATATCGCGGAGAATTTGAGGAACGCCTCAAGAAAATCATGGACGAAATCCGCTCGGCGCGGAACGTGATTTTGGTGATTGACGAGGTGCATACCCTGATCGGCGCCGGGGCCGCAGAAGGGGCGATCGACGCGGCGAATATTCTCAAACCCGCCCTCGCGCGTGGGGAACTGCAGTGCATCGGCGCGACCACCTTGGACGAATATCGCAAGCATATCGAGCGCGATGCCGCCTTAGAACGGCGCTTCCAGCCCGTGATGGTTGGCGAACCGAGCGTGGAAGAAACGATCGAGATCCTGTTTGGACTGCGCGATCGCTACGAACAACACCACAAATTAAAAATTGCCGACGAAGCGTTAGAAGCGGCGGCGAAACTGTCCGATCGCTACATCAGCGATCGCTACTTACCGGACAAGGCGATCGACTTGATCGACGAAGCCGGATCCCGAGTGCGCCTGATCAACTCGCAATTACCGCCTGCGGCGAAAGAACTCGATAAAGAGTTGCGCCAGGTGTTGAAAGAGAAAGACGACGCCGTGCGATCGCAAGACTTCGATCGCGCCGGGGAACTGCGCGATCGCGAAATGGAAATCAAATCCCAGATTCGGGCGATCGCCAGCAGCAAAAAAACCGACGGCAGCGCCGATCTCTCGCCGATGGTCACCGAAGAAGACATCGCCCAGATCGTCGCCAGTTGGACCGGAGTCCCGGTTAACAAACTCACCGAATCCGAATCCGAAAAGCTGCTGCACATGGAAGACACCTTGCACCAGCGCCTCATCGGACAGGAAGAAGCCGTCAAAGCCGTTTCCCGCGCCATCCGTCGCGCCCGAGTCGGCTTGAAAAACCCCAACCGTCCGATCGCCAGCTTCATCTTCTCCGGTCCGACCGGGGTCGGGAAAACCGAGCTGACCAAAGCCCTCGCCTCCTACTTCTTCGGTTCCGAAGAAGCGATGATTCGCCTGGACATGTCCGAATATATGGAACGCCACACGGTGTCCAAATTGATCGGGTCTCCTCCGGGTTACGTCGGTTATAACGAAGGCGGTCAACTCACCGAAGCCGTCCGGCGCCGTCCCTACACCGTCGTGTTGTTCGACGAAATCGAGAAAGCGCACCCCGACGTGTTCAACATGTTGCTGCAAATTCTCGAAGACGGGCGCCTCACCGACGCCAAAGGTCGCACGGTGGACTTCAAGAACACCTTATTGATTATGACCTCGAACATCGGGTCGAAAGTGATCGAGAAAGGTGGCGGCGGTTTGGGCTTCGAGTTTGCCGAAGACCAAGCGGACGCGCAATACAACCGCATTCGCAACCTGGTCAACGAAGAACTCAAGCAATACTTCCGTCCGGAATTCCTCAACCGTCTCGACGAGATCATCGTCTTCCGCCAGTTGAACAAAGAGGAAGTCAAAGAGATCGCCGAAATTATGTTGCGCGAGGTCTTCTCGCGACTGACCGAGAAAGGAATTACTTTGGAAGTTACCGAAGGGTTCAAAAATCGGTTGGTCGAAGAAGGGTACAATCCCAGCTACGGCGCGCGTCCGTTACGTCGCGCGATCATGCGGCTGTTGGAAGATAGCCTCGCCGAAGAGATTCTTTCCGGTCGGATTCAAGAAGGCGAAACCGCTTTAGTCGATGTAGACGAAGAAGGGAAAGTCCAAGTCGGACCGAAAGAAGAGAATCGCGAATTGATGCCCCAAACGGCGGATTCGTAATCCGGGCGATCGCCCCCTTGGCGAAAGCCTCAAAGATTAAACGATCGAAAGGGTAGAGATTGGAAGATCTCTACCCTTTTTAATGGAGTCGCTATCAGTGGCTCGCTATTTTAGGCGTTTGAATGGGAAAAATCGCTTTAACAGCGATTGAAAGAATGCGAAATTAACGTAAAAAGCTAGTTGCTAACCACATTGCAAAGAACGTAAATCCGGCGGCGATCGCGTCCGGGGAGAGCAGCACCCCCATCGAACCATGCAATAAATTACCCAACGGAGTTCCCAGAACTAAACCCAACGTCAGCGAGATGACCGCAATGGTGACCGCACGACCGAACTTATTTTCCTTACGATTGAGAAAATAAAGGCTAAATCCGACGCCAACAGCTAACGCCAGGGGCGCCGAACTAGGTTGAAATAACGTCAGAGCGCTCAAGCCGAGAAAAATCCCACCCGGCCAGAGGATATCGGGCTGCGAAGGCGTATCGAGGAGATTTTGCAACCAAGCCGGAGCTTCTTGGGTCGGTGGCGTCGGGATTTTCGTCGGGATGGTCGTCGTTCTTTCTGGAAAACGAATCCCTTCAGGAACCTTGATTTTCCCTTCTTGACGCTGCTTGAGTCGGAGCATCAGAATTTCGTCATAAGCCGCTTCGATGCTTTCAACCCGTTTGGGATCGCCACTGTGTTCTTGCATCAGGCGATCGCGAGCGTCTTGTATTTCCTCAAACGAGGCATCTTCTTTTAAACCAAGCTGTTCGTAGCAACTGTACTCGCTCATCGGATTTTTATTCACCTCTTATTCAAACTAACTTAGCCAGGTCGAACTTTACAAGTCCTGTCTACGGCTCAACCCTCAGCCTCGCTTGACAAATAGTAACAATAGCGACGGGGGTTGTTATTGAGGATCGGCGATCGCCCAACTTGGCGGTTCGGATCGGCTTACTCAAATCCGATTTTGTACAAAAGATGTCTACTGGTCTCGAACCGGATTGCCGATCGCGATCTAGAGTACTCTTCCCTTCAAGCGTAGCAACCCATTGAAGCAGATCGGCGTTGCTCGTCGAATAGATGATTTGAGATCGAGCGTCGAACGAGAGCGGCATCTGACGCCCCTTGCTTCCAGCTAAAATTTGATGGCTTCGCGATCTTCCTTACCACTTAAGATAGAGAAATTCACGGCGATCTGCTTAGGAGCCGCGCGATCGCCACGGCAAGGAAGAGATTAAAGCTTGTCGAGCCCGCCAGTCGGTCTCCTTAATCTTTCCCCTGACTGACAATCGCCGACCATTGCACCTTTTTCTGTCCGTCGCGGCGATAAGAAAAAAACTTGTCCGGTTCTTGGTAAGTACAGTGGGGGGCGATCGCCACATGGGCCGCCGGAACGCCGAGTTGTTCCACCTGCAAGGCGATCGCCCGGCGCACGTCCAAACGCACCCGTTCCGGTTGGGGATCTTCTAAAATCGGCGGTTGCGGTAATTGGTAAATCGCATCTAGAGAAAAATTTTCCGGAATTGTATTGACAATCGTCGCGCAAACCCGAGCGGCGACCTCCTCGGAAACTTGGTAAACTTCTCCCGCGATCGCCGGACCGATCGCCAACCGTAAATGGTGCAACTCGCTGCCTTGACGTTGGAACTTGACAATCGCCTCCGGCACGATTTCGGCTGCCGTCCCGCGCCATCCCGCATGGACTGCCGCCACCTGGCCCGTGCGCTCGTCCGCAATCAGAACCGGAGCGCAATCCGCCGTACAAACCCATACCGACTGTCCCGCTTCCGTCGTCAACAAGCCGTCCCCTTCCGGTCGAGATTCGCCAACTGGGGAGGCTTCCAGCGCCGTTTCCGGCGCATCCGGCGTCAGTCGATCGGTGCTGAGAACCGTATTGCCGTGAACTTGTTTGAGCCGATAGACCGGAGCCTCCGGGTTGAGAATGCCGACTAACTCACGGGGCGATCGCGGCCAACACGGTTGGGTAAAAAAACCGTGAGGCCATTCTTCTAAAAGAGAGCAAGTCAAATAAGGCAGATCGTTCCAACTGCGCCAATGCCAGTTATCCATATTGAGTTTAAAAAATAAATTGATTGACAATTGACGAAATCTCGTCAGAGCAGCACCCTTATTGAATCATGCCGCTCGGTCAGGCGATCGGCCTCGACGCGATCGGGCCATCGGTTAGCACGCTATTTTATGGTAACTTAAGCCACGATCTCTCAACGGTAACCGAGACGAGTGGGATTGGACAAACAAGAATTAGAACGGGCGATCGCCTCCTGGTCTCCAGAGGATCTTTTTGGCTCAACTCTCTGCGAATATGGGTTGGAATCCGGTTTTTCTCTTCATATTTTTCCCGAATTGGTCTCTACCAATCAAAGCTTGTGGAACTTAATCGAAGCGGGAGCGACAGAAGGAACCGTAGTGCTTGCCCGCCGACAAAGTGGAGGACGAGGCCAGTGGGGACGCCAGTGGCGATCGCCCGAAGGGGGACTTTATTTATCCCTTGCGTTAAGACCCGACCTCCCCGTTACTCAAGCACAGATCCTGACCTTGTGCAGTGCGTGGGGAATTGCAACCGTCTTGCGCGATCGCGACATTCCCATTGCAATTAAATGGCCCAACGATCTCGTCCTCGACCGACGGAAATTAGGTGGTATCCTGACAGAAACTCGTCTGGAAGGCGATCGAATTCACAGCGCCGTTGTCGGCGTAGGGATCAATTGGACTAACCCCGTCCCAGACCACGGCATCAACCTACATTCTTTCCTCTCTCAAAAGGCATTACCCGGGGTTGCATCTCTAGAACAGTTAGCAGCTCTGACGCTACAGGGTATGACCTACGGATACCGTTATTTTCGTCGCTACGGCGTAGAGCATCTACTGCCGTCTTACCTCAAGCTGCTAACCCACCTCGGTCGGCAGGCCATTGTAGAAGGTCGTCCCGGCATCATTACCGGAGTCAGCCCCACAGGTCAATTGCAAGTGACCTTATCGCCAACAGACCCCCCTTCTGAAAATCGATCCCGCGATCGACACCCTTCAGAAATCTTGCTTCAGCCCGGTACAATCAACCTGGGGTACGAAAATCTCTAGGCAGATTGCCCAAAGTTATGCCGGGGGACACATCAACATCACCGATCCGCATTGCACGTGACAGTTAAGTGAAATCAGATGAGCCAGCGAACTCAATTTGCCCGAACTCCCTTAAGCATCGTCTGTCAGTTTTCCCTACTCGTACAGGGATTTGCTTGGATTCCGATCGCCGGATCCCTCGATACTGACTTCAATCGAGCGCAAGCCCAAACCCCTTCCAATCCCATCGACCGCTTGGGGAGCGATGACTTTGTAACCGAACCTGTACCCTCCGAAGCCGCAGACCCCTACAGCGCTCCCGCACCGGAACCCGCTCCCGAACCTTATGCCGCTCCGGCACAAGAGCAATGGCAAGCGGCACCGGAACCCGCTCCCGAACCTTATGCCGCTCCGGCACAAGAGCAATGGCAAGCGGCACCGGAACCCGCTCCCGAACCTTATGCCGCGCCTGTAGAAGAATATATTCCCGCCGAACCGATTGCGGCTCCCCCCCCCGGCGTTTCTCCAGAAACGTACCCGGTCAATCCATCCAATACGCAAGTATCCGGCGACTACGCCAACGTCTATATCGATCCGACGGACTACAGTATCGGCGCGACCGACCAAATCCCTGCCAGTCACTACGCCGAAGCAGAAGAAGCCCCCTCAACCGTGGTTTTCAGCGAAAACTCTACAGGTTGCGAAACGGTTTTACAACCCGGCCAAGTCGTTTCCGGAGCCGGGTGTCAACCCACCGCCGCCGCTTCCGGCACTCCTTACCATCATGGGAATGCCGCCAGTCCTCAGAATTATCCCGTTGCCAACGAGCAACCCTCGGCCTATTCCGCACAACTGAATCCCCAAGGCGGTTATTCCCCTAATCCAATCTCGACCGCTCCAAATAGTTCACCCGTTTATAACCAAGCTGCCCCAGCTTATGGTGTCGCGGCTCAACCCGCTCCATCTCAATCTGCACCGGGTTATAACTATGTCCCGCCAACCCCCACCGGAGAGATCCAACCGATCCCGGTCGGGCCGGTCAGTATCAAACGCAGTGGGATTCATCTGGCGACTAAAGCTTCTGCCAATCACTTCGATACTCGCAAGCTCGCCCGTCCGTCAGGACGTCCCGGTAATGGCGACAAGAGCATGATTTTTCCTCTGTCGATTCCCGCTCCCATTACTTCATTGTTTGGCTGGCGAACTCATCCGATTTTCGGCAACCGTCAATTTCATTCAGGGACGGACTTGGGCGCAGCGATGGGAACCCCCGTCCTGGCGGCTTATACCGGGCAAGTGGCGATCGCCGATTGGTTGGGGGGTTACGGTTTAACGGTCGTTCTCGAACATAACGACGCTACAGAAGAAACCCTCTACGCTCATCTATCCGAATTGCTCGTCCAACCGGGGGAAAACGTCAAACAAGGTCAAGTCATTGGCAGAGTGGGCAGCACGGGGAATTCTACCGGGCCTCACCTTCATTTTGAATGGAGGCAGATGACACCGGAAGGATGGGTGACATTGGATCCGGGAACCCAGTTAGAATATGCGCTCGCTCAGTTAGTAAGGAGTTTGGAAATTGCCGACGCGCAAGGCTCCGATGAGTTAGCACGGACTTCACAGACGCTGCCGAATCTTCCATCCGAGATTTCTGGCCTTTTGAGCGGCGATCGTTTAGTTTCGAGTACGGCCATGCCCGAAATTGTGGTTCCTGCCAACCTCGATCCCGTTCTAGAGCAATTTTTGGCGACTCCTGGCGTCAACTCCGAGCAGCAAACATCGTCTTTACCCCCATCTTCTCCAGCCCCACTGAGTTCCAATCGTCCTCAAAGTTCCTCATAACCTAGCCCGGAGAGGCGATCGGTCGGTCACTGTCTAGCCATATTGCCTGAAAAGCTCCTAAATTAGGAGCTTTTCGCATTTTTCAGAAATTTTGAGACGATTAGATTTCTCAAAAAGACTCCCATCTGCTCAACCCACAACCCACAAAAACCAAACTGCCAGGGCGAAAGCCAAGCCAATCTAAGCCCGCAACACCCCCCGAAAATTTTTTTCAAAAAAGGGTTGACAGAGGCAAAGGGGATTGCTAGATTAGTAAAGCGCTCGAAAGCGGCAGTGCGCCGCAACCGAGCGACCGAACCTAGACAACACAAGAGTTTGACAGTCGGATTGACCGACAAAAACCTCGTCAAAATAACTAAAAAGAGGTCTGAAAAACGACCTCAAAGAACCAAGAGCAAATCAGCTCTTCCGTCCTCATTAACAAGAGGATAACACGGAGAGTTTGATCCTGGCTCAGGATGAACGCTGGCGGTCTGCTTAACACATGCAAGTCGAACGGACTTCCTCGGAAGTCAGTGGCGGACGGGTGAGTAACGCGTGAGAATCTACCTGAAGGATGGGGATAACTGTTGGAAACGACAGCTAATACCCAATGAGCCGAGAGGTAAAAAGGAAACCGCCTACAGAAGAGCTCGCGTCCGATTAGCTAGTTGGGAGGGTAAAAGCCTACCAAGGCAACGATCGGTAGCTGGTCTGAGAGGACGAGCAGCCACACTGGGACTGAGACACGGCCCAGACTCCTACGGGAGGCAGCAGTGGGGAATTTTCCGCAATGGGCGAAAGCCTGACGGAGCAAGACCGCGTGGGGGAGGAAGGCCCTTGGGTTGTAAACTCCTTTTCTCGGGGAAGAAGAACTGACGGTACCCGAGGAAAAAGCCTCGGCTAACTCCGTGCCAGCAGCCGCGGTAAGACGGAGGAGGCAAGCGTTATCCGGAATTATTGGGCGTAAAGGGTCCGCAGGTGGCCATTCAAGTCTGCAGTCAAAGGTCGGGGCTCAACCCCGAAAAGGCTGTGGAAACTGAAAGGCTAGAGTACGGTAGGGGCAGAGGGAATTCCCAGTGTAGCGGTGAAATGCGTAGAGATTGGGAAGAACACCGGTGGCGAAAGCGCTCTGCTAGGCCGAAACTGACACTGAGGGACGAAAGCTAGGGGAGCGAAAGGGATTAGATACCCCTGTAGTCCTAGCTGTAAACGATGGAGACTAGGTGTGGCCTGTATCGACCCGGGCCGTGCCGGAGCTAACGCGTTAAGTCTCCCGCCTGGGGAGTACGCACGCAAGTGTGAAACTCAAAGGAATTGACGGGGGCCCGCACAAGCGGTGGAGTATGTGGTTTAATTCGATGCAACGCGAAGAACCTTACCAGGGCTTGACATGTCGCGAACCCCGGGGAAACCTGGGGGTGCCTTAGGGAGCGCGAACACAGGTGGTGCATGGCTGTCGTCAGCTCGTGTCGTGAGATGTTGGGTTAAGTCCCGCAACGAGCGCAACCCTCGTCCTTAGTTGCCAGCACGAAGGTGGGAACTCTAGGGAGACTGCCGGTGACAAACCGGAGGAAGGTGGGGATGACGTCAAGTCAGCATGCCCCTTACGTCCTGGGCTACACACGTACTACAATGGGAAGGACAAAGAGCAGCAAGCGCGCAAGTGCAAGCGAATCTCGAAAACCTTGCCCCAGTTCGGATTGCAGGCTGCAACTCGCCTGCATGAAGGAGGAATCGCTAGTAATCGCCGGTCAGCATACGGCGGTGAATACGTTCCCGGGCCTTGTACACACCGCCCGTCACACCATGGAAGTTGGCCAGGCCCGAAGTCATTACCCTAACCGTAAAAGGAGGGGGATGCCGAAGGCCGGGCTGATGACTGGGGTGAAGTCGTAACAAGGTAGCCGTACCGGAAGGTGTGGCTGGATCACCTCCTTTAAGGGAGACCCAACTTTGGAAACAGGGAGAGCCAAAAAGAGCCCCTCAAACCAAAGCATCCCGAGGTCGGTCGAGGTCAAAGAAGGAAGATCAAAAAAGAACTGTCAAACTCTTCGTGCGGTTCGCAGCGAGGGCTATTAGCTCAGGTGGTTAGAGCGCACCCCTGATAAGGGTGAGGTCCCTGGTTCGAGTCCAGGATGGCCCACCTAGAACCGGAGGGGGTATAGCTCAGTGGGTAGAGCGCTGCCTTTGCAAGGCAGATGCCAGCGGTTCGAGTCCGCTTACCTCCACCTAACGAATCAAAGTCAAAGGGAATTCAAAACAGCACCCGTCAACTCGAGCAGAGAAACGGACTGCTGGATTGAAAGCCAGCAAAGAACCTTGAAAAAAGCATAGACACCAAGAGAAAAGCATAGGGAAAAAAATCCTAGAAAAGCCAAAAGTGGTCAAGCTACAAAGGGCTAACGGTGGATCCCTAGGCACGTCGAGGCGAAGAAGGACGTGGTGACCGACGAAACGCTCCGGGGAGCTGGAAACAAGCATCGAGCCGGAGGTCTCCGAATGGGGCAACCCCAAGCACGACCCGTCGAATCCATAGACGGGAACGAGCGAACCTGGCGAACTGAAACATCTTAGTAACCAGAGGAACAGAAAGAAAAATCGATTCCCTCAGTAGCGGCGAGCGAAGCGGGAACAGCCTAAACCGAAGACATTAAGTCATCGGGGTCGTGGGACGGCAACAACGAGAGCCGAGGCAGTAGACGAAGCGGCTGAATACCGCACCAGAGGGGGTGAAAGTCCCGTAGTCGAAACCGCCAACGCCTCAGCCGAATCCCGAGTAGCACGGAGCCCGTGGAATTCCGTGTGAATCAGCGAGGACCACCTCGTAAGGCTAAATACTCCGACGTGACCGATAGAGAAACAGTACCGTGAGGGAAAGGTGAAAAGAACCCCGAGCAGGGGAGTGAAATAGAACCTGAACCCGTTAGCCTACAAGCAGTGGGAGGACGATTAAACGTCTGACCGCGTGCCTGTTGAAGAATGAGCCGGCGAGTTATTAGACGAGGCTAGGTTAAGGCCAAAGAGCCGCAGCCCGAGCGAAAGCGAGTCCGAACAGGGCGTTAACAGTCTCGTTTAATAGACCCGAACCCGGGTGATCTAACCATGTCCAGGATGAAGCTTGGGTAACACCAAGTGGAGGTCCGAACCGACCGATGTTGAAAAATCGGCGGATGAGGTGTGGTTAGGGGTGAAATGCCAATCGAACCCGGAGCTAGCTGGTTCTCCCCGAAATGCGTTGAGGCGCAGCGGTCGAAGATGATGACGAGGGGTAAAGCACTGTTTCGGTGCGGGCTGCGAGAGCGGTACCAAATCGAGACAAACTCAGAATACTCGTCAAGAACTCGGCCAGTGAGACGGTGGGGGATAAGCTTCATCGTCGAAAGGGAAACAGCCCAGACCACCAGCTAAGGTCCCCAAATGACCGCTCAGTGATTAAGGAGGTGAGAGTGCAAAGACAACCAGGAGGTTGGCCTAGAAGCAGCCACCCTTGAAAGAGTGCGTAATAGCTCACTGGTCAAGCGCTCTGGCGCCGAAAATGAACGGGGCTAAGCGGTCTACCGAAGCTGTGGAACGAGCAATCGTTGGTAGGGGAGCGTTCCCCGACGGGAGAAGCACTAGCGAGAGCAGGTGTGGACGTCGGGGAAGTGAGAATGTCGGCTTGAGTAGCGCAAACATTGGTGAGAATCCAATGCCCCGAAACCCTAAGGGTTCCTCCGGCAGGTTCGTCCGCGGAGGGTTAGTCAGGACCTAAGGCGAGGCCGAAAGGCGTAGTCGATGGACAACGGGTGAACATTCCCGTACGGATTGAAGTTGGCGCGGGAGGACGGAGCGGGTCGAGACCAGCCGGAAGTTGGTTACCGGTTCAAGTGTTCGAGACGAAGACCGACGGCGAAAACGTCGGGAGTTAAGGCACGAGTACGAGACCTTACGAGGTCGAAGTGGTACAGATCGAACTTCCAAGAAAAGCCCCAACCGCCATAAGCTTCAATTCCCTGTACCCGAAACCGACACAGGTAGGGAGGTTGAGAAAACCGAGGGGCGCGAGCTAACTCTCTCTAAGGAACTCGGCAAAATGGCCCCGTAACTTCGGGAGAAGGGGTGCCCCCTGATGGGGGGTCGCAGTGAAGAGGCCCAGGCGACTGTTTACCAAAAACACAGGTCTCCGCCAAGTCGCAAGACGCTGTATGGAGGCTGACGCCTGCCCAGTGCCGGAAGGTTAAGGAAGTCGGTCAGCCCTGCGGGGTAAAGCTGGCGACCGAAGCCCCGGTGAACGGCGGCCGTAACTATAACGGTCCTAAGGTAGCGAAATTCCTTGTCGGGTAAGTTCCGACCCGCACGAAAGGCGTAACGATCTGGGCGCTGTCTCGGAGAGAGGCTCGGCGAAATAGGATTGTCTGTGAAGATACGGACTCCCTGCACCTGGACAGAAAGACCCTATGAAGCTTTACTGTAGCCTGGAATTGGCTTCGGGCTTCGCTTGCGCAGCATAGGTGGGAGGCGTGGAAGGTTTCCTTGCGGGGAAACTGGAGCCATCCGGTGAGATACCACTCTGGCGAAGCTAGAAGTCTAACCTCGACCCCTAAGCGGGGCGGGGAACCGTTTCAGGTGGGCAGTTTGACTGGGGCGGTCGCCTCCTAAAAGGTAACGGAGGCGCGCAAAGGTTCCCTCAGGCTGGTTGGAAATCAGCCGTCGAGTGTAAAGGCACAAGGGAGCTTGACTGCGAGACCTACAAGTCGAGCAGGGACGAAAGTCGGCCTTAGTGATCCGACGGTTCCGAGTGGAAGGGCCGTCGCTCAACGGATAAAAGTTACTCTAGGGATAACAGGCTGATCTCCCCCAAGAGTTCACATCGACGGGGAGGTTTGGCACCTCGATGTCGGCTCATCGCAACCTGGGGCGGAAGTACGTCCCAAGGGTTGGGCTGTTCGCCCATTAAAGCGGTACGTGAGCTGGGTTCAGAACGTCGTGAGACAGTTCGGTCCATATCCGGTGCAGGCGTAAGAGCATTGAGAGGCGCCCTCCTTAGTACGAGAGGACCGGGAGGGACACACCGCTGGTGTACCTGTTATCGTGCCAACGGTAGACGCAGGGTAGCCATGTGTGGCGTGGATAACCGCTGAAAGCATCTAAGTGGGAAGCCCACCTCAAGATGAGTGCTCTGGTGGAGTTAATCCAGTAAGGTCCCGGGCAGATTACCCGTTGATAGGCGTTAGGTGGAAGTCCTGCGAGGGATGTAGCCGAGACGTACTAACCGACCGAGCGCTTGACCTCTTTTCTCTCTTGGTTGTCTTTGCTTTTTTGAAGGTTTTTCCTTCATTCTCTTTCCGGGTGCCTATGGCCTTGAGGCCCCACTCCGATCCCTTCCCGAACTCGGTTGTGAAACTCAAGTACGGCCACGATACTTGGAGGGTTGCCTCCTGGGACAATAGCTCGCTGCCCGGTTCTTTTTTAGATAAAACCCCTCCACGGAAGTGCAGGGGTTTTCGGGTTTTGGGGCTAGTTGTCGCTTGAGAATACTCACAGTACGGTAGATGATCGTCGCTGAAAAAAAAGAGTGAGAGATTAAGACCACCACCCCATATGTGCATGAGTTCTTAGGTTGGAGATGTGGGGAATGTTGGGGGCGAATAGGACAGAGAAATTTAGGGGAAATTTAGGGGATAGTCTCTTTATTTTATATGAGGAGCTAAAGCAATTATGAGATAATCGGCTGCGATGGTATAATAGTTTTTCTGTGTTGGATATACAAATCTATAGTATGAGGTAGGGCAAGAAGCCCGGCATCACTAAAGCTGTTCAAGAAATAATGATGCCGTGTTATTAAGGTGAGGGGATAATCGTCAACAAACGTGAAAATAATCCTAGCTCCTTTAACAATAAATGGCAGGAAGCTATTCAAAAAGGTCTCCAGTCGAGATAAAAAGGCTCTGGAATTCCTTGATCTTGGCATCTACTCTCCACCAAATATGGATGAAGTTTATCATGAACCTCAACAGTTAAATTTTCTACGTTATTGCCTTTGGCATAAATATTTACACCATAGATTTCGCCCGCCCCTCGGTTTGCATCTACATACCTTGTTCCTCGAAATGCCCCCCAATAAACTGTTACTTCTGTTCCTATGTCCACCGATCCTAAAACAATGCAAGCATCACCAACATAGTCTCTACTTATTGTCAAAGACTGACTCTTGGCTTCAGCTAGATTGGGCACCAAACTCAAAGTGGTGCTAAGTAAGGCGATCGCGCCCGCGCAGAGTTTACCATGATTTATATTCATGTGGTTGTCCTCACTCAAATTCGTATAACTTTTGCCTACGGTAACACTCCTGGCTTCGTTCCGACAGTGATAAAAAGTGATAAAAAGTGATAAAAAGTAACAACTTTTGGCAGGTTGTGGTAGGATGATGGGAAATGTGAGGGCGGAGATAGCCTAGCGGACTGACTCCTTTTGCCAAGAAGTTGCAGGGAACCAGCAAAAGCATACCACGTCCTCCTAACCCTTAGTGAGATTAACATAATAAAGCTGGAGTGGACTTGATAGATGAGGGTTGACGAAGCACTAGCACTTGTGGAAATTGTCCTGGAGGACGATGCTGGTCTCAGTGACGTTCAAGAGTTGATCTTTCGTCAATGTTGGGAAAGAAGACAGTCTTATCAGGAAATCGCTCAAGTCTCTGGATACGATTATGAATATATTAAGGCAACGGGTGCTAAGCTCTGGAAGTTACTCTCAGAAGCATTTGGAGAAAAGGTTAAAAAAGGTAATCTCCAGTCTGTTCTGAAGCGATATTTACGGCGGAATCAAATAACTGTACATCGCGATCGCGTGATTGGCGTGAATCTCAGTGGCGCAACTATTAGTGGGACAAGAGTTGTTGGCAACTTACATGAATCAAACTTTTGTCAAGCCAATTTATACAAAGCAAAAAAACCGGAGGATAAGACTGGATTAGAGGAAGAGGATGTAACCCGGGAACCGGAGGTAAATCCGATCGCCGATTCAGCCGATTCAACTTCTGAAATGCTCTCCTATTCCTGGAACGGTTGGCAGTTTCGATCGCTGGCGGAGGTGAAGATTGCAGAGGCACTCGATCGCGCTGGGGTTCTCTTTTTCCCAAAGGCTACGGCGCGCTTAGCTACTCCAGATGGTAGGCAAAACCAAGACCCTCATTTTCTTATCTGTTACGAAGGCAAGTTAGGTATTCTGGCGGTGGATTTTGAGGAGGCGGATGAGGGGGCAACCGATCGCCTTCTCCAATTTCAGGGGATCCACATTATCCACCATTACAACGTTACCGAATGTAGTGTACAAAGCGATCGGGTAGTCCTGGAGTTTTTGCAACATTTGAGTCAGGCATAAACAAGACCCGCGAGTGCCATCAATTAAAAGGGTTGACAAAAACAACAGAGGATGTGCAGTCAAAAGACGTCTAACGAATAAATAAAAGAGAAACCAGTATGCGCCGTGACGGCCTTAGAGACGACCAATGGGAAAAAATAGAACATCTTCTCCTGGGGAGAAAAGGGTCAGTCGGGGTCACGACCAAAGATAATCGTTTGTTTGTCGAAGCAGTTCTCTATCGTTATCGTGCAGAGATTCCTTGGCGGGATTTACCGGAGCGGTTTGGGGATTTTCGAGTCGTTCATCCTCGGCATACCCGATGGTCTAAAAAGGGGATTGCGAAGCGGGTTTTTGAGGTGTTAGCCGAGGATGTCAACAAGGAATATGTTTCCCTCGATTCAACCCTTGTACGCGCCCATCAACGTCGTGCCGGAGCCCAAAAAACAGCCCACGATCCCTGCGAAACTGAAGCGATAGGCCGGAGCAAGGGAGGATTATCGATTAAGATTCATCTGACTGGGGATGCCCTGGGTCACTCCCACACGATTCGAGCTGACTCCTGGCCAAGCCGACGATTGACAAGGTGCTGATGTCTTGTTGGAAGAGATCGAGCGCATGGGCGCCCTGTTAGCCGCGCGCGCTGATGATGGAGCACAACGAGTTCTCGATCGCCTCAAAGAAACCAACCGAACCGAACAAAGACCCTACGATCGAGAAATGTACAAGTGGCGGCATCTAATTGTTGAAAATTCCAAAAGCTCAAACCATAGAGAGCCATCCACCTCGCTGCTGCTGTCATCTGGCTTAATTGATGCCACACCCTAGAGATCGCCACCTTACTCGTTACGAAGGGATTGAGCCATTAAATATAACTGAGTCCATTCAGAAACTACTTGAGAAACCTTCATCCCTCGATCGCGGGCGATCTCTTCAAAACTATTGCCCGCTTTGAGTGCATTTAAAAATTGACGCTGCTCCGGAGTGAGTCGATCCCAATACTGTTCCCACTGGTTGGGGGTCAGTCCGAGACCGTGTTCGTTTAAACTCGTCTGCAACCAACTCGCCACTAATTCCGGTTCGGTTTTTAAAGAAAAAACGCGAATGGCATGGTAACTGACCTTTTCGCGCAAGCGATAAACTTGACGCACGGGTAAATTCAAAAGCTTAGCGATTTCGTCCTGGGAACGACCTTTTAAATACAAACGCAACCACTCGGCAGCCGTTTCGTCAATATTCTGCTGTAAATACTGCTCGAATTCCTTTTGTACCGAAAGCCGTAACAGTTGCTGTTCTTCCCACAAGGTCGCATCTTCCGCCATCGCGATCGCCTCGGCGTCGAGCAAACTCACCGCTCCGTCCGCATCGTCCGGCGCGATCTCGTCAGACACCAACCGAATTAACTCCGCTTCCGGAACCTGAGTCAACCCGCCACGCTGGGAACGGCGTAAATAATTAAAAAAGCGATAGGCGAGCAGGGGTTGATTGCGTACCGGACGCAAACAATATTCCTCCGTCGTCGCCAACACCAACGCATTGCGAACCCTCGGATCGCGGCTGCAACGACCGATCCAGGCAATTTGCTGCTGCATGTAGCGATCGCGCTCGCACAGTTGGTGAACCACTTCTTGAACTACATCGACCACGGTACGCTGGCGATCGCGACTGAGCGCCACCCACGTCCGAATTTTATTGCGTAACAACACCAAACTCGACAACCGCCGAATCAACTGGGTGTAACCCCGTTCCGGAGACACCCCCAGATAACGCTGTCGCAAAATCTGATAGCGATAATCGATCCCCGAACAAATCGTTTTCAATTTTTCTGGAGAAACCGACTCGAAGCGTTCGCGTTTTTCTCCTAAAAGCCATTCGACAATACTATCTCGAACGCTTTGCGAATATTGCGAACATTCCTCAGCCAGCCGCGATCGCCACTCTCGGGCTAATTGTTCTGACACCATCATAGAGAGGAACTCCTCACCACATCCCTCGGGGATGGAATAATAGGATTTTAGATTTATGATTTTAGATTTATGATTCTAGATTGTCGCTATAACATTGGGATTGATTATCCAGTTTTCTCGTGAAACCTTTTCATCAAAAACAGGTTCATCAAAAACAGGGATAAAATTGATAGCTATCCCTGTTTTTTACGTTCCGTTCGCCAACCCGCTATAAATTGAGTTTCACCTTTTTATTTTGTAATTTCTGCTGCCACCATTGGGTAAAAAACTGCTCTTCTAGAGTCTGTTTCAACTGCCCTTCCAACTTGGCGGGCAAACGGCGTTCCAAACGCAAAATACTGTACCGTCCTTCATGTTCGAGCGGCCCGACAATCTCCCCCGGTTCCGCTTGACGCAGTGCTTCGCGCATCGATGGGGGGAGTTGATTGAGGCCGATCGCCCCCATCATGCCGTTAAACACGCGATCGGCGACGATCGAATGTTCTTTCGCCAACGCCTCGAACGATGGCGGGTTTTCGTCAACTTGACCCTTGAGTTGAGCCGCTTTATCCGCTTCGTTGACGACAATGCGCGACAGCACCACCTGCTCGAAAAACGCTTGATTTTGAGTGAAATAATCGCGAACCTTATCGGCGATCGTCTCCGCTTTTAACTGCTCGACCTTCACCGCCGTCGCCATCTGCTCGCGAAACGTCGCATAGGTCAACCCCTGACTTTGCAACCATTGATTGAACTTTTCCGAGTCGGTCAACTGATTTTGCAGGCGAAAATTGACCATCACCTGTTCCAGACGACTCGGATCGACTTCCAGATCCGATCGCTCTTGCAATTCCCGTTCGAGAATGTACTGGCGCAAAATCCGGGTCAACAATTGCGGCAAATCGCCACTTTTACGCAAATACTCCAGCGCCTGACGCAAAGAAATTTGTTCTTCGTCGATGGTGATAAACTTTTCGGGATCCATGTTCGTTCCACTCCAACCACAACGATCGCAATCGATCCGAGCTATCCTATCTCAAAAGGTGTAGAAAAACTCTACTCTCAACCCTAACGCAGCATTTCCTCGAACTTCTGCTGTTCCCACAGGGACTGATATAAACCGGACTGGCGGACTAACTCGCCGTGGGTGCCCGTCTGCACGATCGCCCCGCGATCCATCACTAAAATCCGATCCGCACTCGCCGCCGCCGACATTTGGTGAGAAATAAACAAAACCGTCTTCTTGTTGGTTCCAGTCGAGAGATTGTGCAGGATATCCGTAGCGGTTTGATTGTCCACGCTGGAAAGGGCGTCGTCAAGAATCAACACGGGAGCGTCGAGTAATAAGGCGCGCGCCAGGGCCATCCGTTGGCGCTGACCCCCGGATAACGTGATGCCCCGTTCGCCGACGAGGGTGTCGTATTGTTGGGGAAAATTGAGAATTTCCTCGTAAATTTGGGCTTGTTTGGCGACATCTTCCACCGCCGCATCGGAGGCGAGGGGGTTACCGTAGCGGATGTTATTGCGGATGGTGGTACTGAACAGGAAGCTTTCTTGGGGGACGTAGGCGATCGCCCCGCGCAAGTCGTTTAAAGCCACTTCCGTAATATCCTGTCCGTCGAGAAACAGTTGACCGGGGGCAATGTCGAGCAGTCGCGGAATGGCGTTGGCTAAGGTGGATTTTCCCGAACCGATCGGGCCGACAATGGCGACGGTTTCGCCGGGTAAGATCTCGAAACTAATGCCATCGAGACTCGGCTGTTTGGCGCCGAAATAAGTATAGACCAGTTCGCGGGCGCTCAAGCGACCCGTGACCGGGGGTTGCAGCGATCGCGCCTTCCTTTCGTCCTGGATGCGCGGTTCGACGGCAAAAATCGATTCGACGCGATCGATGCTGACTTCGCCGCGTTGGTAGGCGGTAATCGTAAACCCGAGTAAGGCGGTGGGAAACACCAGTCCTTCGACATAAAGCAATAAGGAAATAAAATCGCCGATGCTGATGTCGCCGTTGGCGATCGCCCCGGAACCGATGACGAGTAGGATCAGCAGGCTCAAACTGGCGAGACCGCCCAAAATTGGAAAGAGTAAACTGCGTGTTTTAGCCAGTTTTAAGTTCGCCGACAGGAGGCGATCGTTGAGTTGACGAAAAACATTTCTTTCGTTCTCTTCTTGGGCGTAAATTTTAATGGAAGCGATCCCGCTTACATCTTCTTGAATCAGTTCGCTCAAGCTAGACAGTTCTTCTTGGACGAGCTGTTGCTGCGATCGCAGGCGATCGCTGAATAACTGCACCAACATCAACATCACCGGATAGACGGCGATCGCCCACAGGGTGAGTTTGACATCGATTGCCAACATCACGGGTAAGGTCAAGCCGTAAGCAAAAATCGTATTGACCAAACTGAGAACGGCAAATCCCAACAGCCGCCGGATATTGTCTACATCGCTGGTGGCGCGGTTGATCAAGTCTCCGGAGGTGTTCGCCGAAAAATAGGCAGGTTCGAGGCGCAATAAATGTTGAAAGATCCCCTGTTTTAAGTCGAATTCCACTTGACGCCCGACGCCGAATAAGAGCATTCGCGAAGCCACCCGAATCACCCACATGACCGTAGCCAAACTGAGGATGACGAAGACGAAGAATAAAACGCGATCGAAGTCTAAAGAGATTTGCAGGCGATCGACGACATTACCGATCAGGCGACGGATATAAACCGAAAGGGCGTTGACGACGAATAAGGCGGCAATCCCCAAGGCGGCGGTTCGCCAGTGGGGACGCATGTAGGTACCGAGTTTTTGGAGTTGCGATTGCGACATGGAATTTGGGGGAAAAATAATGAGGGCGTGGGAAAACTTGCGAACTCACGAGTCGGGGGTTAGGAGTCAGAGATCCCCAGCTAGAAACTTTAATTGTCCCAACAGTCAGCACACGGGGCAATCCAACCGCGCAAAAAGTAGTATATCAAAGTAAAAAACTCGTCAACCACCTGACTGGTCTGTAAAACACTTTCCGCATTGGGAATGAGTTGTTCGAGTTCGACGACTTCATTTTCGCGATCGCACATCACCGTGTCCAAGGCGGGGGCTCGGGGAATGACGACAAAATTATCCTGAGTGAAGGCGGCAACGACCCGGGGACTATCGACGGAGGAAGAAATCGTCACGATCCGCCTTCCGAGGTCCGTGCGGCGTTCTAAATAGTCTTGCACTTGAGTGGCGGCTTCGCGGACCGTATCCCCTTTTAAGAGGGCAATATCGCCGAGGGGTAAGCCGACGAGGGACGCGAAACGGCGGGCGATCGTTGCCGCTTCCAGATTGGGATTGGGGGTTTGCTGTCCGACGGTCCAGGCGAAGGGGGTGGAGCGACCGACGACGATCGCCTGGGGAACTCGTCCGGCGGTTCGCAACTCGTTATAAACTCTGGCCATTTCAACGATGCGGGCGCTCGTTTGTTGGGCGACCACATCCGGTTGATAGCGTAAAAACGGTTGGGTGGTGCCTTTGGAGAAGAGAACGATCGCGTCCGCCTCAGATACCGTTCTGGTCGTACAAACATTAGTTTGAACTGCCAAATTGGAGCGAATCAGACCATATTCGTATCGGTCGGCTAACCAAGGAATACTTGACAGCAGTAAAATCGCGACCGCAGCCCAAATTAATTTGGATTCTTTCTTTTTTTTGGTTCCTAAAATTAAGAGTAATAAGGTCAAACCGAGGGGTTTGAGCGGCAGAGAAATAATATTCCAAATCGTAGCGATACTGCGATCGGTGGGGAAGAAAAACGCCAAAATAATTACGGTCAAGAGAATAGCCCCTCCCAACCAAGTCAGATATTCTTTGGGAATCAGGCGCAGGAGGACGAACCAAATCGCCAAACCGAGCAGAACCCAAAGCAAAATTTGGGCGATCAGCAGAAACATCGGTGAAGGTCCTTAAGGCGCAAGGGGTCGGCAGGATTCATCGGGAGGGCGTAACGAGGGCGTCGGGGGTCGCGACTCTATTTGTTGGGGGTTTAGTTGACAGTTTAGACGTCTCCGGCTCGAAGGGGTTAGGCGGATCGGTTTCCCTCGAATGACGAAAATTGAGGGGGCGGGTTGCGCCGGGACGGGCGATCGCGCGATCGCGCCCCCTTCTGTGTCTGTGGAGCGTATTGCGTTTTGTAAAAGGTTATCCGATCGCCCGTTCTCAATTTTTCTTTATAAAACTATGTTTTTCTTACGTTTTCTCGATCCTTTCTCAAAGTAAGATTTGAAATCAGGGGGAAAGCCAAGAGAAAAGAGATCCTCGACCGAGGCGATCGAGCGCAATTTGGGGGCAAAGCAGCCATGGGCGATCGCCAGTATCCTCGGGATCGACAGCCACCGAAACCAAAGGGTTCATAAATCTTTAGAAAAAATGGCAGCACTTATCGGTCAATTTCCCCCGAATAGAGGGGCATTCTAAGCAAGAGGAAGAAAGGCGCGATCGCCCCAGATCCCCCGAAGCCTCGGTCTCGGCGACGGCCAAACAACGAGCGAAATCCACTCACCCAACGGTTCTCAAAAACTCGAAAGCAGATGTCGATCGACTATTTACTCGAACTTTACGAGAAAGGAATTAGAGACTTTTCGGGTCTTGACTTGCGAGGGCAAAACCTCAGTGGCATCACCTTCGTGCAAGTCAACTTATCCAATGCTTACTTGGATGGAGCGGACTGCACTCGTGCCTTTTTAACCAAAGCCAACCTCAGCCACGCCGCTTTAAATCGGACGAATTTAAGTTTTGTCAAACTCAGCGACGCCGATTTAACGGGCGCCCAATTGAGAAAAGCCGACCTTCACGGAGCCTTTCTGGTGAAATCCCGATTGTCCGAAGCGCAAATGAGCGGGGCAAATTTGGCGGGCGCCAACTTGCGCGAAGCCGATTTGAGCGGGGCGAACTTGTGCGGGGCGAATTTAGAAGGGATTAACTTGCGCGGGGCCAATCTGAAGGGGGCAAATTTGCGCTGGGCGAACTTAGGGGGAGCGCGCTTGAGCGGGGCTTGTTTGCAAGGGGCCTGCTTGACCGGAGGGCAACTGACAGGCGCTTTTTTAAACGGAGCGGATCTCGAAGGCGTCGATCTCGACGGCGTAAATTTGAGCTGGGCGAAATTGAATGGGGCGAACTTGGCGGGGGCAAAGTTGATGTCGGCTAACTGTTGGGGAGCGAAATTGCGCAACGTCAACTTGACCGGAGCGAATTTAAGCGGGGCGAATTTAACCCGGGCGTTTTTAGAAGGGGCTCAATTGCGAGCGGTGAATTTGAACGAAGCGATCGTCGAGGATCGCCCTTCACACCGGACGATCGCCTCGCCGGGTTGGGAGGGGCGACGCTCGCTTTCGATGCCCCATCCTGCTTGGAAAGCCCGGGAAACCACAGTGAGCGTGGGTTGTTGAGAGATGGGTTAGCGGCGGCGATCGAGTTCTTGTTCGATCGCCGCGACCACCGTTTTAATCGTCTGCACGCGAGCGTAGTATTTATTATCTCCCGCGACCACGGTCCACGGCGCTAACGGCGTGCTGGTGCGCTGGATCGTCTGATTGACCGCCACGTAATACAAGGGCCAGCGATCGCGGTTGCGCCAGTCTTCCTCCGTAAGCTTGTGCTGTTTGAACGGATTGTCCTGTCGCTCTTGGAAGCGGCGCAATTGTTCTTCCGCACTGATATGCAGCCAGAACTTGAGCAGGACGTAGCCCGCATTGACGAGTTGTTCCTCAAACTCATTAATTTCGCGATAGGCGCGCCGCCATTCCGGTTCCGTGGCGAACTCCTCGACCCGTTCGACCAAAACGCGACCGTACCAACTGCGATCGAAAATACCGAAACTGCCCGCCGTCGGTAAGCGCCGCCAAAACCGCCACAGATAGTGATGGGCTTTTTCTTCGTCAGTCGGCGCCGCAAACGCACTGACCACGTAACTGCGCGGGTCGAGAATATCGGTGAGGCGTTTGATCGCGCCCCCTTTCCCCGCCGCATCCCAGCCTTCAAACAAGGCAATCACCGGGATTTGCAACTCGTGCATTTTGAGCTGGAGTTCTCTGAGTCTGACCTGTTCCTGGCGCAATTGCTTCTTATACTCGGCTTTGGTCAAACTTTGGGATAAGTCTACCTGCCCCAGAAAATCCGGTTCCGTCGGATGCAGTTCGGTTTGGGCGGGTAAACTCGGCGGTGGAACCTGACAGTAACGCAAGTCGAGCGCTTCCGTAATCGTCGTCGCCATTTTGGTCAGCACTTTGACCCGGGTCCAGCGCTTGCAGTCCCCTTCCACCAAAGTCCACGGGGCCGGTCCGGTACTGGTATGGATGACCATTTCTTCGGCGAGGGCGGCGTAGTGCTGGTAATTTTTAGCTTGTTGCCAGTCTTCCGGACGGACCCGCCAGGAGTCGAGGGGGTCGGCGGCGGCTTTTTTGAGGCGTTTTTTGAGTTCCTTGCGGCTGAGGTGAATCCAAAATTTGGCGATCGCCGCGCCGTCGTCGAACAGTTGGCGCTCGAATGCATTGATTTCGCGCATTAACATCGGAATTTCCGAATCGTCCACCCGTCCGAACAACCGATCTTCTAAAACGTGGGTGTACCAACTGTGGTAAAAAAAGCCGATGGTGCCGTTGGCGGGTAGTTTTTGCCAAAATCGCCACAAAAGCGGAAATTGGCGCTCTTGCTCGCTCGGAGGCCAAATGGGATGCACGATAAAGCCGCGCGGATCCATGTAGCCGACCATTTTCTGAACCAGAGACCCTTTACCCGCCGCCGCCCATCCTTCGAGGACGATAATCACGGGTAATTTTTTGTCGCGGCAGGCTTTTTGCAGTTGGCGCAATTGCCGCATTAACGATTCGATCTGTTCTTTGTAGCTGGGTTTGTCGAGAGAAAGGCTTAAATCGAGAGTGTCTAACATGTCGCTCGTCGAACGATGAAAAAGATGGGCGCTTGGCATCGGCAATGCCTTTAAAAGGCTAGCGAATGTCGGGCGATCGCGCTGCGATCTCGAACACAGAAGTTCGGAGAAAAATCGCGGTTTCAGGGACGGCGATCGCCCTTTTCGGGTTCGCCGCCTCACTCGCCGAAAATCTAAAATCTAAAATGCAGTGAACCCAGAGAAAGGATCGAGGGGCGTGGAAGAACAACAGCATCATCTCAACTCCATCGTCAAAGAGATTGGCGAAGCCGTGTTGGCGACGACGGAAACCGTGGAGCAATTGGCCCGGCGGGTGGACGATTTGGCGGTGCAGGTGAAACAGCAAAGCCAGCAAGTGCAACAACAGGGCTATCAGATTTTTGCGTTGTGCGATGCGGTGCAAACTTTGGCCGAAGGGCAGGATCGATCGCTGGAACGGTTGGTGCAATTGACCGACAGCGTGGAACGGCTGTTAGGGGCGATCGTCGAGGAAGAAGAGGAACCGACGAAGTAAAGTTAAGGGGACGGGGTTTGCCAGATGTAAAGCTTTCCCCCGTCGTCTCCGGCGATCGCGGTGCGCCCGTCGGCGCTAAAGGTCAGGGAACGAATGCCGTCGGTCGCATCGGGCAAGGTTTCGACGAGTTCCCCGGTGTTGAGATTCCACAGTTTGACGGTGGTATCGCCGCTTCCACTGGCGAGGTAACGTCCGTCTGGGGTAATGGCGATCGCGCTGACTTCCCGTTGGTGACCGTCGATGCGCCGGGTCAGCGATCCGGTGGCGACATTCCAGAGTTTAATCTCGTTAGAATTGCTGCTGACGAGGGTGCGTCCGTCTGGGGTGAAGGCGAGGGCTTCGACGTAGGGGGTGTTACCGGGCAATTCCTGAATGATATTTTGGGTAGCGACATCCCACAGTTTGATCGTTTGGTCGGCGCTTCCACTGGCGAGGGTTTGCCCGTCGGGACTCCAGGCGATCGCCAAGACGCGATCGGTGTGTCCGGTGAGGGTGTAGCGCGTTTCTCCGGTGTCGAGATCCCAAATGCGGATGCTGCGATCGCTCTCGTAGACTCCTCCCGCCCCACTGGCGAGCCAGCGACCCCGAGGATCGAAGGCGACGGTTCGCACTTGGTCGCGGTGACCGTACAAATTTCGCTTGACGCGACCGTTGCTTAAGTTCCACAGCAGAATTTGATTGTCCGCACTGCCACTGGCGAGGGTTTGCCCGTCGGGACTGACCGACAGACTCCATACCGGACCGCCATGACGGGCGAGGCGGCGGATTTCCTCTCCGGTCTCGACGTTCCATAATTCGATCTCGTTTTCGGCGCTGCTGGTGGCGACGATACCGCGATCGCTGGCGACGGCGACGGCGTAAACGGGTTTGGGATGAGCGGCGATCGCCCGTTGCAGGGTAAAGGTTTCAGGAGATGTCGTCGGAGTCGGCGTCGGGGTCGCGGTCGGGGTCGGCGTTGCGGTTGGTGTCGGCGTCGCGGTTGGTGTCGGCGTCGGCGTCGGCGTCGGATTGGGGGAGGAGGGAGCAGAAGGGGAAGCCGTCGGCACTTCGGTCATCGGTTCGGGCGATCGCGTAGGGTCTCCAGAGGAGAATTGCCCCCCTTGACGTTGCTGGGAGACGACTTGAACGCCGATAAAGCCTAAAAGGGCTAACATTCCCGCCAGAATCCACGATCGCCCCCGAGTTCCCGGGATTTGTGTCGTCGTCGTCGGAGGGTTATACGCTTGACGGTTAACCGCCAAAGTGGCTGCAGTGGCACTCGGGGAAGCCGTCGATCCGCTTGCAGTAGTACTGGGGAGCAGGGTATCGAGGCGTTTGAGTAACTCCACCGTCGTTTGGGGGCGATCGCCCGGTAACAGTGCCATCAACTCATCGAGTAAATCGGCCAACTCGGACGAGACTCCCGGCGCACTGTCGCGCCACAACAGCCGACCCGATCGCGGATCTTCCTGAAAGTCCGTGGGAGCTTTGGCGGTCAGTAAAAAAACAAACGTGCGCCCTAACGCAAAAAAATCCGATTGCGGGCGGGCGCGACCCATGGCCTGTTCCGGAGCGGTATATCCGGCGGAGACGATCCCCGTCACGGGTTTGCCTTGCCCAACTTTTTGCAAATATGTTGCACTGACTTCCCGGGCGGAGCCAAAATCGATCAACGTTAAATGTCCGTCGGGTTTGAGGATGATATTCGACGGTTTGATATCGCGGTGAAAAAAGTTCTCTTGGTGGACGTAATGCAAGATCGTCACCAACTCGCGCAACCATTCCAAGGCGGAGGGTTCGTCGAGGGGGCGATCGCCTCGGGAGTGCAACCACTGACTCAAGTCCTCGCCTTCGACATATTCCATCACCAACCCGTGGAGCGATCGCCCACCATTGCGCAGGGGAAAGCTAAAATAGCCGTCCCCTTTGGGAATTCCGGGACGGTCTAACGATTGCAACAGTTGAGCTTCTTGCTGAAACAGGGAAACCGCTTTCGGGTCTCGTGCGGTCAAAATTTTGAGGACTTTGCGACCCGAACCGTCCGTGACTTCGTAAGTGCGCCCGAATCCTCCCTGACCCAGTTCGCGGACGACGCGGTAGCAATCGGCAAATAGCAGCGAGGTGCCGCAACTTTGGCAAAAGCCGACCGTATCGGGATTGTGCGGATGGGAACACTCGGGATTAATGCACAGGGACATAAGGCAAATGTTACCGATGGGAATAAAAGGGGGGATCCTCCGATCGCGCGATTCTCCTTTGGAGACGATGAGCGCGATCGCCGTTTCAGCGTCATCCCTGGAAGCTCAATTATTATTTTCCGGGGTCGGCGTCGTTGGCGAACCGGATTCGGAAGACGGCGGGCGATCGGGTTGTGCGGGGGGTAGGGGGAGGGCTTCTCCGGCTTGTTTTAAACGGACAAACAGGTGATGGCGGAGGGTGCGATCGTTCTCCACCGCCATTCTCAGACCGATCGCGCGAATTGCATCGAGGAATGCCCCTTGTTGGGTCGGTAGGCGCAACTCAGGCGCGTTGAGTGCGAGCAAATTTTCGACATCGATAAAAACGTAACCGTTGCTGGGGGTCGGTTGCGCCGGAACCGTGGTTTGAAATAACGTGTTTGTCCTTAACGAGGTTTCGGGTTTGGGAACGATGCGATCGACCGCAGGAGCGCCTACAGTTAAAAAGGCGACATTGCCATCCAACCAACCCCGCGTTACGGTCAGCGAACCTTGGGGCGATTGCCAGGTCACCAGTTCGCGATCGCCGATCGTTTCTCGACTCAGTTTAAATTGATACTCGTCTTGCATTCGTTCGTCGAGTTGGGCCAGGGTTTCTTCCCCCACTCTGACGTCACTCGCTTGCACCATCAGGACGACGCTTGCGGGAAATGCAGACTGATTGTCTTCGGCGGGGGGAATGATGGCGAGGGCAAATTCTCCCGCCATCCAACTGAGTAAATCTTGTTCTAAATCGAGGTTCGTCGTGGTTTTAATCGCCGTTTGCAACCACTGCGGGTTAATCACCGCGATCGGGTTCACGTCGATTTCGGCGACGTAATCGTTCCACAACCCTTGTAAGTTACTGCCGACGATCGCGATCGACATGGCCGCAGGCAGGCGATCGGCCATCATTTTAGCCTTATTCTCGACGCTGTAGGTTCTCTCGCTGTTCGGTCGGCGCCACATCGCACTGTCGAAGGCAATCCCGTCATTCTCGATCGTCGCCGTCGCCGCAAACCCCTGATTGGGTTGTAGTTTCGCAATTTCATCGATCCTGGAATTTTGACGGTTGAGCGAAGCCACCGCCGAAGCGACGGGGATATTAACGAAAACACGGGCAAAGGCACGATCGCCTTCCAGTTTTTGCCAAATTTTACCCGCGTTCGGCAAATCCGCCAGGGAAAGCGCCCCTTTGTACGTATCGACGGTGCGATCGATCCCGTAGCGACTGTTGGCGACCGCTAAAAATTTGCCGTCGAGCACGGTGACTGCATACAGATCGCTGTCGGTACCGGGATTTTCTTTAATCTCGACCCCTTTATATTCCCGAGTGGTCCAGGCGCCACTTTGCGGCGTCGGCGCGTTTTCTAAAACTTGTTGGGCCCGGGATGCATTGGCGATCGGTAAGAGTAACACGATCGATTCATTCCCCCGAGGAATGCCAGTCAGGGAGGGACTTTCGGTATTCTCCTCGCCGTTTTGTTCCGGTTCGCCGTCGCCGTCGGAATTGGCGGTCTCTCCCTCGCCTTCACTCTCGGAGACCTCTACCGGAATCGGCGGTAAAAAGGCGATCGTGATTTCTTTACCCACCCACGGTTCGATATCTTCTTGGTAGTTATAGCCGTTGTCGCTTAAGAGGCGATCGCGCAGGGTCAACAGTTGTTCGTCAAACCAGGCTTGACTTTCCGGCGTCCCGAACTGTCTGAGTTTCTCCCACTGCCGAGGATCCGTAGACAGAGAAATACTCATCAAGGCTTCGTTAGGAACTAAGGTGGTTCCCGAAGGCAGTCGGGCCGACGGTTGTTGTTTCCACAGAAACCACAACGCCGCCACGCCGCCACCGACCAACAACCCAACTCCCGCTACGGCAACCGCTAGAGGTATTTTTTGAGGGGTTTGATTCTCGGGTTTAGATTCAGATTTACTTTCAGACATGAAGTTCACACAGCCTCGGCAGTGCAATGTTAATTTAGCAGGTCTTCGTCGTACCGCAGACCGAACGGTTTGTGGCTGAGGGGGCCGCCTTAGCCGCTTTCCGATGCCGGATCGAAAATACCCTAGGTCAGGATACCCGACATCAATTTAGCAGTTCCTCGTCCGCACGCCTGCCCCGAATTTATTCCTATTTTGGGGGCGCCATCCAGCCGGGGCGATCGCTCACTCCAGACTCTAGATTGGTAGAAATTAGGGGAGTGACGAGAAATGTGTGTATTTTTCGCTAGATTTTGAAGCGATCCGTATGAGGAGCGCGGGCGATCGCTAAAATTAAGAAGATTTAGCCTGTGGCGATCGCACTTATTATCCTTGAAGGTTGTATGGGTTCAGCGCGGAGTCGGCGATCGCCTCGAACTTCTGTGCTATTACTCCCCTAAAATTAAGAACGTTCAGGTCGCGATCGACCCGTCAAATCTTGCGGTTTCTCTGGCTGTCAAGCTGTTTTATTTTTCAGTCAAATTCCTTTTAAAAAATACTCATGAATAAAAACCGTTTGTCCGATCGACACTTCCTACAAATGTCCCACAGTCCCCGTCAAGAATTAGAAGTCTCTATCCCCCTCGTGTTAACGCTTGCTGCCGGATTGACTGGGGTAATTTACGCCATTTTTCTCGAACGCCGACAAACGTATCTCGGGACGTTACTTTACGATCGCGGTTTTACTCAAGTTGCCGTCGTTTTCTTTGCCGGAATTGTTTTATCCTTTACTGTTTTAAAATTTGTCAAACTGCAACGGGAGTTTTTTGCCCTTCGTGAAAACTGGGTTGCTGTCGATTTAGACTGGCACGATCCTCAATCCCCTCTATTATTTCGCTTGCAGGAAAGATTACTCGCCGATGGTAGCGCGATCGCCCGCCGTTGCGCTCGCGCGATCGCCGCTTATATTCATTCTGGAAATCGTAAAGCCGCCGCCGAACTCGCCCTCGATGATTCGTCTTTTTACTTAAGCGCCTCGGAGTCATCTTATTCCCTTCCTAGAATTTTAGTATGGGCGATTCCTTTATTAGGATTTATCGGTACGGTGATCGGGATCAGTCAAGCGGTTACTGGGTTTTCTGGCTTTTTAGAAGAAGCCGGAGAAATCGACCAAATTAAAGAAGGGATTGGCACGGTAACTAGTGGTCTTGCCGTCGCTTTCGACACCACGTTAGTTGCTTTATTTTTAAGCGTTCTCGTGATGATTCCTTTGGTTTTAGTCGAACGCTTTGAATCTCGGTTATTATTGGCGATGGATATCTATTTAAACGATCGCCTTCTACCTCGTTTTAAAGACAGTGGAACGCCTTTAGAAAACGAACAGTTAACTCAAGTCATCGATGCGGCGATCGCCCGTCATTTACCCAGTCCAGAAGCTCTCATCGATCCGGCAAGAACCTATGCAGAACGCGCCGCCGAAGTTTTATCGCAGACATTTATCGCTCAACTCAACACCGTACAAACTCAGCACGAGAGACTCATAGAAAGACTGGATCGCTTACAAGAAAAAACCTTGGAAGAACGAGAAGCATTTGAGCTTAGTTTTTCTGAAAATGAAGAAAATTATCGACAGGCGATCGCCGATTTAATTGCGGAAATTAATGGCACTTATCGCAAAGTTTCCGAAGAAATGGAAGCAGGAAATCGGGCGATCGCGCAAAACTTAATTCAACAAGCCGAGAAAATCGGCGATCGTCTCGAACATGCGTCTAAATCTCTCGACAGTCGCATCGCACTTTTGGAAAAGTCAAAAACCAATATTGCTCAAATTTTAGAATTACAAGAACGATTAGATAAAAATCTGCGATCGATTGCCAGAGACGGTCACATAGAAGCAGTTTTAGCAGAAATTAGAGAACATTTAGCCGAACTTAAACCCCTGTTAAAACAATTGAACAAACCCCGTCGTATCACTTTAGTTGAAAGTGAAGATAGCATCGAGTAGTATTTTAGGAGGTATTTTATGTACAGGCGTCGCTTTACCCGGCGATCGATCCAAATCGAACTGTTTCCCTTTTTATCTGTTCTCGCCTGCACGATCGGAACTTTAATTTTATTAATTATTGTCGTGTCTACACAAATTTTAGGCAACGAACGGGAAGTGACCATTATTGCGCGGGGAGAAACCGGAACCAATGAGAGTAAAACCCCGCGATATATTGAATGTCAGCAAGATGGGGTTATTATTTACCCCCATCAAACCTTCGTTCCCTTAGCTGAAATTGACCGTCCCGATTCGGCGTTAGTCCAATTACTCGATGAAGTCGAGAAAAACCGCGATCGCCAATATTTAATCGTCACCATGCGTCCCCAAGGAATTGAAGTTTTTAAACGAGTTAGGGAGGCGATCGAACGTCGGGGAATTGATATCGGTTACGAACCCCTCGATGAAGGATGGCGCTTAAAAATTGAAGATGAAATTGAGAGATTATAAATTGAGAGATTGTAAATTGAGAGATTGAGATGAGAAGAAGACGCCGAATTCGACAATCTGGGATCCCCGGACAAAACTTAGATTCCTTTTTAGATATCCTTACTAACACCGTCGGTGTCTTAATGTTTGTCGGCTTATTTATTAGTATTGTTGCCGTAGAATCCGGGACGATCGTGCGGACGCCGATTGTTTCGGAAACTCGTAAAAACGCCCATTTTTTTGAATTTAGAAATAATCGAATTTATTTTATTGATAAACAAGAAGCCGAACGAGAAATTAATCAATTTTTCCAATCTTTACCCCAATGCTACGAACCTTACGTTCCTCCAGCCGTCGATCCGGCGATCGTCCCTTATTATTTGGATTTAATTGAAGAATATCGTCGTTGTTTGAATGCAAAAACTGCAAGAGTGGAGCAGTTTTCGGCTGAAACTCCCGCCTATGAAGTCCGAATTAAACTCAATCCTAACGGACTCATTTATTTACCAAAACCTGAGTTTTCAGGTGAAACCCCTCAAGAACTGCGATCGCCAGATTCTCGATTTAAACAAACCTTAAAACAGTTCGATCCGAAAACGGATTATCTAGCATTTATTGTCAGACCGGATAGTTTTGAAGCCTTTCGTGCAGCCAGAAAACAAGCCTGGAACGACGGATTTGATGTTGGTTGGGAACCCCTAGAACCCGATAGTATTATCGTTTTTGGTTCCGGAGGACGGGCGATCGGAGTTCAGTAATTTGGGTGGGATAGACGCTTCAAACGCATAAATTATTGGCATAAATTATTATATTATTTTTGATCGTCATAAAATGCACTCAATCAATTTGTCATTTCTGTGGAACGGGAATCGAGCAATTGCGTAACTCGCGACATCGAGCATTTCTCTAATCCGGAAAAAGCGATCGTAATTAATGTTTTCTAAATAATTGAGTAGTTTTCTGAGGTCGATCTTTATTCTTTTCCGAAAGTTCCGACTTTTTATGAAATTTGCGATCGCAAACCTTTTAAAATAAATCCCGTGTAGTCCAGCCAACAGCCATCCGGATTGACTTGTCATACACTAGAATTTTGAGATCGAGCGATCGATTCAGGGGGGAGCGATCGCCTGTTGCTTTTCAACTTTAAAATAGCAACCAATCTCATTGATTATTATTGTCATTGAGAAAATGCTTTCGTTCACCTCAACTTAACCCTTATGCGTAAAACTAAAATCATCTGCACTCTCGGTCCTGCGAGTTCCGACTACGAAACCATTAAAGCAATGGTAGAAGCAGGAATGGATGTGGCGCGGTTGAACTTTTCTCATGGCGACCATAGCACCCATCAAAAAAACATCGAAACCTTACGCCAAATCTCTCTCGAACTCGACAAACCGATCGCCATCCTTCAAGACTTACAAGGTCCCAAAATTCGGGTTGGCGATATGGAAGAAGGAACCGTCCTCGAAGCGGGTCAAAAAACTACCATTACTATGCAAAACGTGGTAGGAAATGCTCAAAAATTTAGCTCTACTTATAAAGGATTGTCCGGCGATATCAACGAAGGCGATACGATCCTGATCGATGACGGCTTAATTTGCATTCAAGCGGATCGCGTTTTGAATAACGAAATTTACGGCACCGTCGTGCATGGAGGAGCGCTCAAAAGTCACAAAGGGATTAACTTGCGTCACTCTTCAATTTCGACGCCAGCACTCACGGACAAAGATATTAAAGACCTCGATTTTGGCTTGAGTGAAGATGTCGATTACGTGGCGCTTTCTTTTGTGCGCGAAGCGTCCGATCTCAAGGAAGTCAAAGGCGCCGTCAGACGCAAAGATAAACAGGCCCATGTCGTCGCTAAAATCGAACGTCACGAAGCGATAGAAGATTTAGAACAAATAGTGATGACGGCGGATGCAGTCATGGTGGCGCGCGGCGATTTGGGGGTCGAAATTCCCTTAGACCGCGTACCGATGCTGCAAAAAACAATTTTGCAAAGCTGTCGAATGCATCTCAAACCCGCGATTACCGCGACCCAAATGCTAGAGTCGATGATTCACAATCCCCGTCCGACTCGCGCGGAAGTTTCTGATATCGCCAACGCGATTTTAGATGGTACGGATGCGCTGATGCTCTCGGGAGAAACTGCGGTGGGAAACTATCCGGTAGAAGCGGTGCGAACGATGGCGCGAATTGCAGAAACCACGGAAGCTCGCCTGACTGCTTCCCATCAATATCTCAACGGCTTTGAAGATGAAGGAATCGGTAATTCCGTGGTGTATGCGGCGTGTCGCTTGGCGGAAAATCTCAAAGCTAAGGCCATTATTTGTTTTACTGAAAGCGGATTTACCGGACGTTTGCTCTCGAAATATAGACCGATGATTCCGGCCATTGGAGTGACGACCGATGCTTTTGTAGAACGTCGTTTGGCTCTCTATTGGGGATTGCAATCGATTTGTTTAGAAGAAGTCACCAATACCGATGAAATGATTTTGCAGGTCGAACAAGCGGTGGTCAAACGCCGCTTTGTCGAACGAGGGGATTTGGTGGTGATTATTGCTGGATTACCTCTTCCAATTACTGGGGTGACGAATTTGATTAAAGTCCATCGCATCGGCGAAAGTTATGCAATTTAGCTCTATTTTTTCCTTAATTTGAGAATTCAAATAAGAGCGTGACGGTTGCGATAAACAAAGCGCAATAGACAAAGCGCGATCGCTACAGTTCGGGCGATCGCGCTCTGATATGATTAAAAATGGCAGGACAGGTGGTAAGCGTTATTAACTACTTTGTTCCTCGGCGAGCATTGTAGACAAAAGAAAAAGAGCCGAGGGAGGGAATCGAACCCCCAAACTTAGGGAAATGCTCCACAAGTGCAATCCAGTGCGGTAATTCAACCTTACACAGTTCCTGCCATATTTTGGCTTTTGTAACGTTCTCTTCAGTTATAAAGGAAGAGACCCAAAAAGGAAAGTTGAGTGGATGTCGTCGGGAAGGAAGGATTGAAATAAGGACAGGCGGTCAGCATAACGGCGTTCCGAGACTGTTAACTACAGTTTTTCCTAACTTGGAATCAGGTTGGTGTGTAACGCCGCACCTAACTCAGTTCCTTATGTAATACAGTGTAGTACGATCCTGGGAAGATGTCAAGGGTTGGGAGCTAAATTTTGCTAAAAAGCTCCATTTTTTGGGTGGAATGGGTGAGGTAAAAAAAGCGGTCTAGATGACCGCTTGAGAAGCATAAATCGGTTTTAATGAGTTAAATCAAATGGCGTTATTTTCCATATTTTGATAGAAAAATTGCGCCATCTGTAGGGGTATTTTTTTGCCCCTACGGTTTTCTTCGCTTCATTGCATCGCATATCTCTAATTGAGATACTCCGGTTTGGCGAAGAGAGAAGCATAGATGAGTTCGTCATCAGCTTCGACAAATTGTCCGGCAAACTGGTCGCCGATCGCCGTTTTTAAACGCAGATTGAGAAAGCGTTCTTCTTCTCGAACTTCAAAGGTTTGTTGCGGCGTTTTGGCTAAATTTTCCTGCACGGTTTGTTGCAACTGCTGGCGACTGGCTTGCAGGCTTTCGCGCAGTTCGCCGAGGCTTTTAACGGGGAACGGTTCGGCAATCGGTTTGCGAACTGCTTCGTCCTTAAAAGCGGCGACGCCATAGCAAAAACAAACTAACGGCATCCACAGTTCTTGGAAATAAGCCGCCGTGGGTGCAATTTCAATCCCGGCGAGTTTGTCATCGAGAAAGAATAACGCCCCGGTTTGACCGTTCAAGTATTCCAAACGGCTTTGATATTGGGTTAAAAAGCCCCGTTTGCGGGTAATAATTTGTTCGAGGTGACCGCGATCGCTCAAGCCAAAATCGCGATTGAGTTCGGAAATTTTACCCCACAATTTGCTATAAGAGGCTTGGTGGCGAACCTCCAGGGCGGGAGATCGCAATTGCAGGGGTAAAATAAAGAACCACTGTTCGCGACCTTCTAAATATCCGCCTTGGGATTCTTGAACGCAGCACGCATCCTCAAACATCAGTTTTTGTCCGGCAGCAATAAAGGCGGACCGACACAAAGCGTGGTTTTGCGCTTGGTCTTGAACGTAACCGATATGCAACGGGACGATCGCCACGCCTTCGCGGCTGGGATTGGACAGTTCGACACTGCCGTATCCGGCGACCCGATTTAATTTTAAACCGCTTAAAGGACTGGTAAATTGTCCCGGACGATCGCCTCCAAAAATAGGAACGACACTCAGGCGACCGGAGACTTGGGGCGCGCCAAATTGGTAGCGGGACAGGTCGAAAGTTTGGGGAACTAATTGTTGACAATCCATAGGTTGACCCCCTCAATATCTTAAAAAATGTTGGGTGGTGAAGGGGCGATCGCCCGATCGCCCCAAGTGAGCGTCAAGCCACTTTTTCGAGTTGTCGGTCGAGCCATTGTTCGACAATTTCCAGTTTTTTCAATAAGAACTGGTGAATCGTTCGCTCGCCTTTTTCGCCTTCAACAAAGCTGAAGAGCGCAACTAACACCCCTTCAAAGTCTTCTTGATGCCAAAACTCAAATTGGGGTAAATTGGGCGCGTTGCGGCGCAAACTCAAATCGTCGTTAGGACTGAATTTGCTATGGCAAAACACCACGGGGTTTTGAATGCCCAATTGCGTAAACGTGGCCGTAACTCGGGCTAAATCGCCGGGATAGGTGTTCTCGTAGCCGTCGGAGACGATCGCCACCAGATCCGGTTGACTTTCGATCGCGGCGATCGTCGCCATTGCCAAATCGCTCGGCCCTTGGGGCTGGGGTAACGTACCGGAACCGCCGACGGGAAAGACTGCCAGGCGATCGCAACGGCGTTGTAACACCCGTTGGAAAGCCACGGACTGGGCGATCGCGCAATATTCCCGCTCGCCATAGCCCCGGGTGGAGGCGGACGCATCGAGGACCACGGCGACCTTGCCCTCGAAGTACGGTAGGGGACGGGCGGCGGCTTCGACGTAAGCCTCCACCGCCCGTTCCAGTTCCGGAGAACTGCCGCCGCGATACAGGTGAACCAAGGTGGCGGCGATATCGCCGCGATTGGTGGCGGTCACGGTTTTCGGGCGTTCCGGTTCGCGATCGAGTTGTTCGGCGCGATCTCGGTGGGTCTGCTGGTACGCTCCCGTGGCGAGCGATCGCACGCCCCCGCGATAGAGGGCCGGAAACAGGCTCCCGACGCGCGCCGGGTCGCGGGCAAAACGCAGCAGGTTGCGCCGCACGTAGGTTTGACGGCTCCGTTCGCCCTCGGCGAGCCATTTGGCACAAGCCCGGGCGACATTTTTGCCGATCGCGTGTTCGAGACTGTCCGCAACTGCCGGACGGCGACTGCCGAGGAGGTCTTCAAACTGCGGATGGTTGAGGATGTAGCGCAAGATCGCTTTACGGGCGTGTTTGTGGTTGGCCCGTTCCCGTCGCAGGGCGAGAAATACGCGCAGGACGCGATCGGCACCGAGGGTTTCTAGGAGGATCCGGGTGACGCGATCGAGGGTTTGTCGCACGTTGTCGTCGAGACCGACACGAGAGGCGCGCAGCAGTTGGAATAAGACGCGCTCGCGCTGGACGGTTTGGACCCCTCCGGCTAGGGCTAACAGGGCGTACAGCTCGCTTTGGCGCTCGTAGAGCGTGCGATGCAGTGCTTCGTCGCTCCACTCGGGGGGTTGTCCGTTGTCGCGCAGGACGAAAGCTTCCGCGTGCGATCGCAGGTGGTTGAACACGGTCGCGAGGGTGTATGGGTTTCGCTCCATCTGCCGACCTCCTCTTGATGGGTATTTTAAAATTGGAATTTTAGATATTTGAGGTCTAAAAGCCCGATTTCTAAAAAATAGAAGGCTGCACTAAGGTCGTGCAGCTTCTCTAAAAACAGGAGAGCTATCCCTGCGTAATATGCATACTACATGCATATTACATTAATGTCAAGTCTACTCTTGTGGAGGAACGGAAGGCGGGGTAGATAAGGGTAAAGTCACTTTAAAAGTGGTGCCGAGGCCCACTTGTGTATCGACGGTAATTTCGCCGCCGTGTAAATCGACGCTGCGCTTGACGATCGCCAATCCCAATCCGGTGCCGGGTATATCGCCGACGTTGCTACAGCGATGGAATAACTCGAACAGGCGCGGTAAGTCTTCCGATTTGATGCCGATGCCGGAATCTTTGACCGTGAAAGCGATCTGGCGATCGTAATAATCGACGGTAAAGTTAACTCGACCGCCCGGGGGGGAATATTTGAGGGCATTGGAGAGTAAATTACTGAGGATTTGGCGTAAGAGTTTGGAGTCGAGACGCGGTGGGGGGGAATCGGGCCCGAGGCGGCGATCGTTTTGGAAAAATTTAATCTTGCGATCTTGGGTATTGACCAAGTGCAGTTCTTCGATCAAATTCTGACAAAATTTCTCAAGGTCGAGGGATTGCGGTTGAAAACTGATGCCGTTGGCTTCGCTGCGCCCGATGAATAAGACATCTTCGAGCAATTGAGTCATGTTGACGGCGGAATTTTGGATGCGATTGAGGGCTTGTCGTTTCTTTTCGAGGCGATCGACGGCAGATTCTTCGATATAGAATTCGAGTAAATCGGCAGAGGAGAGGATGGTCGTCAGGGGGGTGCGGAACTCGTGGGAGACCATCGAGATAAAACGGGTTTTGAGTTCCATGACTTCGCGTTCTTTGGCGATCGCCTGTCGTAATTGTTCTTCGGCGTGTTTGCGTTCGGTAATATCTTCGGCAATTCCGGCGACGCGGTAGATTTCGCCGGACTCGTCGCGAATCGGGAAGCCGCGATCGCGAATCCAGCGAATCGACCCGTCCGGTCGGACGATGCGATATTCCAAATCGAGGCAATCGAGGCGATGGAGAGCCGCCCAGAGGCGATCGCGGTCTTCCGGGTGGACCGCTTCAAACCGGGCGGCAGGATTGCGGTAGAGGTCTTGGCAGGTCAATCCCCAAATCTGTTCGTAAGCGGGACTGACGTAGAGAAGTTCTCGACCGTGGCGATCGCCGATCCAAAAGACCGCCTCGATATTTTCCGCCAACTGGCGAAAGCGTTCCTCACTCGATCGCAACGCCGCTTCTGCTTGCTTGCGTTCGGTAATATCCCGTCCGACGGCTTGAAACTCGCTCAAGCGACCTCGTTCGTCAAAAATTGCCCGTTCGGTCCACTGTTGGGTGCGAATCGTGCCGTCGGGCATCACGATCCGATGTTCCCGACTGACCACGGGGGTTTCGCCGACATCGAGGGGTTCGTGGGGGATGAGGGGAACTAAAGAGCCATCCATCAGTTGTTCCCGTTCGACGTTGAAATAGCGGCAGTAGGCATCGTTGACGAAGGTGAGGCGCCCGTTCGGGGCGAAGCGACAGATCAGTTCGGTTTGATCTTCGACGATCGCCCGATAACGCGCCTCGCTTTTGCGTAACGCCGCTTCGGCCCCGATCCGTTCTTGATGCAGGGAAATTGCTGCCGCCGCCGCTTTTAAGAGGGAGACTTCCGACTCGGACCAGGGGCGGGCTTCGCGGGCGTTGTCGAACCCGATAAAACCGAAAAATTCACCGTTGACGATTAAGGGCAATATTAAAATCGAACGCACCCCCGCCGCTTCTAACATGTGGCGTTCGGCGTGGGAAAAATCGCTGCTGATTCCGGCGACGGTTTCGCCGTGCGTCAGGTGGTGTAGCCAGCGAGCGGGGAATTGGATCAGGCGATCGCGCCACTGGCGATCGCAGATTCTCGAACTGCTTGCCTCGGGGGCATCGGTCTCGCTGGCGGACCAATCGGCGAGACAGACGGCGCGATCTTCTAAGGGGGGGCAATTCTCCGCCCGACTCCCTAGGCGAACGTCCCCAGTGGAGGGCGAGGGGATCTGGAATAAATATACTCGGGTGGCGCCTGCAGCTTTTCCCAAGGGTTCGAGGACTTCTGGATAGGGCGATCGCTCCAAGTCGCGCGCCGGGCGATCGCCTTGAAACGCCAGCAAGCGACGTTGCACTTCAACTAAGGTGGCCAGTTGCTGGTTGGCTTGACTCAACTCTCGGGTGAGGTGATGCAAGCGCAAAGCGGCGCGCACGCGAGCCAAGAGTTCTTCAGCTTCGACGGGTTTGGAGAGAAAATCGTCCGCTCCGGTATCTAAGCCTTTGACGCGATCGTCTACTTCTTCACGAGCGGTGAGCAGGATGAAAAACATCGTCGCCAGTTGCGGGTCCGCTTTCACTTGGCGACAGACTTGCAAACCGTCGAGGACGGGCATCATCCAGTCGCAAATCATCAGATCCGGATGTTCTGCTCGGGCACGCTGCAAGCCTTCTTGTCCGTTGAGGGCGACCGAAACTTGATGTCCTTCGCTTTCGAGTAAGTCGCGTAACACGAGTTGAACGGTGAGATCGTCATCGACGATTAAAATTTTGGCCATAGTAAAGCTGGAATTGAAGTGCAAAGCAGGGAGACGATCGAGGCGCCCGGGGGAAACGCTCTCGTGTCTCTTGCATCTCTGAAGAAATAACGTAGTCAGTCAAGATTTAGGCTGGTCAGCTAACTAGAAGGTGAGGCATCAAGCCCCGTCACTGGGGTGCGGGGTACTGACACTCGATCGCCTGTCTTTAGCTATTTTGACAGGATGACAGCTTTTGTCGCACGATCGCCTCGGGAACCCTCCCGACCGACCGCGAGGAGAGACGGTGACGATCCTCGGGTCTCAAGGGGCGCGATCGCCGGTCCGGATGTGGGGCGCGGACTCTGGCATCGCGGGCGGTATTGCTAGCGGTCGTCACTCGCTCTCGGAGCGCGTATTTAAAAATAGTCCAAAAATAAAAAACCCCCCTAGGGCTGGGGGGCATGTCACACTCAGGGTGTCGAACAAATTCAGGGTGATCGCAATATCATTGTGGCTAAAACGGCCAATAAAGGGCATCAGCCAAATGGCTTAATTTGTTTCAGCGATCTTGCGGATGCCATGCAAGCTGTCGTCGAGTTAGATCGGGACTCAAGCGGGTCGATCTTGAGGTCGAGGTTGGAGTCTTCCCGCGATCGGTGAATTGGTTTCACATTTAGTTTGCAATCGCAATCTGTTTGCATCCCGGGGGGCGATCGCTAAACTCGACTCATCGGCAGGCGGATCTTATGCTTGCGTAAAATACGGAGAATTTGCGTCCCGCTTAACTCTATTCCCGTTTTTTTAGATAAATGAGTCGCGAGACGTTGACTGGTCCAATACTGACAGTCATATCCCAAGCTCTCGGGAGGGGTGTTGACTAAGTCTAATAAGGTTTGAATATAATTGTCGTCGGCTTTACGGTAGTTTCCCCGCTCTCTGCGGTCTCTGAGGCTCTCGATGTTATCCGGATCGCCGTGGACGCACCAATAGGCCACCGTTCGGTAAGAACAGCCTAAGAATTCGGCGATTTCTTCATAGGTTTTGCCGTCGTTTTGTAGCAGTAAAATTAAAGCGTGTTCGCGCAAGCGCGGGCAACTGTTTTCGCGAATGGCCGTCCGTAGCGCTTTTTTCTGTTCGGCAGTCAAAAAGTTTTTTGCTGGCATTGCCACTGAAAACCAGAATCCATCTAATTAGATTTTATGCTATTTAGATGTTATCTACAGGATTTGGCGATCTGATGAGGTACAGTGCCGATCCCCCCTATCCCCCCTTCGCCCCCCTTTCAAAGGGGGGTTGGGGGGATTTCGGGAGCAACGAGGAAAGTAGGGGTTTGGTAACCAAACCCCTACCTGGCGAGGGGGATTTAGGGCGTGTCATCAATTATGTAGGTTGACAAAAGTGACCAAATGTGGAGGAAAGCGCCTGCGGACATTTAAGCCAGCCAAATCACGGATGCAGCCAGGTAAATGCCACCCAGGAAGTTCACCGAGCGCTTGTCATAACGAGTGGCAATCCCTCGATACTGTTTGAGCTTGGCAAAGAAGTTTTCCACCAGATGTCGGGTTTGATACAAGAATCGATCGTAATCGTGGGCTTGTTTTCGATTCTTTTTCGAGGGAATGACGACTTCAATCCCTCGCTCGTGCAACGGTTGTCTGACTCGTTCGTCGGCATCGTAAGCTTTATCCGCTAGCAGTGCCTGGACTTCCACTGATGGTAGCAACCGCTCGGCACCGACTAGATCACTGGCCTGACCGGGAGTTAAAAAAAAGATATGGGATTCCCCAAAGCATCCACCACCGCATGAATTTTCGTACTCAACCCGCCTCGGCTACGACCGATATTTTCCTCTTCGGCTGAACTCCCTGATGCTCCAGCACTGTGCTGATGCGCTCGCACAATGGTGGAATCGATGGCAGCATATTCGTTATCGGCTTCCTCGCAGAGGACTTGGAAAACGCGCTCCCACACCCCAGTTTTTGACCAGCGAGTGAAGCGTGTGTGGACGACTCGAAAATCCCCAAAGCGTTCGGGAAGATCTCGCCAAGGAATCCCTGCTCGAAAGCGATACAACACGGCTTCGACGAATAAACGGTTATCTTTAGCTGTGACCCCAACTGTACCCGGACGACCCGGAAGCAGGTGTTCAATGCGTTGCCATTGGTCGTCTCGTAAAGCGTAACGCCGTTTCATCCCGGTTTTGAGCTATCTTGAGTGAACGGGTAGCAGGCTACACACATTTCACTATTTTTGTCAATTTTCTTAATTGATGACAGACCCTAGATTTTTAGATTTTAGATTCGGGCCGTGGGCCGTTGGGAATTTGCATTTTTTCCCTTTCCCCTTTTGCCGTTTGCCTCAACCTGCACGATCGCGCCGTGGCGTAGAATAAAAAACTGCAAAAACAATCACGATCGGGGCAAAAGGTGGACGCGATGACAACTGACGACATTCAACCCAAACTCATTATTCATGGAGGGGCGGGGAGTTCGCTGCAAGGGAAAGGCGGCGCCCGGGCGGTGAGAGAATCGCTTTCTAAAATTGTTGAAGAAGTCTATCGCTTGTTGGGTGAAGGGGCGAGTGCGGTCGATGCGGTCGTGCGTGGTTGTCAATTACTCGAAGACGATCCGCTTTTCAATGCGGGGACGGGTTCGGTGTTGCAGTCCGACGGACAAATTCGCATGAGTGCGGCTTTAATGGACGGCGAGAAACAGTCATTTAGCGGCACGATCAACGTGGCGCGGGTGAAAAATCCGATCGATCTGGCTCGGTTTTTACAAACTTGTCCCGATCGCGTATTGTCCGATTACGGTGCGGCGGAACTGTTAAGGGAATTGCAACTGCCTCCGTTCGATCCCCTGACCGATCGCCGCTTGCAAGAATGGATCGAAGAGCGTAAAGATAATTTTTCGCGATCGATGGCGAATGTGGTCGCCGAGTCCGAGTCTGCCGGACGGGGAACGATCGGAGTCGTTGCGTTAGACGGCGAGGGGCGCTTGGCGGCGGGAACCTCCACGGGAGGCAAAGGATTCGAGCGCATCGGACGGGTGAGCGATTCGGCGATGCCTGCGGGCAATTACGCCACCGGGAAAGCGGGGGTCAGTTGTACGGGAATTGGGGAAGATATTATCGATGAATGTTTGGCGGCGCGCATTGTCATCCGGGTGACCGACGGCTTGGGCATCGCGACGGCGTTCGAGCGCTCCTTTGCGGAAGCCCAACGCAACGGACGGGATTTAGGGGCGATCGGGATCGATGCGAACGGGGCGATCGCCTGGGGCAAAACCTGCGATGTCTTGCTCGCCGCTTACCACAATGGCGATCGCCTGGGAGACACCTTAGAAATGGGTAACGCTAACTTAATCGAATCGTGCTAGATCGATGTCTCGTTCTCACGATCTGACCTCAGTCAACCTTTGAGGCGTTCGGGGATTGTAGTGTTGTTCCACCGGGATTTCAATGACGAACTGACAACCTTGTCCCGGCTGAGAATAACACTGCAAGCGACCCCCATGTTTTTCGACCACGATCTGATAGCAAATCGACAAGCCCAACCCCGTTCCCTCGCCGATGCCTTTGGTCGTAAAAAATGGCTCGAATAAACGGTTTTGGATCTTTTCCGGGATACCCGGTCCGTTGTCTTCAATCGAGATCCGGATCCATTGGGACGAAATCGCTTCCGTGCTAATCCAAATCGTCGGCGTCCATTGTTCGTCCAGGTCTCCGGTCACGGCTAAGGCGCGGGAGCGATCGTGGAGGGCATCGATCGCGTTGCCCAAAATATTCATAAACACTTGATTGAGTTGGCTGGCAAAACATTCGACCGGGGGCAAGTTTGCATAGCGCTCCACCACTTGAATCCCGGGACGTTGCAGCTTCGCTTTCAAACGATTTTGCAAAATCAATAAAGTGCTGTCAATGCCTTCGTGAATCTTGACCGCTTTCATCTCGGCTTCGTCGAGGCGCGAGAAATTGCGCAAAGTCAAGACAATTTGGCGGATGCGTTCGGCTCCGAGCTTCATCGAGGCGAGGGTTTTGGGCAAATCCTCGACTAAAAATTCCAAGTCGATCTGCTCGGTGAATTCGTCGATTTCGCGATCGCCTCGGGAATAACGTTGCTGGTACAGACGGATTAAGGTGAGTAAATCGTTGGCGTAGTCGTTGGTATGGGTCAAATTGCCGTAAATGAAATTGACCGGGTTGTTGATTTCGTGGGCGACCCCCGCCACGAGTTGTCCCAAACTCGACATTTTTTCGGTTTGAATTAACTGCGCTTGGGTTTGTTTGAGTTCGGCGAGGGCTCGTTCGAGTTCGCGCGCTTGTTGGGTGGCGGTGGCGGCGAGTTCTTCTTGGCGCTTGAAGGCGAGTTGTAATTCAACTTCCGCTTGCTTGCGTTCGGTGACCTCGCGCAGGATGACGATATATTCGCGGGTATCCCAATTCGATCGCGCGGAAATCGAGACTTCGACGGTGCGCGGAACGCGGCGATCGCCTCCATCCGGGTGCGATGGCGCCAGGAGGTTTTCGTCGGCGAGCATCTGTTCGCACCGAGTCGGCCACTCTTCGGGAGAACCGCTCAGTCCGGGCAGGAATTGGGCGATCGCCATTCCTTCGAGTCTCTCCGACGACAAGCCGAGTAAGTCAGAACCTGCCGGATTGACCCGCACGATCGCCCCATTTTCGTCGAGAATGACGATCGCGTCGAGGGCCACGACAAATAAATGCTCTGCCGCTTCGCGCGCTTCGACAATCGAGCTGACCTGGGGCAAACTCGTCCAGCAGGCGATCGCCACCCCTACAAAAGCACCGCTCAACAACAACAATACGTACAGATCGCTGCCGACCTGAAAACTGCTGTTGTCAATTTCCATGCGCACCAACCAACCGACGGTCAGCGCCCCACAGACTAACAGCAGCACGACCCCCACTTGCAAAACGGCAAAATCCAGCACCAGTTCCCGATGGCGTTGGCGGTAGCGCTCCATCCACCATTGTGGTTGGAAGATCCGCAAGCGACTGCGGCGCATCCAACGATCTACGACTAAAATTGTCGGCGCGAGTAACAGTCCCATCACCCAGTAATTCCATCCCCACGCCAAACCGCCGACGACCATCACGGTCGTTTCGACGATCAGGAACATCAGGGACAGACGGGGCCATTTGGCTTCGGGGCGATCGCGGTTGAGCCACAAGCTCAAATGTACTGCCATCATCGAGGAGAGATAGCCCGTCCCGGTCACCATCACTACGTGAGAGACATCGCCCCACACCAGACAAATGAGGCTGAGCAAAAAGGTAAAGAGCAACCCCGGACCGAGAACCCCCCGAGGTGACACGACCCCGAACACGGGGGAGAGATAGCCGTCGCGCGCTAACTGGTACAAGACGCGCGGCGAGTTGGAAACGGCGGTCGCCGAACTGAGCAAACATCCGGCAGATAGGAGAAAGGTAACCAGGGTCGAGGTAGCCGACCCCCAAAAGGGCTTCCCTGCGGCTACGAGATGTAAAAAGGTATTCTCTCCCAATCCCGGCGCGGTGGCCAAGCGCATCAACACCCACGAACCCCCGATGTAAACGACGGGGAGGAGGATCGCGGCAAAGGATAAGGCTTTGAGGGTACTCTGGGGGCGGCGACTGTCGGCGACGAAGGACGAGGCGGTTTCGCAGCCGTAAACGGCATAAACGGCGAGGAAAAACCACTTACACCATTCCACCGGATCGAATCCGGACCAGTCATGGGGCATCAGTCCGGGGGTGAGCGGTCCGAAGCTCAGCCAGCCGATCCCTTGCACGGAAAAGGCCAATAACAAGCCGATCGCCGGAATCACGAAACAGAGGTGCAAGATAGCTAAGGTACGGATTCCACTGAAGGCAACGATGTAGGCGATCGCGGTAAATCCTATTCTTAATACGGTTTCTGGGGTGTAAATGCCGACGGGATCTAAGTTGGCTTTGACTAAATCCGTGAGGATGATCGCGTTCATCGGGGGAACGGAGACCCATCCGAGCCAATATCCGATCGCCCCGTAGCGCGCGATGAGGGGATAGTTCGCCAACAGTCTCGCGGCGTAATTGGGGGTGCCGCCGGACATCTCGGGCCAGTGGGTTCCCAGACCCTTGACTTGCAGGTTGAGTAAAAAACCGACGATTGCCCCAGGGAGCCAGACGAAGATCGCGCGATCGCCTAATGCTGCGTGCATGGCGGGAGCCGGACCGAGCCACAGTAACAGTCCGCTCAATCCAAATCCCCAGGTTTCTAAAGAACTCAAGCTCCGTTTAAGCTGTAGTGATGGCAATCTCTTGGTTTCCATGTTCAAATTCTTGTTTCCGGTCAGGAGGATGTCACCTCGAATGTTCTTCCTTACAGGAATCTCGGTTCTAATGTCCGTCGAATTCTAAATTCCAATAGTTCTCAGCCCGCGTGCGGCGATCGCCGATCGTCGTGTGGTGTTTTCCTCCAGCTCTTGAGAAAAATGGCGATTTTTGGGCGAGTACCGGGGGAATAGCTTGTTTTTTGGGGTGTTGCCGATGATTCATGACTGGTTCGAGAACTTTTTTATTTGTTTGTGGATCTCAGTGATGCACCCCCTCAATCGATCTTGTTGTGCTGACGATTTTGTTAATGTTACATTTGTAACAATTTTCGAGCGTAAAAAAAACTTTTATAGATTGATTCTCTTTTAAATCTTTGAAGGGGCTTTTTCAGAACAGGCTTGACATTCGTCGTTGATTTCTATGGGTTATCCGAGTTAAGGCGATCGCTTCCCCCCCAGTTGAGTTCGCCTTCGATCCATTCTAGAGTTGGGGTTTCCCCGGTGGCGATCGTCCCTATTTTTTCAGATTTAAATCTCCTCAAACGGCGCGATCGTTGCCTTTTACCTTACGAGCGATCGATGTTAATGTTTCTAATCTAATTGATAAGTTGACAGGCAATCCGCACCTAAAAAAGCACAAAAAAACGCCCCCGGAGAGGCGTTTTTTAATTAACAGAGATGATTAACAGAGATGACGAGCCACTCTGTTGTCATGACGGTTTAGCTCATCGCCGCGCGGGAGCGATCGTAGGATAAGCGGAAGGTGGGATGCACTTTCCCTTGAATGCGATTCCAATAACCGGAAACGTCACCCGCCAGGCCCACTTCACTCGCCAAACGGCTCAACATCGACTGTTGGCGCTTTTTAATGGCGCGGCAGTTACTCATCATCAACGAGCGTGCTTTATCTTCAAACAGACTCGCAGATCCCGCAGGCGCCACGGAGGGAACGGCGATCGGTTGGCGGACGGGAACCGTCGGCGCTTGCTCGGCGCTGCCATAGGCGACGCCGCGATACATTAACTCGACGGTCGGTTGCTGGACGGGCGCTTTCTTGAGGTTGCAGAAGCGCCAATCCAATCCTCGGTATTTCCCGGCGAGTTCGCCTTCGGTGGTTTCAATGGTTGGGGGGGTGTATTCGTAGCTAACACCGCGATAAGTCAGTTTCATGCGCTTGAACTCCTTTCGTTTCAATGAAGTCAGGCGCGTTCCTTCGGGATAACTCCCTACTTCCGTCTTCCCTAAACCTCTTTTTGAAGCTTAACTCTCAAGACGTTTAAGAAAGATGAACGATTTTTCTTGTCTGTAGCCATTTTTACAGTTTTTTCTGGGGATGTCAAGTATCGATATGCACTCGGGCAGGGATTTCTTGCGACGATCGCCCCCCGAGGGCGACAAACGGAGCGACAGCATACGAACGGTTGGATGGTTCTCTATGGCTTGATTTCAGGGCGATCGCCCGACCCAAAAGTAAAAAACAGACACCCGTGACGAGTATCTGTTCAAAAAATGTTAAAAAATACGAAGGCTCGCGATCGCTTCGGTATTAATGAGCCGAACCGTTACCGTGATACTTGTCCGTGTCGTAAAAACCGTTTTTCGTCCCGAAAAACAAACAGGCGATCGTAAAGACAACGCTCAAAATCGGCAGAATTAACTTGATATCCATATCACTCCTAAAACACGAAAACGAAACAACCAAGAGCATCGCACTCCACCTCCCATTCTAAAACCCCCCAAATCCCCCGTCTACGCTTCGCGTCAAGGGCTGTTGGCAATCCTAACCACCAAAACCCCCTAACGAGGTTTGGCTGAATCCGATCGCCCCTTGAGACGCTTGAATCGCCGATTGGGAAAACACTTGGAACGCCTTGCGAATTTCGCTTTCCTGATTTCCCGGCGTCAGAATCCAGCGATCGCGAATCCCCATTTCGCGGAAAACTTGCCGAAAATCCGTGCTGCCGTCGTCAATCCCCATCGCGGCAATAATATGATTTTCCGTCATCAGCATATCTTTAACCAGAGCTTCCACCGTATTCGCCCGCGCCCGCACGGAATGGAGATCGGCGCCGTCGGAAATAATTAACGTCACCGTTCGCACCGGAACCCCATTATCGGCAAACTCCTGGGATTTGGCGAGCACCGTTCCCAAGATCGCGACCGTTTGGTCGTATAGGGGCGTGCCTTTATCCGGATGGTAGTTGCGATCGTCCATCCGCACGGCGTGAGAGAGCGGACAGTAGGGATACAATAAAAATCCGTTAAGATAGCGATTGTGAATGAGGATATTATCTTTCTGTTTCGAGGCGATCAAAGCATCGATAACTGCATTGTGACCGTCGCAAACCGCTTGTGTATTGCCGTTGTAGGCGATCGATCCCGAGTCGTCAGGCATGATGGTGACTAACACCACCTCAGACGCCATCACGTCATCGACATCGATTCCCAAACCCGCTTGAATTTGGGCGCCGATATCGACCACATTGAGCGCTTGCATGGAGGCATTGGAAAGCAAACCCTCATCGTGGGCGCTTTGGAATAAGGAATTGAGATCGGGTGTTTGGCTCATGATCTTGTTGGGTTGAGGAGTTAGAAGGTTGGGGGAGGGAAGAAGGCAAACGGTGCAAGGAAGGAGGGCAAAAGTTAGATATCTTTTGTTTCCCGATTCCCGACTTCCTCTCCCCCTCACACACTTATAATAAATCCGGCCAAGAATCGATCGCCTCGGTGGATTTGACCAGGTGCATTCCTGCCTTAGAAAAGCGATCGAACGCCGCATCGGCTTGGTCTGTGAAGTCCACCACCCCGGGAACGACAACGGGTGAGGTGCAATCTTCTAAAAGATAAACTTTCTGGGCTAATTTCGGATCTTGGGCTTGAATTTCCGTGAGTAAATCGTCAATAGTCCAGGCAACACAATGACTTTTTGCTTGACCTGCAATAATCACCGCATCGTAGTCGAGCAGTTTTTGAATAAAGCGAGTATTTTTTTGGGCGATGGGACGACCTTGAGAATCTTCGAGAACTTCCGGACGCAACACGGAGTAATTTTCAGTGAGGGGATTGCCGCCTTTAATTTCATATTGGGTTTGACTGTTGCGCGCCATATTGTGGAAAAACATCGCTTCTTCTAAGGCGGAAACGAGGGCGTGACCGATCCCCCCCAACATGGAATGATAGGGCCAAATGGTCAGGGGATATTTACTATCGAGATTTAATTTTTTGACATAGTGCAGGGCGTAATTTTGCAAGGCCATATAGTTACCGCCTGCGATGCTGTAGGCGATCGCGGGATTCACTTTCCACAGGCCATTTTCGACGTTTTCCATCGAGATTTGGGTCATCGGTTCGGGATTTTCTCCAGCATCGTTGACCCAAAATACGGGATGGAAAATTTGCATGGCGGTGTGGGTGTCCATGGTCGGCGCGATCGCGGTAATGATGCCCAAATTGCGATAGATAAATTCGCAAAGTCGGATATTATCTTGGACGGCACCCGTCCCACTCCGACCGCCGACAAATAATTCAAATTTGGGAATGCAAAATGTATTTTGAACGTCGATCGCCATCAAACAAATTCGGGTTCGATCTTTGGCGGCGGGTTCGAGGTTATATTGTTGCGCCCAATGTTTGGCATCCATGGCCCGTTGTTGATAGAGGACGCGCCAGACATCGCCGACTTTTTGGCGATCGAAGTGAGGGGGAATGGGGAGTTGATGAGTCATGGTTGAGGATTGAGGATAAATTGTTTTAAGTCTCGATCGGTTGGCGTCGATCGGATGCAAGTTTGCTAAGGGGTTAGCGAAGTTTTTACCCGCAGAAAAATTCGACGGTTCAACTCATGGATAACAACAAAATTTCTTGAGAGTTGACTACGTAAAGTCCTTTGGGTCCGGGGAATAATTGGGATTCGCTGTTGACAAAAGGTTCGGTATCGGGAAATTCCTTAGTCGTGACAATTTGCCCGTTTTGAACTTCGACGCGCACGATTCCGTCGTCGGTGGCGGCGAATAAGAAGGGATCGATCGCACAATGACCCCGGATGACGGACAGCCACGATTTACCGTCGGGTCGGACTTGTGCGGTAGCTTCTACGGAACCGTCGGGACGCACGATCGCGCAATGGTGCCACGTTTCCCCGTTCAATTCGGTGATACTAAATACCCAGCAGCGATCGCGGCTGAAAATACAATGCATATCGATCGTCGGACCGGGCGATCGCGGTAAGGTGACGCGATCGTAAATCCCTTTCCTTCGAGTATCGAACACGAACGCGACATCGAGATCCCCCGCGCGATAGAAACCGAAACCGAAGCTTTCACCGACCCAAAACTGGGTTTGTCCGGCTAAAACGTCGCCGATATATTCCGGTCCGAGGTCGCCGTCGCGGAGCAGTTGACCGTTGTAAATCCAGTAGCGACAGGTTTCGTTGGCGTCGAAGACTTCTCCTTGTTGGGAGGCGATCGCCCGGGTTTCGATCGCCTCCCGTTGGGGCGGTTCGCCGGGGGTTAAGGTCACCATGTGTCCCGATTTCCCAATTAAAGTGATCTCACTTCGTATGCGAAAGTGGACTTCCGGATCGAGTTCTCCGGCGAGAATCGTGTTTCCGTCTTCCCGTTTGAACTCGCCGCGATCGTAATACACCCACCGCAGGCGATCGCCTTGGACAAGGGCGAATAAAATGACCCCTTCGGTGAAAAATACGGACGCCGCACTGACGGTTCCCCTGACTTGTGTCACGACAGGTGTGGGGACGGGGGCGGGGGTCGAAGGGGTGCAGTCGGGACAGGTGGGGCGGGCGTGGTCGAGTCCGCACGCGGTGCATTTCGTCCATTGCAAGCGATCGAGGAGGGCGCGATCGAACGGTTCTCGGCGATCGCTCGTAAAGCAACTGTAGAAATAATCTAGTAATTCATCGGGTAAAACTTTATAAGGAATCGCAGGTTTTGGATATTTAACTTCTGGATGAAAAATGCTGATTCCGTGCAGCGATCGCGCATCTTGCGGGAGGCGCTTGCTCGTGTCTTTGGGCTTATAAACGCCTCCAAAAGGATGAACGAATAATAAACATTGCATTAACATGACTGAAAAAGCATACCAGTCGGATAATGGCGAATACGATCCGTTTAAAACGGGTTTAGTATAGTTGGGATCGCATAAAAGCGGATCGAGAAAGCGAGCGGTAAATACCCGACACGCAAAGGTTTGAGTTCCGAAAGAATCGGCATCGATAATATACGCTCGATTCTGGCGAATGAGAACGTTTAAATCGTTAAAATCTCCAATCACTACCCCAACTTTATGAATGTCGCTGACGGTTTGATGTAAATCTTGGAAAATTTCAACGACGCTTTGATGAGAAATTCCCGACTGACGAAAGGCGCGATCGCTGTAGCGCATTAAAACTTCGGCTGCTTTGATACGTCGCATGGTATAGCCCAAAATGGTATCGCCGATCGCATTCATGGCAAATTCTTGGGGTTGGACGACGCGAATCGGCAAATTTTTGGGAAACAAACGCAATTTATATTGATGTTCGGCGAGGCGATCGAAGGCGGCTTGTTGTTGTTCGGGCCAGTCTTGATAATCGGGGTGATCCGGCTGTTTGAACAGTTTGAGCGCTTTTCCGCCACCGATATCGTAAATATCGGCTTCGCCCCCTTTCCCAATGGATTGAGTTGGGGTTAAATGAATTCTATTTCCATTGATGTAGATGTCCATAAATGTTGGGGATAAGGGAGTGGGGACTCTGTAAATCGGGAAAGATTTTCAGAAAGAATTAGACGGAACGAGCTTTGAAGGTCGTTTATGTGGATTTACGTTTTCGGATGACAATTAAGGTGGTATCGTCGGGTAATAATCCCGTTTCTTTTAGCATTTGTCGGTATTCCCAGTTGGGTTTATGAATTTCGCGGTTGATCAGGGATAATTGCCGACGGATGGTATCTGGATTGTGGAAGTAGCGGTCTTGGATCCAAAACTGACGGATGTCGCCGATGAGGTCGGTTTTTCCGGGAAAAGGACAATGAGCGAGTTTCATCAGATCGTTGACTCCATCGGTTCCAATTAAGATCGAGTTGAGATCTTCTGGGTTGAGGCGATCGTGGATGGTGAATTTCCAGCGATCGGAATTGGGATCGAGGAAGTCGTAAACTAAATAAGGTGGGGCATTATTGGCAAAGGGTCCTATTTGGGTGGGGCGATCGTTGACGATTAATAAACCATCTCCGAGGGAAAAGGTGACGATGCCCGATCGCGCGATCCAAACGCCAACAATGGTAAATAAAAAGTAATGCTGTAGGATTTTAGGCGGGATTTCGTTGGTATTTCCCCCCATGGCGATCGCCATAGTTTTGATGTTTTCGAGAACGTTTTGGCGAACGATTTCTAAACATTTCTCGGGTTCGGCGATCGCTTCACCTTCAAATAGCGATCGTCGAATCGCTTCCCCCACCAAACGCGCCCCGACTTTAGCGCCAACTTCGCTATGGACTCCACTGCTGCAACCGTCGCAGACAATGGCGATCGTTGCTTCTTCCGTCGAGGTCAGGTAATACCCGTCCTGGTTATTGACGCCGAGTCGGACGTGATGTCTCCCCACAACTGTCCCGGCAGCCACTTCAAACAGCTCTTTCATGGCTGTATAGTGTAGTTGATACACTCATATTAGTGTCCAAAAAACACGATGTCAAGAGCGCGAACGCCCGCTTCCGGGCGATCGAGAGATCCAAAAAACCCTCTAAGCCTTGCACCATAAGCGATTCCGCCAAATTTAAATTTTGCAATCCAAACTCTAAAATCTGTTGACTATGGCTTACACCTACGAGTTTCCCAGACCTGCTTTAACCGTCGATTGCGTTGTTTTCGGACTAGATGAGGAGAATTTACTCAAAATCTTGTTAATTCAGCGTAATTTAGCGCCATTTGAAAACCAGTGGGCTTTACCCGGTGGTTTCGTGCGGATCGAAGAATCTTTAGAAACCGCAGCGCGACGGGAATTAGTGGAAGAAACTGGGCTGGAAAATGTTTTTTTGGAACAACTGTACACCTTTGGATCGCGCGATCGCGATCCGCGCGATCGGGTGGTGACTGTGGCTTATTATGGTTTAGTAAATTTATGGGAATATCGCCTGAAAGCGGCGACAGACGCCCGTGACGCCCGATGGTTTGCCGTTGCCGATTTACCGCCTTTAGCCTTCGATCACGAGGCGATCGTCCAACGAGCCCTCACTCGTTTAAAAGGTAAAGTTCGCTACGAACCGATCGGATTTGAACTCTTACCCGAAAAATTCACTTTAACTCAATTGCAGCGCCTTTACGAAACCATTTTAGAACAAGAACTCGACAAACGAAATTTTCGCAAAAAGATCCTCAAAATGAATCTCTTAATCCAACTCGATGAATATCAAACAGGAGTCTCCCACCGCGCGGCTAGACTCTATCGTTTCGACCCTGAAAAATATCGAAACTTGAAGAAGAAAGGCTTTAATTTCGAGATTTAATCCACCATGCAGCGATCGCCAGTCTCACTTCCATAAGTTGCCGCATCGATGGATAAATTTAGAGCTTATATTCTTTCAGAAATGGCGACGTTAATTGGGGAATGACAGGTTAACTCGGCGTCTCTCATCAAGTTAAAATCCCTAGGCTAAAATTTTCCCTCAATCGATAAAATTATCTAACAAACCTCGCTCGGAATTGCTATGCGTCAATGTCTTAACCCCGAGTGTCTCCACTCCAATCCCGAGGATTGTCTATTTTGTCAGAAATGCGGTCATAAACTGTTATTAGTCGAAAGGTATTGGGCGACAAAAATCCTCGGACAAGGAGGCTTTGGACGCACATTTTTAGCGATCGATGACTTTAAGCCCTCCAAGCCGACTTGCGTGATTAAACAGTTTCTTCCCCAAACTCAAGGAGCGGCAAATCTTGCTAAAGCTTATGAATTATTTGCTCAAGAGGCCGGACGCTTAGAAGAACTGGGAAAACATCCGCAGATTCCCGAACTCTTCGCTTACTTCTCGACGAATAACAAACAATATTTAGTCCAAGAATTTATCGAGGGTGAAACGTTACAGCAAGAATTAGAACGATCTGGAGTTTTTAACGAAAATAAAATTCGCGAACTTTTAAAAGATTTGTTAACTGTTTTAAAGTTCGTCCATCACCATCATGTCATTCATCGGGATATCAAACCGGACAATATTATTCGACGATCGCGCGATCGTCACTTAGTTTTGGTAGATTTTGGTGCATCTAAATATATTCAAGATAGGCGATCTACAGCGATCGGAACTATTATCGGTTCCGCAGAATATTGCGCGCCAGAACAAGCAATGGGTAAACCAATTTTTGCGAGCGATTTATATAGTTTAGGCGTTACTTGCTTGTATTTATTAACCCATAGCAGCTCTTTCGATTTATATGATATTATCGAGTCCGAATGGATATGGCGCGAGTTTTTAAACGGTAATTTAATCAGTCAAGAACTCGGTAATATTTTAGATCGTCTAGTCGAGCCAAAACCAAAATATCGCTATCAGTCAGTTGATGAAGTCTTAAAGGAATTTCAATCTTATTCTGCGCGTTTTAAACCGTCTCAACTTCGTTCCTCTCTGAGGAAAGATGCGACCCATTCAGCTATTTCACTTCGCTATTATCGTCTAGATCGGTTATTATCGGAAAGCCGATGGAAAGAGGCCGATTATGAAAGTGCAGTGCAAATGTTTGACGTTATCGGTAAAGATTGGAAATCGGATTGGCTATCGACTCAAGACCTCGATGAGTTTCCGGCGGAAGATCTACGGACAATCGATGAACTTTGGCTAAAATATAGTCAAGGAAAATTTGGTTTTTCCATACAGAAAAAAATTTATCAAAGTCTGGGTGGAACCAGAAAACACGATCGCAAAATTTGGCGATCTTTCTGCGATGAAATCGGTTGGCGAATGAATGGCAGTTGGTTGAGTTATTCTCAGTTACCTTTTAGCCTCAAAGCACCTCCGGGAAATCTTCCGGGGGTATGGTTGGGGTTCAAGGTCGGTTATTGGAGTGCTTTGCTTTCGCGAACAGACTTTTGATGACACCCTTGTTTGAAACATCAATACACTCGCCGTCCGTCTCCGGGGAGCAAAGTTAAACTAGAGGGACGAATAAGCCGACCGACGGTGACTTCGAGATTGCCGTCCCAATCTTCTACGGACAGCACCTTATCGCCGGGACCTTGATAATCGAAATAACGGCATTTTTGCGAGGTGCGATTGAGTGTGGTTCCCACTCGATTCATAAAGGCTTCGCCGGACTCGATGCGACGGTAACTTTCTCCTGTAAAGCTTAATTCGGCGGGGGGGTCTCCGGTAATTTCGAGTTCGTCGGTGGGGTCTAATAAACTGACTTGAACGCGATCGTCTTCTTCCACCGCCAACCAACAAATCCGATCGCCCTCCTGCAATAAGTATTCAATCCAGTTGTAACCGTTATCGTCGTACATTAATTTGCCTTCGACGACCCAATCGACTCCCATGTGTTCGACGATATCGCCAATTTGGAGGGTGAAGATCGTCCGTTCTAAAGGGGGTAACTCTTGGCGGCGACTGCTGGCGGGGAGTTGTTTTTGTCGGATGACGACTACGACGCCTATGGCGATCGCGACGATAATGATTAACCAAATATATGTCAGCATTTTAAATCTTTAAGAATATTTTTTGAGGTAGATTTCCTATTTTGCAATGAGAATAACGACTGTCGCCAGGATTTTGTAAAATCCCTGGATTTTTAGTTGTAGCCTTCCCAGCGATTGTGATTTTGATATTGAACGATCGCCGGACGGGAGAGGCGATTGATGGCGACGTTGTCGAATTTTAGATCTCCGGGAAGGTCGAATAAATCGGCTAACAGGGGTTCGGTTAAAAAACGGGTGGTCACGGGTAATTTTAACGTCTGCGGATCGATCGCCTCCCGACGGGCGAGGACGAAACCCCACGGACCGAAACTGGGGACGTGAACGGTATAAGGATGGGTGGAAACGCCGACGGAATCGAGGGTTGCGGCGATGCACGCCATCACGCCGGGGGCGAAAAAGGAGCTCGATGCTTGAGTGACGAAGACGCCATCGGGGGCGAGACGGGGAAGAAGGCGGCGATAAAAACCGTCGGCGTAAAGTTTAGCGAGGATTTCGCTGTCTGGGTCGGGAAAATCGGCGATTATCGCGTCGAAGCTTTCGTCTAAGGTGGGGGCGCTGACGAAGGCATCGGCGATGCGAATTTCCAGTCTCGGATCGTCGAGGGCGCCTTGGTTGACGCGCTGGAGAAAGGGATGGCGCCGGGAGAGTTCGACGACTTCGCGATCGAGGTCGATGAGTAAGACGCGCTCGACTTCGGGCCATTTGAGGACTTCGCGAGCCGCCATTCCGTCTCCGGCGCCGAGGAGGAGAACCCGCCGGGGATGGGGGGTGGCGCTCATGGCGGGATGGACGAGGGCCTCGTGATAGCGATATTCGTCGAGGGTGGACAGTTGCAGGTCGCCGTCGAGAAACAGGCGCACGTCCTGGCGCCACCGGGTGAGGACGATGCGTTGGTAGGGCGATCGCACTCGGGCGACGATCGGGGCGTCGTAGAGGTTATTTTCGAGGGCGTTACTGGCGGGAATGGCGATCGGGGCGAAGGCGATTAACAGCAAGCCGACCAGTAAGCCCCACCAGCGCCACGATCGCAGTTGTGGGAAGGTTCCGGCAAGTACGAATACCGTCAACGCGGGGAGGGCGCCGACGATCGCCGCCGACGGAAATAAACCGAACAGGGGCAACAGCAAGACGGGAAAGGCGAGAGAACCGAGCAGGGCGCCTGCATAATCGAGGGCGAGGACTCCGGCGATCGCGTCTTTGACCCCTTCATCTTGTTCGAGAATTCGGGTCAGTAGGGGAATCTCGATGCCTGCGAGGAGACCGAGGAGCAAGGTCACCAGGCTCAATCCGAGCCACACCGGACCGTTAACGACAAAAAGGGCAAATAAGCCGAGGGGTAAGAACGCACTCAGGGGGGCGATCGCCAATTCTACGCGCACGAAGGCCCCGAGGAGTTGGAATTGTTGCTCGGCGCGATCGCCTTCGGTGGCGATAAAGCGGCTCAGATACGACCCGATCCCCATCGCGGCGAGAAAACCGCCAACGGCGACCCCGTAGGCGAGGGCTTGATTGCCGACTAAATAGCTGGCGAGGGTTCCGAGGAGCAGTTCGACCGCCAAACCACAGGCGGAACAAATCGCCGTTGCCAATAATAATAAGTTGCGCTGCGATCGGGTTAAGGGGACGAAATTCGGCTCGACGTTGTCGCCGCGATCGGTGTCTGTCTCGGGATGAGTATCGCTCAATTTTGTCATTTGGTGGTGCGACGGTTGGGTGATTGCATGGAAAATACTAAGGAAAGTCTTAAATTTTGGTTCAGTTCCCTCTATCCCTTGACTGCATTTTTTTGGTCTTTTGTGTCAAGGTCGCTCTATATTTTAAGCCCAAATCATCGAGCCATAAACCCGCGATCGCCCCTCCCCATTGAGTGGATTGGATGGAAAAAGGGTCTGACCCGCTCTAAAGTTGAATACGGGTGCGGTCGCCGGAGGATGAGACGAAATTAAACTATTTAACCCCCTATCGATCGCCAGGAGATCGCCTCCATCTCTCCTCGCGACCCCCTTGCTGTTAGCCAATTCCGTAAAAATACCGAAAGCAGCAACCGTATATTCACGCAAACTCGATTTCTATAAATCTGCGGTTGTCGCTTCGCGATCGCGGTGACTATGGTAGCGAATAGATGACTGGCTCTCAGTGCCAACCTTTTATCTTTTTCTCTACTAACATGGAAGCGACTTACACCCTTTACAATCCCAATATCACCGAACTGTTTTCCCAAGTTTATGCCGTTCGGAAAATCACCGGGCGCGATCGCCAATTTTTACAATCTGCCATCTTAAACCATCCCCTAACCCCGGAAGAAATGCACCTCATCGATCGCCTCGTTTATGCCGTTCGACGGGGATGGTTGCAAATGATTGATTGAGCGAAATTCACCGGAAAGGCCGATAATTTTTGATGGTTTCTGATGCAATCAAGCATCGCCACCGTTCGTCAGATCGCGGACGCCGAAACCTTGTTCGAGCTTTAGCCATGTTTTCCTCATCCCCAGTTCTCGAACTCAATTGGGTTTAATCGCAACGATCGCCCTATGGCGCGGATCGCTCTCGACGGTTTCTCGATAGTTAAACCCCACCTCTTTTAACGCCGTTTCCACATCAAAGGTGTAGTAATCGTCACTCCACGGCTCGGTACTTTTCATCAGTACAAATAACGCTGGCGGTAAATTCTGAATAACCGCCGATTTGGGATTGTTATCGACGATCGCCAAACACCCTCCCGGTCGCAAAATTCGCAGTGCCTCTCGGAAGATTTCACGAGTGGCATCACGAGGGAGTTCGTGTAAGACAAATTGCAACGTGACCAGATCGAAAGAATCCCCAGCAAAGCCCGTTGCTTCCGCTTTGGAGTGAACCCAGCGCGCGATTTCGCCGTGGAGATCGCTCATTTGCGCGACAGCGAGCATGTAAGGGGATAAATCCAATCCCACCGTGCGAACCGCACTCGTTTGTCGTCGGCTAAAATAGCGGTGCAAGTAAAGAGTTGAAAGGCCGACCGAACACCCTACATCTAACAGGTCGGATATCCGTTCGGGCAGATATTTTTCCACGATTTGATAAAAACTATGGCGTAATTTATCCTGCGCTTTTTCCCAGGTTAATTCTTCTTTCGGCCACACTCTCAGCGCCATCGCTTTTGTAGCGGGTGATGCTTCAAATGCCGCTTGCCAACACAAATTTCCTTCGGAATAGGCGTGAAAGGGGACTTGATAGTAGTCGGGATAAATCAGATTGGGATTGTTGACGCGATCGAAACAGCTTTTAACTTCTGGATTGTCCAGGGTTTGACATTCTTCGCGCCAAGGAACCCCTTTTTTTTCAGCCGTCTTAATTAACACTTGTCGCGCCTGTCGCTTCATCAGGCTGTAAATCGGTGGGGTTTTAATCAGAACGTTGACAAATTGAGAGAGGAGATCGTCTCCTGCCCAGTTGGGTTTCGTTTTTGCTTGCATCGTAGATTCAAGGGGTTTAACTCAAGTCGTTTGCGGAAAGAATCCTTAAAGATTATACGACTTTATTTGAAGGTTAAAGCCCCGCAGATATTTTAAGATAGGTTAAGAAGGGCGATCGCGATCGCCTTTACTCCCCGCTTTATTGCTAAAAATTCTAGTTAGTAATGACGGTAAGCTGTTAGACATACAAAGGGCATGGATAAAGTTAGTGATTTTTCTGAAATCACGATTGAAGAAGGATTGAAGAAGGTTTTCGTCTTGCGAGTCTCCTACCCGCTTCAGTTTTCCGGCGATCGAATTTCCATAAAAGAATCCCGCCGGAAGGGTAGGAGAACTTCGGCGGGGAACTGAGTAAGACAGTTTTGAAAGCGCTATACTAAAAGGCTCGCAATTTTATCGAGAGGGAGGCGAACCGTTATTTATCTTGTTCTTAAGATAACTTGGAACAGCTTGAGGGTCACTCTATCCAGAGATAGACTTTTTAAAAGCTCAAAACCCAGAGGCGATCGCCTCACCCATCTTGCAGCCCAGTTTAGGAATCTCGCAACGCCGCTAACACCGTCTCGTGAATCACCCCATTACTGACCACCACGCCCCGATTTTCCGTCATCTTAGAACTGTCGGCAAAATTGAGGGGTTTGCCGTGCATATCCGTGACGCGACCCCCCGCTTCTTCGACCACGATCGCCCCCGCCGCATGATCCCAGATATTCTCCCGATAATTCGGCGATTTCGGCGACGGCAAGCGCATGTATAACGCCGCCTTCCCGGACGCCACGATTCCATATTTCGCTTGAGAATCGACGCGAACCGAGTCCGCCGTAATCCCGACCGCTTGCGCCACCGCATTTTGACGCCCCCGATCGCCGTGACTGGCTTCGACACTTTCGACAAAGCGCAAATTTTCCATGTCGTCCGCTTTGACCACGCGAATCGTTTGGGCCTCGCCGCCGTGGAGGGACATCCGCGTTGCCCCTTCGCCGCGTACCGCCACAAATAAAGTTCCCGGTTCGTCCCCCTCTTCGATCGCCAACGCCGGACAAGCCATGACGCCGAGTTTGACCTCCCCATTTTCCACCAACGCGATCGCGACCGCATACTGATCTTGCCGTAAAAAGCCCTTGGTACCGTCGATCGGGTCTAAGGTCCAGTAGCGAGAACCGACTTGACCGTTACCGCGATCGATCCATTCGGTCACTTGTTCCGAGGTCACCTCCGGCAGAATAGTTCTCACATATTGCGTAATTTTCTCTAATTGTGCCGCCATTTCCGGATCGCGCAACGCCGTTGCGTCCTCTTCGCCGACGATCGCATCTTCGGGAAAAGCATCGCCAATCGCCTTACAAATGACCGCTTGAGACCCGTAATCCGCCACGGTGACGGGACTTTTATCGCTTTTTTCCATCGCCGGAGGAATGTCTCGCCGGACCTCTTGGCATAATTTGGCGGCAGCGATCGCCGCTTCGATGACAACTTGTTTCTCGCGTTCGTAAGACATGGGAGTGCAAAGGTAAAAAATAAGCCGATAAAAAGGTAAGGGAATTTTTCTCTAAAATGGAGTTAATCTCCGGAGAAAAACACCCTTACCGACTGTAGACTGTTCGTTCAGCTCTGTCTAGATCGACGGTTGCAACCAGAAAACGATCGCGCCGATCCCGAGGGCGATCGCCCCACCCCCGAGGATAAAAGACCAGAAGCGATGGTAACTTTTCACCGTCGTTCCACTATCGCTTTCTAAGCGAATTAAATCCATCCAAGGCATCACCCCCCGGCGGAACCAACCGAGGGTTTTTAACTCCATTCCGATTAAACTTTTAACTTTTTTCATCCCGAATAAAAAGTTACCGATCGGGCCGAAGCGGGAAGCATAACGCAGGAATAACAAGCCCGTCGGATCTTGCAATTTCAAATCGGAACCAAAGCGATATCCCGCATCTCCCCGACCGATCAGTTCTCCCTGTAAATAAGCAGGTTGACCGCGCAAGGGACTGGCGTAAGGATCGGACATCAGGGTGAGAATATCGGTTTCAGGGGCATCGTGAAAATTCGGGAACATCACCAAGGTTTTCGCCAGAATACCAATGCCTACACCGATTAAGGGACAGGCGATCGGCAAGATTTCTAAACCGGGCTTGAGGGTTGCGATACCGACAATCAAACCGCCCACAAATCCGAGAATTGGGGCGAGATACAACAGCAAATCTAAGACAAAATTGCCGTAAAGTTTGCTTTTACTTAAGTGGCGACCTTCGCCGACAATGCGACCCATATCGAATTCGATCTCTAAGCCCAATTGTTCCGCATAGGTACTCAAAGCGCGCACTCGTTTTCCCGTTAAAGGATGAGTGGAATTGAGTTCCATCCACCACCCCCAAGGATTGAATAAATCCCATAAAAACACGCGGCCAATTTGGGCGGGGGCGGCAGAAATTCGGTAAGCGGTTCCCGTCGAGGGGGCGGCTTTATGGTCGTAAATGCCTAATGCCCGAGTTCCCTCCATTAAGCGGCTGGGTTCGGTGGCTTTTTGAGCTTCTTCTACTAAACCGTAAGCAATTTTTACTAAGGCCCGAGACAGGGCGTTCGGATTGCCCGTGGTTTCGGCGGCAAAGCGATCGGCAAAGTATTCGCGAGTGCGGGATAAATACAGCAGCAAATAGGTTCCGATAATGTAAAAAATGTAGGCAACTAAGCCGACTGTTCCCACGACATCTTTAACTTTTTCGCCGCCTTTATTGCCCATGCGAGTGGCAAAAACGTAAATCAAATAGGTGATTTGAACTAAGGTTGAGGCGACGGTCATCACCGCAAAATCCCAATGGACGATGTGACCTAATTCGTGGGCGTATACTGCCGCAACTTCATCGTCATCGAGGTAGGTAAATAATCCTTCGCTGACGACCAAGCGGGCGCTATTGGGTAAAGAACCGTAAGTGAACGCGGTCGGATTTTGGTCGTCGATGATGCCGACGCGCGGTGTTTTTAAGTTGTTTTCGCTACAAACACGCTGGAGAACTTCTAGGGTTTCCGGGCTTTTTGTTTCGAGTTCGGTTAAATCGATCCACCGGGTTTTGTAAAGCCATTTTTGGCTTAAATCCATAAACCAGGGGGCAATAAAAAAGGCAAGTACATTAAAAGCAAGGGCGATCGCTACGGAAATTAACAGCCCCGTGGTGGGGTTTTCACTGCTAATAATAAAAACGAGGGCAAGACAGAGAACGAGCACCATACCACCCATTAAGGTCATGGTGATTCCCGAGGCAAGCGCCAGGTTTCCTCCGATTCCTTTCATCGTTAAAGTGACCCCGGTCATCGCTGCCCGTCCGGCTTTTGGAAAAGAATGTGATTCGTCTGACACGATCGTTTTTTCTCCCAATTAGCGTATGGATACGGGCGATCGCGCCACGATTGGATAGAAGGTTGGAAAGGAAAGAAACTTGGAATAAATTAAAAACCGTCTGTTATGCCAGTCGGAGCGATCGCCGTTGCTTCCGTGATAGCTTAAAATTTTTGAAATGGCTCAATTTTCTACAAATTTTTTACAATTTGAGCGTGAGTTTTTACTCAAGGTAAGCGAAAACATCTGCGTCAATTTCCGTGTAAGCCCCAATGAAAAGCACAATGGGTGTAGTGAATTGATTGAGAGAGGTTTGGCGACGAATCGATCGCGATCGCCCGTCACCTCAGCTCAACTCTACTTTCAACGTCTCGGACGGAATCCGGACGCGACCCCCGACGCCCTCTTCCGGACTCCCCAAATAGCGGTAGCATGAAAAGAGCAAGTGTGATTAGAGAAATTATGAGTACGGTTGAACTCGCATCGATTCCTTTAGTTGAAATTGCGCGCAAGACCCGCAATGCTTCCCGAAAATTGGGGGTACTTTCCACAGAAGCCAAAAATCAAGCGATCGCGGCGATCGCCGAAGCCTTAGAATCGGCAGCATCGGAGATTGTGGCGGCGAATCAACAAGACTGTCAGGCGGCGGAAAAAATGGGGATTTCCAAACCCCTTTACAACCGTTTGAAAATGGACGAAACCAAATTGAAAGCGACGGTCGCCGGAGTTCGCGATGTCGGAAAACTGCCCGATCCGGTCGGTCAAGTACAAATTCATCGAGAATTAGATGAGGGATTGATCCTCAAACGGGTGACCTGTCCGTTGGGTGTTTTGGGGGTTATTTTTGAAGCCCGTCCGGAAGCTGCCATCCAGATTTCTTCCCTAGCAATTAAGTCGGGAAATGGTGTTATTCTTAAAGGAGGAAAAGAGGCGATCGCCTCGTGTACGGCGATTGTTAAAGCGATTCGTGCGGGATTGGCAAAAACCGAAATCGATCCCGATGTGGTTCAGTTACTGACGACGCGGGAAGAAACGATCGAATTGCTGAAATTAGATGAATATGTGGATTTAATTATTCCGAGAGGATCGAATAGTTTCGTCCGCTTCGTACAAGAAAATACGCGAATTCCGGTGTTGGGTCACGCCGATGGAATTTGTCATTTATATATTGACGAAGCGGCGGATTTAGAGAAAGCCGTGGCGATCGCGATCGATGCCAAAACTCAATATCCGGCAGCCTGTAACGCGATCGAAACTTTGCTGGTTCACCGGGCGATCGCCCCCCAATTTTTAACGGCAATGTCGCCGAAAATGGCGGAAAAAGGGGTCGAATTGCGCGGCGACGAAGCCACGCGAGAAGTTTTAACCGATGTAAAAGTAGCGACTGAATCAGATTGGTCTACGGAATACAGCGATTTAATTTTATCGGTGAAAGTCGTCAACGATATGGACGCTGCGATCGCCCATATTACGACTTACGGTTCCAAACATACGGAGGCGATCGTTACTGAAAATCATCATACTGCCGAAATTTTCCTCGCCCAAGTCGATGCCGCCGGAGTTTTTCATAACTGTTCTACTCGCTTTGCGGACGGTTTCCGCTACGGTTTTGGCGCCGAAGTTGGCATCAGTACCCAACAAATGCCCCCACGCGGTCCGGTCGGTTTAGAAGGGTTGATTACCTACAAATATAAAGTGGTCGGTTCCGGTCAAATTGCCGCCACTTATTCCGGTGTAAATGCAAAATCTTTTACCCATCGCGATTTATAAGGGCGATCGATGGGGAGGGACATGACATGACCACGTCCCTCCTATTACTTCATGAAACCATTAAAATTTGCTAAAATAAAATGGCTCGATCGCTCCTCTTTCAAGAAATTGGTGTTTCCGATCGCAATTTTATTTTTTATTAGCTTTGGCGGATGGGCAACCGTGCTTAATATACCAGGAAAAAGTTATCGCGGTGAATTACCCCCTCTAACCGCGTATGAAGCCGATTTAGCCCGCTTGTTGCGCCGAGATATCGAGACAATCTGTGGCGATCTTGGCGAACATAATTATCTAGTTTACGATCGCCTGATTGAAGTAGAACGATTTTTAGAATCGTCTTTATCGGCGGCTGGCTACACCGTCAACCGCCATAGTTATCAAGTAGACGGACAAGTTTTTAACAACTTAGAAGTTGAAATTTGAAGGAAAGAAAAGTCCGATGAAATTGTCGTGATTGGCGCCCATTACGATTCCGTCGTCGGCAGTCCGGGGGCGAATGACAACGGAAGTGGGGCGGCGACGGTGTTAGCCTTGGGGCGAGCATTTGTAGGCAAGAAAATGGCGCGAACGTTGCGATTTGTCGAGTTCGTTAACGAGGAACCTCCGTTTTTTGGACGGAGGATATGGGGAGTTTAGTTTATGCGAAAGAATGCCGCGATCGCGGCGAATATATTGTGGCCATGTTATGGTTAGAAACCATCGGTTACTATTGTGACGAACCGGGCAGTCAAAAATGTCCGTTTCCTTTAAATCTTGCCTATCCTCTTACTGGAAATTTTATTGGCTTTATTAGTAATCTCTCTTCGGGAAACCTGTTGCGACAGGCGATCGCCTCTTTTCGCAGTCATAGCCAATTTCCCTCGGAAGGGGCGATCGTTCCCCATCTTCTTCCCGGGATTGGATGGTCGGATGGTCGGTCATTTTGGCAACAAGATTATCCCGCGATTATGATTACCGATACTGCCCCATTTCGCTATGCCTATTACCACACGATCGAAGACACGCCGGATAAAATTAATGACGATCGCCTCGCCCGTGTGGTCGCCGGAATCGAACGAGTTGTTGCTGATTTAGTCAAAGTCAAAAACTAACCCTTTTCTTCATCGATCGCCATTCGTCATCCACTGAGATAATTTTTGGATTTTCACCTTTGCGGGAAAGATCGATTAAGATTTCGATTCTTTGGCTAAAATTTTAGAAACTTTCGCATATTCCAAGTCGTCAATTTTCCAACCTTCCTCCTCTTTGACTAAATTTAACAATAAAGGAATTTTTCGTCCGGTTTTTGTTTCGACCACAACTTCCAAACTATAAACTCCCTCTTCGGACGTCGGGATAGTCATTTGAGTTCGTCGATATTGTGTTAATTTGTTATTGATTGCAAACTTAGTCAGTTGTTTTTTTGACATTTTGGCCTGAAAGCGATCGCTTGTCATTTCATACGCCCCATTAATATTGCCGTCTGAAATGGAAATAAAAAAATTAGAAATGAGTTGTGGCATTCCTTTAGTTTTTAGAAAAATACTGAGAGAAACAACGATCCAAACCAGGACGAGAACACCAAACACTGCACCGATTCCAAGACCGATATAACCGAGATAAGGTTGGATAATTTCCACAGAAAATTCTTGAGTTTTATCAATTTAACAAAATCTATCTTATAAAAAGATCGCTCACTCTGCAATCATTTTTTAGGGGGATGGCGTCGTCTAGTAAGCCGTTGGCGATCGCTTCGACTTCCCCGAATGTCGTCAAACCAGATAATCTAAGAAAGGACACATCGAGACTAATCATTATTTCAAATATGGATTGCATCGAACTGACGGGAATTCGCTGTTACGGGTATACGGGATATCTCGACGAAGAACGCGTCCTCGGACAGTGGTTTGAGGTGGACGCGACCTTGTGGGTGGATTTGGCGGCGGCGGGGAACAGCGATCGGATCGAGGAGACCCTCGACTACCGCGAGACGATCTCCGCGATTCAAAAGCTGGTGGAAACCTCGAAATTTGCCTTGATCGAACGCTTGGCGGAGGCGATCGCGCAAAGTATCTTAAAAGCGGAACGAGTGACCCGGGTAAAAGTGAGGTTAAGCAAACCCAACGCGCCGATCCCGAATTTTAATGGAAAAATTAGCGTAACGATCGACCGGGAAAAGGCGATCGAGGGATAATAGATATCGTTAGAGAACGCATATTTCAAGAAGGGTGAAGAGGATAACGCTGTGTCTTATCGCATTTTAAGTATCGACGGCGGCGGAATTCGTGGCGTTTTGGCGGCCCAAATGTTGGTCAATATCCAACGCCGTTTACAACAACCGTTAAACGAATATTTCGATTTAATTTCCGGAACCTCTACCGGGTCGATGTTGGCGGCGGCGATCGCCTGCGGTTTGTCTTGTCAAGATATTGTCGAACTGTATCGAAAAAAGGCCAAAAATATCTTTCCCTATACCAGTCGCTGGTCTTTAAAACGTTTGCCTTTAATTTTAGAATACGGTCTGTCCGGCCCCAAATTTTCTGAAAAAGGGCTCGTCGATCTGCTCAAAAACTTATTTGGCAATACAACATTTTCCGATATTACCGATCCCAAACTATTAATTACCAGCTACGACACGATCGGTCGCCAGCCGATTATTTTTAAAAGTTGGCGCGATCGCTTTGCCGATATTTGTTTGTGGGAAGCTTGTGTCTGTTCTACCGCAGCCCCAACCTTTTTCCCCGCCCATAAAATTATTATTGGGGGAGAAGTTCACTCCGCTATTGATGGTGGATTAGCTGCTAATAATCCCACCGCTTGTGCAGTAGCAGAAGCGATTCGCTTGGGGAATTCTCTCGGAGATTTACAAGTAATTTCCATCGGAACGGGATCGGCAACGCGAACAATTCGCTGGGAAGATGCCCGAACTTGGGGACCGTTGCAATGGATTTGGGACGGTCGCGTAGTTAAGGTCATGACCGATGCCCCGGCAGAAGTGTATCATTATATTACCGATTACGTAATTGGTGATACTTCCCGTTATTTAAGATTGCAATTTCCTCTCGATCGCCAGTTAACCGATAAGCGGTTAAGTGATGATATGGACGATGCCAGTGACGAGAATATTAACAATTTAATTGAAGCGGCGGAGGCATATTTAAGTATTCCCTTAGTTTCCCAGGCATTAGATGCCTGTTTGCGCGATCGCCCGGTTCCAAATCCTGAGATTTAACCGATTCTCAATCTACTTAAAAACATGGAGATTTGCTAGATTTTTACATCGGTCGAAAAAGCTGTAGGGCAGGCATCTTGCCTGCCATTAACCTTAACCCGTCATGGTTGAATGAGATGATGGTAACGATTCGCAGATAAAGCAAGTTTTTCTGCCCTAGAATCCCCACACCAATAAATTTCCGCATCTATTTTTTCGGGAGGTGTCGGAAATCCAAACAACAGACGACGATCGCCTTGGGCGGAAAAGCCATTCGATTCGCGAACTTCTCGCAATTGACGGCTATTTTGGGTTTGTAAAATTACTTTCGTTCCCACCGCATCGCGGTTGCAAGTGATGCCATTCCCCTCTAACTTCAACCCGATCCAAGGTTTAGCAATACTGTCATTGCGGTAAATTGAAACCGGGGCAAATTGATGGGTGACTAACCCATCTAAATCCCCATCGTTGTCGAGATCGGATAAGGCAATTCCTCGGAAGTTCCCCGGTTCGTCCCAGCCGACATCGCGGGCAATATCGATAAATTTATCCCCTTGATTGAGATAAACTCGATTGTTTTCATAGGGGAAAATACAACGTCCCTGTAAATCTGCCCAGCGATCCGCATATCCGTGAACGTCGGGATTGGTAAGGGCAATTTGGGCGTTCCAATACCAATAATCCGGGCAGTGGCGATCGCCTTTTTCAAAGGTTGGGGCGGGAAATAATGCACCGGGTTTCGTCAACTCTCGATTTTCCGTGGGGCGATCGTAATTATCGTCCACCATTCCATTTGCTTGTAGCAAATCTAAACGTCCGTCTCGGTTTAAATCTCCCATCGCCCCACCCCAACCAAAACGGTTTTCATTGAGGGCATTTCGTCGCATCGCTTCGTCAGAAAAAGCGCGATCGCCGTCCGATTTGACCGTTCCAGCATTCATCCACAACAAACTCCCTTCTGCTTGCAGTTTTTCGTGGACGTTAGAAACATAAATATCGGGATAACCGTTATTGTCAAGATCGCCTAAAGACGCATTCATCCCTTTATAGGTATCCCGTCCCATTTCTCCGACCAATCGACCGACAATCGGACGAAAATTTTTCCCTGTTTGATTTAAAAACATCTGGTCGGGACCGAAATCGTTGGCGAGATAAATATCGGTCCATCCGTCGCCGTCGAGGTCTCCCGTTCCAATATCTAAAGTCCAGCGATGACTGGAAAAACCCAGTTTGACGATATCTTGTTTTTCAAAACGATCCCCACGATTGAGATAAAAGAGATTTTCGCCACCGTTGTTGGCGTCATACCAACTACGATGCATGAAATTAAACATTCGGCGATCGCCCGGATATTCGGCTTCCGGTAATTTAAAAATATTAAATTTTGTCGGTTTTTCATAATCGGATAAGTACGGATTCATCGCATTTCCCACCAACAAATCGAGGTGACCGTCCCGGTTCATGTCGAAAGCATTGGCGGTCAAACTAATCGTGTATTCTTCGATTCCTACTCGTTCGCTAATGTCTCGAAAACCGATCTTTCCATCTTCCACAATTCGATTTTGCAATAATTTTGTTTTGCCATAACCGACTGTAATTAATAAGTCAGAATCGCGATCGTTATCCCAGTCAAACCATAACGCCCCGGCGGGCAGTCCGTCGCGAGTCGGATGGGTGACAAATTTATTTAAAATCGGTAAGGGAACTCGTTCAAACTGAAAGTTACCCCGGTTGCGATATAAGGCGGCCCGATCGCGATCGCTTTTTAAGGGATAAGTTAAGAAAACATCTTGCAAACCGTCATTGTCGAAATCGGAAACAGCGACCGCATCGCCCACCGATAACATCCATTTAGCAACATTTTTGACTCGGGAATCGACGCGATCGAGTAAGTTACTCGGCTGACTAGAAATTCCTGCCGATTCTGCCGATATTTCGACGAATTTAAATTCGGGATTGACCGGGGATTTAGCGGTAATGATGTTTTGATAAAAGAGTAAACCCAAGCTGGCGATCGCCGCGATCGCACTCCATCGATAAAGAACACTGAAGCCTTTACTAATCGAAAATGAGCTGAAATCTCTTGTTTTTATACTGGCGTTTAGACTAACAATAAAAGACTTGAGATGCAACCCAATAAACCGCAGCGCAAAATAAGCAAATCCCGCAAAAAAGAAAGTGGATAAAGTTTCAAATTTATGCAAAATTAAATCGATAAAAACAATAAAAAAAGCCATCCCAATTTGTCCCCGCGTAGTTTGAGGAGAAGTTTTGGGATCGGTAATCATGAAAAAGGTGAATAAGTAAAATGCGGGAGAACTTAACGCCCCCATAAACAAGGTTTCTGGCGGTAAATGCCACTGCATCAAAAAGGCGCGAATGCACAGTTGCAGGGTGTAAAAAATAAGAAATGAAATAATTAAAGCGGTTCGTTTTATTTTAAAAACAAAAGCAATTAAAGCCGCCGTAATAATAAATGCGATCGTGGCGACCGATCCGCCCCATTGATATGCAGGTGCTGCACTAATGGCGCCATTTGTCAAGAGCAAGCTGAGAGTAATTCCGAATAACGCTGGATTGAAAACGTGACGACCTTGGAAGGTGATTAAATATTTAGATGAAATCGCAAAAAATACGGGAACGAAGGGCAACCACAACCCATGACCGAAATTCGTTAAAATACTCAAAGAACAGCCCGTAATTGCCCCACTTAAGGGAAATAATATTTCTCGTTTGCGAAATAACCAATGATAAGCAATATCGAGGCAGCAAGCCGAACTAATAATCAGTAAAATTTGGGCGGGCGATCGATTAAAGCCTAAAACAGTAATGCCTAAAATAATATAACTGGCTAAAATTGCTAACACTCCCCAACGGGGATCGGACAGGGAAGGAAGGCGATCGCGCGACGGCCAAAATTGAGGAGAGTTTAAGGTAGATTCCATACAAGAAATTGGGTAACTTGAGGTACAGTTTCGCCGATTGTAATCTAAGTTTTTTAAAATAGAGGTTTTTTCTAAAAAGATTTAAGACTTTGAGGAACGACCGCGATCGCGATCGATACAAAGCGGTCGATTTCCTCAGCAGTAAGAGCAAGTTCAATCCCCCTTTTTAAGGGGCATTTAGGGGGATTGGAGTTCTATTTCATGGTCTTGAAAAAGACTATATCTTTCATCTAAAATTCAATCTTTTCTTTTTAACCGCGATCGCCGTAAAGATTGCATTAATTTAAGGCGATAGGGATCGGCATCTTTGCGCCAGTAGAGGCGGTTTCCGCGCAGTTCGGCACAATGTTCGGCAAGGTGGCGCTGCCAGTCTCGGCGAGTGCGAATGGCTTTTAAATTGTCCAATAAGCCCCAATTTTCCTCCTGTTGGGTTAATTTGGCAAATTTTTCGTAATTCGGGTATTCTGGGGTAACGCAGGCATCTTTCCGATGCAAAATTGGTGGGTTATCCTCTAAATCGTAGTCGCGATAAATGACGCGCAAGTCTCGCAAGTCGATCTGCATACTCGTCTGTAAAGCGGGATGGGGGTCGAGATCGAAGTCGGGATAAAATAAGTAAGAGATTTTGTGTGTTTTTAAGTGAAATTTAATCAAGGTCGCGCCGTCCATGCTGCCGATAATACGACTGACGACGGCTTCGTATAGGCGTAATAAGGGGTCGAGGCGATCGAGGGCGCTAGTGTGAATGCACAAGGCATCCGGGAGTTTGAGACCGAGGTCGCTTTCCCGACAGCAATCGGCGATTAAGCCGATATCGCGCAGGCTGAACGTGAGAAGACGGGCGATCGCGCAGGCTTGACGATAACTCCCGAACAGTCCTTTAATATCGTTGCGCGTTTGGTTTGAAAACTGGCTTAATTTCGGCAAATTCGCTAATTGAGGCGCCAGGTAAATGAGCAGGTCGTGGCGTCGGGCTTCTTGTATGGCGTCCCATTCTTCGCGATCGGTGGCTTGAACGACGACCTCGAAAGCGCGGCGATAGTTGCGAAACTCTGCCAAGATTGCAGCTTCTTGAGTCAGTTCGCCTTTGACGGGGAGGCGACCGCGATCGCTCACAAATTGCATTAAGGGCGTGAGGAGATCTTCGTAATCTTCAAAGCGTTTACTGGGAATTCTCACGCGTGGCGTGTTCATCCGCGATCGAAACCGAGATGCTTTGAAGGTTTCGGCACGATCGCGATCGCGAAACGCGAAGTAAATCCCCAGACCGACGGGAATCGCTTCTATCTCTAAAGTTTGTTCGATATAGGTTTTCAGTTCTTCTTGTTCGTAATACTTCTGAAATGTGTTGCGTTTTGTAATGACACCATCGCCGTAAGCGACTAAACCATATTGGCGATCGTATACCGAAACTTGGGCGGCAACGATTAACAGTCCTCGGGTCAGTTCCCAGGCGTGGCGCAAGGCGTCGCGACGTTCGTCGATCGCCTCAATCACGTTAATCACGTAGCCGAGATTGACAATATCCGCAGGTGAGATGGGGTTGTCGGGAAAGTAATAGGGATCCCATCCGGCGCTGCTGTAGCCGCGATCGCCGATCCGGGTGACGTCGCCACCGTAGCCACAACCGTAATCAAAAAAGGTGGTTCCTTCCTCGAACAACTCCGCTTCCAGGGCGAGGCGAACCGGACGTGAGAGATCGGACCGGGCGATCGCCGCCCGGTGGCGTTCGATCTTGGGAAGGGCGATCGCCCCCGTTTCCAAGTCGCGCAAGGGAACGACTTCGTAATTACAAATCTCCACACGGCGATCGCTCAAACACTGCTGCCAGCCGTCGGTCGTACCGATCGCGCGCCCCTTGTCCAGCAGTCCCCAGCGTTCCTCCTGGCGGGTCAGATGGGCGAAGCGTTCGTAGTGGGGATAGTCGGGGGTGACGAAGGTTTCTTTACGGTGGAGGATCGGCGGATTTTCTACCTTTGTATAATCGCGGTAACTCAGGCGGCGATCGCGACAGTCGAGTTGCAAGCTGGCGCGTAAAATCGGGTGTTCTTCGCGATCGAAGTCGGGGTAAAATAAATAGGAAATTTTGGGTTTGTCGAGATTAAATTTAACCAAAGTCGCGCCGTCGATCGCGCCAATTTCGACGCGGGCGATCGCTTCGTAAACGCGCAAAATGGGATCGAGGCGATCGATGGCGCTGTGATGGATATAAAAAGCACCGGGTAATTTTTTACCGAACCGACTTTGTTCGCAATAATTCAGTAAAACACCGTCATAAGTCGCGCGATCGCCCAATCCTTGAGCCATACTTTCAGCTTTTTCAACTGTCCCGAAAAAAGCTTTGAGATCGTTTTCTATTTCTGGAGGAAAATTGGCAATTTTTCGATCCAATTTTTCCAAAATATGACGACAGCATAGATAAATTAACAGGTCTTGCCGTCGTTGGTAAGCGAGACTCTCCCAACCGGGACGATCGCCAGTCCGGGCGATCGCTTCGTAGGCGCGACCGACATTTCCAAAGCGATCGCAAATCGCTGCTTCTGCACTCAATTCTCCCGGAAAAGGTAGCCGTCCGCGATCGCCGAAAAAGCTAATTAATGGGTCGAGAATCCCCCGATCTTCGACAGACCATTGCGCTGAAAGTGCGGGAAGACTCACCGAGGCGCGCAATTGCTGTAGCCGAAAACGTTCGGCGTCGAAGGGATCGCGAAAACCGACAAAAATTCCCGGGGCTACGGCGATGGGGGTGAGGTCGATCTGTTGTTGCAAATAGAATTTTAATTGGAGATGAGACCAGTAGGAATTATCCTTAGATAGGGGGTAAGTCAAGGGTGTCCCATTTCCATGAAAATCGCCGTAAACGATCGCCCCGTCGCCGTTATTTTCGATCGCGATCGGGTTGCTAAAAATAGCGGCAACTCGGGCGCGATCCCATCCGGCGATCGCTTCCGCTTGATTTTCGCAAGCTTTTGTAAAATCATCGATCCAAACAATATCTACCTTTTCTCGATCTCCGAGGTCGCTCACTTTTTTGAAAATTGTTTTTTCGTTAATAATGCCCGTTTTGATGGCGATTTGAATCGGACGAAAACGGCGATTGCCGTCGATCTCGAACCCGGTCGAAGCAGAATCAAACATTGTTTTTAAAGTATAAATGTAATCCCTCAAAGAAAATGCGATCGCACGGCGATCGATGGTTCCATTTTAAGATTAAACCCGATCGAGATCGGTAACGACGATCGCACGATCGCGGAGAATCCCCCCCCGCGATCGCCATAAAAACGCGGGGGCTTTCCGGCGGAACTCTCCGAAGCCCGCGAAATTTTAAGTTAAGAAAATTGATGTTTTAGAAGTATTTTAGAAAAAGTTTCCGGTCGCTTAAGTGCGGGGACAATCCGCTTAATTATCGACGTTCAAAAAAAATCCGCTTTCCCTCAGTGATTTTCCGTATTTGTAAAGTTTATCGTGTAGATTGATAACATGAGGGTAATCTAGGGGCGATCGCGCGATCGAAGGATTGCGTTCATTAAAGGGTGGATCGAAAGGCAACAAAACTCTCGGAATTCGCGAACAAAAGCCAGGTTGGAGGTGGCATCAATGGTTAGAAATCAGGCGAGGGTTCGTGCCGATCGCGCCATGACTGCCATCGGAGTAGAAACGATTCTCAAGGGTTGGTTGCAGCAACGTCCTCAAGTGGGTGGCGGCTTGATTGTATGCGCAATTTCGGGATTTTCACTGTTATTATGGGGTTTTGCGGACTATTGGGCGAAAATACAACATTCTAACCGGGCGATCTCCGACTCAGGGGAGCTTATTGCTCAAATCGCCCAACTCGACCTCGATGGGGACTGGCCGACCCTCCAGCAAGCCCGCGATCGCCTGTTGGCCGCACGCTGGCGCTTGCAAGAGATTCCGGACATTCCCGGTACCCGATCGGCTGCCGTTGACAGCACATTAGAAGCACTAGAGCAACAGTTAAACAGGTTGGATGCCCGCGTCCCCGGTGACGATCTCGCAGTGCAGTTGTCCGAAGCACTTTCCCTCAGTTGGGTGACAGCTACAGGGTGGCGCGAACCGCCATCGGCGAACCGGGCGATCGTCACCCAATGGGTCGAGGCGATCGCGTCGTCGGCGACTTTCACCTCGGGCGATCGGGCCGATGCCTTTATCTGTACCCGAGGGGCGCGCTTAAAAATTTTCGCCCGTCCTGGGAGGCAGTTAATCGGCTTATTTCCCAGTGGAACCCCGGTGCGGCGTCGCGGAAGGGCGCGCGGATCCTGGCAGGCGATCGAGGGCGAGGGATTGCGCGGTTGGGCGTGGCGAACCAACGTGCGCGATCGCTGTTGACCCTCCCGCGTTCCCCCAACTTTTTGAGCGAAAAATCGGCAAGTTAATTGAATCAAACGCATGGATCTAACGGCGTTGAAAAATCAATTGCTTTTTGTCATTTCTCTACGGTTGTCAAATAGAAAACCACGGGCTAGAATCGGCAAGAATACAATTTTCAAGTAGGCACGACGGATGATGATTGGGGTAATGATTGAAGATTAGGTGATAAAATGCAGGTGGACACCCAAGCCAATATTCTTCTAGTTGATGACGATGCTAAAAATTTGCTGGCATTGGAAGCAATTTTATCCGATCTCGGACAAAACATCGTCACTGCAACCTCCGGTGAAGAAGCTTTAAAATGCTTGCTCACTCAAGAATTTGCCGTCATCCTTTTAGATGTCAACATGCCCAAACTCGACGGCTTCGAGACGGCAAAGTTGATTCGAGAACGGCAGCGAACCCAGCATACGCCGATCATTTTTTTGACGGGAATCGAGAAAAGTGAAATTAAAATTTTCAAAGGGTATACCGTCGGAGCAGTCGATTATTTGCTCAAGCCAATCGTTCCGGAAATATTAACCTCAAAAGTTTCTGTTTTTATCGAGCTTTACAAAAAAACAGAAGAGATTAAACGACAAGCCACCCAACTCGCCGAAGCCAATCGGGAACTCGAAAGACAGGCGGTGAAATTGCGCGAGCAAGCGCAATTGTTAGAGTTAACTCACGACAGCGTGATCGTTTGCAACCTCCACGGCGTCGTGCAGTTTTGGAACCGGGGCGCCTGCCAGATGTACGGCTGGAGTCAAGAAGACATGCTCGGTCGCAACGCTCACGAACTTCTCAATACGGAGTTTCCTAAACCCTTGGCGGCGATTCAAGCGGATTTACTTCGCGCTGGATATTGGGAAGGAGAGTTGGTGAATTATTCCCGCGATTGTAGGCGGGTGGTCGTCTCCAGTCGTTGGTCGTTGCAGTACGACGAAGCGGGTCGTCCTTGGCGTTGTTTGTTAATTAATAACGACATTAGCGAACGCAAAAAAGCAGAAGTCGAAATCCGTCAGGCGTTAGAAAAAGAAAAAGAACTCAACAAACTTAAAACCAGTTTTATTTCGATCGCCACCCACGAATTTCGCAACCCGCTCACGACGATTTTCACCTCTGCCGAGTTGCTCGAACATTACGGTCATACGTGGTTGACTGAGAAAAAACTCAAGCATTTGCACCGCATTCAAACGGCGGCGAGTCACATGGGAATGCTCGTCGATGATGTTTTGAGTTTGAGTAAAGTTGAATCCGGCAAATTGCCGTTTAAACCGAATCCTTTAGATGTCAGTGCTTTTTGTCGGGAATTGGTCGAAGAAATCGAAACCGGAGTCGGTAGAGAACACCGGATTAGTTTTAGCGAGCGCTCGACTTATTCGGCCTTAGATGCGAATAATTCTTTACCCTGTCTCGACGAAAAGTTATTGCGCCACATTCTGATTAATTTACTCTCGAATGCGACCAAGTATTCTCCGAAAGGTAGTCCGGTGACTTTCGAGTTGGACTATCGCGAACGGGATGTGTTTTTCCAAATTACCGATCGCGGTATCGGTATTCCTGAAGAAGACCGCGAGCATTTGTTCGAGTCGTTCCATCGCGCCCGCAATACGGGCAATATTCCCGGGACGGGATTGGGTTTGAGTATTGTTAAAAAATACGTCGAAGTTTGTGGCGGTCACATCACGTTTGTCAGCGAAATCGGCGTGGGGACGACGTTTAAAGTTACGATTCCGCGTCAGCCTCAAACCGTCGAAGAAGGGGCGAGTAATTGGGTAGTGAGCGCCTGAGCGCCCACTATCGATTCTAGCGGGGGAGAAGCTTAAGGGGTGACGCGATCGCGGCTCACCGTCGCCAACGCTTCCACCAAGCTACGAACCACCGCCACCATCGCCACTTCGTTATCGAGGCGGTTGATGGCAGAGCCGACGCCAATCCCGGAGGCGCCCGCCGCGATCGCCATCGGCGCCGTGACGCTAGACAAGCCCGACGCACACAGCACCGGAACGGAAACGGCGCGGGAAATTTCTGCCGCCGCCGCTAAGGTGGGGGCCGCTTTTTCGATCAGACCCAAGGTTCCGGCATGAGTCGGGCTGCTGCTGGTGCCGCCTTCAGTTTGGATGATGTCGGCTCCAGCTTCGACTAACCCTTGGGCGAGTTCGACTTGTTCGTCGAGGGGGAGGATATGGGGAACGGTCGCGGAAAGGGTGATTTCCGGTAATAACTGACGGGTTTCGCGGGTCAGTCGCAGCACGTCCTCGGCTTCAAAGCGCAGACCGCGCGCGTAGAAGGCATCGAAGTTGCCGATTTCGATCAGGTCCGCCCCGGCTTCCACCGGAGCGACGAATTTAGCCGCCTCGACCGCCGAGACGCAGATCGGCAGGTCGGTTAAGCTTTTGGCCAATTGGACTAACGCCGGATCCGCAGCGAGATCGATAAAAGTGGCGCCCCCGCGATCGGCGGCGCGCACGACAGCAGCCACGCGATCGGCGTCAAAATTGGTTAAACCTGCAATAATTTTTAAAGCATTGGCGCGATCGAAAGCGCGTTTTAGGCTGGAATGCATGGTCATTAGATTTTAACTGCAAGAGACTGTGGATAATTTTGACACTGACTGGCTCCAGATACCAAGTTTTCTCCATCAACCTTGATAGGAACACCAATCACTCCAACTACCCGCGTAAAGTTGGCCGTGGGAAATCCCGGCGAGTTCTAAAGCGAACAGGTTGACGCAGGCGGTCACTCCGGAGCCGCAATAGACGATAATTTCTCGACCGTGGGCGATTTCTTGCCAGCGTCGTTGGAGTTCCTCGCGCGATCGCATCCGTCCGCGATCGTCGCTGACCTCTTGCCACGGGTAGTTCGCCGCTCCGGGGATATGTCCGGCGATCGGATCGATCCGTTCGTGTTTGCCGAGGTAGCGATCGCGATCGCGCGAATCCACCAGCACCACCCCCGGCAAATCCTTCCGTTCTCTCACTTGTTCGATATCGACCACCCATTGCGATCTCACGTTGGGGATAAATTCCCCGGGCGTCGGATTCGGCAGGGCATCCGTCACCGGATATCCCGCCGTTTCCCAAGCTCGATAACCTCCATCTAACAAGACGACGCGATCGTGTCCCAAATAGCGCAGCAACCACCAAAAACGCGCCGCAAACGCAAAGCGAGAATCGTCGTACACCACCACCTGGGTTTCCCCAGAAGTTATCCCGATCGCGCTGAGAGTTTTTGCCAATTTCTCCACCTCGGGCAACGGATGACGCCCGCCATGTTCTCTCACCGCAGAAGACAAATCCTCATTGAGATGCAAGTAAAATGCATTCGGAATATGCTCGGTCAAATACTGTCGCCGTCCCAACTCCGGATCGGCTAACGCAAACCGACAATCGACAATCACTAAATTGCGATCGTCAATATGCTCCGCCAACCAGTCTACCGAAACAATCCACTTTGTATCCGTCATAGCCCGATCTTTTCCAACCTTAATACTGAGCTTAGGGCCATTTTAAAGTAGAACTCTCGCAAAACAATTTTCAATCTGCCTAACTTCTAGCCATCACATTTGAGGAGTGACATTGATTGACCGCGATCGGCTGCGTAGCTCTTTCCCCTCTCCGGGGAGGGTATAGTTTAGAATGAACTCGGGTTGGTTTGAGCCGATTGTTAGCAGTAATTTTATGGGGATTATCCGGGGTTTCTTGGAGTCAAAGCCTCGGATTGTAGAGAGAGGGGAGATTGCTAGCGATCGCTTTCAAAGGTTGTCAATCTCTCCATTTTTGTCGTTGGCTAGAGGGCTGGAGACAGGTGTCATCAAGTGAACTACCGCTATTGAATCAAAGATTACAATAGCGGCTTCCCTCTTCACTGGGGACTGCGCTAGATAGAACTGAAGTTCTACCACCTCGTCTTACATCCCCTCCAAGGGCAGTAGAGCGAGTTCCTAACTCTAATATCCGTAAGCCTTCATTTTTGAGATTGATGGCGGCATTGATATCCCTGTCATGATGGGTTTGGCAATGTTCGCAAGTCCAGCTTCTCGCATCAAGAGACAAGCTTTTGATTTGATTGAGACATACATGGCAGGTTTTAGAAGAAGGAAAAAATCGCTCGACTTCTAGATAAACTTTTCCTTCTGATTCAGCCTTGTACTTTAACATCGTACAAAACATTCCCCAACCGACATCACTAATCGCTTTGGCGAGTTGGTGATGGCGAACCATGCCTATCCCCCCTTTAGTTCCCCCCTTATTAAGGGGGGTTAGGGGGGATTCGACCACAATCACTTGGTTTTCGTTCACTATCTTACGGGATAGCTTGTGGAGAAAATCTTCACGACAGCGACTTATTTTGGCGTGAATCTTGGCAACTTTTACCCGCGATTTATTGCGGTTGTTGCTGCCTTTCCTTTTTCGAGCGTGTTTTTGCTGTTTTCTTTTGAGGTTTCGCGCGTGTTTATTAAAATGCTTGGGATTATTATATTTCGACCCCTCACTGGTAATCGCAAAATCGGTCAGCCCTAAATCAATGCCAATGGCTTTTCCTTCAGTTGAGAGAAGGGGAGGTTCTTTTTTACCCTCTACCAAAACTGAAGCATAATATTTACCATCTGGATTTTTGGAGAGGGTTACAGTTTTGATTTTTCCCTCAAAACTTCGATGCTGACGACAACGCACTAACCCAACTTTAGGCAGTTTGATGTAATTTCCCTCAACCTTAACATTTTGAGGATAACTGATAGATTGCCTTCCCTGCTTGGATTTGAATCGGGGTAATTTTGCCCGGTTCTCAAAGAAGTTTCGATAAGCGGTTGATAAGTTCAACGCCACGACTTGCAAGCATTGGGAATAGACATCTTCTTTAAGCCAAGGGTATTCCTTTTTGAGGGCAGGTAATAATCCCTGAAGATAACCCCTCGATCGACCTTTTCCGGTCGATCGATAAGTCTCTTGGCACAAATTTAACGCATAGTTCCAATACCAACGACAGCAACCAAAGCTCTTGGCTAAAGTCGCTTGTTGCTCGTGGGTTGGATAGATGCGGTATTTGTACGCCTTGAACATTATCGCCGATATAGCCAGACGATCGGATTATAACTGATTTGCCGAAGAGTCGCTTTCATCCCCCGATTCACCTTCGGTAGAATCGGGGAATTCCCGTTCCCATTGTTAAAAGGGATTTTCGGGTCGTTCATCCCCGCCATACCCGAGGGTCTAAAAAGGGGGTTGCGAAGCGGGTTTTTGAGGTGTTAGCTGAGGATGCCGACAACGAATATGTTTCCCTCGATTCAAGCCTTGTACGCGCCCATCAACGTCGTGCCGGAGCCCAAAAAACAACCCACGATCCCTGCGAAACTGAAGCGATAGGCCGGAACAAGGGAGAATTATCGATTAAGATTCATCTGACTGGGGATGCCCTGGGTTACTCCCACACGATTCGAGCTGACTCCTGGCCAAGCCCACGATTGACAAGGTGCTGATGTCTTGTTGGAAGAGATCGAGCGCATGGGCGCCCTGTTAGCCGCGCGCGCCGATGATGGAGCACAACGAGTTCTCGATCGCCTCAAACAAGCAGATTGCCAAGGGGTTATTCCCTTGAAAACCAACCGAACCGAACAAAGACCCTACGATCGAGAAATGTACAAGTGGCGGCATCTAATTGTTGAAAATTCCTGAAAATTCTTGAAAATTCCAAAAACTCAAACCATACAGAGCCATAGCAACCCATTATAAGAAAAGGGCGAGCAACTTTCTCGGAGCCATCTACCTCGCTGGTACTGTTATCTAGCTGAATTGATGCCATACCCTAGAATGCCCCGCGATCGGGGGTCAAATCGGGGGCGAAATTGGAAGCGAAATCGAGGGCGATCGCTGCATAACATTTTTTGAAAAAATCTTTAATTTTCTCAAACCATAAGTAATACTGTGAATGAGACCGTGCAATCGTACAACCGATCGGGGTCGATTCCTGAGGAGAATTTACCCCTCCCGTTAGAGATTATCAAACCTGTCCCCTTGGGGTCCGTTGGCGTTTTATTCGAGAGCCTGACTCAGCCTCAAAACGCAGGTATGCCATAATTGATTCCTCATCCCCAGCGAGGGAGGGTTGCCCGATAACGGGATGAGATCGATCCACGATGGTGGCTAAAATCCTCAGATCGGCTTGAGGTGCATCTGGATCCAATCGTGACCCGAAATTCCGTAGAGAGCGCCAGCTTTCTCCCAGGGCGATCGCCATGACCAACCCCATTACTGTCAAGCCCTTGACATGGAGCCTAATTCCCGCGCTGGCAGGTTCGCCAACACCTGCGGGCTTGTCTCGCTCGTCATTGCCTCTCTGGGCCAATCGGGGAACTTCGAGGCATTGGTGTCACCATTGCTCCACCCTTTCTTGTGTTTGCGACTACCAATCCGCCAATGCAATCCAACTCTGAGACCGAGCGGGCCAATCCTATGGATACCGATCGCATTTTTCAATTGATCGACAATATCCTACCGTTTGAAGCCTGCCTCTATTACGAAGTCCTACCCTTGTCCATCAACGGAAGTCGTTTACTTCTCGGTATGGTGGATTTAGAGGATACAGCCGCGCTTGATTACGTCCGGCGGTTGCTCGGCTACATGAAATGTTCTTTAGTTCCCAAACAAATCGACGCCACCACCCACCGTTCGGTACTGACGTCGTATCTCAACCACACCCATACCAGTGCGGAACAAAAAGCTTCCGTATCCCCGCCCAAACCCGAAGCCAAACATGCCAGTCCGCCAATGGCTGGGGGCAGTAGCACCCATCGCGGTCAATCGGCTGTCGTCCTCAATCGGCTCGGACAGCTCGTCAACAAGCCCTCTCCCCCGCCCAAACCGCCGACGTTACCCCAACCGCCGAAATTACCTCCCCCCCATCCCGATGCGGAAGTTCCAGTTTTAGAAATTAGTGCGTCCCATTTAGATAGTCCGTTAGAAGTTATCGCCAGTTTGCCGCCGAAACAACTGTTACAAGAGTTGTTGGGACGGGTCTTGACCGGAGGGATCGGTCGGCTCTATTTCGAGCGTCAGGCAGAATACGGGCGGATTTTATGGAGTCAAGATGGGGTCGTCCAATCGGTGTTGGATCGGTTGGACTTGTCCTTATTCCAATCGGTGATTAACGAACTCAAACGCCTGACCCACTTGCCGTTATTGCCTGTGGAAAAACCGCGACAAATCGAGATCGAACGACGCTATCAAGGCGCGGATCTGTTGTTGCGCTTACGGGTGATGCCCAGCGACCACGGGGAAGATGCGACCTTGCAAGTGTTGCGTGGGGCGGCGTTGAAGTTTTACCAGCAACAGCAATTGGTGACCTTGAGCCGGGATGCGTTGCGCTTGGCCCAGCAATTGCAGCGCAAGGTGGACGAGCTGCACAAGCAGGCGGGGAACCATCCGAAGTTACTGGAAGATCAACCCCTCGAAGCGCTGCCCGCTCTCGACCAACTGCTCAAACAGGTCGATCGCCAACTCGATGTCTTGCGGCATCTGGAAACGAAAGATTGAGGGGACAATCGGGGAGGGTTCGTGGCGAGTCCAACACGAAAAAACGGCAAAAGCCAGATCGCGAGATCTGACTGTTGCCGTTTTTTGCTTTGAGGATGGCGCCCGAGCCGTTGTCCCGGATCGGGAAGATCAGGCGAGAACGGCCTCGGGTTGGGGCCAACGGTTGACGGCTTTACCGATGACGGCGAGTTCTTCCATGAGGCGATCGAAGCGATCGGGGGTCAGGGATTGCGGTCCGTCAGATAAGGCTTTCTGCGGGTTGGGGTGAACTTCGATCATCAGGGAGTCGGTTCCGGCAGCGATCGCCGCTTTCGCCATCGCCGGGACGTACTCGGCCCACCCGGTCCCGTGACTCGGATCGATGGCGATCGGCAAGTGGGTCAGCGATCGCAACACCGGAATCACGGATAAATCCAACGTATTGCGGCAATACTGGCGATCGTAGGTACGAATGCCCCGCTCGCACAGAATCACGTTGGGATTACCTGCGGCCATGATATATTCTGCCGCCATCAACCATTCTTCAATGGTCGAAGACATCCCGCGCTTGAGAAATACGGGTTTGTCCTGAGCGCCCACTTTCTTGAGGAGGGCGAAGTTTTGCATGTTGCGCGCCCCCACTTGGATGATGTCGGCGAATTCACCCAAGACCTCTAAATCCGCCGTATCCATCAATTCGGTGATGATCCCCAATCCAGTCTCTTCCCGGGCGGCGGCGAGCAGTTCTAAGGCGCTTTCTCCGTGTCCTTGGAAAGAATAGGGCGAGGTGCGCGGCTTGTAAGCCCCTCCACGCAAGAATTTAGCCCCGGCTGCTTTCACTCGTCGCGCAGTTTCGACGATCATCTCTTCGTTCTCGACGGAACACGGTCCGGCAATGACGACGAGGGGATGATGTTCGCAAAAATGTACCGGGCCATTGGGCGTGTTGACGATCACGTCCGAGGCTTCGCCGTGGCGAAATTCGCGACTGGCGCGTTTGAATGGCTGCTCGACCCGCAAGACTTGTTCGATCCACGAACTCATTTCTTGCAGTTGCAGGGGATCGAGATCGGCGGTGTCTCCCACCAAGCCGATGACGACTTTATAACGACCGACAATTTTTTCTGGCGTCAGTCCCCAGGTTTGGTTGAGTTCCTCAGTCAAGCGATCGACTTCGGCCTCGGGAGCGCCACTTTTCATGACAATGATCATGGTGAGTTACCCAGCTCGATTATTCGTGTACAAAATCTTCTTTATGAACTTAAGGTAAGCGATTTGCGATCGGCTTTGTATTGGGTGAAGTTTCAAAACAATGACAACCATTGTTGGTGGCAATCATCGAGCGGCTTTCTCAAACGCCCCGTTCGCCGCGCGATCGCCGAGTGCGGAGTCAAATTAGCGCGAGGAGCGCCATGCTTGGGTCATCCGCCGGAAGTTAACGACAAATTCGTTCCATCCGAGCCAACTTCCAGGGGTGTTTTCATCCCAAGAGGCAGACAAAACACTGTAGCTCAACCCTAAGACTCCCATCCCAAAGAAGCCCATACTGACGGCGACGACCGCCGCGTTCGGCAGGGGAAACCACTGCTCGGTCACGATGAAGTAACTGAGAATGAAGCTCGAAATCCCCAGGGCGGTCGGCAAGCCGCAAAAGAAAACCATGCGGCGGATCATCCGGCGGCTGACGGCTTCGGGAATGGTCCGTTGACTTGGAGAGGCCCGACGGGCTACTTCTGCTTGTTCTCGGCCAGTTTTACCGACGTTCGAGCCTTTGTTAGCCGCTTTCCGACGCTGTTTTTTGCGGTTTTTCGGCTCAAAGGGAATGGGAGAGCGTTGGGGTTCTGAGGACATAACTGATGGGTGGTTTAACCACGAATACCGAGGCGCTCGATGAGCTGGCGGTAACGCTGTTTGTCATTCTTGTTAATGTATGCTAACAGACGCTTGCGCTGGCCGATCATTTTGAGCAAGCCGCGTCTGGAGGTGTGATCTTTTTTGTTGCTTTTGAGATGTTGGCTGAGGCGATTAATGCGCTCGGTGAGTAAAGCCACTTGAACTTCTACCGATCCGGTGTCGGTTTCGTGGACTTGGTATCCAGTAATAATCTCTTGTTTGAGGTTTTGGGTCAGTGCCATGACTGCGGTCAATCGAGGTATAAACACAGCAATTGACAATCATAGCATAGGGGAGTGGATTGGGGAATAGGGCGTCCCGGCGCTTCGTCAATGGATTAGGCCCGATCGCTCAGCCAAGCGATCGCCCGTTTGAGCCACTGTTCGACGGGGGTTTCGCCGGAGAGTTCCGGTTCGCTGGCGATCGCGGCGATCGCCTCGCTCACTTCACTGGTGCTATAGCCGAGGGCTAATAAGGTCATTTCTAAATCTTCCTGCAGTTGGCGATCGACTTGAGGGGTTAAAGTCACGCTCAGTCCCGCCTGTTCGCGCCACGCAGCCAGTTTGCTTTTCAGTTCTAAGGCAATGCGTTCGGCGGTTTTCTTCCCCACTCCCGGGGTTTTAACGAGGGCGCTGGTGTCTGCGGAAACGATCGCCCCGACTAACTCCGGCAAGTCTAAGGTGTCGAGTAGGGCGATCGCCAGTTGCGACCCGATCCCACTCACGGAGACGAGCTGACGAAAAACATCCCGTTGTGCTTGACTCGCAAATCCGTAAAAGACGAGCTGGTCCTCGCGCACTTGCAGGTGAGTAAACACGCAAACCGATTCCGACACCGCCGGAAGATCCGCCAACCAACGGGGGGGAATTTGGACTTCGTAACCGACGCCACGGACATCGACGGTTAAAAAAACCCGATTGCCCGTCGTTTTATAAACGCCGACGATCTCGCCTTTGAGATAACCAATCATGGGAAATTTTAGATTTTAGATTTTAGATTTTTAGATTTTAGATTTTTAGATTTTTAGATTTTTAGATTTTATCAGCCTTAATACATATTTGCAGTGCAATCAGGCCGATTTTAAAGCGACGAGAAACACCCTCAAGAACGGCGGGCGATCGCGGAGTTCTCAAGGGTGAAAGGGCGAGTTCGACCAACAAAATCAAACAAAATCACCCTCAAGTGATTTCTTTTACACGAATTTAAAATGCTCCAAGCCTTCGAGAATCCCTCCCGCACAAACAGCGCGGGCTAAATAGAGCGAATCGCTGGTATTTTCTTCGTACCACTGCCGTAATTCTGGCTTCGCATTGCCGACAATGATCCCGCGTTCGTCACCGACACTGAACAAAGCAATATCATTGCCCGAATCTCCGCAAGCGACGGTGAGATCGGGACTAAACCCGAGACGTTTTGCTAAAAACTGCATTGCCAGTCCCTTATTTCCATTATCCGGCAACACATCTAAATCTTTCCCGGCACTGTAAATTAACTTCACCGATAAATTGCGCTCTTGCAACGCCGACTCGAAACCCGGCAACACTTCGATCGCCGCTTCTTCAGTTAAGAAATAACTGACTTTAAACGGTCGCTGTTCCGTATCCGGTTGGGCGACTAAATCTCCAAAATGGGCGCTGGCGGCAACGATCGCCTCGCGATCCCAACCTTGAGACAAGATAGCGGCCCAATCTTGATCCGGGGTTTCCTTCCCGTCGGTATAAATTTCAGTTCCCACCGAAGTCACCAAGGCATCGGGATCGAGCAGTTGTTTTTCGGCTTTGAGCTGCTTGTAAAGGGTCGGCGATCGCCCGGTGGAATAGACGATTTTCGTGCCGTAAGTTTGACGGTGTTCGCTCAAAACTTGCTGCAAGCGTGCCAATGCGGCATCGTCGCCGACAAAGGTATTATCTAAATCCGTCACAAAAAGAAAGGGATTCACGATTGGATTCTAATTAATTCAACCAATTTACTTTTACTCTCCGTCGTTTCGCGATACCTGTCAATAGTGGGACAACTTAAGCGCTTGGAACGACGCGATCGACCCGCACGGGTTCCCCGGTTCCCCATCCGGCAAAATCAAACATCCAGAAAGGATTTTTATAGGGTTTAAAACATACCCCATTCAACTCACCTTTATGTAGTAAATATTTCAGAAAATAAAGAGAACTGGAGAGCAAATCGTTTTGGGAACCCCCCGAATTTGCCGCTAATGTTTTAGCAGCTCGTTCGATCACCTCCGGTTTGTCAGGGCTTTTTCCGAGGCGCTGCATGTCTAGAAACGCGAGAAAAATGGCAATACTGCGGCGAATTTTAGCTTCGACTTTTTGCGGGTTGCTCAGGGTATTGAGTTCGATCGCCCCACCGAGTTCGTCCCGGATAAAATCGCGCACGTGTTCCGGATAGCGAATCCGATGATAATCTCGAATTACTTTCGCAATGGATACCGGGCGATCGTCACTTCGATTGAGAATTTCACCGACTTGAAACGCTGCAATATTAGAGGCGAGATCCACATAAGACGCATCGGCATTTAATGCCTCTTGAAACGAAGTAAATTTATCTTTTCGCCAATCGTCGATCGCCTGTCCCAAATCGCCACTCCACGAGCTATGTTTCGCGGTCCAAGCCGTAGCAAAATCAACCGCCGCCGCCAAGCCGGGTAAAGCGACGCGATCGGATAAAGACGCAATAAAATGAGCCAGATCGATTTCTTCACTACTGAGATCGACGGCGAGATCGAGCTGATTTCCGCGATAATCTTGCGGTGAAAGGGTGGCGATCGCAAATTGCAAATTATTGTAAGATTTGCGCGTATATCGACGCAGTTCGTTCGCGATTTGATAAGCAGAGGCATCGAGCATTTCCGCCTCGATGCCTGCGATAAATTGCAAAGCTCGTTCTCGATTTTCTTCTAACACGATCGCCTCTCAACCCTTTAGTGGCAGATACTTTATAGATCTTACCAACGAGTGCAACATTCGGCGATCGGGGCGAGTCCGACGGTCAGCGCCCCCGTTCTTCTTGATAAAAATTCCAGACTTTTTCCGTATACTCTGCAATATTTGGAGTATCGTAGCGATTCGGATCCCCACTCATCCACCAGGCGGCGGCCCGACGCACGGCGAGAGCTTCATCATTGCTATTTCGGTATTCCTGTTTGAGGATATCTCCCATCACACAAGCCAGAACAGCTCTTGCTTTCGTCTCGTTCGCTTCAAATTGCGCCGGGGTCATTTCCTCTTCGATACACAGCCGCGACCAACGGGGAATATTCTCCGGTTTAATTTGCCAATCGCTATAAAGTCCGTCGTTTGTCATCCCCGTATCTGGCGCGGCACGTCGCAAAGCTTCCACAAAATCATCAATTTTTTCATCGGTCATTTGCGCTCTTGCGGGTAGCGCCAACAACAGCGCACTGGCGAGAACCGCCGTTAAAACCAACAGTTTCGGACGCTTATTTTGAGAAAATAGCTCAAACATACACCCTGTTTTGAGATGCTAAATTGTAGAGTTTTAATTCTACCGCATTGTTTGACTGCGGTGTTGCCAATTGTACTATTCATTCCCTCGACCAAAAAAAGCGCGAGGGGTGACTGTCTCGAAGACTTACATTCTTGTTGACCGTCGCCCTCCCTCACGCTGGCGGAGTAATGGATGAGTTTTAAGACGGAGGAAAATCATTTTTGTTCGGTTTTATCCCCCAAAATCGCCAAGCTAATGTTAAGGATCTCCTACTCGAAATTGGGCGATTTTTCGATCTAATTGAATAATATTTTAGGGATCCAAACGGTAAACCAACTGAACCAATCCGGAATCAAAAGTTTTGACATCGGTTAAACTTAATTCCATTTCTAAATTCGGATCGTTGACAATTAAGGGGATTCCACTGCCCAAAATTTTAGGATGGATTGACAAAATTAATTCATCAACCCAGTGCTGTTTTAAAAATAAATGAATGACTTCAGATCCGCCAATCAACCAAATATCTTTACCGGGACTCGAATGCAGGTTTTTGACAAAATTATCTAAATTATATCCGACAAATTCCACATATTTATCCCGTTGTCCGTGCAAGGTCGTCGATAGAACAAATCCTTTTTTGTCAACATAGGGATAGTTGCTTAACTCAAAAAGTTGGTCGTAGGTTTTACGCCCCATGATGACTGTATCAATTTCGTCAAAAAATTGATGATAACCATAGTCGTAATCGGTAAATAACCAATCCACCGCCCCCGATTCGCGAGCAATATAACCATCTAAGCTCGATGCAATAAATAACCGAATTTTTCGCATAATGTAATCAAAGATGATTGGCAAGATAGAGCGATCGCCCAGATTTTTACCCTAACCCACAGACCCCGGTTTCTGGAATATAGCATTTTCCTCTGCTATGCAAGATATTTAGATCCCCCTAAATCCCCCTTGCCAGGTAGGGGTTTGGTTACCAAACCCCTACTTTCTTCGTTCCCCCCGAAATCCCCCCTTCGCCCCCCTTTCAAAGGGGGGTTGGGGGGATAGGGGGATCGGCACTGTACCTCATCAGATCGCCCGAGTGCTGTATTTAAATTCTAAAAATCAGGCAACAGCACTAAAAATCAGTCGATCCGAAATTTATTAACGATCTTGTTCGATGGTTCATTGAAAACTTAAAACATAAAAAACTAAAGTTATCTTCATCTCCTCTTAAATCATACTCAAATTGTGCAAAGCTAGAATTTGTTTATAGTTCGGGTTCATCTTTCATTCCTGTTAACAGATCTGTCAATGCCTCTAAGCTTGCAGTAATGTCTGCTACTTGCACTTCGCTAAAGCGCTCGATAAATACCCGATCGAGATCGGCTAATACCGATCTGGCGGTGGAAATGAGACGCTCTCCTTTTTCGGTAAATAGGATTTGCTTCTGCCTGCCTACTCCCTCGATCTGTTCCAGATAACCCGCCCGCGAAAGTTCCTTGACTGTTTTTGTCACCATTTGCCGGGATACCTTCAAACGGCGAGCGATCTCGGCCCCATAGTTAATGCCGCAATCGAGGGCGCTGAGAAAATGAAGCATCGAAGGAGAGATGTCATCAAACCCTTTTAAGCGCAGTTGTGCGGCGACATATTCGGTGAATCGATCGTGGAGATTGGCGGAGGCAAACAGCAGTTTCAGGGACTGGCTATCCACCATCAGGATTCCTCTTTTTGTAAACTTGGTTGACATAAAGAGACACCAGCTCTAAATTGGATTTATGTCAACTAAGTTTACAAGAAAGGGGCTGAAGGTTGCTATGAACTATACCCGTCCTCTGCGTACCGCGTTGCTTGCGAATGCTGTTTTTTCGGCTGTCTGTGGGTTATTGATGTTGGTCGAGCCTGTTTTTGTCGAGAAATTACTGGGCATCCAAGCTGGCTTGCTTTTGCGATCGCTGGGCTTCGGATTGCTGCTGTTTGCCGTCGATCTGGTTTGTCAGGCGACACGGCCAAGGTTAGCAACCTGGCGTGCGCTCTATGCCAGTGTTGCTGATGTTCTTTGGGTCATCAGTTCGGTAGTGGGGCTGCTGCTCTTTTCCGATTGGTTGTCCCCGATGGGGGTAGGGGTCGTGGCGATCGTGGCTGGGGTAGTTTTGGCGTTGGGTTGCTGGCAGATCTGGGGGATCGATCGCGCTCATCGAGCCAAAAATCCCGCCCTGTATCGACATTGTTTGATTGTGGGTACGGAGGCTCCTGCCGCAGCCCTCTGGGATGCGATCGCCCGTATGGGTGATATCCAGAACTATATGCCGTCGCTGGTCAGCTCGGAGATTCTTGAGGGGAAGTCCCCTGGGGTTGGTGTCCTGCGGCGCTGTACTGACAAATCCGGCAGGTGCTGGAGGGAAAAGTGTATTGAATTCGAGCCAGGTCAATCACTGACGATGCGCTTTGTTGCCGAGGCCCCAGATTTTCCCTTCCCGGCCAGTACGATGCTCGGAGGCTGGAAGGTAATGTCGGTTGGCACTGGATCGGAGGTGATGGTTTGGTGGGAACTTGCTCCCAAACCACGTTTCCTAGCGCCCATCCTGTTGCCGATCTTGGCCTTCGGTGCCGATCGCGATTTCGTCGAGGTGATTCGACTGATGGCAGATGATACAATCCCTCGGAAGGACAATAAAACGAGGCTCGCACTCCGTTTGTGCTAACGCCTAGCTTTTTCTAAAAGCATTGGGAGTCATGCCCGTTACCTGCCGGAACTGCTTGCTGAGATGGCTGTGGCTGTTGAACCCACATTCCAAGGCGATCTCGACGATCGCGCGATCGCCTTGTTTCAGCAACCGTTTGGCCCGCTCGACTCGTTGTTGAATCAAGTATTGGTGGGGTGCAATGCCCATCGATTGTTTGAATAGACGACTGAAATGAAAGGGACTCATGCTCAGAAGTTGAGCTAAATCAGCTAGCTTAATCTCCTCGGTGAGATAAGCGTCAACGTACTCCAAAACCTGCCGCAGGTGGTGAGGGGGTAACCCACCTTCGTAGTTGGGCAATTGAACCAGGGTACTACTGTAATTTCGCAGCAGTTGCACTGCGAGAACATTGGCCAAAGAGTCCAAATACAATGCATCGCCGGACTGGTTTTGTTGCAACTCTGCCAATAGGAGGGTTGCGATCGCTTCTATTTGTCCGTTGCGGCTTTGAAAGGTGGGGATGAGGGAGAGGCGATCTCGATTGCCAGTCAGGGTTTCCTGGGCGACGGAACGTAGAAAGCGATCGCCAAGCTGAATCTTTAAACAATTCTCAGTTCCCTGCCAGCGAGCAAAAAAGGGCAGATCGGCTGGCGTCAGGGTAAAGTCCCCCCGCCGATATAGCCCCGTGTGGGTCTTGCCATCTTGAGTTTGCAGATAATCGATCGGACGAGTCGTTAAATTTACAAATAACGTGTGTGCACTCTTGCTGTGAACCTGGCCTTCACCTGGAGGAAACTGCAAAAGCTCAAGCTGCATGGTCTCAGTCCGTAGAGATGGAGCGCTCTGCGGCGATCCGTCCGGGGACAAAGCGGGCTGTGATTGCGCATTGGCCATAAGTTTGAAATGCCTTCCCTGGCTAGCGATCGACGACGAGACAACGGCGCTTTTACCCTTCATGCAAGTAGGGGCATACTTCGGCAATTCTAGGCGTTTCAACCCCAACGCACAACTCACCGCAAGAACGCGATAGAACCGCAAGAACGTAAAAGCGGTCTCCGGGTAATCTTCGTAAGTTAGGGATGTCATCGTTTAGGAGGCAACCCCATGAAACTGATTATTTTTGGAGCCACAGGGACTGTCGGTCGTCAAGTGGTCGAGCAGGCTCTCACTCAGGGACATTTAGTCACCGCCTTTGCCCGAAATCCTCACAGGCTCGAGATCGAGCATCCTCAACTCAGTCGGGTTCGGGGTGATGTCATGGAGTTCTCGGTAGTGAAACAAGCAATCCAGGGACAAGATGCGGTGGTCTGTGTCCTCGGTTCGGGCAAAAAGCTGACGGGGACGGTGCGATCGCGCGGAACCCAACAGATTATCCGAGCGATGGAAGCAACGGGCGTTCGCCGCCTGATTTGCCAGTCCACCTTGGGAGCGGGGGATAGCTGGGGGAGTCTCAACTTCTATTGGAAATACATCATGTTCGGTCTGATTCTGCGGGATGTATTTGCCGACCATGAAAAACAGGAACACTACGTTCGCCAGAGTCAGCTAGATTGGACAATCGTGCGCCCGGGTGCTTTTTTGGATGGGGAACGCACGGGTCGCTACCGTCACGGTTTCCCCGGCACCGATCGAAGTTCCCAGCTCAAAATTTCACGGGCCGATATTGCCGACTTCATTCTGAAGCAACTGGCTGACAATACCTACCTTCATCAAGCCCCGAGCCTGTCTTATTGAGTCTGCCTCGGACGACTTCGGAGTTAACCGTCTAGGGAAATTGGGTTAAGATTCTATCGCCTTATTGTTCCAAATGATTTAGGATTGTGATAACGGCGATCGCTATCGGATTCAGAAAGATTCCGATCTCTAAATTTGTCGAATCGCAAGCGATTTTTTCACGAATCACGAATAGCCAATGAGCGAAAACCAACCCACCATTTTTTCTAAGATTATCAACCGAGAAATCCCGGCTAATATTGTCTATGAAGATGATTTAGCATTGGCGTTTACCGACATTCACCCACAAGCACCCGTTCATATTTTGGTGATTCCGAAAAAGCCAATTGTTAACCTCTCAGAAGCTCAAGAAGACGATCGCGATTTGTTGGGTCATTTATTATTAACAGCAAAGCAAGTTGCTGCAGAAGCCGGACTCGGAAATGGCTATCGCATTGTCATCAATACCGACGCCGATGGCGGACAAACGGTTTATCATTTGCACTTGCATATTCTCGGCGGTCGTCAGATGCAATGGCCCCCAGGTTAAGGCTGTCAAAGGTTACGGCGATCGCATAGAAGGCGCGATCGCCTTCCGACTGTTTCAACTTAAACCAAAGCATTTAAATCTTGAGCGGCTTCGTTTAATTTTTGGACGCCAATCCGTGTTTGGTTGATCCCACTCACTGTTTCGACAGCGCCTTGATTGAGGGTGTTCATGGCTTCGACGACTTGATTGATGGCGATCGCCTGTTGTTTTGTTGTCAGTGAAATTTGTTGAGAATTGACGACCACTTGTTCGATCGCATTGCGCGACATCTCTTGATTGCGAAGAATAATATTGTCAATCGCTTCAGTGACTTTAGCGAAAGCTTCGGCAGTCACTTGAGAAAGCTCCATACTATATTGTACAGTTTTTGTTCCTTCTTCAGTCACCATTACTGTCGATTCGATCGCTTCTTCGATATTGATCACTAAAGTATTAATTTTCTGCGCGGAAGATTTACTTTGATCGGCAAGTTTACGAATTTCCGTGGCAATCACCCCAAATCCTTTGCCGTTTTCTCCCGCTCTAACCGCTTCAACTGCTGCATTTAAAGCTAACATATTCGTCTGATTGGCAATATCAGTCACGAGGTTAGTAATCGTACTGATTTGCGTATTTTGTTCGCTTAAATGCCTAATTTCTTGGGCGATCGATTCTACTTTCTTCTGTAACTGACTCATCCCTTCCATCGTCCGACCGACGGAAGCCGTTCCCTCTTGCGCTAAATCTAAAACTTGATTGGCTCCTTCCGCCGAAGATTCTGCTAAATTCAAAACTTCATTAGCATTTTTTGCCGACGATTCGGCTTGTTTGGCAGTCGCTTTAGAAGAACTTCCCAACTCATTCATCGTCGTTGTCGTTTCATTGACCGATGTCGCTTGTTGGTTAATAATTCGTTCTTGTTGCTCGATTGTCGCCGCAATTTCTTGGGAAGATGAGGCGATCGCATTGGTCGCTTCTTTGACAATTTTAGTGATTCCTGAAGAAATAAAAATGGCTACAATAATCACCACTATAACCAAGGCAAAAGATCCGATGAGTAGCCAAAAAATTAAGGATGCTAGAGTTTCTGTAGAAGTCGTGTTTTCCTGTTTTAACGAGTCAACTTTTACGCTGTCAAATTTATCTTTGAGTTCGTAAATTCGATCGACAATATTGCGCCCTTGTCCTGTAGAAAATAAAGAAGTTGCTTCGGCTTTTTTACCCTCTCGAGCTAAGGTAATTAATTGGTCTGAAAACACCCGATATTCTTCAATTAAGGCGATCGTATTGTTGACAATTTCTTTATGTTCGTCCTCTTGCATTAAAACTTCGCTCTTTTTGCTACTTTCTTCAAAAACTTTGACAAATTCATCGTATCTCGTTAAAAAAACAGGATCTTGGTTGATGAGGTAGCCGCGACTGGTATCGATCATCCCCTCTGCCGCTAAAACCATCTCATTGACAGTTAAAATTTTCTCTTGAACTTGCTCGACTTTAGAGAAAGCTTGTTTTACTTTATCCGCAGAAATATAAACTAAAGCGACCAGTCCTCCCAACGCAATTAAGACCGGAATAGCATAACCGAAAATCATTCGATTTCTCATATTTAATGTGACGAGCATGAGAGGTTTCTCTCCTTTTAAGTTTGAAAGTTATCTTTTTAAGACGATCTCGATCTCAAGGTGTTGTAAAAGTAAATATTTTTCAAAAATTCAAAAAACTTTCAGTTATTAACTTGTTTCTATTCCAGAGGATCTGGAATGACCTACAATTTTTTATATTGCAGGTAGTATATAGTTACATTCCTTGCTTTTTATTAATAATTAAGATGCAATCGACTGATAATTTAGATCGGTTGTTAAAGTCGAGAAGCGATCGAACAAAGTAGATCGAGGGTGCGGTCGAGACGATCGCGCGATTGCTAATTTTTATTTCACCTTTTCAAGGCTAATTTTATAGAGGTTCCATCACTTTAAAAGAGTCTGCGATCGCCAGAGTTTAATTATATGTCAAGCCTTCAAAAACATTGAAAATAACGCCTATATCTTTACGTTCGTCAATACTAATTAAAGTCAGAAGCATTAAATCTTGGGTAAAAGTTAATAAAGTGGGTCTCGATGGAATCCGGCCAGAGTTAGGTCATTTGATTCTCATTCTCACTTAGATTAGAACTAGGGTGGGGCGATCGCCTTAATAGAAAAAACCTAAAGGAAATGACAATAAAACCGTCACCTTACCCTACAGACAATTGCTCTCGTTTAGAATAGAACAAAATTGACCTTCGATCGACTTTGAATCGATCGCCCAATTGAACCCTCAAAAAATCTAACAAAATCGCTGAAATACTCAAGGCGATCGCTTTAAATCAAGCTCAATTTTCGTTAAAGTCTTGAGAGGGTTTCCGATGAGTTTGAGAGGGCCAATTGCCCATTCCCATCGATCGCCATTCCCGAACCTTCAAATCAAACTGATTTCAGCAACAACTATGACCGATGGATTGCAACCGCCTAAAATCGTCGTTGTCGGCGCCGGATGGGCGGGTTTGGGGGCCACCGACGCCCTCGTAGAACAGGGGTACGACGTCACCCTCCTCGAAGCAGGCGCCTATCCTGGCGGTTTGGTCGCCGGATGGAAAACTGCCGCCGGGCGATCGGTAGAAGCCGGAATCCACGGATTTTGGTATCCCTATCGCAATATTTTCGCCCGCATCGACCAATTAGGACTCGACCCGTTTACACCGTGGACGCGATCGGCTCAATATTCCCCGGCAGGATTGGAAGTTGAATCGCCTATTTTCCAAAATGAGCCACTTTTGCCGACCCCGTTGGGGACTTTTCTTTACCCGCAATTCAAGCGCTTACCTTTCCTCGATCGCCTCTCGGCCCTGCCCTTACTCTATGCTTTATTAGATTTCGACAATTCCTCAGAAGCTTGGCAGCGCTACGATCGCGTCACTGCCCGCGAATTATTTAAAGAGTTCGGCGTCTCCGCCCGCCTCTATCGAGATGCGTTTGAACCGATGTTACTCGTCGGCTTGTTTGCGCCCGGCGAACAATGTTCGGCGGCGGCAGCTTTAGGAATGCTTTACTACTTTATTTTGGCGCACCAGCCCAATTTTGACGTGGTTTGGTGTCGCGGAACCGTCGGCGAAAAAATCTTTCGTCCCTGGTGCGATCGCATCGAACAAGCTGGGGGAAAAATTCGCACTCAACGCCGCGTAACCGACGTACAAATTGACGAATCCGGTCAAATTAATGCGGTCATTTGTGGCGATGAAAAATTTGATGCCGATGCGGTTATTTTTGCCGTCGGTATTAATGGAATCAAAAAGATTGTCGCCGGAAGTTCCGTATTGAAAAGCCGTCCGGAATTTCAAAACTTGCAGAATTTAAGTGGAATTGATGTCGTCGCTACTCGCTTGTGGTGCGATCGCAAAATTAATATTCCTCGCGCTTCTAATGCTTGTTTTGGTTTCGACCAAACCACCGGATGGACGTTTTTCGATCTCAACACCTTGCACGACGAATATCACGACGAACCGGGAACGGTTATCGAAGCCGATTTTTACCACGCCAATCAATTAATGGTACAAGACGATCGCCAAATTATTGATAAAGTCAAGCAAGATATCGGCACCTGTATTCCGGCATTTCGCAATGCAGAAATTATTGACAGCAGCGTCATTCGCTTAGGTCAATCCGTTACCCACTTTTCCCCGGGAAGCTATCAGTATATGCTTCCAGTTGAAACCAGTTTTGACAATTTATTGATGAGTGGCGATTGGATTGTCAACCGTCACGGTTCTTGGTCTCAAGAAAAAGCCTACGTCACCGGATTGGAAGCAGCTAATTTAATTATCGATCGCTTCGGTCGCGGTCAAAAAGCGGAAATTATCCCCGTAGAAGCGGACGAACCTCATATCGCGATCGCTCGCCAAATCAATCAAAAGCTGCGCGAGTTTGCCAATAGCTATTTACCCGATTTTTGGTTGCCTTAAATCGATTTTGGGCGGGCTTTTTGCCCGTCCTATATGGTTGCAAGAATTGAAGTTAAAATCGTCGAAATTGACCCGTCAGATCGCGGGGGAAACGACCCTATTTTAAGACGCCTTTGGGTTGCGATCGCCCCTTAATTGACATTTGGCTAAAAATATGATATACCCTGAAGCATTCCGATCTACAATTGCTAATTTTTATTAGTTATTGTTGAATTTGCGCTGTATTTGCACATTTCCAGCGAGTAAAACGTTGGTGGGGCGGGAAACTTCTCCTAAAAAATGTGCGGTTACAATGCAAATTCAGCCGAAAAGCTCCAACGGGCGAGGGGTGAAAAACTCGTTGTTTTTCAACGGCCCGTTTCCGAGTCAAATCGCCGAACACTTCCTGAAAACAGGAGTCACCCTTGTGAACTGTCACGCCAAACGCCATAAGAAAAATAAACTCGTGACCCTTTACGGCGCGTGTTGTTGGTGGTGTCGTAAAAACCTTCCTAAAAAGCAGTTAACCCTAGATCATTTAATCCCCAAAAGTCGGGGAGGATCGAATTCTTTAGAAAATTTACGCCTGTCTTGCGTGGAATGCAACCGCGCCCGGGGAAATAGTCTTTATCCACCTGCTCATAGTTTGGGGATAAAACAGGGCTGAGTTTGTAGATCCTCCCATCGTTAAAATTCTCTTGCATCGTCAAATCCTCACGCGATCGGAAAAATGCCTAGAAAGAAAAAACCGTTACTTTCCATTTATTGGGATTGTCAAAATATTAAAATAACCTCTGAATTAGCGGATAACTTAGTCAAGTTTGCTCAAACAAGAGGAACCGTATCCCATCAGCGCGCTTATTCTAATTGGAAGCGAGAAAACGGCGATCGCGCTAAATATATAGAACGCTTGGGATTTGAAAGGGTTGACGTCCCGGATACCAGTAAAAATAGCGTTGACTATCAGTTGATTGTCGATGCGACTCAAGAAGCATTTGGCGAAAAATCCGCCGATATTTTTATTATCGTTTCCGGAGATGGGGATTTTTCTGGATTGCTTTCGATTCTTAAAGCGCAAGGAAAGAAAACCGTTGTTTTTGCGAGAGAAGGCGGTTCTAGCCAGAGTTTACTGGATTTAGCCGATGAAGTCCAGCCGATCGAGCGATCGCCCGACACGGCCAAATTACCTATTTTTCGCGATGTTTCTTTGTTAATTCGGGCGTTAACTCATCGGTCTTATGTCAACGAATATGCTAACGCTGGCGAGGATAACGAACGGCTGGAATTTTTAGGAGATTCGGTTTTAAATTTTCTCAGCAGTCGCTTTTTATTCAATCGCTATCCGGAAATTAACGAAGCACAATTAACGCGATTGCGATCGGCTTTAGTCGATGAAGTTCAACTTGCAGATTTTGCCAATTATCTCGAAATTGGCAAACAAATTCGCCTCGGAAAAGGCGCGATTAAAGATAAAGGGTATAATAACGAATCTTTATTGAGCGATACGTTTGAGGCGATCGTCGGCGGCTATTTTCTCGATTCCGGTTTGGATGCAGTTTGGGAATTTATCGAACCGCTTTTTATTGCGGCGGCGGAAAGTTTTGATGACATGCAAACTGATATTAGCGCGCCGATTTTAGTCGATTCTAAAAACCGCTTTCAACAATGGACGCTCGAACATTTTAGTTGTCATCCAGAATATATTATTGTGGATCAAAGTGGACCGGATCATCACAAAGAATTTACGGCTGAAGTGCAAGTTCAAGGCAAAGTTTACGGAATGGGAAGGGGTCGCACTAAGAAGGAAGCGGAAAAACGGGCGGCTGAAAATGGATTAAAAAAAGTCGGTGTTTTATAACCGTTTGATAATTTTTGTGCGATTCGAGGCTTGAACTTTTTTGAGAGACCCCCTCAATCGGCGATCGTCAGGGAGAACTTGAGGACGGGTGAAAACCGTTATAAATCAGTGTCAAGGTAAAGCATTAGTTTTAACAATACCCGATCGCCCCCCCGATCCGGTCGTTTGTAGCACCGACAATGATAGACTCACCGGGAGTGCGATCGCGACTTCCCCATCAGTGCGCCATCTACATGAAATCGAGCGATCGCCGTAGGGGCGTTGGTTGCGGTCGAACGCCCAAAATTTTTAAAATTCCCCCAATCTAAATCTAAAATCTAAAATGAAAAATAACCGCTTACTCTACGAAAAATCCGTCGCGTATTGCGGACATCTCATCATTCCCTACTGTTTCGATCGCGTCAACGGAGAAAACATTTACTCCTACAAACTCCTCTCCGCCCTCGGACATAAAGGCGAGTTTCACAAAGCCGACAATCCCGCCGGAATGTATTCGAGTAATCTAGAAGAAACGATCGAAATTGCCCGAGAACATTTAGAAGAAAATTCCGACGTTCTCGACCGTTTCGACTTGTTTAAATCCCGCTACACCTATCACTACGATTTGATTATCATCCATCAAGTGGGTCGCCAATACTATTACGATCACTACAAACCCGATAATTTAAACAACATTGCCGCCCCCAAACTGTTTGAATCCGAATATGAATGTATGACTTGGATTAAAGCCGGACTCGATCGCCAAAAGATCCGGCGATCGCCTCATTTAGGCAATTTTCAATCTCAAATCGATTGACCCAGAACCCCGTCACCGGATCGGGAACTTGGAATCCGATTCCCCAGTCGTCGATCTCAGTGAACGGACTCTCGCGTCTTTCTTCAAAAAATACCCGGCATCTCTGCCGGGTATTGTAGTATTTGCAGTCTTTTTGATTCCCCCTCGATCGGCTTTTTAAGGAATCTCCGACGGTTCCCGACTCGACGGATCTCGTCCGCCGTCGTACCCGTGTAACGCTTCAGTCGGGGTCTCTCCCAATACTTCGGTGATGTAAAGATCTTCTTGTTCCTTGTGACCCCGGTGACTGATGCGATATTGCGCTTTCATGGCGATCGTGTAGAACACCGGAACCATGTACAAACTCAACAGCGTAGACACCAACATCCCGCCGACCACCGACATCCCGATCGCCGACCGACTGGCGGCCCCGGCGCCACTGGCAAACGCCAGAGGCATCAAGCCGAAAATCGTCGAAAACGCCGTCATCAAAATCGGGCGAAAACGAACTTTCCCCGCCTCTAACGCCGCCTTAACAATCGATAACCCTTCCTCCCGTCGTTGGTTGGCAAACTCCACAATCAAAATCGAGTTTTTCGTAGACAATCCGATCAACATAATTAAGCCGATCTGACTGTAAACATTCAGCTCAATTTTTGCCAACAGCAAGGCCACCAATGCCCCCAACAACGACAGGGGAACCGCCAATAAAATAATCAACGGATCGATATAACTCTCGAACTGGGCCGCCAGTACCAAAAAAATAAACGCCAACGCCAATCCAAAGATAAAAAACGTCGCCTGACCTGCTTCTTTAAACTCCAACGACGTTCCTTTTAACGCCGTTCGCATGTCTTCCGGAACGATCTCGTCCGCCACCTGCTGCAACGCCGTCAGGGCTTCCCCCAAGCTGACATTGGGGGCCGGACTCCCTTCGATCGTCGCCGCCCGGAAGCGATTGTAATGGTTAATCGCCGGGGGTGTCGTACTCGGGGTCACGGTCACCACGCTACTGAGGGGAACCAGTTGCCCGGTTTGAGTGCGAATGTAAAAATCGCGAATGTCATCCGGGTTGGCGCGGAATTCGTCCTCCGCTTGCACGACGACCTCGTAACGGCGATTGCCTCGGTTGAAATTGGTAATTTCTTCCCCACCGAGCAGAATTTGCAAGGTTCGGGAGATTTCCTGCACGGAAATGCCCAAATTCGCCGCTTGGGCGCGGTCGATCGCGATCGTCAACTCCGGTTTATTCAGTTTTAAATCCGTGTCGATATTCACCAACTGCGGCAGTTGTCTGGCTTGATTGGCCACCTGGGCGGAAATATCGGCCAGTTTCTGTAGGTCGGTCCCTTGCACCACAAACTGCACGGGTTGGCTGAACCCCTGACCCGGTAAGGCGGGCGGGTCGATCGGCAAGACGAAGGCATCGGTAATCGCCCCCAATTTCGGGTAGAGTCCGCCGATGACGGCTTGTTGCGACTGTCCCGGTTCGGTTCGTTCGGACCAGGTTTTGAGGCGGACGAAGGCAAATCCTTGATTGACCTCTCCCGGGCCTTGGCGGGCGAGGGCGCCGACGGTAAAGTAACTGCGAACTTCCGGCACTTCGCTGTAGACCTGTTCGACCTGTTCTAACACGCGATCGGTGTAATCGATGGTCACCCCTTCCGGTCCGCGCACGATCGTAAAAATGGCGCCGCGATCTTCCGTGGGGAGAAAGCCTTGGGGGACGAGTCCGAACAGGTAAGCGGTCAGGGCTAACGAGGCGAAAAAGCCGAGAACCACGACCAAGCGCAAAGACATCAAACGGCGCAAAGTCCAGGCGTACCCGGCTTGGATCCAATCTAAGCTCGCTTCGATCCAGTGAAAAATGCCCCCGGTCATTTGCCCGTGTTGCTTGAGAACGCGACCGGACAGGGCCGGGGCGAGGGTTAAGGCGACGAAAGAGGAGATCACGACGGATCCGGCGATCGTCAGGGCAAATTCGGTAAACAGGCGCCCGGTGGTGCCTGCAGAGAAGCCGACGGGGAGAAACACGGCGATCAGCACCGCCGTGGTCGCGATCACGGCAAAAACCACTTCCCCGACTCCGGCGAAGGCGGCGGGAAGCGGTTTCATATTTTTTTCCTCGATGTAGCGCACGATGTTTTCGAGGACGACGATCGTGTCATCGACCACCAACCCGGTACAGAGGGTTAAGGCGAACAGGGTTAGGGTGTTGATCGAGAAGTCGAGGAAAAACATGACGCCGAAGGCGCCGATCAAGGAGATGGGAATCGTGACCGCCGGGACGATCGTGGCGCGCCAGTCGCGCAGGAAGAAGAAGATCACCAAGATCACGAGGAAGATCGCCAAATATAGGGAGGACCAGACCTCCTCGATCGCCAAATCCACAAACTCGGAACTGTCGAACGCCAAGCGGTAGCTCATTCCCGAGGGAAAACTTTTGGCGAGTTGTTCCATGCGCTCTTTTGCCCCTCGGGCGACGTCGAGGGTGTTGGCTTTGGAAATTTTAACGACTCCCAACCCGACGGCAGGATCGCCGTTAAAGCGCACGAAGGACCGATAGCTTTCGGCGCCGATTTCGGCCCGTCCGACATCTTTGAGGCGAATTTGGGTGCCGTTCTCGCGACGGGCGATGACGAGGTTTTCGTATTCCGGGGGGGTTTGCAGTCTGCCGAGGGTCCGCACGGAAAATTCCGACGATTCCCCTTCGACGATCCCGCTCGGAATTTCGACGTTTTCTCGGCGTAGGGCTTGTTCGATGTCGAGAACGGTGAGCTGACGGGCGGCGAGTTTTTTGGGGTCGATCCAGAGGCGCATGGCGTATTTGCGCTCGCCGCCGATGATGACGCTACTGACGCCGGAGACGGTTTCGAGGGCATCGACGACGAAGCGATCGGCGTAGTCGCTCAGTTCGAGGGTAGAGAAGGAACTGTCGGGACTGTAGAGGGCAAACCACATGATCGGGGAGGCGTCCCCGGATTGTTTGCTGACAATGGGCGATTCTACTTCGTCGGGGAGGTTGCCCCGGGCGCGATCGACCCGCGATCGCACGTCTTGGGCGGCAATGTCGATATCGCGATCGAGGTCGAACTGCACCGTAATCGAGCTGACCGATTCGCGACTGACGGAACTGAGGGTTTTAATGCCTTCGACGCCGTTAATTTCGGCTTCCAGGGTTTCGGTGACGTCGGTCTCGACCACCTGGGGGTTGGCCCCGGGATAGACGGTGGTGACGTTGACCACGGGGGGATCGATGGTCGGATATTCCTGGACGGGCAGCCGGGTATAGCCGACCAGTCCGATCAAGACCACCAACAGCGAACAGACCGACGCGAAGACGGGACGCTTGATGAAAAAGTTGGTAAACATGGCTGGCGGCTTACGGTTGGGCTTCGGTCGCGGGGCTGGCGTCGGCTTGGGGGTCGCCCAGAGGCATGATTGGGGCGCCGTCGGCGAGTTGCTGCAAGCCGGAGACGATCAGTTGGTCGCCGGGTCGGAGTCCTTCGAGGATTTCGGAGCGATCGCCCTGGACGGTTCCGAGTTTGACGGCGCGGCGTTCGGCAACTTGCGGGTCGTTCCCCCGGGCCACGAACACGAAGCGATCTTGTCCTTGAAAGATGATGGCGTTACTCGGTACTACGACGCTATTGGGGCGCTGTTCCCAAATCACTTTGGCGCGCACGAACTGCCCGTCGATCAGTTGTCCTTTAGCATTGTCGAAACTCGCTTTCGCGAGGACTGTTTGGGAGTCGCGATCGATGGTCGGCGAGACGAAGCTGATACGACCTTCGGCTAAGGAGTTGCCCGCGCTATCGGTGATTTCTACGGGCAATCCGGTTCTCAATTCGGCGAGTCGTTCCACGGGGATCGGCATTTCGAGTTCTAATGCCTGATTTTGTGTCAAGGTGGTCAGGCGATCGCCGGAATCCACGTAATCCCCGAGTTTGACGGTGACATCGCCCACGGTGCCCGAGAACGGGGCGAAGACGACGGTATCTTCTAATTGAACTTGGGCGGCGCGTACCCGGGCGACCGCCTCGGACACTTGCGCTTCGGCGGCGGCGATCGCCTCCGGTCGCGTTCCGTTTTCCAGTTCGCGCAAGGCTTGTTCTCGTTCGGCGACGATCGCCTCCGCTTGGGCGATCTCTTCCGGACGAGCCCCGGCGCGCTGCAAGTCAAAGGCTTCCCGCGCTTCCCGCTCTTCGGCTTCCGCTTGCTCGATGTCTTCTTGTCGCGCCCGTTCGAGTTCTTCGATCCGTTGGCGCGCCCGTTCCACACTCGCTCGCGCCTGCTCGTTTTCGGTCTGTACGGCGTCGAAGGTGTCCCGGGCGATCGCCCCTTCTGCGAGTAGTTCGCGATTGCGCTCCACCCGCTTCGCACTCAACTCCACCCGCGCTTTCGCTTCTTCTAACGCGGCTTCGGCTTGGGCGATTTCGTCGCTACGACTGCCGCCGCGCAAGGCGTCCAGTTTCGATCGCGCCCGTTCCAAGCGCGCTCTGGCTTGGGCGATCTCTTGCGGTCGATTTCCGGCCCTGAGTTCGGCGAGTTGGGCTTCGGCTTGTTGCAATCGCGCCCGGGCCGAGGCGATCGCTTCCCGGCGCGGTCCGGCGCGCAACTCTTCTAATCTCGCTTCGGCGCTAGCTCGGGCGGCTCGGGCTTGCTGTAACTGCACTTCGGCATTTCGCGCGTCGATCTGGAGCAGGGGATCCCCTTGGCCGACGCGATCGCCGTCGCGGATGTAAATCTCGCTGACTCTTCCCGAGATTTCCGACTGGATCCCCACGGACTGGCGCGCTTCCAAGTTGCCGACAAAATCCGAGGTTTCCCTCAACAAGGTCATCTCCACCGGAGAGACCCGCACGGGAACCCCGGACGGTTGCCCTCCTCCCGGCGCCGACTGAGCGCTATTGGCTCCTCCGGACTGGCGCCCGCTCCACCACTGCCAGCCAAAACTACCGCCAACCCCGAGGGCGATCGCCACGAGCAGCCAAATCCATAGCTGTTTGTTATTTTTAAATCGGAGCGATCGGGCCGGGTTCCACTTCCCACGCCCCCCTCGTTTCGATTTTGGCTCCGATTCCATTTCCTTTCCTTGCTCCTCAGTCTCGAAGGGGCGATCGCTTTCAAGTTTCGCACCCTTTTCTTCAAGTTCTACTGTAGAATTTTGGCTTCTGGAATGCTCCATGACGTTCGCCCCTCTATCGATCGACTGCAAGTGTTTTTTTTGATAACTAGCGTGAGTTTTTAACCTGTATTTTAAATGACAGTAAGTGAAGGGATTGGGAGATTGCGATCGCCAATTAATTTGACTGCTTCGATAGGCGATCGTCCACCCTTTACACCCCCCGTTTCAGGGGTCTATTTTCAATCGCCCAACATCAGGTTGACTCCCCCGCAATTCCTTCACCCGATCGGGTGACAGGTCTCTCGATCGCCCTTTTAGCCCTTGTTGACGGCGATCGCACTCATTTCTCGGAGATAACTCCTACTCTAATCATTACTCCTCTCTTTTGTCTTCCTGCACTTGTCTCACCCGATTGGGTGACCCGTCAGCCAAGGCGCGATCGCCCCGATCGCGGGTTTTATAACCCTCGACTCCCTCCTTTTTCTCTCCCCATCTTCTCCCTCGATGTCTCAACTTTCCCCTTCTTGCGATCGCACGTCTTCCAACCAATCAATCTCAGAACGCAATAACCATAAATGCCGTTTCCAAATATTAGCGCGATAGGGATCGCCTGGAATTGATTTATCCTCAAACTCCTTTAATCGCAAACGGCAAGCAATTAGCCGCTTATCAATTAATTTTTGTCTTTCTTCCGGGCGCAAATCGCTGAAGAAAAAAAACTTAATTCCAAATCGAGAACGACTGTTTACCCAGCTCTCTTTCGGCAATTCAAGCATCTTTTCGCGCCAGCGATCGCGCCCTTTTTCAGTAATTTGATAAATCTTGCGACTGATTCCAGTCTCTCCCCTTTCCATCCTCTCGCCAAGGATATAACCCCGTTCCTCCAACCGTTTGAGTAGGGGATAAATAGCGCCGTAGTTGACGCTAATACAGCTACTGACAAAAAGTTCTAGTTCTTGCTTTAACTTATAACCGTGAAGTGGTTCTCGTTGCAGCAAGCCTAAAGCGGCGAGTTCGAGCATTTATATCAAATTGATATATCTAAAGCGCAGTGTACCCGATTCGATCGCGTTTTGTTAACAATCTTGATGTAGATTGTTTTTGAATATGAATTAAGTTATAATAAGAGACTATTTTAAAAATAGAATTGCTACGCGATCGCCACGAGTCGAGGGAGGGCGCCGGAGAAAGTCGGCAACCTTCGCAAAAAATTAAAGAACTTTCCCCCGAGCGCACGCTTTAATTAACCCGTCAATTCCGCTCACGGGAATCACGGGAACGTTGAGAGCGACCGCTAATTGCTCCACGGTCAGATCGTCTAAAAAGCGGGTTTCTCCCTGTTTGAGCATCACGTCGGGAAGCAACAAACCGTCCCCTAACCCTCGGTCCTGCAAGCCTTCGAGCAAGTCTTGACCCGTCAGCACTCCGGTAACACTCATCGACTGTCCCCAAAAATCGCTATTGAGCGCGACCATGCGAACCTGCAACCCTTCAACGCGGTTGAGGCGATCGCAAATCGGCTCGAACGCCCGTTCTACGGCATTTCCGACCACCCAAGTCAAGCAACGAGACGGGGAGATCGCTTTGGGGAGAGCGACGGAGGCGCGATCGAACGCTTCGAGAAACTGGCGGATCGAACCGACCCCATTGCCAATTTGGGGATAATCTTCGTACTCCGAGGCGGGGGGGAGGTCTTCTCCCGCAATCAGAAACCATTCGTCTGCGAGCCAAGCAAAGGTAGAACCGAGGCGATCGCGGAATTGAGCTTGCCAACGGCGCACTTGTTCGATGACTTCCCGCGCTTTTTCCGGCGAAACCGGGATTAACTCGTCTTCCGGGGGACGAAAGCGGGTCAGTCCCACCGGAACCACCGCCGCCGAAACCACGGCGGGGATCTCGCCGCCACCAAATTTGGCTAAATCTTGCAAGGTGCGATCGAGGTGAATCCCGTCATTAATTCCGGGACAGACGACCACTTGGGCGTGAATTTGCAAGCGGCGCTCTTGAAACCATTGCAATTGGTCGAGAATGAGAGCGGCGCGCGGGTTTTTGAGCAGGCGAGTGCGAATATCCGCTTCGGTGGCGTGAACGGAAACGTAGAGGGGAGACAGGCGCATTTGCTCGATGCGCTGCCATTCTTTTTCGGTAATGTTGGTCAGGGTCAGATAGGATCCGTAGAGAAAGCTGAGGCGGTAATCGTCATCTTTGAGATAGAGGGTATTGCGCATCCCCGGCGGTTTTTGGTCGATGAAGCAGAACGGACAGCGATTGTTGCATTGAATCAGTCCGTCAAATAAGGCGGTTTCAAATTCGAGTCCGAGGTCTTCGTCGTAGTCTTTCTCGATTTCGATATAGTGGGTTTTGCCTTTGGCGTCGAGGATTTCGAGTTCGAGGAATTCTTCGGCGCAGAGAAATTGGTAATCGATTAAGTCGCGGGGGGGTTGACGGTCGATCGCCACGATCGCATCTCCCGGTTCGAGACCGATTTCGGCGGCGATCGAATCGGGTAATACTTTCGTAATTCGAGCGGGTTGGATCGAGTGCTGACTCATGGAGATTATCGCAGGAAAGAGGGTGGCGCGCGATCGCCGGACGGAGGGTCGTGGGAAATCCTCACAACTGCCCGATCTCGGAGCCAATCGGCGATCGCCGCCCCCTGTAAGCGTGAAAATTAAGGGTGAAAATGAAGGGTAACGTTGCCGAGATCCGAGACAATTTCAATGGTAAATGGCTCGGCGAGAGTCGTCTCGAAGTCGAGGGTGAGGTCTCGGTTGCGACCGTCGGCGATCGCCTTATCGAGGAAATCTCCTTCCGGGAGCGATCGCACCAATTTGGTGTATTCCGGCAGGTTCCCATCGTGCCACAACGGTTGTAATTTTACCCCGATTTGCACGGCGGTTTCCCCCCGAGGTCGCAGGGTGACGGTCACGGCGAGGGGTTGTTCGGGATTGCCTTCTAATTCGAGAATTTTGGTCCGCGCGATCGCCCCGGATTCCGACCCCAGACCCGGGGTTGACTCGCCGAGAATGTCCTTCGGCTGCCAGTCGAAGGGGAATTGACCCTCGAACCACGGTTGTAAGGCGATCGCCTCCCGTTCGTTCCCGTCGCTGTCTTCTCCCCAATTTTCCAGCCACTCTCCGTCTACATCTTCAACGTGAAGATTGACGCGATCGACCCCAAACCGGACTCTTTCCTGTTGAAACTTTTCGACCGTTTGTAAAGATTGCCAGACTTTCGCCAGGCGCTCTTCGCGAGAAATGCTGCTTGTAGTCACCATGTAACTGTTTATTAACGCTTGTTTGACGGAGCTCAAAGAAAAAGATTAAATCGGCTTTAAAAACTGAACTTGAGATATTTTTGGGCGGGTAGATTTTTGCTGTTGTATAAAACAACATTGACTAATTTCAGGATAAAATCATCACCTCCGGGATTGTAACTCACAAAAATTCCCCGTTCGATCCCCCATTCGCGGAGGGTTTTTTCCCACTGCTCGTATTTGTTTTGAGCGAAGCGATCGGACATGCTGGTCAGTTGGACGCAAAGGGGTTGTCCCGTCGGACTGCTGACGATCGCGTCGGTCGCCATGGACAAATCGGCAACGTAACGATAGACGATCGTCCCTTCACAGCTTTGAATTTGAGAGGCGATCGAATTGACAATTTCAGCGTCTTCGCGGTCGAATTCGCCGGACCTTAACTTTTGTTTCCATGTATAAAACTTGCGATCGCGTTCGCTAAACCATTTATAAAATAAATCTTCGTACCAATAACGAGTGGTAGGGGCAATTTGATGAAAAAAAGCCTCTCGTTCTTCCGGAGTGAGAATTTTTAAATCCAGCCAAAATTGGGCATCGTAAATCAATTCCAACAAAAAATCCATCAAAACTTTTTTCTGAGTAAGAGAACCGGGTTTGATGTCTTTAATCCAACGCCGAATTTGATCTAACCTGTAGGCCAAGGCAGGCTCGATGCAAGATGCGATTGCGATGAGTTCTTTCAGTTGACTTTCGATCTCCTTGGCTTGCAAACCGCATTCCCCCTACCTACACTGGCACCGTAACTCGCCATCTGTCTCTTATTATACGGTTGCACGAGTCATCCCTGGACGGAAAAAATGAGGGGATCGGCGGCGATCGCCCGTCAGGGGGAAAGCAACTGCCACAGTTGAATCGTATTGTCTTCGCTGCCGCTCACCAGTCGCTTGCCGTCGGCGGCGATCGCGAGGGAGTGAACTGTACCTGTATGACTTTCTATGACCTGCAGCAGTTCCCCAGTCGAGAGCTGCCAGAGTTTGATCGTCGGGTCCAACGGACCGCCCCCACTGACGAGCCGTTGTCCCTGCGGATCGAAGGCGAGGGCGTAAACCGTATCGGAATGACCGTATAAAGTCGCCAACCGTCGGCCACTATTGAGATGCCAAATCTCGATCCGACCGTCGCCGCGCCCCCCGGCAATCAGTTGACCGTCGGGACTGAAAGCGATCGATCGCACCCGTTGGGATCCCACATTCAAGGTTTGCATTAACTCCCCGGTTCCGACGTGCCAGATCTTGATCGTGCGATCGAGGCTGCCACTGGCGAGGCGGTCGTTATCCGGGGAAAAAGCCACGGCAAATACCCAACCTTGATGTCCGACGAGGGTATGCAGCAATTGGCCCGTGGTCGGATTCCACAGTTTAATTTCATTTTCGTAGCCGCCACTGGCCAGCCGTTGGCTGTCGGGGCTGAAAGCGACGCTGAGGACGGACATCTGATGTCCGGTGAGAGTGCGTAAAAGTTCGCCGTTACGGGGATTCCAGAGTTTGATGCTGCCGTCGGCGCTGGCACTGGCGAGGGTGTTGCCGTCGGGGGCGATCGCCACGGACCAGATTTGTTGGGTATGTCCGGAAAGGGTGTAGCGAGTTTCCCCAGTTTGCCAGTCCCAAATGGTAACCATTTTATCGGCGGTGCCACTGGCGATCGCCCCGAGGTTCGGATTGAGGGCGACGGAATTCACGGGCCATAAGGTATTGAGGGTTTTGACTAATTTCAATTCCGGGGCTGCGGTCCGTTGGGCGGAGGACGGCCCGAGTCCGAGGTCGATTTGGGACTTGACCGCGACTTCGGTGACGGGATCCCGGGGTTGAGACAGCGACGCGATCGCCCGCGAAAGCGGCGGAAAGTCGAGGTAACCGTAAAAATGAGTGGCGCTCAAGCCGACGCCGAGCAGGAAGCTCCCCGCTAATAGGTTTTTGAACCGTGCGATCCGCTTGCGTTTCTGCTTGGTACGCGAACGGCGCCGGGAGCGGGGAGTCGGGGCGAATTGTTGTAATTTGGCGGGAACGGCGACCCCAGAATAGTAGGTGCGAATCCGGGCGATCGCCGGATGGGGCGATCGTCCGTTCCCGACCCGTGGGGTGGGGACGGGAGTCGTCGGGGGTGGGGTTTGGCCGAACTGGGGTGTTTGTTGGACGATGTCTTGCAAGCACTGCAAGATCACCTGAGTATTTTGGGGGCGATTGCCGGGAAAAGTGGCGATCGTGTAGTCGATCAAGTCGGCGAGGGCTTGGGTTTGGCGATCGCGCCCCACCAAAGCGCGCCCCGCGCGATCGCGCCAGAGGAGCTGACCCGTGCGGCTATCTTCGGGAAACTCCCCCGGCTCTTTCCCGGTGAGTAAATAGACGAAGGTGCGCCCCAGGGCGAAAAAATCCGATTGAGGGACGGCTTTGCCGTTGGACTGTTCCGGGGGGGTGTAACCCGGCGAGACAATCCCGGTCATTTTTTGGCCGCCTCCCACTTTGACGAGGTAGGTTCCAGTGACTTCGCGAGCGCTGCCAAAGTCGATTAAGGCGAGTTGTCCGTCCGGTTGCAGCATGATATTGGACGGTTTGATATCTCGGTGGAAATATTGCTGGCGGTGGACGCGATCGAGGATTTCGACCAGTTGGACGAACCAGCGCACGGCGAGGTCCGTGGCGATCGGTTGGTGGTAGCGCCCGTGCATCCATTGTTCGAGGTTCGTCCCTTCGATTTTTTCCATCACCAAACAGTGCAGGGGTTGGTGACTGTCGCGCGGCCAAAAGGTGAAATAGCCGTCGGGTTCGACGTGGGGGATTCCGGGATGGTTGAGGGAACTGAGGACTTGGGCTTCTCTCCGAAACAGGGCGATCGCTTTCGGGTTGGTATCGAGCAGGACTTTTAAGACTTTGGGCGATCGCCCCGAACACGACAGCTCGAAGGTTTTGGCAAAGCCCCCTTCTCCTAACAGATGGCTGACGCGATATCCTTGCGGCAATAACAATGCCGAACCGCAGTGCCGACAGATCCGATTGTCAGCATTTACGGGGTCTGCTGGCTTGGGACAATGGGGATTTAGGCAGTAACTCACAGCAGCTTTATCCGATCGGTGAAGGGGAAGGCTCGGCACCGGGCGATCGCCCCAGTAAGCTTGTTATTCATCTTGCATTGTAGATGGCCCGCTTCTGGATAGGGTGTGGCAGACGGACAAAATTCTCGATCGAAATTCTCGATGGAGTTCGGGGGATCTTTGCGTCAAGGATCTCAAAAAGGGTCGAACGGGCAAAAAAAAGAGGGGCTCAGTTCCGCTTTGCCCCCCTCAAGATTTCGTGCCGCGATCGCTCGTTCGGGCGATCGTCAACTTAATGTAACTTACGCATTCGGTTCGATCCGAGCGTAGAAACGACCGCGAATTTTGAGATCTAACGATTCTTTCGCACCCATATCCGTATCGGAGGGCTGATCGCTCTCAAAGATTCCAGCAATTTCGCCCGTGCGGCTGTCTACTTTAGAGACTTTCAGAGAAATGTGTCCCTGACCGCTCAAAGCGCGCTTGACATTGGCCCGGGTGTAATCGGTCGTGTCGCCACTGGCGGGCAGTGCGACCGCCGTGTCATACCCAGTGGTTCCCCCACGACCTTTGGGGTCGAGGAAACTGGCACTACGATAGGAAGGAACGCGATATTCGCCTTCAAAGTCGGTGGACGTGTTGATGCTTTCCAGGTTGGGCTGGGAAGAGGCGACCAAGCTTTTAACGGTGAACAAGAAGGGAACTTCTTCACCCCCAGGCAGCATCACGGTGATCGCTTGGAAGTCGATCCCGTCTTCTTCCACAAATTTCAAGCTGCCGTCGGATTCAAAATTCAACGACCCTTGGATTTGCGTTAAGGTCGAAGTCTGACGAGTCAAGGGTTTGCCGGGGACGAATTCCGCTTCTTGACGTTTGCTCGTCGTTTCTTCTTTAACGAAGTAGTCCGTCGGCTGCAAGCACAAGTCGGTTAACAAGTACGATTGACTTTGGTCTAAGGGAATAAAGCCCCGTGCGGTTTCGGCGAGTTCCGGACAGTTGTTCGCCAAGCCCGTTCCTCTGATGTCGTCGTAGGTTAGATTTTCTTTACTGGCCAGATCCGGCCCTTCACTACAAGCGGTCAGTACACTCAAGCACACGGCCAAGAGTGCTGCAATTAAAGCGCGATACCTCATGGTCAACCTCTGTTTCTAAAAATTCAAACAATCCCATCCGGCGATATTATTGGAGATCGAGCCTACAGCCGTGGCACCCTTCGCCGCGATCGACCCGCACGCCCCGATCGCGAGCGACGGGGGGACGAACGGTAATTGCGATCGCTCTGGAACGCCACGTCCGCGCTAATTCACCCGATTCGTGTCAAGCGTAACTACAGTCCTCGCATTCCCAGTTCGCGATCGTTCGCGAGTCGCGTTCGACCGATCGCCGTTCCGGCAAGGCGGGCTTGCCAATGGCAGTAACGCTGTAGATCGCGAGAGAAAGTGGCTCTTTCCATCGCTCCTCGCACGGACCGAATCAGCAAGGGTTCTATGTCGATCCAAGATGCCATAAAGCATTGTACCGAAAAACCGTCAATCTACTTCGACCTTTTCGCCGCGATCGATCCCCGAAGTTTTGCGGTCATTATTAAGCCCTTTATCGATTTCCCCGGGCAAACTTCTAACGCTAAAATGCCAGGGACGATTTTCTCTGCGACGTGCCGCTTCCTCTCCCGGGGAAGGGTCGGCCCCTACCTTCTGGGGCGATCCCGAGCCGTCACCCCGCCCGGGGGGTCGCCGCGCGATCGCAAACCATCTCAACTCGATAATTCACAGGACTGAATGTCATGAACGGCACTACCCCTTCATCGGACTCACAACAGTTACACCAACAGTTACCCGCCCTCATCAGCGCTTTGCACGATTTGGCCGAACAGCATCAGGGCGATGCCCTCGTCCTTCTAGAGTTATTACGCTCTTTAGAAAATCTCCATCGTGAAATTTGTGAAAATCTCTTTCTCGATTCTTTACCGGACAACCGTCAAGCTCTCTACGCGCTCTTAAGAGATATCGAAAATACCGGGGGCTGGCCTTACATTTATCGTCGAAAACTCGAATGGATTTTACAAAAATTACCAGAAGAGATGGTCGAGGAACTAACCCGAGAACCCGCCATCTCTCCTAAAGATTTAACCTTCGACTCTGACGGTTAAATCCGATGAATTTGGGCGATCGCCCCTAGCTTTTTCGGGCGATCGAAAATCGGCAAGTCTCTCCCTTGCCCCCATTTTCAATCCACTTAAATCAACGAACCTAAATCGATGGAAGAACTCGACCCGTCACTGGAGCCGTTCGAGCTGTCCGCCGTACTCGCACTGTCCGTGGAATCCGTCGTCGAATCGGTCGTCGAATCCGTCGAACCCATTCCCTCCGTAATATCAAACCCGTTCTCCGACCCGTCACTCGGTCGTCCGATCGAAATTGCCTCTCCCGCACTATCGACAAAATCGGCTCCCGTGAAGTTGGCCGCTTCCACCCCTTGCAAGATCGCAATCACTTTCTCGCTGTCAATTAACTGAATCACCGTACTCTGAATCAAACTATTATCCGGTCCGATATTCTCGATTTGTACGATATTCAAATCGTCGAAATTCAACCCTTCTTCTAAGGCGAGAAAGTCTTCGGAACCACTGTAATCGGTAATTAAATCGATCCCGGAGTTGACTTGCAACATAAAATAATCCGTTCCCGTTCCTCCGGTCAGGGTGTCGGACCCTTTATCGCCGACGAGCCAATCGCTCCCCGTTCCTCCGAGTAAGCTGTCGTCGTTGCGACCGCCATAGAGACTGTCGTCCCCGTCTCCGCCTCGCAGGGTGTCGTTATCGACGTTGCCATTTAACAAATCATTCCCCAAATCTCCCCAGACGAGATCGTTACCATCCTCGCCGAAGAGCGTATCGTCGCTACGTCCTCCATACAAGCTGTCCGCCCCTTGTTGACCGAAGAGGAAATCGCGTCCGTCATTACCGAACAATAAATCGTCGTTGGTTTCGCCAAAGATCAGGTCGTCCCCGTCTTCCCCGAGGACGGTATCGTCATCTTCGCCGCCGACGAGGGTATCGTTATCGCTGCCGCCGAAGAGGAAATCGCGTCCGGGATTGCCAAAAATTAAGTCGTTTCCCCGTTCTCCATATAAAGTGTCGTTGTCGAGATCGCCGAATAGAGTATCGCTCCCGTCTCCTGCAAAAATGAGGTCATTTCCCTGACCGCCTCTGATGCAATCATCTCCTTGACCGCCTCTAATTTGATCGGGACCGAGGTTGCCGTTGATGGTATTGTCCCCAAGGGAAGCGTCGATGGTATCGGAACCGCCGAGACCGAAAATTAGATCGGATTCTTCGGTTCCCAAGATCGTGTTTCCTTGGTCGTCACCCACTAAATTAGCCATGGTGGATAGATTTCTCCTTAATTGACAACAAGCTATGAGTTCCTCAAGTATACTCACGAGGTCGAATGATTTTAGAGATCGCCCTCGCCGGATTAAGAGTAGCAATTTTTGTTTTAAACTGGGGAGGGTTCTTGAAAGGCTGACTCGCCGGGAACTGGAAATTTGCCACGACCGCCAATTTCTCAGAGGAAATACCCTCGATGTTTCAGTTTCTCCCGAGGAAGAAAAAGGGATTTCATTTAAGGGTGCGATCGCCCAAAAAAGGCGAAGGATTCTTTTTGGTCGGTCGGTTAAATGTTCTTTGCTTTCCTCGGTAGCGATCGCCAAAAACAGCGAGGCAGAATTGGCGTCCGTGGCGGCGGGGCGATCGCACAAAACCGATCCGGCGATCGCCGATCTCTCGGGCGACTTCAGTTCACTATCGTTATTTTGAGAGGCAAATCGCTGATGAGCATTCGAGGTTCTTCTAGGGCCGATTCCCAACCGATTAAGTTTGGAACCGACGGTTGGCGCGGCGAAATTGCGGCGGACTTCACGTTCGAGCGGGTGGCCTTAGTGGCGCCCTTGGCCGCTCGGGTTCTGCAACAGGTTTATGGGAAGACGGTGGCGAAGCGCACGGTGATTGTGGGCTACGATCGCCGTTTTATGGCGGAAGATTTCGCCCGGGAAGCGGCGGAGTCCGTGCGTCGGGCGGGATTTGACGTGTGGCTGTCACAAACCTACGCCCCGACTCCAGCGTTTAGCTGGATGGCGAAACAACACAACGCCCTCGGCGCGATCGTCATGACGGCGAGCCACAATCCCGGCTCTTATTTGGGCTTGAAAGTTAAGGGATCCTTTGGCGGTTCGGTGCCGCCGGAAGTCACCGGGCAAATCGAGGCGCTGTTGCAATCCCAGCAGATAGGGGCGCGATCGCCGGAAACGGCAGAACCGGGAAAACTAGAAACCTTCGATATTTGGCCGGAATATTGCGCCATGCTGCGCCAAAAAGTCCAAATTGAGAAAATTCGAGAGGCGATCGCCCGGGAAGAACTGACCGTGTTCGTCGATGTCATGCACGGCGCCACCACCGACGGTCTCGGTCGGATCCTCGACGCCCCGGTGTGCGAACTTAACGGCAATCGCGACCCCTTATTCGACGGCGGCGCCCCGGAACCGTTACCGCGCTATCTGTCGCACCTGTTTCGCGCCATCCGCACCCACCGCCGCCAACATCGCGATCGCCTCGCCGTCGGCTTCGTCTTCGACGGGGACGGCGATCGCATTGCCGCCGTGGACGGCGACGGCAACTTCCTCAGTTCCCAAATCCTGATCCCGATCCTGATCGAACATATCGCCGGACGCCGCCAGGTCACCGGGTCGGCGATCAAAACCGTGAGCGGTTCCGACCTGATCCCGCGCGTGGCCAAATTATACGAGTTGCCCGTCATGGAAACCCCGATCGGCTTTAAATACATCGCCGATCGCATGTTAGAAAATCGGGTGGCGATCGGCGGCGAAGAGTCCGGCGGTATCGGTTACGGCACCCACGTTCCCGAACGCGACGGCTTGCTCTCGGCTCTCTACCTGCTCGAAGCCCTCGTCGAAGCCAAAACCGATTTAGGCGTCCTTTACCGCCAACTCCAAGACCGCGTAGACTATCATTTCGCTTACGATCGCGTAGACCTGCCCCTGACGAGCATGGACGTGCGCGATCGCCTCTTAGAGCAGTTGCGGTCCCAACCCCTCCGCGAAATCGCCGGACAGTCCGTGGTCGATTGTTTGAGCATCGACGGCTACAAATTCCGGCTCGCCGATAGCAGTTGGCTGCTGATTCGCTTTAGCGGAACCGAACCCGTCTTGCGCCTCTACTGCGAAGCCCCCACTCTCGATCGCGTCCGTCAAACTCTATCTTGGGCGAAAGAGTGGGCCAATCGGTTTTAAAGTTGGAAAAAACGCCTCCGGCGTCGCTTCGCTAACGGAAAATCTATATCGTCCATTGTCGAAATAACGCGCCGATTTACACGATGAATTCGCCAATCGAAGCCAATCCCTCGAAAATCATGGTAGTCGCCACGGGAAACCCGGGCAAGCTCGAAGAGATGCAAGTTTACCTCACCGATCTCGGTTGGGAATTGCAGCTCAAACCGGACAGTTTGGAGGTCGAAGAAACGGGGGAGACGTTTATGGAAAATGCTTGTTTGAAAGCGTCGGAAGTCGCCCGCGCTACCGGACAGTGGGCGATCGCCGACGATTCCGGTTTGGAAGTGGACGCCCTCGACGGCGCCCCGGGGATTTTTTCCGCCCGTTACGGCGCCACCGATGCGGAACGGATCGAACGCTTGCTGTTCGAGTTGGGGAATGAATTAGATCGCGAGGCCCAGTTCGTCTGCGCGATCGCGATCGCCCGTCCCGACGGGGCGATCGCCCTCCAAACCGAAGGCATTTGTCCCGGTCGCATCATCCACCGCCCGCGCGGAAACAACGGCTTCGGCTACGACCCCATTTTTTACGTTCCCGAACAGCGTCTGACCTTCGCCGAAATGTCTCCCGAGGTCAAACAGCGCATCAGCCATCGGGGCCAAGCCTTCGCCGCCTTGATTCCCCAACTCGCCCGTTTGGAGCATTCCACCCCATGAAAAATCCCACTCTCTGATTCGATCGAGTGGGATGTGAAGCTGGCGACTCGCCAACCAAAGACAAGAGCAAAACGCTCCATTGCTTTTGTCTTTGGCTCGTTCTTCTGATCGTCGGGCGGTTTAGATGGCTTCCTCGTCCTTTTCCCCCGTCCGAATCCGGATAATCTCATCGACGGGACTGACGAAGATTTTCCCGTCGCCGATTTCTCCCGTTCGGGCAGCAGAGACAATTTTATCCACCACCATATCGACCTGGTCGTCATCGATCACGATTTCGACTTTCAGTTTTTGGAGGAATTCGACGGTATATTCCGAACCGCGATAACGTTCGGTTTGACCTTTTTGCCGACCGAAGCCGCGCACTTCCGAAACCGTCATCCCCACGACCCCGGCGTTGACGAGGGCAATTTTGACTTCATCCAATTTAAACGGACGGATAATCGCTTCTACTTTTTTCAAGCTCGTTACTCCTCTGGCGTTTCTAAGACTACTAGGAAATCGCGTTCAATCGCATCGTACCCTAGTATCACTGGCTAGCGAGAGTTTTTTGTAGCTTTTGATACCAAATTTTCGATCGCCCCCCCGCGATCGAACTGTGGATTTAGTTCCCTGTGTTCGGGGGTTGGTAGTAAACGACTTTTCCCGTATTCGGAACGAAATAACAACGGCGGTAAGACTTCCAGAAGGCTTTGAGGATCGACTCGTCGGAATGACGGTAATAGTCGCCCAAAATGGGTTTAATCGCTTCGGTTGCCCGCTTCAGGTGGTAGTGGGGCATACTCAGAAAGATGTGGTGGGCGACGTGGGTGCCGATATTGTGGTGGATCGGGTCGATGAATCCGTAGCTGCGATCGATGCTCGACAGCGCCCCTTTGAGGAAAGTCCACTCGTCACCGCGATACCAGGGAATTTCGGGATCGGTGTGGTGTAAGAAGGTGACTAAATCCAGCCAGACGACAAAGACTACGTAAGGGCCGAGGTAGTATTTGAGCAACCACAGCCAGCCCCATTGGTAGGTCAAGACGGCGAGTAAGCCGACCATCGCGATCCAACAGACCGTACTGGTGAGAATTTGTCCTTTTTCCGAAGGACGGAATAAGGGACTGCTCGGATTGAAGTGAGACCCTTTTTTCCCGGGCGATCGCTTGAACAGATACAAGGGATACAGGAAAGGAACCATCTGGAAACGGGCGAATTTTTCCAGCCAACTCATTTGCTGGTACTGGCTTTCGCTGATGGGATACCAACTTTCATCATTTTCCAAACTGCCCGTGTTTTTATGATGAGTGCGGTGACTGATGCGCCAACCGTGGAAGGGCACCAGAATCGGGGTATGGGCTAAATGTCCGAACAGGTCGTTGACCCACAAATGGCGGGAGAACGAACGGTGACCGCAGTCGTGTCCGACGACAAATAAAGCCCAGAATAAGGTTCCTTGAGCCAGCCAGAAGATCGGCCAAAAAAACCAAGAGTCAACGGTATGGGCGATCGCGTACAATCCGGCGATCGCCCCGATATCTAAGAAAAAGTAGCTCAGAGAGCGCCAGGTCGAAGGCTCGAAACAATCGCTCGGAATCGCAGCTTTCAACTGGGCGAGGGTGAAAGGCAGATCGGCACTTTCCGAGGCGGTTTCGTGCTTGAGATTTTCTGTAAACTCGTATGTATTGACTTGCACGTGAATTTGCTTTGGAGGAAGAGAATAAATTTTGCGTTCGACTGTACCGAGATCTAAAGGTACAGAGGCGTTGTCCGAAAGTCAAAATTTTCTGCCGTTCCCCCCTGTGCCGAGCCAGAAGGCATAATAAGGAATGAAGCCCCAATTCCCTCCCTGACCGTGCGACTTGCGCTCCGGACTGGCGACGAGCCGGGTGAGAGCGTCAGTTCGTTATCTATAGACTGTCTATAGACTGCCCTCCATCACTTGCTGAAACCACCATGAGTTCTCCCGCAAATTTTGAAGTGATCCGACCGACGGGAATTTTAGACGCCACTCAAGCCAGTCAACTCCGGCGAGAGATCGCCCATTGTCTGGAGAAGGAGACCGAAATCGTGCTGGTGAATCTCGAACAGGTAGCGTTTATTGATAGTTCGGGGTTGGGGGCTTTGGTGTCCGCACTCAAGATGGTGAAAAATTCGGGAGGGGCGTTGTTTATTTGTTCGATCAACGATCAAGTCAGGATGTTATTCGATCTGACGAGTATGGATAGGGTGTTTAAGATTTACGAGAATGAGGAAAGTTTCAAGCAAGATGCCCTCGATCGCCCCTTCGCGTAGCTGGAAGAGGGGTTAGGGGGCAATCTGGATTCAGTTTTCGGGAAAGTCGAGCTGCAATATGGACAGGTCGTCGTCGAAAAACGGTTGCGTTTCGATGTGGCGCAATCGGTCTAAGAGGATATCGAGATCGGCGCCGTCGTGCTGGCGTAATTCGACTAACAGCTTCACGAATTCTTCTAAATTCCAGCGCGTCCCGTTCTCGCGGTGCAGTTCGTAAGCGCCGTCGCTGAACAGGTATAAGGTGCTACCCGGGGCGATCGCGCAACAGTCCTGCTCGTATTGGGCTTCGGAAAACATGCCGATGGGTAACCCGGGGGTGTGCAAGCGTCGCACCGCTTCTGCTGGTTCGGCTTCCGGCGCCAATAACAAGGCGGGGGGATGTCCGGCGCTGGCATAGACTAATTGGCGCCGGGTTCGATCGTAGATGCCGTACCAGATCGTAAAGTATTTATCTTGATAGTTTTCCATCTCGAATGCTTGATTTAAGGCGTCCAAGACCCGGGCGGGTTCCGCGCGATCGAGGGGGTGGTGGGGGCGATGAGTCCGGTCCTTGTCATTGCGCGATCGCATCCACTGGAGCACCGACAGGGCGGGTAAAGTGGCTCCCAAGCCGTGACCGGACACGTCGAGTAAATAGAGGGCGAGGCGATCGCGATCGAGCCAATAATAATCAAAACAATCGCCGCCGAGTTGTCGCGACGGTAAAAAACGGCTGGCAATTTTAATCGGCGTTGCTAATTGTGTCGGAAGCAGGGATTGCAGGTATTGAGCCGCTTCGAGCCGTTCGTGTTCTAACTCCCGATTGGTGAGGTGCAAATCTTGTGTCAGTTGGTGGATGCGAAGTCCGGCCCGAACGCGGGCTTTGAGTTCCTGGAGGTGAATCGGTTTGGAGAGAAATTCGTCGGCTCCGGTATCCAAGCCTAAAATGCGATCTTCGGGGGTGTCGCGAGCCGTCAGCAGGATAAAAAAGGTGGTGGATAACTCCGGCATCGCTTTGATCTGGCGGCAGACCTGCAAGCCGTCGAGACCGGGCATCATCCAATCGCAAATAATTAGGGCGGGGCGCAACTGTCGCGCTAATTCAATACCTTGAAGGCCATTGGAGGCCAAGGCGACTTGATAGCCTTGTTTGGTGAGACTTTTGCTCAAAACCAAGCAGATCGTCGAGTCGTCGTCAATGACTAAAATTTTGATCATTCGCGATCTTATCGAAACAAACGGGTCTAGAACCCCGTCCCTTCGACGCCGCTCGGGACATGCCTTTTAGGAATCAACGTCCGTTCTACGGCGGTGAGGAGGTCGGGGTCGGTTCGCTCCCGAGCTTCAGGGTGGCGATCGCCTATTTGGAGGATCTCGGCCAGCAGTCGGGGGGGATTCTGGGGTAGATCGGCCTGAGTGGCGTGAGAAAAAATGTAGCTAAAATAGAGAGGTTTCTTTTTTCTGCGAGCAGGTGGCGAAACCACGGCGGGCGATCGCGCCGAGTCGGGAGGAGACTCGCCGAAGCACGCTTCTCGAAGTTTCTTCTCCCAGTGGGTTCGAGCAGATCGGACGTGAAGCGCACGAAGAGTCCAGGGTTGCGGTTAGTTTCTGGGGTGGGTCAACGGTTGGTGAAATGACACGGGAAACGCACCGAGATCCCCCGAGTCAGGTCAACAACGGCTGAAATGGTGTCCCTGATTGATAAGGTTGCAGTTGAATTGCAAGTTCCTGATTGTCAACGGATTACGGTCAAAACTGATTTAACCCTACTTCCCGACCTGTTAACGTGGTTCGAGCGTTTTAACGGGCCTCCCCTGGCAACACCCACTTGGATGCAGTGCCAGTTAGTGTTGGCTGAAGGGTTTACGAATGCCGTCCGTCACGCCCACAAACATCTTCCCCCAGAGGTCGAAATCGAGATCGAAGTAGCGGTCAGTTCTCAATGCTTAGAATTGAGGATTTTCGATCGCGGCGACCCGTTCGACTTGCCGACGGCGATCGAACGCGAGTGCCAGGAAATCGACCCGGAAGCGGAACGGGGGCGCGGACTTTACCTGATGGATCGGATTGGCGATCGCCTGGAGTACAGGCGCACGGAGGATGGCGGCAACTGTTTGTATTGGATCAAGTACCTCTAAGCTGCCTCCACCGGAACCGCGACGCCCCCGTAACGGCGGTGGATCCAAGGCGGTGGAGAGACTCCACCGCAAAGCGAACCAGGAGATCGCCGCCGGAACCGACCCCCGCGAGAAGGGCGAACTAACTGGGATTTTGGGGATTGGGTTGGCTTTCGTAATTGGGCGCGTAAGCCTGAAGTAAGGAACTGACCTGAGAGAGGACTTCCTTGCCCGAACTTTTGCCCAAAGCGACTCGTTCCGGGAAAAAATCCGGTCGGTCGAGATAGCGGGCGATCGCCTCCTCCACTCTTTGGGTAATCAGAGTCTGTAACTCCTCCTTGGCGCGCGATCGCTGGTAGTTCGCCCCTTCTTCGGTGGTGGCATAAAGGGGGGGCAGGCGGTTGAGTCCGTAGGCGGCGATATCCCCCACATCGAGGGTGCGATCGCTGGTCGCCTCAATTTCTGCCACCCGGGCGATCGCTTCCGACAACACCAACTCCTCCATCACATTGATGAATTGTTTGCGCGGGAGAACGACCACCTCCCCAGTCAACAGCGCTCCCATCAGGCGATCGAGCGCCATGTACTCTTCGATCGACAACTCCGATGCAGTGTTACAGATTCGTCCCACTTCGGCTTCCATCGCGGGGGTCAGATAACCATCCTGCAGTGCCTGTTCGACGATTTTTTCGATACTCATAATGCCTCTACTGCTCCACGGCACTTTCTTCAACGGGCAATCCTGCAATGATTTTGCCTTACAAACCGCCCTAAAATAAATCAAAATCGAGAAAAATAAGGTTCGTCAACGATTTGAATCCAGCCGCTAGGAGAGCGGCGATCGCCATTTACTCGAACCCTTCAAAGCGCCACGGCACCGGATCGACCGCTCGACCGTGGACGTACAATCCCCAATGTAAATGCGGTCCGGTCGATGCGCCAGTCGAACCGACTCCACCGACGATCTGACCTGCTTTAACCATATCGCCTTCTTTGACATCGATCCGGCTCAGGTGAATCAAAATACTGAGAACCCCTTGACCGTGGTCGATGCCGACGGTGTTACCGTGAATCTCAAAGCCGTCGGCTTCGCGACCGACGAGGGCGATGCGTCCCCCCGCCGGAGCCACGACCGCCGAACCAGTCGCTCCGCCATAGTCTACCCCACGATGGTAGTAATCTTCGGCAAAGACCCCGTTATAATAACGCCGAACCCCGAAAATTGTGGTCACGACGCCGTTGTTCGGGCGCAGGAACGGACCGTTCCAGAATTTTTGCGGGGTCACCAGTTCTTTGAATGCATCGACTAGATCGAATTCGTAATCGGTCCCTTCGAGATCTTCCTTATCTGGCGGCAGCCAAATCGATTGGGTCGGGAAGGAGCGATCGCCCACCCAGACCGCCAGGTTGCGGACTTCTCCCCCGCCCGTAACGCGCACCACCTGCCGTCCCGGTTCGTCTAAAGGGGTGGTCGGGAACAAGGCGCGAAAGCGGTTGCCGCCAATGGCAAATACGGGATAAGTTTGCGACCCGATCTCGACGGTCGGCGCTTCCGTTTCCCCGGGATCGTTCTCGACCACGATCGAGAGGGTATCCCCCAATTGGGGATTTTCCGGTTTGATTTCGACTTGTAGGGCTTGCGCAGGTAAGCCCAACGCGACCACTACAGAAATCCCCGACAGTAAAGAGCGCCCGAGCAAAGCGTCCCAGGACGACTTGACCTGTCGTGCCCATCCCGAGACGAGGGACATCCCTCGTTCCTCGGCGATCGCATTCAATCCATGCACAGGAATGATCATCGGTAAAAAACTGCCTTTTTCTTTTGCTAGAGAGACTGACGATCGCTACGTTCAGTTTCCATATGAATCGAGTCGTTGCACCCCAGCCCACGCCTGTTGAGGGGGCTTCAAACATTTAACAAATATCAAATCTATTATTTTACTCTCAACCTACCCGTTTTCGGTCAGGACGATCGCGCGCCTTCCCGGTCTCGTCCACCCGGAACGCGGCTTTTTGCAAGAGCGGGCTGCGGTGGCGATCGCCCCGTCCCATCAAAAATAGTTATCCTGAACTTGTTATGTACCTTCATATTTCTCTCATTTTCAAAAACAGCCGTGCAAGAAGACTTCAGATTAATCCTCGATTTAGTCACTTTATTAGCCGCCGCCTCCGTCGGCGGACTGTTGGCTTCTGCCCTGCGTCAACCCGCCCTCCTCGGCTACTTACTCGGCGGTACGATCGTCGGTCCTGCCGGATTGGGATGGATTAAAGAACTGATCCAAGTCGAAACCCTTGCCCAGTTTGGCGTGGCTCTACTCCTGTTTACCCTCGGCGTCGAATTTTCCCTCGCCGAGCTCAAAAAAGTCAAAGCGATCGCCCTCGGCGGCGGCACCTTGCAAATTACCCTCACGATCGCCGTCACCAGTAGCGTCGCCCTGATGATGGGCTGGTTGACCTCTCCGGTACAAGGGATTTTTCTCGGGGCGATCTTATCCCTCTCCTCCACCGCCGTCGTCATCAAATCCCTGATGGAACGCAACGAGATGGAAACCCCTCACGGACAGGTGATGCTGGGGATCCTCGTCGTGCAAGACTTGGCCTTGGGGTTGATGTTGGCGGTATTGCCCGCCTTAAACGAACCCGCCGAAGCGATATCGATGAGCGTCGCCTCGGCTTTACTGCGGATTGGCTTATTCGCGATCGCCGCGATCGGCTTCGGCACCTATATCGTTCCCCGGCTGCTGCGGATGCTCGCCAAAACCGAAAGTCAGGAATTATTCTTACTCGGCGTCGTCACCCTGTGTTTGGGCATCGCCTTAGTCACCTACTATTTGGGCTTTTCCATCGAAATGGGCGCCTTCGTCGCCGGATTGATGATTTCTGAAGTCGAATATGCCGACCAAACCTTAACCTATGTCGAACCCCTGCGCGACTTACTCGCCGCCTTATTTTTCGTCTCCGTCGGAATGCTGATCGACCCGGTGTTCTTGTGGAACCATCTCGAAATCATTTTAAGTTTGGTCTGTCTGGTTTTAATCGGAAAATTTTTAATTGTCGCGCCGATCGTGCGCCTATTTGGCTATTCCTTAAGAACCGCGCTCATTGCCGGATTTGGCTTGGGTCAAATCGGGGAATTTTCCTTCGTGCTGACCGCCCAAGGGCAGGCGTTGGGATTGGTCTCGCGACAAGTTTACTTATTAATTTTAGGCACTACCGCCCTGACCTTAGTGCTGACCCCATTTTTATTAAAATTAATGCCCCAAGTGCTCAATTGGGCCGAAACCATGCCCGGATTGACGGGCTTTTTCGATCGAACGGCGATGCCTTTAGGGATGTCGGAGGAGCGACCCTTAGAAAATCACGTGGTGGTTTGCGGTTACGGACGGATCGGTAAAAAAGTCGTGCAACTGCTGCAAAGTCACAATTATCCCGTGGTGGCGATCGATTCGACCGAACGGGCGATCCAGCAGCTTAGAGGGGCTGGAATTCCTTATATTTACGGCAATGCAGCCTCCCTACACGTGCTGCAAGCGGCGGGAATCGATCGCGCCAGTGCGATGGCGATCGCCGTACACGACCCGATGAGTACGCGCCTGTGCTTGAAGCGAGCCCTCGAACTCTCGCCCGATTTGGATGTCGTGGTCGAAACCGATCGCGAAAAAGACATCGAAATGCTCTATCAATTGGGCGCGTGGGAAGTCGTTCAGTCCGAGTTCGAGGTCAGTTTGGAAGTCGCCACCCATTTATTAATGGGGGTCGGCTTCCCCTTGAGCGGGATTCGACGAGAAATCGAACAAATTCGCCAACATCACTATCTCGACCTGCGACCGGAACGATCGGCGTCGGACGTGGCCCGAGAATTGCAAAGTGCAACCCAGGATCTCAACGGTAAATGGTACGATTTGCCCCAGCGATCGCCCCTGATCGGGATGACGGTCGAGCAAACCGACTTGCGCCGCCTGACCGGGGTGAGTCTGTTGGCGATCCGCCGCCGGGACGGGGAACAACTGGACTACCCCGATTCTCAAGTCAACTTCGAGGCGGGGGATAAATTGTTACTCGTCGGCGAACCGGAAGAATTCGCCACCGTTGAAGATTTGGCGGAAGGGGAGATCGCCGTCCCTCGCGAACACCGTTCCTGTCAGTGGCTGACCGTTCCCGATCGCAGTCTGAACCGGGGCAAAACCCTGTCCGAACTCGACTTGCGGCGTCAGTACGCGGTGCAGGTGCAGGCGATTCGCCGCGAGGCCCATTTTATCCGCTTTCCTCACGGAGATACGGCGATTGAAGGGGGCGATCGCCTGTTGCTCTGCGGCGCCAGAACCTCCCTGCAACGGGTTCGAGACGCGATCGCTTTGGCGGAGGAAGCGGTCTCTACTCCGGTTTCTGTCGCGATCGGTTCCCAGCACGATCGCCCCTAGTGAGGGCAACTTACGCCTTCGGCTGGATGAAGACGATCGCGTGTTTCCAGATCACCGTCTGTCGGTCGTAATGGTCGAGCACCGAGAGACATTCGCTATCTTGCCAAAAAATTTTCCCCGCGATCAGATCCCCGGTCACCACTTTGAGTTCGACCTCTTTTTTCTCTTTAATCAAACTTTGAATTTGGCGAATGCTCGGAAGGTTAGTATCTAAGTCAGGCATAATTTGCACCACTTTTTAACGAGTTGTAGCAATTGTACAAATTCTGACATTCTCGTGACGTTACGCTCCATCCCTCTCAAGGGCGAAGCGCTAGCAGATCGGTAACAGTTCCCTTGTCCTTTGTCCGGCGTCATGCAACGCTAAAGAGACGGTGGGCGATCGCGCCGTTGTCCGGCTTCGGGTTTTCCCCGGCGACCCAATCCGAATCCCTCAATCCCTCAACGAACGAAGAAGCATTACAGGCAATGAGTATCGAATTTAGCAAATATCACGGTCTGGGAAATGACTTTATCTTGATCGACAATCGCGACCGAGACGAACCGCGACTCGATCGCGATCGCGCGGTGAAGTTGTGCGATCGCCACTTCGGAATTGGGGCCGATGGCGTCATTTTTGCCTTACCTGCGGCGAATTCCGAAACCGACTACACTATGCGGATTTTCAACTCCGACGGGTCGGAACCGGAAATGTGCGGCAACGGGATTCGCTGTTTGGCGCGCTTTCTGGCGGATCTCGAAGCGGCCCGAGGGCGCGAAACGCCGCGATCGACCTTTCGGATTCATACTCTAGCCGGAACGATCGTGCCGCAGATCGTCGCCGACGGTCAAGTGCGCGTGGATATGGGGGTTCCTCACCTGTTGGCCCGGGAAATTCCGACCACCTTAGTCGATGCAGAAGAAAAAGCGATCGATCGCTCGATGGAGGTCGCGGATCGCCAGTGGTCGGTCACCTGCGTGAGTATGGGCAATCCCCACTGTATTACCTTTGTCGAAGACGTGGCGGCGATCGACCTGGAAAAAATCGGTCCGCTTTTCGAGCATCATCCGGTATTTCCCCAACGGACGAACGTGGAATTTGTGGAAGTCGTCGCTCGCGATCGCCTCAAAATGCGGGTTTGGGAACGGGGTGCGGGGATTACCCTCGCCTGCGGGACGGGGGCCTGTGCCACCCTGGTGGCGGGAGTGCTGACCGGACGGTGCGATCGCGCCGCCACGGTGGAACTTCCCGGCGGTCCGTTGGCGATCGAATGGTCCGGTGGCGACGGTCGCATTTACATGACCGGACCGGCGGAATGCGTGTTTACCGGGCAGATTTAACCCCCCCAAGATTTTAGAAATTTTAGAGAAGGCAATCATTTCGCACAGTTGAGAAGGACGAAAAATGCCGATCGCCATTGAAGTGTGCTTGAGATCGGAATCGTCCGACAATATCGGGCAAAGATAGCGAAATTTAAGAGGCGATCGCGTCAACATTACCCTTTTTCAGCGATCGCCACCCTCTCAAAAAGAGGGGTTTTCCACTAGTTTTAACCCCTTCGGCGATTTCCACTCTAAACTCTAAAATCTAAAATAGTAAACCGATGCAGTTAAATTATTTAATAAGGGAGAGTATGGATGGGTGGCGGCATTTACCTAATTCAAGATGAAGATCGGCTCGTCGAAATGCTAGAACAAGCTTATGACTCCGAAGACCGATTAGAAGAACTGCTCGAAAAATATCCGAATTTAGTTGCAGGCGATCGCGTCGATCGCGAAACCCCGCGTCAGTGGTTGTTGATCTCGCGGGAAATTCCCCTCCCTTCCGAAGAAGAAGGGACGCAACTGTGGACTTTCGAGCATTTATTTCTCGATCAAAACGCAATTCCCACCCTCGTCGAAGTCAAACGCACCAGCGAGTCTCGGGTTCGACGGGAAACCATCGGCCAAATGCTCGACTATGCCGCCAACGTGTCGCTTTACTGGCCCCTCGAATCGATCGTCGCTCAATTTGAGGCGAACTGTCGCGATGGCGGACGCGACCCCGAACAAGTGTTTGAGGAATTTCTCGGTAGCGACGCCGACGAAGAACGCTTTTGGCAAAAGGTGAAAACTAACTTGCAAGCGGGGAAATTGCGTCTGGTTTTCGTCGCCGACGAAATTGCTCCCGAACTGCGCCGGGTGGTCGAATTTCTCAACGAACAACTCGACCCCACGGAAGTTCTCGCCTTGGAGATCAAGCAGTACGTCAGTCAAGATGGCTTGAGAACCCTCGTCCCGCGCGTGATCGGTCAAACGGCGGAAGCGCAACAGAAGAAAACCAGTGCCACTCGCGAACGGCGTAGGTGGAATGAAGCCTCTTTCTTCCAGGAATTTGAAGCCCGTCAGGGAACGGAAGAAGCGGTGATGGCCCGCAAAATTCACGAATGGGTTCGCGGTCGCGAACCGCAGGTGGAAGTCGTTTGGGGGACGGGAGATACTTACGGCGGATTTACCGCCAAACTCAAACAAAAAGGGCGCAAACCTCTGGCATTGTTTACCGTAGGGATTTCGGGCGAGTTTTTCCTTTCCTCGATCGCCTACGGATCCCAACCGCCGTTCGATCGCGAGGAGAAATGGTTGGAACTGCGCGGTCGCATGAGTTCGATCGGTCTGTCCCTCCCTGCGGATCCGACGGAAACCCGATTGCCGACCTTTCCCCTCTCGACCTTGCAAGACGATAGTTCCCTCGAACAAGTCCTCGAAACGTTTGAATGGGCGATCGCCCAAATTCAATCTCACCCTGTTTCCCACTAACCGGACGCCGAGGTTTTCGTCGTCGCGATCGTTTGCGAAGCGGTTCCTGACTCCTTTGGAGTCGCTACGCGAACGGATCGTCGCCCGTCCTTCCCGGTTCCTGTCTGGCAGGTGCCATCTTCTCCCCTAGCTTCCATGGATATCCCTACCTTAGTTTTAGGCTTTCAATTCACCTCTCCCGGACCGATTCTCTTCAAACTCGGTCCGTTGACGATTCGCTGGTACGGTTTATTAATTGCAATGGCGGTGTTAATCGGCTTCACCCTCTCCCAATGGCTCGCCAAACGCCGCCAGGTCAATCCGGACATCCTCGCCGATTTAACCCTTTATTTGGTCTTGGCTGCCATTCCTTGTGCCAGATTGTATTACGTGGCCTTTCATTGGCCACAGTACGCCGCCAATCCTTTAGATATCTTCGCCATCTGGGAAGGCGGGATTGCCATCCACGGCGCCATTATCGGCGGGGTTATCGCTGCGGCAATTTTTGCCCGCGTCCAGAAGATTTCGTTTTGGCAACTGGCGGATTTAGTGGCGCCCTCTCTAATTCTCGGTCAGGCGATCGGACGGTGGGGCAATTTCTTCAATTCCGAAGCCTTTGGTAGACCCACCCAATTACCTTGGAAACTCTACATCCCTCCCCTGGCGCGACCGCCCCAATATCTCGAATTCGATTACTTTCATCCCACCTTTCTCTACGAATCGTTATGGGATTTGGGCGTCTTTATATTGCTGCTGACCCTGTTTTTGCGGGACTTACGCCAGCCGTTTCTCAAAACCGGAAGCTTGTTTTTACTCTACGCGATCGCCTACAGTAGCGGTCGCATCTGGATCGAAGCCTTGCGAACCGACAGCCTCATGCTCGGTCCACTCCGCATCGCCCAACTCGTCAGCCTTTTAGGAATCGTCTTCGGCGTCGCCGGGTTAGTTTGGCTGTACGGCTTCAAGCGGCGCTTACCGGATGCGGTCGGCGACGACTGACGGAGTGGCTGTCGTCTTTGGAAGTCGTCGATCCCCAAAAAAACCCTAGAACAAACGTCTAGGCTGCAAACCAGGGTGCATCTACCCTTTCCGGTTGAATCCAGTTGAGCCTCTCCGCAGGTCTGGCAATGGAAACTTACTTTTTTTTGGCATGACACGAACTGTTCTCCCTTCCCTCGAAAGCTCTAGCGAAACCCCTCTCGCCCCCGCCGTTTATATTGTCGGGGCCGGTCCGGGCGACCCGGATTTACTGACGCTGAAAGCTTATAAAATTTTGTCGCGGGCGGACGCGATCGTGTTTGCCGATTCCCTCGTCCCCCGTCAGGTCTTGCATGGGGTTCGCCCGGATGCGGAACGCATTCCCACGGCGAATAAAACCCTCGAACAGATTTTACCGATAATGGTCGATCGCGTCCGTCAAGGTAAATCGGTGGTGCGTTTGCATTCGGGAGATCCGAGCCTCTACAGTGCCATTTTCGAGCAAATGCAAGCTTTAGCCGAAGCGGGGATTGCTTTTGAAATTATTCCTGGAATTAGTGCCTATCAAGATGCCGCCGCTAAATTAGGCGTCGAGTTGACCGTCCCCGGATTGGTGCAAACGATTATTCTCACGCGCATCTCCGGTCGCGCCTCTTCAGTTCCCGACACCGAGGAACTCGCCTCTCTAGCGGCCCATCGCGCCAGTTTGTGCCTCTATTTGGCAGCCCGCCACGCGCGATCGGCGCAGGAAAAATTGATGCAACATTATCCTGGGGATATGCCCGTCGCCATTTGTTATCGCCTCGGCTGGCCCGACGAGCAAATTATCCGCGTTCCCTTGCGAGAGATGGCGCAAGCGACGGAAGCGGCGCAGTTAGAACGGACGACGATGTACGTTATTTCTCCCGCGTTGGCGGCGGGTCGAACTCCGGAACCGGAGGAAGAGTCCACCGCGCGATCGCGTCTTTACCATCCGGAACACACCCACCTATTTCGTCCCCGTAAAGAGCAAACATAATACACTAAACACTAGAGTAGAGAAAAATTGGGTAAAGCCTTGCTAGACGAACAAGCTAAAAAAACTATCCTCCGCAAAATCCCTCACGGACTCTATATCTGCGGGGTTCAAGAAGGCGACAACGTCAACGGATTTACGGCCAGTTGGGTCATGCAGGCTTCGTTCCAACCGCCGTTAGTCGTCAATTGCGTCAAAAGCGATTCCGGTTCTCACGCCATGATTAAGGCGAGTGGGGTCTTTGCGTTGAGCGTGTTGGAAGCCAACCAAAAAGAGTTAGCCCAGAAGTTTTTCAAGCCCCAACGTCGGGTTGGCAATAAGTTTGAAGATGTCGAGTTTTATTTGGGCGAAACGGGCTGTCCGATTATTTCGGATTCTCTCGGTTACGTCGAATGTCGCGTGGTCGGTTCCGTGGAAAAAGGCGATCACACGGTTTTCGTCGGGGAGGTTGTCGCTGCAGGCGTCCACCGAGAAGGCGAACCGTTGTTGTTAGAAAGTACGGGTTGGAATTACGGAGGCTAATGCTCCGCCGTCGCCAGTCCCGACTCTGGAGGGCGGAAAGCTTACCCCCTTGGAGTTTGCAAGTCCGTAGCGTCTTCTCGACGAAAACTCTGGGTTGGGTAGACGATTGGCTAAGGCGAAACATCAAAATTTGACTGCGATTTTTGTGAGTTGTTCGATAGAGATCGATTATGCCTTTAATTAAAGTTAAAACCTCCGTTAGCGAACCGGATCGAGCCCAAGTCGATGCCTTGCTCAAAGACCTTTCGGCGAGCATGGCCAAGCATTTTAGCAAGCCGGAATCTTACGTGATGACGGCTTTAGAAGCGGGCGTACCGATGACCTTCGCCGGGTCGAGTGAGGAACCCGTTTGTTATTTGGAAGTCAAAAGTATTGGCTCGATGAGTTCGGCACAAACTAAAGCAATGAGCGATGATTTTTGTCAGAAGATCAATGCGACTTTGGGGGTGCCAAAAAATCGGATTTATATTGAATTTGCCGATGCTAAAGGGTCGATGTGGGGCTGGAATAGTTCGACGTTCGGTTAGAAGATCGCCCGCGATCGATAAGAGAACGGCGATCGATCGCGCTGAGTCAACCAGGATGAAAATCGCAAGTCGATAGGGCTCGGGTTTAAACGCGACTGAGATCGCCTTTGAAGGCCATGGCGCGATCGCCCCTACGGTGCTATCCATCGGCTGCTCGTGAATCGTTACGGCGGCAAATGGGTAGCACTTTTTCGGTTTGAGATGGCCGATGGGAGGCGGTCGCGATCGCCCGTCAGTCAGGTCGTCCGGGCTTCAAAATCTTCTTAAATTGAAAAGGCTTAAAATCGAAAATCTTAAACTCGAAAATCTAAAATCTAAAACTCCGTAGATTAAGACGAGGATCGCTCTCAAAAGTTTCTTCAAACGAAGCGATCGCGCGATCGTTTTTTAACAGCAATCTCACGAGCATTTTTCCTGAAATTCTATCGCCGGGACGTAACAGTAGGTGGCAGCCCTATTTTTTGGAAAATTCTCGTGCGTTATGCGTGTATCCAAAACTGCAATTTTAACCTTGGCCGTCTTGATTTCCCAAGGTTTCTTATCTAAAGCGAGTGCGGAAAATAACCCGTCCTTCTCGCCGGAGTCCCGCCACAATACGAGCGAGTCTTCCCGACAGGAAGTGACAGAGGCGCCCGTACCTGTCGTGTCGATCGCCCCGGCGCAAAGTTTCGCCGTCGAACCGGATTGGAGTCATTCGCCGCGATCGGCGCCGGATCCCCCCGCCGCCGCGAACGAGACAGCCTCCGTCGCGGTAGGGTCCGAATCCTCCTTACCTCCGGACGATTTAGTCAGCGCCGAGGATCCGGCCCATCAGATTCGCTCCCGTCCGTCCGCCCGCCGGATCGCCCCGTTGAGCGATCGCTACCGACAAGGGAACGAGAGCGATTCCCCGGCGATCGTCGCCCAAGCCACGACGAACCCGCTTCCCGCGGCGGAAGTCGTCCCGCCAGACGATCGCATGAGAAGCGGACCGTCTTCGGTGAGAACGACTCCGAGAGTCTCTCCCTCCACACGAGAGTCCGGGCCGCGAGTCACCTATATCGACAACCCCCAACCCGCCCCCGCCAAACAATTACAGCAATCGCCCACGGCGAATGTCGTTCCCTCCGATGCGGAGGTCGATAACGTACAACAACGATTGCGATCGGTGGAAGTCATCCCCGTAGAACGGGACTTTTATCGCGGGTCGCCCTCGATTACGATCGTCAACCCGCAAGCCTTCGGGGCTGACGATTTCACCGGATTTGTCAATGCGACCTTCCAAACCGATACCCGTTACGGCAACGATAGCGATCTAGACGGGGCGATCGGGGTCGGCATCGGTTTGGGAGATGCCACCGAAGCCGTCGGGGTCGAAATTTCCTATGCTTTAGCCAGTTTGGGAACCAACCGCGACTTTGGAACCGGGGGATTTAACGTTAAAGTTCACCGCCGCTTACCCGAAGATTTCGCGATCGCCGTCGGTTGGAACGGCGCGCTCAATCTCGGCGACGAACACGACTTTAAAAATTCGTTTTATGCCGTCGGGAGTAAGATCTTCCGCTTGCGCGAGGATATTTCCTTACCGTTGAGCCGCCTAGCCCTCAGTGCGGGGGTCGGTAACGGACAATTCCGTACCGAAGACGACGTAGACGACGATCGCGATACCGTCGGCGTCTTCGGGAGTGCGGCTTTGCGCGTCGCCGAACCCGTGAGTTTGATCGTGGAATGGACCGGTCAAGATTTGGCGATCGGTGCGTCCTTAGTCCCGTTGAAAAACATTCCTTTCGTGATTACCCCGGCAGTGCGCGACATCACTGGCGCCGGAGATGGCGCCCGCTTTGTGTTGGGAACGGGCTTTTCCTTCAAGTTCTAATTCTTGTTGCTGCTATCGGAGAAGCATTTATGCGACCTATTAAATTTCTGGGGTGGGCGATCGCCTCTTGCGTTCTCGTCGGTACCTTGGCATCGTTATCCGCGATCGCCAACCCCCCCAATCAATCTGATATTACCGGAACTCATATTTGGAACAACACCGTTCCCCAACTCGGAGGCGAAACCTCCAGCATCGACCCTCAAGTTCTAGCGCGCGCTTCCGAACTCGCCTCGGAAATTGACAGCGCCAAAGCCGATTACGAAGCCGCCGAACGCGCCGCCGCCGAAGAACCCCGCCGCTTTGCCCGCCGACAATCGCGAGCCGAATGCGTCAACCCTTATGCCGAACGCCTCAATCGTCTCGTGGAAGAAGCTCGGGTGTTTCTCGACAGTATCGACGAGGAACAAGCCAACATCCTCAGAGGCGGACCGGAATCGCGACCGTGGTAAGGCTGATGCGTTCCATCCCTTCCGTATACCCTCGATTCGCTTTTGCTCAGGAGAAGTGACCGGATTATGCAACTATTAGGATCTATAGGATCTAAGCGTGGCTTGAAAAGCCGCCCCCTGCTCTGGGGAGCGATCGCCGGAATGTTACTCGGCAGTTTTTCCGACCCGGCCCAAGCCCGCGATTTATTTGGCAATGGCGGCATTGAATTTGATGTCGATACGATCGTCGAATTTGAATTTGCCGAGTCTAACGGGGCGTTTCAATCCACCTTTGGGGTCATTAATTTAGATACCGGGGTCAAAACCCCCTTACTCGTCGAAGTCAAACCCTCAGACCGCTCCCAAACGGTCGAACGTCCCTCAACCTACACCGACGATACCGGACAATCCCAAAGCCAAGACTTTTTGGGAACTCCCGGCAATACGGTTCCCCAACCCTTAGTCGAATTCGAGTTTGAAGCCAATACTCGTTATGCCCTCTATCTCGAATCGAGCTACAACGGCAGACCCGTTAATTTGTTATATTCCACCGACGCCCAAAATCCCAACAGCCGCCGTCAGGCAGAATTTCGCGGCGATTTTTCGGCTCTCGCTAACGGTGAAGGCGCGCTCATTCGCTGGGACGACACCGGAGAAGCCCTCGTTCGCGATTCCGACCAAGACCGCGACTTCGACGACTTTATCGTGATCGTCGGAGGGTATCAGGACTGTCCTTACGACGAAATCAGTGAGTTCGATTCCTCCACTTCTCGTTAGGGAAGGGGAAATATTGAGACCGATCGCGGGTCCTCTACTGGCGGCGAGCCACTCCTCTCGATCCGATCGCTTGCCTCTCTCGCAAGAGGAGTTTGCCGTCAGTGACCCGCGCCGATCTCAAGGGGTTTCAATCCCGAGGCGAGAACGGGCGATCGCCCGGGTTCCTCAAACTTTGAAATTCTTCACAAAATGATAGCCTGTGATAACATCTGGATGATTCGAGACGGCTAATGCCTAGGCTTGATTAGGCGCTGGCCCCGTGGTGGTGGAGGAGAATTCCAGGAGTGCAAAATAAACGCATGTCAGCGAGGCAGTCAACACCCTACCCGCAACGAACCCAATCGGAACCCCTCCGCATTGGGGTGATCGGGGTGGGGAACATGGGACAGCATCATACCCGCGTTCTGAGTCTGCTTAAAGACGTTCAATTAGTCGGTGTCGCCGATATTAATGTCGAACGCGGTTTGGACACGGCGAGTAAGTATCGAATTCGTTTTTTTGAAGATTATCGGGAATTATTTCCCCACGTGGATGCGGTTTGCATTGCCGTACCGACTCGCTTGCATTACGAAGTCGGTATGAATTGCTTGGAATCGGGAATTCACGTTTTAATCGAAAAACCGATCGCCGCCAGCATTAACGAGGCGGAGTTGTTGGTCAATGCGGCTGCCGAATTTGGCTGCATTCTTCAAGTCGGTCATATCGAACGTTTCAATCCGGCGTTTCAAGAACTGAGTAAGGTTCTCAAAACAGAAGAGTTGCTCGCTCTCGAAGCCCATCGCATGAGTCCCTATTCCCATCGGGCGAACGATGTATCGGTGGTGTTGGATTTGATGATCCACGATATCGATTTACTTTTGGAGTTGGCTGCGGCGCCAGTGGTGCGCTTGACGGCGAGTGGCAGTCGGGCGTGCAAGGACGAACCGACGGCTTCTCCTTATTTAGATTACGTGACCGCAACGTTAGGATTTGCGAACGGGATGGTCGCGACGTTGACGGCGAGTAAGGTCACCCACCGCAAGATTCGCTCGATTGTCGCCCATTGTAAAAATTCCCTGACCGAAGCGGATTTTCTCAACAATGAAATCTTAATTCACCGCCAAACGACGGCAGATTACATGACCGAATACGGTCAGGTTCTCTATCGACAAGATGGGTTAATCGAAAAAGTTTATACGAGTAATATCGAACCGCTTCATGCAGAGTTGGAGCATTTTGTCAACTGCGTTCGCGGCGGTCACCAACCGTCGGTAGGGGGCGAACAGGCGCTCAAGGCGCTGCGGTTGGCGAGTGCGATCGAACAAATGGCTCTCGACGGTCAGATGTGGGATACGGAATATCTCAGTTGCGTGCAGCCGCGATCGGTTCCGGTCTAGGGAGTCGGGCGTCGGAAAAATCCTTGCTTCCGTTGGTCTTTTGGCTTCAATTGGAGAGCTTCGATCTCAATTCTAAAATTCTTTCGACGAGAGAGCGACTGACGTACTCGTTCCCTTTGGGACTGAGATGGATGTGGTCGCGGTAGAGGCTGGCGGGGTTGTCGATCGCGTTAAACGGTTCGAGGAAATCGAGATAGGGGATTTGGCGCTCTTCACTCAAGCTCTGCAGGCGCGATCGCAATGTCCATTCGTAGTCGCGCGGACCGGGTTCGCCGAGTTCGCGACGCAGGGGCGTCAGAGCGAGTAAGAAGTAAAGATCGCGATCGCGCGCGATCTGATGGATCTGGGCGATCGCCTCCAAGTTGATCCCGACGAGATCGCCGTTTTCCTTCGGTAACTCCGGAAGGGGCGGACGCGGTAAAATGTAGCGTTCGAGCAATTCGCCGATCGCCCCGAGGGGTCGTCGGATCGGGTAGTTGCGATCGACGCCGACGAGTTGGGGGGTCGGGCGGCGCCCGAACAAATCGTCGGTATTGAGCAGCAAGACTAAAATGCGGGCGCCAAAGGTGCCAAAACGCCGCAAGTAGGCCAATTCGTTGCGCGGCCCCCAGGAATTTGCGGAAGCGTTCAAGACTTCGGTCTGCTCCAATTCACGAGCCATGAGGGCGGAAATCGTCTGTTCTTGGTCGGTCCACCAGCCGCCATTGGCGACGGAATCCCCCAACAGCAGCACGCGGGTCGTTCCGGGAGCTGGAAGGGGGGCGATCGGACCCGATCGCATGGAATACTGGTTAATTTCAATCCGACGACCAAAGCGGCGCACTCGGGCGTTGGGAGCGAGCAAATAGCCGATCTCGTCGTCGGGAAGGTACAGGGGAGGATCGCCCAATCCCAGTCCCCAGCGCAAGCTGACTTCCAAAACGAGCAATGCAACTGCAAAGAGTGCCAGTAGGATTGCCAGTACGTTCACAGCGTCGATTCTCCAGAAAGGGCTAGCCTCGGGCCCGTGTGGTGGCCAGTTCTTGGTAAAATGGAAATTCCTTAACTCCTGGGGAGTTTGAGGGGCGATCGGTCCGGCGCTCTATGCGAAGCATAAACGTCGGGATCCATCAATCCCTCATGCCTGCCCGGTGGGGTCGCGAGAAGCCCCTTCGCGTCTACGATGCCCCCGAAGCAGGTAGATTCGGGAACCTCTCGATCTCGTCCCGGATCGGTTCCGCACTAGGATATCCCCCGTTCCTGCGCGTTGCGTTTTAGCTTGTCCAATTCTTGCTGAGTCAGCCGAATCCCAAACCGCCTCTCGCCAGAGCTGTAGCCTATTTGTGCTACAACAATTCTATCAGCTAACCACTGACCAGATTGAGAGTGAATGTCAGGCTTGGCCGAGAACTCCAAATTCTGGGAACGGGATCGAACCTTGACAACCGAAGTTAGGGGGTTCCATCCAGAAACACCGAGCGATGGTCGGTGGCTGTGGGTGGGTAAAACTTCGCAGTACTAAGGCAAGCTTTTGTCACCACGCTGTACCCAGGGACTCTGGGAAGGGGAAACCGCCTGTCAAGTCGATCTGTCGGGGTCAGACCAGCAATGGTTTGGCTAGATAAGTGGCGTGGGGCAGGAATGCCCAACCGTGAGGTTGGGAAGCCCGCGCTCTACCCAGTGTAGGCGCCGGGAGGATGTCACTTGAGCCAACTCTACTGCCGCGTCTACATTCTAAAAACGTGGATTTAACTCAAATCTTCAAAACCCCGAATCCGATTATTGGTGTCGTCCACTTAATGCCTCTCCCCACCTCGCCGAGATGGGCAGGCAATCTCAATGCAGTCATCGAGCGCGCCGAACGAGAAGCCACGGCTCTCGCTTCGGGTGGCGTCGATGGCATTATCATCGAGAACTTTTTCGACGCTCCGTTTACCGCCGGACAGGTCGATCCCGCCGTGGTCAGCGCGATGACGCTGATCGTGCAACGGGTCATGAATTTAGTGACCTTGCCGATCGGGATTAATGTCTTGCGCAACGACGCTCTGAGTGGGTTGGCGATCGCCTCGTGTGTGGGGGCCAAATTTATCCGAGTCAACGTCTTGACCGGAGTGATGGCCACCGATCAAGGGTTGATCGAAGGACAAGCCCACCAAGTCTTGCGCTACCGACGGGAATTGGGGGCCGATGTCAAGATTTTGGCGGACGTTCTGGTCAAACACGCCCGTCCTTTAGGATCTCCCAACCTCACCACTGCCGTGCAAGAAACGATCGAACGCGGTTTGGCGGACGGGATTATCCTCTCGGGATGGGCCACGGGCAGTCCGCCGACCCTCGAAGATCTCGAACTGGCGAGGGCTGCCGCTCGCGGGACCCCTGTGTTTATCGGCAGTGGGGCGTCTTGGGAAAATATTTCGACCCTGATGCAAGCGGCTGACGGGGCGATCGTGTGCAGTTCGCTCAAGCGTCACGGCAAAATCGACGAACCGATCGATCCGATTCGGGTCGGTCAGTTTGTCGAAGCCACCCGCCGCTCGATCGCCAGTTCCTCTTCCGTAGCGGCCCAACGCTCCTCCGTCAAGTTGCATTCTCGCTCGTGAGTGCTTCCGACGCGGGAGGACAGGGGCGAAGGTTCCCAACGGTCCCGGCGGGTCGGTCGGGCGGGTTCGCGCGATCCGTCTTCGGCGTCGCGTTGCGATCGCCCAAGTCAATTCCCGGGCGGCGAACCGCATCGGTCTGGGGGGCTGGAACTTTGCCCACGGGCCGAGCTTCAAAAAAAACATGCAAGGGTTGAAATCCTCTGCGAACAGTTCTCAAAGGGTGCGACGCTTTTCAAGCTCGGTGTTTCCTGCCAGCTTTTCTCTCCCGTGCCGATCTCGATCTCGGAAGCCGGGCCGTTCCCGGTTCGTTCCTCGGCGATCCTCCGGGCTCCTTTCTCCTGTGGAGTCACTTCGCGAACGCCGGGATTGGGTAGGGCGATCGCCTCGTGAGGTCGAGGAATTGGCGGCACGATCCAACCTTCACTCGTCAATGGATTCCACGCTCCATGATCCTCAAGTCGCCCACCCCTCCGATCCCCTTGTGGCAACACGCTGCCGAGACCTTCGATCGCCTGCGTAGATTGCTGGTTGTCGCCGGGGGGGTGGGTGGAATCATCATCGGTTTGCGCGCCTTGGGGCTGCTGCAAACCCTCGAATGGGCCGCTTACGACCAATTATTTTTATTGCGATCGCCCGAAGCCCACGACTCTCGCATCACGATCGTCGGGATCGAAGAAGCCGATTTACAACAACTCCAACAATGGCCGATTTCCGATCGCACGATGGCTCGGGCGATCGAAAAAATTGCCGCCCTCGAACCCCGGGCGATCGGCTTAGATATTTTTCGCGATTTACCCGTCGCCCCCGGTCACCAAGAACTACAACGGGTTTTCGCCCAAACTCCAAACGCGATCGGCATCGAGCAGCTCCCCACACGGTTGCAACCCGGCGTTCCCGCCCCCGAGATCCTCAAATCTCAAGGTCGCGTTGGCTTTAACAACGTCATGATCGACGACGATCGCAAAGTCCGCCGCAATCTCATCTATTTAGCCGACGAAAACGGCACCTGGCAGCAAAGTTTTGCCTTTAAACTCGCCTTGCAATACTTGCAGCCGATGGGGGTCAAAATCGAACGGGTCGGGGTCTATTCCTTTCGCCTGGGGCGCGCGACCTTCAATATTTTTCACGAAAACGACGGCGGCTACGTCCGCGCCGACGATGGCGGCTATCAAATGTTGGCGAATTTTTACGTCCCGCCACCGGGGGATTCTCCTGCGCAGACCCAGGGCGAACGCCCCGCGCGCCGTGGCTACCTGCGCGTCTCCCTGACGGAGGTGCTAGAGGATCGCGTCCCGCAAAGTTGGATGCGCGATCGCGTCGTCCTCATCGGTTCGACCACCACCAGCATTAAAGACTTCTTTGACACCCCTTACACCAGCAGCTTGCTCGATCCCCAAGAACAAGTGTTCGGGGTCGAACTCCACGCCAATTTTCTCGGCCAGATTCTCAGCGCCGCCTTAGACGGACGCCCCCCTTACATCAGAGTCTGGAATGACGCGAGTGAAGGGTTATGGATCTTGGGATGGTCCGTAGTCGGGGCGGCGATCGCCTGCAAGTGGCGATCGCCCTTGTGGCTGCTGTGCGCCCTCGTCTGCGCCCTCGGGATCCTCGGCGGCAGCGCCTTCCTCTGGTTTTTATGGGGGTGGTGGATTCCCTCGATTCCCCCCTTAATCACCCTCCTCGGTTCGACCGGGGCGATCGCCGCCAATATCGCTTACCAAGAAGAAAAACTCAAACGCGCTTTTGCCGAATCTAAAGACTTTCTCAACCAAATTATCAACACGATCCCCGACCCTATCTTTGTCAAAGATAAAAATCACAAATGGATCGTCCTCAACCAAGCCTACTGCGAATTAGTCGGCCAACCCCTCGAAGCCCTTCTAGATAAATCAGAATACGACTTTCTCGATTCCGAACAAGCCCATAATTTTTGGCAGCAAGACGAACTCGTCCTCAAAAGCGGCGAAGCGCACGACCACGAAGAACAATTTACCGATACCCGAGGTTTTACCCATTATTTAGCCACCAAACGTTCCCTGCATAAAGATCCCGCAGGCAATCTCTTCTTAGTCGGCGTAATTCGCGATATTACCGAACGCAAAAAAATGGAGGAACAACTCAAACAAACAGCACGAGAATTGGCCAATTCTTATGAAGAACTCAAACTGTCTCAAGAAAACTTGCGCCATCAAGCTTATCACGATAGTTTGACCGGATTGCCCAATCGCAAATTATTTTACGAACGCTTAAATCAAGCATTAGAATGGGCGAGTTTTAACAATCAATTAGTTGCCATTTTATTTCTCGATTTAGATGGCTTTAAAACAATCAACGATAATTTCGGTCACGATATTGGCAACTTCGTGCTCGAAGGCGTCGCCAAACGGCTGACAGGCTGTTTGCGCTCTAGCGATACGGTCGCCCGTCTCGGTGGCGACGAATTTACCGTAATTTTACCGGGAATTCCTCGGGAACAAGATGTCGCCAGCGTCGCTCAAAAAATCATGAGGGCCTTGCTCGTTCCGTTTATTGTCGAGCAGTCGGAAATTGAGGTCACTACCAGTATCGGCATCAGTTTGTATCCTCTCACCAGTGAAAATGCTGACGAACTTACCAAACAAGCGGACGAAGCGATGTATCGCGCGAAACATCGCGGCAAGAATCAGTATGAGTTTTTCTAATTGACGGCTGGTTCGAGGATCGACGCGGGGAATCGTCGGCGCCCTAGCCCTCGCGATCGGGGATTGTGATATTAATTTTTATGAAAATTATCGGAGCAAAGGAGGTGATTTTAATCTCTTTTTAAGCAAGTTTCAAGCAAATTGTAATAAATCTGACCGTTTTAAGGGAAAAATAGGAATGAAACCTCCAAAAATCCGATTTCGATCGCTTTTCTTTGGCTGAGATTGAATAAAAGCCGTTTCAATTTTTCAGTCGTGGAACTTTTTGCGTATTTTCACGGATAGAGGTTCGATGCTCTGGAAATGTCTCGGTAGACAAGTCAGTGATCCTACTGATAGACTGGAGTCATAACCTCGATCTTGTCAGTAAGACAGTAGGTGTTATGGTTACTTTGGCAAGAGTTACCAGCACGGGAATTTTATTAACGAGTTTTCACCTCCTGGCTGTTGTAGCTTTGAATACAACTACACCTCAAGCAAGTCACTTTGCGGTTGAAGAGCAACTCGGTTCTCCCGTTCCCCTTCTCGTGGCTGAAGAATACGAACCCCCTGCAGACAAAGGAAACCCGGACGGGACGGGTGGCGCGGGGACTCGTTGCATTTTGTAGGCCGAGTTCGTCGCCTGCGTGCAGGGATGCCAGCAACAGAGGGCTTCTGAGTAAAAAATACACTAGGGGCGCCGCTAAAATCGCCCGCAGCCCGTTAAGAATCGCTTGAAAGCTCCCCGGGCGCCGCAGAAAGGGGAACGGTACTCCAGAGCCGATTTTTAACGAGGGTGTGAACTTGCCAGGTGGGAAGCGGAGACGGATAATCCAGACGGTAGTGACCGCCGCGACTCTCTTTACGGAACGCCGCACTGGTCAGAATTAAGTAAGCAACATCGAGCAAATTGCGAGTTTCACCCCAATCGCGCAAGAGACGGTTGGCCTCGGGAAGTTTCAAGTCGAGGTGACGGGCGGGGGTGAGGTGGAGTAAAGATTGACTGAGGGGCTGGCGGCAGAACTCGGCTTGCCAGGTTTCGATTTGGGCGATCGCCGTGTCCAGCATGGCCTGTCCCCGGCAAATTCCGGCACTTTGCCAGACCAGATGGGGCAAGGCGCGACGCAACTCCCTCAAGGTCGCCCGTTGGGCGTCGAGGTCGCCGAGTTCGTCGGCGGTGAGGGTGCCGCTTGCGCTGCAAGGGTCTTTCCCTTCGGGAAATTCAATTTCAACCTGGGATAACTGCGCGCCGAAAACGATGCATTCGAGTAAGGAATTGCTGGCGAGACGGTTGGCGCCGTGAACCCCCGTACTGGCAGTTTCGCCGACGGCGTAGAGTCCGGGAATGGAGGTGCGACCTTTTAAATCGGTCAGGATGCCACCCATCCAATAATGGGCGGCGGGGGCGACGGGAATCGGTTGAGAAAACGGGTCGATGCCCCATTTCTGGCAAACTTGGACGATATTGGGAAAGCGGCGGCGAATTTTGGCGGCGGGAATCGGTCGCAAGTCCAGCCAGACGCGTTCGCGCGGGTCTCGTTCCGAGGGGTCGGCGGGTCTGTCGGTCGGAGGGCGATCGCCGTCGGCGAGATGTTGCAGGTGCAAGAAAATGGAGCGACTGACGACATCGCGGGGGGCGAGTTCTCCCGCCGGGTGGTAGTCGAACAGAAAACGGTAACCGTTGGCATCGACGACGTGAGCGCCTTCGCCGCGAACGGCTTCGCTGATCAGAAAGCGGGGGGCGCCGGGTTGGGTGAGGGCGGTGGGATGAAATTGAACGAATTCTAAATCGCGCAAGATGGCGCCCGCTCTCCAGGAGATCGCCACCCCATCTCCGGTGCTGACCGAGGGGTTGGTGGTCTGGGAAAAAACTTGACCGCCGCCACCCGTGGCAAGGACGACGGCTCCGGCTTTGACCCACCAGAGGCGATCGCCGTAGACGAGGACGACCCCCTGAGTGCGCCCGTTCGTCGGATTCAGCCACAGGTCGAGGGCGAAGGCGCCGGGAATTGCCCGAATGTTGGGACGGCGCAAGACTTGGGCGCTGAGGGTACTGACCACGGCCCGTCCGGTGGTGTCCGCCGCGTGCAGGACGCGACGCCGGGAATGGGCGGCTTCGAGGGTGAGGGCTAAATCTCCCTGGCTGGCGCGATCGAAGCTGACGCCGAGTTCGAGCAGGGCGGCGACGGATTGCCCGGCTCGTTCGGCGAGGAACTTGACTGCTTCCCAGTCGCACAGTCCGGCTCCGGCTTTGAGGGTATCTTCGATGTGGAGTAAGGCGGAGTCTTCGGGGGCGATCGCCGCCGCCATGCCCCCTTGGGCCCAATCGCTGGCGGATAAGGGCAAGCTGTCTTTGGCAATCAAGCCGACCTGCAGGGATTCGGGAACGCACAAAGCCGCATACAGTCCGGCAGCTCCTGCCCCAACGACAATGACGTCAAAGACGGGGGGAAAGTCACTGTGGGGGAAGTTCTCACCGTTGGAAGAGTTGGCCAATTCAGAATCGCCCCTTATGTTCGAGCAGTTGCACTACGCTAGCGCGCCGTGTTGTTAACCTTAGCAGAAATTTGGGGTCGCGATCGCCCTTCGTCCGGGTCTCGCTGCGATCGCCCCCAAACATAAAGCAAACCGCCAACTCCGACGTTGACGGTTTGCTGGAGAAATGGCTTGAAGCGCTTAGTACAAGCCGTTGTTAATCCGGTCGTCCCCTTCAATTAAAGAGGGGGTCGGAGGAGTGACGGTGAAGTTGTCGAGATTCGCTTGCAAGACCTCTTTTTGACGCTCGCTCAATCCGGGCATTTCGAGAACGTCTTCGACCTTGTCAAAAGGGGCGTTAGCCACAATTTTACGGGCGAGGGTGGGGTACATGCCCCGATATTTGCGAAAAGCGCGAACGTTGGTGTTGTTTAAGTCCAGTTTCTGGCCGAATTCGGTAGAGAGTTTGTCATCCACCGGATTGCGATAGGTCGCTTCCGCCAGCAATACGGGGGTTTGCCCATTTGTCGGCATCGTGTTGGCGGCGATCGCCTCTGGCGCTTGCCCCAACCAACCTAACGCACCGATCGCCAATGCCAAAGCCATCACCCAGCGAAACACTCTTTTCATCTTCGATTTCCTCTCTCTCTTATAAACAGCCTTTATCTTCAAGACTACCATTTTAGTTACAGGTTTTCTTTAGATTTGTCGGGTCCCTCGGGGGCGATCTCGATTAGCCTTCACCTTTCAAGAAGGCATCCAGGGCCGCAAACGACGAAGCATAAGTCACCGTCGGCGTGTCGTATCCTTTAAGCTGGACGGCGTGGCGATCGAACAGTCCCGCATGTTCTCCCAAGGCGGAAAAATGCTGGTAGGTTTTTTCGCCCAAGGCGATATCCAAACCAATTTCTTTCGTCGCCGACTCCAGCCGAAAAGCGGCATTGACCGTATCCCCCAACGCCGTATAGTCCGGGCGATCGCCCGTTCCCGTATTGCCGACCATCGCGTATCCCGTATTGACCCCGGCGCCGATGCGTAAGGGAAACGGGAGGGTATAGCGTTGGTTGAGTTCCTCGGTCACGCGCTGGAGGTTGTTGAGGGCGCGAAAAATATGCAGCACTTCTTTATCCGAGACTTCTTGAGTGCTGTGAAACCAGACCGCCATCACCGCATCGCCGATATATTTATCGACCCAACTGCCCTCTTCGCGAATGATATTGCCCGCACAGCGAAACCAGGTCCCGATCAGTTCGGAGAGGATTTTTTCGTCGAGTTGGCGGGTCAATACCGTAAAGTTACGAATATCGACGACCATCACCGAAATCAATCGCCGCACGTGCAAGGCCGCCGTTACGGTAAAATCTTGAGAATCTAAATCTTCTGACAGGTCGTCCGGGCTTTCTGAAGGCGCGCGAAACTCGACTTCGGTTTGACCGAAAGTCAGGCGATCTCCGTGTTGGAGAACGACGGGAATGCTAACGCGCCGTCCATTTAGAAACGAGCCATTGCGACTTCCTAAATCGATTAAATAGAACTCCCCGCTTTCCATGCATTGCAACATCGCATGATTGCGAGAAATCCAACGGTCGCGCAGGACCAGGTTATTATCTTCGCTGCGTCCGATCGTCCAGCAACTCCCCTCGACGAGGGGAATTTGACGATCGCCAGAGTCGGTCCGGAGCAGCAGGTGGGGTGTGTTCGCAAAAGTCACCACGGGCTCAGCATCAACGATGGTCGATCCTAACGCTCTTAATTGTAAGAGTAGATGCCAGTCCTCAATCGTAATTGTGGGATCTCGAAGCGATCGCTCGCCCCCGTTCTCCACTGGGAGTGAGGGGTTACGCTCGACCTGCCCAAGCTGCGAGCCAAAAAAGGCCGTCTACCAAAATTGTACTCAATACCGCGCCCCCGAAAGCCCACCAATGGAGGTGACGGGAACGCAAAGGGATGGCGCCCGTTGCTAAGAGAACGAGGGCGAGGGCGATCGCCCATGCGGTTCCGGTAGGGCTGTTGACCCGTTCCAGAGCCGCGCTCAAAATCACTCCGGCTAATTCCGGTTCGCCGTGCATGAGCTGGCGCCAGTGAGGAATTAAATCCACTATATAAAAATATAAGTCAGTGACTGCCGTTCCTAACAGGGAGCCGAGGTAAAACCAGGTACCGACCGCCATGCGAGCGCGCCACAAACACCACAGGGCGATCGGCAAGCCGAGGGCCTCTACGGGCAGGTGCAGCAAGGGTTCCCAGCGCAGTCCCCCCCAATAAACCGATCCGGTCAACCAGGTTCCGGTAAAACCGAGCAGCAGATCTCCCCACACCTCGGTCTCTCGGCGCGAGAGCAACCCCCAAGAAATCGCCCACCACCCCCCAGTTATCAAACAGGCGCACAGGGGGGCGTAGCGCACTAGGGGGGCTTCAAAAAAGACGGGAACGGTGACCAAAAATACCGCCGCCCCAAACATCCATTGTCGTTCGGCGATCGGCAACTGAGCCACCCTCGTTTTGAGCAGGTCGATCGCGCTTTTCACGGACTGAGCCACAACTGTAGGCAGAGGCCAAGAGTCGTTTAACAATTTTTTTAATATTCTTTACGTAACTTCATCTTATTTAAGATATCACAGGCATTATCCCCCTTGGGGGCATTGTAACCCAGGGGGATTTTTCTCATTTTGCCGACCCGACAAACAGATAGAATGGCGGATATTATCGTTGGGTCGCCACTGGCGGCGATCTAGGGTTTGATTGCTTTGAGAACCGTTCGACGCCATTCCCCCTTCCTGGAACAGGGCACCATCGATTGAAGGATCGTTTCAGTTGGACCATCAACACCTACAGGCACGATTAATGACTTTCTCTCGCACTCAATGGGTTAGATTCGTGGGGATTGCAACTCTGCTCGCCTCGATCGCGATCGGCCACCCCCTCGCCGTAGCGGCTCCCCTAACGGGCGCCGAACCGAGTGCCACTGCAGGACTGAGCGCTCCTCCCGAGATGAATTGGTTTGAAGCGTTCGTTTTGGGAATGGTTCAGGGATTGACCGAATTTATCCCGATCAGCAGTACGGCGCATTTAAAAGTCGTTCCCGTACTCTTGGGATGGGGCGATCCGGGGGTCTCGTTCAGCGCGGTGATTCAATTAGGAAGCATTGCCGCCGTTTTATGGTATTTCCGGCAAGATTTGGGCGATCTGAGTAATGGAGCGCTGCGAGCCGTAATTCGCCGCGAATACGACGATCCGGACTTTCGGATTGTTTTAGGGATTATCTTGGGAACGATCCCGATCGCCTGTGTGGGATTGCTGCTCAAAGCGAGTGCCTCCCAATTTTACGAACAGACCCTGCGGAGTTTGACGGCGATCGCGATCGTCTCGATCGTCATGTCGGCCCTACTGGCCCTCGCCGAACGCATCGGTCGGCGCAAACGCCACTTCGGACAGTTAGAACTCGCCGACGGGGTATTGATGGGGTTGGCGCAAACCATGGCCTTAATTCCCGGGGTTTCGCGCTCCGGATCGACGATTACGGCGGGACTGTACCTCGGCTTAGACCGCGCCAGTGCGGCGCGCTTTTCCTTCCTGTTAGGTATTCCCGCCATTACCCTCGCCGGACTCGTCGAACTCAAAGATCTCCTCGCCGAGATCGCCAGTGGTTCGGTTCAAAGTGGTTTACTCCCCCTCGGCGTCGGTTTGCTCTCGTCTACCGTGTTTTCTTATGCGGCGATTTCTTGGTTAATCCAGTTTTTGCAAAAACGCAGCACTTTTATTTTCGTATGGTATCGGTTGGCGTTTGGGGTAGCCCTGTTGGCGATCGTCTTTTCAGGGGTCGAGATCGCCAATTAATTTGGCGATCTCCCTCCCGCGACGATCGCCTAGAGTTCGATTCACCTTCGATCCGAGGCGATCGTCGTTACAATTTTTAATCTTAAGCCGTACCCATTACGCTCATTTCCAACCCCGAATTTAACCGCCTCAGCCATGACTTCCTCTATCGAATTTTAAGCCCAGCGTCGAAATCACAAATTTATAATTGGGCATAATTGAGTCATTGACCCCGACAGGAGATTGCGGACGATGATCGACATTCCAGGCTACCAAATTTTAGCCTTAATTTACGAAAGCGATCGCTCGATCGTCTATCGAGGTCGCCGCGAGCAAGATAAACAGCCCGTCGTTCTTAAAGTTCTCAAAAAAGACTATCCCACCGCCGAAGAAATCAGCCGATACCGACAAGAATACGAAATCACCCGCAGCCTCAACCTCCCTAGCGTCGTCAAAGCTTACGCTCTCGAAAAATATCAAAATACCCTGGTCACCATTCTCGAAGATTTTGGCGGCGAATCCTTGAGAATTTTAATGAATTCTCAGAAATTCACCCTCTTAGGATTTTTAAATTTAGCGATTCAAATTACCCAAAGCCTGGGTGAAATCCACGCCGCCAATATTATTCATAAAGATATAAATCCTTCCAATATTACTTTCAATCCCGCCACGGGCGATCTCAAAATTATTGATTTTAGTATTGCCAGTATCCTGACTCGGGACAACCCCACCATTCAAAATCCCCACGCCTTAGAAGGAACCCTCGCCTACATGTCCCCGGAACAAACTGGGCGCATGAATCGATCCCTCGACTATCGCACTGACTTTTATTCCCTCGGCGTCACCTTTTACGAGTTGTTAACCGGACAACTCCCTTTTCCCAGTACCGACGCAATGGAGTTGGTTCACGCTCACCTCGCCAAACAACCGACCCCACCGCACGAAATTAACCCCGAGATTCCCCCCGTTCTCTCCGAAATCATTCTCAAACTGCTCGCGAAAACCCCTGAAAAACGCTATCAAAGTGCGTGGGGATTGGGAACCGACCTCGAAGAATGTTTGAAACAACTAGAACAAAACGATCGCATCGAAGCCTTTCCCCTCGCCACTCAGGATATTTCCGATAAATTCCAAATTCCGCAAAAACTTTACGGGAGAGAAAAAGAACTCAATACCCTGGCGCAAGCCTTCGAGAATGCCCGTCAAGGTCGCAGCGAATTGATGCTCGTCGCCGGATATTCCGGGATTGGAAAATCTGCCCTCGTTCGCGAAATCTCCAAGCAAATTAGCGACAATGGCGGTTATTTTATTGCCGGAAAATTCGATCAGTTTCAACGGAGTATTCCTTATTCGGCGATCGTCTCCGCTTTTTCCGAACTCGTCCAACAACTGTTAACTCAAAGTGAGGAAGAGTTGGAGGTGTGGAAAGGAAAATTAATCGATTCTTTTGGTTCCAACGGCCAAATTATTATCGATGTGATTCCGGAAATCGAGTTTATCGTCGGACCGCAACCTCCGGTACAAGTCCTCGGACCGAACGAATCTCAAAATCGTTTTAATCTTGTTTTTCAAAACTTTATTCGGGTTTTTTGCGATCGCGAACATCCCCTCGTGATTTTTATCGACGATCTCCAGTGGGCCGATTCCGCTACGTTAAAACTGCTGGAATTGATGATGGGAGAAGAGGCGATCGGATCGTTATTAATCTTGGGAGCTTATCGCGATAACGAAGTCAGTCCGACCCATCCGTTAATGATGAGTCTCGAAGCCTTGGAGAAACGGGGTTCTACCATTCACAAAATGGTTTTGCAACCGTTAAATTTAGAGCATATTTGCGAATTAACAGCAGAAACGCTTCACGCCGAGTTGGCGAAAGTGCAACGGTTGGGAAAACTGATTCAAAGTAAAACCCAAGGTAATCCCTTTTTCGTCATTCAATTTCTCAAAACCCTCTATCAAGAAAATATGCTGACCTTTATCCCGCCGCAACCGGGAAAAGTCGGGGGCTGGGATTGGGATATCGATCGCATCGAAGCGGTTGGAATTACAGATAACGTGATCGAATTGATGGTGGGTAAACTGAAGAAACTGCCCGATTCGACTCAAGAAGTGTTGCGATTGGCGGCTTGTTTGGGCAACCAATTCGATTTGAATACGTTATCGCTCATTCACGAAAAAGAAGCCTCAGAGACCCTGCAACATCTGTTACCCGCGATCGAAGATCGTTTAATTTTGCCGGGGGGTGAATCGGACGAAAATGAAAATCAGCCGATCAATCCGCTCTTAATTCTCAATTATAAATTCCTCCACGATCGCGTGCAACAAGCCGCTTACGCCTTGATCGAAGATGCGGATAAAAAAGCCGTTCACCTGCGAATCGGTCGAATGCTTTTGGTGAGTACGCCTCCGGAATATTGGACAGAAAGGATTTTTGAATTAGTCGATCATTTGAACGTCGCGCGGGAATCTATCGAGGACGAAGCGGAGAAAATTCAATTAGCACAATTGAATTTAGAAGCGGCTAAAAAAGCGAAAATGGCAACTGCTTATGTGGCGGCGCGACAGTATTTAATTGCGGGGATGGAAGGGTTGAGCGATCGCCTCTGGAAGATCGACTACGATCTGGCTTTTTCATTGTATCGAGAACGAGCAGATGTCGAGTATTTAAATGGTAATTTTGAAGGGTCGGAGCAGTTTATCGTTAAGACTTTAGCCAATATAAATAATAACCTGCAAAAAGCAGAACTTTACAATCTCCTGATCGTTCAAAATTCTTTGAGAGCGAAATACAAAGAAGCGACTCAAGCGGGTAAAGAAGGACTAAAGTTATTAAATGTCGAATTAGAAGAAGAAGGGTTAGACGAGGCGATCGCCCGAGAATTAGAACAAGTAAAAAGAAATTTAGGCGATCGCGAAATTATTACTTTAAGTGAAGATAATCCCCTGGAAAATCCAGAAATTAAAATCGCCCTGTCTTTACTGACTAATTTGCTCACTCCTGCTTATTTAAGCAGCTTGCAACTGTGGATTTTAAGTCTACTTAAAGGGGTGAATCTTTCCTTAAAACACGGGTCAATCGCCGAATCGGGTCTTTTATATTGTAACTACGGTCTGTTAGCTGGATCGATGTCTCAGGACTATCATGCGGCTTATCAGTTCGGGCGTCTGGCCCTCGAACTAACAGAAAAATGGAATAACTTGCAGTTTAAATGCAAAGCCCTCGCCTCGATCGCCAACGGATTAAATTATTGGTTTAAACCGATTCAAGAATCGAATCTTCTCAACCAAGAAGGATATAAAGCTGCCTTAGAATCCGGAGATTTAGAATATGCCGGATATTTCTTACACAACGAAGAATTGAATGCGTTTTTCCAGGGTAAACCTTTAGAGGAAATTTCCTCAAAAATCCCCAAATATTTGCATTTTGCTCGAAGAACAAAAAACCAACTGTCTACCGACACCTTACTAGGATTACAAATAATGTTGAGGGATTTATGGAATAACAAAGGACAGAATTTTCTTGACTCAGAAGAACTTGACGAAGCGGAATATTTAGCCAACTGTCGCGAACATCAAAATTTCTATTCGCTGTGTATCTACCAAATTCATAAATTCCACCTGCTCTATTTAGAAGGAGACTTCGAGAATGCCTTAGAGTGGGCCCGAGAAGCGGAAGGGCAACTCGCATCGATTACCGGGACGATACCCGCAACGGAATATAACTTTTTTTCCTCTTTATTGTGGGCGGCTTTATATCCAACAAGTTCGGCTGAAGAACAATCGCAGTATTGGGGAAAATTAGAAGCCAACCAACAACAGATGAAGGTTTGGGCTGACAATTGTCCGGCGAATTTTCTCCATAAATGCTGTTTGGTCGAAGCAGAAATGGCGAGAATTTCTGGAAATATTGAAGGAGCGATCGCCGCCTACGATCGCGCCATTCAATCCGCCCATGAATTTGACTTCGTACAAAACGAAGCCCTCGCCAATGAATTAGCCGCCCGCTTTTGGCTCGAACAAGGGAAAGAAAAATATGCAAAAGTCCATCTGACCGATGCATATTACGCTTACCGACGTTGGGGGGCTCGACGAAAAATCGAACAATTAGAACAGGGATATTCCCATTTATTAGTCAAAACGCCACCGCCTCCCGCCACCATCGACACCCGAACGACGGCGATTCACACGACTACATCCGGGGGCAGTTCCGGACTGTTAGATTTGGCAACAGTCATGAAAGCTTCTCAAGCCATTTCTAGCGAAATTGTCTTAGATAAATTGCTCTCGTCGCTGATGAAAATCTTAATTGAAAATGCGGGAGCCGAACGGGGAGTTTTGCTGTTTCCTAAAAATGGGGAATTGGCGATCGCCGCCGAAGCCTCTGCCACGCAAGAACGAGTTGTAGTGCGAGACTATAACGCGGGAGACTTGCAAATGCGCGGTCTTTCCCCGGAAGATTTGCCCGTTACGGCGATCAATTACGTCGAACGGACGCGGGGAGATATTGTCTTAGATCGGGCCACGGAGGAAGGACGATTTAATACCGATCCGTATATCGTCCGCTACCAAGTCAAATCTTTACTGTGCACGCCGATTCTCGATCGCGGACAACTGATTGCCATTCTCTACCTCGAAAATAACTTAACCGTAGGCGCCTTTACCCCCGATCGCCTCGAATTTTTGCGGTTAATTTCTTCGCAAGCGGCGATCTCGTTAGAAAATGCGTTACTGTACGCTTCCGTCGAACAAAAAGTGCGCGAACGCACCCAAGAACTCAACGAAAAAAATTTACGTCTCGAACAAACCTTGCGCGAACTGCAACGCACCCAAGCACAACTGATTCAATCGGAAAAAATGTCGAGTTTGGGTCAATTGGTCGCCGGAGTCGCCCACGAAATTAATAACCCGGTCAGCTTTATTTACGGCAATCTTTCCCCGGCGGGAGATTACGTGCGAGATTTGCTCGGTTTGATCCAATTGTATCGGGAACGCTATCCCGATCCGGGGCCGGAAATTCAAGCAGAAATTGAAGACATCGACCTCGATTTCTTGGTCGAAGACCTGCAAAAGTTGCTCAATTCGATGAAAGTCGGGGCCGAACGGATTCGCAATATCGTCCTGTCTTTGCGAAATTTCTCCCGTCACGACGAAGCGGAAATGAAACCCGTAGACATTCACGAAGGAATTGCCAGTACGCTGACGATTTTACAGCCGCGTCTGAAACAAGGGGGCGGCGGTCGGGGCATTCAAACGATCGAAGAATACGGTCGATTGCCGAAAGTGACCTGCTACGCTTCGCAACTCAATCAGGTCTTTATGAATATTTTCAGCAATGCGATCGATGCGTTCGAGAATGGCGGGCCGTCCGATCCGGCGCCGACGATTCGCATTCACACCGAGGCCCCGGACGATCTCTCGATCCTGATTCGCATTGCGGATAACGGTTGCGGGATGAGTGAGGAGGTGTGTCAACGGATTTTCGATCCGTTTTACACCACCAAACCCGTCGGCGGCGGAACGGGGTTGGGGTTGTCGATCGGATATTCGATTGTTGTGGACGCTCACGGCGGGGAACTCAGTTGTGTTTCTCAACTCGGGAAAGGCTCGGAGTTTACGATCCGCATTCCCATTTCGCCGCCGCCACGATCGCACCCCTAGCGATCGCACTTGAGAATCCGGGGCGAGACGCCTAACTCCTAGCCCCTTCGGGGCGGCTACGCCTACGGTGTCGCTTCGCGAACGGCGTCGCTTCGCGAGCGCCGTCGCATCGGGACGACGCAAAAACGCGCTTTTATCCTTAAAATATCAAAATATATCAAAACCGAATTCAATATAAACGGGCGATCGCCGCCCCCGTTCCCCCTTGTCCGATCGCAAAATAAGGATATACAAGTGCTAGCTCGAATTTGGAGTGCGTCCCTAGTCGGCATTGATGCCGTCAAAGTCGGAGTCGAAGTCGATGTTTCCGGCGGACTTCCGGGCATCGTCGTCGTCGGACTGCCCGATACTGCCGTTCAGGAATCCCGCGAACGAGTCAAAGCCGCACTCAAAAATTCTGGTTTTGCCTTTCCCCAACGTAAAATCGTCGTCAATTTAACCCCGGCAGACTTGCGCAAAGAAGGCCCCTGCTTCGATTTGCCGATCGCCGTGGGCATTCTCGCCGCTTCCGAACAAGTCAACCCCGAACCGTTGCGCGATTCCCTCTTTTTAGGCGAACTCTCCCTCGACGGCAGTTTGCGACCCGTCGCCGGAGTGTTGCCGATCGCCGCCGCCGCCGCCCAACTGCGGATCCGCGCCCTCGTCGTCCCGGAAGCCAACGCCCGAGAAGCTGCCGTCGTCGAAGGGATCGACGTTTACGGCTGCCGCCACCTGGATGAAGTCGCCGAGTTGCTCAATTGCCCCGACCGCCACAGCCCCTTAACACTCGACCGACGCGCCGAACTCAACCAGGGGCGATCGCCCGCCCTCGACTTGTGCGATGTCAAAGGACAAGCCCACGCCCGTCGCGCCTTGGAAATTGCCGCCGCCGGAGGTCACAACCTCATTTTTGTCGGGCCCCCGGGCAGTGGCAAAACCATGCTCGCCCGCCGCTTACCCGGAATTCTCCCGCCCCTCAACTTTACCGAAGCCTTAGAAGTCACCCAAATTCACTCCGTGGCGGGCCTGTTAAAAGAACGGGGCAAATTGGTCGGCGATCGCCCCTACCGCAGTCCCCACCATTCCGCCTCCGGCCCGTCTCTCGTCGGCGGCGGTACCTATCCGCGTCCCGGCGAAATCTCCCTCGCCCATCGCGGGGTTCTCTTTCTCGACGAACTCACCGAGTTCAAACGCGACGTTTTAGAATTCTTGCGGCAACCTTTAGAAGACGGTTACGTCAGTATCTCTCGCACTCGCCAATCGGTCACCTTTCCCGCCCAATTTACCCTCGTGGCCAGCACTAACCCCTGTCCCTGCGGCTATTTCGGCGATCCCCTCCAAGCGTGTACCTGTTCGCCGCGCCAACGAGAACAATATTGGGCGAAACTCTCCGGCCCGCTCATGGACCGCATTGATTTGCAAGTGGCCGTCAACCGCCTCAAGCCGGAAGAAATTACCCGGCAACCGACCGGAGAATCCTCCACCCCGGTGCGCGAACGAGTGATGGCGGCACGCGATCGCGCCTGCCAGCGCTTTAAAACCGTCGCCAACCTCCAATGTAATGCGGACATGCAAAGCACCCACATCCGCCAGTGGTGCAGCCTCAACGAGGCCACTCGCAACCTGCTCGAAGGGGCGATCCGCAAACTCGGTCTCTCCGCCCGGGCCAGCGATCGCATCCTCAAAGTTGCCCGCACGATCGCCGATCTTTCCGGAGAGGACGACCTAAAAACCGTCCATGTGGCAGAGGCGATCCAATACCGGACCATAGATAGAATGCAGTAGATCTATTTTTTCACTGCAATAGGAGAAAAAATGAAAGCCAATCTCGCCGTTTTATGCCTTGCCGTCGTCGGTGTATTTGCTAGCGTCCCCACCCACGCCGCCCCCGTTACCCCGACACCTTCTTCGGTTTCGATCCTCGCTCAAGCGACGGACGTTACCGACATGGCCCAAGAGTTCATCACCGACCTCGCCGAGGAAAAATATGCCGTCGCCGTCCAAAAGTACGATAGCGAACTCAGAGAAAGCGTTACACCACAAACTCTCGAAGACGAATGGAGCGACCTGATCGCGAAAACGGGAGCCTTTGAAAATATCGTCAATGTCGAGGTCGATACGGTGGATAGCTCCCAGATTGCCGTGGTGACCTGCGAATTTGAGAACGCGACGATCGACATTCTGGTGATTTTTAATACTGACGGCAATGTCACCGCGTTCAACTATCCCGACGAAATCTAAACCCGGGATTCTAACGGCGATCGCGAAGCGACACCAAAGGTGTCTCGCGCCGACTCGATGGGGGAACTTAACCCCCACTCACGGCGATACGCCGGAGGCGTCGCTTCGCGATCGCATCAGGATCAATCGCAACGGATCTAAATAAACTTGCCAGGGGAACGGACGATCTTTGAGCCGTTCCCATTTTTCTTTAAATAATTCCGCTTGTAAGTGGTAGTCTTGCGGGCTACTCGGGCGATCGTGCAGTTTCAGGTACAAGGTCATCCGATGTTGGGTTTCGCTGGTTTGGGCGATCCAACAGGGATATCGGTTTTGCGAGGGGCGATCGCGTAGCGTCGTGCTTTCGTCCCATTCTTCTAAAAAACGAATTTGATGGGCGCGAATGCCGATAAATGCGAATTCTGCCGGGATCGAGTCGATCGCGCGCAACCGACATCCCCAATCGAGGGCTTCAATTTGTCCGTCGCCGAGTTCTCGTGCTCGCGAAAAGTTTTTACATCCGGTTAATTGCGCCACGGTATAAGTTTCGGGTCGCTCGAAAATGGCTTGTTTACTCCCGTAGGCGATCGCCCTTCCCCGGGACAAAACGAGCAAGTTTTGACAGACCCGATAGGCTTCTTCGAGGTTGTGGGTGACGAAGATCGTGACGCCGCCGTAGTCGCTCAAGGTTTCGACTAACTGCCGTTCTAATTGGCTGCGAAGGTAGGTATCGAGGGCGGAAAAGGGTTCGTCGAGTAGTAAAACTTCCGGTCGGGCGGCGATCGCCCGCGCCAGGGCAACCCGTTGTTGTTGTCCCCCGGAAAGTTGTTCGGGATAGCGGTTTTCTAAGCCTTCGAGGTGCATTCGTCGCAGGTAGTCGGCGACGGCGCGATCGCGCTTGGCTTTGGGATGACGGCGATCGCGGGGCAAGCCGAAGGCAATGTTTTCGGCGACGGTTAGATGGGGAAATAAGGCGTAATTCTGAAAGACGATCCCGACACGGCGATCGCGGGCGGGCAGGTCGATCCCGCGTGCGCGATCGAACAATACCCGCCCGTTGAGTTCGATGCGCCCCCGGGTCGGTTCTTCCAGTCCGGCGATACACAGCAGGGTCATACTTTTTCCGGAACCGGAGGCCCCTAGCAGTCCCAAGGTTTCCGACCCGCTTTGTAGGGCAATGTTTAAGTCGAATTCTTCTAATTCTTTCTCGATCTCGACCTCTAGTTGAGTCGCCCTCGGGGACGGGCGATTCTCCTGGGGAAACCCTAGGCGAACGTCGTTCGGCGAGGGAGTCGCTTCGACCCGGGGGATCTCGTGTTCGATCTGGGATTGGCGCTGTCGCCGTTGACGCCAGTATCGTTTCCGTGGCGATCGCCCGTTGACGACGGCGATCGCACTCAAGGAAATGCCTAAAACTACGGTCACCCAGAATCGCGCAGCTTGGGTGTTCCCGGTTTCGACGGCAAAGTAAATCGCTAAGGGGATCGTCTGGGTTTTGCCGGGGATATTGCCCGCCAGCATTAAGGTCGCCCCAAATTCTCCCAACGCCCGCGCGAAGGCGAGTAAGATTCCGGCGGCGATCCCGGGCCACGCTAAGGGCAGCATGACGGCGATCGCGATCCGCCCTTCGGAGGCTCCCAAGCTGCGCGCGGCCCGCAACCAGTTGGGATCGAGTTGAGCAAAGGCGGCAGCCGTCATTTTATACGTGAGGGGAAAGGCGACGACGGTCGCGGCGATCGCCGTTGCGGGCCAGGAAAAAACGACCTCGAATCCCCAATGGAGGAACCAGCGTCCCAACGGTCCGTTTTTGCCCAAAAGCCACAGTAACAAGAATCCGACGACGGTGGGCGGTAACACTAAAGGGGAAATCGCGATCGTTTCTAGCAGGGCTTTCCCTTTGCCCCGATAGGTCGTCATCCAATGGGCGGTTCCGATTCCCAATACGGTGGCAATAGCGGTAGCGACGATCCCAGTCTGCAAGGAAATCCACAAGGGCGACCAGTCAAAATTCATCGAGGTGGTAACGGCATTGTCAGTTCTCGGAAATGTAGATCGATAATTTATCGCAATTTTTGTTTATTTTAGCCGATTTTTTTTAGTTTATTCTATCGATTGAATAAGGGGTTAGTTAATGGGCAATTTATTTTTTTTAGCGATCCAGTTATTGAAAAGATCGGCAAAAATTTAAGTTTAAAAATTTGCAGAACTCTCCGATCGATTTTCGGATTTTGTCAACGGTATAAACCCATAGATTTCAAAAATTTCCCGGGCGCGATCGCTCTCTAAAAAGTCCACGAACGCGCGTGCGGTTTCCAGATTCGGGCGGTTCTCGATCGCCGCTACCGGATAGATGATTTTTGAATGCAGTCCTTCGCGGGCGATCGCCTCGACTTCGACCTGGGGGGAGTTTAAGGCGTCGGTTTGATAGACGATTCCGGCTTCGACGTTCCCGGTTTCGACCAAGGTCAACACCTGACGCACGTTACGGGCAAAGATAATTTTGGGTTTAATTTGCTCGAAAATGTTTAAATTTAGGAGTAATTCGCGTGCGTATTGTCCAGCGGGGACAATTTCGGGTTCTCCAATCGCAATCCGTTTAATTTCTGGTTTTTGTAAGTCACGAAAGTCGGCGATCGCCTCCGTTCCGGACGGGGCGATCGCCACGATCCGGTTTTGCAATAAGTCCCGGCGAGTTCCTCGAACCAGCAAATGGCGATCGTCGAGGGCGTCCATCTGTTTGACTCCGGCGGACAGGAAAACATCGACGGGCGCCCCTTGTTCGATTTGACGCTGTAATGTCCCGGAGGCGGCGAAGTTGTAGGTTACGGTCGTGTCGGGGGCGATCGCGGTGTAAGCGGCTTTAATATCTTGCATGGCATCTGTCAAACTAATAGCGGCAGAGACGGTGATTTCTTTCTTTGGCAGGCGCTGAAGCGATGAAAATTGGTTAAATTTTTGAAAAAATAATGCACTGATGGCGGCGATCGCCAAGGCGGTGAAGGCGAGGGTTTGACGTTGAAGATTCATCCGGATACGGTCGGAGGGATAGGCGGCGAGGGTTGGGGGGTAGAGAAAAAAACAATAAAATAAAATTTCACCGCGATCGGGAGAAGTGCGGGTAAAAACAAAATCGGGGACAATCTATTGTTGAAAAATGCTAACAAAAAAGACAAAAGTTTTATTTAAGATCGGAGGAAAATAAGTTATTCTCACACAGTTACTTGAGTCGGGACAAAATCATAAACTTCTTTTAAGAATCGAATCGAGAAAAATTTTTACTCCTCAGAGAAGAAACAGTTTTATAATGACAGCAGGCAGACTCACACAAACATAATCCTGATTTAATCCATCGGGCGATCGCGTCGGGAAGCGGCACGGTAAAGTACCGATCGCCGAACTCGGAAGGCTGTGCGTTGGAAGGGGCAGATCTCGCGCAAAAACAACACCGGGCGATCGGGGGGGACGGGCCGAGTGAAACGGTCAGAAACTTCCGGATGGAGGCGCCTTCAGAGTGCAATGTAGCAGAGATCGATCGCTCCACCGGGTTCATCTACAACTTCCCGTCAGAGAGCCAAAATTTTCAACTTTTCCCCCAAGCGGTTCACATGATTAGCCAACAGTTTTTTTCTTCGGTCGTCAGTTCCGGCGATCGCGCCCATCGGTCCCAAGTCGGTCGCGCGATCGTCATCATGTTAGTGGTAACGAGTTTGATCGGAGCCTGTCTCACGCGCTTGGCACAACTCCAGTTAGTGGAGGGAGATTACCACCAACAGCGTGCGGAAGAAAACCGGATTCGCCTGGTTCCGGTTCCGGCGGCGCGGGGGGCCATTCTCGACCGCCAGGGCAAAATCTTGGCCGCGAATCGCCTGTCGAGATCGGTCTACGTTTGGCCGCAAGAACAATCCCCGGAAGACTGGTATACAACTGCTACCAAACTCGCACCGATTCTGAAGCTTCCTGTCGAGAATATCGTGGAGCGGATCGAGCAGATGGGGTATAGATCGGCAATGCCCGTGCGGGTTTCCCAAAACTTGAGCCAAGAAGCCTTCGTCGCCCTCGGAGAACGGGCCGACGAATTTCCCGGTTTAGAAATCCGGGTGGAAACCAGTCGCCAATATCCTCAAGGGTCTTTAGCGGCTCACGTCCTCGGCTACATTAGCGAAGCGAATGCGGAAGATCTCAAAGCCCATCCCGAATATCCGATGGGGATCACGATCGGCAAAACCGGGATCGAACGGGCGCTCAACGATTACCTCACGGGGAAATGGGGGAATCTGCTGATCGAAGTCAACGCTCAAGGGGAAGAACTGCGCGAACTGGGGATGCGATCGCCCGAGTCGGGGAAATCGGTGCAACTGACCCTCGATCTGGCCGTGCAGAAAACCGCAGAAATGGCGCTCGGCGATCGCCAGGGTGCCGTCGTCGCCTTAGATGTCAACACCGGAGGCATTTTGGCGATGGCCAGTCACAGCACCTTCGACCCCAATATTTTCACCCGTCCGGTGAAAGCTGCCGAGTGGGAACACCTGCAAGCTCCGGAAAATCCCCTGCTCAACCGCGCCCTGCAAGGCTATCCCCCAGGCAGTACCTTTAAAATCGTCACGGCGGCGGCGGGGATCGAATCCGGCACCTTTTCGCCGGACGTGATGCTGGCCACCTCCTCTTACATTACCGTCGGCGGCTTCCAATTCCACGAACACAGTGGCGGCTACGGGACGATCGGAATTCGCGACGCCCTGGCGTACAGTAGCAACACCTTTTTCTATCAAATGGGTTTGGCTGCCGGACCCGAAGCGATTTCCAAATGGGGCAAATTATTGGGCATCGGCACCAACACCGATTTAGAATTTTTAGGGCTCGACGGGGGCCAACACGGTTCGATTCCCACCCCGGAAGAGAAACAAGAACTGTACGGACAGCCTTGGTATGCGGGAGATACGGTGACGATGGCGATCGGTCAGGGGTTGGTTTTGGTGACGCCCCTCGAATTGGCGGTGATGGTGGGGACGGTCGCCAATGGGGGAAATCGGATCAAACCGCACTTGCTGACTTCGCAAACTAACACCCCGGAAACCAAGCCGATTCCGACCGGGATCGCCCCCGAGACGATCGCCGTCATTAAAGAAGGACTGACGGCGGTGGTGCAAAAAGGAACGGCGCGGCGCTTGAATGACGGCACGATTCCCCTGACTGCCGGAAAAACGGGAACTTCGGAAGTGATCGGCCAACCATCTCACGCCTTGTACGTGGCCTTCGGTCCGGCAGTCAAGCCGGAAATCGCGATCGCCGTGGTGGTGGAAAACGGCGGCTACGGCGGGGTAGCGGCGGCTCCGATCGCCCACGAAATTTTCAAAACCTATTTTAACGGGACGACGCCGAAAACGAGCGCGGCGACTCCGTAAAGGGGAAAAAGGAAAGAGGAGCGATCGCTCTGGTTCGCTCCTCTGACGTTCCCGTTAAATTCCCAAACGCTGATAAACGGCGTCCAAATGTTTGAGATGCTGCTGGGGATTAAAGCACTCGTCGAGTTCCGCCGCACTCAGGTGCGCTTTCACGCGATCGTCCGCACTGATTAAGGCGCGAAAATCTCCGTCAGCTCGATTCCAAGCTTGGTGGGCATTCGACTGCACGATGCGATAGGCATCTTCCCGGCTGACCCCTTTTTCCACTAACGCCAGTAAGACGCGCTGGCTGAAAACGACGCCACCGTAAACGTTCATATTCCGTTCCATATTTTCGGGATAGACGAGCAGGTGTTTCACCAAGTCCGCCATCTCCGCCAACATGAAATGAGTCAACGTACAGGAATCCGGAAGAATCACGCGCTCGACACTGCTGTGAGAAATATCCCGTTCGTGCCACAAGGCGACATTTTCTAACGCCGCCATCGCATTGCCGCGAATCACCCGCGCCAGTCCGGTAATCCGTTCGGAACGGATCGGATTGCGCTTGTGCGGCATCGCCGAGGAGCCTTTTTGTCCCTTGGCAAAGAATTCTTCGACTTCGAGAACGTCCGTGCGCTGGAGGTTGCGAATTTCTACGGCAAACCGTTCGAGGGAGGCGGCGACCAAGGCCAAGCACTGCACGAATTCGGCATGGCGATCGCGCGAGATCACTTGGGTTGACGCGGTATCCGGTTCGAGGCCGAGTTTTTGGCAGGCGATCGCCTCCACGCGCGGCTCGATATTGGCATAGGTTCCCACCGCCCCGGAAATTTTACCTACGGCAATGTGCGATCGCAATTTCACCAACCGTTCGCGATTGCGGAGCATCTCCGCCAACCATCCGGCCAACTTAAATCCAAAGGTCATCGGTTCGGCGTGAATGCCGTGGGACCTCCCGATGGTCACCGTCGAGCGATGTTGCTGCGCTTGGTAGCGAATCGCATGAATCAGATCTTCCAACGGTTCGAGTAACACGTCCACACTGGCGACCAACTGGAGGGCCAACGCCGTATCCAACACGTCCGAGCTGGTCAATCCCAAGTGAATATAACGTCCCACATCGCCGACATATTCGTTGACGTTCGTCAAAAACGCAATCACATCGTGACGGACTTCCGCCTCGATCTCTTTAATCCGTTGCGGATCGAAGTGTGCTTTGGCTTTGATTTCTTCAACGGCTGCCGTCGGAATGTAACCCAGTTCGGCTTGCGCTTCACATACGGCAATTTCAACCTGTAGCCAGGTTTTAAACTTATAAGTTTCTGTCCACAATTCGCCCATTTCGGGCAAGGTGTAACGCTCGATCAACGTCCGTCACAGAAAACGACTGTCCTATTTTACCGCTTAACACCCCCCTTATTGAGAACCCCACGGGTCGATCGCCCCACTTGGGAGGGCGAGGGAGGGGAATGGGACGTTTAGCGATCGGTTTTCATCAACAAGGGACGGACGACCCAAAAGCCGAGACCGAAGGCACTTAAGATGACGACGATCGCGATCGCCAACCAAGCCGCTCCGAGATCTTGACTGCCGACCCGACGGGAACCGCGCCGATAGCGATTGTCTGCCTGTTCGGTGACCAGGGAGAGGGACTCGGGGCTAAAATCCGTATTCGGTAAGCTCGGTTCCGGCCCGTGGGGAGTGGGGGTCGGTTCGATCGGTGCAGAACTGTTATCCCGAGCAACACTCTCCTTCGTCGAGCTGGTATGACTTTCAAAGGCGATCGGCGAATTGAAACTCGGGGAAGGACGGGACGGATTTAAAGTCTGTTGGTGAGAACGCACCGCCGCAAAATTAGAGGAGACGGGGGATAAAGAATCGATCGTTTTTTGAAGCCGAACCACCGATTGCACCACCTGTTCCACCTCTTGCCGCAATTGTTGGTTTTGTTTGGTCAATTCGTGGTTTTGGGCGTTGAGCGAATCGAGCATCGCTTGAGAGGCTTGCAATTCCGCGACCACTTCTCGATAGAGAGAAATCGGCACCGAAGGGGAGTAAGTGGAGGTGACTTTAGTGGGAGTGTTGTTAGAATCGGGGGTATTTTCCATGAGTCTTAGATATAGATCGAGGATGAATTTTTCCGGTTGGCGAGAGAGGAAGGGTTGTTAAAGCTTTTGCGTTTAAAGAAATGCCATTGGGGCTTGGCAGTCAATGTATTTCTAGAATTAGAACAACTCCGATCTCGATTCGTCAAGAAATTGTTGCCAATTGTCGCGAAACCCGAGGGGGTAAGCGCGATCGCGCCCCTATTTTTTGCCGTAGCTGGGGCTATTGTAGTATGAAAATTCCAGTCCATCGGGAGGGGCGATCGCGCCTCCCCATTTCTCGCTAAGGAGATCGACCGTCCACCGTGTTATTACATTTAACCACCTGGCCCGAAGTCGAAGCCTATTTAGAGCGATCGCGCGGCATCGTCATTCCCATCGGTTCGACCGAACAACACGGACCGACGGGGGTAATTGGCACCGACGCCATTTGTGCGGAGGCGATCGCCCGAGGGGTCGGCGATGCCACCGAAGCGCTCGTCGCGCCCACCATTAACGTCGGTATGGCCCTGCACCATACCAGCTTTCCCGGTACGATCTCCTTGCGTCCGAGTACCTTAATGCTTGTCGTCCGGGACTATCTGACCAGTTTGACGAAAGCCGGATTTACGCATTTTTTCTTTATTAACGGACATGGGGGCAATATTGCCACCCTCAAGGCCGCTTTTGCCGAAACTTACACGGCGATCGCCGAGTTAAACCTCCCCCACGGCGATCGCGTTCGCTGTCGTTTGAGCAACTGGTTTACTTGCCATCGGGTTTATCAACTCGCCAAAGAGCTTTACGGCTCTCAAGAAGGCTCCCACGCCACCCCGAGTGAAATCGCACTGACTCAATATCTCTACGCCGAAGCCATCAAAGACGCGCCCCTCGATCCGCAAGTGGCCTCCGGCTATCCGATTTACGGTCCGGCAGACTTTCGTCGCCACTATCCCGACGGTCGCATGGGGTCGAACCCGGCTCTAGCCCGACCGGAACACGGCCAAAAGTTCTACGAATTGGCCGTGAAAGAATTAACAGAGGCTTATCGGGAATTTCTCAAAGCGGATTGAGCGAGCCGAGGCGATCGCCCTCAATTAAGCGTCAATTTAGCGTCAATTCGTGGGTTCGCCCGCTCAGTAAGGCCAAGTGCTGACCAAGAAAACCACTACTGCGGCCAAAGCTAACACCCCTTGAATGATATTGCCGATCAAGGAGCTGACCACCACGGCGACTCCCGCTTTAACGGCGAACTTCAAATCCCGACAGTAGAGATATTCGCCGATAATCGCGCCGAGGAGTGGACCGATCAACAGACCGAAAAGACCGCCGAAGGGCAAAATCGGGGGTAGCAAGCCGAATAAGCCGAGGAAGAGGCCGACGATCGCCCCAATTTGACCCCACTTGCTCGCTCCCGCCTGTTTGGCGCCGAGATAAGTGGCGAGAAAATCAATCCCGACACTGGCGACCAACACCAAAACGGCGATCGACAAGGCCCACTCGACCCCAGACAGACCGTGAACGAGGGCCCAAACCCCGATCGCCCCGACGATCAGACTCGAACCGGGCAGTCCGGGAATGACGGCTCCGATCGCGCCCAACAGGGCAACCCCCACCAATACCCAATAAAGAATCATCATAAAGACTCACGTTTTTGTTATTGAAACATCGTCTCAATCCGCTAAATATTCGTCAAAAGTTGCCGTTAATTTATCGGCAATTCCTTCGATCCAGCGTTCGTCTTGTCGAGTATAACTGCGCGGTGCGTTGGCGCCTAAGATCAGCACCCCGCGATCGCCGATGGGTTGACAGATTAACCCTTGAGTATTTTCCGGTAAATAGTCAAATTCTACCCGTCCCGGATAGAGATTGAGGGCGACTAAATAAACGGCTTTTTGCTTTTCTAACACCCGAGTGACGATCGCCCCCGGTTTGACCTCCGAATGGGGTCCTAAAATGCCGCGCCGCAGCAGCACGCGCCCCCGGTCCCAAACCACGACAGACCGGGTGACCGTATTGGTCAGTAACAAGTGGGATGCCCAAGCCAGTTCGGTTTTCACTGGGTTGGGCAAATCGGAATCCAACTCAAATCCTTGCGGACCGAGCAGTTCGACGGCATCGGGCGATCGCGGTTGGATTTGTTGCCACAGCAGACCGCTTAAAACGAGCAGCGCACTTAAAATGACTCCAACCACGTCGGAACGAGCTTGTGAAGCCGTTAAATCGCCTGTAGAGTAACGATTGACCAGGAGTAACACCCCTCCCAAAATCCCGACCGCGATCGGGAGTTGCCGCAAAACCTCATTTCGATCTGGTTTGGCCATGATGTGCTCGGTACTGTGCGCGTAAACTCCCAGGGGGTCGAACCCTCGTGATTGCGATCGCCCGCCGAGCGATCGCCCGTTCGGTCTGAACCTTGCCACCGCATTCGACCTGCGGCGAAGGCAATCCAGTCAGTTTAAAGCCGTTTAAAGCTCGTCCGGTTCGATAATGCGCTGAAACAAATAACCCGTTCCCCGCGCGGTCAAAATCAGTTCGGGATTGCTCGGATCGTCCTCCAACTTCGCCCTAAGTCGGGAAATATGAACGTCTACCACCCGGGTATCCACGTGTCTTTCCGGCGTATAACCCCAAACTTCCTGCAAAATTTCCGATCGCGAAAACGGTTCGCCCGATTTGCTCACCAACAATTCGAGCAAACTGAACTCCATTCCCGTCAGGCGAATGCGTTCGTCGCCCTTATAAACTTGACGTTTATTCGTATCGATTCTGAGGTGATTGACATGAATCACGCCGGAACTGGGAATCCCGGAATTGCCCGTTTTATCCACGCGCCGCAACACCGACCGGATGCGAGCTTCGAGCTCTTTCGGCGAAAACGGCTTGACCACGTAATCATCCGCCCCGAGTTCGAGACCCGTAATGCGATCGGCCACGTCGCCCAAGGCTGTTAGCATGATGATGGGGACATCCGATTCTTTTCGCAGCTCCTGACAGACGCCATAGCCATCTAATTTCGGCATCATGACATCCAAAACCACTAAATCGGGATTGGCATTGCGGAAGGTTTCGAGTGCTTCTTCCCCATCTGCTGCCGTAACGACATCGTAGCCAATCATTGAAAGTCGAGTTTCCAGAATGCGACGGATACTCGCTTCGTCATCGACAACCAAGATTTTTTCTTTATGGTTTTCCAAGCGACTCAAGGCTCCTTAACCGTGATTTTTCATCCTTAATTCTTAATACTCTACCATCTGGATCGCCTCGTTTTCCGAGGGAGCGATCGCGCTGAAACTCTCATCTATACTAGATTTCAGCTAATTTTCAGATTCATGTTATCCGTCAGGGTCTATCCGACACTCAAGAATGCCCAAGCAGCGAATTCAGTACACTTGCGACGAATGCGGTGCCGAATTTCCCCAATGGTACGGGAAATGCCCCTCTTGTAACATTTACGGGACCCTCGTGGAGCAAGTGGTCAATTCCGGTAGTCATGCGGGGACGCGACCGAGTTTAAACCCGGATATGTCTTGGATGCGAACCGGACCGCGCCCTCAACCCTCGTCATCCGGTCAACCGCGCTCCGCATTTAGGTTATCTCAGATCGCCGACCAAATGGTGACGCGCTGGCCCTCGGGGTATAGCGAACTCGATCGCGTCCTCGGCGGCGGGATCGTCCCCGGTTCTCTGGTACTCATTGGCGGCGAACCGGGAATTGGGAAATCGACCTTATTGCTCCAAGTTGCCAATCGCCTATCGCGATCGCGCTATAAAATTTTGTACGTGTCTGCGGAAGAATCCGGTCAGCAGGTTAAATTACGCGCCCAACGCTTGGGAATTCAACCGGAAGATCCCCCCGAACTCGACCCCGACGATCGCCTCGAATTGCCTCCCTCGTCGTCGTCGAACGAGCTGGAACAAATGGTCAGTTCCGAGAGAGACGAGCGGGAAGAAAGTGTCGCCACGGGTTCGGAGGTGGCGCAGAACCCGGACGACTCGATCCTCGACATGGCGTCCGAGTTTCCCCCCTCGGATGAGGGTGAGGGTCGTCGGGGAGAGGGGAACGGTCACTCGAATTTTTATCTGCTCCCGGAAACAGATTTAGAGGAAATTTTAAGAGAACTGGAATCTTTAAAACCCAATCTCGCCATTATCGATAGTATTCAAACGATTTACTTTCCGTCCCTAACCTCCGCTCCCGGTTCCGTCGCTCAAGTTCGCGAATGTACTTCGGCGTTAATGCAGGTGGCGAAGCGGGAAAATATTACGTTATTGATTGTCGGTCACGTTACCAAAGAAGGTGGAATCGCCGGACCGCGCGTTTTGGAACACTTGGTCGATACGGTTTTGTTTTTTGAAGGCGATCGCTTTGCGAGTCATCGTCTGTTGCGATCGATGAAAAATCGTTTTGGCGCCACCCACGAAATCGGGGTGTTTGAAATGGTCGCGCAAGGGTTGGAAGAAGTGACCAACCCTTCGGAATTATTTTTGGGAAATCGCGAGGAATTCGTGTCCGGGAGTTCGACGATTGTCGCTTGTGAAGGAACGCGACCGATTGTCGTCGAATTGCAGGCGCTGGTGAGTCCGGCGAGTTTCGGATCGCCGCGTCGCGCCACCACTGGAGTCGATAGCAATCGTCTGGTTCAGATTCTGGCGGTGTTGGAGAAACGAGTCGGCGTTCCTCTCTCGAAATTAGATACTTATGTCAGTTCCGTGGGGGGGTTGAGTGTTTCCGAACCTGCGGCGGATTTGGGGGTGGCGATCGCCGTGGTCGCCTCATTCCGCGATCGGGTCGTCGATCCCCACACGATTTTACTCGGCGAAGTCGGTTTGGGCGGTCAAGTCCGTCCGATCTCCCAACTCGAACTGAGATTGCGCGAAGCCGCTAAACTAGGATTTAAACGAGCCATCATTCCTAAAGGTCAAATTCCTCCCGACCTCGGGATGGAAATTATCCCCGTTGCTAAAGTTCTCGATGCCATTATTGAAGCGATCCCAGCTCCTTTGAATCCTTCGGAGTTGACGAGCTTAGCACCCGCCACGGACGAACTTTCTCCGATCGTCGAAACGCCATTAGATGATAGTTTTGAAGATGATTTTGAAGATGATTTTAATGACGAACTAGACGATGACGATCCGGTATTTTAAGTGTTGAAAACAAGGCGACGATCGATCGCCTTATCCATAAGGAGCGCAAGAGATTTACCTGTTATGTTAGCACTTTTGTCAATCCTCAAGCCGGGTTTGGCGATCGGGGGGGTTAACAACGGCGATCGTTAACTTTTGGGGAGGGTTTCATCTTATCATTTTTGCAAATCTAAGTTTTCTTCAATCGCAAGGGATTGGAGGATTATTTATAACACCCTAGCAGGAGACCATTGGTGCTAGACGAACTTTACAGTTTGATTTTGGGAACGTTGCTTTTTGGAGGGAGAATCACCGGATCTCTAGAAGCTGACAGTTTGGGAAAACTGTCGTCCGAAGATCTTTGCCAATTGTTTGTTTCCGGGCGAAATCGGGCTTTAAGAAATACCGATCATGCCTTTAAAAAGGTGGTTTTAGATGCGGCGATCTATGCGATAAATTTAGCTATTTCTCTCCATATAGATCGCGTTACTCCTGCCCATCAAAAACAAATTTATGCTTGGTTGAAAAGAAGGGTAAATTATCTCAAAAAACAAAACAATTTGCCGCAATCGGGAGGATTAGATGCGAGCAAAAACAAAAATAAAATGATTTTTTTTCGAGCTGAAGAAATCGCTCGCTTATCGGTTAGAGAGCAAAGTCAAGCTTTGAGTAGTTTAAAAAAAGGGATCGAGTCGAATTTTTATCTCGACGCTCTCCCCGTTCAATTTCGCTATGGATTCGAGCAAGATTGGCTCGTCTGTACGAGCTTACATTTGGGTGAGCGTCTTCGGAGCAATAGCACAATTTACAAAATTCTCGAACAAGAACTGCAAATTTTTAGTAAGTCTCCTCTCTTTGCCAACTCTTTTCAAGATCTTCAGGGAATTCAACAAAATTTTATCCACTTGTTGAGATATCCCCAAAAGTATTTATGTTTGATCCAGGCGATCGATTTTGACGTTCAACAGTTGCGCGCCGAAATGATGTATCCCCTTGAGTCGAAAGCGTTAAGTGGAGATGAGGTAGATGCGGCTAGAATGACTTCTTCGGATAGTGGCTTAGCTCAAACTGATACTCAAGTCGATCGCCTTTTAGATTTACTCGATTCTCCTTCGAGTGCGACTCCCGATCCTGTTCGACCTGGGGCGATCGATCGGTCAAGTCAAACCGCGCAAACCCAAAGTTTTGCCCCAAAAATTAACGGTAACTCCCCGGAAAATAACCGTTCTGCATCGAGCGAATCGAACCGCTCTCTCCCTCAACCTATTTCGGGTAATTCTCCCTCCCCTCGCGAACCGATCGTTTGGAAATGCGTCAATACATTAACGGCTCATTCCGATTCCGTCGTTTCTATTACTTACGCCCAACAATTGGCGGAACGAACTCAACGCTCTAGTTATATTTTAGTGAGTGGGAGTTGGGATAAAACGATCAATCTTTGGTATCTCGGTAATAACGGTCAAGTGCATCGTTCTCCCTACACTCTCAATAACCGTTCGGCTTCAGTGTATTCCGTGGCTATCAGTCCGGATCGCCAATTTTTAGCGACGGGTTGTGTCGATTACACGGTCCGTCTTTGGCATTTGAGTGATTCACAATCTAATCGAATTTTAACGGGCCATTCCGTGCCGATTTATTCCGTGGCGTTTAGTCCGGACGGTCGCTTTTTGGCGAGTGGCAGTGGCGATCAAACGGTGAAGTTATGGGATGTTAGTAGTGGCGAATTGCTAGAAACGTTAATCGGACATTCGGGTTTTGTTTATTCGGTTGCGTTCAGTCCGGATGGCAAAATTTTGGCGACGGGTAGCGCGGATAAAACGATTAAACTCTGGCAGGTGAGTACGAGGAAGTTATTGCGAACGTTGATTGGGAATGCGGCGGTGACTTCAGTGACGTTCAGTCCGGACGGACGGACGTTGGCAAGTGCCAGTCGGGATGAGACGATCAAGTTGTGGCAGTTGGAAACTAGTACCCTGGAAGCGGGGACTCGACCCGCTCCCACACGCACGCTGACGGGTCATTCCGCCGAAGTTTTATGTGTGGCGGTCAGTCCGCGATCGCCGATTTTAGCCAGTGGCAGTCATGATAAAACGATTAAACTCTGGCACTTGGGCAGTGGGCAATTGATAGGGACGCTGACGGGTCATTTCGATTCGGTCAATGCGGTGGCGTTCAGTCCGGACGGTCAGCTTTTGACCAGTGCGAGTCACGATAAAACGATTAAGATTTGGCGGATGATGCGCTAAGGGGCGATTGAATAACGAACGGCGATCGAATTTCGGGGCATTAAGTTATAAGCTTGTCGGGGAACTAAGTTATAAGCTTGAGGGAAATACGGGTTAATCGAGCAGTTTCATGCTGATGTCGAGCCAGGACGAACGGGTGATGGGGGCGCTGGTTGAGATATAGTCCACTCCTGTTTCGGCGACGGCGCGAATGGTTTCGAGGGTGACGTTCCCGGAGGCTTCGATTTTGATGCGCGGGTTTTGTGTGCGAATGATGGCGACGGCTTCTTTCATGCGATCGCACCGCATGTTATCGAGCATGATGATCTCAACGTCACAGTCGAGTGCTTCGCGAACTTGTTCGAGGGTTTCGGTCTCGACTTCTATACTCAGGGGATAAGGTAGTTCGGCCCGCAGGCGAGTTACGGCTTTGGCGATCCCACCCGCAGCAATAATATGGTTGTCTTTGATCATGACGGCATCGTCGAGTCCCATGCGGTGGTTGAGCGCCCCACCCACTTGAGAGGCGTATTTTTCCAGAATTCTCAATCCGGGTGTGGTTTTGCGCGTATCAACTAAGTGGGTCGGCAGATCGGCGATGCGATCGGCATACTGTCGCGTCACTGTTGCAATCCCACTCAAGCGCATGACTAAGTTGAGAGCCACCCGCTCGCCGATTAATAAAGTATCTGCGCTTCCCGTCAGTTGGGCGATCGGTTCTGAAGCCCGGCAATGTTGCCCTTCTGTTACTAAGGGTTCAAATTGGATTGACGGATCGAGCAATTCAAAAACTCTACGGGCGAATGGGAGTCCGGCGATCGTTCCCGCAGCTTTGACGGTCCATCGCGCGACGTGCGATCGTCGTGCTTGTGCAGCCAGCAAAACCTGACTCGCACGGTCTCCTCGACCCAGATCTTCCAACAACCACTGTTCTAGCAACCTATCTACAATCAAGCGATGCGGTAAAACTGCCATCTGCGCGCGATCGAACTCTCAAGCATTACCCCCCGATTATTCATCCTTCGCCCCAGCTATGACAAGCTTTCCAGCCATCTCCAAAAAAAGTTCAAAAAAAGGGTTGACAGAGGCAGAGGGGATTGCTAGATTAGTAAAGCGCTCGAAAGCGGCAGCGCGCCGCGACCGAGCGACCGAACCTAGACAACACAAGAGTTTGACAGTCGGATTGACCGACAAAAACCTCGTCAAAATAACTAAAAAGAGGTCTGAAAAACGACCTCAAAGAACCAAGAGCAAATCAGCTCTTCCGTCCTCATTAACAAGAGGATAACACGGAGAGTTTGATCCTGGCTCAGGATGAACGCTGGCGGTCTGCTTAACACATGCAAGTCGAACGGACTTCCTCGGAAGTCAGTGGCGGACGGGTGAGTAACGCGTGAGAATCTACCTGAAGGATGGGGATAACTGTTGGAAACGACAGCTAATACCCAATGAGCCGAGAGGTAAAAAGGAAACCGCCTACAGAAGAGCTCGCGTCCGATTAGCTAGTTGGGAGGGTAAAAGCCTACCAAGGCAACGATCGGTAGCTGGTCTGAGAGGACGAGCAGCCACACTGGGACTGAGACACGGCCCAGACTCCTACGGGAGGCAGCAGTGGGGAATTTTCCGCAATGGGCGAAAGCCTGACGGAGCAAGACCGCGTGGGGGAGGAAGGCCCTTGGGTTGTAAACTCCTTTTCTCGGGGAAGAAGAACTGACGGTACCCGAGGAAAAAGCCTCGGCTAACTCCGTGCCAGCAGCCGCGGTAAGACGGAGGAGGCAAGCGTTATCCGGAATTATTGGGCGTAAAGGGTCCGCAGGTGGCCATTCAAGTCTGCAGTCAAAGGTCGGGGCTCAACCCCGAAAAGGCTGTGGAAACTGAAAGGCTAGAGTACGGTAGGGGCAGAGGGAATTCCCAGTGTAGCGGTGAAATGCGTAGAGATTGGGAAGAACACCGGTGGCGAAAGCGCTCTGCTAGGCCGAAACTGACACTGAGGGACGAAAGCTAGGGGAGCGAAAGGGATTAGATACCCCTGTAGTCCTAGCTGTAAACGATGGAGACTAGGTGTGGCCTGTATCGACCCGGGCCGTGCCGGAGCTAACGCGTTAAGTCTCCCGCCTGGGGAGTACGCACGCAAGTGTGAAACTCAAAGGAATTGACGGGGGCCCGCACAAGCGGTGGAGTATGTGGTTTAATTCGATGCAACGCGAAGAACCTTACCAGGGCTTGACATGTCGCGAACCCCGGGGAAACCTGGGGGTGCCTTAGGGAGCGCGAACACAGGTGGTGCATGGCTGTCGTCAGCTCGTGTCGTGAGATGTTGGGTTAAGTCCCGCAACGAGCGCAACCCTCGTCCTTAGTTGCCAGCACGAAGGTGGGAACTCTAGGGAGACTGCCGGTGACAAACCGGAGGAAGGTGGGGATGACGTCAAGTCAGCATGCCCCTTACGTCCTGGGCTACACACGTACTACAATGGGAAGGACAAAGAGCAGCAAGCGCGCAAGTGCAAGCGAATCTCGAAAACCTTGCCCCAGTTCGGATTGCAGGCTGCAACTCGCCTGCATGAAGGAGGAATCGCTAGTAATCGCCGGTCAGCATACGGCGGTGAATACGTTCCCGGGCCTTGTACACACCGCCCGTCACACCATGGAAGTTGGCCAGGCCCGAAGTCATTACCCTAACCGTAAAAGGAGGGGGATGCCGAAGGCCGGGCTGATGACTGGGGTGAAGTCGTAACAAGGTAGCCGTACCGGAAGGTGTGGCTGGATCACCTCCTTTAAGGGAGACCCAACTTTGGAAACAGGGAGAGCCAAAAAGAGCCCCTCAAACCAAAGCATCCCGAGGTCGGTCGAGGTCAAAGAAGGAAGATCAAAAAAGAACTGTCAAACTCTTCGTGCGGTTCGCAGCGAGGGCTATTAGCTCAGGTGGTTAGAGCGCACCCCTGATAAGGGTGAGGTCCCTGGTTCGAGTCCAGGATGGCCCACCTAGAACCGGAGGGGGTATAGCTCAGTGGGTAGAGCGCTGCCTTTGCAAGGCAGATGCCAGCGGTTCGAGTCCGCTTACCTCCACCTAACGAATCAAAGTCAAAGGGAATTCAAAACAGCACCCGTCAACTCGAGCAGAGAAACGGACTGCTGGATTGAAAGCCAGCAAAGAACCTTGAAAAAAGCATAGACACCAAGAGAAAAGCATAGGGAAAAAAATCCTAGAAAAGCCAAAAGTGGTCAAGCTACAAAGGGCTAACGGTGGATCCCTAGGCACGTCGAGGCGAAGAAGGACGTGGTGACCGACGAAACGCTCCGGGGAGCTGGAAACAAGCATCGAGCCGGAGGTCTCCGAATGGGGCAACCCCAAGCACGACCCGTCGAATCCATAGACGGGAACGAGCGAACCTGGCGAACTGAAACATCTTAGTAACCAGAGGAACAGAAAGAAAAATCGATTCCCTCAGTAGCGGCGAGCGAAGCGGGAACAGCCTAAACCGAAGACATTAAGTCATCGGGGTCGTGGGACGGCAACAACGAGAGCCGAGGCAGTAGACGAAGCGGCTGAATACCGCACCAGAGGGGGTGAAAGTCCCGTAGTCGAAACCGCCAACGCCTCAGCCGAATCCCGAGTAGCACGGAGCCCGTGGAATTCCGTGTGAATCAGCGAGGACCACCTCGTAAGGCTAAATACTCCGACGTGACCGATAGAGAAACAGTACCGTGAGGGAAAGGTGAAAAGAACCCCGAGCAGGGGAGTGAAATAGAACCTGAACCCGTTAGCCTACAAGCAGTGGGAGGACGATTAAACGTCTGACCGCGTGCCTGTTGAAGAATGAGCCGGCGAGTTATTAGACGAGGCTAGGTTAAGGCCAAAGAGCCGCAGCCCGAGCGAAAGCGAGTCCGAACAGGGCGTTAACAGTCTCGTTTAATAGACCCGAACCCGGGTGATCTAACCATGTCCAGGATGAAGCTTGGGTAACACCAAGTGGAGGTCCGAACCGACCGATGTTGAAAAATCGGCGGATGAGGTGTGGTTAGGGGTGAAATGCCAATCGAACCCGGAGCTAGCTGGTTCTCCCCGAAATGCGTTGAGGCGCAGCGGTCGAAGATGATGACGAGGGGTAAAGCACTGTTTCGGTGCGGGCTGCGAGAGCGGTACCAAATCGAGACAAACTCAGAATACTCGTCAAGAACTCGGCCAGTGAGACGGTGGGGGATAAGCTTCATCGTCGAAAGGGAAACAGCCCAGACCACCAGCTAAGGTCCCCAAATGACCGCTCAGTGATTAAGGAGGTGAGAGTGCAAAGACAACCAGGAGGTTGGCCTAGAAGCAGCCACCCTTGAAAGAGTGCGTAATAGCTCACTGGTCAAGCGCTCTGGCGCCGAAAATGAACGGGGCTAAGCGGTCTACCGAAGCTGTGGAACGAGCAATCGTTGGTAGGGGAGCGTTCCCCGACGGGAGAAGCACTAGCGAGAGCAGGTGTGGACGTCGGGGAAGTGAGAATGTCGGCTTGAGTAGCGCAAACATTGGTGAGAATCCAATGCCCCGAAACCCTAAGGGTTCCTCCGGCAGGTTCGTCCGCGGAGGGTTAGTCAGGACCTAAGGCGAGGCCGAAAGGCGTAGTCGATGGACAACGGGTGAACATTCCCGTACGGATTGAAGTTGGCGCGGGAGGACGGAGCGGGTCGAGACCAGCCGGAAGTTGGTTACCGGTTCAAGTGTTCGAGACGAAGACCGACGGCGAAAACGTCGGGAGTTAAGGCACGAGTACGAGACCTTACGAGGTCGAAGTGGTACAGATCGAACTTCCAAGAAAAGCCCCAACCGCCATAAGCTTCAATTCCCTGTACCCGAAACCGACACAGGTAGGGAGGTTGAGAAAACCGAGGGGCGCGAGCTAACTCTCTCTAAGGAACTCGGCAAAATGGCCCCGTAACTTCGGGAGAAGGGGTGCCCCCTGATGGGGGGTCGCAGTGAAGAGGCCCAGGCGACTGTTTACCAAAAACACAGGTCTCCGCCAAGTCGCAAGACGCTGTATGGAGGCTGACGCCTGCCCAGTGCCGGAAGGTTAAGGAAGTCGGTCAGCCCTGCGGGGTAAAGCTGGCGACCGAAGCCCCGGTGAACGGCGGCCGTAACTATAACGGTCCTAAGGTAGCGAAATTCCTTGTCGGGTAAGTTCCGACCCGCACGAAAGGCGTAACGATCTGGGCGCTGTCTCGGAGAGAGGCTCGGCGAAATAGGATTGTCTGTGAAGATACGGACTCCCTGCACCTGGACAGAAAGACCCTATGAAGCTTTACTGTAGCCTGGAATTGGCTTCGGGCTTCGCTTGCGCAGCATAGGTGGGAGGCGTGGAAGGTTTCCTTGCGGGGAAACTGGAGCCATCCGGTGAGATACCACTCTGGCGAAGCTAGAAGTCTAACCTCGACCCCTAAGCGGGGCGGGGAACCGTTTCAGGTGGGCAGTTTGACTGGGGCGGTCGCCTCCTAAAAGGTAACGGAGGCGCGCAAAGGTTCCCTCAGGCTGGTTGGAAATCAGCCGTCGAGTGTAAAGGCACAAGGGAGCTTGACTGCGAGACCTACAAGTCGAGCAGGGACGAAAGTCGGCCTTAGTGATCCGACGGTTCCGAGTGGAAGGGCCGTCGCTCAACGGATAAAAGTTACTCTAGGGATAACAGGCTGATCTCCCCCAAGAGTTCACATCGACGGGGAGGTTTGGCACCTCGATGTCGGCTCATCGCAACCTGGGGCGGAAGTACGTCCCAAGGGTTGGGCTGTTCGCCCATTAAAGCGGTACGTGAGCTGGGTTCAGAACGTCGTGAGACAGTTCGGTCCATATCCGGTGCAGGCGTAAGAGCATTGAGAGGCGCCCTCCTTAGTACGAGAGGACCGGGAGGGACACACCGCTGGTGTACCTGTTATCGTGCCAACGGTAGACGCAGGGTAGCCATGTGTGGCGTGGATAACCGCTGAAAGCATCTAAGTGGGAAGCCCACCTCAAGATGAGTGCTCTGGTGGAGTTAATCCAGTAAGGTCCCGGGCAGATTACCCGTTGATAGGCGTTAGGTGGAAGTCCTGCGAGGGATGTAGCCGAGACGTACTAACCGACCGAGCGCTTGACCTCTTTTCTCTCTTGGTTGTCTTTGCTTTTTTGAAGGTTTTTCCTTCATTCTCTTTCCGGGTGCCTATGGCCTTGAGGCCCCACTCCGATCCCTTCCCGAACTCGGTTGTGAAACTCAAGTACGGCCACGATACTTGGAGGGTTGCCTCCTGGGACAATAGCTCGCTGCCCGGTTCTTTAATGATGATAGCCCCTTTATTCCTAGGTTTTTCTAGTTGGATAAAGGGGCTATTGTTGTTTTGAAAAATCAGCAGTTAGTTAGTAAGTAGCTATATCGGGTAAAAGAAGCTAGAAATAAACAGGAAAAATAGAGATTAATTAAACATCATTAAACATCAATACAATAATTTAGGAGTTCATGGCATCTTCTATTCAATATTTACCTAGGGAAGTTGTCTACACGATCGCGGCTGGAGAGGTCATTGATTCGATCTCCGCAGCTCTTCGAGAACTTATAGAAAATGCCATAGATGCTGATGCTACTCGCATCGTGATTTCACTGTGGCTCGATCGCTGGAGCCTGAGAGTCGTCGATAATGGCGGTGGCATGAATTTAGAGAATTTAAAATTAGCGGCTGCGGCGCATACGACTAGCAAAATTCACAATTTAACGGATTTGTCCGAGATTAAAACCTTGGGCTTTCGCGGTGAAGCGCTTTACAGTTTAGCGCATTTGGCAAAATTAGACATTTTCAGTCGATCGCGCGATGGAGAAGCGTGGCATATCACCTATGACGAGCAAGGATTGCCCGTAGACATCGAACCGACAGCGATCGCCCCCGGTACAATTGTGAACGTTTCTAATTTATTTGCCAATTGGGAAGCACGGCGTCAGGGACTACCTTCAATCTCTCAACAATTAAAAGCCGTACAGCTAACCCTTCAGCAAATGGCCTTGTGTCACCCTCACGTAACCTGGATTGTCAACCAAAACGATCGCCGATGGATGACCCTCACTTCTGTCAAAAGTCCCCGAGAAAGGTTACCTCAAATTTTAGGAAATCTCGATCTCAGCGACCTCAAATCCGAACAATTGCGCCTCGAAAACGGAACCATCGACCTCATTTTAGGATTGCCCGATCGCGCTCATCGACGCCGACCGGATTGGATCAAAGTAGCCGTTAACGGTCGAGTCGTTCGCTGCCGAGAATTAGAACAAATCATTATTTCAAGCTTTGCCCGTACCTTACCGCGCGATCGCTATCCAATTTGCTTCTTACACCTCAAATTACCCCCAGATCGAATTGATTGGAATCGACATCCCGCTAAAACCGAACTCTACTTGCACGATTTAGCGGATTGGCAAGAACGGGTTAAACAAACCATCGCGCAATGCCTGAAACTCAACGATCCTAGCCTCGATCCTGACAGTCAAAAACGAACGACTCAATTACTCAAAGCTTCTGAAGACAAAGCAGCGTATCGCGTTGAAAAAAAACTAAACTCATCCCCAGAACAACCAGAAAATATCGCCGAACAACCCGCTTTAATCCCCTTGCGAGCCGTTGCACAAGTGAATAAAACCTATATCGTTGGCGAACATGAAAACGGTCTTTGGTTAATCGAGCAACATATTGCTCACGAGCGAATTTTGTATGAAGAACTTTGCGATCGCTGGCAAATTGTTCCCGTCGAAACTCCCATTATTCTCAACCAACTCACGACCGGACAACTCGAACAGCTCGATCGCTTAGGACTCGAAGTCACGCCCTTTGGTAATGATTTGTGGGCAATTCGATCGGTTCCTCAACTGTTAGCAGAACGAGACGATTGTAGCGATGCTTTAATCGAACTGAGTTGCGCTGGAGACTTGCAAGCGGCTCAAGTTGCAACCGCCTGTCGGAGTGCAATCCGTAATGGCATGACCTTAACCGTTCCCGAAATGCAAACGATTCTCGATCGCTGGCAACGAACCCGTCATCCCCACACCTGTCCCCACGGACGACCCATTTATTTAGCCTTAGAAGAATCCAGCTTGGCACGTTTTTTCCGCAGACAGTGGGTTATCGGTAAAAGTCACGGAATTTAATCAATTCGTGCTGGATTCGCGATTAACATGAGTTGAGACTTTAGAACTTAGATACAAGTTAGATGCAGCAATTTTGCCGGATGGATCGCTTATCCGTGCCAATCCTCACGATCGCGCCGAACCTGCCAAAATAGAGCCTAAATTGTCTAGAAAAAAGTCCGGGTTCGATTCTCGCCGCCACAGTCACGATCGCCGACCCTAGGGTTACGCAAGACAGTGAAAAATTGACTGAGATAAAGATCCGAGTGCAAGATATCCATTTCGCCTGTAAATTGGTAATCATTACTGCGCTCAACGAGTGACATCTACCATGCCTAAAATTCGTCCGACCTCTGTCTGTCTGCTGACAATATTATTCAATGGCTTGGTCACGATCGCGATTGTCCGTCAACTGGGCAATTTTCCCGATCTGTCCGTTGTTATCGCTCTATTGAGCATTTGCTTTGCATTCATATTTGGCTCGATCGAGAAATTACCCGGCGCTTCGGAACTCAACTGGTTTTGGAGCGCTCCTTTACTCCCTTTTTCCGTCAACTTCGTCATTTACGCTTACTTGACGATCGCGCCTTTAGATCTCAATTCTACTCAAACCAGTATTTATTTATCTTTACTCTTATTTTTTCTCGGGACAGGTCTACCTGCAATCGCGATTGTCGTCAGACGTTGGTCGGCGTGGAAACATGCAACAATTTCCGAGAAAAGCCAACTTTTAGCCGCCGTCGATCGTGAAATAGAATCGCGCTGGCAACAGTCGATCCATCATGCCGTTTTCTCTAATTTGGCGCTCGATCGTAGCACGCCGACAGCACGAAGATTGTGGGATGTGGAACTCAAATTAGGTAAAAAAGCTAGAGAAAAAGTTGACAAACAAGCCGACCTGTTAGATCTCTTTAAAGACCGGACAATTCCGGGAAAATTATTAATCTTAGGAGGATCGGGGGCGGGAAAAACAACGACCTTATTAGAGTTGGGAAAAAGCTTATCTAAAAAAGCACAGTCCGACGATCGATCGCCTCTTCCGGTCTTAGTCGAATTAACGGACTGGCAAAGGGGAGCAAACGCGATCGATTGGCTTGCAGAAACCATCGCTAAAAAATATAAAATCAACCGAGAAAAAGTTAAATTTTGGCTAAACAACGGCGCGATCGTTCCCCTAGTCGATGGACTAGAATGGCTCGACCTTGCGAACCAAGAAGACTGTATTCACGCGATTAACCAAGCACGTAAAGCCGATGGCAAACCTTTACCTTTAATTGTTTGTCACCGAATGGATTTATATCAAAAATGCGAACGGCGCTTACGCTTGCGAGGGGCGATCGGATTGCGGCTGCTCAAAATTGACCAAATTGAGGATTATTTGCTCAACTCCAGAAGTAGAGAACTCTGGGAAAACATTAAAGATAGCCCGGAACTGTTGGCGTTGGCTAAAAAACCCTTATTACTCAATATAATGACCTTAGCCTATGAAGAAATTCTCATTCATTCGTGGAAACGCTTAACTTGTTTTGACGATCGCGCCGAATATGTTTTAAATGCCTTTATTCGTCGCCAGTCCGTGACCCACGATCGCTCCCACTGGTATGCAAAAGGGAAAGAACCGACGCCACACCAAACGCGCCAATGGCTCAAATGGCTGGGAGAAACCCTGGTCGAGCGCCGAGAAAGCGAGTTTGCGATCGAAGAAATTCCACCAATTTTACTCCATTCTCCCGCTTCCAATACCTTATATCCGATCGCCTTACTTCTCCTTTTAGCCTTAGTCTACACTCTAATCTTTGCCCTCATCTATGGGAGCGGTCAGACTCAAACATACTTGCCTTTATTCGCGATCGCCACGATCGTTTTTATCTTAACAATGGCGCCTTATTCTAAAAAAATACAACTCGCTCCCATTGCCGATAAAAACTTGTGGTTGTGGTGGATCGCCCCGATTATTTGTGCCTTAATTGGCTGGCTGAGTTTGCGCGTGAGCGAACTGGTTTGGTTTGCGATTCAAAATGCCGAAGATCCCTCTATTTTTTCCGGGATTCTGCGAGTGAGTCAACTCCTCCCGGTTCTCGGATTGGTAGTCACATTAGCGGCGGCACTTCCGGGCATTAAACATTTAAGTTTGCGGTTAATTCTCTGGCGTAAAGGCGATATTCCTTGGAACTTGAAACGGTTTCTCAATTACGCGACCGAGCGCTTGTTTTTGCAGAAAATCGGAGATCGCTATCGATTCGTCCACGAACTCTTTCAGGAGCATTTTATTAACAGTCGTCCTTAAACGAGTCCTTTAAAGTGAATCTGGATCGACGGAAAACACGATGATTTGGGTAAATTGAAAGGGATTGAAGTTATTGTCAGAAACTAACACGAGCGATCGCCGTCCGTCGGGTAAGGGGGGTCCCCAGGTCATCCCTTCGAGATTATCTAAGGGAATTCCCAAGCTGTTTAAATCTAAAAGAAGACGTTTTTCGACGGGGACGATCGCCGGATCCAGGGGCCATTGAAGGGCGTCGATCGGTTCGATTGGGGTCGCCGCCGTTAAATCGATCGCAAATAAGCGAATAGTATTGCCAACGCCTGCGGAATAAGACCGTTCCAAACTCAACAGGTGGCGTTCGTCTAAGGCGACTAATTCGACTAAACCATTACTTTTAAAACCGTCGGCGGGATTGGGTTCGTCGGCGATCGCCTCGGTGAGATAAAGATATTCGCGATCGCAACGTTGGCGATCGAGATCGCAACGGAGCAAACGTGAGGGAGATCCTTGACGGGTATCGGCGATCGGTCCGTCTTGGACGAGTGCATTTTCCGTTGCCGAAAATAGGTAGCGACCGTCAGGAGTGAGTGCGAGACTTTCAAAGGCTAAATTATGACGGATACCTCGACGACGATCGCGATCGGGTAAAAACTTTTCGGGAAGGGGAAGCGAGGCGATCGCCTGTCCGGACAGGGAGAACGACTGGAGAAAGGGAGACACGGAAAAACGGAGGTCTCCTTCGGAAGATATCCACAAAGTGCGGTCGCTTGTCCGAGCAATTCCTTCCAAATCGACTTGAAATTCGCCGAAAGGACGACCGTTGTTATCGGTTACGGGAGTAACGGCGACAGGAGTGACGCCGAAAGGGTCGAGGTCGATGTTGAGGGTATAAAAGCGGGGAAATCCCGGTGCTTGGCGGTCGTCGGAGATGGCATAGTAAAGATCCCGTTCGCTGTCGTAAGTGATGCCGGACAGGCCGCCGATTTCGGTGCCTTCAAACTCAGTCCCCGTGCGGAATGAGGCTTGTCCGAGCAAGGCGAACGCGGCGGGGGCGGGGGGTTGACTTTCGGCGCGTCCTCGGGGCAGGTCGTCGCAACCGCTCAGGGAGATCGCGGCGCACAATAAACAGAGATTGGCTTTATACAAATATCGCGCTTTTGTCCGAGGGGCAATCGTCTTCCAGAGATGCCGAGCGAACGCCGGGGGGTGAAATTCGATCGTCATGTTGTCGTCAAGAATAATAGTTATTCGTTTGTAAAAACTCGACTAACCAATCTTTCACCCAATAGGTGGCGCGACAGTCATCCTCGTTATAGATCGCGATCGAATCGAGATAGGCCCGATCGCCCGTTTTGAGCCAGCGATCGTACCAAAAAACACATTGGGCACCACTGGCGCGGCGATCGCGCCACTCGAACCCGACCCAGCGCGCGATCGATTTGAGGGCGTAATTTTCCACGGGAAGCACGGCGCTGCGGGTGACGCGTTCGTGGATATCGATAAAGCGGTTGAGAACGGGACGCCAGCGATGGGAGGGCGTTCCATACCGCTTGGCGAGTTGGCGAAACGCTTTGACCTCGTAGTTGCAAAAGTGGAAGATCGGGGCGATCGGATAAGTCCAGACTAAATCTAAAAACTGGTTCCAGACCGTACCTTCCTCCTGGGGGTTTTCGGCGAGAAAGGGATAAAACGTTTGTTTGGGGCGATCGCCGCGATCGAGGGGGCGACGGTCTACCACTAAAACGCCGTGTAAGAAATCTAACCCCAATTCCGGTTGAGCTTCGATATCGAAATATAATTCAACCGGAGAGACCGGGAGTTCTGCCGCCGTCAACCCGGTGCTGTCCGGTTTGACCAAGGCGCACCCTTCCACGGCGGCGCGCGCCTGAAAGACCAACAAACGCGCTATATCCTTGGGGTCTACATTTCCCGTGGTCGCCGGATCGAACGCCGCCGCGAGCCGATCGCACGGGGTCGAGGCGAGGGTTTCGAGAGTGGTAATTTGGGCTTGTTGCAGTTGGCGGTAGCGGGTGGGAGTGACACCGGGTAACAGGGACAAATGCTGATTTTCCGAGGCGATCGCGTAGCAACTGCTCAACCAGTCGCATAAAGAACACGGATGGCGCGCCAGAAAAACTTCCGGTTCCTCCCGTCGTTCTAAGATCGCCAGACATTCGGCTAAAATACGCCGCATTTGGGGCAAATACTGGGAGAGAGAAACAGTATATTCGTCGCGATCGCGGAAAAACAGGGTCGCGCGATCGGGCCAGCATTGTTGAATTTCAGATAACAATTGGGCGTGAAACGCCGCAATCACTTGATATTCCCGTTTGGGGCGTTTGCTGAACTTGATATCTTTGGGGATGTAATGCCACGATCCAAAGCGGGATTCCCCCGGTTCTTTCACTAACAAATCCGGACAACTCACCAGAGTGGTGCCGTTTTCCGTTTCGACCAGTAACACCCCTTGATAGATCTGCTCGATTCCCCGTTCCATCAACGTCAGGGTGGATCGAGCTCCGGCGAACCAATCGCGGTACGGATACTGGGGGCGTTGGTAAGGGGGTTGGGACTCCAAAACCGTTTTTTGATAGTCGCGACTGTCTGCTTGCAGTTTCAACAGAAAATCGTTTGGGGGATCGCGATCGCTCGGATCGCCATAGAGATTGAGAAAAGCACGGCGCCGACAACGTTGGTAATCGAACAGAACAGAATCAGTAAGCAGCATGAATTGTAGATCGGCAACGATCGCTCGGGAGATCCCGGTCACCTCGATCGATTTGAATTCTCCGAATCCGAACGCCTTCGCCAAGCGACGCCGGAGGCGTATCGCCAGACAACCCCGAGAGGACGATCCGCGAAACCCCATTCGGAAGGGGACAATTTCAAACGATCCACTCTCCAACATACCGCGCAATCCCCCAAGCGTGCCAGACAGCCGCTAAACTCGAAACAGATCGACTCGATCCGAATCGAACTGTGCCAATGAGATCGGGGCGATCGGCACGGACCCAACCCAGAGATCGCTTTCCTTGACTAGCACGATCGTGAGACCCGTCTGCTTTTGGGAAGTCAAATCGAATCATTTTGGGCATCCTAATTGGAAACGACTGCCAAACCCGTTGAGATTTTGAGATCCTGTTATCGCCATGTCCTCGCCAGAGTTCCCCTCTTCTCCCGCTCGTCGGCTCAACCTACTCTACATCACCTCTCTGAGTGTCGTGGCGATCGTGTCGGTCGCGGGCAATCTTTTCGTCGATCGCGCGATTCGGTCTCAAGCGCCCTATTCTCAAGCAATTAACATTGCCGGACGCCAGCGAATGCTCAGTCAAAAATTGAGCAAAAACGCTCTCGCCGTCGAAGTTGCGCGCACGACCGACCGGGAAATCCCCACGGATCTCGACGGCTTCCAAACCGCCTTAGACCAATTCCGACAAGCCCATCAGGGATTGCAGCAAGGGGATCCCCAACTGCGTTTGCAAGGGAACCCGAGCGATCGCATCGGTCAAGCCTTTAACGAGGTCGAACCGGACTATCAAGTTCTCGTGCAAAGCGCTCAAGAACTGATCGACCTGCTCGCTCGATCGCCCGCCACGACCACCGACGAACAAGTCGGCGCCCTCGTTCGCCAAATCCTCGATCGCGAAGACGACTTTCTCGCCGGAATGGAAACCATCGTCGCCCTTTACGAAGGCGAAGCGCGATCGCAACTGGCTCAACTGCAACGGCTTCAAAACTTACTCCTCGCCGTGATTCTGTGCGTTCTCCTCTTAGAAGCCTTCGCGATCTTCCGCCCTACCGTGCGACAATTACGCAATTACATCGACGAATCGATCGAAGCGCGAGAACGAAGCGCCGAGCAACTGAGCGAACTCGAAGAAAGCAACGAGCGACTCGATAACGCTTTGCAAGTAGCGTACTCGGCGACGCGGCTCAAATCGGAATTTCTCGCCAATATCAGTCACGAACTGCGAACGCCGATGAATGCGGTGATGGGAATGACGCGGTTGTTGTTGGATACCCCGCTCAATCCGGAACAACAAGATTTGACCGAAACTATTCTCGACAGTTCCGAAACCCTGCTGGCGACGATCGAGGATTTGCTCGACTTGTCCGAACTCGAAGCGGGCCGAATGGTTCTCAATTTGCAACCGTGCGACTTGCGCCAGTGCGTTGAAAAAACCCTGGCCCTGGTGGCGCCGGAAGCAGCCCGCAAGTCGCTCAATTTGGCCTATCAGATGGACGAGACCACGCCGAGGGTGGCGATCGCCGACGTCCGTCGCTTGCAGCAAATTTTGCTAAATTTACTCGGCAATGCGATTAAATTTACGGAAGTTGGCGAAGTTAGCGTCAGCATAACGGCGGAGGAGATGGGCAATTGGTCCTGGTCCGCCGGACATCTGCTCGCGCAACTGGCGCGCCCGGAGAAGTCCGGCGCTGAGGCAGAAAATCCAACCTATTATGAAATTCACTTTGCGGTTAAAGATACTGGAATCGGCATTCCACCGGAGAAGACCCACCGCCTGTTTCGCTCGTTTTCGCAGGTGGACGGCTCGACCACCCGTTCTCACGGCGGAACGGGATTGGGACTGGCAATTTCCAAGCGCTTGAGCGAGTTGATGGGCGGTCGCATGTGGGTAGAAAGTGAGGTCGGGGTCGGTTCGACCTTCGGCTTTGCGATCGCGGTGCCGGAAGTCCAAAAATTGCCGCAAGTTTACGAACGCGGCGAAGATCCGAGGTTGGCGGGGAAAACGATCGCGCTGTTGGTGTCTAATACTACCAATCGCGAGATTTTGCGCGATCGCGCCACCGGATGGGGGATGAACGTGCGCGTGGCCACCAGTGCGGCGGAAGTCGATCGAGGATTGGAAGGCGGCGATCGCCTCGATGGGGCGATCGTCGAAGTCCTCCCGGAAACGAGCAATGGGGAAGCCTTGTGGCGACAATTGCAGCAGCAACAGCCCGATCTTCCCCTCTTGCTGCTCGGTTTTCCCTCGCAAGTGGACGGGAAACTCGCCGGGGACAAGCTCTTTCCTTTATACAAGCCGTTGGGGTTGGAATCCTCTTACTGGGCTTTAGTCGGGGCGATCGCCCGAGAAAAGCCGCCCGTCGATCTGCGTGCTCCCTCGAAAGACTCTCCGACCCCCCAGTTCGATCCCAAAGTGGCGGCGGCGATCGGCGATTTGTCCGTGCGCCGTCTCGATGCGGAATTTGCCCGCCGGATTCCCCTGCGGATTTTGGTGGCGGAAGATAATGCGGTCAACCGCAAAGTGGTTCTCAAGTTATTAGAACGTCTCGGTTACGTGGCGGATGCAGTCGGCGACGGCGTAGAGGCGGTCGAAGCGGTGAAAAAAGACGCTTACGACGCGATTTTAATGGACGTGCAGATGCCGCGCATGAGCGGGATCGAGGCAACTCGAGCGATCGTGCGGGAGTTCGACGCCGATCGCCGTCCCCGGATTATCGCACTCACCGCCGGGGCGATGGAAGGCGATCGCGCCCAATGTCTGGCGGCGGGAATGGACGATTATTTGAGCAAACCCGTTCGCGTGGAAGCGTTACAAACCGCCCTTGAGCGTTTGCTCTTCCCCGTCGGTCAAGACCCCCTCAACGGGACGGTTCTCCCCTCGTCTGAACCCTCCTCTCGATCCCCATCGGTCGAGGCGGTTCCCGAGGCGATCGCGCCGTCTTACATTCCGACGGTAGATCTCAAACGGTTGACCCGCCTGCGTTACGAACTCCAAGCCCCTGGGGAACCGGATGTGGTTACGGAATTAATTGAAATGTTTTTAGAAGATACGATTCCCCTGTTAAAAAATATTCGCGAAGCCTTGGAACAAAATAATCCAGAAGCCTTAAAAGAAGCCGCCCATACCCTCAAAGGTAGTAGCGGGAATTTAGGGGCGGTCGCCTTGTCCGGCATGTGTAAAACCATTCAGTTAAAAGCCGCCGAGGGGTATTTAGATGGAATCCAGGAAGATATTACTAACTTAGAAACTGAATTTTTACGAGTCAAAAAAGTTCTAGAAACGCAAAAGATCGAAGGTTGAACGATAAAAAAATAATAAAAATACAGATCGATTGTTTTTTTATAGAGGGCGATCGCCGATATCAAAAATCCACAAATATCAATCGTACACTTAAGGAATTGGAATACAAATTACCTATAAAAATCTATTTTCAAAATAAAAAATACCTATCGATAAATTTTTTATAAACACAATAAACAAATATCCTAGTTGAGGTTTATAAGAAATACTCAAATAATCCTATATTTTGGGATTGTAGTAACTTATTAACTGAGGGAATTATACCGATTTTCAAAAATAATGAGAGAGATCGAGGTTTTAGAAAAATGGTATTACCCGCGATCGCTCTCAACCAGTTTACAGACAATTCCCCGATCGACTAAAAACTAAAAACATAGACAATTGACTCGATTGACAATGATTGTTCGTGACGGTGTAAGGCGATCGCCCCTCAATCCGAGTGAAAAATAATGACCCTCAAACATCGAATCCCTTAACGGTGTAGAGAGGGCAATGGTACGCTTAAAAGTGCTGTAACGAAAGGAATTTTATGACCGATCCTTTGACCCGTATCGAAGAATACCGAAGTCAATTTTCAGCCCTCGCGAATAAAGCCTATTTTAACTATGGCGGTCAAGGTCCACTGCCGCAACAGGCATTAGAGGCGATCGCCCAGTCTTATCGAGATATCCAACAACTCGGGCCGTTCTCGGGACAAACCAACGCCTGGATCGTGCGCGAAGCGACCGCGACCCGGGAGGCGATCGCCGTCGAACTCGGCGTCCCTCCCCACACCATTACCTTGACCGAAAATGTGAGCGTCGGCTGCAATATCGTCTTGTGGGGTCTCCCCTGGCAAGCCGGAGACGGTATTTTAATCACCGATTGCGAACATCCGAGCATCGTGGCTGCCGTTCGGGAGTTGCAGCGCCGTTTTCGCCTGGAAGTGACGGTCTGTCCCTTGAGAGAAACCCTCAATCGGGGCAATCCCGTTGAAGTGCTAGCCCAGCACCTCACTTCACATACACGACTGATCGTTCTCAGTCATATTTTATGGAATACAGGTCAAGTCTTGCCCCTCGATCGCCTCGTGCGGGTCTGCCACGATTGGGGCGCCCAAAGTATGCACTCGCGCAAAGCAAAAGTCTTAGTCGATGCCGCTCAATCCGTCGGCGTCCTCCCCTTAAAACTGGCTCGATCCGATGTCGATTTTTATGCCTTTACCGGACATAAATGGTGGTGCGGTCCCGAAGGCTTGGGAGGACTTTATATCAGTTCCGAAGCTGCAACCAGTTTGCATCCGACCTTTATCGGGTGGCGGGGGATTGAGGTGAACGAAACCGGAGAACCGATCCGCTTCAAACCCGACGGACGGGTATTTGAGGTGGCCACTTCCGCCTATCCTTTATATGCAGGACTGCGATCGGCGATCGCCGTTCACCACCAATGGGGAACCGCCGAAGAACGTTACCAAAAAATCTGCGATCGCAGTAAATTGCTCTGGGAAAAACTTCAAAATTTCCCGGAAGTTCACTGCCTGCGAACGTCCCCTCCCGAATGCGGCTTAGTGTCCTTTCAACTCTCCTCAAACCCGGAAGAAAGAACCAAACTGCATCGAGAATTAGTCAAATTCTTAGAACGAGAACAGCAAGTTATGGTTAGAACTATCCTCAATCCCAACTGTGTTCGAGCCTGCGTTCATTATTTCACCACCGATCGAGAAATCGAGCAGCTCGCGATCGGGATCGATCGATTTTTACGTCAATTTTGACACAGTCGCTAAAGAAAAACAGCCCGTCCCGAGTACGGGCAAGATCGCGGCTTGTCCACAATGCCAAAAAGCAGAAGGAATCCGGCCAATAACCTGAATCCCGAGTGAGGGGAACTCGACCCTTTCCATTCCGCCAATTACAAATCTAAACCCTAAATCTCCCTAATATCCAATCGTGTCTCGACCTACTATCTACATCGCCATTACCAATCACGGTTTCGGTCATGCCGTTCGCGCCGCCTCCGTCGCTGCCGAAATTCAACGACTCGATCCCGAAATCTTGCTCGTCCTGGTGACCACGGCCCCGCGTTGGTTGCTCGAATCTTATATCCCCGGCGATTTTATCGTGCGTCCCCGTGGGTTGGACGTCGGCGTGATTCAGTCCGACAGCATCCAAATGGATAAAAATGCAACTCTAGACAAACTGCGCGAGGTCCGGAAACGACAAAACGAAATTATTGCCGCAGAAGTGAATTTTATCAAACTCAATCGGGTGGGATTGGTTCTCGGCGATATTCCGCCGTTAGCGGCACCGATCGCCCGTGCGGCGGGGATTCCCGGGTGGATGCTCGGTAATTTCGGCTGGGATTTCATCTATCGACCCTGGGGGGGCGAATTTGAGGCGATCGCCGATTGGATTGGCGAGTGTTTCCATCAATGCGATTTGTTATTTCGCCTGCCTTTTTGCGAACCGATGAGCGCTTTTCCCCACCATACCGAAGTTGGATTGACCGGGGGAACGCCGCGTTACGATCTCGACGCCATGCGCGCTCATTGGAACTTAAAGACGCCCCCAGAAAAAACCGTTTTACTCACCTTTGGTGGCTTGGGACTCGATCGCATTCCTTATCAAAATTTAGCTCAGTTTCCGGACTGGCAATTTCTCAGCTTTGATGCTAAAGCTCCGGATTTACCAAACTTAATTAAAATTACTCGAGACGGACCGGATATGGGCAATCCCGATTCTGTTTTTCAACATATTCGTCCCGTCGATTTTATGCCCTTATGCGGGCGGGTCATTTCCAAACCGGGATATAGTACCTTTGCCGAAGCCTGTCGCTTAGAAATCCCGATTGTTTCCCTGACGCGAGAAGATTTTGCAGAATCGCCGATTTTAGTGGAAGCTTTGAGAAATAACGCTTACCATAAAGTTGTGACCCCAGCAGAATTTTTCGAGGGAGAGTGGGATTTTCTGCGCCAACCGCTCGATCCCCCTCGTGAATCCAATCGAATTTTAAAAGATGGATCCCTCGCGATCGCGCGTGCTGTCGTCAACCATTTTGCGACTCACTCACCGCCTCCTCACCCACAATGACCCTCACCGTTAATTCGTTATTGAAACAAATTGCCGATCCGACTCAATCAAACTCGTCAGCCACCCTAAAATTAGCCGTCCGGGACGTGCGAATGGTTCTCGAAGAACAGCGAGAACAAATTCAGCGTTTGACCACCAAATTAAATATTTTATTTGTTACCAACGGGGCATTACTGACCAGTTTGACCCTTTCGCATCTGGTACTCGTCCCGAGTTTGTTCACGATTGTGGAATTACTCGGATTTTTGATTAACTTCACCTTGTTGATTAATGCCTTTTTGCCGCGTCAGTTAGCCGTGACGCCCAATTTGGGCGATCGCAAGTTTCTCGAACGCTATCTTTCCCTTCCTCCCGACCAATACCAAATTCAGATGCTCGTCAATTGGGTCGAGACTTATAATGCCAATAAGCAACGTCTAGATGACGTCTCCCAGTCCCTATCATACTCGGCCTATGTCACCTGGATTCTGGCCCTGACGATTTTACTCGATTTGGTCGTTGCGAATTTCTTCCCGCAAATGCAAAACTTGCAGATCTTGTTAGACAGTTTTTCGTTATGACTTCCGACCGCGAAGGTGGCAAAAAACCACCGAACGAACCGATCCAACTGCCAGAACCAGATCCGGATAACATCACGGTTTTGACGAACAAACTCCCCAACGAACCGATTCTCCCCTGGAATCGTTACGATTCCCCCTGGCGCGAACCTGAAGAAGAAACGAGCAAAGCCAAACGGGGCAAAAAGAAAAAGCGCAAGCGCCAGGAAGGGGAGGATCGAGATGACGACAACAAAGCGGGGGAAGAGGAGGATCCGACCCTAGGAGAAAACGGGTTTTCTGGCGATCGCGAAGCCTCTGCCAAGCCAAATCGCCCCTCTGGCGAGATCGACGCCGAAGCGGATGTCGGACCGGAGGAAAACGGCGATGCGCCAAGGGACTCGCTTCGCGATCGCCCGGAATCCTCCCTAGAATAAATCCCATTTTAAACTTTAATTTTCAAGGGCGCTCATGAGCCACTATCAAAAATATCTCAAACTGCAAACAACCGGAAAATCGCTATCAAAAATTACGGCAAAAGTCGAAGAAGTCGTCGCCCAATCCGGGATCGAAACGGGATTGTGTACGATTTTTTTGCGGCATACTTCTGCGAGTTTGCTGATTCAAGAAAATGCCGATCCCGACGTGCTGCACGATCTAGAGAACTTCTTTGCCGATTTAGTCCCCGAATCGCGGCGCTATCTGCACAGTACGGAAGGCCCGGACGACATGCCCGCGCACATCCGCACGGCGCTGACCCAAACCTCGCAACAAATTCCGGTCAGCCGAGGGCGATTGGTTCTGGGAACCTGGCAGGGGATTTACGTATGGGAACATCGCGATCGCGGACATTACCGAGAAATTGTCATTCACGTTTCCGGAGAATCGTAAGCGAGAGCGGTGTGGGGTGACAGGAGCGGCGATCGGGGGGTCTACACCCCTAACTTCCCAAATCTAAACTCTAAAATGGAAGCGAATCAACGATCCGCCGGGGAAACAGTACGGACGCCACCGACGTTCTTAGTACGACTCGGGAAAAGACAAGGAACTTAGCACATGTCTGGTTTAGATTCCAATCGGGTCAACCCTGTGAATCAAGGCGCAGCCAATGCGGGCGAGTTAGACCCGTTCTTCGAGATCGCTCCCGATTGCATGGCACTCGCCAAGCGCGACGGGCAGTTACAACGGGTAAATGCTTCCTGGGAGCGATGTTTCGGCCATCCCGACCGGGGGGGGTACCGAGACATTTTCGCGATCGCCCATCCCGACGATCGCCCGCAACTCGAACGAGACTGGGCCAGTTTGACCCCGGAGAACCCGCGCGCCGAGTGGGAACGTCGCTGTCAGTTATCCCCACGGGGCGATCGCCGCCTCCGGTGGCTCGTGCAATTTCATCCCAACGGCGAATCGGTCTATCTCGTCGGTCGAGAACTCGACGATCCCGCGCCTCCTCCCGCGCTGACGACGAGGCGATCGCCCCAGACCGACCGCCTCGCCGCCATTGTCGCCGCCTTGCCCCAGCCGATTTACCTGCTCGATCGCGAGACCCGAGTGCTGACGACTAACGACGCCGGGGCGCGGCTGTGGGGTCACCGTCCCGAAAACGTCCGAGGCAAACCTTTGAGCGAATTCGCCTTACCTGCGGGCAGTCGCGAGGCGATCGCCGCCCTCCACCACCAGGTCTTCGAGACCGCCAAACCCCGCAAAGGCGAACTCCCCTGGAGGTCGGGCAAACTCAGCCGGGAATACGAAATGACGGCGATCCCCATTGCCTGTAACGAGGCAACCGCCACCCCAGAAACGATCGACGGCGCGCTCCTCGTCGTGCAAGATGTGGGCGATCGTAAAGCCCTGCAAAAAGAACTCGCCTGGCGCGAGGAACTCTGGCGGGCCTTTTTCTCCTCGGCTCCGGCGGGAATGGCGATCTTAAACCACCAACTGCGCTACGTACAGATCAACGAACGCCTCGCCGAAATGAAAGGCTTGTCCGTCAGCGAACAGTTGGGCAAAGCGTTTGCAGAGGTGATGCCGAACATCGCCAAAAACTTCGAGCCGATCATGCGCTTGATTTTAGCCAGTGGCGAACCGATGCTCAATATCGAGGTGAGCGGACAAGTCGGCACCCAAACCGAAAATCGCACCTGGGATGCATCTCTGTTCCCCTTATTCGGCAGCGACGATCGCCCCAAAGGACTCGGCTTGATTATGGTAGACATTACCGATCGCAAGCAAGCCGAAGCCGAACTCAAAGCCGCTCAGACGCGCTTGCAAAACCTGCTCGCCGCGAGTCCGATGGTGCTTTACAGTTGCGATCCCCAACAAGATTATCGCCCCACTTTCATCAGCCAAAATATCGAAGCGCAAATGGGCTACTCTCCCCAAGCCTTTCTGGACAACCCGGGATTTTGGGAAGAATGCGTCCATCCGCAAGACCGCGATCGCCTCGGCGAAGTTTTGCACCACCTCGAAGGACGCCACACCCTCAGCCTCGAATATCGATTTTGCGACGCCCGAGGTAACTATCACTGGTTGCTCGACGCGATCGAAGTCCTGCGCGATCGCCACGGTCAGCCCATCGAAATCGTCGGTTGCTTGCAAGACATCACCGAACGCAAACAAGCCAGCATCATTCAAGAAGAACTGCTCAGACGTAACGAATCCCTCGTCGAAGCCCTCGGCGAAATCGTTTACGATTACTTCGTCTCTACCGAATTTATCGTCTGGGATGGCGCCTACACCGCCGTTTTGGGATACAGCCCCGCCGAAATGGTCACCGATGCCAAAATTTCTTGGCTCGATCGCGTCCACCCCGACGATCTCGACGGCGTATTCAAAGAACTCGACCAAGCCGTTGACGGTCGCCGCCTCTACAACATCGAATATCGCTTGCGCCACCGAGACGGCTTTTACCTGTGGATGCACGATAAAGGCGCCATTCACTACAACGAACGCGGCGAAGCCGAGCGGATCGTCGGCATCTTATCGAACATTACCGAACGCAAGCAGGCCGAACAAGCATTGCGCGATTCCGAAGCCCGCTTTCGCCAAATTGCCGAACGCGAAGCCCTCCTCAACCAACTCACCGAACAAATTCGCACCTCTCTCGAACTCGACACGATTTTAGAAACCGCCGTCACCGCGATCCGCCAACTGCTCTATATCGATCGCTGTCACTTTATTTGGTTTCACCGCGCCGACGAAGCGGACGACGCCACGATTAAGATGGCGGATTCGGAAAGCTGCGAGATCTCCGGGATCGTACCGGGACAGTCGTACTGGGAAATTGTCAAGGAATCCCGACGGGAAGACCTCGGCGATTTTGTCGGCTGTTACCCGCAAATCTTAGATCCCCAACTGAGCGATCGCCTCCTGGCCCTCGAACCGATCCGCCTCGACGATCTCGGCGACCTCCCGACCCCCTCCAGCTATCGCCTCTGTTCCGAATGGAATTACACGGCTTTAGTCCTGCTGCCCTTGCAAACCCTCGGCGGCGAAATCGGGGCGATCGCCTGCGGTCACCATAGCGGCCCGCGACCGTGGAAAAACGCCGAAATCGAACTGCTCCAAGCCGCCGCCAACCAACTGGCGATCGCCATCCACCAAGCCGAACTCTACAAAAAAGCGACTCTCGCCGCCAGCCAAGCGCAAGCCCAAACCAAACAACTCGAAGCCACTTTGCGCGAATTACAACAAACCCAAACCCAACTCATTCAAACGGAAAAAATGTCGAGTTTGGGGCAGATGGTCGCCGGGGTCGCCCACGAAATTAACAATCCGGTCAATTTCATTACCGGGAATTTGCAACACGCCGACGAGTACATTAAAGACCTGCTCGGCTTGATCGAACTCTACCGCCAGCACTATCCCGATCCCGTCGAGGAAATCGAGGAGGAAGCCGAGGCGATCGAAGTCGATTTTTTAATCGAAGATTTGCCCAAACTCCTCTCTTCGATGAAAGTCGGCGCCGATCGCATTCGCGAAATCGTGCGGAGTTTACGCAACTTCTCCCGCCTCGACGAAGCCAAAATGAAGCCCGTCGATATTCACGAAGGCATCGAAAGCACTTTGTTAATCCTGCACAATCGCCTCAAAGGGAAAGGCGAAAAACCGGAAATTACAATTGTCCGCGATTACGACGAGTTGCCCTTAGTCGAATGTTATGGCGGCGAACTCAATCAAGTCTTTATGAATCTGCTCGCCAACGCGATCGACGCCCTCGAAGGTCAACCGCCGCCGCATACGATTACGATTCGCACCTTGAGAAAACTCCCTCACCCCGATGGAGATCCGGCGATCGCCCCTACCGAATTCAACGCCTCGGAAAGGGTTTTCATTTCGATCGCCGATAACGGTCCGGGGATGAATGAAGAGGTCAAAGCCAGTTTGTTCGATCCCTTTTTTACCACCAAACCCGTCGGCAAAGGGACCGGATTGGGACTGGCGATCAGCTATCAAATTGTCGTGGACAAACATCAAGGTCAACTCTGGTGCGAATCCCAACCCGATCGCGGCGCCAAGTTTTGCATCGAAATTCCCGTCGCGCCATCGCCGACACCGCCCCCGGAAACGCTCCCATGTTAAACCCGATTAAGATCGCAGGGTAAGCATCGACATCGACCTCTCTCCCTCTTGAGTTATCGATTGAGGATATCAATTTTGGGTACAACGGAGCGCCACGAGCCAAGGATCTCCCATCGCCAACGACTGGTCTTGTTAACCCTGACCATGGCGGTCGTATCGATGGCGATCTCTTCTTTTGCGATTTACATGCTGTATCGTACCGCTTTGGCGAGCGTGCGATCTCGCCTCCTCGATCAAGTTTATACCGAACGGCGCGCGATCGAGGCGATCGCCCGTCAGACCCGCGATCGCGAACAAACCTTGGACATCGCCCGCAACGCTTACGCAGGCGATCTCCGCAACTCCCCTTTAGGGGAACTGATGCTCGTCGAACGTCAGGGCGATCGCCTCGTGTTGCTCGTCTCCAGTCGGCGCCTCCCGGTGGCCACCCCGGCAGACCTCCCCCCGGACGACCCCCTCGCCGACCCCCTACAACGGGCGCTCTCCGGTGAGTCGGGCAGCTTCGTCATCCGCGACGATCGCGGCGAGATCGTCTTTGGCGCTTACGAACCGATCGCCCCGTTCGATTGGGCGATCGTCGCCCAGATCGAACGCACCAGCGTCCGCGCCCCTTTCTTAAAAACGGTCGTCCTCACCGGGGTCATCGGGATTTGGGTCGTCTTCGTCGGCGTGTCTCTCTTCTTCGGCATTACCAACAAACTCCTACGCGAACTCGAAGATAACGAAGCCAAACATCGCGGCATTTTACAAGCCGCAGCCGACGGCATTCTCACCATTAGCGATCGCGGTAAAATTCACTGGGTCAATCAAGCCATCCTCGATATTTTTGGTTACCCGACCCCCGACGAGTTAATCGGTCAAAATTTAAAAATTTTGATGCCGAAATTAGTCCATCAAGAACTCGATGCCTACTTAAATATTTACCTCAATAAAGCCTTTTACAATCAAAATCACAAAGGCTACGAAGTCATCGGCAAACGTCACAACGGCACCACTTTTCCTATGGAACTGACGGTCACCGAAGTGCGCTTACAAAGCGGGCGACTGTTTACTCTATTCGTTCGCGACATTACCGAACGCAAGCGCTCCCAAGAAGCCCTCGAACAAAGTTACAACCTCTTACAAGCGATTACCGAAGGAACTGCCGACCCCATTTTTTTAAAAGACTTGCAAGGTCACTACATCACGATCAACTCGGCGGGAGCGGCGATAATGGGCAAACCTGCCGATGAAATTATCGGCAAATCGGATACGGATTTGTTAACCCCTGAAAGCGCCCGCCAAATCGCTAAAAATGACCGTCGGGTGATGATGGAAGGTCAAACACAACGGGTGGAAGAATCGATCGTCCCGCGCTCGAATAACGGCGAAATCCCTGCGGCGCGAACTTATTTATGTACGAAAAGTGTATATCGTTCGGCCCGGGGTAATATTATCGGTTTAATTGGGGTCGCTCGCGATATCAGCGATCGCGTCGAAGCGGAAGCGACGTTACGCCAAACCGTAGAACGCTTGCATCAAACGTCTCAAGAGTTGCAAGAAAAAAATCAACAATTAGAAACGGCCTTATCGGAATTACAACGCACTCAAACTCAACTGATTCAAACGGAAAAAATGTCGAGTTTGGGTCAGATGGTCGCCGGAATTGCCCACGAAATTAACAATCCGGTGAATTTTATTTATGCCAATTTAGATCACGCCCAAGACTATTTACAAGATTTGCTGGCCTTGGTCGATCTGTACGGTCAACACGAGGCGGGAAAGGTGCCGGAAATTACGGAAATGGCGGAGGAAATCGAGCTGGAGTTTCTGCGCGAAGATTTGCCGAAGTTACTGGTTTCTATGAAGGTCGGCGCCGATCGCATTCGCGAAATTGTTCGCAATTTACGCAATTTTTCCCGTCTCGACGAAGCCCAAATGAAGCAGGTAGATATTCATGAAGGGTTGGAAAGTACCTTATCGATTTTGCACAATCGTTTCAAAGCGCAAGATTGTCGTCCGGAAATTGCCTTGATGAAAGAGTACGGGAACTTGCCAAAAGTGGAGTGCTATCCCGGACAACTCAATCAGGTGTTTATGAATTTGCTCAACAACGCCATCGATGCGTTGGATTTGAAAGATCCGCCCCATCAAATTACCATCGAAACCCGGGCGATCGCCCCCAGTGCGGGTTCGGAAGGGTTCGAGGCGATCGCGATTCGGATCGTGGATAACGGACCGGGGATGAGTGAGGAAATTCAAGCTCGCCTCTTCGACCCGTTCTTTACTACCAAACCCGTCGGGAAGGGAACGGGGCTGGGGTTGGCGATTAGTTATCAAATTGTGGTCGAACGACATGGGGGACAGATCGAGTGCGTGTCCGAACCCGGTCGCGGGACGGAATTTACGGTCACGATTCCGATTCGTCAATCTCGCTACCCCTAATTCGTCTTTCAGTCGGACGGTAAGGCGATCGCGATTTGGACTTCGCTCTGTTTGAGGGCTTCCGGGGTCATCGGCGAGTTGTAGAGCAGTCGGCGAGGTGGAGCGATCGCCCGATATTGCGGGTTTTCGCCCAACCATCGGTAAAGGCGATCGCGATGTCGTTCGTAACTGTCCCAGGTATACGCTCCTTGAATGCCGATGCTGACCACGGCGATCTCCGGATAGTCTCTCACTTCTACGTCGGGGGCGACCTTCGCCGGGGCGATCGTCGCGTCGGGATAGAGGAAGGACACGTCGGCGCGCTTCTCCTGGGGAGACCCCGAGCGATCTCGGGTGCCTCCCGCCATCGGATCGGCACCGTAATAGCGCACTTCTACCGGGGTCGTCATCGCGATTTGATTGGCGCTGATATGTCGGTAAAGCGCATCAAATGCCGCCCGGGTCGCGAGTTTCACGTCTCCCTGATGGGTGTAAGTGACGGCCCGATAGGCGGGATACTGTTTGATTTCGATCTCGCCGTTGGCTGTCGGCGGCGGGAACTGCTTCGGTAACTGAGCGGCCATCCTCGATCCTCTTGCTCGGCTAGTTGTATTGTAAGGGTGCGCGATCGCCCAGTAACGGCAAAGCAGGATCGCGCCGAACCCCCCGCGCTATGATGAGATAGATGTTAAGTTGTGTAACGACCATTGAGTGCGACTTCCAGACCTACAGACCGCGTGATGCTGCCCCAAACTTGGTACGCCCTCGATCCGATCTGGGAAGGAGATGAGGCGATCGTGCGCGACGGCTTACCCCACGATCGACTCGCTCCCGGTTGGCAAATGTTACTCCTCGGCGACGGTTCTCCCACTCGCCACCTCAAATTACTTACCGGAGAAACCACCGAAGTCGATGTGATCGACATGTCGGCGATCGGAACCCATCCCGACGGCGCGCCAGCCATTATCAAAGCAGTTCCCGCCCCCCATTTGCGGCGACAAGTTTGGTTGAGAACGCCCTCGGGTCAGCGCCTCGCTTACGCCGCCTCCTGGTGGGAAGCCGCCCATGTAGATGAGTACCTGCAAAATCGCTCGATTCCCATTTGGGACAGTCTCTCGCGCCTGCACGCGGAACTCTATCGCGACGTGCGCGGCATTCATTACGGACACAGTGCCATTTTAGAAAAAGCTTTCGGCCAATCGGGCCCGTTTTGGGGACGCCATTATTTATTTTGGCATCAAAAAAAGCCATTAACCTTGATTTATGAAGTCTTTTCCCCCTATCTAACCCGCTATTTAGGGCCGATGCAGCGATAATCAAAACATTATCAAAAGATCCTAAAAAATCGACGAGCCGGGAGAATCGGATTGACCCCCGGCTCGTCGATTTCAATCGAGCAACTGTTTAGAAAAGATCGTTAAACTTTCCCGACTTTTTCCAACATCAATTTAGAGCGCTTGAGCGGTTCGGCAATGGCGATCGGATAATCTCCGGTAAAGCACGCCGAACAGAACTGAGTCGGATCTTCTCCGGTAGCTTTTAACATCCCTTCCCAGCTCAAATACGCTAGGGAATCGACGCCAATTTTGGCCTCGATTTGTTCTACCGATTGGGTTGCCGCGATCAACTGATCTTGATTGTCCGTATCGATCCCGTAGAAACAGGGATGAGTGACCGGAGGCGAGGAAATCCGCATGTGAACTTCCGTGGCGCCCGCATCGCGCAGCGCTTGGACGATTTTGCGGCTCGTGGTTCCGCGCACGATCGAATCGTCTACCATGAGGACGCGCTGACCCTGGAGAACGTCTTTGAGGGGGTTGAGTTTCATCCGAATCCCGGATTCGCGCATAGTCTGGGTCGGTTGAATGAAGGTGCGACCGACGTAGCGGTTTTTGATCAAGCCTTCGGCGTAACGAATCCCCGTGGCTTGAGAAAACCCGATCGCCGCCGGAATGCCCGAATCCGGTACGCCGATAATAATATCCACGTCGGCGGGAGATTCTTCGGCGAGTTGGCGTCCCAAGCGCATCCGGTAGCTGTACAAGCTTTCGTCGTGCATGACGCTATCGGGACGAGCAAAGTAGATCATCTCGAAGATGCACAATTTGCGGCTCGGTTCTCGGTTCCATTGGAAGGAGGCCAATCCTTCATCGGTAATCCAGACTAACTCGCCCGGTTGCACGTCGCGCAGGTAGCGGGCGCCGATGATGTCGAGACCGCAGGTTTCGGAGGCGAGGACGTAGCGGCTGGGATTGCCTTCGAGTTCTCCAATGACCAAGGGGCGGATGCCGTGGGGATCGCGCACCCCCATCATCCCCGCCGGGGTACCGATCGCCAAACTAAAGGCGCCCCGGCACTTCTGAAAGGCGCCGATCGCCGCTTCGAGCCAGTCTTTGCCGTTATCGACTTCCAAGCCGATCGCGATCGCGATCGATTCCGAATCCGTCGTCGTCACTAAATTGCAATTGCGATCTAACAATTCTTGACGCAACTCGGCAGTATTGACTAAATTCCCATTATGTGCTAAAGCTAACGTACCCAAGCGGGTTTCGACCAAAGCGGGTTGGGCATTAACAATGCGACTCGAACCCGTGGTCGAGTAACGAGTGTGACCGATGCCGAGATTTCCGGTCAGTTTGGCTAACATCGACTCGTTAAACACTTGGGAGACCAGCCCCATATCCTTGTGGCTGTGAACCCGCCCGTCCTTCTCAAAGGTGGCAATTCCGGCAGATTCTTGACCCCGATGTTGAAGGGCGTAGAGACCGAAATAGGTTAGCTTGGCCACATCCTCCCCAGGGGCGTAAACCGCAAACACACCGCAAGCTTCCTCGGGTTTGTCAACCTCAAAAGATGGGTTCGACAGCAGATCGATGCGGTCGCGGGGCGAATTCTCAGACGGGGGCGATGGCACGTCAGAAGATACGGGATGCTTGGGAATCATGCTAAAGATCGGCTCCTGCTTAGGATAAATCAGCGAACGGGGAATATCCGCTAGATGGACAAGCGGCGTTCGATGGCACCCTGCCAACGATCGCCCATCTCTGTCATACTAACGTTGATTAAGGAGAGGTTATCAACCGTAAAGATGCGTAAACCGCGATCTTTTCGTGATACGATTCCTATATTTTGCCAAGTTTCTCGCAGTTGCGCTCGTAAATAAGACTCCCACTCGCCCGCCTGTTGCGGCGAAACCGAGACGAGAATCCGCGCCCCCCCTTCGGCAAATAAAATTTCATCCCACCGTTCTATGGTAGCGCCGATCTTCAACTGTACTTCGGCTCCGAGATCTCCACTGAGGCAGGATTCAGCCAGGGCGATCGCCAAACCCCCTTCCGCGCAATCGTGAGCCGACTTCACCCATCCTTGGCGAATTCCGTGACGACAAACCGCTTGTACCTGCCGTTCTAACTCGAAATTCACCTTCGGCGGACGTCCCGCAACGGTTTCGTGAATCGCCGCCAAATATTCCGAGGCTCCCAAGGTGACCTCGCCGCCGCGTTCTTCACCGACGGGAACCCCCAATAAATAGATAACATCCCCTTCCGCGCGCCAACCTTGAGCGCAGGCTTTGCTCAAATCGGGCAGATCGCCGACCATCCCAATCACCGGGGTCGGGTAAATCGGCGTCGGTTGTCCGTTGCTGTCGAGGGTTTCGTTATACAGGGAGACATTCCCCCCGGTCACTGGAGTGGCAAATTCTCGACAGGCTTCGGCAATTCCTTCGCAAGCGCGGGCGAGTTGCCAGTATCCGACGGGTTTTTCGGGACTGCCGAAGTTTAAGTTATCGGTGACGGCGAGGGGCTCGGCGCCGACACAACTTAAGTTGCGCGCGGCTTCGGCGACGACGGCTTTCGCACCTTCGTAAGGGTCGAGATAGACGTAGCGGGAATTGCAATCGACGGTGGCGGCGACCCCGCGATTAAAGGTTCCTTGACGGGCGTTCTCGCCGACTTGCGGGCGCAAGCGGACGACGGAGGCATCGGCACCGCCGGGTAAAAAGACGGTGTTATTTTGAACTTGATGGTCGTATTGGCGATAAACCCATTTTTTGGAGGCGATCGTCGGGGTATCGAGCAGTTGTAGCAGGATTTCGCTCCAAGTTGTCTGTTTTCCGTTAATTTCGATCCCGGCGATCGCCGCCTCCGGTAACGCACTGGCGGACCACTGCCACGCTTCTCGGGCGTAAGCGGGAGGTTCGGCGAGCAGTTCGCGCGGGTAAAGCGGGGTGTCTTCGGCGAGGGCGCTGGAGGGGACTTCGGCGGCGATCGCCCCTCGGTAGAGGATCCGCACCAGGGGTTCGGCGATCGTGGTTCCGGCGACGACGGCGTGCAGTCCCCAGCGCTCGAATACGTCGATTAGCTCTTGTTCCCGTCCTTTGTGGGCGACGAATAACATCCGTTCTTGGGATTCGGACAGGAGGAATTCGTAAGGGACCATTCCAGTTTCGCGTACCGGGATTAAGTCGAGATCGAGCTCGATCCCGATGCCCCCTTTGGCGGCCATTTCCGAGGTGGAACAGGTAATCCCGGCGGCGCCCATATCTTGCGCGGCGACGACGGCTCCGGTTTTAAAGGCTTCGAGACAGGCTTCGATCAGGGATTTTTCGAGGAAGGGGTCCCCAACTTGCACGGCGGGGCGATCGTCGGCGGACTCTTCGGTGAGTTCGGCACTGGCGAAGCTGGCGCCGCCCATTCCGTCCCGTCCGGTGGTCGATCCGACGTACAACACGGGATTGCCGATGCCGGAGGCGCCCGCTTTGACGATCTCCTCGGTTTCCATCAGTCCGAGGGCCATGACGTTGACGAGGGGGTTGCCTGCATAAGATCGATCGAAGTACACTTCGCCGCCGACGGTGGGAACGCCGACGGAGTTACCGTAACCGGAAATGCCTTCGACAACGCCCATGAAGATGCGGCGGGTACGGGGATTGTCGAGGGTGCCGAAACGCAGGGAGTTGAGGACGGCGATCGGTCGGGCGCCCATGGTGAAAATGTCGCGCAGGATGCCACCGACCCCCGTAGCGGCACCTTGGTAGGGTTCGATCGCCGAGGGGTGGTTGTGGGACTCGATTTTAAAGGCGAGTCGCACTCCGTCGCCGAAGTCCACGACTCCCGCATTTTCCCCGGGACCGACGAGGATGCGATCGCCTTGGGTGGGAAATTGTTTGAGCAAGGGACGGGAGTTTTTGTAGCAGCAGTGTTCGGACCACATGACCCCGAACATCCCCAATTCGGCTTTGTTGGGATGACGTCCCAAGCGATTGACGATTTCTTGGTATTCTTCGGGTTTGAGACCTTCGGCAGCGATTTCTTGTGGAGAAAAGGGGGCTTCGGAAATTGCAGACATGACGGCGGTATCGGACGATAAAACAGCAAAACTATTTTATCGAGAAGCGATGGGGTTTTAGATTTTATATTTGAGCGTTTAGAGTTTAGCTTGGATCGCGATCGCCCGCGATCGCGATCGGTTTGGTTTTTTTTAAGGGTGAGCCGCGCTAACATGTCAGCCTCCATGGGGCGATCGCCGAATTTCTCGCAACAATCATGTTGAAATTTTCTAGAGTTTAAACGGGTCCGTAACTTGTTCTAGATCGATCCGAAACCCCGATCGAAAGCCCCACCGCTTTGCTGCCATTGCCGATTCGCCAGTCCCGATCTCCCCTAATTTTTAATCCCGGTACTGGCAATTCCGCGAATGAATTGCCGTTGTCCGATCGCAAATAAAACCGTTACGGGAAAAGTGGCAATTCCCACGGCAGCCATCAATAATTCCCAACGACTGGTAAATTGTTCTTGAAATTGAGCTAACGCTAACTGAACCGTCCTCAATTCCGGTCGGGTCGTAAAAATCAAAGGTTTAAACAGGTCGTTCCACTCGCCGATAAAGGTAAATAAAAATAGGGTGACTAATGCGGGACGGGCTAAGGGTAACAAAATTCGCCACAAAATTTGCCAGCGTGTTGCCCCGTCCAAGGCGGCGGCTTCTTCGAGTTCGACGGGGATTGTCAGGAAATACTGACGCATCAAGAAAATGCCGAATCCACTGACGGCACTGGGTAAAATCAGGGCGGCATAAGTATCGATCGCCCCGAGCCATTTGAGCACGAGGAAAATGGGAATCACTAATAATTGGAAGGGAATCACCAACGTCGCGAGGATCCCCACTAAAACAATCTGGCGCCCGCGAAACTGCAAGCGAGCCAAGGCATAACCCCCCAGAGAGGAGGTGAGGGTCTGGAGGGCGGTAACGGCCAAGGCAACTACGGTAGAATTAGCAAAGGCCAGCCAAAAGTTCGCCCGCTCCCAGGCTTCGCGATAGTTGGCAAAAGTAAGTCTTGGTGGGAAAATGCCACTAATCGCACTAGGGGGGATCAGGGATTTGGCAAGGGCGACGGCCAAGGGCAACAAGACTAAAATCGCACCGCAAAACAGCACGATCGAGCTGAGCTGGCGGCCAAATCGGTTGATGTTCACGATTGATAATCGGAATACTTAGCTTCGATTGTAATGAGTAAAGTAAACTATAAGTTGTTTTAGTCCGGTCTACCCATTTATCCTTTAACTTAGAAGTTATAAGGTCAATTTAGGATCGTAGGCGAAATCAGAATCAGGAGACAACACAGTTATGCCGCAGCTTGAGGCAGCCCCAGCACTAGACTTTCAAAGCGAAACTTACAAAGACGCATACAGCCGGATTAATGCGATCGTCATCGAAGGCGAAGACGAAGCCACGAGCAACTACGTGAAATTGGCAGAACTGCTGCCGGACAGTCACGACGAACTGATCGCATTGTCAAAAATGGAAAACCGCCACAAGAAGGGATTCCAAGCCTGTGGTCGCAATTTGAAAGTGACCCCGGATATGGAGTTTGCGCGGGAGTATTTTGCCAAACTCCACGAAAATTTCCAAAAAGCCGCCGAACAGGGCCAGATAGCGACTTGTTTGGTCATCCAAGCGCTAATTATCGAGTGTTTTGCGATCGCCGCCTATAACATTTACATCCCCGTGGCCGATCCGTTTGCGCGCAAAATCACCGAAGGGGTCGTCAAAGACGAGTACAGCCATCTCAACTACGGTCAGGAATGGCTCAAAGCGCATTTTGAACAGAACAAAGCGGAAATCGAAAAAGCCAATCGCGAGAACTTGCCGCTTGTTTGGAAAATGCTCAACCAAGTCGAACGGGACGCCGCTACTTTAGGCATGGAGAAAGATGCCTTAGTAGAGGACTTCATGATTGCCTACGGGGAAGCCCTAGGCGAAATCGGGTTTAGCACTCGCGACATCATGAAAATGTCCGCTTACGGCTTAATCGGCGCTTGAAGGTCGAGATTGTGACTGCCACCGCGATCGCTACCCGAGATCGCGGTGTGTCCCATCGGAGCGAAGGCGATCCCGATCCGAGTCGGCGAGGACGAGATCGAAGCGGTTACCGCGAAGCTCGTCGCCCTATCCGTCGGGCTGGAGATCGGGGTTTATCGGCCTGCGCCAGCTCGTCTCAACCCTCGTGTGTTCGGAAGGCCAGCATCCTTGGCTGGTACTTGTATGCAGGAGTGCGATCGCTTCAAGCTCGCGATTTTTTTTCGTCAACCCCATTCTGGTCTCCATCTAAAGGACCCCCATACAACGCTTCATGTTTGGTCTTATCGGTCATCTTACAAGTTTGGCTCACGCCCAATCTGTCGCCAACGAACTCGGCTATCCGGAATATGCCGATCGCGGTTTGGACTTCTGGTGTTCCGCTCCCCCGCAAATTGTCGATACCATCAAGGTTACCAGCCTGACAGGTGAGACGATCGAAGGTCGGTACGTCGAATCGTGTTTTCTGCCGGAAATGCTCGCCAACCGTCGCATTAAAGCGGCCACGCGCAAAATTGTCAACGCGATGGCTCACGCCCAAAAACATGGGATCGATATCACTGCCCTCGGCGGCTTTTCCTCGATTATCTTTGAAAACTTCAACCTGTACCAAATCCAACAGGTTCGGAATATCAAACTCGAATTCGAGCGCTTTACCACGGGCAACACCCACACTGCTTATATCATTTGCAAACAAGTCGAGCAAGCGTCCCGCCAGTTAGGGATTTCGCTGTCGAACGCGACCGTCGCTATATGTGGCGCCACGGGAGATATCGGCAGTGGGGTCTGTCGCTGGCTCAACGCCCGCACCGACGTTAAAGAAATGCTGCTGATCGCCCGCGATCGCGCCCGCTTGAGCGCCCTGCAAGAAGAACTCGGTCGCGGTCAAGTGGTCGGCTTGGAAGAAGCCTTACCCCAAGCGGATATCATCGTCTGGGTTGCCAGTATGCCCAAAGGGGTAGAAATCGACCCGAACGGCTTAAAACATCCGTGTTTGATCGTTGACGGGGGCTATCCGAAAAACATGGCCACCCAGATTCAACATCCCGAAGTGTACGTCCTCAACGGCGGCATTGTCGAACATTCCCTGGATATCGACTGGCGGATCATGTCGATCGCCAAAATGGAAGTTCCGGCGCGCCAACTGTTCGCCTGCTTTGCCGAATCGATGATTCTCGAATTTGAAAAGCTCTATACGAATTTCTCGTGGGGACGCAATCAAATCGGGGTGGAAAAAATGGAGCAGATCGGTCAATGGTCGGTCAAACACGGTTTCAAGCCGCTTTTGGTCAATTAGCCGATCGCGCGACCCGATCCGAGGCGATCGCCCGGACTTGGAAGACTGGCCCGCCGCCGGGCGATCGCCGAACTTGCGAGCGCTGGTAACGGAATATTCACTATGGCAACGACTGAGCGCAGAACCTTTCTTTTAGAATTTGAAAAACCCCTCGCGGAGCTGGAAGGACGCATCCAACAAATTCGAGACCTCGCCACCGAAAATGGCGTCGATGTCTCGGATCAAATCCACCAGCTCGAAGCCCGCGCCTCCCAACTGCGGCAAGAAATTTTTAGCAGTTTGTCCCCCTACCAACGGCTGCAACTCGCCCGCCATCCCCGGCGCCCGAGTACCCTGGACTACATCCAGGCGATCGCCGACGAATGGATGGAACTGCACGGCGATCGCCGGGGTAACGACGATCCCGCCCTCGTCGGCGGCATCGGTCGCGTCGGCGGCATTCCCGTGGTCATGCTCGGCCACCAAAAAGGCCGCGATACCAAAGATAACGTCGCCCGCAACTTCGGCATGGCCTCCCCGGGGGGCTACCGCAAGGCCATGCGCCTGATGGAACATGCCAATCGGTTCGGAATGCCGATTTTTACCTTTATCGACACCCCCGGGGCTTGGGCGGGCATCGAAGCCGAGCACCAAGGTCAAGGAGAGGCGATCGCCTATAACTTGCGCGAAATGTTCCGCCTCGACGTGCCGATCCTCAGTACGGTGATCGGCGAGGGCGGTTCCGGTGGCGCCCTCGGTATTGGCGTCGCCGATCGCCTGCTGATGTTAGAACACGCCGTTTACACCGTCGCCACCCCGGAAGCCTGCGCGGCCATTCTCTGGAAAGATGCCGCCAAAGCCTCCCAAGCCGCCGAAGCTCTCAAAATTACCTCCTGGGATCTCAAAAATCTCGGCATCTTAGACCGTCTCTTACCCGAACCCGTCGGCGGCGCCCATTCCAACCCCCTCAAAGCGGCAGAAACCCTCAAAGAAGCCCTGTTAAGCACCTTAGAAGAACTCAGCCAACTCACCAGCCAACAACGCCGGGAACAACGCTATCAAAAATTCCGGCGGATCGGCGTGTTTATGGAGTTGCCCGCCTGAGTCCCCCGAGAAATTGGCGATCGCTCCCGGCATCGCCATTCTCAGTGATATAATCGTGCAAGTTGTCACATTTGTTTACCTTTTTCTCAGACTGGCTCCAGTCCAGTCTGCACGGCGCTCGCGGCTGCCGCTTGGGCGATCGCGATCGAACTTTCCCCACCCCTCCCACGACACCGACCCCGGCATCGTTCTGTAGAGGGAAATACAGAACCCTCGTGGGCTCGTGGCGTCCGGCGAGCGGCTCGTTCGCGCTGCCTCGTCGCCCGCTCTCGCGACGATCGCCCGGACGATTCCTCCGACGATTCGCGATCGGACTTTTTTGTGGGCTTTTTCGTGGTTCTCCCCCACCCTCGATCGGATGGGGTTCGGTTCCGGCGCGCGCACGTCGCCCATCTCCCCACCCGCTCCGAGCGATCGCGGCGGTTTAGAACAGTAGATTATAAAGTCTACCGCCAACGTCGAGCAATAAGTAATTCTATCAAAACAGATCGAACCTTTTCATGAGCGATCGAACACCATTACGCGCCCTGATCACCGGAGCGAGCAGTGGCATCGGCAAAGCCACCGCCCTCGCCTTGGCCAAAGCAGGCGTTCCCTCAGCCCTGGTCAGCCGTCGTGCAGACCGCTTGGCTGCCGTCGCCGCCGAAGCCGCCACCTACGGAGTCGAATGTAAACCTTATCCCGTAGATCTGGCTCAACTCTCCCAGGTGCGGCAGCAGATTGGGGCGATCGCCGATGACTTCGGCCCGATCGACCTGCTGATCAACAACGCCGGAATGGGCTATACAGGCAACCTGATCGACACCCCCCTCTCCGACTGGCAACGGGTCATGGATCTCAACCTAACCAGCGTCTTCGAGTGCATTGGCGCGATCTTACCCGCCATGCGCGATCGCCAGCAAGGAACCATCCTCAACGTCGCCTCAGTCGCCGCCTACGAAGCCTTTCCGGGTTGGGGCGCCTACAACGTCAGCAAAGCCGCCCTCGTCTGCCTTTCCAAAACCCTGGCAGCCGAAGAGCGCGCCAATGGCATTCGCGTCACCATCATTTCTCCCGGCGCGGTCAACTCGCCAATTTGGGATACCCCGACGGTAAACGCCGATTTCGACCGCTCGCAAATGCTCACCCCCGAAATCGTCGCCGAGTCGATCGTTCACGCCGCCTTATTACCCGCCAGTGCGGCGATCGACGAATTAACCCTCGTCTCCAATGCCGGGAACTTTTAACCCCCGTCTAACCGCTCTGTATCCGCACTATTCCAAACCCTAACCAACAACTCGTCATGACTATTGCTTCTTCTAACGGGTCCAGTGGCTCGACATCGAAAATGACTGCCAGTTCCTCTGCAACCCCGAACCCCACCGAGCCGCGTTCCGTTCAAACGCGACCCGCTCGTGACAGCGTTCGGGAAAACTACATCCCTCCGGAAACGGACGAAGCAGAAAACGAACGACGCTTGACCGAGGCGGTACACGAAATGCTCCTCGGCGTCGGCGAAGACCCGGAACGCGAAGGCTTGCTCAAAACGCCCAAGCGGGTCGCCGAAGCCATGCGCTTTCTCACCAGTGGCTATCACCAATCTCTCGAAGAAATTGTCAATAATGCCATTTTCGACGAGGGCCACAACGAAATGGTCTTGGTGCGCGATATTAATTTCTTCAGCCTCTGCGAACACCACATGCTGCCGTTTATGGGACGCGCTCACGTGGCGTACATCCCCAACGAGAAAGTGGTGGGGTTGAGTAAGTTGGCGCGGATTGTCGAAATGTACTCCCGACGCTTGCAGGTGCAGGAGCGTCTCAACCGTCAGGTGGCGGAAGCGATTCAAGAGATTCTCGACCCGCAAGGGGTCGCCGTGGTGATGGAAGCGACCCACATGTGCATGGTCATGCGCGGGGTGCAAAAACCCGGTTCTTGGACTGTGACGAGTGCGATGGTCGGTGTTTTTCAAGAAGATCAAAAAACTCGCGAAGAGTTTCTTAATTTGATCCGCCACCAACCCGCATTTTTCTAAGATTTCCCGATGGAGACCGTAACCCGGGAATTCCGGGTTACGGTCGGTGTTGGCCCCGCGCCCCCAATTGCTCGAACAAGCGGGCGACTTTGGCCAGATCTTTAATCCCGGGAGATCGCTCTACTCCGCTCGACAAGTCGATCCCGGTCGGACGGGCTCGGGCGATCGCCGTCAGCACGTTATCCGGGTTTAAGCCTCCCGCCAACAACCAGGGAACCCCCGGATCGAAGCGGTCGAGTAGGGTCCAGTCGAGTTGGCGTCCGGTTCCGCCGAGTTGACCCGGATGGTAGGCATCTAATAAGAAGGTATCGACCCGATCGCGGTAAAGTCGGGTGCGTTCTAAATCTGCCTCGCTTTTAATGCGGAAGGCTTTAATGATTTCGATTCCGTCAGCTAATTCGACGCGCAGGCGATCGCAAAACTCCGGCGTCTCGTCTCCGTGTAACTGAACTCCCGTCAGTCCCGCCTCGCGGACGACTTGACTAATTGCCTCGGTTCCGACATTGGCAAAAACCCCGATCGCCCCGACCCTCCACGAATGGAGACGATCGACCATCTGGCGAATTTGGCCGACGCCGACATAGCGCGGCGAACTCGGCACGCAGATAAATCCCAAGGCATTCGCTCCCATACGGGCGATCGCCTCGCCGTCTTCATCCCGAGTAATGCCACAAATCTTAACTCTAATCGCCGTATTTTGAAATGAATTATCTACTTTTGTATCGAAATTTTGCATAACTGTTAACTATTGAGACAAATTATTGTTTTCTCCGGAGAAATTCTTATAATTCTCCTGACTTCTTGAATTTATCAACTCAGGAGATAGCAACTTGCTTTACACTACTTTACTCGCTGCTACGGCTACCACCGTTGCCTGGTCTCCCAGCGTCGGGATCGTCATGATCCTTTGTAATTTATTCGCGATCGCGATCGGTTACAAAGCCATTCAAAACCCCGGGGTCGGTCCGGCGTTACCCGTTTCTTTAACCCCGTTGTGGAAAAACTTTGGCGTTCCCGAACTGCTCGGTACCGCTTGTTTGGGTCATATTCTCGGTGCGGGAATGATCTTGGGTTTGGCGAACGCAGGCGTCCTTTAAGAGCCTTTATTTAAGAACGGCGATCGCACCGTCATCCGCTCGAATATTTCAAAAATGCCCCCAATAAAGGGGCATTTTTTTATGGAGAGATCGCCACCACCGATTCCTTATCCGTTCGGGCGATCTCCGAATGGACGACGGCAAAGTCAGTACAATAAATAAAGATCGGTCGGCTTCATCGAGACGAGCGAGGCTCCGAGCCGTCGCAGTACAGATTCGGATAAGGAAAATTTCATGCAGGCAGGTTGGCGAATCGGATCGGTTTTTGGGATTCCCCTGTACGTCGATTCTTCGTGGTTTGTAATTGTTGCGCTCCTCACCCTCTTCAACGGGTCCAAATTCGTGCCGCAGTGGGGATCCGTCGTCGGCTGGGGGGCTGGATTGGCGATGCCGTTGCTGTTGTTCGGCTCGGTGTTACTGCACGAACTCGGTCACAGTTTGGTCGCCAAATCCCAAGGGATTACCGTCAATTCGATTACCCTATTTATTTTTGGCGGGATTGCCTCGATCGAACAGGAATCGAAAACCCCCGGTCAAGCGTTTCAAGTGGCGATCGCCGGACCTGCGGTCAGTTTTGGTTTATTTATCGGTTTGGGGCTGTTGGGGGGTACTTTGCCGCAACTGTCCCCGATCGCCGTTTTAGCCCGGGATCTGGCCACGATTAACTTAGTGCTGGCCTCGTTTAACTTAATTCCCGGGTTGCCCCTCGACGGCGGTCAAGTGCTCAAAGCGGCGGTCTGGAAGATTACGGGCGATCGCTTTCGCGGGGTCCATTGGGCCGCAAAAACGGGTAAAATCCTCGGCTCGGTCGCGATCGCCTTCGGGTTGACAGCCCTGTTAGTCGGAGGGGCCGGCGCCGGAACCGGAGGCTTGTGGATTGCCTTACTCGGTTGGTTTGGCTTGCGCAACGCCAGCGCTTACGACCGCCTGACCGACTTGCAAGAAGCCCTGATTCAACTCAAAGCGCAAGAAGTGATGACCCGACAATTTCGGGTCGTCGATGCGAACATGACCTTGCGCGAGTTTGCCGACGATTACTTACTCGGCGAGTTGCAACCCACCGTTTACTTTGCCGCTTCCGACGGGCGCTATCGCGGTTTGGTGATGCCCGAACGGTTACGGGAGATCGAACGCAGCGAGTGGGAAACGCAACGGTTACAGACGATCGTGCGACCGTTGGGCGAGATCGTGGCCGTCGGCGAAGAGGTATCGATGGTGGAGGCGATCGAGCGTTTGGAGTCGCACCAACTCAATCAAATTACCGTATTGTCGCGCGCGGGTGCGGTCGCGGGGATTATCGATCGCGGCGATATCGTCCGCAGTTTGGCACAAAAGCTCAATTTCTCGATTTCGGCGGCGGAAATCAAACGGATTAAAGAAGAAGGAACCTATCCCCCGGGATTGCAACTCGGGGCGATCGCCAAAGCCACCGCAGAGGCGATCGACGGGGGCGATCGCGCCAAAAAATCTTAATCTAAATCTTAATTCTCAGGAAGGCCGCAGGGCGGGCTTTTCCGGGTTCAGGGGAGGGGAAGCGAGCCGAGAAATTTGCTCCCATTCCTCCTCAGTAAGCGGTTCGGGAACCAGGCGCACCCGAAAACACTGCTCGGCGGCTTCGACGAGGACGGCGATCGCCCGTTCCAACCACGGTTGTCGAGGGTCGAGAGCGGCAGAATCGGGGGCGATCGCCTCTAAATAGCGCCTCATTCCCGACCCTCGACCCGAAGAGCCGAAGATCCGCTCGCACAACTGGGGACAGGGGTCGATCGGGATCGAACCGTGCTGTAAGATGCTGTGACGCTGACGCAATTGAGCGCTACCGATCGCTTTGACCCCATCCGGTCGGACTAAATCGGCGACGGTGGCGGTATCGAAACAGTTCGGGGTGGAACGGTCGGGCGATCGCTCCTGGCCGTAATTTAACGGCACCCCCAAACGAGTCCAGCCTTCGACTAAAAACTGAGAAATTGCCTCGTAAGTGGCACGGCGATCGCCCCGCGTTGCCGCCGTCAAATTGCCACAGCCCTCCGAGGTAACCACCGCATAGGTGAGATCCCCCTGATGCAAAACGGCCCGTCCTCCGGTCGGTCGGCGAATTAAGGCGATCGGTTCGCCTTGCCAGGTTAACTCCTGCCAGCGTCGGGGCCACCGTCGTTGGTGGTATCCCAAAGAAATCGCCACCGGGGTCCAGGTGTAAAAGCGCAGACTCGGCGGTTGCCTCCCGGCGCGATGTTCTTGCAGCAGCCAAGAATCGACCGCCATTTGCAGGCGACCGTTCGCCGCGATCGGAGGAATCAAACGCCAGGTAGGGAAACTCATCGCAAAAAGGGGGTGAAATCGCTAAGCGCGTTCGGTTTACTTGTATTCGGCTTGCAGCAGTTCGTCGTTGTCGTCGGCGAGGGTCGCCACGATCGTAATCGCCTGGGAGATTTCGCTCGGATTGATATCGGCGACAGTGCGATTCGACAGAACCACCACGCGATCGTCCACGATCGCAAAACGGGCTTCGTAAGTAGACAGCCAGTTCATTTCCAGCAGTTTTCGCATTAATTGCGGCTCGTTCTTCGCCGGAAGGTCTAAAACAAACGACCAAACACTCAAGGTATCCTCATCGCCAGTTCCAGTCAACTGCACGAACACTTGAACGCTACCGTATTGAAATTTCCAAAAATAGCCCGCTTCACTGTGAGCGAACATGACTTTTTGATCTTGAGCCATGCTGGCGATCACCGTTTCAATTTCTTCGACCAAATCGATCGGGGTCGAAGTGTCGAGCAGTTCTTGAGTCGATTGGCTCTCACTTGATTGGGTTTCTACTTCTGGGGTCATGACCTCTCCGTATGGTTGAATAGGGGTATTTCCATTTCAGTCTATAGTGCAATTCATCGTACCGTAGGAAGCCGGGGCGATCTCGCTATTTTAGGCGCGTCTGCCCCTCACTCCAGCTCGGCGATCTCCGATCCCCGTTATGGCTCGATTTGCGGTTTGCGCGCCACCCAATATTTACTCGCGTGGTGCATTTGAGTGTAAACTTCGCCAAACCCGGCACGGTGCAAACGGCGTTCCAAATCGTCGCGGATGTAATCGTTATAGTAGGGTTCGTGAAAGGAAATCGGGAAATTGTGCAGTAACGGGTCCCAGTCGGGAACGTCCCCGAGTTGGATCGAATCGCAAATGACGAACCACCCTCCCGGTTTGATGACCCGGAAACATTCCTCGATCGCCCGTTGGCGAACAGTTCCGGGCAGTTCGTGGAATAAAAAGACACTGGTCGCGGCATGGAAATAACCCCCGCGATAGGGCAGTTCTTCGACCTTTCCCCCGACCAGTTGGGGCAGTTCTCCGGGCAATTGTCCCAGCCATCGGGCAGCTTTACGCAAATAGGCCGTCGATAAATCTACCCCAAATAAGTTCGCTTGGGGGAGCATGGCCCGTAAGAATTTGAGGGTGCGACCCGTCCCGCAGGCAATATCTAAAATCCGCAGATCTCGGGAAGGAACCGAGGGAAATCCCGCTTCCAGCCCTTGTTTGAGGGGCGCGAGTACGCGGCGGCGCATTGCATCCGCACAGCCGTTAAAGAGAATTTCGACTTGTAAATCGTACAGATTCGCCGACAGGTCGCTGAAATAGCCGTCAGTTTGGAAATGGAAGTTGCGGCGATAGTAGTTGGGATAGTTGTTGGTGTCGAGATCTTCGGCAAAATCGCGATAGTTCTGTTGCAGCGATCGCTCGCGAAGGCGAGGCAGGTCGAGTAAAAGAGCGGGATAGTAGGATAAAAAGTCTTCCCAGGGATTATCAAACAGCAATTCCACTGGATAAATCCCCCGTTCGGCATCTTTCCACTCGGTTTCGAGCAATCGAGCCAAACTCGTTTGTAAGGTTTCGAGGAGTTCCGGGGACAGGGGTTTGAGTTGATCTTTTCCGGGAACGTCGTAAAACAAGTTGAGCAGACGGGAACTTAACGTCTTGTGGGTGAGTGCGAAAGAGCTTTTTGTGTATTGAACGGTTTGATAAGCCAGTTTGGCGAGCAAATCAGTCATGGTTCGGCTATCCCGAGGCGATCGTCAGAACGTCAAATCTCTCTAAAAACGTCAATAATTGTAACGAAAAAGCCACCTCTAGTGAGGTGGCCTTTCGCGTCAGGCAACGATCGCCCTCCGGGGGAGTTTAAGCGTCGTAGTAGAGCGAGAACTCGTAAGGATGGGGACGCAGGCGCATCGGGTTGACTTCGTTATCCAACTTGTACTCGATCCAGTTGGTGATGAAATCTTCCGTAAACACGTTACCCGCCAACAAGAACTCGTGATCCGCTTCGAGAGCTTTGAGAGCGTCGAGCAGGGAGCCGGGGGTCGAAGGAATCTTCGCCAATTCTTCCGGGCTGAGGTCGTAGATATCGACATCGAGGGGATCCCCCGGATCGATTTCATTTTTGATGCCGTCAATCCCCGCACACAGCATCGCCGCAAACGCCAAATAGGGGTTGCAGGTCGCATCGGGACAACGGAACTCCATGCGCTTCGCTTTCGGATTCTCGCCGGAGAGAGGAATCCGAATCGAGGCGGAACGGTTCCCTTGAGAATAGGCCAAGTTCACCGGGGCTTCAAATCCGGGAACCAACCGTTTGTAAGAGTTGGTCGAAGGGTTACTCAGGGCCAAAATCGCCGGAGCGTGTTTGAGCAAGCCACCGATATAGTTCAGGGCCATTTTACTCATATTGGCGTAGCCGTCACCCCAGAACAAGGGTTGACCGTCTTTCCAGATCGACTGGTGGGTGTGCATCCCGGAACCGTTATCGTTAAAGATCGGTTTGGGCATGAAGGTCGCCGTTTTGCCATATTTCTTGGCAACGTTTTTGACGACGTACTTGTACACCATCAAGTAGTCTGCCGCTTGGATAATCGGAGCGAAGCGAACTCCCAGCTCGTTTTGACCCCCCGAGGCTACCTCGTGATGGTGTTTTTCAATCGGCACGCCGCATTTGCCCATCGTCAGCAGCATTTCCGTCCGCATGTCTTGCATGGTGTCGGTCGGCGAGACGGGGAAATAACCTTCTTTATAGCGGGGTTTGTAGCCGAGGTTTCCACCCGGTTCTTGTTTTCCAGAGTTCCAACGCCCTTCGACGCTATCGACGTGGTAAAAGCCTTCGTTGTGGGTTTGATCGAAGCGGACGTCTTCAAAGATGAAGAATTCGGCTTCCGGTCCGAAGTACGCAATATCGCCAAGCCCGGACGAAATCAAGTAATCCAGGGCTTTTTGGGCGATCGTGCGCGGGTCGCGGCTGTACCATTCTCCCGTTCGCGGTTCCTTGATGCTGCAGATCATGCTCAAGGTCGGCTGTTCCATGAACGGATCGATCCACGCCGTCGTCGGATCGGGAACCATTGCCATGTCCGATTCGTTGATCGCTTTCCAGCCACGAATACTCGAACCATCAAAGGCAACACCCTCGGTAAAGGCGCTCTCGTCGATCAGATCCCGGTAAAACGAGCAGTGCTGCCAGATTCCGGGCATATCGACAAATTTGAGGTCGATAATTTGGATATCTTGCTCGCGGATGAGATCTAGAACTTGTTGGGCAGTCTCGGGCATAAATATCTCCTCAGTTTTGACTGGGTTGGAAGTTCACGACGATGCAGGAGTGTCGTGACAAGTTAGAACGGCTCAGTGGGGCGAATGCCCTAGGTATGAAATCCCAGCACCTGCGTGAGTCAGACTGGGGAGGGGTCATTTAGGCGGGCCTGATTCAAAGTGAATGTTGACAGGGGTTGGGGTGACTTGAGCCGAATTCGACTCAACTCGACGGCGAGGGCCAGAGCGTTTCGCGATCGCCGCTCGGGGATGCGGATTCGCTCTAACGTTTGACTCCTGTGGCCGATGCGGGCCACACGCCTTGTCAAAGCCGAACTTATCTGAATCATCCTAGGGATAGGCTCTCGGTCGTTTTGTATCAAACGCTACCAAACTTCCGCCGTGTCAGCGAACCTTGGATGGATTTAATCACATTGGCGGGCGATCGCCTATTGAGAAAATCGTGACATCCTCCCGATGCTCCCCCTAACGGGTAGAGCGCGGGCTTCCCTTCCTCGCGGTTGGGTTTTCCTGCTTCATCGGGGTTCCCAAGCAACCTTCCTCTGCAGGCAGCATCACCGACTGTCCGTCGGCTGCAAGTACAAGACCTCGTTGCATGACTACTTGAGCGGCAGCAACATCCCGGTCTGTCGTATATCCACATTCACTGTAGTGATGCACCCGTTCGCCGAGTTCTTTCTTCCCAGTATGCACCCCACACTGAGGGCAAGTTTGACGGGTCCCGTTGGGATCGACCCTGGCAAAGTAGACGCCACGCTTCCAGGCAACCCACTTGAGGATTTCCAAGAAGCTTCCCCAAGCAGCATCCAAACAATGCTTGGCCAAGATCCCGCGACTGGTCATCTTGAATTTGAACTGCGGAAATACAAACGAGCGGTACTGACCAAACTTTTTGAATCGAGGAAATCCGAACCCTCTTTTCTGCATGAACTTGAACGACTTATCCAATCGCTTCAAGGCATCTTGCAAGACCTGAGAATGAACAGCCTTCAGTTCTGGGATTTCCCGTTTCGCCCTAGTCAGCGCATTCTGCTGTTTGTAATAGTCGGGATAGGGTGCATCAGCAGAAATGATATATTCCTGCTTGATACTGCAAGCATTGACCGGACATTTACGCGAGCCGATCCAGTCTTTTCGCTCTGCGAAAGCGTAGTTATAGACGCGACAACATTGCTCCAACCAATCGAGCATTTGAGCTTCCTGGTCAAGTCCTGGATAGATTCGGTAGTTGTAGGTCAAGTTCAACATACCTACAGCCTAACCGATTTGCGCTTTCCGTTAGACTATCGGCAGTGTGTCGATTTTCGGGGCATTGAACCCCTCAATCGACGCGGGGAGTCCATGTATCCCGACCCTGACCTTTCAGGTACAGTGCGGGACTTATCGCTCCCCGAACCCCTCAAAAGTTAAAGTCTTGCCCCCTTCCCCTCCGGGAGCTCTCGACGTCGGGCGATCGAAATATGAAGTTCTTTATCCTTGAGGGATTGAGATATGTTGCTGGGTATCGCTTTGTAGTAGACTACGAAACGTCTACGGATCTGACGCCCACAAGACCAGATAGTAAAGATGGGTGCGGAGTTTTTCATCAAGTCATCCCACTCTTCCCTTATGTATTGAATTTGGGCGTTAGAGTTTTCTGCTGTTGAAATACGACTACTCAAAACAGCGAAAGTTAGTGAGACAACCCTTTTATTATTGTTGGGAGAAGGAATTTAATGCGCGACGCAGTAACAAGCCTGATTAGAAACTATGACGTGACGGGTCGCTATTTCGACCGCGACGCCATCGACCGACTCAAATCTTACTTCGAGAGTGGCACGGCTCGCGTTCGAGCCGCAGCTATCATCAACGCCAATGCAGCGACTTTGGTCAAACAAGCGGGTTCCCGTCTGTTTGCCGAATTACCCGAGTTGATTCGTCCTGGTGGCAACGCTTACACCACCCGCCGCTATGCGGCTTGTCTGCGGGATATGGACTATTATCTGCGCTATGCCAGCTACGCTTTAGTCGCTGGCAATACCGACGTCCTCGATGAAAGAGTGCTGCAAGGCTTGCGCGAAACCTACAATTCTTTAGGTGTACCCATCGGTCCGACCGTCGTCGGTATTTCCATCCTGCAAGAATTGGTTAAAGAGCAAGTCGCTCAAGCGGGAATTACCATCGGTGCTTGGCTGGACGAACCCTTCGAGCATCTCATTCAAGATTTAAGTGAAAAAGACGTTTAACTGCTGCTTGGTTTAGCCATTCTTGACGGCAAAAACGCTCTCAAAGAGAAAGCCACCCTTTTGTTTCAAAGAGTGGCTTTCTTTATGAGTGGAGCCGAGCAGAATCGAACTGCTGTCCAAGCTGGGTAGTGGCCTACCGCTCGTTCACAGGCTTAGCCCGGGTTACCCTCCAGGCGGGGACCACTAATTATCCCTAGTGGCGGGATGCACTGGTTTAGTCTTAACTAGCAATCAACCAGAGAAAGGTTGCTAGGGCATCCGTTGGGGTTTTGTCCGCAGCTCTTAACGGAGTCGAACCACAGACCGCTCAAACTTATAGAGAAGTTTTAGGCAACAGCAACTGCCTTGCGAGCGAAAGGAACAATGTTGTTCGCATTTACTTTTTTGTTTGAGTCTTGGATTTACGAGAGGAGACTCACTCTCGGCCTGAATCACGGGTTGGATTTCACCAACTTGTCGAAACCAGTACGGCCCCCCGTGTTCTCTTTCCATTATAATCAAAGATTCTGCGATCGCAAGGGAGTAGGCAGCAGTTGGGAGTGGGAAGGGAGAAGCCAAGAGGCAAAAAGTAGAGCGCAGGAGGTAGAAGCCCACATCTGTAGCGCACTGAAGATGAGCGCTTTTATGGTTTCGCTAACTCTAAACTCTAAAATCCCGAAAACTTATAGATTGAATGAAACTACTGTGTTTGAGTAACGGTCATGGGGAAGATGCGATCGCCGTTCGCATTTTGCGCCAACTGCAACAACAAGACGATTCCCTAGAACTGTTCGTTTTACCCCTCGTCGGGGAGGGAAGAGCTTACGAAACCCTCGAAGGGGTCAGCTTTATCGGTCCGGTCAAAAAAATGCCCTCGGGGGGATTTATCTATATGGACGGACGCCAATTCTGGGGCGATCTTCGTCAGGGCTTAATTCAACTCACCTGGGCGCAGTTGCAGGCGGTGCGCCATTGGGCGAAACAGGGAGGAGTTCTTCTAGCCGTCGGCGATATTTTACCGTTGTTGATGGCGTGGGCCAGTGGGGCCGAGTATGCCTTTGTCGGGACGGCGAAATCGGAATATTACTTGCGCGACGAAGCCGGGGTTTTACCGCGTCGGACGTGGTTCGAGGGTTTGGAAAGCTGGTCGGGTTCGGTTTATCTGCCGTGGGAACGCTGGTTGATGCGACATCGGCGCTGTCGGGCCGTATTTCCGAGGGATTCGTTGACGACGGAAACGTTAGTGAAATTGGGGATTGCGGCGCTCGATTTGGGCAATCCGATGATGGACGATTTGGAGGTCGATCGCCCGGCGCCTATTTTTGACGATCGCGATGCGGAACGCAAGGAAACGGAACGATCGCTGGTAGTGACCCTGTTACCGGGGTCGCGGGTTCCGGAAGCTTATCGGAATTGGCAACAAATTCTAGCGGCGGTGGCGGGTTTGGTCGAAGCCAACCCCCGACGCCCGCAGATGTTTCTAGGGGCGATCGCGCCGGACCTCAGTCTCGAACATTTAGGGCAAGAATTAGAAAATTTCGGCTGGCAGAAAATCGACGATCGCGCGCCCATTGCCGTTCCCGAATCCCTAGAACCCTTGTTTTCGAGAGCGTCCAGCGCCCTCTACCAGCAGCAAAGCGCAACGGTGCTGTTAACCTGCGAAGGCTTTGTCGAATGCTTGCGCCAGGGGGATCTCGCCTTGGCCATGGCGGGAACGGCGACGGAGCAGTTTATCGGTTTAGGTAAACCCGCGATCGCCTTTCCCGGAGGCGGCCCGCAATTTACCCCCGCTTTCGCCGAGGCTCAAAGTCGGTTACTCGGACCGTCGTTAATTTTGCTCGATCGCCCCGATCGTGCGGCGGGGGCGATCGCCGATTTGTTGCGCGATCCCGATACGTTACAGGCGATTGCCACGAACGGAGGGCGCCGCATGGGCGAACCGGGAGCCGCACGCCGAATTGCCCGACACCTTTGCCAATGTTGGCAAACCGATCGATCCTTTCCCCGTCGGTAGCTTCCCCGAAAATGAAGAGGGGACGCGCAGGTTATTGTTTAACCAAAACCCCCGGTTCTTTTTGAACCGGGACCGTGGTGAGGATATCGGTTTGGGCGCAATACTCCAAATCGGCGGAGTTGTTCAAGCGCAGTAAGCGATGACCGTGGCTGGCGTGGTGCATCAGTTCTAACAGGCGGTCTTGCCATTGCAAGTAAAGGGCGATCGCGGCGATCGTTTCGTCATTTCCAGCCAAATCGACGAGGGAAATGCCCGTCATCTCCTGCAAGCTGTGGGCGATCGCCCCCGCACACACCGTATCTTCTAAGGAAAAACTCCCTTCCCAACCGGAACCGACAATCCAAAGGGTTTCGGGACGCTTCCGAGCCAGCAACTCGACGACCGCTCGGCGATTGATTAACGCCGCCGCCAACACCGACGGCGCCTTTGCCACGCACTGCAGGGCGCGGGTTCCGTTCGTCGTACTGATAAACAAACGGCGTCCGCTCACCCGATCCGGCGTGCAGTCCAGGGGAGAATTCCCCATGTCACACCCGTCAACCATCGATCCGCCGCGTTCTCCCGCCCGAATTCGTTTCTCGGACGGCCACTGTTCGCTAACTTGTTTTAACTGCTCGATATCGCTGAAGACCTGAACGGCTTCGGCTCCTGCATCCAGGGCCGTGACCATCGTCGTTGTCGCTCGTAGGACATCGACGGCGATCGCGCAGTCCGCGACGCGATCGCTCGGAGTTAATTCGGGAGTGTGATAGACAAATAGTTTCAAGGCTGGGGTCTTTGCTTCTGAAACTGCCGATTTCTCATTCTATGAGCTTGTGGGGACGAAATAGAAATGACTTTGTTTTGTTTTCCATCAGCGATCGGCCAATCTATCCCTCGATCTCCATCTCCATAACCCTCGGATCCCTGGCGTCGGCGGCGATCGCCCCCTCGACAAAAAAGCCCGACTGAAGCGATCCCAGTCGGACTTTTTGTTTTCTCCTCGTATTAAGGCATGGCAACCTTAAATCCCGGCTTAGGCTCCTTTACCCAAATCCGCAATACTGAGCAATCCAGTCGTTTGACTCGGCGCCAGCTTCGGCGCGAACAAACCGCCGGAGAACAAGCGATCTTGCTCTTGAGCGAACACGGGTAACGCATTCTGCACTTGAGTCGCCACTGCAGTCGTTTTGACGTCGTAGGTCTGAGTCGCTACTTTCGGATACAACCCGATTCCGACAATCGGCAACAACAAGCAGGCGGCGATCGCAATTTCGCGCGGTTTCGCATCGACAAACTGTTGCAAGTCGAACTCGAAACCCAAATTCTCTTTCCCGTAAAACACCCGACGCAACATCGACAGCAGGTAAATCGGCGTCACGATTAACCCGACCGCCGCCAAGAAAATCACGACCACTTTAAACGGGGTACTGTAAGCGTAGCTGCTCGCCAAACCCAAGAACACGGTCAATTCGCTGACAAAACCACTCATTCCCGGTAAGGCTAACGACGCCATCGATCCGGCGGTGAACAAAGCGAACACTTTCGGCATCGATTTCGCCATACCGCCCATTTTCTCGATCAGCAGGGTATGAGTCCGTTCGTAGGTAACGCCGCACAGGAAGAACAAGGCGGCAGCAATCAAACCGTGGGACAGCATTTGCAAGACGGCGCCGCTAATTCCCAGCTCGTTGAGGGCGGCAATTCCGATTAACACAAATCCCATGTGGGAAATCGACGAACAAGCGAGACGACGCTTGAGGTTTTCCTGTCCGAAGGCGGTCAGCGCCCCGTAAACGACGTTGACGACGCCTAAAATCGCGAGGACCGGGGCGAAGTAAATGTGCGCGTGGGGCAGCATTTCAACGTTGAGGCGAATTAAGCCATAACCGCCCATTTTGAGCAGCACTCCGGCCAAAATCATCGAAACTGGGGCGGAAGCTTCGCCGTGGGCGTCCGGTAACCAGGTGTGGAGGGGGAAAATTGGCAGTTTGACGCCGAAGGAAATTAACAAGCCGCCGTAAAGCAGCAGTTCGAGGGCGATGGGATAGTGTTTGGCGCTCAGTTCGGCCATGTCGAAGGTGACGGTATCGCCGTAGAAGGCCATCGCCAAGCCACCGATCAAAATAAAGATAGAGGCTAATGCAGTATAAAGAATAAATTTAGTGGCGGCGTAGAGCCGTTTCGGTCCGCCCCAGATCGAAATGAGCAGGTACACGGGAACGAGTTCGAGTTCCCACATTAAGAAGAATAGTAAGAGGTCGGATGCGGCAAAGACGCCGATCTGGCCGCTATAGAGCAGCAGCATCAGGGTGTAAAATAGCCGGGGTTTGTAGGTGACGTTCCACGAGGCGAAAATCGCTAAGGTGGTCACGAACCCGGTCAGCAAAATTAGGGGCATGGAGATGCCATCGACGGCGAGGCTCCAGTTCAAGCCGAGTTGAGGCACCCAGGCGTAACGTTCGACGAGTTGGAAGTTGGGGTCGCTGAGGTTGTAGTCTCGGGCGAAGCCGAAGACGGTCAGGGCGAAGTCGGCGATTCCGATCGCCAGGGCATACCAACGCAGGGTTTTGCCGTCTTTATCGGGAATGAAGGGAATGGCGATACAGGCGACGATGGGTAAGAGGAGGATGGCGCTGAGCCAGGGAATGTTGAGGGAAAACATGTGGATGGGAATAAATACTCATTACCAACTATTTCAGTATATTAAGTTGAATGAAGTTTTGAAAACAGGTGTTGAGTAGGAAAAACCAATGGCAAGGCTAAAGGAGAATAAATACTTACTATCTTTGCCGGGGGATTTCTGTGGTAAGCACCTGCTCGACTCGTGCCAAAACCGGGGTTGACGAGGGTTCGGACGGTTGGGTTGGGGCGCCGGGGCGATCGCCGTTAACAAATCGATAAGTCCGAGTCCTTGTCTGTATCCAGTTTTGCCAAACTACAATGATAAAATCTCTATTACGCCTGTACCCATGAGGATCTGAGTCAGTCGGGCGTCATCGAGATTGGCTCGCCACCGACGATTTCGACCGTCTGTTCTGGGTTTCCGTTGCCGATCGCCCTTCCCAAGCTCTTCGCGATCGCGCGATATAAAGCATTGATGGCAAAAAAGCAAGTTCTTATTGTTAATAATTTTAAAATACGGTTTCCCGAGCGGGATTTGGGAGTATAATCGAGAACATCCGAAAAGTCCTGCTTTCGGATGGTTTGCGCCGCGATCGAGGTGGCTCGTCCGCCCGGGCGGACGCATTGCCGACCCGTGCGACCGTCAATTAAAAATTTGAGGAAGTTTGAATGTCTACCAACGAAGCCCAGAACTATAAGTTTGAAACGCTACAAATCCACGCAGGACAGGAACCCGCGCCGGGAACGAATGCCCGGGCGGTGCCGATTTACCAGACCACGTCCTACGTCTTCGACGATGCCGATCACGGTGCCAGACTGTTTGGCTTACAAGAATTCGGGAATATTTACACCCGAATCATGAACCCGACCAACGACGTCTTCGAGAAGCGGATTGCCGCGTTAGAAGGCGGGGTAGCGGCCCTGGCGACGGCAAGCGGTCAAGCGGCGCAGTTCCTGGCACTGGCGACGATTTGCCAAAAGGGAGATAACATCGTTTCGACGAGTTTCTTGTACGGGGGAACCTACAACCAGTTCAAAGTTGCCTTTCCCCGGTTGGGAATCGACGTCAAATTCGTGGAAGGAGACGATCCCGAAGGCTTCCGCAAGGCGATCGACGAAAACACGAAAGCGATTTACGTCGAAAGCATCGGCAACCCCGAGTGCAACATCCCCGATTTTGCGCTCTTATCCCACATCGCCCACGAAAACGGCATTCCCTTAGTCGTAGACAACACCTTCGGCTGTGCGGGATATCTCTGCCGCCCGATCGCCCACGGCGCCGACATCGTCACCGCCTCCGCTACCAAATGGATCGGCGGTCACGGCACCTCGATTGGCGGCGTCGTTGTCGATTCGGGTAACTTTGACTGGGGCAATGGCAAATTCCCCATGTTTACCGAACCGTCCGAAGGTTACCACGGCCTCAATTTTTACGAGACCTTCGGACCGCAGAGCCAATTTGGCAACATTGCCTTTATCATCCGCGCCCGAGTGGAAGGGTTGCGCGATTTGGGCGGTTGCATGAGTCCATTTAACGCCTTCTTACTGTTGCAAGGATTGGAAACCTTATCCTTGCGGGTGCAACGCCATGCGGACAATGCCCTGGCTTTAGCTCAGTGGCTGTCGGACCATCCCAAAGTCAATTGGGTCAAATATGCGGGATTGGAAAGCAATCCCTATCACGCCCAAGCGAAAAAATACCTGACCAACGGCTTTGGATGCGTGCTCAACTTCGGCATTAAAGGCGGAATGGAAGCGGGACGCACCTTTATCAATCACGTCAAGCTGGCGAGTCACCTGGCGAATGTCGGAGATGCGAAGACGTTGGTCATCCATCCGGCTTCGACGACTCACCAACAGTTAAGTGAAGCGGAACAAGCATCTTCTGGGGTGACTCCGGATATGGTCAGGGTCTCCGTAGGAATCGAACATATCGACGATATCAAGGCTGATTTCGAGCAAGCTTTTAAAGCGGTCGGTTAGAGACGGCGGGTGTCGCTAAAGGGAAAGAGGGGAGCGAGGTGTCGGCGGGGCGGATGGCGGTTTTGAGAAGACGGCGATCGCCCGAAATCGACAGAAGATCTCGGTTCCCTCAATTCTGGAGCGGCCAAAGATCCCGGCGTCAAAGGAACGAAGGCATTGAGATCGGCTCGACGGATTTGACCTTTACCCGGGGCTTGCCCTCGATCGGGTTGACCGATCGAGCGTATAGTTCAAGAAAGTAAGCGCGCGCGATCGCCAAAGCGAAAGATTATGAAATACCAGTGGTTTATTTCCCCAAACACGCAATTTTGCGAACTTCCCGAACCGATTTTGCTCGAGTCGGGAGAAATGCTCGGCAACGTGCAAGTGGGTTACCGGACCTGGGGCAAACTGAACGCCGCACGGGATAATGCGGTGGTGATTTGCCATGCGTTAACCGGATGGGCCGATGCGGATGAGTGGTGGGAACCCTTGTTCGGGCCGGGCAGGGCGTTTGACCCAGAGCAAGATTTCATCATTTGCAGCAACGTGTTGGGCAGTTGTTACGGGACGACCGGACCGACCTCGGTCAATCCGGCGACGGGATGCCCTTACGGCCCGGATTTTCCACGGATTACGATCCGGGATATGGTGCGGGTTCAGGCGGCGCTGTTGGAGGTGCTCGGGGTCGAACAGATCAAGCTCGTGGTCGGCGGTTCCCTCGGCGGGATGCAAGTGTTGGAATGGGCGATTTTGTATGCGGATAAGGTGGAGGCGATCGCCTCGATTGCCGCATCGGGGCGACATTCGGCGTGGTGTATCGGGTTGAGCGAAGCCCAACGACAGGCGATTTATGCCGATCCGAATTGGCGCGGGGGCTTGTACACGATTGACGAACCGCCTGCAGCCGGATTGGCGGCGGCGCGGATGATGGCGATGTGTACTTATCGCGCTTGGGGAAGTTTCGAGCAGCGTTTTTCCCGAACCGTGCAGGAAGACGGACGCTTGGCGATCGCGAGTTATTTGCAGCATCAAGGCGATAAACTGGTCAAACGCTTCGATGCGAATACTTACATCACCTTGACCCAAGCGATGGACACTCACGATCTCTCGCGCGGTTTGGAGGATTATTACAAGGTGTTGGCGCGGATTTCCCAGCCCGCCTCGATTGTGGCGATCGATTCCGATTTACTTTATCCGCCGACGGAACAACAAGAATTAGCGACTTATATGCCTAACGCTCAATTGAGCTGGTTGCATTCCCCTCACGGTCACGATGCGTTCTTGATCGATATGGAGGAACTCAATGCGATCTTGGTGAACTTTCGTCACGAGCAGTTAAAGCGCCATCGCTCCAACTCCCGTGTCAACGGATTGGCTCCCGTGGTACGGCGCTCTCCTTTTTTATTTTGAGGTGCATGGTGTGGATGGCGTTGACGATCGCGGGCGATCGAAGCCATCAAAGGAGTTGACAGGATCTCGGGCATCAGGGCGATCGCCCGAGAGTGTACCCGATCCAAAAACCGTGCGCTGGTTTCGCAAAAACTTGAAGAACTGGGGGCAAACCCACAGGCGAGATTTTCCCTGGCGGCGATCGCGCGATCCCTATGGGATCTTCGTCGCCGAGTGCTTGCTGCAAAAAACCGAAGCCAATCACGCCTTACCGATTTATCGGGCATTTATGGCTCGATATCCCACCTTAGCCGCCCTTGGGGACGCTTCCCTGGAAGAGTTGAGCGCCTTACTCGAACCCCTCGGACTGCGATTTCGCGCCTCCCGTCTGCTCGATGCGGCGCGATCGATCTTGGAAAATGAAGCCTACGGCGGTCAACTGCCCGATTGCGAAACGGAATTGCTCAAATTGCCTGGAGTGGGTCGCTACACTGCCCGCTCGATCCTTTCGCAAGCCTTCAACCGCCCCCTCGCCGTCCTCGATACCAATATTGCACGCATTCTCGAACGCTTTTTCGGCGTCGAAGGCGGGCGGGTCAAGTCCCGAGATGCCCTGTTGTGGTCTCTCGCCCAGGAGGTAGCCCCAAAACGGGAGATGGGCACCTGGAATCTGACCTTAATCGACTTTGGGGCGGCAGTTTGTACGGCGCAAAAGCCTCGTTGTTCGGAGTGCATTTTGCTGAAACGATGCAAGTTTGGGGAGTTTGGATTTTAGAGTTTAGAGGGTAAGCCAGAAGGGGAGTTGCGGGCAAGATGCCCGCACCCCAAGGTGGGGAATTCTGGTTTTCTTACAGCAAGTTGGGTCTATGAATGAAGCATCCCCTCGCCTTGAGGCAGGGGAGTGTCAATCGCCATATTTGACCATTGCGCCGCGACTATCCAAGGAGAGCGATCGCGCTTCGGCTTTGATGTCGTATTCTTTCCAAGTCAAACTCATAGCGGCGGCGACGGCGGGAGCATCGGCGATCGACGCGAGGGCTAATGCGGTCGGTCCGGCACCGCTAATCGCCATCCCGTAAGCTCCAGCCTCGATCGCCGCCGCCCGTACCGCTTGATAGCCGGGGATGAGTATTTCGCGATAGGGCTGGTGGATGCGGTCTTGCATGGCGGCGCGCAGCCAATTGCCGTTACCCGTTTCCAAACCGCGCACGAGCAATCCTAAATGAGAAGTATTGAAAATCGCATCGGCGCGGGTATACTGCTCCGGCAATACCCCACGGGCTTTTTCTGTAGAGAGTTCAAAAGTGGGAATGGCGACCACCGGGACGATCGTCGGGTGCCAGGGAATCTCGCAAATTTCCCACATTCGGGGAAGGTCCGATCGCTCGCCAAAGGTACTCGCCGCCGCCAGACGACAGCCCCCGAGCAAAGCGGGAACCACATTATCGGGATGGCGTTCGATCTCGATCGCCAGTTGGACGATTTCGGCGCGGGTTAACGGCGTTCCCGCCAAGGCATTAGCGGCGACCAAGCCTCCGGCGATCGCCGTGGCGGAACTCCCTAAGCCTCTGGCTAACGGAACCCCCAAATCGATCTCGATCGCCACTGGGGGAGGTTCGTGACCGAGACAGTCGTACAATTTGAGAAACGAACGATAAACGAGATTGCTCTCATCCGTACTGACCCGATGGGCTTCCGCACCACTGACCGAAATTTCCAGAGACTGCTCGGAATCGTAGCGCCGGGGGTGGCGGTCGAGGCGAGAAAACTTAAAGTGATTGTAGAGCGTCAGTGCCGCGCCAATACAGTCAAACCCGGGACCGAGATTCGCAGTTGTGGCCGGAACAGTTACGGTAACAGACGAGGTGCGGGACATGAACGATTTCTCAGGGCTAGAGAGTGAAAGAGGAGATGCCAAATTAGAGTTAAGCATGGAGATCGCAGTTAGGGTCGGTTAGAGGGAATTGAATCGGGAGCTGGGCGCGTCAACCGATCGCAGTACGCTTAAGGGACGGCTCACTTCACTCAGACAAGGAGAGGGGCAACCGTCACTTGGGGCGATCGCGCGCCCAAGGCGGGGTTCGCTCGCCCCGAACTCCCTACCATTTGGAACGATTGCATTCCTTGTCCAACACCAAGGCCCCGAGCCACGCTAAAACGCCGATGACTACAGGCACAAAGGCTTCTCCGAGCGCCCAAAATAAAGCAGCCATTATTATTACTACCACAGCCGTGGTCGTCGAGTCTGAGGTGACCGCGCGCTTTTCTTTCTCGGTGGCGGCAATAATTTGGACGATCGCGTAAACGACACCGAGAACGCCGATCCAAGTGGCGAGGGCATTGCGATCGGCCACCTGTTGCGGGTCGAGATAGCCGATCCAGGTTTCGCCCAACACCAAGCTCCCGAAGACTAACATCGCCGTTCCGGCGCCACAGAGATAGAGGATATCGATTTCGACCGCTTTCACCTTCCGACTGAGCCAATCGCCGCCAAAAACGAGGGCGAGGACGAAAGCGACCAATCCGGCACAGATACCGAGGGCTTTGAGCCCCAACAGGGCCGCCCAAATGGCGCGATCGCTCTGACCCATGGCCGCCCACACGAGGGCCGTTCCCCCGGCGATCGCCGCTCCCGCCCCCGCGATCGCCGCGAGAACGGTTCCCAAAAAGCGAAGACCGACTTCGAGGACACTTTCGTGTCTGGCGAGAGTCCGACGGTAAGGGCGAGTGGCTAAATGGTTGGCGATCGGCCAAAAGACCACTAAAGCCGCAGGCAAGCATAAGGCGACGGTCCGATAGATCGAATCGCCCCAAAACGCAGACCAAAACGCAGCCAAACCCAACGCGCCCCCTAACAGGATTAACAGGAAGAGTTTTAAAAGAAATAGCCAGCGTTTCTGCCCCATAGGGTTTAGCGCACGTCTGTGATTTTCCAAGTTGTTAAAGTATGTTATCCCATTTGGGAGAACGGCTCCGATCGAGACCCTTCGGGCCTGTCCCAATCGGTGCGATCGCGGTCGTCGAGGCCAAAAATCTTAGCCGACCGGGCAATTGCAAGGACTCCACGGATAAGGTGGGCACGGTCGCCCACCTCAGCGCTTAGAAGTTAGTGCGATCGGCGATCGCCCCTTCTACTTTCTCGATGACATCCCTCGCACTCATCGAGCCGAGTTCTCCCGAAGCCCGAGTCCGAATACTCAAACTTTCAGATTCGACCTCTTTCGCGCCGACGATCGCCATCACGGGAACCTTTTGTTTCTCCGCATTGCGGATCGATTTGCCCAGTCGTTCGCCACTGGTATCGACTTCGGCGCGAATGCCCCGTTGACGCATCCGAGCGACCACCTGTTGGGCATAGGGTAAAAACTGGTCGCTGACGGGCAACAAGCGCACTTGAACCGGAGCCAGCCACAAGGGGAAATCCCCGGCATACTCCTCGATCAAAATCCCGATCAAGCGTTCTAACGAACCGAACGGCGCGCGGTGAATCATCACCGGACGGCGACGGGTGCCATCTTCGGCGACGTATTCCAACTCGAAGCGTTCCGGCAAGTTGTAATCGACTTGCACCGTTCCCAACTGCCACTCCCGTTCGAGGGCGTCGCGGAAAATAAAGTCGAGTTTCGGGCCGTAAAAGGCCGCTTCTCCCGGGGCTTCAAAGTAATCCATCCCCTGGGTTTGGAGGGCGTGACGGATGGCATTTTCGGCTTTTTCCCAGGCTTCGTCATCGCCGATATACTTGTCCGATTCGGGGTCGCGGGTACTCAGTCGCGCTTTAAAGTTTTGCAAGTGCAAGCTGTTAAAGACGGACAGGATTAAATCGACGACGTTGAGGAATTCCGACTCTAACTGTTCCGGGGTGACGAATAGATGGGAGTCGTCTTGGGTAAAGCCGCGCACCCGGGTCAAGCCGCCGAGTTCGCCGGACTGTTCGTAGCGGTAGACGGTGCCGAATTCGGCGAGTCGGATCGGCAAGTCGCGATAGGAGTGCAACTCGCTTTGATAGATTTGGATGTGAAAGGGGCAGTTCATCGGTTTGAGGACGAAGCCTTGCTCGGCGGCGGCGGCTTGCTCGTCCTCGGCCATCATTGGAAACATATCTTCTTGATAGTTTTGCCAGTGGCCCGATCGCTTGAACAGGTCTACCCGGGCGATGTGGGGGGTGACGACCCCTTGATAGCCCCGTTTGACTTGTTCTTCTTTGAGGAAGTTTTCGAGCAGCGATCGCACGATCGTTCCTTTCCCGGTCCACAAGGGCAGTCCCGGGCCGACGGCATCGGAAAAGATGAATAAGCCGAGTTCTTTACCCAAACGACGGTGATCGCGTTTGAGGGCTTCTTGTTTGCGGCGTTTGTATTCTTGCAGTTGCTCGGGGGTTTCCCAGGCGGTACCGTAAATGCGCTGCAGTTGTTGCTTCTTGGCATCGCCGCGCCAGTATGCTCCGGCAACGTTTTCGAGGTCGATCGCCTTGGGGTGGAGTTCGGCGGTATTTTCGACGTGAGGCCCGGCGCACAAGTCCCACCAATCCTCGCCGAGGTGATAGATGGTAATCGGTTCTTGTTTGATGTCGGCGAGAATTTCGAGTTTGTACGGTTCTTGAATGGCTTCGATGCGGCGTCGGGCTTCTTCGCGGCTGACTTCTTCCCGAATCACGGGCAGCTTTTTGTTAATCAGTTTGACCATCTCTTTTTTGATGGCTTTGAGGTCTTGTTCCGTAAACGGTTCGGGATGGTCGAAGTCGTAGTAAAAGCCGTAGTCAATCCACGGGCCGATCGTGACTTGAGCTTTGGGAAAGAGCTTCTGAACGGCCATGGCCATGACGTGGGAGGCGGTATGGCGAATCCGTTTTAAGCGATCGGATTCTTCCGTTTTCGGAAGATCGATTTTGGCGGGGTTTTCCTCGGGAGGCGGAGACGAACTAGGCATCGGCTGCTTAATTTCAATCCCTATGTTTTAGGTCTTACAACTTTTCATTTTAATGGCTGTTGCGTGAGTCCTCGGGTTCCTCGGCGGCGATCGCCCACTCTCGCGATTCGGAGGGGCTGGGATCCTCGGGGATCGGGGCGAATGCCGCTCCCCGGGGGCCGTTGGCTCTTGAAAAACCCGCCTTCAAATGTTACAAATTGTAAAGTAAGTTAAAATTGGCCTAGAATAGTAAGTCATTTTTCATTTATGCTGAATCCCAATCTACCCGAACCGGATTTGCTTAAAAGCGTACTCGAACCGTTGTTAGAAGATTTCCAATATTGGTTTGGGCGATCGCGCAAGCTCTTAGAAACTGAAAAAATCGGCTTTCTCGGCGATCGGGCGCAAGCAGAGTTACTGTCCCGGGTAGAACGCGCCCAGCAAGAAGTCAGCACGGCTCAGATGCTGTTTGACGCCACCGACGGCAAAGCGGGTGTAGAGATGGAAGTGTTAATGCCGTGGCACCGATTGTTGACTGAATGCTGGCAAGTGGCGATGCGGTTTCGTATGGAAAATTCCGCCCGTCGGTCTACTGACGGCTAAAGCTTGTCAGTGGTGCGCTCGATCGCTTGTTAAAGATAAAATTTTTTAGCCAATTGGGATTGGCTTCTCATTTTCACCCTAACGTCTGTTCGCCCCGGAGGAACTCTACTATGTTGCACCTGCTTTATATTCTTGCGTTTACGATTTTGGCTTTTCTGGCGGTGGGAAACTTAATTCGCTCTTTAGTGACCCTCAGTAGCGAATCGAGCCGTACTTATCCTCCCAAACAATGGAACCAGCAAGCGCCGACCTCTCCCGTAGCTCGTTCTCAGGGACGTCCGACGCCCCATCCGGAACTGCTCGATGCGTCGGGTCAGGTGGTCAGCGAACCGTTGATGGTGATGAAATCGATGAGTGTGGACGACGTGCGCGAACGGCTTGACGCCCTTTACGATTCCTCTCCGGGGAAAGCGGGGGAAAGACGGGACGACGTTTGAGGCTGGGGTGCGATCGAATCTTAACCCATTTGAATAAGTTGGAGGGGCAGTTGGCCGTTGGAACGAGCATGGCGATCGCCCCTCGTTGTTTTTATTCCGGTTTTATTACCATAAAAACGATCGCTTGAGATGGCAAAACCATCAAAATATCTTATCCAAAACAAAAGAAAATTAAACTTGCGTTTGTGACGATTGCTCCAACTTTGCCGTCATACTGGTTCTAATCGGCGGCAAGGTGTCGCCCAAGAGGAAAGAATCGAAATATTTGATGCAGGTGGGGGAGCCTTTGACTCCTCCACCTTGGGGGTTCTATTACCAATTTTTGGATCGGCACGGCGGGCGATCGCCTCAATCAGTTGAATACGGAGTTAGAAATTTATGTTTACAAACTGGCTTGACTTTACTTTATTAACCCTTTTCAACGCAACGATCTGCATTCTGCTGCCGAGGTTGCTGACCTTGGATTGGTCGAAGGCGATCGCCGATCTGGTGTCGAAGACGCAGAAAAGTAGAGAGAACGAGAGTTCTCGGGGATCGGTGGCGGTGGCGACCCCGAGCCAATCGGAATCGGTATAGACTCGGGAGTGGCGATCGCGCCGATACTCCAGTTGGCGGCGATCTCCAAACATCGCTCAGTTCGGCGAACCCGCACCCAGCACGTTTCTTTGTCGGCGACCAGTGCATTGGAGATCGCGCGATCGCCTCTAGGGAGAGTGGATAATAGCAGAGGGGGAGCGAGTCGATCCTGACGACCTCTCTTTTACCATCCACGTGAGAACCCATGAAGATCGACGAACTAAAAGCCGAGATAGCGGCGATTGTCACTCAAATTGAATCGTTAAAACGAGAACGCGCCCAATTGCCCGCGATCGAAGTCGATCCGGGCGAAATTTCGCCGGAAGCACTCGCCCAGGCTTATCGGCGTCAGGCGCGCGAAACCTCGGAAATTGCCGCCGAATTGAAGGGGATCGACGACGCGATCGCCGCCTTGAACGTGCAATTAGAGCGCAAACAAGGGGAACTGGCTCGCTACCACCGACGCCACCCGATGCAAGAGCGCGTGGAGCGAGCGCGGGATCGGGCGATCGTCCACGCCGAACGGATTAACGACCTGGCAGTGGAACTGGCCGAAGAAGTCAAAGCGCTCAAGGCGATCGCCGATGAAATTTCCCCGAGTTATTGGCAGGTCTATTACAAGCCCTTTATTACCGGATTTAAAAGCATTTCCGTCCCACACGTCCGATCCGACGGCGAAGTGTGGACGATTGTCAATCGGGTCGTTTGAGGGACTCGCCGGGGGGCGGGCGATCGCCGTTCGACGGTAGCGGGTCTGGGTCAATCGACTTTGGCAATAATCCAGACCGCGTGAACGATCCCGAGGATATAGAACCCAAAAATTGTCAGCAGCAAGTTAATCCAAAAATGTTTCCCCAATCCCACTTGCAAGAAAACGCCCAGGGGCGGTAAAAAAATCGCACATAAGATTCTGACCAAATCCATTGTCAAATCCTCCCTTCGGTTAAAATTCGAGTTGGGTTTTCGCGATCGCCCTAGCCAATTGCAAGGGTTCGCGCTACATCTATATTGATAATAACGATTCGGCTTGCCCCTAGCTATCTGCACCAAGGTAGAAAAAACCAGAAGGCAATCCGGTTCGTCGTTCGGATGGTCGGATCTGTTCGGGTCGATGGTTCCCAATCGGGAAAAGACCTTTGTTAGATTAGACCCATTATCTTGTTACCCGAATTGCCGCGCGATCGCCTCCCCGTACAATTTAAGCCTCGACGGTTGAATATTTCCCCGAGGGGCGCGGTCAACGCCAGCAATGGCGATCGAGGAGATTGAGAGGCATTCAACACCTCAAAATTAATGTTTTTTAGTCAATCGAGGGGAATTTTCATGCGACCGATGCCACCGCGAGACTTACATTACTTGTACGATATGTTAGTGTCGGCCAAAATTGCAGAAAGTTATTTATCGCAACATTCTTGGAGTCACTTTTTAGAAGATATCCAACTGCAAGATGCCGCGATCCGACGCTTGGAAATTATCGGAGAAGCCGAACGCCGACTGTCTGAAGGGACGAGAATTTCCCTATCTAAGATTCCGTTAATTTTAATGAGAAATCAGATTGTCAAAGAATACGACAAGATCGATTTAGAGGTGGTTTGGAATACCGTGCAGAATGACTTACCTAAATTGATTGCAGAAATTGAAAAAGTGATGCCCGAGGAAAAACTGCAAGAAGCGTTCTAAGGCGATCTAAGGCGATCGCGCGCTTGGTAAAACTTAACCTTCAAATCGAAACAGCGATCGTAAAATCGGTGAGGGAACTGCGAGCCGATCGCCATGAAAACGATTCGAGGGGAACGCGAAAGCGTCTCCCCAGGAGAATCGGCCCAGTCCCGTTTGACGTTATCCCAACCGATTGCTAATGGGTCTCAAGATCGTTCAAAACTTTGACGCCAGCTTTACCCTCACCCCGGACGCCCAAGCAACCCTCTTCAGCTTGCTGACAGACGAAACCTTCTTAAGGCAAATGATGGCGCAAACCGAGTGTAAAGCCTTGGAATTTACCGAAAAACTGTTTCAACCCGTTCCTTATAGCGAAAATACGCCGAAAGGAATGCCTAAAGAATTCGAGTCCTATCACGAATCCGACGATTATCTCGTGATTAATGTCCCGCCGCCGTTCATGTTTAAAGCCAAAGTTTTTAAACCGAGTCGCCTCTGTGCCATTTATCGGAAAATTAACTCGGAAAATTAAATAACTTACGGCTTTTTTAGCTGATTGTTGCCATTGACGCTTGTTCGCAGACGGCTATCGATCGCCTTTCCCAGGCGATCGCCCTTTGCTCGAATCCAATCTTTCTCAATTTACCATGACAACCCAAACAAATATTCCTACCCTCGCCAGTCTCGATTATCTTCCCTATTTGAACGAAGGGGGACTGTTCGACGAAAGTTTTGCTAAGAAAGTTGGGGTTTACGCTATCTTTGACGAAGCCAAAAACCTACAGTTTATCGGTTATTCTCGGGATATTTCTCTGAGTTTAAAACAGCATTTCGTCCGCCAGTGCGATCGCTGTTATTGGTTTAAAGTTGAAACGATCGATCGCCCCAGTCGCAGCATTCTCGAACAAATTCGCGATGCGTGGATTGCCGAAAATGGTTCCGTTCCGCCGGGAAATGGCGAAGACGAGGCAAAGTGGACGCAGGCGATCGATGTTAAAACAATGATGACCGAGGAAGAACGAGAAAGTTATGAAAAAGTATCGGGGTACGAACTGTCTCAAATTAAATGTTTGAAAAAAATAGCCCGACGAGTAGAAGCGGAACTTTTAGAGACATTACAAGCAAGAGGATTGAGCGAAAAATTGCGTTTTAATCCGAAGCAAAAAGAAACGGGGTTACTCGATCTCAAATAGGTGTTTGAGGCGATGACAAAATATTTTTTAGGTGGGAAATTGACCCACCTTTTGTTTTGGATAAGGGTAACAGTTAAAGGCTTTTTTTATTAGAAAAATAAGGCTGGCTATAGTTACTCCGGTACAGTTGAAGAGACTGTTGATAAAGAGAATAAAAATAATCTAGGGGTTTGGTTTCTAAACCCTGTGGTTTCCAAACTATAGTTACTCCGGTACAGTTGAAGAGACTGTTGATAAAGAGAATAAAAATAATCTAGTAGGGGTTTGGTTTCCAAACCCTGTGGTTTCCAAACCCTGTGGTTTCCAAACCCTAGACAAGTAGGGCTGTGGTTTCCAAACCCCTGAGTTGGGGTGACTTAACAGCTTGGAGGTTTAAAATAAACGACCGCCGTGAAACCGCCAGTGAGGAAACAGGAGTTTCATTAAAATTTGAGAACTGAGATAGATCGCCAACCACACACAAGTGTAGTGAACGACAAAGATCGGGATAGCTAAGGTTTTGGGAATCAGGGGTAAACCGATCGATTTGATGAGCGTGATGAGAAACAAAGCTTCCCAAATTCCGGCGAAGAGTTGAAAAATCCCCGGCCAATCTCGATCCCATTTAAACTGTTGTAAAAAGTTGTACAATCCATCCCAAATGAGTCCCAATAGGGTGAGATAAAATAGAATTAGCAAAAAAGTTAATGAGGAATAAGAGGCGATCGCTGCGAACGGAACCGTCACGAGTACGCCAACTGTTGAAATCAGGAATATCCGGGTTTGCCAGCGTCCGAATAGGGTAAAAGTCATGGGGAATTTAGAGTTTAGAGTTTAGAGTTTAGATTTTAGATTTATTATTATTTGATTTAGGTCGGCGAGAAAGAGAACCGTATTAACCGGGAGATCGCCCCACGGCCCATTTCAACCATTGACTGAGAGACCGCCAGCCGCTTAAAGCCTTGATTTGCGGGGCTTCGCACGATCGCAGGCTGTGGATGGTCCGCAGGGCAGCATATTGTAAACCGAGGAAACTATCGACCGCCGCATAGGGTCCGCCGAGGGTAATGGCGCCTGCGGCATACATCCGACCGGGATTGTTATACATCGAACTGATTTCAAAGTCGTTCGACACGGCGAGTCTGCCATTATCGAGGCGGGGGAGTTGGTAGTGGGTGACTAAATCGTTGAGGAGGGGACTGCTGCTGAGGTCGGCTTCGAGTCCGGTGGCGTCGATGATGAAGTTTGCGTCAAGTTCGCGATCGCCCTGGGCGGCTTGCAGGGTAACGTGGAGACGACGATCGGGTTTTTGTCGGACTTCGCTGACGGTGGCGAAGGTCATTTCATACCAGCCCTGGCGCAATCCAGTTTCGATAATCTGCTGCCAATCTTGGCGGTCGGCGGTGGTGGTTCCGCCCCAAGTTTGTAGCAAGGCGAGGCGTTCTTTGGGGTTGGCTTTTTCTAACATTTCGCGCAAGTCGCCGCCCCAGCAGGCTTTGGGCCAGTTGAAGGGTTGCAGTTCGCAATGATGTTTCACCGGACGGCGGGCCCAACCGAATTGATGACCGTCGGCGACGGGAGATCGCATTAAATGCACGATCTGCAAATTCGATCCGGAGGTTTGGCGGACTTCCCAGAGACGCTGAATGATGCGCGAGGCGACGATTCCGCGTCCTTCGACGATCGCCGTCCCGCCATTTTGTGCAAGTTTTTCGTAAATTGTTTCGTGGTCTTCGTAGGCGTTGACGACGGCGGTGAGATCTCCAGTCCGATCGCGGTAGGCTTGCAGGTGTTCGAGAAAGCGGATGGCGGGATAACCCGTGGCGATCTGGACGTTTTGGGCGACGAGATAGCCGTAGTGACCGCCGCCGAGGGAGTAGGCGATCGCATAACGTCCGTCGGTGGTTTTGCGAATGGCGCGCACGCTTCCATAACGATAAATCTCGTCCCAGCCGATCCGCTTGGCTTCGCGATCGATGGAACGAAACAGGTCAACGGCGCGCGGGGTATAGGTTTCGGCGAAATTGGGTTCGGCGAAGACCTGCCACAAATAGCGGACGGCGCGATCGCCTTTTCCTTGGCGAAGGTCGCGCCATGCTTCCCGTAAGGCGTAACCGGGCCATCCCCAAAGGTTATCGGGACAAGAATCGGAATTCGATTGCAAGCGTTCGTGTAAGGGAATTTGAGAATTGAGACAGAGTTGTTGATATTTTCCGTAAGGTTTGGGCTGGTTCCCGATGGCGACAATATGGCGACTTCTGACGCCACAAATTCTTAGATAATCGACGAAGATATAACTACCGATTCCGGCGCCGACGGCTGCATACAGAAATTCATCGGTTTCTGGATTGAAATTGCCCGTTTTTTGGAGGAATTTTAAGGAAATAAATTCGGCTTTGCTAAATTCGGCGGGGGGAAAGTTAGAGGAGGTTTGAGTTGGAGAAGGGGCGGGATCGGGTAAGCCTGTTTGGGGATGAAAGGGAACGACGGTCGGGCTATTGTTTTTAAAAGAAACAGTGATTTCAAAAGGGCCAATTTGGAGCCGATCGCCGTGGGAAAGCATGAGGCGATCGCAAGGATTGCCGTTGATAAAAGTGCCGTTGCGACTGAGGCGATCGATGATGACTAAATGGTTATGTTCGACGGCGATTGTCGCGTGGTAACGGGAGACGCGATCGCCGTCGAGAACGATGCGAGAAACGCGCCGACCGTTGATTTCGGCGGGCATTTCGTTAAACACTCGTCCGAGGGCGATCGGTGGGTTTAAATAGGGCGATCGCACCTGTCCGGTTTTCGGATCGGTCCACTGTAATTGGATTTGACCAAATTCGGAATTCATGAATCTTCAATTGAATCAGTTATCCAGTGATTTGTAATAGACCGTCGATCCGCATCTTTTTGCCAAATTAATTTATGTTTTTTGATAAAATAGAATTTATCTAACGATTAGTGACTGAAATTTGTACACACTATAAAACTTATTCGATCGGATCGTTCGTGACGATACTAACGGCATCTACGAGAAAATGACCGCAGGTAGTACAGGCTGAGTTTCGCATGTCTGCAGGCAATATTTTACCACAGTTCGGACATTTTAAATGACTCGATTTTGGCGGAGAGAATAAAACGGGCCGATCGACTTCTTCGGGTTGTCCAGAAGGAGGAGGATCTTGAGACAGTAAGACGGTTTCGGGAGGGCGATCGCCTCGAATTTTAGCAATTTCAACCACTTCTATTTTCTTGTGTCCTAAATAAATAATATTTCCAGTATTTAAGGCGATTTCCCCTTCAATCAAACGACCGCCATCGACGATCGCAGGATTATTGGGTTTGAGATTGCGTAAATAAAAGCGTTGCCAGTCAGATTTAAAAAAAATTTCGATATGGAGGCGCGAAATACTTTGACTGTCTGCTTCTTCAGCAAAGACAAAATCACATTGTTGGGGGTCGCGACCGAGGCGAACCAGTCCGGGAGTTTTAGCCGCTTGGGTTTCGCTAATGGTTTCGGTTCTTTGTTGTCCTAACTCAGTCCAACTTAGGGTTAATTGCCATTGAGTTGATGACGATTGAGGATTCATAAAAGAGGACTCGTGGTGTGAAAAAAGTGTGAAAAAATGCCATAATTTATCCCCTGTTTTGAAAAGGGTAAGGACACGGCAATGCCATGTCCTTACGGGGAGTTCATCTAAAATAGACTGCCGGAAATTAGACCCAAAAGGACGATAAAGCCGATCCAAACATTTTGACCGAAAATGGCGCTATAGGGTCGGGACTCTTCGTGAAAGCGGAGTTGATAGTAATGCCAAGCCCAGAAAAAGATGGCAACGGCGAGGGCAATCCAAAAGGAAAAATACAGATTTAAAATCATGCCCAAACTCGCCAGACAGGCGCTGGTTCCGAGAAAAAAGATACCGACGGCTTCCGGGGCGCGATCGCCGAAAAAGAGAGCGCTAGAATTAATACCAACTTGGCGGTCATCTTCGCGATCGCTCATCGCATAAACCGTATCGAAACCGAGGGTCCACAACACGGTTGCGCCCCATAAAATCCAGGTGGGACGGCTCAAATCGGCGGTAACCGCACTCCAACTAATCAACACTGCAAATCCCCAAGCGAGAGAAAGAACGAGTTGGGGGACGGGAAACACCCGTTTGGCGAGAGGATAGCCAATAATCAAGGGAACGGCGGCGACGCAGAGGACAAAACTGAGGGGATTGAGATAAAACGCCAAAATTGCGGCGCAAATTAAGCCGATAACGGCGACGACGATCCCGGTTTTGACCGATAAAGCGCGCGAGGCGAGGGGACGGGTTCGAGTGCGTTCGACTTGGGGGTCGATGTCGCGGTCCCACAAGTCATTGACGACGCATCCGGTGGCGCTGGTGGCGAGGGTTCCTAAAATAATCACGCCGACAAGGGGAAGTGGTGGAGTTCCTTCGGCGGCTAAAAAGACGGCCCAAAGGGCGGGAACCATTAAAATAAGGCGTCCGGCGGGTTTGTCCCACCGTAAAAGTCGCACGATTTTAGACCAAGTGGGTTCGGTTTCGTGAGGATGTAAACTCAGCATGAGCTTGTTGGATGGCTTGTTGGATGAATGATTACAGCGATGGTAAGGGATTGAGAAGATTGGAGGGTCGGTAGCGGGGGTCTCCCTACCCGTCAGACTATAGAAATTAGAACGAAAAACGTGGCCCTCTCCATCTAAAATTTAAAATCTAAAATTTAAAATCTAAAATTCCCCGCACGGGATACGATATTGTTAGGCTGGAGGTCTGAGTGAGGGTATCCCTCAAAAGAGATCGTTATGATCAAGTCTGTTCCAGTCATGAGAATTCCGGCGCCGTCGGCGGAGAAACAGCGCACGCTAGCGGCGATCGATATGGGGACGAATTCCCTGCATATGGTGGTGGTGCGGATCGATCCGACCCTACCGACGTTTACGATTATCGCGAGAGAAAAGGAAACGGTTCGTTTGGGCGATCGCGAGGTGAAGACCGGGAATCTGAAACCGGAAATCATGAAGGGCGCGATCGCTGCAATGCAACGCTTTTGCGAAATTGCCACGGTGCTCAACGCCGAACAGGTGGTCGCGGTGGCGACGAGTGCGGTTCGCGAAGCGCCTAACGGTAAAGATTTTTTAAAACTGCTCGAAAAAGAGGTGGGGGTACGGGTCAATTTAATCCCCGGTCAGGAAGAAGCACGGCGGATTTATCTCGGGGTGCTTTCGGGGATGGATTTCAACCAGGAACCCCACGTGATTATCGATATCGGCGGCGGTTCGACGGAACTGATTCTCGGGGACGGACAGGAACCACGATCGCTGAGTAGTACCAAGGTCGGCGCGGTGCGACTGACGAGCGAATTTGTCTCGACGGACCCGATTAGCAGTCAAGAGTTTAAATATTTGCAAGCGTACATTCGCGGGATGATGGAACGTCCGGTGGAAGAGTTGCAAGCGCATCTCAAACCCGGGGAACGTCCGCGCTTGGTGGGAACCTCGGGAACGATCGAAACCCTGGCGGAAATTCACGCGCGCGAGACCTTGGGAACGGAACCGTCAGTGTTGACGGGATACGAGATGAGTTTGGACGATCTGCGCGGGATTATCTCTCGGTTGCGCAAGATGTCCGAGGAGGAACGCGCGGACGTTCCGGGGATGTCGGAGCGGCGATCGGAGATCATCGTGGCGGGGGCGCTGATTTTACAAGAAACGATGGCGATGTTGGGGGTCGAGTCGATCGCTATTTGCGAGCGGGCGTTGCGCGAAGGGACGATCGTCGATTGGATGTTGACCCACGGGTTGATCGAAGACCGCTTGCGGTTTCAAAGTTCGATCCGCCAGCGCAGTACGATGAAAATTGCGCGCAAATATCAGGTGGATTTGGACTCTAGCGAGCGAATTGCGGCGTTTGCGCTGAGTTTGTTCGACCAAACCCGCGATCGCCTCCACGAGTGGGGCCTCGAAGAGCGCGAATTGCTGTGGACGGCGGCGATCCTGCACAATTGCGGGGTTCACGTCAATCATTCGTCGCACCACAAACATTCTTATTATTTAATTCGCAATAGCGAACTGCTCGGTTATACGGAAACGGAAATTGAAATTATCGCCAATTTAGCGCGCTACCACCGCAAGAGTGCGCCGAAGAAAAAACACGATAATTATAGCAATTTACCGAGCAAACAAGAACGGAAGTTAGTGTCTCAGTTAAGTGCGCTGTTGCGCTTGGCGGTGGCGCTCGATCGCCGTTCGATCGGGGCGATCGCCCAAGTAAAATGCGAGTACGACAAACAGAAGCAAGAGGTTTGCTTGAAGTTACACCCCACCGATCCCGGCGACGAATGCGCCCTCGAATTGTGGAGTTTGGAACAGAAAAAAGAAGTCTTCGAGCAGGAATATGAGGTGAAGTTAGTTGTCGAGTTAATCAAAACGCCGATGGGCGTGAGATAAACTGGGGTGAAGCTTCAAAATCGTGCGGGTTTGTTGTCGTTCGGGAATTCCCCATGAACGGGTCATTAATGCGACGTTATTTTCAGCTTTTAAATCGCTCGAAATGGATCGCGATCGCCTGTTTTACAATGAGCGTCGGCGGCGCGGGAATTTGGGCCTTTATGGGTCTCGATCCCCTTCCGAAATATGTGGCCCGTGGGGTTTTAGTCGGTGCAAATCCGCCGATTTCTTTTTCCCAAACGGCTACCCAAATTCTCGAACAAGGGAAGCAACTGTCTAAAGAAATTTTGCTGGCAGATAATATTTTAGAAGCGGTGAGTTCGCGGGTGAACGAAACCCCACCGACGTTATTGGAGCGAATTTCACTGCGGGTTGTCAATCGAGACGGGAATTCGGCGCTGGAGGTTTACTATCGCGACGAAACGGCGCAATCGGCGCAAGAAACCGCGCAATTATTGATGCAAGCGATGATCCAACAAAGCCGTTTGCTCAATCAAAATTCTTTGCAAGGGGTGTTACAAAATATCGAGCGGCAATTGCCGGAAATTAGCAAGGAGTTGGAGGCGGCCCGCCAAGCACGGGACAATTATACAGGTGGCGACGCCGAAGAGCGGCAAAAATTGGAGAAACGAGTCGAACTCAAGCAACAGCAGTTAGACCGGGTTCGAGAGGCGGCGGTGGATGCGGAGGCGGCGCAAGAGGAGATCGGCAGCAGTTTGGCGATCGCCCAAATGCCCCAGGTGGGCGCGGTTCCGGACTCGAACCGTCAATTTTTTCTGATCTTGGGCGCCGGGGCGATCGCCGGAGCGATCGTCGGCGGCGGCGCGATCCCTTGGGTCGCGTGGTGGTGGAGCCGACGCGAATCACCCGAGTTTCGCACGAAGTTGCTCGCTGCATATAGCGGTCGCTGCCCTTTGACTGGATGTGAGGTAGAGGCGGCGATCGACGCGGTGCGGCTGGATCGCGATCGCGCGGCGGGGGCAAAAGACTTAGAAAATGGCTTAATTTTGCGCGCCGATTTACATAACTTATTTAACCAGAATTTACTGGCGATCGATCCAAAAACACTGACCGTAGCGATCGCGCCAGAATTAGCGCAAACGAGCTATGGAAAATTAGCGGGGCGACGCTTGGAACTGCCTTCAGATGAGGAAGCGCGCCCGAATTTAGAGTTACTCGAACGGCACTATCGTCGGTGTTCTTGGATCGATTTAGAAGGCGAGCGATCGCCTTAACTGTAGTGCGGATAACCGCAAAGCCTGGGGCCGCTTCGCGCGATCGTTGGGGTCGGGCGATCGCGCGATCTTTTGAGGTCAATCGTTAACCGTCAACCGTCGGGAGCGATCGGGATCAAACGTCGTACATCAGCGCTTCTTGAGCTTCGGGATGTTCCGAACAATAGACTTCAAAGGCGTTTTTGGGCAATTTTTCGCGACGATGAGCCGAAGCTGACAGTAATTCTTCGACAATATCCCACGCAACTGCGCTTTCACGAGATTCTACCCCTTTTTCGTCGGTAATCGCTCGTGCTTCGGCGATCGCGTCGTCAATGCGATCGCCTAAAGTTTTTTCGGTATAAGGGCTGACACCGAGGGGAGTTGCGGAACTAGCGAACGTTGGAGACATGAGGTGTATCCCTCCTGAAATATAAATCTGCGGTTCTTTGACAGAGTGAATCCGTCGAAAACCATCGTTTTTGGACCTCATGTTTTTATTCTAGCCCCGTAAACCCGATCTGGAAGGGGGTAAAACCGTAACACTTCATTACCAAACGCGATCGAGTGTAAACTTACCTGACTTATCTCACAGTGTGACCGGGGATTCCACGTAAATCGTCGGGTCTTGCATCGTAAATTCGACGCCGAACGATCGCAATTTGTGCGAAATCGAATCGTTGGCAATTTCGAGCAATCGCTTTCTCAACTCAATAGAGTTTTCACTCGATCCGAGAATGAAGAAAGTAATGCGAGCTTGGGTAATTTCTTTCTCAAACCCTTCCTCATTGCGCTTGATGAAGCGATCGTTAAACGTAATTTTCGTACTCCCCGGATCGATTCCAAACAGAGAATTCGTGCTTTCCTTCACCGTCTGTTGAACGAGAGCATGTTCCCGTTGGTCTAATACCCGGAAAAACTCAAGATAGAGTAAGACCATCACCTTTTTCGCCCGGGTAATATTTTCAATTTCCATACTAATCAACGTCGAATTCGGAACGATAAATAAGGTACTTTTGGCCGAAGTCCTGATTTTAGTAGAACGCAACCCAATCGATTCGACCCGTCCTAACTGACCGTTTTGCAAGCGAATGTAATCCCCGGGAATAAAAGGACGATCTAAATACAACACGATCGTACTGAGTAACTGTTCTAAAATCTTTTGGGCGGCGAAAGCCACCGCCAAACCCCCAATCCCCAAACTGGCCATTAAACCAATTAAATTGATGCGCAAACTATTGGCATAAACCAAGGCGGCAAAAAAACCAATCACGATATTAGCTAATGTCTCGAAAACGAGCAAAAATTCATCGACTTCTCGCCCGAGTTTGCGAATCAAGTCAATTCCGTAAAAGCGGACGAACTGACGGAACAACCGCGAGAGCAACCAAGCCACACTACTGACAACTCCGAGATTAATAAATGGAGTTAGAAAGTTGTTAATCGCTTGATAATCTTGCTCCAACCAGATAAAGGTTAGAGAAATCAAAATAAACTTCCCGGCGGTTTTGAAGGCTCCTTTAATTGGGTCGATCAAGTTATCGTAAATAATCGTAACTTGCTGGGGAGAAAAGCGGTGAATAATGATTCTAACGATGCTCGGGGTATATTCGCCGACCAGCAAAGACAAGCAGAAAAATATGAAAAATCCGATTAATCGCCGGATTTCTGGCTTGACAAAGAAACTCAATACATCGGAAAAATCCATGTTAGATAGTAATTGGGGAATCAACATAAATGGTAGACTCTTCAATATCAAATTCAATGCCGTAACCTCTCAACTGTTGAGTAATACTTTGAGTGGCTAAATCGAGCAGTTGACGCCGTAAATCCATCGATACATCGCCCGAACCTAAGATGAAAAAGGTAATTTGAACTTGGGTGATATTGTCACCGCCATTTTTGCGATCGCGGAACGCTACATCGGTATTGCGCGAGTCGATCCCAAAAATATCGTCGGTACTATTGACAATGGTTTGACGGATTAAGGCGCGTTCTTCACTGGGGATAACTTGATGCAAATTGAGATATAAAATAGCCATCACTTTTTTCGCCCCAGTGAAGTTTTCAATAGTAACTTGAGTCAGGGAACTATTGGGGACGATGATTAAGGTTCCTTTCCCGGAAGAGCGGATTTTTGTCGATCGCAATCCGATCGATTCGATCCGTCCAAAAGTGCCGTCGGGTAAGCCGATATAGTCATCGACCGAGAAAGGGCGATCGACATAAAGCACGATTCCACCGAGGAGTTGTTCTAAGGTTTTTTGCGCCGCAAAAGCTACCGCTAAACCGCCAATTCCCAAGCTTGCCAAAATCCCTAAAATATTGATTTGATGAGCTTGAGCGAAAATAACAATTGCGACAAAAATAAAGGCAGCATTAGCGATATATTTGCCGAGGATTAGCAATTCGCTATTCGTTTTTCTCCCCTTTCTCAACGCCGCATCGAGTAAGTAGACATCGAAGAAATTTGAAAATAACCGAGAGGCTAACCAAGTTGCGGCGATCGCCAATGTTAAACTCAGAGGAATTTCAACAATCTCAAACCATAGATCGTTGGGAGAAGGAATAATCAACCAAGAAATATCGGTAATTCCTAAAGCAATGACAATCCCAATTAAACTCCGATAAGGATCGACAATTTTAGAATAAGTATCTCCGGCTTTTTCGGAAACGGCGATCGCGATCGCGGGTTGAATCATTTTCGGAATGAAATATCCTGCTAGAAAGGCGATCGCGCCGGAAATTCCTAATAAAAAAAACTGGAATCCCGGATCGACGATGACTCCTTCAGGAAAAGCATCTAACATAGCAAAACTCCACTAGCTTACCGATGACATCAAAAAAGATTACTCGACAATTAGGGGGGAATAAATTTTATCAAAAAGCCAAAATACGGTATAAAATCGGAGATCTATAGAGAAGTTTTTGGCTTCTATTACCGTCCGTCAACGGAGATAACGATCTAAAACAGGGCAATGCTAAAAAGTAAGCAAAAATCCCCAAACAAATCGGCACCAGTACAGAGACAGGTTGCCACAATCCTTAGAGGTACGCCATTGCCAACAACGACAGCTTATCGAGTAATCTGCCTATATTATATAACGGCGATCGCGATCGTTGGAAAATCGGGATTGCCGTTCGCGAGTCAGCATAAACAATTGACGACGGGAGAATTGGCCTTTCAATCTAATTTTTAGTGCGGTAATTTTTGAATTTAAAGGATTCAAGAAACTGCTATATAGCCGTCCTAAATCAGTTAAGTCAAGGTGACCCCCCGAACCCCCTGGAAGTGGGAGCATACTGCTCCCTAGTTGGGTTACAAATTATTTAAAATTACTATATAACTCTTTCCCAATCATGTCTGTTGGCTAAACTTATATCGATCGTCCCCAAATTGACCTAAAATAAACTGTATCCCGTGTAAAAACGGATTCCCTCACCAACGCCGAGGAAGACGAAAAGCAAGATCTAAAATCTCAGATCTAAAATCTAAAATTCCCAACCGTGCGATCGATCGCACTTCCTGGCAAAATCAAAACAGACCACTGGCAAAATCGGACTGATGACTCTAGAGGAAACCCCCAACCCCGCGACCGACAATCCCCTGCTCGATCTCGCTTACGAACCCTTCCTAGAAAACCTAGGGGACGACTATTACGATATCGTAACTGCCGCCGATTTTCCCCTGCATCGGTTGCGTTTTCGCAATGATGACTTGCTGGCTAAAATTGGCCTCAATCCGGCGACCGTCCGCGATGACGACTTGATCGAAGCCTTCGGACAGTTTCGGGGAGTGCGTCCGTTTCTCGCTTTGCGCTATCACGGCTATCAATTTGGCGAGTATAACCCCCAACTCGGCGACGGTCGCGGCTTTATTTACGGCCAGCTCAGAGGTACGGATGGTAAATTATACGACCTCGGCACTAAAGGAAGCGGCAGGACGCCTTATTCTCGTACCGCAGACGGTCGCCTGACCCTCAAAGGTGGCGTTCGGGAAGTTTTGGCCGGGGAGATGCTGCATCGCATGGGGGTTAGGACATCGCGCTGTTTGACGGTCATTGAAACGGGGGAACAATTGTGGCGCGGGGACGAACCCTCGCCGACGAGATCGTGCGTGATGGTGCGCCTGAGTGAGTCTCACATTCGTTTCGGAACCTTCGAGCGCTTACACTATCTGGGTCGTAAAGATTTAATCGCCAAATTGCTCGATCGCGCGATCGCGCAATACTATCCCGAGGTCGATCGCGCCAACGCCGATCCGGTCGTTCCTTATGCACCCGGCGATCGCCCGAGTTCGACCGAAAAATATATATTGTTTTATGCCGAGTTAGTCAAACGGGTGGCCAAATTGGCGGCGCAGTGGATGGCGGCAGGCTTTTGTCATGCCGTTCTCAACACCGATAATATGGCCATTACTGGGGAAAGTTTCGATTACGGCCCTTATGCATTTATTCCCCGTTACGATCCCCAATTTACTGCCGCTTATTTCGACTATTTCGGACGTTACAGTTACGGTAACCAAGCGCCGATTTGTCGCTGGAATTTACAAATGTTACAAGTGCCTTTGCGAGCGATCGCCGACTCCCAAGAAATGGACGCTGCTTTAGAGCCATTTTACGATGATTACAATCGAGAATATCGCCGTTTGATGCTGGCAAAGTTGGGATTTGCCGAAGGCTTCCCAGAAGAAGCCGGGACGGAGTTAGTGAAAACAACGATTGCCTTGTTGCAGCAAACAGACGTCGGTTATCACGAGTTTTTCTGGCAAATTCGCAAACAATTCGATCGCAACTGGTGGGAGGATATCACCCAAGTTTTACCGAACTTCTCCGATGAAGAAATTGTCACTCATTGGCGGCATTGTTACTATCATTTACTGCAATTTATTTCTGTAGACGAACGAGAGACGATGACCGAACGCTTAACCCGTTACAACCCAGAAACGGTTATTGTCCGTCCGGAAATTGAGGCCATTTGGGAACCGATCGCCTTACACGACAATTGGGATCCCTTTTACCATTTGCTCAAACGGATCCAACGATAGATAATCGATTGGTATCGATCGGCGATCGAGTCGGTAGGGAATAGATTCCTGTAGGAAATTCTCGATAAATCTTATTCCGTTGCTTCCGGTTCGAGAAAATCGTAAAGAATTTCGTCGGGTTCGTCGTAAATGACTTCATCCATCGGCGAGAAATTGGGAGGAGGTGAAACAGTGGGAGTTTTTGGAGAGGGGGGTAATGGCCGATCGCGATCGCCGGATAAGTTTTGCAGTTGTAATTGAGATAAAATTGTATGGAGGCGATCGAGATTTTGGCTTAATTGAGAAACACGATTTTCTAGCGCTTCCAGACGGCGATCGGGCGGTGGGGTGTCTTCACCGAGATATTGCGCGATCGCCTCTGCTACAATGGAATCGCTCGATGTCTGTCTCAGTCGAGCAATTTCTTCAAGTTTGCTGTGCCAAGCGGAGGGAATTTCACGATTTAGATTGAAATTTTCAGTCACGGTTTGGGGTTAATGGGTGTCGATGGGTCGATCGCCGATTATAGCGAACTCGTGGAAGTCGAGTCATCACCTGTTATTAATCGGTTTATAAATAATTATAATTGAAATCCCTCAAATAATCCCTAATTTAATTTTAAAATTCTTGTCAACTCAGGAAGTCAAAGATCGATTAACGATGACCGCAGATTTTTTAAAAAAACGGGTAGCGGCGATCGCGACTATGCACGGTAAAGAACGGGCGATCGCGCCAATTTTGGCGGAAAAATTGGCAATTCGCAGCATTGTCCCGCCAAACTTTAACACCGATCGCTTTGGGACGTTTACCCGCGAAATTAAGCGGAAGGGAACCCAAATCGAAACCGCACGCTTGAAGGCGATCGCGGCGATCGAACTGACGGGAGAAACGTTGGCGATCGCCAGTGAAGGCAGTTTTGGCCCCCATCCTGCCATCCCGTTTTTACCCTCCAATCGGGAAGTGGTTTTACTGTACGATCGCACGACAGATTTAGAAGTGATTGGCGAAGCCATTTCTACAAAAACAAACTACAGTCATCGGCGGGTTTCTTCCGTTGAGGAAGCCTTAGAATTTGCCGAAAAGATTCGATTTCCCGAACATGGATTAGTGGCGATTGTCGGCGATCGCGAGAAAGAGGAGATTTTTAAAGGAATTAACGATTCAGAACAGTTAGCAGAGATTATCGAAACTGGACTCGCGCGATCGGCAGATAAAAAAGTTCATTTAGAAACCGATATGCGCGCTCATTTCAATCCTTTACGTCTCCAAGCGATCGAACAAGCAACCTTAGATTTAATCCGAAAATTAGGGTGCAGTTGTCCCGAATGCAATTGGCCCGGATTTGATGTTGTCGAACGCAAAGCGGGATTACCTTGCGAGTGGTGTAATTTACCCACCGCATTGATGTTAGCTGAAATTCATGGCTGTAAAAAATGTGGATTCAAACAGGAAGTTTTGTTTCCTGAAGGACGAAAGACCGCCAATCCTGGGGAATGTCATTATTGCAATCCCTAAACTAACTGTGGCTTTTATAGATTCCTCATTGGGTTCACTCCAAAATCGAGATATAGCATTGTCCTCTGTTATGCAAGACATTTAGATCCCCCTAAATCCCCCTCGCCAGGTAGGGGTTTGGTCACCAAACCCCTACTTTCCTCGATCCCCCCGAGTGCTGTAGGTGCATTTTCTGCCGATCGCGAGATCGGGAAGCCAATCGTTTTAAAATTAAAACAGGGAATTTTCTAACTTTTGGAAGAGGCAGATTGGCACAAAAAACGATAGTTTGAGAATGCAGTTAAAGACATTAAAAATCGCAATGGCTACCTTAACTCAAGAAAAATGCTCGGCGTGTAACAAGCAGTCTCAACCTGCAAATGCCGAAGAAATTGCCGAATTAAAACCGCAAATTCCGGAGTGGAATTTAATCGAAGTCGAGGGAGAACCACGACTACAGCGAAGCTATGCTTTTAAAAACTTCAAAGAAGCCCTCGCCTTTACCCATCAAATCGGTCATTTAGCAGAAGCGGAAGGACACCATCCCGCCTTATTGACTGAATGGGGAAAAGTGACGGTTACCTGGTGGACGCATACGATTTCGGGATTGCACCGCAATGATTTTATTATGGCGGCAAAAACCGATGAAATCGCTAGTTCTGCGAATTAATATAAAGGCGATCGCCCGTCGGTGCAAATCGATCCAATGGGGTCTAGGATTCAGCCAGGATCTAACCCCATATCTCCGTAGGGATGCGGCATTGCCGTGTCCTATCTTTTCTATTTTTGTCAATCCTTCGCTTAAAATATTGAGATGAAATCGAACGGAGGGGTAGAGGATGCAACTGAAAACGAGTCAGCGAACTAAGTTAGATGAAAGTGACGATCGCCTTTTTTATGCTTATCCCCGATTCGTCACCCATGTCGATAATGGCTTTATCGATCGCCTCACCCAGTTATACCGCGATCGCCTCCGACCGAAGGCGGAAATTCTCGATTTAATGAGTTCTTGGGTGTCTCACCTTCCCGACGATCTGGAATTTTCCCGGGTGGTGGGACACGGACTCAATGAGGAAGAATTGGCAAAAAACCCGTGTTTTGACGAATATTTCGTGCAAGATTTGAATAAAAATCCGATTTTACCGTTAGAAGATAACCGTTTTGATGCCGTTCTCAACGCGGTATCGGTGCAGTATTTGCAACAGCCGGAAATTATTTTTGGGGAAATGCTGCGCGTTCTCAAGCCGGGAGGGGTGGCGATCGTCAGTTTCTCGAATCGGATGTTTTATCAAAAGGCGATTCAAGTCTGGCGGGACGGAAGTGAGGGCGATCGCTTGAAATTAGTCAAAGGTTATTTTAACTCGGTCGAAGGCTTTGGGGAAGTAGAAGCGATCGCCCGTCAGTCGGAGGTTCCCACGATTTTGCAATTATTGGGAATCGGAGGCGGCGATCCGTTTTATGCGGTCGTCGCCGAGAAACGGGTTCCCTAACGCCGAGGCGATCGCTCCGTTCATCTATACTCGATCTGGCTGCGGCGGCGATCGATCTCACTCAACCTCCGCGCGATCGCCGATCGCAGGGCGTCGTGACAGCCTCCCGTGGAAGCGATCGCGCAACCCCACTGACTGATATCGGCGCGATTGTACTGCAACGGCGTACCGTCGAGATAGGTACATCGTCCCCCCGCTTCGGTCAAAATCAATTCCGGCGCGGCCAAATCCCAGTCCTTGGGAGCCGTCCGACCGGACAGAGAAATATAAGCGTCGCCGTTGCCTTCGATCAAAGCGGCCATCTTACAACCGATACTTCCGAGCTGCGGGCGGTGACGACAGGGAAGGTGAGCCAATAATTGATACAAGCGACTGTCGCGATCGGAGCGACGGGTGACGACGCACAATTCTTGGAGGCGATCGCGCGGGGAAACGCGGACCCGAGTGTGCTGTCGGTCGCGGGTTTCGAGGAACGCCCCACCGCCGAGGTGGGCGTAATAGAGCTTGTCGGCGGCGGGAATGGCGACCACGGCGACCGCCGGACGCCCCCGGTAAGCGAGGGCGATATGAATGGCGTAGTTGGGATCGCCGTGGATGAACGATCGCGTCCCGTCGATCGGGTCGATAATCCAGACCCAATCGTGGCGACAGCGATCGCGCGAGTCGGGATCGAGTTTGTAGGTTTCTTCGCTGACGAAGGCGTAGTCTTGACTACCGACGGCGACGCGCAATTGTTGCAAAATGTAGTGACTGGCGGCCAAATCGGCGCTGGTCACCGGGCCGTCCGCTTGGTGACGAACCCGCAAGCCTCCGGTGGCGTTGCCGTGGTGGGGGATGAGTATATCGGCAGCGCCCCAAGCGATCTCACGAGCGATCGCGCCGAGTCGGTTTAAATCCCGCCCGTCTATCCGGGCGGCGGTCGAGGCGATCGAGGGGGGGTTACTCATCGGCGGCGATAGGGGGCTGGAAGGACGAAATCCAATAACGGCGACAACTCCAGACCAGGGCCGTTCCGACGGCGATGTAAATCAGACCGCGCACTTCAAAGCTGACCCCGGCGAGGCGCAAGACGATCCCGATTCCCATCATGGCGAGAATCAGGGCAATTGTTTTGGCGCCGAACATCTGAAAGATGCTTTTAAAGGGGTTGGGTTCGTTGAGGGTTTCGACACGATCGATGACGCGGTTGGCGGTGCGATCGAGAATCAGTTTTCCTTTGATCGAACCGACCGTGACGGCGGCGAATCCTCCGAGTAAATGGGTGCGGTCGAGGAATCCTAAATAGGGGAAGTGAAACCAGAAAACTAATCCCATTGTCAGCAACCCCGTTCCGACGAGGGTCCAAATGGCCCCAGCAATCCACAAATGTTGCGCGCGGGTCAAACCGAGTTTTAGATCGTTGGTCTGCATACAATCTGACAATCGTGGGTGTTCTTCTCGATTGTCTCTGGCTTTGGCGGAAAAATCTACCCTCCTGCGGCGGCGATCGCAGGGGAAAGGGGGATCGAAACGGCTTTTTAACGGCTTTTTAAAGGTAGAATGGTAGCGGCGATCCAATCCCTACAATGGAGAATCAAGAAATTTGCCGTTTTAGTTTTTATTAAGAATATAGATTGGGGTTTTTGCCGAGGGGGCGATCGAAAAAACAGGGTTAAAATGAGTAGTTGTTGGCTTTAACAACAAGATCTTAAGTTTTTGAAAAAAATGTAATTTTAACGACATAGCGGGCTGGCAAGGGATTGATTCCTTGTTAAATTAGAAAAACAGCGTCTTGTCATTTTAACCATAGTTTATGAATAATTCGTCGAAAAAACGCATCGGGATTCTCACCAGTGGGGGCGATTGTCCGGGATTGAACGCGGTGATCCGTGCCGTGGTCAAATGCGCTTCGCATAAAGGCTGGGAAGTCTACGGGATTCCTTACGGAACGGACGGTTTTATCGACATTACCAACGGCGATCGCCAGCCGGAAGACCTGAAACTGTACGAACACGGCTACGACATCCCCGGACTGCTGCAGGGGCTAGATGTCTTGCAATTTCTAAGCGGTAGCGTCCTCGGATCGTTGAGTAAAGGCAACACGGGAGATCCGGAGATCGCCGAGAAAATTATACAAGGATATAACCGATTGGGACTCGACGCCCTGATCGGAGTCGGCGGCGACGGCAGTTTGGAAATTCTGTACCAACTCGCTCAAAAAGGGCAGTGGAAGTTGATCGGGGTGCCGAAAACCATTGACAACGACGTACCGTTTACCGAACGCTCCGTGGGCTTCGATACCGCAGTGGATACGGTGACCGAGGCGCTTTACGATTTGACCTTTACCGCCGCTTCTCACGAACGGGTGATGGTGGTGGAAGTGATGGGACGAGATGCGGGACATTTGGCCCTTCATGCCGGGATTGCCGGGGGGGCGGACGTGATTTTGATTCCCGAACTGACCCCGATCGTCAATAAGGAGGTCGTGCATAATATTTGCCATAAAATTGCGCGCTTGCACCAGGAAAAGCGCAAATTCGCGTTGGTCGTGGTCGCGGAAGGGGTCAAGCACGAGGATCGGCGCCAGTCGCGGGCGATCGGGGATTACGTAGCGAAGCAAATTAAGGCGTACAGCAAGCATTTGTGCGATCGCGACGCGATCGAGTTTTGCGGGATGCAGGAAGTCGATACCCGGGTGACGGTGTTGGGTCACTTGCAGCGCAGTGGTACGCCGTCGTCGTTCGATCGCCTGTTGGCGACCAGTTTCGGCATCAAAGCGGTGCAACTGATCGATGGCGAACAATACAACCGCCTCGTGGTGTGGGAAGGGGGCAAAGTCGAGAGCAAGCCGTTAGAACAGGCGATCGCCCTGATTTCCCAAGCGCACCAACAGCAGCGCTGTCCGTCCCCGGTGGATTCCAACGGCTTTATGGTACAAAGCGCGAGAGCGCTGGGGATTTACGTCGGCGACCCGAGCGCCTGGAATTCTCCCCAAGCGCCAGGGCCGACGGTGGAAGTGGCGACGGTGGAAGAAGCGAGTCAGTCCAGTCTCTAGGCTCGCGCGGCGATCGATCCCGAAAAAAAACCTAAAAATCCTGACATCCCCGGCGGGTTCCGCCGAGCGAGCGATCGGCCTTGACGGCGCTTGACGCGGGCGATCGCGGCCATCGGAACCGCACAAATTCGCCTCGGCAATCCACCCGGCGATCGGGATCGGGAGGGGGTGAGGACGATAAAATTTTTCTGGTTTCGGTCTGAGGTGCAAGCTGAGGGGTCGTCACCGTCGTCATTGTCAGCAAAATTGGGAGATAGATCGTGCAGGAGAAAAAACGTCTCGGAGTTCTCACCAGTGGCGGCGACTCGCCGGGAATGAACGCCGCCGTCCGGGCGGTAGTCCGCGCGGCCCTCGCCAAAGGGGCGGAAGTCTACGCCATTTACGAAGGCTACCAAGGCATGGTGGAAGGGGGAGAATGCCCCCTCCCGGCGCCTTCGAGTCGCGACAACGAACCGTTTATGGGCAATGTCAGCCTGCCGCAACAAGCCTGCATCCGTCCGATCTTCTGGCACGAAGTCAGTGGCATCCTCCAAAAAGGAGGAACGATTATTGGAACCGCGCGCAGTTTGGCCTTTAAAACCCGGGAAGGTCGCCGCCGGGCCGCCCGCAACTTAATCCGGGAAGGGATCGATCGCCTCGTGGCGATCGGCGGTGACGGCACCCTCACCGGGGCCGACCTCTTCCGGCGCGAATGGTCGGAATTACTGAAGGAATTAGTCGAAAATGGCGAAATTCGCCCGGAAGAAGCCGCCGCCTATCCCCAGCTCGCGATCGTCGGGCTAACCGCTTCGATCGACAACGACATGTACGGCAGCGACATGACGATCGGCACGGATACGGCCTTACACCGGATTACGGAAGCAGTAGACGCGATTTCCTCCACCGCCGCCAGCCACCAGCGCACCTTTGTTGTCGAAGTGATGGGGCGCAATTGCGGCTATTTGGCCTTGATGGGGGCGATCGCCACCGGGGCCGACTGGGTGATGATTCCGGAACAACCGCCGCAAGATAACGGTTCCTGGGAAGATCGAATGTGTAGCGTCCTCAAAGCCGGACGCGACTCCGGACGCCGGGACACGATCGTCATCGTCGCCGAGGGGTCCCGCGACAGTGACGGCAATCCGATTTCGAGCGATCGCATCAAACAAGTCCTCGAAGAACGCCTCGGCGAAGACGCGCGGGTGACGATCCTCGGTCACGTCCAACGCGGCGGGTCTCCCAGCGCCTTCGATCGCAACCTCAGCACCTTGCTCGGTTGCGCCGCCGTTGACGAAATTCTCAAAGACGAACCCCATCCGGAACCCCTGCTGATCGGGATGCACGGCAACCGCATCGTGCGATCGCCCCTGATGCACTGCGTCCAACAAACCCACGTCGTCGCCGAGGCGATCGCCAACGGCGAGTACGAGCGCGCCATGGACCTGCGCGGCAACAGTTTTAAAGACGCCTGCCACACCTTCCAAACCTTGATGCAAGCCGCTCCCCATACCCCATCGAGCGATCGTCAATCCCGGCGGATCGCCGTCCTCAACTGCGGCGCCGCCGCCCCCGGCATGAACACCGCCGTCCGCGCCGCCGTCCGCCTCGGCATCGATCGCGGTCACACCATGCTCGGCATCGATCGCGGTTTTCGGGGCTTGATCGACGGCAGCATCAAAGAACTCGGCTGGCTGAGCGTTCGCGGCTGGGCCACCACGGGGGGTTCGGAACTGGGAACCAGCCGCAAACTTCCCGAAGGGCGCGACTTTTACCAAATTGCCCGCCAGTTGGAAGCCCACGACATCCACGGTCTGCTCATGATTGGCGGTTGGGCCGGATACGAAGCCATTTACCAGCTTTACTCCCAGCGCGATACCTTCCCCGCCTTCAACATCCCCATGCTCTGCGTCCCCGCCAGCATCGACAATAACCTCCCCGGCGCCGAATTGAGCATCGGCACCGATACAGCCCTCAACAACATCATCGAAGCCGTCGATAAAATCAAACAGTCCGCCGTCGCCTCCAACCGTTGTTTTGTCGTCAAAGTCATGGGACGTTACTGCGGTTATCTCGCCGTCATGAGCGGCTTGGCGACCGGAGCCGAACGGGTTTACATCCACGAGGAACAAATTACCCTCACGGACCTGCAAAAAGATATCACCGACCTGATCGAAGGCTTCAAACACGGCAAGCGCGTCGGTCTGATCGTCTGCAACGAAAACGCCCACCCGGTTTACAATACCGACTTTATTTGTTCCCTGTTTGCCGAAGAAGGGCGCGAAGTCTTTCAAGTCCGACAGGCGATTCTCGGACACCTGCAACAAGGGGGCGACCCCACCCCGTTCGATCGCATCCAAGCCACCCGCCTCGCGGAAAAAGGGCTGGATTTCTTAATCGACGAAGCCCAAAAACCCAATCCCGCCGGAGCGTTGATGGGGGTTGAAGGCGGTCAGGTCAAATTTATCGACCTCAGCTTGATGCCGCGCATGGTCGATAAGACGTTCCGACGTCCGAAAGATCAATGGTGGTTTGATATTTGGCCGATGAGTAAAATGTTGGCTCAACCGCCGAAAAAAATCGGTTAAATCCGTCGATCGAAAGAAATAATCTCACAATCAGGGAGAGAGCGAGTAGCCATGAAATATGTAGAAGAATATCGCAACGCCGACTTAGCCCGGGATTACGCCCGCGCGATCGCCGAACTCGTCACCCGTCCGTGGACGATCATGGAAATTTGCGGCGGTCAAACCCACGCGATCGTCAAATTCGGCATTGACGAGTTATTGCCGCCGGAAATTACCTTAATTCACGGCCCCGGCTGTCCGGTATGCGTCACCCCCGTCAGCGCGATCGATCGGGCGATCGCGATCGCCAAGCGTCCGGAGGTTATCTTTTGTTCCTTCGGCGACATGCTCCGCGTTCCCGGCAGCGACACCGACCTGCTCGGCGTCAAAGCCGACGGCGGCGACGTGCGGATCGTTTACTCCCCCCTCGACTGTCTCAAACTCGCCAAAGAGAACCCGGACAAGCAGGTGGTATTCTTCGCCGTCGGCTTTGAAACCACCACCCCCGCGACCGCCATGGCCGTCTATCAAGCGCGCCTACAGCAAATTGCCAATTTCTCGACGATCGTCTCTCACGTCCTCGTACCCCCGGCGATGGAAGCGATTTTATCCGCCCCCAATTGTGCCGTGCGAGGGTTCCTGGCGGCGGGTCACGTCTGCACCGTGATGGGATATCGCGAATATGAGGCGATCGCCCCTAAATATCAAGTGCCGATCGTCGTCACCGGATTTGAACCCGTCGATATCCTCCAAGGGATTTACATGTGCGTGCAACAACTGGAACGAGGACGCGCCGAAGTCGAAAATCAATATACCCGTTCCGTCCGCTATCAAGGCAACCCCACCGCTCAAAAGCTCGTCAGGCAAGTGTTTCAAGTCATCTCCCGCCAGTGGCGCGGCATTGGCGAAATCCCCCAAAGCGGTTTGGGACTGCGCCCGGAATATGCCGAGTTCGACGCCGAACGTCGTTTCGACCTCGGTCACGTCCGCAGCAGCGAATCCCCGGATTGTATCAGTGGCGAAATCTTGCAAGGGGTCAAGAAACCTCACGACTGCCCCGCGTTCGGTACCACCTGCACCCCGGAACATCCTCTCGGCGCGCCGATGGTCTCTTCCGAAGGGGCTTGTGCGGCTTACTACCGCTACCGCAAGCACGCGACGGAACGGGCGATGGTGTGAGAAGGAGGGAGGGGATCCCTCGGAAGGCGATCGCCGAACCCATCGAGATTGACCGAGCTGTTTTTCTTTTAATTTCTTTGAAAATGTATCGGAGTGAACCCAACAATGAGTTCTAGAGAAAAATTAGGTGTTGACGATTTAGTTTTTGACGATCGAAAAGAGGAGCGATCGCGCCGAGTCTGGCCGAACTGTTGACAATCTATTTTAAACCCTTCGATCGCCCAAAATTCGATTCAAAATTCAGGAAACTTTTTTCTGTTTGCAAGAAAACAGGCGGAAGTTTAAAAATTGCGACAAGACCGAATCGTCAACCCGTTTTTCTAAATTGCAACTGCGGCGATCTTGGGCGTCACGGCTTTCACACTGCAATCCAGGGGTTGCGCGATCGAAGCGATCGGGAAAAATCGTATTTTCGTTATAAATGGTATGGCGCAAATGGGCAAAACGCAGATCCGCAAAGCGTAAATCTGCAAAACGCAAATCCGCACCACTTAAATCCGCACCGCGCAAGTCCGCAAATCGCAAATCCGTAAACCGTAAGTTGGCACCGCTCAAATTCGTCCCCTTCAAGTTCGCACCTTTGAGGTCCGCATTCGTCAAACGAGCGCGATTTAAGCGAGCAAAACTCAAATCGGCGCCACTGAGATCCGCATTACCTAAATGAGCATCCGCCAAATTGGCATCGTAGAGATTGGCGCTGCTGAGGTCCGCACTGTTGAGATTGGCCCCACTCAACTTCGTCGCGCGCAGAGTGGCGCTGCTGAGGTTCGTAAATCCCAAATCCGCACCGCTTAAGTCCCGTTCGGATAAATTGGCGCCGTTCAAGTCGCAACCCGCACAATAGCGACTCTCTAGCTGGCGAGTTATCCTCCCCTCCTCTGCATTCCCGAAACCTGGCACGGATGGCGACACCCCGTTGCATTTCGCGCCTGAAAACCCCGTGTTTCTAGCCATGACGATTCCCCTGATGTAGCTGACAAATGTTGTTATACCGTAGATTCACTGAGTTCTATTTAAAGAGTCGATGAACTCTGCTAGACGTTCGGTAAAATCTCTGCGAAATGCCAGCAATCGACCGATCTCCGCCCCATCGGTTCCTCCTGTCCCGTCAACGATCGATCGCCCCTCGATCGCCGATCGATCGCCCCTCAATCAGTAAACCACAATCCCGGTTCCGGTTGCACGAGATCGCCCCAAAAAGCCAACGGCACGATCGCCCCCGTTTCTACCTCTTGCACCGGATTTCCTCGCCCTTGAGTGCGATCGAAAATCAGTAAATTTCGTAACACTTCACTCGGATTACGTTGTTCCTCTCCACTCAAATACAACAACACATTTTCATCGCGACAAACCCCTTGCGCGCCCTCGATCGCGCAAATCGCATTATTATTATTCACCCGACCCGTTGCCAAAAAGATCCCGTTCGGATTGCCGTTATTGAGCGCTACAATTCGATTTAAACTTGGCGTTACCAAACGACAGCGATTGAGAGCCGAACCCAACTCGCTATCTTCCCAGGCGATCGACGGTTGCGGGATCGAATCGACTCCCGTTTTAACAAAAGTTGCCAACTGGCCGTTATATTCCAAACAAGCGAATAAAGTTTGTTCTGAACTTTGCGAGGGAACGTCCAATCCCCACGCTGCCGTCGGCGCGTTCAACCGATCGGCGATCGCGTTGTTTTCAAATAAATTATCCTCGCTAACCTCCGGCTGACCCCCCTCTAAAATCAACAGTCCGTACTCGCGATTATTATCGACCAAATTTCCGTTTAATCGCGGTCGAGACCGTTCGGAAACCACCATTCCCGTATCGTTAGCGCGCACTTGATTGGCGGCGATCGTCGGCGACGCATCCCCGCCGATCGCGATCGCCACTCCCAGATTGACAAATAAATTATTACGAATTTCTCCAGTCGCATTGCGATCCACAGAAATTCCACTGCCTCCACTGTTCGTAAACCGATTATTATCAATCGCAGGATTGGCGCTACCGCCCACGTAAATTCCATCCCGTCCGTTATTAATAAATGTATTATTGCGGACGATCGCCGCCGCACTATCTTCAATCCAGACCCCCGTTCCTTCCGGGTCGGGATTACTAATCGTTACTCCCGCAATTTGAGTATCTGCTAATGCTAAAATAGTTAAATGTTGATTCGCCGCGCTGCGCGTCGAATAAAAATCGCCGCCACGAATGACAATTCCTTCCCCTTGTCGAGCTTCATTTCCTTGGAGAATAACGCCACGATTGAGAATCAAGGGAAAGGTTTCGCCACTACTATATTGACCGGGGGCGAGGTTAATCACCGTTCCCGGACGGGCGCCGTCGATCGCGTAAGAAATCGTGCGAAAGGGGTTATCCGGGCTGTTTCCGGCGCTGGCGCTATTGTTACCCCGCAAGGGATCGACGTAATAGACAGTATGGCTGGAATCGGGAACCTCCGCAGAAGTTGCCGACGGGGACGGCGAAACGGGCGGCGGCGTCGGATTCGCGGGAGGTTGAGCCGGGGGGCGGTCGCGATCGATCGCCAACCTCGGCGGCGTGCGATTGAAGGCGACGGACAGCCCGCGATCGCGGGTGGCGGCGATCAAGAGATCGATCGCCATACCACAACTGTGACGGGCGTTGATTTCCGGAGTCGAGCAATTATTTTCTGCCCCTTTGCCCCGTCCGTGAATGCCGATCAATTCGCCGTCGGCGTTAAAAATGGGGGCGCCGCTCAAGCCACTGCGGGTGCGGTTGTCGTAGAGTAAACTGTAACCGCCATCGGCGGAGGGCGGGTTGACGACTTGGGCGATCGCCCCGGCACTGAAAGTGCGATCGCGCCTCGTGCGACGTAAATCGTCCGGATTCGGCCAACCGCTAATATACACAGTGTCACCGGATTGCACCTTTTGGCTGCCCACGGAGGCGACGGGATAATCGCGATCGCTGCGAAACCGCAACAGAGCTAGATCCGAACCGACGATCGCCCGTTCGCTTTGCGGGTCGAGACGCCCGAACCCGATAACGTCCGGACTCCCTTCAGATGCATCGACGTAATGCACTTGTCCGTCGGGAGTGACGATCGCGTGGAACCCACCCGTCCGCCAGACGACGTGCCACGCCGTGACCACATAATAGGTATTACCACTGCGCGCGACGATCGCCCCACTGCCCGTTTTTTCCCCTTCGACGATCGCCCGATTGCCTTTGGCGGTCAAATTGGGACCGATTAACACGGAAACTTGGGCGGCGATATCGTTGACTTGCGCCGGAGTCAGGGCGAATACGGCAATTTCGGAAACGGCGATCGCCACGCAGGTGCCCAAGGCGATCGCGCCGACAAAATAGTTTTGATTCATAGAGATCGATGGCGGGTTCGCCATCGACCGCGATCGCGAACCCGCGATGATTGAGGGCTAAAAAGTCAGATCTTTCCTTCCTTCACGAACCACAAGCCCAATTCCGGTTCTAAATTGCGCGCGACCGATTCGAGAGGGGCGATCGCCTCTTCTCCCAATTCCTGCACCGGATTGCCTTTACCTTGCACGCTAAACGCAACTAATCGGCGCAACACTTCGGCGGGATTGCTGGCGTTGTCACCGCTCAAATTAAATAGCATGTTCTCCGGTTGGCAACTTTGGCGCACGTCATCGACCAAACAGACCACTTTGGAGTTATTCACCCGTCCGGTCGCAAACAGCATTCGATCTAACTGACCGCCATGATTCACCACTAATTGATTTAATTTTTGCGTCACTTCGCTACAGCGATTTTGCGGCGTATCGAATTCCCGATTATTCCAAGTAATCATCGGTTGGGGAATCGATGCGAGAGTTTTATGGGCGATCGTCGCGTAGCCGTTTCCGTAAGGTTCGCAACTAAATTGGGTGTTATGAGAGAGGCGATCGTCCGGTGTCGGGGGCGTATCTTGTTGCGCTCGGGTAATCAGTTGATTCGTGCGTTCGTTGCCGCGAAATACGTTACTTGAGGCAATTTGGGGCTGAGATTGGGCGATCGCCACCAAACCGTAATCCGTATTATTTTCGATCGTATTTCCTTGCAAGACCGGGCGCGCTTGTTGGGTGACGACGATGCCAATTCGGTTCTGGCGAATTTGGTTATTGGCAATCATCGGCGTGGAATTGTGACCGATCGCCAAGCCAAATCCGGTATCGTGAAATTCATTGCCGATAATTTGCCCACTCGCGTCGCGCGTCACCGAAATTCCGTTGCCGCCGTTGTAGGTAAATTTATTATTTTCGATCGTCGGATTTCCCGTTCCCGAAACAAAAATTCCCTCGCGATTGTTGTTGACAAAGGTGCTATTGCGGATCGTCGGATTGGTATTTTCTACCCAAATTCCCGTTCCTCGGGTGTTGGGATTGGTCACGGTAACCCCGAGAATTTGACTGTTATTTCCCGCCGCGATCGTGATATTTTGTTTGGCCCAACTGCGCGTCAGGCGATCGCCGCCTCCGGTAATCACCACTCGTTCGCCGTGTTGCGATTCGTCCCCACGCAAAATGACGCCACTTTTCACTTCTAGGGGAAAGTTTTCTCCCGCACTGTAACGACCGGGAGCAAGCTGGATGGTGGTTCCAGAGGTGGCGCGTTCTAAAGCGGCACTAATCGTTCGCAAGGGTTTGGCTTCGCTGCGTCCGTCGCTGGGCGAATCGTTACCTCGTTTGGGATCGACGTAGAGAATGCTTTGTTGGGCGATCGCTTCTCGATTTAAACTGCTTTGTTCGGCGATCGCGCGGTTTCCCGCTTGCCAGCGACCGTCAGCTTGAATGGTTAAGCTCGTAGCACTAATTAGGCCAATTGTCGTCAATAATATTGGATAGGTAAATTTGTTCATAATTGAACTCTACTTGTATAACCTTTCAGCTTGTTTATTACTACAGCAGATTTTTGGATCGTCCTCCTAAATAAGCCCCAAATAATCCAATTTTCCGGATGTTTTTTATTCGCCACCAACAAATAAATCAACTCCGGAGTACGTTTTATTTTGTTGTATTTGGAAAGCTTTAAATTAAGCCTGCGGTTTTCAACCGCCCAACTCTCTCGCGCCCCATTTCGATGAATGGAGTGTTTTTCACAAAATGTTTGGACACCCGACCGCCTTCACCTGCCAATTGTTCCCCGGTCAGAGTTTAAGTTGTATTAATTTATGTTAAGCGGTGCGATCGCCTTCCCTCAATCTGACCCGGACCGATCGCGGGGTTGTTTGCTGACTCCCCCAAGGCGACCTCGATCGAGCGCGCGATCGAAGATAGATTTTAGCTATTCTCGATCGAGAATCAATCATTGATGTCGGGTTCTGTTCCTGCGGTCTATTCCCCGAAAAACCCCAGGAAATTGCCCCGAACCCAATAAGAATCTAAAATCTAAAATCTAAAATCTCTCTCGAATGCGACACGATGGAATTGCCCAACTTAAGGACTCCATTTGTTGGAATAATTCCACGGAAGGTTGCGTCCCATCTTCAAACTTAAAAACATCGATTCCGAGTAAGGGATATTTCAAGCGTCCGTTAATGGCAATTAAGCGCCCGGACGCATCTAATACCGGACCGCCACTCATGCCATTTTGAATGTCATTGGTGTAGCCGAGTTGGTAACCGCGTTCGAGCGATCTCGCCGAGTACATCCCGATTTCGCCCGTGGTCAAACGGTAAGCTTTGGTTCCCCAATCTCGGGTACTGGTCAGGGAATCGTCCGAGAAATACCAGTTGGGAAAACCGGAGGCGTAAACTCGATCGCCCACGGAGATCGCCCTCGTATCCCCCCACTCGACCACCGGATAGGGGCGATCGCTGCGAAACTGCACCACAGCGACATCGAGATCGCCAAAATCGGTGCTGTCCAAGCGTTCGGCGTCGTAGCGTTCCCCATCGGCGGTCATCACCGCATAAGCGGGATTTTCTTCGTTGTCGAGGACGTGATCGTTGGTCAAGACAGTGTAGGTGTCGCCGTCGCGATCGACGATCGCCCCGGATCCGGCGCCGAGATCGCTAAAAATCCTCACGGTCACTTGACGGGCAATTTCGCGCACTTGTCCGTCACTCAACGATTCCGCGATCGATTCGGCGACCGGATCCGCGCAACGACCGACGGCCCCCGGGGAGGCGATCGAGCCGTCTTCAAGGGTAACCGACGGCCAAGCGATCGCGACGCACAGTCCGGCGATCGCCACGGCTAACCTGTGGCGCCGGGGGAGCGATCGAAATTTTGGAGAGGGGCAAATCACCAGTTTTGTTCGCGAAAAAATCAGGAGCGTTACTGTTCTAGGGTGCCACAAATCAAACGCTTTGCAGGCTTGGCGCGATCGCCTCGTCGTCCGCATTGCAAGCGGCGCTTAGCTCTTAGCTTCTCGGGTCAAATTCAAAATTAAACTCTTCGATCCGATGAAAATCAGTTACAATTTAGGGTAGCCCCCTCTTTTTCTGCTTTTAAAATTTTTCTGCTTTTTCATTCATTCTTTTCGCGCCGAAAAAAGCCGGAATTTCCGATTTCCCAGAGTGAGAGGCGATCGATATCGCTGCCCGCGCGGTTGTGCGATCGGCTCTTTCCTGCGATCGTCATCACGGCAGAACCCCCCTATCAAAACCGATACTGAGATCGGAACAGAGCAGCAGAAAAGCCCCACCCGCTTTTCTCAGCCCCTACAGGAAATTGAGAGTCTGTATAGAAAGGCACGAATATGTTTTTACAACTGTCCAAATTAAAAATACTTACCCTGGCTACAGGGATGGTATTACTTCCCAGTGGTATTGCCCGTGCCAGTACCCTATGGACTCCCGTCTACGAAACCGGGTTTGCCAACCGACAAACGAACGGCGGTGAAAACCTCTTTATCGAACAGTTCGACCCGAGTTTAGGAATTCTCAAAACGGTCAAACTCGACTTTAGCGCCGCCTTGGACGGGTCGTGGCAAGTTGAAAACCTCAACGAAACCACCCCAACCGATTTTATGGCGTTTTACACCGCCGACCTTTCCTTTACCGGGCCCGACGGCCTCGATTTGAGTAGTTTGGCGTCGTTCGTCAGCTTCGACGAAAGTTATACCACTTCCGGCTTATCCGCCTACGACGGCACCACCGAAGGCGACGGAACCTCCGGCGAAACCTTCGAGACGGCAGCCAGTAACACTACCGCGATCGAGATCGACGCCCCCTCCCAAGCGGAACTCGCCGCCATCTTTGTCGGCACGGGTCAAGTGGATTTTACAGTGGAAACGGAGGACTTCTCCATGGCAGGCGGACGCGGCGGCGGCAATATGTGGTCGGTCTTCGATACGATCGCCTCTGCCGGGATTAAGGTCTCTTACGAGTACGAAGTCGATTTACCCCGCAAAATTCCCGAACCGACCAGCTTGCTCGGATTGGGGTTAGTTTCCGGTTTACTGGTGCTTCGCAAGCGCAAAACCCCGGTCGATCCGCTCTTAGCCAAAAAGTAAAAGCCCAAGGGCGTTGGATACGGAGGTTTTGGGTGCCAGCCTCTTTTCAGAGTGACTCGGCGGGTGGGGTTCATTCTGTTAGCTCTCGATGTTTGAGCGTTCCATCGGCCTAGAGCAAGCGCAACTGGGAGCTGGTCGCTTGTTCTGCCCGTCCGGAAGAGGCGCCGAGGTGAAGGCTATCTTCTGCGGCTAATAACCCCCGTGCGGCTTCGAGCAAATCCGCTTCGAGGTCTTTGAGGTCGTCGCGGGTGGCGATATAAGTTTGCAAAGCTTCGATGGGGTCGATGCCTCCAGTGGCGCCGAGTTCGGGAACCCGAGGTCGGGCCAATTGGCTGACGAGTTCGGCTTGGATCGTGTAGCTGTGGGCGTCGGCGAGGCAGTCGTGCAAGGCGAGATTGTCGATCGCGTCGAGGCGATCGCCCGGAATTTGGTAGATCAGACGGACGACGGCATCGCCAATGGAAGCACGGGCGATAGCCCGTTCTAACTCGGCTTGTGGCGCTTCAGCCTCCGACAGATCGACGCGAATCGTACAGAAGCGACGCACCGGGAGGGGACAGAACTCCCACCGAGCCGATCCGCGCGCTAATTCCACCAGAACGTAACCTTTTTCCTCATTCTGCTCGCTAAAATCCACCCGTTCGATACTCCCGGGATAAACAATCGGGGGATCGTTACTCGGATTGAGATTTTGGTGACGGTGGACGTGACCGAGGGCGACATAATCGAAATCCGGTCGGCTGAGGGTGGACAGGGGAATCGTAAACCCTTTACCCACGGCGAGAAAGCGTTCGGCCCCGAGTTCGGCGCGATCGCTCATTAAATGCGCCAACAACACCACCGGAACCTCCGGATCCAATTGCCGGATTTCTCCTTCGAGAGCCACCCGCAGGCGCTCTACCAGCAGTTGATTGACCTCGGACAGCGATAACCCTTCTGTTTCGTTGCGCGTCATCAGGGTCGATCGCGTCAGCCACGGCAAGGTAATCACCTGCACCGGACCGCTACGAGTTTCCAAGCAGTGCGTCCGCAGGGAATCGCCGACAATAAAGCCCGGTACGCCTAACGTCCGGTAAATACACAAACTCGCCCCCCCTTGTCCTTGGGAGTGCTGGTCGTGGTTGCCCACCAGTAACACCGTGGGAATTTCGGCATCGACGAGCCGCCGAAACTCGCTGGCAAAGGCTTCTTGCACGAATGGCGCTGGGGTGGCATCGGGGAAGGCATCGCCGCCAAATAAAACTAAATCGACGGGTTCGGCGATCGCGCGATCGATGCAGCGCCTCAAAGTCGTGACAAAATCTTCCAATCGCGTATTGATTCCCGTCTCCGGGTTCACTCGCCCGTGGGAAAACCCACTTCCCATGTGGATATCGGACAGGTGGAGAATTTTAATCGCCTTGGAGGAGTTCATAAGCAGTTAGCCGTCCGTCGTGCTCCATTGTCGCACCGATCGCCGTGCAGTGACGACTAACTGCTGCTTCCTTGTAGATTCAACAGTTCGATCTCAACACTTCAAGGGATTAAAGATGAATGCCGCATTCCACCTTCGCCGAACCGCGCCAACGGCCCGCCCGTTCGTGTTCCCCGGCGGCGACCGGAGTGGTAAGCGGTTCGTCGCCGATGCTGGCATAACCGCGATCGTGCAGGACGTTATAAGGCACGCCGTGTTCGACGACATAACCCCACGTTTGATTGCGCGTCCAGTACGCCAGGGGATTGACTTTCAAACGGCCTTTTTTATCGTATTCGAACACGCCCATATTGGCGCGGCTGGGGGATTGATCGCGACGGCGCCCGGTGATCCAAGCCACGGTGTCGAGATCTTTTAAACCGCGTTCGAGGGGTTCGACCTTGGTTAAATAGTGGAACTTATCCACGGCGCGATGCCATAATTCGTCACCGTAACGCAAGGCGAAGGCTTCGCGCGAATCCGCATCTAAGGCTTTGTAGACGTGTAGGTCTAAGTTGTAGCGCTTTCGGGATTGTTCGACGAGATCTAACGTTTCTTGGAAGTGATGCAAGGTATCGAGGAACAGCACCGGGACCGGACGTTGGGGTTGCAAGTCGCGGTAAAGCAAATCCATGATGACCATGCCGCTTACACCGAAAGCGGTCGATTGCACCAAGCCGTGGGGGATATTTTCAATACACCAGGCGAGGATCTCGCGGGGGTGGGCGAATTGAAACTGTTGGTTGAGTTTGTCGATGTCGAATTGCTGACGGGTGGCGACTGGTGCTTCTGGGGTGTAGACCATACTCGCTTGTAGGTTGAATGAAGTCTTAGGGTTTACCAAGGTCTATCGTAGCGCAAAAGTCGCATAACTCGATCGGGAATTCGGTTTTTATTTCTAAAGGAGTAGAAAAATGCTTGTAGGGTAAGGGTTGTAGCGATTAAAAAATTTACCCTAGGGGGGTTTTCTTATTCCCCACCGAGAAAACGGGGATTTATTTCGGCGTTTCGCGGTCGGGTTTTGGGGGTCGCTCTGCGCGATCGCCTCCCCGAGGGAGGACGCGGCGCCAAAGGCGCGGGTTCCATTGCGAAGATTATACGGCTTGATGCTGCAACATTGGCGCGAAAATTCGGCGATCGCCCCTGAAAAAAGCACGAAGATGCTCTATTTTTAGATTGCCCACAAAAAAGTTATTTTAACCTTGCAAAATATATCGATCGCTTTAGAAGATTGACGAGTGCTTTTTATCCTTGAAATCCCCGAATGATAGCGGGCGATCGCCCCGGGATTAAACGGCTAAAAGGTATCGAATAGAACATTTTCTCAAGCGATCGCCCGTTTACAATCCCTGACAATATCGCAAGTTAACTTAACTTAATCAAGAAACATTAATTGCACGATTCAAACAAAATGGTGAAAGTTCTTCCCCGGAAGCGATCGTCCCAAAGACGGCCCGAGGTGGGCGAGTACGACAGGCGATCGCCCGTAAAATAGGGAAAACCTACATCGGGGCGGCATTGACCCGAGAACGATCGTGCAATTAATTCTCTATAGCAAACCCGGCTGCCACTTATGCGAAGGACTGCAAGAAAAACTCGAACAGATCGACGACTTCCCCTTAGCGATCGAAATTCGAGATATCACCACCCGCCCGGAATGGTTCCAGGCGTATCAGTATGAAGTTCCCGTACTGTGTCGCGAAATCGACGGCGCCGACGGGCCGAGGGAAGAACCCTTACCGCGACCTTCGCCGCGCGCCAGCGTCGGACAAGTGAAGCAAATGTTACAGAAATATTTTCCGAGTGGGGATTCACAATAGCCGCAATCTCAAAATCGGCGCTAAAAACTCGGGGGACACCAAGCTAAAAGAGCCTCAAAACTTAGTTTTACAGGGGGACAACAGCCTCGCCCTCACTCACTCGGTACTCACTCAATGGGAGTCATTGAAACGATGAAATTAAAAGATTTATTAGTCGGTCTCGGCGATCGCATTCAAGTCAACGATCCGGCACAACTAGAGTGCGACATTACGGGAGTGACCACCAACTCCCACGCCTGTCAGCCGGGGGATTTATTTATCGGAATGCCCGGGACCCGCGTCGATGGCGGCGATTTTTGGCCGAGCGCGATCGCCGCCGGAGCCGTTGCCGCGATCGTCAGCACGGAAGCGGCAGCCAAAGTGCATCCCCAAGCCCCGGAGGGAGTCCGACCGATCGCCGCCACCGACATGACCCGAGTGTGCGCCGCCGTCGCCAGCCAATTTTACGGCAATCCGGCGCGATCGCTCTTCACCGTCGGCATCACCGGAACCAACGGCAAAACCACCACCACGCATTTAGTCGAATTCCTGTTAAGTCGCGCCAACCGTCCCACCGCCTTACTCGGGACCTTGTACACGCGCTGGCCCGGGTTCGAGCAAACCGCCATTCACACGACCCCCTTCGCGCCCCAATTGCACCAGCAGTTAGGGGAAGCGGTCAAAGCGGGGGCGCAATATGCGGTGATGGAAGTCAGTTCCCACTCGTTGGCCCAAGATCGGGTGTTGGGAATTCCCTTTGAAGTGGGAATTTTCACCAACTTGACCCAAGATCATTTAGATTTTCACCGAGATATGGAGGATTATTTCGAGGCGAAAGCGCGGTTGTTCGCGCCGGAATACCTCCGAGGACGGGCGGTGATTAACGCCGACGACCCCTACGGTCGGCAATTGATCGAACGGGTCGGGGGCGAACGGGTTTGGAGTTATTCCTTAACCGACGAGTCCGCCGATTTGTACGCCAGCGAGTTGAGTTACGAGGCGACCGGAGTGAAGGGAACGATCCACACGCCGATGGGCGAGGCCGAGTTTAGTTTACCGTTAGTGGGTCAGTACAATTTGGCGAACTTGCTCGCCGCGATCGCCGCCGGGTTGCATTTGGGCTTGGATTTGGGGGCGATGGTTGCGGTCCTGCCCGAATTTGGGGGAGTTCCGGGACGGATGGAACGGGTGAGCGTATCTCCGGAGCAGAAAATTGCGGCGATCGTCGATTATGCGCATACGCCGGACAGTTTGGAAAACGTGTTGAAAGCGACGCGCCCGTTTGTCGAGGGGCAATTGATTTGCGTGTTCGGTTGCGGCGGCGATCGCGATCGCACCAAACGCCCGATGATGGGGAAAATTGCCGCCGAATTAGCCGATCGCGTCGTGGTGACTTCGGACAACCCGCGCACGGAAGATCCGGAACGGATTTTAGAAGATATCGTCGCCGGAATCCCCGACAGCGTGGAAGCTTTGGTGATCGGCGATCGCGCCCAAGCCATCCGCACGGCGATCGCCCAAGCTCAACCGGGAGATGGGGTCGTCATCGCCGGAAAAGGACATGAAGACTACCAAATCTTGGGAACGGAAAAAATCCATTTCGACGATCGCGAACAAGCGCGTCTGGCGCTGGCGGAGCGCTTTGCGGCGCTTCCCACGGGCTGAGATCGGCGATCGGTTCTACGCCGGGTCAGTGCGGTGAGGTCCGTTGTTTGGCGCTCAAAAACTCGCGCAAGCGCAGTAAATTCATCGTTTGCCCCAAATTGAGGGGGAGTAAGGAAACCCCTTCCAAACGGGACTGAATCCAACCGTCTCCCCAATACCATTCGTGGAAGCCGTCGATTCCCTCGCTCAGTAACAAGCGCAATCCTTGGGAGTCGGCGACTTCGACTTCGTGGGCGATCGCGATCGGGCCGATGTGGGTTTTAAATTTAGTCCCGACAGTCAAGCGATCCGGTAAACCCCTGTCCAAACGAGCGGGCCACAACCACCGTTCCAACTGGGTCGGATCTAACAAACTCTCGCGAATGTCCTCTTCGGAGGCTTCGATTTCAATTCTCAATTGGCTTTGTTGAAAATTGCCTAACATGACTTAACTCCGTCCCGGGGATCTTTTTTAGTATGGCAGAGGAGTTCGAGGGTTCGGGCGATCGCCCAACATCAGCCCAATTTTAAGATGATTAAGATAAATTAAGAGTAAAATCTGTTAAGAATTGTAAGGTCTTCATGGCGGATCGGTTAATTAGAGCAACGGCAGCAGACGGCGGCATTCGGGCAGTGGGGGTCATTACCACTCGCCTCACGGAAGAAGCCCGCCAACGGCACGATTTATCCTACGTGGCGACGGCAGCCCTCGGGCGGACCATGTCCTCGGGTTTGCTGCTCGCATCGAGCATGAAACGACCGCAATCGCGGGTCAACATTCGCGTCAAAGGCAACGGACCGTTAGGCGGGATTCTCGTCGATGCGGGACTCGACGGCACCGTGCGCGGTTACGTAGACAATCCCGGCGTCGAACTGCCGCCCAACCAGCGAGGCAAGCTCGACGTGGGGGGAGCGGTCGGAGGTGACGGCTATCTCTACGTGATTCGAGACGTGGGCTACGGCTATCCTTACTCCAGTACCGTCGAACTGGTGTCGGGGGAAATTGGCGACGACGTGGCGAACTATCTGGTCACCTCGGAACAAACCCCATCGGCGTTGGTCGTCGGCGTCTTTGTCGGCGCCCGAGGGGTGGAAGCCTCCGGGGGGTTGTTGCTGCAAGTGATGCCCAAAGCGGCGCGGGATGAAGAACTCGTCGCGACCTTAGAAAAGCGGGTCGGTCAACTGCGCGGATTCACGCCCTTGTTGCAAGCGGGTAAATCCCTCAGCGATATCTTGCAAGAACTGCTCGGCGATTTGGGATTGGAGATTTTGCCGGAACCGCAACTGCTGCGTTTCCACTGTGGCTGTTCCAGCGAGCGCATGTTAGGGGCGTTGAAATTATTGGGCGAAGCCGAACTTCAAGACATGATCGAAAAAGACAATGGTGCGGAAGCGACCTGTCATTTTTGTGGCGAAGTTTACAATGCAACCGAGGAACAACTGGCAGAACTGATTCATGATTTACAGACAAACTCGTCGGTAAATTGAGATCGTCTCAAACAGAAAAACGCGGTTGCGATCGAGCGTCGATCGCAACCGCGAACCGTCCCTTAAGGATTGCAAACGAGGGGAGAGTTTGAAGGAGATCGGGTCGGATTCAGGGTCGGGATCGCGGCGGGAGCGGCCAAGGGGGAGTTGCAAACCGGGCGGCACGGCAGGGGCGATCGCCCCTGCCAACCCGGCTCGCTCCTTCCGAATTCCTCCCGATCCTTTTATACTGAGGGCGGAGTGCTTTTTCCCCTAGGGGAGCGGCCAGTTCTAATCGGTTCGATCGCTCCTCAAAGCCGTCGTCAACATCGCTGAAATGGCGCAACCCGGAAATTTCTAAATCAGGGGTGTAGGAAACTATAGAACCAAAATTGTGGAAAATAGTGCATCGGAAAACGCAGATCGGGCAAGGGGTTGGGAAATCTGAGACAAAAGCTCGAGGCTAACAAGCAGCGAATATGGACTGCCGTTCTCCGTTGAATTTGGCTCTGGGAGAAAGAAAGCCCGACAGCATTTTGCCCTCTCAGACGCGAGCAGTCGCACGACGGATTGCCCTCGACGCCAACGCGGCTGCTGCACGAGATATTAATCGGTAGGCTATGACTAACAATCACGAACTTCCAGATCGCTGGCAAGCAGCACGCTCTTCCAATTCCGATCGCCCGGACTTGTGGTCGGGATTGTCGGATTTGCCCAAAGGTGCGTTGGCGAAACGAACGGCCAACATGGCCTGGGACGGCGCCGCAACGCCGAGCCATCTGGCGGCTTCTCACTCCCCCAGAGATTCGGCCCCCCTGTCGCCGAGGGAACGAAACTCGGCAGTCTCCAGCAGCGCACGCCCGGGGAAACTCAATTCCCGACGACCGCGAAGACCGCAACCGGAAACTCCCCGTCCCCTGTGGATGAAATGGGTGACCAGTTGGCCGTTTTGGGCGCTGCTGACCTTGGTGGTCTGCGGGGGCTTGGGGACGGGAGCGTTGATGATGTTGTTGCGCCTGCCCGCCATTCCCAACTGTAGCGAGCATTTCGGGATGATGTCCTCCGCAGGCGATCGCCTCTACTGCGCCCAACGGGCCGCCAACCGCCAAAATGCGGACGGCTTGCTCGACGCGATCGCCATTCTCAACAAATTGCCCCAGGATCACCCCTTACGCCCGGAAATCAACCGACAGATCGAAAAATGGTCGGTTCAACTGCTCGATCGGGCCGAAGAAACCTTTAACCAAGGTAAATTATCCGAGGCGATCGCCGTCGCCCGTCAAATCCCCACCGACGTCCCCGCCGCGAACTTGGTCGAGGAACGGATCGCTCGCTGGGAGTCGATTTGGAAAGAAGCCGAAGATCTCTACAAAAAAGCCGAAGCCGCCTTAGAAAAGGAAAACTGGGGACAAGCCTACCGCTACTTACGCCAGTTACCCGCCCTCGATAACACCTACTGGGCGACCACCCAGTACGACGCCCTCGCCCAACTGATCGAAACCACCCGCGAAGACGGCAATATTCTCAATAAAGCGCGGGATTTGGCCGATCGCGGCGGCATCGACAACCTCAACGAAGCGATTAAAATCGTCGAGCAGATCGATCCGAAAAGTAAAGTTTATAAAGAATCGCGCAGTTTAATTAACGATTTGGCGAAGCAAATCCTCGCCTTAGCCCGCCAGCGCTTGGACGAGCGCAATTCTCAAGATGCGATTTACATCGCCCGCCAAGTGCCCGCCAATACTTCGGTCAAAAAAGAAGCGGAAGATTTTGTCGAGTTGGCCCGGGCTCAAGGGATGGCATGGCGTTCGACGGTGCAATCGTTAGAAGACGCGATCGCCAAAGCTCGGCAAATCGGATCCGATCGCCCCTTATACCGAGAAGCCCAACAGTCGATCGCCCAGTGGCAGCAAAGTATTCAAGATGTCGGCTATTTAGAACGGGCGCGGGATTTAGCCCAACTCGGCAGCGTGCGGGATCTGCGCGCCGCCATTGCCGAAGCGCAGTTAGTGCGTCAGGGCAATCCCCAATGGCAGGAAGCGAAACAGGAGATCGATCGCTGGAACGAACAAATCCAAATTACCGAAGACCGCCCCTACTTGCAAAAAGCAACCGATATGGCCCGTTACGGCGATCGCGCCTCGTTGATGTCGGCGATCGAGATCGCCCGGAAAATCCCGAGCAATCGGGCGCTGCACGACGAAGCCCAAGGGAAAATCGATGCCTGGACCGACGAGATCGAACGCATGGAAGACCAGCCGACTCTCGATCGCGCCTGGGCTACCGCCGACCGGGGAGATCTCAAAGCGGCGATCTCGATCGCGGAAACTATTTCTCCCGGTCGCTTGCTCTATAGCGAAGCGCAATCGGCGATCGATGTCTGGGAAGGTCAAATCCGCGACGGGCAATTACTCGATCGCGCCTATAAAATTGGCGATGCGGCGGTGACTTCGATCCAGTTGACCGAGGCGATCGATACCGCCAACCAAATCTCGACCCTCTCTCCCTTGCGCGCTTCCGCAGATGCCGCGATCGACGATTGGAGTCGCCGACTGCTCGATCTCGCTCAAGAACAATCGGTCTACGATCTCGAAGCGGCGATCCAACTGGCACAAAAAGTGCCTTACTATTCCTCGGCGTACCGACAGGCGCAAAATCAAATTGAAGGTTGGCAGTTGCTGCTCGCACCTCCGCCGATTCCCGAACCCGACGTCGCCACGCCCAGTCCTCAAACCCCCGCGCCGACGGCCACCCCCAATCCCTTACCCGTTCCTACGGACGAGGGAGAACCGAACCGGGCCGACGAAACGAATGCGGCGTCTAACTCCGGTGCCAACCCGCGCAATGCCGATCGCGCCAACGACGGCGGACCCCGGATCGATTTTATCGATTGAGGGCGCTCGCCACTGCCGAGACGGACTCGATGTAGCGTAGGATCGGGATAAGATCTGCGTATTTTCCCTTCCAATGAAGGACATCGACTCCCCGATCGCCGAGGCGAGCGCTCACGTGACGGCAGTAGCGCGGGAAATCCTCTTTGACGGTCGCCCCCGCTTGTTGACGGCGATCGCCAAAGCCCTCGACCGCGCCACCGCCGACGCGATCGCCGACGGCGCCGCCCGCTATGCCGCCCAGTTCCTGCGACGCTACGGCGTCCTCCGTTTTTTGGGCTGTAATGCCGTCGTTCCCCTAACTGCCCGACAGTTCGACGTGCAGCTCGTCCTCGCCGGGCACCGCGACGAGGGCTTCGTCTCACCTTCGCCATCCCCCGACGGGCGATCGGCGCTGGAGTTGGCCGATGCCATTCCCTATTTGTTAGTTCTCGGTCCGTCCGGCTCCGGCAAATCCACGGTTTTGAAAACCATCGGCGTGGAAACCCTCACGGGTCGCAAACTCGGGCAGATTTGGAAACAATCTTATCTCCCCGTTTATATCGAGTGTAAAAGCTTTACCGACCCCAAACTGCAACTGCAAAAAGAAATTGCCGAACGCTTTCGCCGGGTTGGCTTTCCGTCCCCGGAAAAATTGACCGACAAAGCTTTAAGTGCTGGTCGATTATGTATTATACTGGACGGAGTCGGTCAAGTGGCTGGAGCCACCGCCCAAGAAACGATCGCACAAATTGAAGACTTGATCGCCCAATATCCCAAAAATCGCTACATTGCCAGCGACCGTCTCGGCTTCGTTCCCGGGGCGCCGACCTGGCCGGAACCCGCCGCGATCGCCCGCTTGCTCGATCTCAACGCCCGACAGTTTCAGTCCGTAGCGATCGCCCCCCTCGACGATCGCCAGTGCCACCATTTGAGTTCCCTGTGGTTCGAGCGCACCGGAACCGAGCGATCGCGGCGCAGCGCCTTTTGGCACGACCTCGACCGCCTCAAACGGGGCGCCCCCCGCAACCTGGCGCGCACCCCGCTCGGCTCGATCTTACTCTGCTGGGTCTACGCGCGATCGCAACAGTTACCCGACGACGCCAGCGCTTTGTACGCCCGGGCGATCGACCTGCTCCTCGATCGCGCCTTGAGCGAAACCGAAGCGTTCGCGGGCGCGCCTCTCCCCTGCGCCAATCCGCGCCAACGGGCGATCGATTGGTTGTCCGAACTCGCCTATCGCGGCTTAGTCTCCAATTCCTTTTGGTTTTCCCCCTCGGAAATCGGCAACCATTGCCCGCCGGAACTCAACCCGGATCCGACGGCGATCGATCCGGTCGCCGCGATCGGGATTGGGTCGGGGATCCTGCACGACCTCGACCCCGAAGAATGCGCCTTTTCCCATTTAAGCTTGCAAGAATATCTCAGCGCTCGCTACATCCAACAGCACCGACTCAGTGCCCAAACCGTCAACGAGTTTTTACTATGCGAACAATGGCAAGCGGTCTTCTTATTTTTAGCGGGGATTCGCCAACCGACGGCGGATAAATTACTGCTGCTGATGGAAGCCACAGGGCGCGCCTTCATCAGGTCGAGCAAAGTCAAAAGCTTGCTCCAATGGTGCGATCGCCTCGCCGACGGCGATCGCGGCCCGTACAAACCCAGCGCCCGCCGCGCCGCCGCCCTGTTTCTGATGTTGGCGATCGACAGTACCTTAAAACCCCCCAACGCCGAACGGATGGCCGACTCCGCCCGAGAACTCGGCAGCGAAATCGACTTGCTCGCCGGGAACGATCGCGCCGTACAAGCGGCCCTCGACCTCGCCCAACTCTTAGAACTCGACACGATCGCCCCGATCTCCCGCGCCCGCAGATCGGCCCGCGAACTGACCCGAAACCTTACTTTTGCCCGCCATCGCGCCTTAGACCTCGATCGCGGCGCCCGCGAACTGACCCGAGATCTCGCCCAAAAACTCGCCCGCGATCGCGCCCGCCAACTCCCCTTCGATGTAGACTTTGCCCTCAAACGCAATCTGGATGTCGCCGTCGATCGCGTCCGCGATCTGGCCTTCGTCAACATATTGGCCCGCGAACTCGAACAAATGCAATTATTCGAGAACGGATCCCGGCTCATCGAAAGCTTAGAAGTCTTCCAACTGGCCATTCCCAGCGATAACGACTCCGCCGAGATTCATTTCGGTTTCCGCGATCGCATCCGTCAAAGCTGGTCCGTCGCCTGGGAGTGCGATCCCCAGTGGCTCGACCTCTCCGACCCCCAACGACAGGAACTCGCCGACTATCTGCGCGCCAATTGGGCGATCGTGCGCTGCTACCAAGTAGCGCGAACCGTCACCCCCACCACCTGGAAGGTGATCGAAGAGCGAATGCTCTGTTGCGATTGAGCGGCTGGGGGAAACCTTAGTCGGCGCGATCGCCATTCGCCGCAACCGCATAGTGGTCGTCGAATTTCTCTTGATCGAAATAATAAAGAGTCCGAATCGGATAGGGAATATTAATCTCGGCGCGATCGCACGCCGTCTTGAGCGCCATCATCACCTGAGTTTGCGTGCGTCGAACCTGCGCCTTTTCCGGAAACGTCCAATAGCGCACCACCATATCGATCGAACTGTCCCCAAAACCGACAATATCGACCTCGGGTTTCGGTTGAGTCAAGACGCCCTCCACAGGCGCCACCGCATCTAATAACGTCTCCACCGCTTGCGCCAGAGGCGTATTGTAATCGACCCCGATCGCCAAATCCGTGCGTCGGTGGGTAAAAGCCGTCAACACATTAACCGCATTGGTAAACACGATCGCGTTCGGGACGACAATTCGTTCCCCCTGATAGGTGCGAATCTGAGTGGAACGGATCGAGATTTCTTCCACGGTCCCCTCGTACCCTTCGACGATAATTTGATCTCCGAGTTGAAAGGGTTCGTGCAGCAGCAATAAAATCCCGGCGAGAAAGTTTTTGAAAATATCTTGAAAGGCGAAACCAATGGCAACGGAACTCAGACCGAGTAAACCGATGATGTCGCCGAGGCGCAAGTCGGGAAACGCCGCTACCGAGGCGATCAGAATGCCCACGGACCAGGCACAAACAAAACTGGTCTGGACTAACAGCGATCGCAGGGACGGACTTTTAATCGTTTTGTCCCCGGTCGCTTGAGCGAGGCGGCGCACGAGCCCGGCGACCGATCGCGTTGCGAACAGGATCGCGATCGCGAGTAAGATCGAAGGGAGGGACTCGACGGCACCGCGCAGTAAGTTTTCGATGGCGTTTTGGACGGGTTGGAAGGCATTAATCATTACTTCGGCTGTTTCTTTCGCGGATATCTCTGGGTTGAATCTGACCCATTTTATCCGGCGAGTCCCCATCCGCGCGCCATCCTAGAGATAGAGGTGACCGAGCCAACCCTTGCCGATCGCCGTCGGTTCTCCGGGAAGTTATGAGGCGGTTTCCGTCTGAATTTCTAAAATTCGCTGGAGATCGTTCAAAAATTCCTGTTCTCTGCGGTTAAACACCCCATCCGCCCAGACAATTTCGCTCGCCACCCGAAAGGCTTTGGGATATAACTCGCGGGGCAATACGTCCTTAGCTTCGCGGACGAGGGCGATCGTCCCTTTGATTTGAACCCGTTCGAGCAGTTGATTGAGCATTTGGTGCAACCGCCGTTCGGAATAGCGCTGGTAGAGGGGCATTTCCGACAGCAAGGTTAACAGGGTTTCCATTTCGCGATCGACAAAGAAATGATCTGCCGCTACTGCAGATACGGCGATCGCCGCGAGCGCTTCTGCTTCGGAAAATTGACGTTCGCTGTCTTTCCTAAGACCTAAGATTTTTTGCAACATCTTGTTATCCTCGGTTTTTATCTGGCGTTGATTTTTCCGTTCGAGGCAGATTTTTCGATAGTTTATCGATTTTCCAGCGATCGCGCCCTCGGAAAGCCCTTGAAACTCACGAGGGAGTAGAGAGGATTTTTCCGCTCGGGTTCGAGCCGCTTTAGGAGTTTAACCCAAGAGCTTATTATTATGCCATCGATCTCTATTTTAATCCGGCGAAAGTTGGGAATTTTTAACTTTTGAAGGGGAGGGGGCAATCGGCTTCCATCCCCCCGAATATAGAGGGAATCCCCGGTAATTCCCCGGTTAAGCCGGGATTTAGCGTGGGGAAGCGATCGCATTTAGATGACTTTAAATAAAAATATTCTTAAATTTACAATGAACCCCGCGATCGCCCCAGGAAAAGCCTTTTGCGATCGGCGCCGTTCCCGGGATTTAGGGTTCGGTTACCTGCACTACAATTCCAGAAGCCACGGACGCAAGGGCGATCGCATTTCAACAGAGGGGGGAGAACCGAACGCGGCGAGGTTCTGGTTGCCCGGACGATCGCGACCGGAGTTATCTTAGCAGACCCGATCGCCAAATGAGAACGGCTACAATTTTGGTAAAATTTGAAGGAGGCGATCGCCATTTAAAGGGAAAGCGTTGCGGCGATCGCGGAGGCTCGCTCGGGCAACAAATCCGTACAATGGCTGAGGGATAGGGACTAGAGCCTCTGATATAGTCGAAATATCTTCAAAACCGAATTTTGCTGACCAGATGGGGGCAACGAAAACAGGTCAGGCAACTTCCGCGATCGCTTCTGAGGAAAAAGACTCGGAAGTGGCGATCGCCACTGCGAAATCCATAAATATTCCCTCTGCAAATTATGAAAACTCAACGGCTCTATAGTTGGCTTCCCGTACCCGTTCCCTCCCGCGAGGTAGCACAGCAGTCCGCGCGAACGGCACTGCGGTTCAAGAAAGCTGTGGTTTCTGGGGTGCAAGCGACGGTGTTTGTCGTGCTGTTAACTGTCGCTGCGGTTCCGTTGTTCTTGCTGGCGCTGTTGGTTCCCGACGAAGAGTCGGCGAGTTGAGTTCCGCGATCGATCGCGCGAACCCGTCCTCGCCGCCGATCCTCGGAACCGAGCGATCGACCGTCGCCGACGTTGCAACAACTAGATTTTATCGCTTAAAAGCTCTTTGGCTTTGTGGATGCGCGCGGCGACAGATTTCGCCGAAGCTTCAAAGGCTTCCCGTTCGGCACTGTCGAGCTGCAGTTCGACAATCTTTTCCACCCCGCGACAACCCAACTGACACGGAACCCCGAGGAACAGATCGTTTAAACCATACTCGCCTTCGAGATACGCCGCCCCCGGCAAAATGCGCGATTCGTCCCGCAAGATGGCTTCGACCATCGCGCAGGCGGCAGACGCCGGGGCAAAATAGGCGCTGGCGGTTTTCATCAATTCGACGATTTCCGTCCCCCCGTGACGGGTCCGTTCGACCAGACGATCGATCGCGCGATCGTCCATCAGTTCGGTCAGGGGAATCCCGTTGACGGTGCAGTAACGGGGTAAGGGAACCATTAATTGGCCGTGATCCCCGAGGACCATCGCGTCAATTTCTCGAATCGAAACGCCCAATTCCATCGAAATAAAGGTTTTAAACCGAGCCGCATCGAGAACGCCAGCCATTCCGACCACGCGACGGGCGGGCAATCCGCTTTTTTCCCAGGCGACATAGGTCATCACGTCGAGGGGGTTGGTGACGACCAGGACGATCGCGTTGGGCGATCGCGCGATCGCCTGTTCCGTGGCTCCGGCGACGATCTGAGCGTTAGTGACGATCAAATCGTCTCGGTTCATGCCGGGGCGCCGGGGACGACCTGCCGTGACCACCACTACATCGGCGTTGGCGGTGTCTGCATAGTCGTTGGTTCCGACGATCGCGCGATCGTGACGCTCTACCCCGCGCGCCTCCATCAGATCGAGGGCAATGCCTTGGGGCCAGCCTTCGACTACATCGAGCAGCACGACATCGGCGAGGTTTTTCTCGATGATGCGCTGAGCGAGGGTACTGCCGACTCGTCCGGCACCAATCACGGCAACTCGCGGACGATGACAGGTTGGAGGCGTAAACGCAGTAGAGTTCATGATGTCACCATGGGGTAAGAATGTGAGGAGCGAATGGGGCTATTTGAATTCTTCGAGTTGATCGACCCGCAACCAAATGTTCGGGGTCGGGACTTCGCCGAATTTGATTAAAGCGTACTCGTCGCGAATTTCTTGGATTTCCCCCTTGGTCTCAAAGATATAAGGCGGAAATCGCGAATCGCTGGCTTTGGCTTCTACACTATTGTCTAACTTTTCGCGAATCGCGCGCACGAAAGAACCTTTTTTGATGGCCATAAGTTATCTTTTGCGGATAGATCGGTATTGAATTCCCCCCTTATTTTACGCCCCGGTGAGGCGATCGCTCTCTCGGAGCTAGGGGGTACGGACTGCCTCAACCGTGCAGTCTTTGTTTAACTTTACAAAAAATTACAAATCATTTCTCAAGATTTCCTCAAATCCCTCAAAGTTCCTCCATACTTCTCAATAATTCTAAATAGTTTTAAATATTTTTAAATATTTTTTATACTTGACAGGCGATCGCCCTCCCTTCCGATCGAGGGTGGGTCCTAGGGGCGGAAGCCCCGATAATTTTATAAAATCAACACTACACAAAACCCCGAGTTACCGATGGCAACTCCCAACGCCATCGCCTTTAAATGGCGACCCTCTCAACTCTAAACTTTAAACTCTAAACTCTAAAATCTAAACTCTCAAATTCCCTGACATTGAGGACAAAAATGGGTCGATCGCCCCGCCAATTTAACCCGCTCGATCGCCGTAGCGCACAGACGACAAGGTTCTCCGGTGCGCTTGTAAACCCAAGCCACCCCCGTATAGTTGCCGTTGACCCCGTGCAGATTGAGAAAGGTGCTGAAACTCGTCCCGCCTGCGGCGATCGCCGTTTGCAACACTTTAACGATGCTCTCGTAGAGACGCTGAGTTTGAGGGCGATCGAGGTCGTTACAGGGCGTCATCGGTAAGATGCCCGCTAAAAATAGGGATTCGTCCGCGTAAATATTCCCCAATCCCGCCAGGATCCCCTGATCCAGTAACGCCGTTTTGATCGGACGGTGGCGGCGGCGGAGTTGTTCGTAGAGATAATCCGGGGAAAAGTCCGCCGAGAGCGGTTCGGGACCGAGTTGAGCGAGTCCGCTAACGATCGCCTCCACGGGGGTTTGCGGCGGAACCCACCACATTTGACCGAAGCTGCGCGTATCCACAAAGCGCAATTCGCGATCGCCGTCCAAGAACAAGCGCACCCGGGTATGTTTTTGTAGGGGTTCGTCAGGAGAGAGCCACAGCAATTGTCCCGTCATCCGTAAGTGAACCCCGAGCCATCCCCCACCCTTCTCGCCGGAAGGGCGATCGCGCACTTCCAGACGAGCGAGCAAATACTTCCCCCGGCGCTGCCATGCGGCGATCGCGCAGTGGGAAAGTCCGGCTAAAAAAGCCCCAACCGAAACGGGGTGGGCGATCGTGCGTTCTAAGTGCACCTCCCCCCCCACAATTAAAGCGCCGAGAGTCGCTGTTTCGAGACCTCGGCGCACAGTTTCAACTTCAGGTAATTCAGGCACGGTTCATCCAGGTGAAGGGCTGCTTGCCGTCCGGCTAACAGCAACAAGCTCGAAGCGCGCTACCACCGAATTAGGCAACGGCTGGACTTGTCGCGATCGCCGCGAACGACCCAGCGCGCTTATTTTTTAGCGGCTTTTTTGCCACCTTTCGCTTTGGGGGCTTCAACTTCTACCACTTCTTCCATGCCGAAGTTGTTGGTGTTGACCCCAGAGTAGTTTACTTTGTCAAAGCGAACGATCACCGGATAGATAATGCCGCTTTGATCCACAGATGCGACAGTGCCGACATCTTTGTACCAGTAGGACTCTTTACGCAGGATACGAACTTTAGAACCGCGTTGAACCATGATTGCTTTTTCCCTTGAATTGAATGAATCAGAGATTCTATGGTCGATTGCTTTTAACTTTACCATTTGCACCGTGAAAGTGGATCGCCTTCGCTTCGTCGCTGTAGGGTCGTCCGCCAATGGCAAAACAGGCGATCGCCCCCTCCGGACCCTCGCCGAGGTATTCATTGAGTCGCTTATTTAATCGCCTATTTGTCCTCACTTGAAGCAATAGGTATTTTTAGTATAAACTCCGTCCCCCGTCCCGGAGTCGAATCACAAAGGATCTGACCGTGGTGTTTTTGGACGACGATTTGATAGCTCACTGACAGTCCCAATCCCGTACCGCTACCGGGGGATTTGGTCGTGAAAAAGGGATCGAACAAGCGCGATCGCGCCGACTCCGGAATCCCCAAGCCACTATCGGCGATCCGAATCGTCACCGTACCGTCAGCCGTCGTTTCCGTGCGAATGCGAATCCAACAGCGATCGTCGTCCTCCGCCTCGGATGGCCCTGTCGTGGTTTTTAACTTTTCTTCGATCGTATCGATCGCGTTATTGAGCAAATTAAAAAAGACTTCGTTCAGTTGACTGGGATAACACATAACTTTGGGTAAATCGCCGTATTCTCTAATCACCTGAATTTGGCGATCGCCCGCCTCGCGTTGCAATCGGTGTCTGACCAGCACCAAACTACTCTCGATCCCTTCGTGAAGATCCACGCACTTCATTTCCGCTTCGTCGAGTCGCGCAAAATTACGTAAAGACGTGACAATTTTGCGGATGCGATCGGCGCCATTTTGCATGGAATGTAAAATTTTTTGGGTATCGCTTTTCAAAAAGTCCAGATCCAGATCGTCCCCCCGGTCATCGCGATCGCCCCCCTGAAATTCATGTTGGTAAAACTCTAAAGCTTCTAGTAATTCGACCACATACTGTTTTAAATAAGAAACATTGCCATAAATAAAATTGATCGGATTGTTAATTTCGTGGGCAATCCCGGCGACGAGTTGCCCCAAACTCGCCATTTTTTCACTTTGAATCAGTTGCGCTTGAGCTTGTTTGAGATCGGATAACGTTTTTTCGAGCTGTTGCTTTTGCGCGCGCAAAATCGCTTCCGTTTTCAACCGTTCCGCTTCCGCTTGTTTGCGTTCGGAAATATCGCGCACGATCGCCAGCACTTCCGACGAACCGCTTTTGACAAATCGCGCCTCGTAACCGTGCCACCGACGGTCAATTTGTTGGACGAATTCACCCACTTGCATTTGCGAAGTCATCAGGGTTTGTTCCGTATAGTGCATCATCCAAAAGGCCAAATCCTCCGATAAAATATCCGTGAGTTTTTGACCGACGAAAGGATTGTGCTGTTCGGGGCGATCGACTTCGGGAAATAGGGAAGCGTGCAGTTTTAAATGGGGATTGGATTCTGGATGAGTATAGGGAGGAGACGGGCGATCGCCCCCCGGTGAACTCGTTGAAGCCGCAAAGCTCGTTAACAGATTGGCCCGCACGGAGTTTTGATTGGCATCTTCGCTATTTTTAGCCATGCGATAATCTAAAAAGATACCGTCCGCACTAATCCGCAGCATCAGATCCGGAATCGCATTGAGAAGGGCGAGATTTTGCGCTTCACTCTGTTCTAAAGCCTCTTGTATTTTTTGGCGCTGTTCGATTTCTCGTTCTAAAGAGTCATTCTGTGCTTGTAGGGCAATTTGCAGCGATCGCAACTTCAGATGACTGTCAACGCGCGAAATCACTTCGGCGGATTGAAACGGTTTGGTAATGTAATCGACGCCGCCGACTTCAAAAGCTTTCACTTTATCGAGGACATCGTCGAGAGCGCTAATAAAAATAATCGGAATATCTTGAGTTTTGGGATTGTTTTTTAAATGTTTACAAACTTCATACCCATTCATCTCCGGCATATTGATATCGAGTAAAATCAAATCAGGAGATAAATGTTTGCACGCCATCAGTGCCAGTTGTCCGTTTAAGGCTTTGCCGACTTGATATCCCCGATCGACTAAAATCGCCGATACCACGCGCAAGTTGTCCGGCGTATCGTCAACGACCAAGATGGTTGCTTTGTAGTCGGTTTCGCTGGCTTGATTTTCCATTGGAGTAATTTTTAAAGAGGCACTTTTTCAGATCTTTAACGATCTTTAATTGTTAGCCACCCATCAAAATATAACAAGATCGCAAGGAGGGTCGGGGACGATCGCCGAATCCACCCCGATCGCTTTAGATTTAAGGGTTAACGCTCCCTTGGGCGGGTAAAGTAAAGTAAAAGGTCGTTCCCCGACCGAGTTCGGATTCGAGCCAAATTTTCCCCCCATGACGTTCGACAATTTTTTTACAAATCGCCATCCCGATCCCACTTCCGGGATATTTCTTGGAGGTATCCAAACGCTCGAAAATCTCAAAAATGCGCTCGAAGGACTCCCGGTCAATCCCGATTCCGTTATCTTGTACCGAAAACATCCATTCGCGATCGCCGATCGATTCCGCTCCAATTTTAATTTGAGGGACGATTCCAGTATCGCGAAATTTTATCCCATTTCCGATTAAGTTTTGAAACAGGCGCACCAGTTGGGTGCGATCGGCGATCGGGGTCGGTAAATTTGAATGGGTAATGACCGCGCCGGACGATCTAATTTCTTCGGCTAAATTCGCTAATGCTTCGCTTAAAACTTGTTCGCAATCGGTGAGTTGGAAGTTATTTTGACTGAGTTCGACCCGCGAATAAGCGAGTAAATTGTCGATGGTATCTTTCATTCTCAGTCCCGAATTAATTATCCCTTCCATATAGTCTCGACCTTTAGTTCCGAGACAGTCCTGAAAGCGATCTTCCGCGAGTTCGGCGAATAAAATAATACTCTGAATCGGCGATCGCAAATCGTGGGCGACGTGATAGGCGAATTGTTCTAAATCGGCATTCGATCGCTTCAGTTTTTGATTTAACTGTTGCAATTGGGCATTTTGTTCGGCGAGTTGCCGTTGCTGTTCGGCGATCGTCAGTTGATGGGAAACGCGGGCGATCGCCTCTTCCGCTTGAACGGGTTTGGTAATGTAATCGGCGCCGCCAATATTAAACGCTTTGACTTTATCAAACGGATTGTCGAGGGCGCTGATAAAAATGACGGGAATTTTTTGAGTTGTGGGGTCGGATTTGAGATGATTGCACACTTCATAGCCGTCCATTTCCGGCATCATAATATCGAGCAGAATCAGATCCGGTAATTGTTTCTGACAAGCTTGTAAAGCGAGAGGCCCATTTAAAGCTTTACGAACTAAATACCCGTGACTGGCTAATAAAGAAGATAACACGCGCAAGTTATCTGGGGTATCGTCAACGATCAAGATATCTTGTTTCAACAGCTTAACTCCCTGGTTTTTCACGATCGATGAATTCCATGATTTTTTGGAATTGGAAATTATTCGCCCAGTCTCCTAAAACTTCAGCTAAATAAGCTGCATTGTCGGGGACTTCTTCGAGTAACTCTATGATTTTGTCATCGATACATCGAGCGGCATTTTCATAAATTTGTCGAATCCATTGCTCGGGCATTTCTGCTAAAAGCAGATTTAAGTCATCTTTTCGGCTTGGCTCGGGAGCTGTCGATCTAATATTGCCCGCAGTTCCTTTGTTATCTTCTGCCTTGTAGATATATTCAATATCTAAATGTTCCCGAATTTTATCGAGTAAATTGTCTCGTTGAAAGGGTTTGCGGATAAAATCATCGCATCCGGCGGCGAGAATGCTAGAGCGTTCTTCTTCAAACGCACTGGCGGTTAGGGCAATAATAATCGGCTTTTCTCCGGCGGCTTGAGATTTAATTGTTTGGGTCGCTTGTAAGCCATCCATAACGGGCATTCGGATATCCATCAAAACAAGATCGGGTTGCCAATCGCGCCAAACTTCGATCGCGTCGAGACCGTTTATTGCTTCTCGGACGGTAAAGCCGAGAGCTGCGAGCATTTGATGCACGAGTAAACGACTTTCGTCGCGATCGTCTACGACTAAAATGCGAATTTGAGGTTGATGGGGAGCCAGTTCGAGGGCTTCTTTTGGAGCTAACTTTTCGTCTATGTTTTCGATAGAACTAGCTTTAGCCAAAATGTTAAAACTAAAAACACTGCCGACATTGCGTTGACTCCAAACCTCTATGCTGCCTCCCATTAATTCTACAAATTTCTGTGAAATGGGTAAACCCAATCCCGTTCCTTGTTGCGACTTTTGTCCGCTTTCGGTTTGACCGAAGGCTTCAAAGAGCTTGCCCATTTCTTCGGGAGCGATTCCTTCGCCCGTGTCTTCTACTGAAAATAGTAAGTTGCAATCGAAAAGGGAATCTCGATCGCCCGAACCCGTCTCAGTCGCCTTATTATTGAGGGTGACGCACAAGGTCACCGAACCCGTGTGGGTAAATTTGATAGCATTACCGATGAGATTGAGCAGGACTTGACGCAATTTCCCTTCATCCCCACAAATAAACTGGGGGACGTCGGGCGATCGCTCGAAAATCAGATCCAATCCTTTGCTATCGGCTTTAACTTTCAAAATTTCTTGCAAGGTATCGAGCAGTAAGAGCAAGTCGAAATCATTTTCGTTTAATTGAATTCTCCCCGCTTCAATTTTTGACATTTCCAAAACATCATTAATTAAATCGAGCAGGTGGGCGCCCGCACGGTTGATAATGTTTAAATTGCGGCGATGTTCGGAATTTAGAGAATCGTCGGCGGTCATGATTTGAGCGAAGCCGAGAATCGCATTGAGTGGGGTTCGCAATTCGTGGCTCATATTGGCGAGAAATTCACTTTTAGAGCGGTTGGCGGCATCGGCAGCGATCGCCGCTTGCGCGAGGGCTTCCGATTGCTTTTGGGTGCGATTGAGCAGTTCAAATTGCTGTAAAGCAACTCCTAATTGATTGCCAATTTGGATGACCATTTTGCGATCGCTCGTTTTCCACTCTCGCGGACCGGAACATTGATAAGCCGCCAGCAACCCCCAGACTCGGGAATTGCAAAAAATCGGAACGATCAGATAGGCTCGAATCTGGAAAGATTCCAGCCGTTCGCGATAGCAATCGCTAAAGTTTTTCGCATAAACATCTTCCACGACTAAGCAAGTTGTCTCGCTCAGTTCCAGTCGATTTGTATCTGTGGAGTAGTACGGATCTTCCTCCCATAAATGTGGAGAATTTAACAAATTTTCTAGTCCGCAATGGTTCGATTCTTCGTCAACGACTTGAAGCTGTTGCTCTTTCGGTTTGCCGAGGGTTGAGAATTTCGGTTTGGCGACCGACTCCGCCATGAATTGACCGCGATAGTCTTCATCGAAGCGGTAAATAGCGACGCAATCGCAATCGAGACAAACTCGTAATTCTTCCGTCGTCGTGACAAAAATTGTCTCTAAATTTAAGGATTGACGGATGCGGCGAATTGCCGCCGCGAGCGCCCGTTCCCGTTCGGCACTTTCACGCAAGGCTGCTTCCGTTTTTTTGCGTTCGGTAATGTCCGATGCGGTACCGATTAATTGCTTGAGTTTGCCCTCTTGCGTGCGCGCAAACACGGCTTCGCGCGCGAGAATGTGACGCCATTCTCCGCGCGCATTTCGCATCCGATATTCCAACTCTAGGATTTCATCATTTGGGGCGCGATCGAGTTGCTTAAAATGCTCGGGGATTTTGGATAAATCGTCGGGGTGCAAGATACTCGGCAATAAATTATTGCCCATTGCCTTAATTTCTTCCGAGCTGTAGCCGAGAGTCGTAGCAATTTCCCGATTTGTATAGATATTGCACTGTTCGATCGCGTCGAAAATATAAAGTAAATTCGGCGAAGTATCGGCGATTCGCCGGACGAAATCCTGACTTTCTCTCAAGGCAGCTTCGGCTTTTTTGCGTTCGGCAATTTCAGCTTGAGCTTGCTCGAACAGCATCGATTGTTGCACGGCGATCGCCAATTGTACAGCAAGTTGATTGAGGGATTCGATCTCGTAATTATGCCATTTTCTTGCTTTCTTACAAGAGTGCGCGACGATTAATCCCCAATTTTTTTGATCTTTTAAAATCGGGATGACTAATTTCGCCTTAACATCGAAGCGCTTCAGAAACTCTACGTATTCCGGTTCGAGATCGGCGGTCTCGATATCGTCAATTTTTACAATACTTCCGAGTTTGCCGCGTTCTTTCCATCGAGAAAAAATACTGTCTTGGTAATCTTTCCTCGCCACGATCGCCCCACATCCTAGCGCGACGGATTCTGTAAGCAGACTGCGCCGATCTTCTGGCAAAACTTCGTAAATCAAAATGCGATCGCAGCCGAGGAAACTGCGAATTTCTTCTGCCGCGATCGCCAATATTTCATCGAGTTGGAGGGAGGAACGAATCCGCTCTTGAATGGACTTGAGCAGTTGCTCGCGTTTGAGTTGCTGTTGCAGGGCGATTTCCGTTTCTTTGCGATCGTTGATATTAAAAGAGGTTCCGATCAAGCGATAAACGCGATTGTGGCGATCGAACAAGGGCGTTAAGTTGGTAATCCACCAGGTGTCTTGCCCTTTCAAGGGCAAGCATTCTTCATAACTGATGCGCGCTCGTGCTTCCACACACATGCGGTAATAATCGGTAACGGCTCGGGCCGCCGCAGGCGGTAACACTTCTTGAGGGGTTTTCCCTCTTAACTCGGCGTCGGTCATCCCGGTCAAGCGCTCGTGAGTGGGATTGATGCCGACATAGCGAAACTCGCCATGGTCTAAAACATCGACAACGAAAACCGCCGTTTCGATCCCTTCGTAAATACTGCGTAAAAACTGCTCGCGATCGCGTAAATTGTCTTCGGCTTGCTGGCGAGCGGTCACATCTTGAAAATAAACGGAAATCCCATCTTTTGACGGATAAGCATGTACCTCAACCCAGACTGCCAATGGCGCGTAAAATTCGATAAAGTCGATCGGGACTTGCTCGGCCATCACTTGATGGTAAACGCGATCGAATTGAGTTCCGACGGCTTCGGGAAAATGTTCCCACAAATTTTCACCGAGCAGTTCGCTGCGGCTTTGTTGTAACAAGACTTCGGCTTGTTGGTTCATGTAGGTGATTTGCCACTGGCGATTGAGGGCAAAAAAGGCATCGCTGATACTTTCGAGGATCGTTTCGACCCGGGTGCGGTTGGCTTCGGCTTCACTGCGGGCGGCTTGTTCGCGTGCTAATAATTTTAGGCGTTCGACTTCGGCTTGTTTGCGATCGTCGATATCTTTATGAGTTCCCGCCATGCGAAGCGCCTGACCTCGCTCGTCGCGTTCGACGATTTTGCCGTGGGCGAGGATCCACTTCCATTCGCCGGAACGGGTCAACATCCGAAATTCGGCCTCGTAACTAGGGCTGCGACCCTCTAAACAAGCATTGAGTAACCCTAAAGTCGGTTCTAGATCGTCGGGATGGAGTAATTCCAACCAAGCGTTGGGGACGTTCTCGATTTCCTCATCGCGGTAACCGAGCATGGTTTTCCAGCGCTCGGAAAAATCAACGACGCCAGTGGCGAGATTCAAGTCCCACCAACCCAAATCGCTGCCTTCGAGAACCACTTGCAAGCGTTGTTCGCTCTCTTGCAAGGCGGTTTGAGCTTGTTGGCGTTCGGTACAGTCGCGCACGATGCAAATGCGATCGCCACTGTCGAGTAGGGAAACGGAGACTTCGTGGGGAACCTCCCGACCGTCCCGGCGCAAACCGATCGCGTCGAGGCGGACAGAGCCTTTTTCCCGCAACTGGGGAATGATTTCGCGCTCGAAACGTTCGAGTTCTCTACTCGGATAGAGCTGTTGCCAACTTTTGCCTAAGAGTTCTTCCGGGCCTTCGTAGCCGAAAATCTGGAGGTGAGCCTCGTTTAAATAGGTATAGCGATTCTGGGGGTCGAGAATGGCGATGCCGTCGGCGGTTGCGGCGATCGCGGCAGCTTGCTGCTGTAGGATTTTCTCCGCTTGTCTGCGTTCGAGTTCGGCGCTGGCGCGGGCGGCAAAAATCTTTAAGATCGTCTGGGTGTCGGCATCGTTTGCCATCGGTCGCTCGTCAAAAATGGTGAGGATACCGATCGCCCGTCCCTTAGAATCGTTGAGGGGAATGCCGAAATAACTTTCGATCTTCAGTTGGGGAAAATAAGGATCGTCGGGAAAGCGATCGCGCACGGAATCGGGATAAAAGCACGATTCCCCTCGAAATACTTGTCGGCAGGGGGTTCCCGCGAGTTCGTACTCGATATTTTCCCGATGACTTTCTCCGGTCCACCACGCCAACGTGCGCGCTTTGGTAAATTCGGGATCTGCTTGTTCGGCAATTAAAGCGTGACGGATTTGGAGGACTTGGGCGAGATAGCGGGTGCATTCGTAAAAGAAATTGTCCCCGGTCGTGGAGGCGGTTCCTTCGACAATCGATCGCAACGCTTGTTCCCGTCGTTTGCGATCGCCGATATCGTGGGCGATCGCCAGTACCGAGGCGACCTCTCCCCTGCTGTCGAATTCGGGGACGATGCGGGCTGAAAAATAGCGAATGCCGTGGGATCCGGGTAATTCATATTCAATGGTTTGGGCCGTGCGGCGATCGAACACTTCGGCGATCGTCGTTTCCCACTGACCCACGCAGGATTCGTCAAATCCTAGCTCGCTGCTGGTTTTGCCGATAAATTCATTTGCCCCCATCCCGGCAATATCTTCGGTCATGCGGTTGACATACAGGTAGCGATATTGGCGATCGAGTCGCATGATCGCTGCCGGGGCATTTTCGGCGACGGTACGGAACAGTTCCTCTTGTTTGGCGAGAGCGTTTTCGGCGCGGATGCGCTCTTGAATTTCCGCCTGCAAGCGCAGATTCTGGGTCTTGAGTTCCTGTTCGAGAATCGTGCGTTCTCGCAATTCCCGTTCCCGGGCGCTAATTTCTTGCTGTAGGCGGTGGTTGACTTCGTTTAACTGGCCGACGCGACGGTCGATTTGTTGGCGCAAGACCTCTAAGGTGGCCTGCATTTCCACCGGATCGAGGGCTTCGAGGAGACTACTTTGGGTGAGGATCCCGGCGAGGGTGCCGTTGTCGGAGGTGACGACTAAACGACGAATGCGATGGCGTTGCATCAACTGATGGGCCGTCCACAAGGAGTCCCCGGCTTCGATCGGCAACAGGGGGGCGCTCATCACTTCTCGCGCGGCGATCGCGTTTAAATCGAGGTTTAAGGCTCGGAATTGAACGATATCGCGTTCGGTAACAATGCCGATCGGAATCACATCGCCAACGGATCCGGTGGTGGGTTCGGCGATGACGACGCAACTAATGCGGTAGGTCGCCATCAGCCGCGCTATTTCTAAGACAGAAGCACTCGGTGCGCAGTGAATGACTTTGCGGGTCATAGCGCGATCGACCTGCTTAAATTTGAGTAAGTCCGTCGGTTGGAGGACTTGACGGATGCTACTTTGGGTGATTAAGCCGACGATCCGACCCGATTCGTCGATCGCGGGTAAATGTCGGATCCGGTGCTGGCGCAGTATAGATAAAATCGAGAAGATGTCGATCGGTTCGCAGATGTTGACGGCGATCGGATCGGGAGTCATCACCTCGGAGAGTAAGATGTCGTCGGGGGCGATCGCCTCGGCTGCCATTTTGACGATATCCCGTTCGGCGAACAGTCCCACCAACTGGTTATTTTCGACGACTAAGGCACAACTGAACCCTTCTCGACTCATGCGGGCGATCGCCTCGGCGACGGTGGTCCCTGGGGACAGGCGCAAGCACTGTTTTTCGATCGCCTGGGAGTGCTGGAATAACGATTCTTGCAAGGCGCTACTGTCGGGTAACGGCGGATCTACGACCAAATCGGGGACGACCGTTTCGATCGCGTCTGCGTTCTCCCCTAACGGTACGGGAATCAAACTCGGGGAAGAAGACGGCAAGGTGAGATCCGGCGGCGACGGGCTACGAAAGTTTTGTAGCGCTTGAATCTCTTGCTGGAGTAAGTCTTTCTGACGAATTAATTTTTGAGAGAGTTGGGAAAATTTGAGTTGATTTTCAATGCGCGCGATCGCTTCTTCCATTGCAAAGGGTTTGGTAATATAGTCCGCCGCCCCCAATTCAAAGGCTCGCACTTTATCTAATACTTCTCCCTTGGCCGTTAAAAAAATGACCGGAATCTGTCGCGTTCGCTCGTTGGCTTTCAACTGAGCGCAGACTTCGTAACCGTCGAGTTCCGGCATCATGATATCGAGTAGAATCAAATCCGGTGGCCGCGCGATCGCCGACTGGAGAGCCAATTGAGGATCTTTCGCCAAGCGCACGCCATAGCCCAACTGTTTTAAGCTTTTACCCAACAAGCGTAAATTATTTGGGGTATCGTCAATGACTAAAATATTGGCAGTAGGATTTCTGTTTTGATTCGCGTTAGCAATATCGGTCATTCGTATAAATTCGTTAATAGTTTTTGGATAATAGTTAGGATGCCCTTTCTCGAACGAGTCATCTCATGATTTTCCCGAACCTAGAGTAGCAAAGGTCTCCCTCGCTTAACGCTAGATTCATTCCGAACCTTGCTTGCAATGCACTCGAACATGGCGCCGCGATCGAAACGAGCGGCGATCTCTGGGGCGATCTTTGTTTAAGCTGGCACTGAGAACAGGTTGTGACTTGTAGACGGCTTGGAATCGTCCGACTCGATCGATTCAAGATGATTTGAAACGAATGAGAGGGCGATCGAAGCCTTGGAGATCTTCGGGAAAGTAAGGCTCTAGGGATTGTGGGGGGTTCGGGACTTGAACGGCAAGCGATCGGTGCGATCTCCCTCATTTTTGCCGCTAAAAGATAAGATTTCCGAAGTCGTTCTACAATTATCACAAAAATGTCCGATCCTGTCAGCACTCCGTCTCTTTAGAGCGGGGTGCTGACTTTGGTAGGGTCGCGGTTGACGCCGCCACCGCCTCCGGAGATTCAGGAAATGGTCGAATTGCTGCGAACGCCGGAAGCTCCGCCGCCTGCATTGGAGGATATAGACGAAGACCTTAGACATTGAACCTTCGCCAACGGCGATCGCGATCGGGGCGCGGCTCGCGCGCCTTTTTTTTGAGCGATCTGTGTAAAAATCTTGGGAGGACAACCCACCTCAAACATGGACTGGACAAGACCCCTGAAAGCACAACAACAAGATTTTCTCGCCCGGGTCAACGACAATTGGGCGAACTTGATTTGTTGTGAATTGCCCGGTGTGTATAGCGAACTCGTCATCATTCGGGGTCGGCGACTGAAAAATATTCACGCCCGTTGTCGTCGGATGGTTCTCAAAGCCGAGCAGTTTGCTCCGGTGCGCGAATTATGCTTGCAATATTTGCCGGAACAGTTGGCCCAAGAGGCGATCGCCCAGACCCTGGGAGAGGATCTGATTCCGTTAGAAGATGCGGAAAATATCAAAATTGATGGAACCGTGCCGTTTGCCGTGGCGGCCCACCGCTCTACTCGGGCTCTGGTCAAAGTGGCGCGCGGCTCCCTAGAGTCTCTCTCCTGGTCGGTTTCCGCCGAAGAGATCCGCGAGAACGTGGCGATCGCCTGTGCCTGGATCCTCGAACCGCCGGAAGAATCGCGGGAGGAATATCGGGCTATTCTGATGGGCTTCGTGCCGACGGATTGGCTCGCCGAGGACTCGTCCGCGCTCCATCCCGGGGATTTGCTCTACGGGGGCGGTCTGCGGAGTTATTTGGCGTCGGTCGCGTCCGATCGGGCGTCTTGGGAGTGGATGCGCGCCCTCGCCGGGGCGTCGAGTTCGGTCTACCCGTTTGCAGTGGCGGCGGACGGGCGATCGGTGGCGACGAGCGGTTACGACGGCACGATCAAGCTCTGGAACTTGGACGATCCCGAGTTATGCGAGGCGCTCCACGGCGAGTCTCTCTCGTTCTATCCCCTCTCGACCGGGGGCGGCGGACAACCCCTGGCGAGTGGCAGTACGGAAAAGAAACTCGACGAAGTTCGGGGGGGAACGGGCCGTTTAATTCATACCTTGAAAGGTCATACCAGTGGGGTGAGTTCCCTGGCGATCGCCAAAGATGCCAGCTTGCTCGTCAGTGGCGGCTACGACGGCACGATCAATCTCTGGAAGCTCGATAGTGGCGAGTTGCTGCACAGTTTCGCCGCCCATACGGGAACGGTGCGCCCGGTGGTGTTCAGCCCGGACTCGGCATTGCTCGCCAGTGGCAGTATTGATAAAACTCTGAAGTTGTGGGACGTGGGCAGTGGGCGCTTAATCCGGACGTTCGAGACCCACTCGGATCCGGTGATTTCTTGCGCGATCGCCCGCGACGGTCGCTCCCTGGTCTGCGGCACCCAAGATGGCACGATCGACATTTGGAATTTGGAAACCGGGGAATCGATCCGCACCATTGCCGGACATTCGGGGATCGTGAGATCGCTGGCGATCGCCGCCGACGGCGAAACCCTCGCCAGTGGCAGTACGGAACGGACGATCAAGTTATGGAATCTACACACTGGGGAGTTGATCGAAACCCTCACGGGACATCCGGATCCGGTGATTGCCTTTTCCCTGCGTAGCGACGGCGTGGCCGACGCCCCGGGGGACGGTCCGACCCTCGATTTGAGTGTGTTCCGCCACCAACAACCGGGATGGGACGATCGCACTCAGGGGTAAGGCAGGCTAAGGGAGAAGCGATCGCCTCTCCTCAGCACGCCGTTTAGGTTTCGGAAGGGGATTTGCGATCGATAACCGGGGTCAGATAAGCGACGACGGCCCCGAGTAAAAAGCCGAGGACATTTCGCAAAAGTGGCAGCCAATCCGAGGTACGGCTCACGACCGGACCGATCCCGAAGGCGACGAACAGAATTCCCCATAAGGGCGAAAACATTAAGGCCCACTGCCACGAAAAGTTTTGGCGATCCTTGCGCGGGTGGGCGGCAAATCCCAACACCACACCGCCAAGGGTGGAGGTGACTAAGGTTAAAATCCACTGTTCGCGCGGCAGTCCGGGTACGACGCGGCAACCGCCGTCACGCAAACAGCCCTCAATGGCGTTTAACGAGTTGAGAATCGAGCCATCTTCTCCGTGGTCGCGCACGAAAAATTGATTGCCGTAACGGGTTTGCAATTCTACCCAAAAGGTACGCGGTAGCAAGGCGTAAACCTCATTGCCGACGTTGAAATTGAGCAGGTTGCCGCCGCGAGGATCGGCGACGAGTAAAATGCTTTTGTCGTCGAGATCCCAGAACTCTCGCACGGCCCGACCGGGAGTGCGGTCGTATTGGGTCAGCACTCTGAGCTTCCACCCGGTTTCGCTTTCAAAATTCTCCAGTTCGGTACTGAGGTTTTCTTGCTGAATGCTGGTCAGGGATTTGGCCAAGTCGATAATCGGCGTTGGCGTCGTCGGCAGCAAGTCCGGATTGTCGTAAGCACGGGCGGCGTGCGGCGCGATCGCCCACGTGCAAATCGCCAGGAAGAAGACGGCAAGAGTTTTGAGAAGAGAATGACGAAACTGCTGTTGCATGGGTCGCTCTATCTAGTTGTCGGGGGTTTAAAGTCGGTCGGCGCGATCGGAATCGATGCCTAGTGGGATTTTCCCTTAATTTATAAGTTAATAAATTTTTACACTTTTTAACCTTGCATTAATATTACGCACCGACGGTTAACGGCGTCAATGAGCGATCGCGGGTCCTGTCGGGAGTCGGGAATCGCGTGTCAGCTCTCCCCCGCCGAGAACCTTTCCCGTTCTGAGGACTTCCCGATTCCCGACCCTCTCGATCTAAACTTCACACTCTCATCTCTAATCCGCCGCCCCAATTAGGGTAAACGCCGCCCAGTGAAAGGGGTGGGCGTACTGCTCTCGATCCATCGTCACTAACATCGCCTGTCGTAAAGCGTGGGCTTTATCTCCGGTGCGATCGAACTCCCGGTAAAACTCGCGCATTAAAAAGGCGGTGGAATCGTCGCGAACGGACCATAAGGAGACTAAAACACTGCGACTCCCCGCACTGAGGAACGATCGCGACAAGCCGACTACACCATCCCCGGTAATCTCGCCCAATCCGGTCTCGCAAGCGGACAGCACCACTAAGTCCGCCTTCAGGTCTAACTCGAAAATTTCCTCGGCGGTCAGCAAGCCGTCGTTATCCCCATCCGGGGTTACCGCGATCGCGCTATCCATTGCGTGACGGTCGTCAATCAAGCCGTGAGTCGCCAGGTGAATGACCCGCGCCTGGGTCATCCGTTGTTTGAGCAGCGCTTCGGTGGCTTTCTCGCCGACTAAAGCCAAGGTTTTAACAATTTTGGCAATTTCGATCGCCTCCGCTTGGGCGTAAGGGAGCGCCCGCAAGGGTTCTAGCTGATTCCTTTCTGGAGAGTAAACCGGGGGCATTTTCGGGTTACCCACTACTAAAAATTCCCCCTCGCCGGACTCGGATGAGGAGGGTGGCGATCGCCGTTCGGTCAATTGCAGCACTTGAATCGAAGGAGCGCTTAACAGGGTGTAACGTTCGATTAAATAGCGGTCGCGATCGTCGATTAATGCCGGAAAGGGAACCAAAAATAAGGCAGCGTCGGGAATAAACACGATCCGCGCGTCGGGATGGTCCGGTAACAGATCTTCGATCGGTTTGATGAGGAGGTTGTAAAGTTCTTTTAACTTTTCGCGCTCTTCTTCGATTTCCTCTACGTCGTTCGCTTGTTCTTGTGCCGCACTTTGGTTGAAGTTGAGAGCCGCTCGCGTGCCGCGCACGGCATTCGCAAAGGCGATCTCGTTTTCGTTGAGGATGACACCTCCGGCAGCACTGACCCGTCCTTGTTCGGCGAGGTTTTGCAGTTGTTGCGGAGAAAATTTCACCGTTCGCAGATGGACGTTACCTTCCGGGGTGACAACCCAAATTAATAATCCGGCATCGACAATCGAATATTCGACGAGGGTCGCCTGGCGATCTCGTGCCACTTGTGTGATATCGGCGATCGTCGGCGGATCTAACTCGATTTCGGCGGTCGAATTCGGGTTGCGACGTTGGGCCAATAACTCGACGAAGGCGCGCGCCCGTCCGCGTTCGGAAACTTCTAAGGCTTCTTCGGCCCGACCGACCAAGACCAGGGCCTGTTGCAGGAGGTCGTAGGAGTCGCCAAAAGTATCGAGTAAGGTGATTTTATTCTCGTTGCTGACTCCGGGAACTAGGGACTCGAAGACTTCAATCCCCTGACGCAACAACGGGATCGCCTCTTGACTGCGACCGTCGTATAACAGGGCGCCCCCCACGCTCATCAGGGCGTTGGCTTCAGCGCGTCGATCGCCCAATTCGCGCACGAGGGCGAGTTGTTCTCGGGCGTAGTTCGTCGCTTCGCTATAGTTCGCCGATCGCAGGTGAGCTTGGGCGAGATTGCCTAGGGAATTGGCTTCCCCGGTGCGATCGCCGATCTGGCGCGTGAGGGTCAACACCTCGTTAAACCGGGCGATCGCCCCGCCGTAATCTTCGCGAAGGAAGTAAACGATGCCGATGTTTCCCAAAGCATTTTTGGCACCGCGCGGATCGCCGATCTCGCGGGCGATCGCTAACTGTCGTTCGTTATACTCGATGGCGCTATTATATTGTTGCTTGTAGATATAAATTATCCCGAGATTGCCGAGGGCGTTGGCCTCTTGCTGGCGATTGCCGATCTCGCGGGCGATCTCCAATTGCGCCTCGGTATATTCGATCGCGCGATCGTAATTGCCGATTGCCCGATAGGCGACCCCGAGATTGCCCAAGCCATTGGATTGATTTAACTTGTTACCATCTTCGCGGCTCATTTCCAAACTTTGATGGATATATTCGATTGCCTTGCCGTATTGCGATCGAGATAAATAAATCAATCCCAAGTTTCCGATCGCACTGCGTTCCCCCGCCGGATCGTCGAGTTCTCGGGAGAGTTCTAACAGTTGTTCGCTGACTTCGATCGCCCGAGGAAAATCGCCGAGGTAAATATAAATCACCGAAAAATTGCCCCAGGCGTTCGCTTCTCCCTGGCGATCGCCCAATTCCCGGGCGAGGGCTAACTGGCGATCGGCGAACTCCAGGGCTTTTCGATACTCGCCGAAGTACGGGTAAATCATGCCCAAAAACCCCACCGCTTGGAGTTCTCCCCGGCGATCGCCGTCGGCCCGATACACGGTTAACGCCCGTTCCCAGGTCGCCGCCGCTTCGCGAAACTGACTGTTATTAAACTGCTGGCGTCCTTGTTCCAGGAGGCGATCGCCCCGGGCGTCGTCTTCGCTAGTTCCTTGCGCCAGGGTGACGACGGGATTAAGTGAGGACGGCGCGAACGGGCGATCGGCGCTTCCTGAAATACTGAAGGCGAGCAGAAGTGAGAGGGAGATGGAAAAACTCATAGCAATCGAACCGTCGAAAGGGACACCGGGAAACGTGCCACGACCGGGCCGTTCCCCTTCTTCCCGTGATAACTCATCTTCAGCTCAAGGTTGCACTAACGGTTCGCTGGCGTACTCTTCGAGTCCCAACTCTTGTAAGAGGGACGTCCAGCGATCGCGCAAACTGCGGTCATTCGGGTTTTCGCGGCGCAGGTCGGCTAAAGCAATCAGGGCATCGGTCCAGTTTTCCTCCTCCAGGAAGCGGGCGAGGCGATCGCTCGCCGAAGCGGCCATCATTTCCCGTCCCGATCCCCCACTCGACATCATCCGTTCGATCGTTCCTTGAATGAAGATATTCCCCGAGGGTTCGTTGGGATTGCACAATAAGGAAAAAGACCAAGTATACTCCGATCCCACTTCCAATGTCGGCGACAGGAGAGAAGCGGGGATAGTGACCCGGATCGTGCTACCTGCATCGAAAACGTCGAAAGTCGTCTTGTAAATTTCTTGATACCTATTGTCCGTGAGAACAAATTCTGCTTTGGGTGCGCTGGTTTCTGGAAGGTAGAAGAAGAAGGTCGGATAGATAGCACTGGTGGTAATGCGGTTGCGATCGCCGACGGGTTGCACGATCGCCAAGGCTTTATCTTCTTCCAGACATCCATTGGCGCTGCGAGTCGCCCCCGGTTCTCGTCCTCCCGGCGCATTGTCAACCTCGGGGAGGGGCGCGCGGTTGCCTCCCGGTTCTCGTCCTCCCGGAGGGTCGTTCACTCTGGGGGTAGACGAATCGGCGATCGTGATTTCGGAAGCTGTCGCCCGATTTCCCATCGGCGCGATCGCGACGACTAAGAGGGTGGCGATCGCTAACGCCGAGGTCGGCGATCGAAAAAGTATGGAGTTTTGAAAAGCTTTAACTGGCATGGCACTAAAAAATATTTAGACTGAAAATTATAACTGAACATTTCATCTAATTCTTTAATTGTAACCGATCCTTAGAGTCCTTCTCAAACTCGCGATCGATACCGATCCATTGATGTTGATTTTAATAGCATTAACACAAGATTTAAATCTCACCGCGTCTAAAATCTAAATTCTCAACTCTCAAATTCTTTTCTACTTTCGCAACTTACCCAAAACGCGATAGACTTCCACCGAATGTTGTTTACCTTTGAGTTGCAACGGCCCCCAGAATTCGACTTCAAATTCTCCGTAAACGTGAATCAGTGTTTGGCGAGCGATCAAAATCCGACAATTATCAATTTGACGGTCTTTTTCGCAACTTTCCAAACGAGAAGCGATGTTGACACTATCGCCGATGACGCCATATTCCAGCCGTTCTTTCCCGCCCAAACTGCCCGCCATTACAGATCCGGTGTAAATTCCGATGCGAATTTGAATTACGGGTAAACCGCGCTTGGCCCAGTTGTCATTGAGTTCGCGGAGGCGATCGCGCATCGCCAACGCACAAGATACGGCATTGCGGGCATCTTCTGCCGTATTGTAATGGGATAAGGGAAGGCCAAAAACTGCCATCAAGGCATCGCCAATAAATTTATTAACAATGCCGTGATGGGTGGTGACTTCTCGAGTCATTGCTTGCAAATATTCATTGAGCCAACTCATGAGAAGATCGGTAGAAGTCTGCTCGGAAATCGTCGTAAAATTGTGAATGTCGCTAAACAATACAGTGGCGGTTAATGTCCTTCCGGGAATCATTCCGGATTCGAGTAGACTGTCGCGTTGTTGCCAAAGGGCTCGGGCAATTTCTGGCGAAGTTTGTTGACCGAGTAAGCGCATGACCATCGATTGTTGTTGTCGGGCTTTTTGGAGTTCGTAAGTCACGATCGCCGCCGATACGAGCAACAATCCTAAGCCGGGCGTGGCTATGGGAATCCAGCCGCCGTGGAGGAAGAATTGATAGGAAATTAGCGCCAAACCGGACAAACTCACGGCAGTACAAAGGGCAAGCATAGCCGGATGATTGAGCCACATTCCGATACCAATTCCCAACCCCGCCCAAGTGAGAATCCAAAGGGTTTCTAACCATGCGGGCCAAAACCAGAAAGGGGGGCGATCGTCGATCGCCGCAGTCAAAAACTGACTGACCATTTGGGTGTGAATCAGCACCCCCGGCATTTTGCGATTGCCCTCGGCGACTTCACTGTAGGGGGTAAAAAAAGTGTCTTTTAAACTCGGCGCCGTGGTTCCGATCGCCACCAGTTTGTCCTCGATCCACGCAGGATCGTAGCGTCCGTCGAGGATATCGCCGAGGGTGACCCGGCGGGCGGGATCGCGCGATCGGTAGTGGAGGAGAATTTGGTAGCCTCCCGCATCGATGGTTTGATAGGCGCCGGAATTGGGCTTGAGTTGGGTAAAAATAGCGTTGCCCAGGTGATAGTTATTATCTTTCGCAATTTTCGGCGTCAGACCGCGATCGCCCAACTCGAACAGGGCCAGACTCAGAGAGAGGGATTGGAAAATCCGGTCGTCCTCGGGGAGAAACATTAAATTGCGACGGACGACCCCATCGGGATCGGTGAGCAGATCGCTAAAGGCGACCTGAGATTCCGGTAACGTCGGCGGTGGCGGAATGCGTTCGATTTTGCTATTGCCGAAATAGGTAATACCGATGACGTTAGGCTGTTGTAATTGGGCGACCAATTCCTCATAACCGGGAGGATTGGGAAGATCGCGAAAAATATCGAGGGCGATCGCCTTGGGATGATGTTTTTGGAGTTCTTGCAAAGTTTGGGCGTAAATGCGATCGCTCAAGGGCCATTGTTGAAAACGTTGCAAGTCCGACTCGGTAATTTCGACCACCAACAGGCGCGGATCCGGGCCGAGATCCGGCTGCATCTGCACCATGCGATCGAACACCGCCAGTTCTAAGTTTTGAGTCCATCCCCAGGTTCGCGCCAGCAGTAAGCCCCCAATCAACACGGCGATCGTCACCGCCATCAACATCCGCGTCGCCGTCAGCGACTGGCGCACGGCGTGCAGGCGATCTCGAAGCTCTCGCGTAAAAAACTTGGTAAACAAGGACGTGTGGCGTTAGCGCGCGGGATTAGACCACCAATAGTGTATCTATCGGGTTCCTATTTTAGGATCGTCACCCTGAAAAATAGCGCCGCCTTCGCGCCCAAACCGACGTGATAGAATCGATTCTCCTCAACTGTTCTGCTAAAATGCTTGTTTTGCAAGCCCTATGGACTCTATCGAACGCGATCGCGGCGAAAATCCGCCATTTTCGGTGATTATTCCGGTTTATAACGAAGAACTGGCGATCGCCCATACCCTCGACGAATTAGAACAAATCCTCGATCGCGCCGGATCGACTTACGAGATTTTGGCGATCGACGACGGTTCCAGCGACGCCACCGCCGCCATTTTACAACAGTGGCAGCAGCGCGATCGCCCTCGTCCCAGCCCTCACCTGCGCGTCTACCACCACTCCAACAACTTAGGCTACGGCGCCGCCCTCAAAACAGGCATCCGTCACGCCAAACATCCCTTAATCGTCATTACCGACGCCGACGGAACCTATCCGAGCGATCGTATTCCCCACCTCGTCGCCCTCACTCGCGACGCCGACATGGTCATCGGCGCCCGCATCGGCGCCAACGTCCGCTATTCCAACCTCCGCAAAATCCCCAAATGGTTTCTCGTCCGCTTCGCCGAATGGGTCACCCGATGTCACATCCCCGACCTTAACAGTGGCTTGCGCGTCTTTCGCAAAGATATTGCCGAACAGTTTCTCAATATTCTCCCGGACGGTTTCAGTTTCACCACCACGATCGCGATCGCCATGTTGACGAATCATTATATTGTCGATTACGAACCGATCGACTATCACCCCCGCATTGGTAAAAGTAAAATTCAACCAATTCGCGATACCCTGCGTTTCTTACAAATTATTCTCAGAACCGGGGTTTATTTTGCTCCTTTGCGCGTATTTTTACCCGTTGCAGGGGTCTTTTTTTCGGGATTTTTAATGACTCTGTTTCAAGATCTTTTTATCCGTCAGGATTTAACTGAAAGAACTTTAATTTTACTGGTAACTTCTACTCAATTGGCGATGTTTGCCCTGCTTGCGGATATGATTGACAAGCGCAGTCGGTGAAGGAATTGTAGATTGTAGATTTTAGATTGTAGATTCTAGGATGGAATGATTATGAGGGGGGCGGGCGTCCTGCCGCGATCGAAAGGGTTTAAAATTTAGGCTTTTTATTCCCGAACTTTTTGAAAAATAGTAATTTCCGGATCGATTTTATCGAAATTTGAGTAAATATAGCGATCGTCTACATTGCGATATTCCAATTCTTGGCGATTGAAAAAATACCATTGCGGTCGATATTGATATCTAAATTGCAGACTATAAGGCAAGTTACGGTCTTGAAGTTCCGCGAAAAACTGATATTCCGGCGTTCCACTTTCAAATCGACGAATATCGTAAGCACTCGTTAAAATAATATAGTCCGGATCGAGGTTAGTCACTGTTTCTAGGGTCGGTTCGGTGATGACTTGGGAACGATAACTTTCCAGTCTGGGTAAATATTTGCGATCGCCCGCCCCCAAAACCAGTGCATTCGCTTCAATATTTTCATTCATCCACCTTTCCACCGTATAACGGGAGTCATTGACCATCAAAATATTGAGTGTAAATGAATAAGAAAAACTGTAAATAAAAATGGCAATAATGACTAACGCTTTAACTGCAAGGTAAGGCGATCGTCTTCCCAAAAACTCCGCGATCGATTTGCCGCCACACAGAGACAGAATCAGCCAAATTGGCATTAAATAACGGATATTGCTATACCAAACAATGCAAATATAAAAAAGATAGTAAGAAACGAGGGGAACCAGTAGAAACGCGAATAAACGATACTTTTTAATTTTTGAAATAACCTTGAGAAAGCCCAAAATCGAAATAAAATACAATCCCCATCCCAGAGAAAATCGCAAATGGGTCAAACTTTGACGAAACATTTTTAACTGTCCCCAGAGATTCTGTTCGTATCGGGGGCGAATTTGAGCGCTACCGGAGGTAATTAAGTTAACATGCTTGAAAAAGCCCTCCAAATTGAAAATAAGATTATGCAGGAGAAAAAAGACGCCGAATCCAATCCACAGCGAATAAACAATTTTTCGATCTAAAAGGGCATCTTTAAAACGAGTATCGGGATTGAGTTGTTTTAAATGACGATAATGTTGCCAAATAATTACTAGAGGAGTGAGTAGGTAAAAGGCATAGGCTTGATCTTTGGTAGCAACGGCGATCGCCGCCATCAAAGAAAAGAGGAGATAATCTCGTAATTGTTGTCGTTCGAGAATTCTTAAATAGAAGAATAACGACAGCGAAAACCAAAATAAATACGGAATGTCGAGATTGAGAGTTTTTGAATAGTAAACAAACGGACAACTGACGATTATAATTAGTAAAGAAAAGAGGGCGGAAGCGCGATCGAAAACCTTCGACGCCAAGAAATACAACACTAGCAGCAAACCGACAGACATGAGCAGAGTCAGACCGCGACCGAGGTAAAATAAAATCGTATAAATTTCACTGCTGTAAATGTCAACAATCTGGAATTGATGCAGAATCCAGAAAGGAGAATAGAGAAGGGCTAAAATATAGAAATGAAAAGGAGGATATTTGTAATACCACCCATTAGAAAAACCTTTTTCTAATCCCTCTAAAACTCGTAAAGGGATGAGTTCGTCTGGCGCCCAGCCGATCGTACTCGGCAATCCCCAATTAATGCCGATAATATTAATAACAAAGCTGACGCAGACGATCGCAGTGAGGGCGATCGCAATTTTGAGGCGATCGGGATTATTTGTAGAATTAAAAGGATTTTGATTCAAGGCGATCGCCCTCCAAATTTAGTTATTTTCTAAGCTTCTAATGCTCAAATTTTTAGCAATTTGCAAACAGTAGTAACTCACCGATAACAAGATACCTTCAGCGCCAATTTTGAAGCATTCTTCAACAGTTCCCACCCATTCATTAATAGTTTCACTAGCAATAATATCATTTTGATTAGTGATGGCATCGAGAATCACCATCGCGATTGTCGTATAAATTCCTACTTTTAATAATTTCCACACTTGTCGGAATTGTTTTAATTCGCGCTTATTTTTGTAAAGAACAAATCCCATCACAGCCCCATATAGTAAAATAACTAGATCGTCGAGGCGATCGCTCAAATGGCTTTGGTCGATGTTCAATAATTCATGAATCCATAGATCGATCGATTCGTGAATTTCGTGGAGTTCGTCAAGCCCGAGAAACCAGAAACAAGTAGCGATAAAAAACCAAATCCAGGGAGAAGCATGGGCGATTTTTCGAGAGTAGCGATCGCGGAAACGAATTGCGCCAACGATCGCGGCGATCGCCCCGATCGCCGCCAATTGTCCCGCCGAAAACCAGGTGATCGGTTCTCCTTCTTCCATAAAATGGGTCGGTTCCAACCCGGAAAATACTGCTAGAAGAATCGCGAAATTTAAAGCCAAACAATCGACAGTGATAATCAGTAAGAAAGGAATAATATTGAGCTTATTATCGCTAAATATTCGATGAAAATAAAACATTAATCTTGCAATTGTTCTACTAAACAAGAAGCCTCTAAAACCGCAAAGCGTCCAGTTTCAAAAACCTTACACCGATCGCCGATGGGGGCGAGGGCGGGAACGATTCCCTGTTGTAATTGGGCGATCGCTTCTTTAGCGATATCGTATTGCATCATCCACGGATCGCGATCGATATAGGGTGGGGTAAAGGTTCCTTCTTCGAGTAACCAGAAATCGATCTGATAGGTTTGAATAAATTCGCGCAAGCGATCGCGATCGGGAGTATAAGTGGCGGCGATCGTGTTGAGACTGCGTTCTCGAATCGGCATAAAATAACCCTTATGATAGGGAACCGCATAACCTTCGCCACCAATTAGGATCGATCGCGCACTAAATGAAGGAATATTATTCACTTCATCCGCTACAGAAGCGATTAAAATATCTTTCGGTTGTTGGGCAAAAAATTGATAAAGTTCGGGAAATTTGCCGATAACATATTCCGTTCGCGGAAAGCGTTTTAACCAAGTTGGTTCGAGTACCACCAATCCGATTAATACCGCCGCTAGAGTTAATGGAAGGATTTGAATTGGCGTCCGGCGTAATTTTTTCGCCCAAGAAAACGCCGCATCGATCAGAACCGTCATCGCGATTCCGGCGGCGATCGCCGTGACCATTCTCAGGGTATGTTCCGTATAGCGACTCGGTAAATGCAAGCGGAATAAAAGGGCGTGAGAGAGAAAAAATAGAACTAAAGAGGAAATAATAATTTGCAGTAAAAATAAGCCGCGTTCTTGCAACTTTTGCAAACTGGGGAACCAGCGATCGCCCTGGGGACGCAACCCGCGATCGATCGCATTTAATAACAGAAATAGGGGCAAAAATCCGCCCGCTATAATCGGTAAAATGGTTCCAAAGCGGGGAACGATCCCGGTTCGCTGTCCGGTAAACCAAAATTCCTCGCGATTGTGGGTAAAAAATTCACTTTTTCCCCCAGTCCAAAACTCCGGAAACTCTTTTGCTTCCGTCGCCGAAATCACCGGACCGTAATCATTCGATTTCAATGCATACAGTAAAATCACCACGGACGTCACCGCCAAACCGATCGCCGCCACGCGATAGGTGGGTTTGTGCAGATTCACGGAGACTCCGCGAGGTGAAAAACAGACGATTTGCAAGCATAAAATTCCCCCAGCAATTAACACGCATTGGGGATAAAATAAACCCAAAAGTGCGAGAGTGACACAGGTAAAAATAAGTTGACGGCGAAACAGTGCATAGAGAAATCCTAAAAACAAAGGATAGACAAAAGCGGCGGGAGTCGCAGAAATCAGATCGTCACGCATCCATAAATAATGGTTGAGTAAGGAAACACTCAAAAACCCAGCTAAGGGAACGGGAAATAATTCTAAAGTCAGTAAAAAACAGTAGAAACTGGCGATCGCCCCTAAGATAGGTGGTAAGAGTTTGTGTAAAAAAATCGGGTCAATTCCTACTTTGGCAAAGATCCAATAAAATGCCGTATATCCGGCGGGGGCGACCGATTGAAAATAGTCCGCGATTAAATCGTTGGGAAATAACTGCGGGTCGAGAAAACGCTGCATCCAAAAAACATGTTGGCGGGCGTCATCTTGCACTACATATTCCGCCGATAATGCTTCTTTTAAGACCAGCCAACCGAAACCAATGACAAAAATAGCCGTTAGATTCCACCAAAATAGAGTAGTTTTTCGAGGAATTTTATCGGTCGAACCTGTTAAAAATTGATGGACGCTAGAAATTGACATATTAATTTAGTGAATTGAGTCGATCTTTAGGCGATGAATTCAATTTGTTGAGGCTTAACTCGGTTAGTTGAATCATAGAAAAGACAAAGGGAAGCGCAATTATATCATTCTAAAGATGGATTTCCAACAATACATCGCGCATCTAAAACGACAAAATCTCCCGATTCAAATACCCGACAGCGATCGATCGCCGCCGCCACAACTGGAACCTTAACAGTAGCTTCTGACGATCGCAAATCGGCGATCGCCTGTTGAGTTTGGGGTTGATATTGGTGTAACCATCCCTGATTTTCCAAATACTCCGGCGAAAATGCCGATCGTTCGACTAACCAAAAATTAACACCATAGCGATCGATGAACTGTTTGACAACAGACAATTCCGGACTATATTGTGCCTCAATTAAGTCACGAATTCGCTGGCTAAATTGACGATAATACCCGAGATGATAGGGGATCGCATACTCGCGACCGACCAAAATCGAACGATGGGAAAATGTCGGTAAATTGTTCGCTTCTCCGGACAGGGAAGCGATCGTGCTGCTTTTGGGTTGTTGTTGGAAAAAGCTATAGAGTTCCGGTAAACGACCGGGACGGTAATTCGTTCTGGGAAAACTCGGCGTATAGAGGGGATAACCCAATAAAGCGATCGCCAATCCTATCGCCGCTATTCGACCCCATAACTGATGTTTTTCAACCTTAATTTTGAAAGCAGCATCCCAGAGAATGGCGATAAAAATACCGGAGGCGATCGCCAGTAAAAAGCGCCAAGTATGTTCGATATAACGATTCGGTAAATGTAATTTAAATAAAAATAAATGGGCGGCAACAAACATCCCGAATGAAGAGAAACCTAAGCGTAAAAAAAGCCCTCCGGTTTGAGGCTGAATTAAACTAACTAAAGGAAAGCGATCGCGCGATCGCCGCAACCTTGGCAGACAAAAGGGGAGAAAAACTCCCAACCAAATTAAGGGCGGTAATAAGGGCGGTAAAATGCCCGATCGCTCCCCAATCGTCCAAAATAAGAAAGCATTTCTATTAAAAAATTGAGCGCGTCCTTCCGCCCAAAACTCCGGCAAGTTCACCGCTTGACTCCCGTCAATTACCGGACCATAAACATTCGTTTTCAACGCATACGGTAACATGACCGCAAAGGCGATCGCCAATCCCCAGCCACAAAAACGATAAGTTTGCCAATTTTTGCAGAGTTTTAACGAACCTTTTTCAACTTCAATGACTTGTAATAGCAACAGTCCCGATGCAATAAAAACATATTGAGGATAAAATAAACCCAACAGGGCGATCGCCCCGCCAATCCCCAGCCACGATCGCCGTAAAAAGTAATACACAAAAGCAATAAAAATCGGATATAAAAATGCCCTAGGTGTCGCCGAAACAACATCAAAATTCATCCAAAAACTTTGGGCTAAGAGCAAACTACTGCTAAAGGCGGCGATCGCGATGGGAAACAGCAGTAAACTACAATAAAAACAGTAAATTGTCGTCACCAGTGCGATCGCCACGGGCAATAATTTACTGAAGAATAATGGATCGATTCCCCATCCGGCAGCTAGGCGATAAACTGTGGTGTATCCGCTAGGGGCGACGGTTTGAAAATAGTCCGCAATTAAATCATTGGGAAATAAACTCGGATCGAGAAAACGCTGCATCCAAAAAACATGTTGGCGGGCGTCATCTTGCACGACATAACTACTGTCAAAGGCTTTTTCTAATGCCATCAAGCTATAAATTAAAGAAAAAACCACCGTCAATCCCAACCAAAACCGTTCTCGGGCTTTGGTCGGCGGTGAAGTTGACAGCAGATAGCGGCAAAAATCGATCATAAAAATGAATAAAAGTCAATCAAGTTGACCGATAAAGTTCAGTGATTTTCAAAAAAGTTACGACTTTTTAAAATTGCGAACCGTTGCTAAATATTGACTGAGAAAAGGCAGTCCGGCGATCGCGGGGATGAAATAACGAGAGGTACATAATAAGCCCAAAGCTGCACCAGTGGCTTCGTTAAAATAGGGTTGATAAAACAAAATCAGGGCCGCGTCTCGGGTTCCGACTCCCGCAAAAGTGAGGGGCATTAATCCGGCTAAAATGGCTAGGGGGGACAGGGCTAAATTGGCCAGAAAGGGGGTCCAAGCTTTGAGGGCGAGGATAAAAAACCAAATTTGCAATAAATGACAAAACCACAGAAATATTGAGGTGAGGCAAATTTTCGCCAATTGGCGGCGATCGCTCCAGAAATATTCGTGCATTTCTCCCCAAGAAAAGCGCATTTTATCGAGTTTAACCCTAATTTTTTTAGGGGCGATTCGGCCAGCTAAATTAAAAAATAAATGAGCGAACTTGCGAGAACTGAGTAATAAAATACCAAAAATAAAACTACTGCTGACGGCAACCGTCATGACCCAAAACAAAAAATTTTTATCGGGATACAAGCACAAGCCAAAAATACACCACAGCAGTAAGGAAAGCAGATCGCAGGCTTTTTCAAAGACGACGAGAGACAGGGCTAACGACCCGCTTAAATGACCGCGATCGCGCATAAAGTAAGCTTTTGCCAGATCCCCCATTTTAGAGGGCAAAACCATATTTAAGACGCTGGCGGCTAAGATCAGGCGATTGGCTTCGGCAAATCTCAACCGTACTCCCGAAGGGGTTAATTCTTGCAGCCGCCAACTGGTAATCAACACTAAGGGGATTAACATGGCAAAACTGGCAATCGTCCAGGCGCGATCGCTGTTTTCAAAAACGCGGATAAGTCCTAAAAAGTCAATTTTGGTATAAATAATCGTTAAAATAATTAAGCTGACGGCGATCGAAATTAATCGTTTCATGTTTAGAGGGTTTTAGAGGGAAAAGCCGATCGATCGGGTCGATCGCAGTCCTACGAAGCGCGATCGCAGATCTGCGTACAAGTCGAAGCATATTTTATCGTTATTTTGGCAAAAAAATACCAAGCGATCGCGCGATCGCTGGCGGGAATATTCACCGCGATCGAAGAAAAAGCAGGCGAACCTTAGAAGGCATTAGGTTAGAATTAAACTAACGAGAATTTTCCCCGTCCACCTCTGCCCGTGCAGGGGTGTTTTTTCCGTCCGATTGGGGTCAGACCACTTGGGGGAAACAACCCCCTCGTCAGGATCGAAAACAGACGAGAAAATAGAAAAGACTGAAAGTGTTTGACTTAATACACCCCATTCCCTCCCATCCATCCCCTGGAGGGATTTTTTATAGGGATTTTCATTCAAATCTGCTGCCGTCGGGCAAGATCGCCCCATCCAAACGGGCGGCGGTTTCGCCGTCGCCGAAATAGGTGCCGTCGAGATTTGCCCCCGTCAGGTCGGCGCCCGTCAAGTCGGCGCCTTCTAAAGTGGCGCCGCTCAAATCGGCATAAGTGAGATTGGCGCGACTGAGATTGAAGCCGGACAGGTCGAACCCGGCAAAATTTTGACGGCAGAGATTGGCGCTACTTAGGTTCACTTGGCGGAGATAAACGTTTCTGAAATTAATACCTCGCAGGTCGGCAGCGATCAGGTTGGCGCCTTCGAGGTCGGCGCCGTCGAGATTGGCCCCGGCTAAGTTGGCCCCGGCTAAGTTGGCTTGTCTTAAATCGGAGTGACTTAAATCGGCTTCGCTGAGGTTGGCTTCGGCGAGGTCGCCTCCGGCAAAATTGGCCCCGGTGAGGCTGCTACCGACGAGGTTGACGCCGCGCAGGTCGATGGGGCTACCGGGTTGGCTGGGATAGACCCGGGCGAGATCGGCGGCTTCGAGGTTGACCCCGGGAAAGTTGCGTTCGCCTTGTTGGTAGCGGCGAACGAATTCTTGGGGGGCGACGGTGGCGGGTTGGGCGTTGGGAAAGGCGGCGGGGGTGATGCTCGATTCTGGCGGAATATTGGGGGTATTGCCCCATTGGGGTAAATTTTGGCGGGGATCGCTGCCGATCCCGAAGTTGGTGGGAACGGGGCCGGGGGAGGGTGTGGTGCGGGCGATCGCCGTTTCCGAGGGCGCCGTGGTGGGAGGGGTACCCGTTCGCGGTTCGAGTCCGGCAATTTGCTGCTGAATTTCGCTCACGGCGCGGGCGAGGGGTTGGAGGGCGTCGGCTAAATCCCCCACTGAGGGCGCGGGGGAACGGTCGGGGGTATCGCTGGCGCGTTCGAGACGTTGCAGCACTTGTGCCATTCCGCGACCGAGTTGGGCGATGCGATCGGTCAAGGTGGCGATCGCCTCCGGCAAATTTTGCAATTGTTCCCAGTTCGGTTCCGGCGCGGGGGGCGTTTGAGGGGGTTGCGATTGTGGCGACTCTGCGGGGGGTTCCGGCGCCGAGGTGGCGATCGCGTCGAGGCGTTCGCTGAGGGTTCTCAGTTGCCGTTGTTGCTGCTGCATCGCCGCCACCAGACAGTCAAGTTCTTCCCGGTTCGACTCGTTCGCCGCCGGGGATTCGGACGCGGCGGGTTTGATATCGAGGCGATCGAGGCGATCGCCGACTTGTTCGATCGATGCTCGTAGCTGTTGCATCTGTTCGCGATCGCCCTCCCATTGCGTTCGCAAGCGGGTCAAGCGTTCTTCTAACACGGCGATCGCACTCATCGCACTCTGGCGATCGGCCTGTTGCGCTTGTTGGCGCCGGACGAGATTGAGAAAAATACAAGCGGCTAAAGGCAAAGCCGCATAGAGAATCTGGCGATCGCCCACTCCCGCCACCGCACCGACGACGGCGAGGGTCAGACAGAGATATTCAGCGAGATCGAGCCACTCTAAGTTATTAAGTCTCATGGGAAGTTGGGAGGCAAAAGGCACAAGGCAAAAGGCACAAGGTAGGAAGCACGAGGGTCGAACCCGTGGCGCGGACAGGTTGCCCGCTTTCGGGAGGAAATCAGACTTCAGACCCTCTCAATCTAAAATCTAAACTCTAAATTCTAAAATCCCTTGCATGTCCAAAAGCATAGCAGTCTATCCCGATGCGATCGCCGCGCGATCTCCGGGTTTTTTCGTTTGCGGCGATCGCGGAATTTCGATAATAAATTGGGCGCCGCCCCCCGGAGGCGAAAAACAGCTCAATTGGCCGCCATGTTTTTCGACAATAATCTGATAGCCGATCGACAGTCCCAGTCCGGTTCCCGACCCGACGGGTTTGGTCGTAAAAAATGGGTCGAAGATCTTTTTAGCCACCGCCTCACTGATTCCCGGTCCGTTGTCGGTGATTTTCACCATCACCGTATCCGACCCGGACACGCTGGTGGTAATCCAAATTTTCAACCCGCGACGGTCCGTTCCTCCCTCTCCGTCGTGCTTGCCATTCTCAGACGGCGCGATCGCCTTCATTTTGGTTTCCACCAACGCATCGATCGCGTTAGTCAAAATATTCATAAAAACTTGATTGACTTGAGACGCATAACAAGCCACTTTCGGCAAATTTCCATACTCTTTAATAATCTCGATCGCCTCTTTTTGCAATCGCGATTGTAAAATTAATAAAGTCGAGTCAATTCCCTCATGAAGATCCACGGGTTTCATTTCCGACTCGTCCAGTCGCGAAAAATTGCGCAATCCCGTCACGATCTTGCCAATCCGTTCGGCTCCCGATTTCATCGAAACGAGCAAATTAGGAAAATCTTCTAGAATAAAATCCAACTCCAAATCCTCTATTTCTTCTAAAATTTCTGGATCGGGTTCCGGGTATTTTTTTTGATACAGTTCGATCAAATCGATTAGATCTTCTAAATAATCATTGGCATGGTCGATATTGGCATAAATAAAATTAACCGGATTGTTAATTTCGTGAGCAACTCCGGCCACAAGTTGACCCAAACTCGACATTTTTTCAGTATGAATCAGTTGAGCCTCAGTGGATTTCAAATTTTCCAAAGCATCTTTTAACTCTCGGGTTCTTTCTTCTACTTTTGCTTCCAAAGTGTGAGAATAATCTTCGAGTTTTCCATTGGCAGTTTCCAACTTTTCATTGGTGACTTTGAGTTGCCATTGATTGTAATGATTGAGGATTAAAATCGCCGAAAACGTCGCCGCCAATAACGGAGAAAAAACCGGAATAGCCCACCCGTAAATAAACGAGAGATAAGTGACAGTCACCAGAACCCCCGCCGTCGGGAGCCAGCCCAAGACGATCGCGCGCAGGAACAAGTAACGATGGGATTGGTGGTGTTCGAGAACCAGCCAGCAGGCGATCGCCGCCGTAAACGACCACAAGACGATCCACAAAGAATTCAACGGTTTTGTCCACGCCCGCAACATCGGGCGACCGTCGAGGGCCGCCGCCATAATTTGACTGGCAAAATTAGCATGAATGACAACACCGGGAGTTAACTCCGGCGTCGCTAAAACCGTATTGGTATAAGGGGTTTGAAAAATATCTTTTAAACTTTCCGCCGTAGCGCCGATCAACACGAGGCGATCGCGCATCAAATCTTTAGGAATCCGGTTTTCTAAAACATCTGTGAACGAAATATGGTGGAAATGACCGAGACCGCCGCGAAAATTAATTAAAATCTGATAGCCCCCAGTATCTTTGCCGACATAACCCCCTTCATTGCCGCGTAGGGGAACGAACAACGCCCGACCGAGGCGATAAATATTATTCTCCGCATCTACCGTTTCGAGTTCGAGACCGGACTGTTCCAGATACATCAGCGCCAATTTCGCCCCGAGTCCTTCGAGAAATTCGCCGCTTTCCGTCCCGATTAAAATCAAACCCCGTCGTACTTTCCCGTCCGCATCCAAGATCAAATCCGACGCCGCCACTTGTCCGGCCTCTTTGAGGGTCGGCGGCGGCGCCACCGGGTTTCCCGCCACTTTTTGAATGCCGATTAAATTCGGAGTCGATTTCATCAGTTCGACCCATTCGGCGTGACCCGGTTCGACGGGTAAATCGCGATAGAGGTCGAGACCGATCGCCGTCGGATTTTGTGCCGCAATGTGACTCATGGCGCGGGTCAGGACGCGATCGCTCGCGGGCCACTGTCCGACCCGAGTAATATCTTCTTCGGAGATCGTGACAATGACGATCCGCGAGTCGATCGCCTCTTGCGGACGCAACAGCACGAAACTGTCGAGAGTGGCCCATTCCAATAGCTGAAACACCCCGAGGAAGTTGCCGCCAATCGTGGTGGCGGCAACCACCGGGGCAATGGTCAAGACTCCCCGCCATTGTTTGAGCCAAGGGCCGAACCCTTTCGGTAGCTGTTCGATTCGGTCTCTCGCCTGCTGCCACATCTACGTTTGAGGGTAACTACAACCGATCGCTGAAAGGTTGAGAGGCGATCGCCTCCAAACCCACCTGTTCGAGCAAGTCGTGCCACTCCTCAACCCAGGTCGCCTCCTCCGGTTGAGCTTGTTTCGCCGCCGCCAACACCGACAGGGTATCGTACCAAATCCCCGACTCGGCGTAGGTCGTCGCCTGTTGCATCGGGTTGGCACTCACCCCGGCGTTTTCCGAACTCGGGAACTCCACCCGTTTGACCCATCCGGTCACTTTGTACGTATCCGGTCCGAGTTCTTCTCCCGGTTGAAGGGGGGCAAAAAACCACACGTAGTCCTTGCCGATTTCCAATTCCGGTGCGTCTTCCGGTAAGGTCACGCTCACAATTCCTCCCCGCCCGGAAATTTCGACGACCGTTTGATAGTGATGGTTACGATATTGGTCTTGCAGGCTGAAAAACACTTGACGGGCCTCCGTAGGCGGCACGTACACGAAGAACGTCGGACGAGCCGAAACCGTGCGTCCGTGTTGCGTAGACGGCAACAAGGGCTTGACCTCCGCCAAGGCGTCACTCCGAGTGCCTCCGGATACAGTATTATTCGGGGCGCCTTCTCCCGGCGGCTCAAAACCCACATTCCCCCGGGTGCCGCCGGAAGCACTGTTACTCGGCGCCGCTTCTCCCGGAGCCTCAAAGCCCACATTCCCCCGGGTGCCGCCGGAAGCGCTGTTACTCGGCGCCGCATCGCCGGGGGCTTGGAAACCCACATTCCCCCGGGTGCCGCCGGAAGCGCTGTTACTCGGCGCCGCATCGCCGGGGGCTTGGAAGCTCACATTCCCCCGGGTGCCGCCGGAAGCGCTGTTACTCGGGGCCGCTTCTCCCGGCGCTCGGAAGTTGATATTGCCCCGGGTGCCGCCGGAAGCGCTGTTACTCGGAGCCGCATCGCCGGGAGCTTGGAAGTTGATATTGCCCCGGGTGCCGCCTCCGGTAGTATCCAAAGGTGCCGCATCGCCGGGCGGTTGGAAGTTTAAGCTGATTTGCCCTCGGCTGGGAACCGACCAAGTGCCGGGGGCGTGGCGATCGCCCGCCCGCGCGGCTTCGCTGGCGGCAGCGAGCCAGAGGAGACTACCTGCCACACTGAAAAGGAGTAAAGGGTAGGAAAAATAAAGTTTCAATCGCTTCATCGCTCAATCCATTGAAAAGTATGTGAGAAAAGGAACTTTGATGCGGGTCGATCTAGCGGGATTCAAAAAATAAGCGAGATCGGCTTTACTCGGTCACTGTTTTTACCGAAAATTCGGATCGTTTAACTCCTCCATATTCGCTCCCGCTATACCATCCCAACTTTTGGGTTGGAGCCAACCCGAAAGAGCCGGGGGATGGAGTGCGAATCCTCTCCCCCAGAGAATCTATTCTTAGCATTCCCCAGGGCGAACGCCCTTACAACCAATTCCCGACTAAGACAAACGGCGCCCAAAAATAGGGATGGTTGTATTGCGGATCCTGAATCAGCCGCAATTGCGCCCGACGCAAGGCTTCAGCTTTACTGAGCTTGAGATCCTCGCGGGAGAGAAAGTCGTAGAAGTACCCCATTAACTCGGCAGTCGAGCGATCGCTGACGGACCACAAGGTTGCCAAGGTGCTGCGCGCCCCGGAACGCAAGGCAAATCCGGCCAATCCGAGGGTGGCGCGTTTGTCTCCCGACGCCGTTTGACAGGCGCTGAGAACGAGCAGGTCGATCGGATAAAATTCGGCTTGCTCGCGATTTTCCAACAAGCGCTCGAACGCTTTAACGTCGATGCGATCGTTCCAAGTCAGCAAGAACGTCTCTTCCGGGCGAGAACTGAATTGTCCGTGAGTGGCTAAGTGGACGACGCGAAACGATTTGGCATTGACCCACTGTTGGAAATTCTCCCGGGTAAATTGGCGATCGAGCAAAACTTCCGATTTGAGATCGGCTTCGAGTTGTCGCACTTCCCGTTCCACTCCCGGCAATGCCGAAAATCCCTGTCGCGCTTCGGTCAGTCCGACGGCCAACACGCTCAAATCGCTGCGTTTGAGTCCTTCGGGAAAGAGTTGCAATCCCGGGGAGAGCGCCACGCCGTAGCGCTCGACGAGATACTGTTGACCGTCGTAGAGCGCTCCCATCGGCAAATTCCGAAACCAGCCGTCGAGAACGAAGACGAGGGTTTTAATCCCGGCGGCGTCGAGTTCGTCAACGGCGGGGCGGATCAGCCAGTCGTAGACTTGGCGCGACCATTGCAACCGCTCGTTTCCAGAATAGCCCAAGAATAAAGACGTATAAAGTTGCTGCAAGGTCTGCTCGACGCGATCGCGGCTCGCGGCGGTGGCGTAGTGGGTCAGGGGACGATTGGGAATCGAAACGATGACTTCGAGGCGATCTGCGAGCACGATCGGATAAATCGCCGCCGCTTCCGGGTCGATCCGGTCGATTTGGGTCGGTTTGGTCTCCAAGCAACTGTCGCGGAAAAAGTTATCGAGTTCCGCCAGTTGCAATGCTTCCATCACTTCGCGCGCTCGCACGATCTGGTCTTGCGGGGCATCCGGCGCGAGTAACAAGCTGACAAATTCCCGATACAGGGGTTCGACGCTTTCTTGAAAATTAAATTGCACGTCGGTATTGACCGACACCAAATCGGCGCGCAGGGTTTGCAAGGTCTCGAACGCATTTTGATAGGCGGCGATCGCGAGATCGCGCCGTCCCTCTCGCACTAACAGCCGTCCCAACTGCCACGCGGCGCGCGCTTCGATATCTTCCGCTTCCAAGGGATCGGCTAGGGTCAGCGCTTGTTCGGTCAGATGGCGGGCTTGTTCCAGTTGTCCGTTGCGTTCGTAGAGTTGCCCGAGTTGGTAACGGGCGTGAGCTTGGGCGCGTTCGTCGCGAATGTCTTGGGCTTGGGCGATCGCCGTGGCCAGGAGCTCGGCGATTTGCGTTCGCGCTGCGGTTTGGGGCTGTCGTTGGTCGATTTGGAGCCAATGGGCGGCGAGGTTGACCCGGGCGTAAATGGAAGGACGGGACGGACTCAAATTCGCCAATCGGCTCTCGATCTCCGGCACCAGGGCGATCGCCTCGGCCCAACGCTGTGTCCGAACGTTCAAATTTAATTCGTTGAGGCGCGCTTGTACGATAGTCAACTCGTCCGGCGCTTGCTTCGCCGCTTCGCGATAGTAGGCCCGGGCGACCTCGTCGCGGTCTAAATCCCGGGCGATATTGCCGATCCCGAGCAGACTTTTACTGAGGGTGGCGCGATCGCCCAAACGCTCCGCGATCGCCCAACTGCTTTCCAAGGCCGCTTTCGAGCGTTCCAATTCCCCGGTCATTTGCAGGGCGATCCCCAAACTGTGCAAGGCATCGGCCTTTAACGGCGAATCCGGTTGTCCTCCCACGCGCTCGACCAGTTCCTCCAAGCGCGCCCGAGCGTGGCGGTACTGCCCCAACGCTTGCAAGGCTTGGGCTTGATTAATCTGACTGCCGATAATCCCCGTTTGGTTTTCGGCGCGTTCGTAGGCGCTTTGCGCTTGACGCCAGGTTTCGAGGGCCTCCTCGGTTTGGCCCCGAGCCAGTTGCCAGTTGCCGAGGGTATTGAGCGCTTGAGCGAGAATCGCACTACCCCGGCGATCGAGTTGGGTTTCGGCGCCGATCGCGTCCAAGCTGGTATCGATCGCCGATCGCGATCGCTCCCACGCTCCCAACTGCTGGTAAGCCACTCCCAGATAATTCTGACTCAGGGCATGGTTGAGGCGATCGCCCCGCGCGGCATAATCTCGCGCCGCACTTTCCCAAATTTGGGTCGCTTCAAACACCCGTCCCGCATCGTAGAGGCGGCGTCCCGCTTGCAACGGATTGCTTTCGACCTCGGCAGTGGGGATCTCCACGGTTCCCGCAGGCTGCACCCCTCGGGCCTGCAACGGTCTGACTGCCGCCGGAAGGGCGATCGCCACGAGCAAACCGCTCAAAACGGCTAATCGAATAAAAGAACGAACCGATCGCGGTAGCGAACGCAGGTCAATCACTAGTTTTTACCTCCCCACAGGTCGGACGACGGTACCACAAGCCTTCGTTCCCCCGGACGGACGACAGGCAGTTGCTTTGAAGCAGAAACATTTCCCTTTTTTCGCTCCGATCTCGGTCCGTTCGGCACCCTTAAAACTTTTTCAAAGTTCGATGAAAAATGTACGAATTTTTTACAAACTCTTTATTTTTCTGCGATCGATTAAATGCTCTGATTTTCCATCAATTAGAAACGGAAAGTTTCTATATTTAAACTACCACAGTTTTCGGGGCGATCGCCCGCGACCGACCGACTTCTATCCCCGCGATCGACCACTAAATGAACGGTTCCCGACCGATCTTTAACCCATCCTTTGGCTTCTTCTAAGCGCGCGGCGCGATCGCCATCCGGTACCCGGACTCCTCGTGGGGTTCCCCGGGCGATCGTCGGGGAAGAGTCCGAGTTAAAAGAGGAGGAAGAATCGCTGAAATCTTGCAAATCTTGCCAGGGGCGATCGCTCCTTCCCACCTCGTCGGGACCGAACGGCAAACCGCCGCGTCCGGTCACGGTAAAGCGATTCTCCCCAGGGCTGCATCCGGTGACGAGGCGATCGCGCGGCTCGATGATGCCCCTGGGTAAATCGACCCATTGCGAGGGATCGTCCACTTCCGGATTGGCGAGGGTCACCGTTCCGGAAAGACCGAATTGAGAACTCGCCGTAATATCACTTTGGGGCGTCGGCCCGTCGCGAAACTCGATCCCAAACAACCCCTGGGTATCGATGGCAATATTCCCCCCGCGTCCGGCTACCGCATTGGCGACGATATCGCTATTGCCCAATGCGGCGATCGTTGGGGAGGACAGCCGTAGGTTGCCCCCATTCCCCGTTCCGCCAGCACTCGTGGCGATCGTGCTACCCCCGTCGAGTTGCAAGCGATCTGCCACGGCAATCTCGATATTGCCCCCTTCTCCGGAGGTCGTCGTCGCCGAAAGTGAACCGCGATCGTGCAAGAGCAAGTTACCGACGGCAATTTCTAATTGACCGCCATTCCCCGTTCCCTCATTTTTGACATCGATGCGGGCGCCCTCGCTTAGCCTCAATTCCGATGCACTCAGCCTCACCGTTCCCCCCGCTCCCGTGGGAAATTCCGGCACCGCCAAGAGTTGCCGAGTGAAACTGTCCAGGAGAACGGCTCCGGATTCGATCGTCGTGGGGAAAATACTTCCGGGCAGTTCGCCACTCAATTCGATCCGTTCGGCGACGGCGATCCTAATATTACCCGCGTCGCCACTGGCAAAGGTCGAGGACGATATACGCGCCCCTTCACTCAAACTCAACTGCGCCGTCTGAATCTCCACCGTTCCCGCATGACCTTCCCTATAGGGAGTGAATTTGACAGAAAAATACCCCAAGTCTGAGACGAGGGGTATTGATTGCTTACTGTTAGGACTTAGATCCGAGTTCCTTTAAAAGTTCAGAAAAAAGGATCTCGGCTATCTTCCTCGACGTCCCGTTTCTAGCTGCTCTAAGGGCATCCCCGCTCTTCTTCTCAAGTCGCCCGTCACGTTCGACGAAGGCGCGCTTGAGGAATTGCTCCAAAATGCGCTCTCTGACTTCAGTAGAGGTGCATCGAGAACCTCTCCTACAGCTGCCGTCACTATTAAGCCTTTTCTCAAAGTTGTTGTTAAGGTAGAGCCAGAGCGTCGATCGCGCTTCCGCAGACCCTTTCATTTTGCTGCCGGATCGAACACTAGTCCCCGATCGCCCCTCAGTCCGCCCGACGCCTAGCGCTTGTTTGAATCGACGCTTGCTGCGAGG
>NZ_JAEOXH010000011.1:0-613 GCF_016632315.1 Oxynema mangrovii CENA135 | reverse complement strand
AAATCGCCCCAGGGAACCCCCAGGCGATCGCCGCCTTAGTGGAAATCTTACGGGATGCTGGTGCTGATGATGACACCCGTTGGCTAGCAGCCCAGAGTTTAGGGGAAATCCTCACCACACGCCAACACTATGCAGGGGTCGTCTCCGCCTTAAAAGACTGCCTCAGCGGTGAAGTTTATCAAAACAACTTTAGGCTATTCAATCAATGCTACGAAGTCCTTTGGAACTGTGCCGAAAACCTCCCCTATCCCGACTTTTATCAAGCCTGGCATCATCCCACCACCACCCCCCATCCCGAAGTCACGGAACCAACCCCCCATAACAGCGAAACAACTTTCACCCCCATCAACCTCGCCCAAAGCCTACAAAACCAGCCCATCCTCATCCTCAACACCCAACCCCTCGCCCAGGAAACCCGGGAAAGTGAAATCGCCCTCACTCTGTGCGGACTGATTTGGAAACAAGTCTGTCCTCAGCAAATGTATCCCCGAGTTTCCACCCCTGCCGACCTATGTTATGCCATTGATGAACTCAAATTCACCCTCAATCTCCCCCACTGCGTCCTCCTCCTCACCGACTGCCAACATCCCACCCCGGAACTCATCACCTTCTG
>NZ_JAEOXH010000010.1:0-693 GCF_016632315.1 Oxynema mangrovii CENA135 | reverse complement strand
GTATGTCTGACTATTGGTGTCCAATTATGTTTCCATAGTTGGAATCCATCTTTGGTCTTGAATAACCAAGATTCATGTCTTTCTTTCCCATTGCTAAGTTTAACTGTTCCATTTCTGAAGTAATTCCTTAGCTTTTCATGGCTTGCCTTTCCGCATCTTGATACTGTCCATGTCCTTAACATTAGCCAGATTTTATTATCTAGCTTATTGAAGGTCTCTGTTGAGACTACCCCTGAATAATAGTTTGACCATCCCCTAATAATTGGGTTTAGTTTGTTAATTAGGGTTGATTGAGGTGCTGTTTTAAATTGTTTAATTACACCTTTTATCGCTTATGTGTGGGCAACTGCTTTTGGGCTGGGTTTTATGTGGGTTTTATGTCCGATTAATCGGCTCTTACGTCCCCCTGTTTTTCCAGTTTTATATTTTCCTACTGGGTATTGCCTGATATTGAATCCGAGAAAATCAAACCCAGGTTCTTCTGTCTTGCCATTATACTCAATAGGCTTAAGTGTGTGACATATTCGGGTCTTTTCAGGTTTTATTTCTAGTCCTACAGGTTTTAGCCACTCGGAAATAGCAGTTTTGCACTGTTCAATGATTCCTAAGTCTTTGGATATGACTACAAAATCATCGGCATCTCGTATGCCGTCTTCTGCTTGAAAAAAAAAAAGAAAGGTGACGGGTTTTTAA